>JBOEGF010000008.1:414473-552248 GCA_050633305.1 Nannocystales bacterium
ACATGATCGGGCACGTCGTCATTCTCGAGAAGGATGGCCAGCAGTTCGGCGCGACCGGTCGCAGCTCCACGTGGCGCCACGGCATCGAGGTCTTCGGTTGGCGTCTCGAGGGCAGCCGACTGAAGTTGTTCTTCCCCCAAGACCGGATCCGCGGCGAAGTGAAGGCACGCACCTGGAACTGCGAGGGTGAAGCCCCCGAGCCGTTCGAGTTGTGCCTCGAGTTCTCGGACAACAACGGCCGAACCGCACGGTTCTACAGCCGAACCGACTGGGAAGTGAAGGACGCAGACAGCCTCGACGCACTCGCAATGGAGACCCCCGAGCTCTCCGGCGTACTCGAGAACCTCGAGCTCTCGGCACCGACGCTCGACGTCGACGCGATGGAATTCAACGAAGGTCCTCTCCCCTTCCGCTAGCCTTCGTTCGTGTTTCCGGGACTGCTCATCGTCCTCTTCGTGGTCTTGGCGATCGCCTCCACGGGTGTTCGTGTTCTTCGCGAGTACGAACGCGCCGTGGTGTTCCGCCTGGGGCGAGCGCAGAAGAAGCTCGCCGGGCCTGGGCTCGTCCTGATGTTCCCGCTGGGGATCGACCGGCCCCGGGTTGTCGACCTGCGGACCAAGGTCGTTCAGATCGCGCCCCAGGAGGTCATCACCAAGGACAACATCTCGATCGTGGTGGACGCCGTCGTCTACATCACGGTGGAGTCGCCCTCGCACGCGGTTCTCGACGTGGAGGAGTACATGCCCGCCACCCTACAGCTGGCAGCCACCACCCTGCGCGCGGTGATCGGTCGGATGGACCTCGACGACATCCTCGCCCATCGCGAATCGATCAACGAAGAGGTCCGCTCGATTCTCGATGCACGCACCGAGCAGTGGGGAATCGACATCTCCGCGGTCGAACTCCGCGACATCATGCTGCCGCAGGAGATGAAGCGCGCCATGGCCCGACAAGCCGAGGCCGAACGAGAGCGTCGCGCCAAGGTCATCGCGGCCGAAGGCGAGTTCCAGGCCGCCAAGCAGCTGGCCGCCGCCGCGGAGACGATCGCAGAGAACCCCGGCGCGATGCAGCTGCGGATGTTCCAGACCTTGACCGAGATGGCGGCCGAGCCCGCGTCCAAAATCGTCGTCCCCGTCCCGATCGAACTACTCGCCGGCCGCAAAGACGCGATGGGCGGCGACCCCGACCTGGGGAACAAGATCACGCAGCTCATCGGCGCACTCACCTCCTCGGCCGAGGGCAGCAAGCCCACCCTCACGCAGCAACCCGCGGTCAAGCCCGTCGCCGAGGGCCGCCCGGGGCCCAAGCGACTCGGCAAGCCCACCCCGCTCGAGTAGACCGCGGCCGTCAACATGACGACGGTGCCGGGGATGTCGCCATCACCGTGGATTCCGGTCCCCTTTCCGGCGCGACGGAACCCGGGTTCGGCGACGCAGGGCAAGCCCGACGGCGAAGAGCCACAACGTCGCCGGACCCGGATGCGGCGTCGACGAGCAGCCGCACCCTCCGTCCGAATCTTGACCGGGTACATCCTCGGCGCCCGTGCTTGCCCCCGACGCTCCCGTTCCCGGCTCCCCCGTTTCCACAGAGCCCGTCCCCGTCTCCCCCCCAGAATCCCCACCGCTCGTGCTCGCATCCCCGCTCTCGCCAGGGCGACCGGACCCGCCCGTTCCGCCCTCGCCCGGATCGCGGGGTTGCTTGAGAAGAGCCCCACATTCGTAGCCATCCTCGGCGCGCCGGTAGTCGTGCTGCGCTTCGTCGGCGAACAACCCCGCGCGGTCCTGTGCGCCCAGCACCACATAGTCGAGATCGAAGACCATGCCGGTGATGTCGGCGAGGTCCTGCACGAAGTCCACAGCGGCGATGGACGGCTCCATGTCGTAGCAGTTGTCCGCCAGCGACATCGCCCGAAACTCCTCGGGAGTCTCGTGCACGTAGGCCGGCACCACGTCATAGAAAGGGTGGGCCTCGTTCATGTCACCCACGAGGAACTCGCCACGCAGTCCCGGCCACTGCCCATCTTCCCACCAGGAGAACGTGTTTCGCTGGATGGCCACGGGCTCTTCGGCGTCGACGACGAGGTTGTGGTGAACCTCCGTCCCCCAACCTCCGGAAAACTCCAGGCCCCGGGTGGCGTTCACGACCGTGTTGAAGGCCACCTCGGAGTGCGCCCCGTTGCCCGTCATTTTGAGGAAGGTCATCAGCGGTCCGTTGGTCTGGGCTCGCCCAAGTCGGATCCCGATGCCCGCATCGTGGATGACGTTGTTCGTCACGACCGTCTCCCGAAACGGAGACATGATCCCGTAGTCCGTGTCGTGAATGTAGTTGCTCGAGAAGTGGTATGGGCCGCGGCTGACGTTCTTGAGCCCAAGTCCGTAGTGGCAGTCGTGCACATGGTTTGCGACCACATGGACATCACCGTCGGGAGGCTCGAGAACCGCCTCCCACTCCGCGCGCGTCGCATCGTCGCCCGCCTCCGGCGTTCCGCTGTCGTAGGTGAGCCGCGTCACGGAGTAGTAGCAACCACTGTTCACACCTGAGATCTCGACGAGTTCATCCGTCTCCCGGTCCAAGATCCCCACGTGGTGGAGGTGATTTTGAAGCACCACGTTGTTGGCTCCACCGCCGCTGGCGGTCATGACGAGAAGCGCGTCGTTGTCGGTCCCATCGGTGTCCGCATGGTGCAGCTCGAGCTCTCGAAATGTGCACTCCCGGCCGAACCCAGTGAACGCTCGACGATAGACACGTCGAAGTTCGAATCGCTCGTAGACCCAGTAGTCGTTGCGTGCGACGAATGCCGAGGAACTCCAGTCCCCGGTGTTCTCGTAGTCGAAGTCCAGGACCGCGACCTCCGAGCCCACAACGTACGCTTCGGGGTCGGTACGAAGGACGATGGGCCGACCGCTCTCCCCATCATGACCGGTGATCAGCCTGGACGTGGCATGCCCGAAGGTCTCCGCGATCGCGGACATGTCGTAGACACCGGGCGCAAGATGGATGGCCGTGCCCGCCTCCGCCTCCTCCACCACGGTCTTGAGGTCCCGTCGTGGATTCGCCGCCGTGCCGTCTCCGTCCTCGCCGGGAAGAGGCGCAACGTGAATGATGCGTTCGGGCTCCACATCGATCCGCCCCTCGAGCAGTGGCCCGATGCGCTCCATGTCGTCAGCGGTCGGCTCAGGAATCCCTTCCGCCGCCGCGAACGATGCGACAAGAGCGACGAAAAAGGGTGCCAGGCACGCCAGCGTCCTCCTGAGAAGGGCGGCGCGACGGCGCGCCGAGACCCAGCCTTGCATCCCCCCTGGTGGCCGCGTCGAGTTTCGGTTCAGGGGCAGCGCTGTCTCCTCCATGGCTGCCACCGATGCTACTGAACGGCCCCCTCTCGCCCTCTTACCGCGCCTGCGCAGGTCCGAACGCGGCCGCAGCGTTGCCCTACTCGTCGAAGATCGCGACAGCGCGGGTCCACCCCGCGGACGCGCCGCGGATCTTGTGGGGGAAGCAGCTGATCGTGAAGCCGTCTCCGGGCAGCGCTTCGAGGTTGTGTAACTTCTCCAAGTGGCAGTATCCGATGTCGCGCCCGGCCTTGTGCCCCTCCCAGATCAGACTGCTGTCCCCCGTCTGAGCGACCTTTTTCGCGGTGTATGAAAACGGAGCGTCCCAGCTCCACGCGTCGGTTCCTGTCAACCGAACGCCGCGCTCGAGCAGGTACATCGTCGCTTCGTAGCCCATCCCACACCCCGTCTCCACGTAGTCGTCCTGCCCATAGCGCGAGCCCGCGCGCGTGTTGACGACCACGATCTCCATCGGTTGCAGCTCGTGACCAATCCGAGCCAGCTCGGCTTCCACATCCGCGGCCGTCGCGACATAGCCGTCGTCGAAGTGGCGGAAGTCCAGCTTCACCCCAGGCTGAAAACACCACTCCAACGGGATCTCATCGATGGTCATCGAAGGGCGGGAGCCTCCAGCCTTCGCGTCTTGTGTGGAGTGAAAGTGATACGGCGCGTCGAGGTGCGTACCGCTGTGCGTGGTGAGTGTGACCCACTCCGCGGCGGCAGCCTGCCCCTCCGGATAGTCTTCGGGCTTCGTCCCGGGAATCATCTGCATGAAGATCGGGACGGTGTCCTCGTGCGTCTCGTAGGTGATCTTCGGCGCCAGCGGTGCAGGGTCGGAGAGCACCTCATTCTCGAGGTAGATGGACAGGTCGACGAAGCGGCGTGGCATGAGAGCACCGAGCCTCGGCCGGTTTGAAACCACCCGCAAGGCACGTCGCTCAACACCCTGCGCAAGCCCGGAGGCCGAACACGGACATCCACCGGATCGGTCTGTGGCGACGCGAGGAACGACGCAGGGCGCAGGACCGCGGGCTGGCTCGGCGCAGTCGCGTGCGGCTCAGCTCGCGCCCTTGTGCAGGAGCACCACGGGGACAGTCATGAACAAGATCTTGATGTCGAGCCACAGCGACCAAGTGTCGATGTACTCGAGATCGAGTTCCATCCACTTGTCGAAGTCGCTGATGTCGCTGCGTCCCGAGACCTGCCACAGCCCGGTGATTCCAGGACGGACCGAGAGCCGCCGACGCTGACGCGGCTTGTATTGGGCAACCTCGGAGGGAAGCGGCGGCCGGGGGCCCACCAAGCTCATCTGTCCGACGAGCACATTGAACAGCTGTGGAAGCTCATCGATGGAGGTCTTGCGGATGAAGCGACCGATCTTGGTGATGCGCGGGTCGTGTTTGATCTTGAACACGGGCCCGTCCATCTCGTTGAGGTGCATCAGCTCCTTCTTCTTCTTCTCAGCGTCGATGCACATCGAGCGGAACTTGAGCATGGGGAACTTGCGCCCCTGCAGCCCGCTTCGGACCTGCTTGAAGAGAATCGGACCCCCGTCCTCGAGCTTGATCAGCAGCGCGATCAACCCGAGCAAGGGGGAGATGGCGATGATGCCGAGAAACGATCCCACCATGTCCAGGAGTCGCTTGCCGATCAGCCGGACCTCGCCGGTGGGCTTCTGCGTGATGCCGATCATCGGCATGTTGAACCCGGTCATGTTGGCCAGCTCCATCTCGCCGTTGAGCTGGACCGTCGTGGGCATGGAGAGCAGCACGTCGACACCGCGTTCATCGCAAGCCGCGAGGGCAACGGCGAAGTCCTCGTGGGTTCGCTCGGGCACAGCGAAGACGACCTCGTCCACAACCTCGGTATCGAGGAGATACGCGATGTCATCCACCTGACCGAGGACCGGGTCAGCCTCCGTCAGCTCAGGAAGGCCCAGGACGCTGACGAATCCGACCAGACTGTTGTTCCACGATGAGCGTTCGCGGAGGGACCCTGCAAATGCGACGGCTTCGGCCCCGGTCCCGACGACGAGTACGCGGTGGTCATCGACGCGCTTTGTGCGACGGATGACGGCGCGAGCTGCAACCCGGACCGCGAGCAGAAACACGAACTGCGTCGCGCCGAAGATGAACACGAAGCTGCGCGAGAGAAACGTGACCTTGAACCAGAAGGACGCGACGACCAGCAGCCCCAACCCAACCGCGACCGCGCGGACGTATCGCACCGAGGTCTGGCCAGGTCCGGCCCGAAAATCCGCGGTGTTGGAGAAGTGGAAGGTCAGCGCCCACAGCGGGACCATGCCCAGCAGGAACTTCGGATAGTTGGAATCGAGGAACAGCTCGACCGACACCTCGCGTCGGCCCAAAAACGCGGGCAGGTACTCCGAGACGGTCGGCAACCACTGCCGCAGCGTCAGCGCCGCAAAGAACGCGACCACGGACACAAACAGATCGCTCAGCAGGAAGATCTGACGAAAGAGAACCGCTTGATGCCGCGTCATCGTGCTGGTCGCTCCAAGACCGTCGGCAATTTACAGTGGATGCGGGCCGCTGGGCACCATCGATCCGCAGCTGGTCGACGCAAGCCGATTTCACCCCGCCGCTGGGGTCTGAGCCATCTCAAGCCGTGGTCGCTGCGGCGATCGCCCACGTAGCCTGGACGAGATCACCGAGCGGATGCGGGCCCAGAGGCTCCGCCGGATCGAGGCCAGCATCCTGGAGGAGCCCCCCAAGCAACGTGACGCCCTTCTCCGTGAGCTTCGGACCTGACTCGGGCAGCTCGAGGCCCTGCTCGCGGGCGTGGTGCAAGACCAACCCCCGCACGATCGCGTGCGCGATCGTGTCCTCCCGAATCGCTACACAAACCAAGGCCGGTCCGGGATCTTCAAACGCGGCGAGCTCGTCGGGGTTGGCCCACATGCGCCGACCGTCCTTCCCGACCATGTCGATCGGGGCAAGACCACCGCTCCCCCGCGGCTTTCGTCGTCGCCAGGGAAACCGCGCCAGTACTTTCTGCAGCTTGAGATCGGAAGGCTGAGCCATATCGCCGATGTCCGAGCGTATCACGCCTCTAAAGAAGATGGGCCCGACGATCCGCCGACGACCTCGCTCCACGCGCGTACCAAGGCTTCACCGGCACGCTCGACGTCGACCGCCGTCGTTCGGCGACCCAAGCTCAGGCGAAGTGCACCCCGAGCCAGTTCCGCGTCGACGCCCATCGCGTGGAGAATCCCTCCTTCCCCATCGGCATGACATGCCGAGCCCGTCGATGCAGCGAGCTCCGGAGCACGTCGAAGGACGTCCGCGCCCACGCAGCCCGGAACGCACACGTGCAGCGTGTTGGGCAGACGGTCGGCCCCGTGTCCGGTCACGCGGAGTCTCGGGATGCCATCGACGAGACGGGCTTGCAACGCGTCGCGAAGCGCCGCCTGGCGGCGACCTTCGACCTCGAGATCATGCGCAGCGAGTCGGCATGCAGCACCGAGCCCCACCACCATCGCGGTGGGTTCGGTCCCGGGCCGGACACCGTGCTCTTGGCCGCCACCGAGTGCCCAGCCTCGAACGAGTCCGGGCTCACGGATATACAGCGCCCCGATCCCGCAGGGTCCGTACAGTTTGTGACCCACGATCGTCAGCAGGTCGACACCCATCGCGGCGACGTCCACGGGAACCTTGCCGACCGCCTGCGCCCCATCGCTATGCACGATCACGTCCGCAGCGGACGCTCGTGCGAGCGCGGAGATCTCGGAGACCGGCTGCAAGACTCCGGTCTCATTCTGCGCGAGGATCACACTCACCAGACCCGCGGGCTCCGCGAGCACAGATGATGCAGCCGCAAGGTCCACTCGTCCGGAGGAATCCACCGCGAGCCTCTCCCACGTCCAGCCATCTGCGGAAAGCGCCCGCGCCGGCTCCTCGACGGCGGGGTGCTCGACACTGGTCGTCACCACCCGGCGACGGGCGACCGTGCTGCGACGCACCGCGAGGTTGTCCGCCTCGGTCCCACCCCCGGTGAAGACGATCTGCTCCGGGCTCGCGCCAATCAGCGCGGCGACCTGCGACCGGGCGTGGGCAACCGCCTCGGCCGCACGACGTCCGAACACGTGCCCGCTCGAAGGGTTGCCGAACTGCAATCCCAACCACGGCACCATCGCGTCCCGGACGGACTCGGCGACGGGCGTGGTGGCGTTGTGATCGAGGTAGATGGGGTCCGAGTTCTCGCCCTGCATGGCGCGGACTCAGGCCTCGTCTTCGGTGCCGTCGGCGGGAGCTTCGTCAGCCCCGCTGCCCTCGCCAAGCCAGTTGAAGTTCCACAGGATGTACTGCCAGTCCTTGTCCATCGAGCGGGAGTCGCCGAACGGATATTCCATCCGAGCGATGAACACGACGTCCTTGCGCGGGAACATGAACTGGATGATCTCCCGCGTCGGCGTGTTCGTGGACGTGTCCATGACGTGAAGGCGGGTGTAGATCCCGGCCTTCTTCTGGTAGTCGGACTGGTAGGCGATCTCGTCGACGGACAGACCCGCCTGCTTGTACTTGTTCTTGAACCAGGTGACCGAGCGCTCGTCGATCGGGCGGGTCTTCTTGGTCACGAAGAACGTGATGTCGATCTCCTCCGCTCCGGAGGCGTCCTCGTACTCTTCTTCGGCGAACGGATCCTCTTCCTCCTCGGCGTCGCCGAACTCGAAGTCGCCGGATGCTCCGCTGCTGCACGAAACGATCGGGATCCAGTTGGTCGCGTCGTCCTTGGTGTGGGCTGACTCGCCGCAGTTGCGGAAGACATAGAGGGTGTCGGGGACCTCGAACTCGACACCGAGCTGGTTGAACTTCAGCATCGTGCCGCTCTTGGCGCCCGAGGTCGGGCTGTCCACCCAAGCGGCCGCTTCGCTCGCGCCCCTCTCCCCGCTGTTCTTACAAGACGGGACGGCGAGTAGGCAGGCGGCTGCCAGACAGACTCCGAGGCGGTTGGCTTGAAAACGCTCCATGGACCGGCGGCAAAGGTATCAAAACGGGGCGGCGAGAACAGCCGACAGCGCGGATCGCGGCGGGTTTTCGCTCCAGGGCCAGGGCGCCATCGCCCCAAACTGCGCATTGGCACCGTGCTTGCTCATTGTTCGACCCGATGCCGACCCCGATGGCCGTACCCGCTGAAGACTCCCCCCCGGCGCGAGCATCGGTGCCTGCCCGGGCGGTTGCCGAGTTGATGCAGTTTCTGCTGGAAGCCAAGGACGCCAACGCCGTTCGTCAGCGCGCCGTCTCCGGCTTGGGGGTCCTGTGGGAGGTCGATTGGGCGCAGTTCGGCGTGGAAACCGCCCCTGAGGGCGCGTGCGCGCTCGACCTCCCCGACCCAAGCGGCGTCCAAACCCTGACGGTCGCCCTTCGCGACCCCACAGACGTTGACGCCCGTCAGACCGTCGACGGTCTGCTCCAAGCCATCCGAGTCCTCCACGCTCGATGCGTCGAGGAGGCTCAACTCCGCGAGCACGCCCACACCGACGCACTCACGGGCCTGTGGAACCGCCGCGGGTTTCAGCCTTTCATCGACCAAGCGCTGGCTCGCTCCACACGGACCGGCGAGGACGTCACGCTCCTGCTGTGCGACGCGGACCACTTCAAGCGCATCAACGACACGTTCGGGCACGCCATGGGCGACCGGGCGCTGCGGGCCATCTCCGCAGCGTTGCGCTCCGTGATCCGACCGACCGACGCCGCCGCACGTCTCGGTGGGGACGAGATGAGCGTGCTGCTCGCGGGCTGCAACGCTCAGGGCGCCACCGTCGTGGCCCAACGGATCCAAGAAGCTCTGCGCCAGATTCAGGAAGAAACGGGAATGCCCGAGGCGATCACGTTGAGCATCGGAATCGCGGACACCCGCGCGATGTCAGCCGACGCTCTCACCCAGCGAACGGTCAGCCATCTGATGGCTGCGGCAGACGAGGCGCTGTACCAGGCCAAGGACGCCGGACGAGATCAGTTCGCCTGCCACCCTGACTGCTTCGCGCCCGTCCCTCTCGAGGACGACCCGACGGCCCCCATTCAGCTCAGGGCCGTGCCAACACGGAGCGCGCGTAGCTCGACGGCGGCGTAAGCCCCATCAGCTCGAGGCAGGTCGCAGCAACGTTGCCCAAGTTCGCCCCCACGAGCGCGTCGGGGTCGAGCGCAAGTCCGGGGCGCGCCGCATCGTAGACATGCAATGGGACCGGGTTGAGGCTGTGGCTGGTCCGCGCGCGCGGCCGGCCGTCCTTGCCGAGTTCGACCATTTGGTCCGCGTTGCCGTGGTCTGCCGTCACCACGAGCACGCCGCCCAGAGACCGCACCACCGGAAGCAGCCGGGCCAGACACAGGTCGACAACCTCGACCGCAACCCGCGATGCATCGAGATCGCCCGTATGCCCAACCATGTCGCCGTTGGCGTAGTTCACCCGGGCGAAGTCATGGCCGCCCTCCCGAAGCTCGGCGATCAACTTGTCGGTGATCTCCGCCGCCTTCATCCAGGGCCGCTGTTCGAACGGCACCCGATCGGACGGAACCTCGACGTAGGTCTCGAGCGATTCGTCGAATGCACCGCTGCGGTTCCCGTTCCAAAAGTACGTCACGTGCCCGAACTTCTGTGTTTCGGAGATCGCCAGCTGCCGCTTTCCCGAGCCAGCGAGCAACTCCCCCATCGTCCCTTCGATAGACGGTGGTTCCACCAAGAAGCGAGACGGGACGTGCTCGTCGCCGTCGTACTGCATCATCCCAGCGTAGAGCACGTCGGGGCGGGGACCCCGAGCAAACTTGTCGAACGTCTCCGCCTCAAAGGCCTGTGAGATCTCGAGCGCGCGGTCGCCTCGGAAGTTGAAGAGAATGACGGCAGCGCCATCACGGATGGGTCCGACGGGTTTGCCCGCCTCGGCGATGACAAACCCCTCGAGGTCCTGGTCTCCCTTGTCGGACTCGTCGTAGAGGGTGGCAATCGCCACGCTGAGGCTCTGGAACGCTCGGCCCTCCCCCTTCACATGGAGCTTCCAGCCGCGCTCGACCATCGCCCAGTCAGCCTCGTAGCGATCCATGGTGATCGACATACGCCCGCCTCCACTCGCCACGCGGTAGTCCCGGCCTGAGACCGACAACGCGGCGAGCTTGGATTCCAACGCCGCAGTGTACTCGAGCGCCGAGCGTGCCGGAACATCGCGACCGTCGAGCAAGGCGTGAACACGACATGACACGACCCCCTCTGCGGCGGCGCGCTCGAGCATCGCAAAGAGATGGTCGATGTGGCTATGCACGTTGCCGTCCGACAACAGTCCGATGAAGTGCAGAGGTTCGCCGCTGGCCTGAACCCGCGCCACCGCGTCCCGCCAGGCCGTGCCTTCGAACATAGAACCCGAGTCCATGGCGTTGGCGACCAGCTTCGCCCCCTGATCGAAGATTCGACCCGCCCCCAGCGCGTTGTGGCCCACCTCGGAGTTGCCCATGTCCGCATCGGAAGGCATCCCCACCGCCGTACCGTGCGCCGCCAAGGTCCCGGTCGCACCGTGACTCCCCAGCCAGTCAAGCGTCGGCGTGTGCGCGAGCGAGACCGCGTCCGTGGCATCGCCCGCCCCGATCCCCACACCGTCCATCACCACGCAGACGACAGGACCCTTTGCGGGCTGGAACTGAGCGTGAGGATGAAGCGCCATGCCACGCATCATGACCGAGCGCTCGCCATATGCCGAGCACTTCGCTCACAGGCGTCGGCGAGTCTCCTAGAACATGAAGAGGTACCCCACCGACACGTCGAGGACGAGATCGAAGGGGTTGGTGTCCGGCTCAGCGGGGACGAGCGCGGGATCCTCGGGTTGAGGCTGCGCGACGATCTGGTAGGTGCTGAAGTATCGCTGGACCGACGCACCGAGCGTGACGCCCTGGTTGTTGCGAATTGGGATGCCGATCAAGCCCCCGGTGCGGATCATCGCCGAGACATCCGAGTGGTGCTCCTCATCGGTCGTCAGAATCCCCAGCGGCCGGACAAATGAGGAGATCCCGACGCCGACGGTGAGGTCGCCCTGGAGGTAGACCGGGCCCAACACGATCTGAAGCGAGGGCCCCGCACCAAAGTCGGAGTGCGCCAGCGCAGCGTAGCGGGTCGCGAACTGCTCCTGGTTGTCGAGCACCCCCTCGACCCGACGACGCTCGATGAACCGGGTGTGCCCGAGGTCAACGCCCGCACCCAACCGAATGGGGCCGAGGCGGAGGCCATGGATTCGAAACGAGAACCCCGCGCCAAACCCAAGCGGCTGCATGACGTCGGACCCGCCGGCGAGCAGAATGCCGAGCCGAGGAGCGGCGACCACGGAGAAGACGGGCCCCCGCTTTCGAGCGTGAGCGTCGTTGCTGCGCTTCGTCCCAGCAGCCGGCTGCATCGCCAACAACGACGCGAGCGCGAGGGTTGTCCCGAGCATCGGTCGGACCATAGCAAGCCGAGGCAACCGATGCTTTGACGATGGGACCGGGATGTCCTTTGATGCACGCATGGCCAACGACACGTCCTCCCGAGACGATGCAAACCGTCCCGACGTCGACGCGACGCAGCTCACGCGGCGCGACCTGATGGGCGCCGCCGCGGGCGTGGTGCTGTGCGGATGCGCGGGAAAGGCGGAGAAGTGGACGACCGCCGAGGTCGAGACTCGGGAGGGTGTCGTGGAGCTCGACATCGCCGACTACCCAGAGCTCGCGACACCCGGCGGCATGGTCGCGGTCAAGCCGAGCGAAGCCAAGAAGCCGGTGTTGGTCATGCGTCTGGAGAACGACCAGTTCCGTGTGATGTCTCTTCGATGCCCGCACCTGGGCTGCGTCGTCCGCTGGGACGCGAGCATGCAAGACCTCGTCTGCCCCTGCCACGGGTCGCGCTTCACCGATACGGGGGAGAAGACGAAAGGGCCGGCGAAGTCCGGGCTCAAACAGATGCGTAGCCAGTTCATCGGCATGAAGGGCAACGCCGGGGGAACGAAGCTTCAGTTCATTCTCGACGAAGGCTGATGGGCAAGGCGAAGCACCCCGTCACCTCGGCCATTCGCGCGCTCCGTGCCGCCAGCGTGTCGTTCGAGCCGCGCGAGTACGAGTACACCCCGCACGGCGGCACGCAGCGCAGTGCGCAGATGCTCGGCCTGGATGAGCACGCCGTCATCAAGACGATCGTCCTCGAAACCGAAACGGGAAATCCGCTCCTGGTCTTGATGCACGGCGATCGTCGCGTCTCGACCAAGAAGGTGGCCCGGGTCGTCGGCGCGAAGTCGATCAAGCCTTGCGAGCCCTCGGTGGCGACCAAACACACCGGCTACCTTGTGGGAGGAACCTCGCCGTTCGGCACCCGCAAGACCCTGCCGATCTACATGCAGCAGACCATCACCGCACTTCCGCGACTCGTCATCAACGCCGGAAAGCGCGGTTTCCTGGTCGAGATGACGCCGGCGGATGTTGTCGAGGCGCTCTCCCCTTCGCTCGTCGATGTCGCTGAGCACGCGCCCTCGTAGCGACAGAGCGGAATCGGCCAGCGCCGACCCGTGGAACCGACCGTTGGCGTGGGGTTGCTAGGCTCTCCGACATTGCCTAGGCTCCGGCCGCGGGTCACCGAAGCCGCGCCACGCTGGCGCCGAGTTTCCAACCCCTGCAGCCCGATCCCGTGACCACCGTTGGTTCCCACTGCATCCTCGAGATCTACGACAGCCCGTCGAGGCTGCTCGATGATGCGCAGGCCGTGGTCGAGGCTTTGCAGGCGGCCGCCCACGCAGCGAAGGCCACGTTGCTGCAAACCACGCATCACCGTTTCAAGCCCCATGGGGTCACGGCGCTCGCTCTGTTGGCCGAGTCCCACATCTCGGTGCACACCTGGCCCGAGCGTGGCTACGCCGCGTGCGACGTGTTCACTTGCGGCGAGCAAACACTCCCCGAGGCAGCTTGCATGGCGCTCGTCGAGGCGCTCGAGTGTCCGCGCTACTCCCTACGCCGGCTTCCTCGTGGCGGCGAACTCTCGCCGCCCTCCGAACCCCGGCCAAGCTCGGACTGGACCTGATGCACGCCCGCTTTGAACTCCGAAGAGACGCCGGACGCGTCGGCCCGTCCACGGGCCCCTGGGTCCGCCGCAAGCAGGTTGCTCGGGTCCAGGGCCTCGAGACCGCGCAAGCGCTGGCCGAAGTCCGGACGCAAAAAGGCGAGACGTTGGGTTGGGGACTCGTTTCCCCGCACTCGAGCATCGCTGTCCGTCTGCTGACGTTCGGCGAAACGCCTCCCGAGGAAACCTGGCTCACGGACCGCCTGCACACAGCGATGACCGCCCGCGAGGCCTCCGGCTTTCAGCGCGACCACACGACCGGCTACCGGGTGGTCAACAGCGAGGGCGACGGCCTTCCCGGCTTGGTCGTCGATCGATACACCGACGACTTCGTCCTCCAGATCACCACCGCTGCCATGGCGGTTCGGCGTGAGGCCATCGAGGCGTGGTTTCGTAGCCACGGCCACAGCCGGCTACACGTCGTCCTCCCGCCGGGTGCGGCCAAACTCGAGGGGTTCGAGCCCGGAGTGTTCCGCGAGCACGATGCCGACACGCTCGCCTTCCGCGAGTTCGGTCTCTCGTTCGAGACCCCCGCACCACCGAGCCAGAAGACGGGCGCGTACTTTGACCAACGCGACAACCGCAGATTCGTCGCGCAGCTCGCCGCTGCGCATGGCGGACGCTTGCTCGACATCGGCTGTCACATCGGAGGGTTCGCTCTTCATGCCGCGCGTGCCGGCGTCGAAGCCGTCGGGGTCGATGCCTCCAAAGTCGCCCTCGAACACGCGGCCCGTAACGCAGCGGCGTCCAAGCTCGACGGGCTGACCTGGGTCGAAGCCGACATGTTCGGGCCCCTCAAAGACCCCAAGCTCGAGGGGCCCTTCGGCACGATCGTCCTCGACCCGCCAAAGGTCGCCACCAACAAGAGCAACGTCGACAAGGCAGTCGATGCGATGCGGCGCCTCGTCGGCCGTAGCTCAGCCAGGCTCGCCCCCGGTGGGCACATCGTGCTCTGCAGCTGCAGCCATCACCTCGGCCGTGACCATCTCGACCGGGTCATGAACACCGTCGCGGGGCCTTGGGCCCGGGTCACGATGCTGGGGGCGGGTGTCGACCATCCGCTCGCGCCGAGCCATCGCGAGGGCGAGTACCTTCGCGTCGGCGTCTATCGACGACGCTAGACCGACGTGGCGACGGTGCGCAGACCCTAGGCGGTCTTGGCTGCGACGCGCTCGTCGCCAATACACAGTCGGTAGACGGAGTTCTCCGTCTCGACATACAGGACGTGCGTCTCAGAGGTGGTGAGGACCCGGCGAACAGCCGTGGTCACCATGCGTCGTCCGTTGGGGTCGCGGAAGATCACCATCCCGCGGCCTACTACCGGTTCCGAGAGAAGATAACCCTCGTAGATTCGCCCAACCGTTGTGTTGAGGCCGCCCCCATCCCGGGACGTTCGAATCTTCGTCGCGACGACGGACAGCACCCTGCCAACGAGCTTATCCCGGCCCGTGGCTGGACGCCAACCGATCAATCGCGGAGGAGATTCGCCTACGCGTCCCCGCGTTTCCCTACAGGGGGTGTCCCCTCACGACTCCCGCCTCGCGAGCCGGCAGCGCGAACAGCGTCGAGTCGCGCCACCGAGGCCTCCGGGACCCAGCCCGTCAGCCCACCGGGAAGCTTCACCAGGCTCCAACCGGGCGATCGTTCGAGCACGCGCACCTGCGCACCCCCTTGGAGGGTGAACGACACCGACCGATGTTGCCCCGGGCCCTCGCGTGCATCGACAGCGGCCGGGAGGACAATCGCCTCGGGCTGTGCGGTTGCCGCGCGGACCGACCAGCCGTGTAATCCACCTGGGATTGTGAACACGAGCGCCAGCACGATCAGCAACGCGCGGGATGCTCCGGCGCGACGCGGCTGCCTGCGGACCCAGCGACGGTGCACGTACAGCGCGATGCACAATGCCAATCCGCTCAGCAGGGAGATCCACGCGACCCACGGCGCAGCGATCGCGCCAACGAGTAGATCCCAAGTGGTTTGCGGACGATCGATCATCGCCCCACTCGTGGTCGCATCGAGCTCGGCGCGGCGTCGGACCGCAGCGAGGTTGGCTCGTGCCGCTTCCAGAATCTCGGTCGTGGGCCCCGCGCGCCAATCGGTCGCGCGTCGAAGATGATAGGTCGAACGCCCGAGGTCGCCGAGGTTCGCGTAGGCGGTCCCGAGGTTGTACGACAACACCGCGCTGCGCTGGGGCAACAGCGCGCTCGCTGTCTCGAAGGACGCGGCGGCTGAAGACCAATCATTGCGCTCCGCGGCGTTCGTCCCCTCCACGAAGGCATCATCGACCGCATCGGCGTGCGCAGCGGTGGACCACGCCACGACGGCCATGAATACGAGCAGGGGAAGCGAGTTACGAAGCGTCATGCCGCCCCCTTGCTGAGCACTCGAACGACGGATAGTGCGTCCTCCAGGACATGGTGGCGCTCGTCTGCGCCTCCGAGCGCGGCACCAAATCTCGCGTCGTCGCACTGTTCGAGGAGCGACTCGAGTCGACGTCGGTCTTCGGTCTCCACACCCTTGCGATCGAGCAGGCGAAGCAGCTCGGAGCGCGGGAGCCCCGTGCCTTCGGGACCCGCGACCTCGAGCGCGACATCTTGCAGCAACGCCGAGATCGCGGCATGAAATCCGTCACCGGACTCGACCGTCCCTTGGGCAAGTTCGATGCGTTCGCGGCGTCGAGCACGAACGACCGCCCGTCCACGTGCCGCCTCGTCCGGGCCAAACCGGCGCCAGCCCCAACCGCCCGCCAACCCAAGCATGACGAGGAGCGGCACGCCCAGCATGCCCATGGTCCAACGTTCCTGGGTCAGCCATCGGTCTCGTGGAAGCTCGCGTGGCACCGACGCCATCGCAAACACCGGCGCGAGTGGGTCCTCGACGACCGC
Source organism: Nannocystales bacterium (assembly GCA_050633305.1). GTDB lineage: Bacteria > Myxococcota_A > Polyangia > Nannocystales > Nannocystaceae > CAJXVA01. Next base: position 430,768 of record JBOEGF010000008.1, read on the forward strand.
GCCGACCGCAGCGTCCTCATCGTCGTCGGTGCGGACGATCGCGTTGGGGTCGCCGCCGACAACGACCTCGATGACCGACGTCGACGCCGTGGCGTATGCCTCCTCGACCGGATCGAAGAAGACCAGGTCGTGTGCCGGGATGCTCAAGGTCCCCGGACGTTCGGGAATCATGAGGAACGCGTAGCTGCGGGTGCCACCGACCACGTCGCCGCGGCTGCGTTCCGTGGTGACCTTCGGGTCATAACTACGGACGCCCGGAAGCTCGGCCCACTCACCGGGGTCGAGCAACTCGATGTTGCCCTCCCCCGCCACCGTATATGTCAGCGTGAACGGCTCACCGGGCTGGACCTCGTCGCGGTCGACCTTCGCGGAGATTTGATAGCGACCCACGTTGTTGGCGGAGAAACCGGGCGGCTGTCCCTCGGCGGGAAGCGGTAAGATTTCGAGTGCGATGGGGTCGGAGAACCTGCGCTTCCGCCGGGAGATCAGGAGCTCCGATGCACCGATCGTCGCAGTGCCTGCCTGTTGCGGGAAGAGTGCGCGACGGATGCCAGGACGCACACGGAACGGGCGGTCGCCGACCATCGTCGTGTACACCTCGGGCAGCGGAACTTCCTCGGAAATGAACCCTTCGAACGTTGGCGAGGTGCGCAGCGAGACGTCGAGAAAACGTTGTGCCTCGTAGACGTCGAGCCGGAAGGCGATCTGCTCTCCGACGTATGCCCGCTTCTTGTTGGTGCTCACCCACAAGAACACGTCTTCGGTGGCATCTGTCGGGGCCTCGACCGTGGGGTCCTCCAACGGCGGGCGCTCGCCGTCGGCGGCGATGACCTCGATGCTCACCGAGTTGGACGCGACCCGTTTCTTCCCGTCGGGGACGGTGAACGCGATCTTGAACGTTCCGACTTTTCTCGCGGTCAGTGGACAGCTGACCCGCCGGGTCGTCGCGGCGGTTCGGCGGCCGTTGATCTCCTGAATCGAACGCGACGTACCGCTGGCGCACTGACCGACATCGAACGCGTCCGCGACGGACTGCGGCAGCTCGGGCGTGGGCAGCTTCCCGCGCGTATCGGAGCGAGAGACGAGGAACTCGAGCGTGATGATGTCCCCGACGACCGTCTGGGTTTCGTCAGCCTCCACCGTCGCGGTGATGCCCTTGGCCGAAACGGAGGCCGGAAGCAGCACGGCGCAGACCGCAAAGAGTACAGAGAGCACAGCGAGCGCAGCGGTTCGGAACATCACCAGTCCTTCTCCGGCTGCACGTAACCACTTCCGGGCTTGTCCAACGTGAAGGGATCCTGCTCGTCGAGTTTCTCGAGGGCGCGCTTCATGTCCATACGATCGACCGGCTTGGGCTCTGCGTTCGGCTCGCCCTCCTCGGGCGGCGGCTCGTCCTGTTTGGGATCGGGCTGGTCCTTGGCGTCGTCCTCTGGCTCGGACTCTTGCTCTTCGGGTTCACCGTCGTCAGGAGGTTCCTGCTCGTCCTGCTCGCCCTCGTCCTTCTCGCCCTCGTCCTGCTCGCCTTCGTCCTGCTCTTCCTCGTCGCCTTCGTCCTGCTGCTCTTCGTCCTGCTGCTCTTCGTCCTGCTGCTCTTCGTCCTCCTGCTCTTCGTCCTCCTGCTCTTCGTCGTCCTTCTCTTCCTCGTCGCCCTCGTCCTCGTCGCCCTCGTCCTTCTCTTCCTCGTCCTTCTCTTCCTCGTCCTTCTCCTCTTGTTCCTCCTGCTCCTTTTTCTTCAGCAGGGCGAGTTCGAGGTTCCACTTGGCGTTGGCGTGGAGCGGGTTGGCTTTGAGGGCGTCGGTGAACCGCTCTACAGCGGGGGCGTAGGACTCGGCATCGAAGTCGAGGTTTCCAAGCTCGTACAGGGCGCTTGCGCGAAGCGTCGGGTCCGCGGATTCGGTCGCGCGCTCGAACGCTCGACGCGCTTCATCGAGCTTGTCCAAGCGCAGCAGCGCAAGACCACGGTCAAAGCCCACCTCCGGGCGCTCCCCCAGCCGCTCCTTCGCAGCGTCAAAGCGCTCCAGAGCGGACTCGAAGTCCTCGGCTTCGTACGCGGCCACTCCGGCATCGATGTCCGGGTCGGTGCTGGCCAGAGTCTGCGCGAGCCAGCCCGCGATCAAAACAGTCGCCACTTTGGCGGTCGGTAGCGCACTCATGTCGACCTCTTTCGGTCCGGAAGCCCAAGCGCCAGGCACAGGAGCAACAACCCTGGAATCAGGAAGAAGCGGAACGCCTCGTCCCGGTGGATCTCGATCTCGTCCTCGCGTTGGGACCGCGAGAGGTCCTCGAGCATGTCTCGCACTTTGTCGAGACCGAACGCCTTGGGGTCGACGCGGACGTAACGACCCCCCGTGGACGTCGCGATCTCCTCGAGCAGCGTCTCGTCCAGCCGGGTCATCACGTACTCCCCGTCGACGGTCGCAAACCCGCTGCGCTCTCCGTTGGCATCGAACGACTGAATCGGCTCTCCCGACTTCGACCCGATCCCTACGGTGTAGATCTTCACCCCGAGCTTCGCGGCCTCTGCCGCAACTTCGAGCGGGCGGGTCTCGGTGTCCTCGCCGTCGGTCAGAAGGATGATCGCCTGGTCATTCTCGGGGAGCGGAATCTCCTGAGAACTGACTTCGGCGGGGTCTGTGCCCTCGGGAGGACGTCGTGCATCCACGAGGAAGGTCAGCGCCAACGACAACGCACGGCCGATCGCGGTGCCACCGGGGTTCTCGGTCTTCGGGTCGGCGCGCTCGAGGTAGAGCTTGAGCATCCGAGAGTCCCGGGTCAGCGGGAAGCCCCGGGGGCGTCCGGCAAAGACCACGACGCCTACCCGGTCGCCGCGCCGGTCCGCGTCCTCGAGAAACCGGGTCAGTTCCGCTTCGAGACGCTCGCTGCGGGTCGGGTAGACATCCTCGGCCAGCATCGACTTGCTGTAGTCGACCACCAACACGACATCGAGGCCCGAGGCGGGAACCACCTCAGCCGAGCCGCCATACTGAACTCGAAGAAGTCCTCCGAGCACGCAGGCGACCGCCACGGTGACCAACACCTGCGAGACCAGCCGCGCGGGATGGTTGACCGTGTCGAGCAGACGACGCAACAGCGCGGCGTTGCCCAGCTGCGCCACCGCATGGGCCCGCCGTCGCGCGGCCCAAACGAACGCACCAACGACGGCGAGGACGACGAACCCCATCGGCCAAAGGTGCTCATTGGCGGCGATCACCTCGTCGAGGGTGCCGGCCTCTTCAGCCAAAGCCAGAAGTACGGTCATGGGAACCTCCGCAGCCGAGTCGTCCGCAGGCCGATGTCGAGCAAGAGCAGGAAGAAAGCTGGCCACAGGAACCACTCGAAGCGCTCCGGTCGGACCACGGTCCCCTCGATCTCCGATCGCTCGAGCTTGTCGAGGAGGTCTTGGAAGCTCCCTTTGAGCTCGTCTTGGCCCACCGCGTTGTATGAGAACCCGCCGGTCACGCTCGCGATGCGCTCGAGCTGCCCGGCGTCCACGCTGCCGTCGCGACCCTGCAGGTCCCGACCCATCAACACCGTGAACACCTTGACGCTGCGCTCCGCGGCTTCGGCTGCGATGGTGTCCGGGTCGTTGGAGCCCCAGTTGTTGAGACCGTCGGTGAGCAGCACGACGACTTGGCTGTCGGCCTCGGATTCATCGAGACGGTTGAGGGCGACACCGAGGCCATCACCGATCGCGGTGTGGGTGCCATCGATCATCCCGATGCGAAGTCGAGAGACCAGGGTTCGCACGACACCATGATCCATGGTCAGCGGTGCGAGCGTCGAGACCGATGAGCCGAACGCCACCAACGAGATGCGATCCCGGGGTCGCCGCTTGATGAAGTCATCGACCACCGCTTGTGCCGCCGCGAGTCGCGTCGGCGGGATGTCCCGGGTCTCCATCGATTCGGAAAGGTCCAACACCAACACGATGTCGATGCCTTCGTGCTTGATACGGTCGTTGCCACGGGTGGACTGAGGCCGGGTGAGGCACACCACGACAAGCAGGCCTGCGGCGACGCGAAGGCCGTCTGGAAGGTGGGCCAGTCGCGCCATGAACCCACCACGCAGTCGCTTGAGCGACCGTGCGCGGGAGAACTTCATCGTGGCAGGTCGCGGCATCCAGACCTGACGCAGCCCGACCGCGAGGATCGGCAGCGGGAGGGCCCAGAACCACATCGGGTCTGCGAACACGAGGTAGCGCAGGTCTCCGCCCACGGCTGCGCCAAGGACCGCGGCCACGATGAGGACCGCGACCAAGGCATAGGCCACGATGTTGAGCACGACCCTCATGGCCGGGCCTCCTTGTCTTCGGGTTCGGGTTCAGGCTCGGGTCCGGGTGCCAGCTCGGGTTCGGGTTCAGGCTCGGCGACCTCCTGCGGCACTGGAGCCACCTTCGCCGTGGGGGGCTCAGGCGTCCGGGTCGCAGTGGAGCGCTCGACCATGCCGCGGACCTCGCCGAGCGCAGTGCCGGCCTCGTCCTCCTCGGGAGAGAACCGGGCAAACTTGACGAGGTCGCTGCGCTGCAAGAACTCGATGACCTCGTCCGCCGACAGCGGCGCGATCGAGTCCCCTCGGCGGATGAGGTCACGCCGAATCTCCTCGGTCGTGCGGTCGAGCGATGGGACCCCGAAACGCCCCTCGAGGTAACCCTTCGCGATCTCGGTGAGCTGGAGATAGAACGGCACCAAGTCGTCCTCCTGCATCAGCTCGCCCTGCTCGAGTTCGTCGAGGGCTGAGAGCGCCACGACATGGGGAGGAATGGGGGGTGGGGCCGGCTTGACCTTGGGTTGGCGCAGGAACCGGCGGACCACCACCCAGCCGATGAGCGCCAACAAGATGCCCGCGAGCGTGGCGTAGATGCCGACCTCGGCGCGCTCGTTGGGGTAGGCGATCGAGACGGGGTCATCCTCGCCCTTCCGAACGGGGTCGACCTCGTTCGCGAGCAGGGCTTCGACGACAAACGACTTGGCCGGAACCGAGACGGTTTCGATCGCTCCCGACGCGTCGACCGTGGTCAGCGCGAAGGCAGGCACCGTGGCCTCCCCGGGCTGGAAGTGCTGCAGCGTCAGGGTGAAGGTCTTGCGCAACGATGCGCCGGTCGCTTCGGGACCGGAGTCCTTCGTCTCCACCAGGTGAAGTGGAGAAAAGTCGAGCTGTGTCGGGAGGTTGACCGTGATGCCCCGAGGAAACGCAACGATCACCTCGTAGGTGAGCAGGTCTCCAACATTGGAGGGCTCGGGCGAGAGCCGGGTTTGAACGGTCACCGGGTCTTGCTGCGCCGCGGCAGGTGCCGCGCCCGCGGCGATGGGCGGCTCTGCCGGTGCGAGCAGCAGGACGGTGAGGAGGGGCCAGAGCATCACCGACGCATCCTCCGAGCGCGACGCTTGAAGAACGCGATGAGCGGAGACTGCCAGTCTTCGCCGCACTGGATGCTGACCATGGGCAGCGATAGCTTCCGCATGAGGGTTTCGAACGCTTCACGCTCGGTTGCGACCTGCTCGGCAAAGCGCTGGGTGTTCCCGCGGCTGAGGTCGACGAACAAATCACCTCCCGCACCGAGCAACTCGAGGTCCTCCACGGCGAGAAGCCCGACCGGCGGCAGGGCGAGTTCGATCGGGTCCTCGACGCGGATCGGGATGATGTCGTGGCGTCGTTTCGCGACCTTGAGCGCATGCTCGAACCGCGACCGCGCCGCGACGTTGTCGTCGGTATCGTCCACGAAATCGCTGACCAAGACGGCCACCGAGTGTCCCTTGTGCAGGCGAGCCAGGTACTCGAGGGCAGCAACCGGCGATGTTCCTCGGTGCTCGGACTCGTGGGTGAGCACCCGCTGGATCACCGAGAGCACGTGCTTGCGACCACTGCGGGGAGGGACGAAGACTTCGACCTGGTCCGTGAACCCGATCAGACCGACCCGGTCGTTGTTGGCGATCGCCGAGAAGGCAAACGTCGCGGCGAGTCGCGCCACGAGGTTGCGCTTGTCGTACTCCTGGCTTCCCAGCGACAAGCTCGCGGACATGTCGACCAGCAACATGACGGTGAGCTCGCGCTCCTCGGTGAACAGCTTGATGTGTGGCTCGCCCGTCCGTGCGGTGACGTTCCAGTCGATCTTGCGGACGTCATCCCCCGGCTCATAGGCCCGAACCTCGGAGAAGGCGATGCCCTGTCCGCGGAACATGCTCTGATACGAGCCGGAGAGGTGCTCCGTCACCAGACGCGAGGTCTGAATCTCGATGCGCCGAATGTCGCGCAGAAGCGCCATCGTGCGCTCTCGCGCCACTTCTGCCTCGCTGGATGCCATGGAAGCGCTCCGAACCAACCCGAACCAACCCAACGCCCCGGGTTAGGGGACCTGTACGTGCTCGAGGATCTCTCGAGTGATCTGTTCCACCGTCTTGCCCTCCGCCTCCGCCTCGTAGCTGAGGATGATGCGGTGACGCAGAACGTCCGGTGCGATGGCCTTGACGTCCTCGGGGCTGACGTAGCCTCGGCGACGCAAGAAGGCGTGGGCTCGCGCCGCTTGAAACAGCGCAATCGAGGCGCGGGGCGAGGCGCCAAAGTCGATGAACGGCTCGAGACTGGGGAGTCCTGCTGCACCCGGAGAGCGGGTGGCCCCCACCACATCGACGATGTAGCGCCGGACCGGCTCCTCGACGATGAGCTTGTCGAGCGTCTTGCGGATCGACATCAACTCCTCGATCCCGATCACCCCTTCGGGCTTGGGCTGCGCGATGACATCGCCCGAGCCCATCCGCTCCATGATGGTCAGCTCCTCGTCGGCCGTCGGATACTCGACCTTGATCTTGAACATGAACCGGTCGAGCTGAGCTTCGGGCAGGTTGTACGTGCCCTCCTGCTCGATCGGGTTCTGAGTCGCCAACACCAAGAATGGTTTGGGCAACGTGTAGGTGGTGTCGCCGATGGTGACGTTGCGCTCGGCCATCGCCTGCAAGAGCGCGCTCTGGACCTTGGCCGGGGCCCGGTTGATCTCATCGGCGAGCAGCAGGTTGGTGAAGACCGGCCCCTGCTTGTTGGTGAACGAGGCGGTCTGGTGGTTGTAGATGACGGTGCCCAGGACGTCCGAGGGCAACAGGTCGGGCGTGAACTGAACCCGAGAGAACTGCAGCGACAAGCAGGTCGCCAGCGTGTTGACCGTCAGCGTCTTCGCGAGTCCCGGAGCACCCTCCAGCAGAACGTGTCCGCCAGTGAGCAGCCCCATGAACATGCGTTCGATCATGTCCGTTTGGCCGACCACCACCTTGTGGACTTCGGCGTACAGCCGGTCCAGGAAAGCGGTCTCTTTTTCCACCATCTCGTTGACGAGTCGAATGTCGTAGGCGCCTGCCATGTTGCTCCGGCTTGGGTAAGTCCGCGTCGTCCTGAGGTCAAGCGAGACCGGTCCGCCGCGCCGCGCGGCCGCCATTGAGCGGACTGCGCCGCGCAACTCCGGCTCGACGGGGATTATTCCCGGCTCCGGATCCCGGCGCAACCGCCGTTTAGACGCAGCTGTGGGGCTGTTTGACGGGCCTCGGGGGGTGTTTTACAACCCCTGCGACATGAAGCAGGACAACACCGACCGCATGTTCGACCAGCGGGTCGTCCGTCGCAACATCTCGACGGGTCGGATCTCGTCCGATGACTACGGTCGATTCTTGGGCGCGCTCGAGGACGTCGGCGAGAACATCAAGCCTGCGGAAGAGGGCGGCGACAACGACGGGTACGACGAGACCCCGCCCGAAGAGCCCGCCGCCGCTGCTCCCGGCGATGCCGCGGCTGGGTTCGGAAGCCCCGCAGCTGTCCCGGGAATCGCTCCCGCGGCGGACCCAATGGCTGCACCTGTCATGGCTGCACCCGCCGTCGCGCCTGTCGCTGCTCCCCCCGTCGCTGCTCCCCCCGTCGCTGCTGCCCCCGTCGCCGCACCGCCGGCCGCCGCACCCGTCGCCGCTCCTCCCGTCGCCGCTCCTCCCGTCGCCGCGCCTGTCGCTGCACCACCCGTTGCGGCGCCCCCGGCTGCCGCGCCTGTCACCGCAGCTCCCGTGGCGACTCCTCCCGTCGCGCCGGCTCCCGCTCCCGCACCCGCCGCCGCTCCTGTCGCGAACCCGTTCTCCGCCAACCCCGGCAACGAGCCCCCGACCGGCGACTGATCGTGGTCCATCGCGGCCGCTCGAACCATCTCCGCCACCGGCTCGCCGTCGTGGCGGCGCTGGTGTTGGTTGCGACCACATCCTGCCGGCGCATCGAGGAAGACGACGCTCAACCGATCTTCATCGCCGAACGCGTCGACAACCCCAAGGAAGAGGTCAAACCGGGCGCCCCCTCCTCGCCCCCCGCCCTCCCGCGCACCGTCGTCGTTCCAGACTTCGCCGCGGTCGCGGACGCGGTGGGCCCCTCGGTTGTCACCGTCATTGCCACGGTCCCGCGGCAGGGCGGCGAGCGCAACAAGGTCGTTCGAGGACTGGGCAGCGGACTGCTGGTCAGTGCCTCCGGGGAGATCCTGACCAACGAGCACGTCATCGCCTCGGCGACGCGTGTGGACGTGGAGCTTTCCAACGGAGAGCGTGTCCCAGCGCGGGTCAAGGTCAGCGAACCACTCCTCGACCTCGCCCTCCTGCAACTCGAGCGCGACCTCAGCGGTCTGCAACCTGCATCGTTCGAGCCGGTCGCGGTACGACCCGGTCAGTGGGTCATGGCCGTGGGGCAACCGTTCGGCCTAGGCAATACCGTCACCGTCGGCGTCATCGGTGGACTGGGGCGCGACCACCGCGACCTGGGCCGCCCAGAAGGCTTGCTGCCCGGCGGCTACTGGAGCTTCATTCAGACCGACGCCTCGATCAACATCGGCAACAGCGGCGGCCCGCTCGTCAATGCGTCGGGACGCGTCGTGGGCATCACCACCGCCGTTCGTAGTGACGGACAAGGACTCGCGTTTGCAACACCAGCTCCAATGGCCGAGCGCTTCCTCGACGAAGCTCGCACCTTCGGACGCGTCCGCAAGACCCGGTTGGGCATCAACGCCAACGACCAAACGAACCCCGGCGCGGGTCCGGGCACCGTCGTTCAAATCACCAAGGTCGAAGCCGGTGGCCCCGGTGCACGGGCGGGCCTCGAAAAGAACGACATCATTCTCCGGATCGACGGCGACCCGGTCGCACGCGTCTCCGATGTCGCCTACATGGCGCAGCTCTCGGGGGTCGGTCGGAAGATCAAGCTGAGCATCCGCCGCGGCGACGAAGCTCCGCGCGACGTCGAGTTGATCCCCGACGAGCGTAGCTGAACCGGCGGCTCGATCGATGCCGTAAGGCGCGAGTAAGTCGACGCCACAGCGCGCGAGAACCCGTTCACAGCCGAACTGTAGACCACCGGGCTGTCGTCTGGCGGGACAAGATGTGGGTCGAAGACCGACTGTGGCTCTCGGGTGGTGACAGCGTCGGGGGAAGCCGAACCTGGATCTGTGGGTCTCGGACGACGGCAGCAATTGGACCGCGATGCCCACGCCCCCGTGGACCGCCCGCCACGGGGGACGCATGGTTTCGTTTCAGGGGCGGCTTCTGATGATGGGAGGGGTCGACACCGCACAGCGAGACGACATCTGGTCGTCCGAAGACGGCATGACCTGGACCCTGGAGACAGACTCCGCGCCATGGCCTGCGGCGAGCCGGTTCTCCGTCGTGGAGTTGCACGGGAGGCTTTGGTGGATCGGCCCCAGCGCAGACTCGGCCGAAGTCTGGGTCTCCGACGACGGCGCCGCGTGGTCCCAAGTCACCGATGACCGAAGACGGGGTCACATGGGAGCAGGAGGCTGAAGACGGGTCCCCGACCACCTTCGCTCCGGTGACGCAGTTCAACGACGAACTGTGGGTCGTCGGCGGAATCCACGACGGTGCTGCGACAAACGAGGCGTTCGTTTCCAGCGACGGCATCACGTGGAGCCGATGGCGAGTCGTGGACGCCGATCGTGCATGACACCGGGTCCAGCCCTCGCGTGTACTCCAGTGCCACCGTCTTCGAGGACCAGGTTTTTGTCGTCGGAGGCAGTCTCGGCGGCCTGTTCGAGGACAAACTCTCCGACACGTGGCGCTCGACCGACCTCGGGCTGAGTTGGCGACGCGGCCACCGCTCCGCACTGACGTTGTGATGGGAGCCCCCGAAAGCGGTTGGAGTCCGCTTCCTGGGCATAGCCGACCGACGAGCGCCGAAGGGGCGGGCCCGGAAGCGGTCCTCTTTCGGTGCTCTAGCGGCCGTCTCCGACCGCCGGGCCACGCTCGGCCCGGACCCGTTGGATTCGGGTACCGAGGAAGTCGACGAAGGCCCGGACCTTGGCATCGAGAAACTCCCGCTCGGCGTACACCAGGCTTACCCGGTCTCGCTTTCCCACGAGCTCGGGCAACACGTGAACAAGCGCGCCAGATGCGAGCGCCTCCATCGTCAGGTTTGCGGAGACGATCGAAATTCCGACGCCGACCTTCGCGGCTTCGAGCCGCAGACTCATGTCGTTGGTCGCAAACACACCCACCACCTCCGCGACCCCTCCACCCACGAGGGGCCACCGCAGGTCCGGAACCGCGCTCGACCGATATCCCACGATACAGGCATGGTCCCCAAGGTCTTCGAGGTGCAAGGGCGTCCCGGCGCGCTCGAGGTACGCTGGGGATGCCACCGCGATCGTTGAGTCCACAGTGATGGTGCGAGCGATGAGGGACGGGTCCTCGATCTCCCCACGCCGCAGAACGACGTCGAATCCTTCGCCAACGAGGTCGACGTGCGTGCTGTTGGCCTGCAGCTCGAGCCTGACCTCCGGGTACATGCCGAGGAACTCGGCGACCCAACCTGCCATCATCGTGTGTGGTATCCCGATCGGCACCGAGACCCGAAGTAGACCGCGAGGCACGCCATCGAGTCGGCGAACCTCAGCCGTCGCGCCTCGTGCGGCTTCGACCACCCGACGCGCTCTCGGGTAGAGCTGCTCCCCATGAGGCGTCATCGTGAGTCGGCGGGTCGTGCGGTGGAGCAGACGGACTTTGAGTCGGGCCTCGAGCTGCGCGAGCCTCCGGCTCACCGTCGGTCGGGGCAGCGCCAGCGCCTCAGCGGCCGCAGTGATGCTTCCGCCCTCGACTGCCGCCACAAACTCCTCGAAGCCCCGTGCCCCTTCCATTCGTAACAAAAGCTACCATCTGACGGTCAGGATTGTCCGTTGAACCAAAAACGTTACGAATTAGGGTATGGGCATGAGCAAGAAGCGAAGAGTCGCGTTCATCGCCGTGACCGGGCTGTTCATCCTCGGCGCCCTGCCCGGCGCGGTCATGAACATCGCCCAGCCTGCAGTCCTCGTCGAAATGAGCGCCACGCTCGGCGTGCCACTCGCCATGATGACGCTCGTCGGGGTCTGGAAGGTCTTGGGCATTGCAGCCTTGGCCACCCCCGGGGTCCCCCGCCTCAAAGAGTGGGCGTACGCGGGCTTTTTCTTCGACCTGACCGGTGCGGCCTACCTGCACGCAGCAGCGGGCGACTACGCGGGAACGCCAGCATCCCTAGTTCTCGCAGGCGTGCTCGTCACCTCCTACCTCCTCCGGCCCGAACGTGCGAAAGGCGAAGAGCAACCGCTGGCCCCGGGGCTCAACGCGGTCGCGAGCGCGCCGTAGCGAGCTCATGCGGCGGACACGCGAGCCGGTGCTTCTGAAACGACGCGTGAAATACCGACGTAATCCCGCGAGAGGCCCGAATCTCGGGCCCTCTGGCGCCGTCCGTCGTATCTGTGTCGGCCCCTCGATACCCTCGAGTTGGTGAGACAGGACGACATGGACGCCACGCTCAGCGTGGAGGGTGGGTTCGAGCCCTTCGGTGGCCCACGCAATCCCTCGGCCGACGTCTCGCCCAAGAATGAGCTTCAGCGCGGGCAACTCGTCGGTCGCTTCTTCATCGTTGAGCGCCTGGGCGTGGGCGGGATGGGCGTGGTCTACCGAGCCTACGACCCAGAGCTGCACCGGCAGCTCGCTATCAAACTGCTGCACCCCTCGTTTCAGCACGACGCAGAAGACCGATCGCGTCTGCTTCGCGAAGCGCAGGCGATGGCTCAAGTCTCACACCCCAACGTGATCACGATTCACGACGTGGGCACCCTCGACGACAAGATCTACATCGCCATGGAGCTGGTGGAGGGCCGGACGCTCTCCGGGTGGTTGTCCCGTACCCAGCGGACGTGGCAAGAGGTGATCGCGACCTTCGTGCAAGCAGGTCGCGGGCTTGCTGCGGCACACGCCGAGGACCTGGTCCACCGCGACTTCAAGCCCGACAACGTCATGATCGACGACAAGGGCCGAGTCCGCGTCATGGACTTCGGCTTGGCCCGGTCCTCGGGCGTCCGCACGAGGACAGGAGATCTGGCCGCCCCGGCGGAAGCGGTTTGGACCCACGGGTCGACCCTCGACACCCCACTGACCCGGGAAGGCGCGCTGATGGGCACGCCTGCGTACATGGCCGCCGAGCAATTCGACGGCCTCGCCACCGACGCTCGAACGGACCAGTTCGCCTATTGCGTCGCGGTGTGGGAGGGGCTGTTCGGCCTGCGCCCCTTCGCAGGAGGAGGCATCTCCGAGCTGATGGATCGCGTCGCGGAGGGCGACATTCGTGACCCTCCCTCCTCGGATGTGCCGCGTGCTGTGGAACGGATGCTTCGACGTGGGCTGCGACCTGCACCCGGAGATCGCTGGCCGAAGCTCCTCGACCTGGTCGACGCACTCGAGGCGTCGATCGCTCCGAAGCCCAAGACCTCTTGGCTTCCGTGGGCCGGCGCAGGGGGGACCGTCGCCGCAGCGGTCGGCCTGACACTTGCAGCCGCAACACCCGAGGAGAAGTGCAGCGGCGCCGAGGCAGCGCTGGCCGAGACCTGGAATGAGTCCAGAGCCGACAACATTGGCGAGGCGTTCAAGGCGTTGGGCGAACGTCCGGAGCAGCGCTGGCCCCCGCAAAGAGAGCGGCTTGACCGCTACGCAGAGTCTTGGAAGGCGATGCACACCGAGGCCTGTGAAGCCACCGCTGTGCGAGGCGACCAATCCGAAGACGTCCTCGACCTTCGGATGGCGTGCCTGCGCCGGTCACAACACGACCTCGACGAAACGCTCGCGGTACTCGAAACCCCCGATCGGGACCTGAGTCATCGGCTGTATCGGGTGGTCGATGGGATTGCGTCTGTGGATCATTGCGCAGACGTCGAGAGCCTCCAAGAGCTCTCCCTGCCACCCGCACCGTCGATCGCGGAAGCCGTGGAAGAAGCCGATCGCATGGTCGCCCGCGCAGGCGTCCTGGCCCGTGCCGGACGATTCGCAGATTCTCTCGAGACCGGTGTACAGGCGCTGGAACGCGCCCGCCGGCTTGACTATGGGCCCCTCATCACCGACGCGACGTTGACGGTCGCCAATGCACACGCCGACTTGAGTCACTTCGATGAAGCGGTTCCCCTACTCGTCAAGGTTCAACGACGCGCCGTCGCTCAGGGCCAATGGCGCCAAGCTGTCATCGCCACCGCTCGCTACATCCACGTGGTCGGACACTTCCAGTCCCGCCCGGCCGAAGCGCTCGCAATGAGAGAACTCGGGCTGGGCCTCGCACAGCGGGCAGACGACCCTCACGCCAGAGTCGTCCTGCGAGGCGCGATCACAGCGGCGCTGGGGACGAACCAGCAACACGCCGAGGCGATCGAGTTCATCGAGGGGACGCTGGCCATCTACGACGCCCACCCCTCTCTGGATCAGGTGGGCCGCTCCCGCGAGTTGGAGAACCTCTCGGAACTCCTCGGCAACCAAGGCGAGTTCGAGGCTGCGCTGTCGGCTCAGCTGGAAGCCATCGAAATCTTCAGCGCGGGACGAGGCGAAGAACACCCCGAGGTCGCACGGAAGCTGTCCAACCTCGGCGCGACCTACAGCATGATGGGGCGCAACGAAGAGGCCGAAGCGACGTACCGCAAGGCGCTGGCACTCCAAGAACAACTGCTCCCCCCCGGGCACCTCGACACGGTGATCTGCCGAGCCAACATCGCGGCGATCCTCGCGTCCCAAGACCGCATGGAGGACGCCGAGCCCATGTACCGACAGGTCCTTGCGGGCCTCGAAGCCAAGCTCGGAGGCGCACACCCACACGTCATCATGACCCGGTACAATCTCGCCGGGGTTCTGCGGAGCCTCGACCGGCTGGATGAAGCAGAGGCCACCGCCCGACGCGCCCTCGCCGATGCACAGAACGCCACCGGGACCGGGGGCATGCGAATCGCAGGCGCCGCGGCAGCTCTCGCATCCGTCCTGCTCGACAAGAAGGAGTACTCCGCGGCTCAGGAAGCCTTTCAGACCGCGGTCACGGCACACACCGAGGCTCGCGGAGAGGCACACCCGTACACGCTCAGCGCCCGGCTGGGACTCGCGGAGACATTGCTCAATGCGGGCCGGGAGTCCGAGGCAGAAGCGATGCTCCGCTCCTCCCTGGCCGCCGGGGTGAAGGCACACGGCGACAGCGTGCTCGAGGTCGCCCGACTCCGTCGGGTTCTCGCCGACGTCTTGCTCTCCGGCGGTCACGCCGACGAAGCGCGAGAGCTCCTCGAGCGCGCGATTCCCAAGCTTGAAGAGGATGGGGACAGCCACCTCGCCGGCGCCCTCTTCTCCCTCGCACAAGCGTTGGGGGAAACGCCTGCGGATCGCATCCGCGGGGTTGAGCTCGCCACACGTGCGCACACCATGCTCGCCGCGCTCCCGCGTGAATCTCAGGCGGCACAAGACGTTGCCACCTGGCTCGAAGCTCACCCCCTTTGAGCCTCCGAATCCTCTCCGACCCAAACAGGACCGCAGCTCATGGGATGGCTGGCACAACTCAAGCACAACACCCGCTACCCGCTCAATACCGAGACCGTGATCGGCCGGGGCCCGAGCGCGGATATCCGACTCCAGGAACGCTTCGTCTCCAGCTTGCACGCTGCCTTGACGTGGGCCGCGGGCGGTTGGGGCGTCAAAGACCTCGGCTCGCACAACGGGACCGCCATCAACGGGACCGCCATCCCCCCAGGGATGCGTTGCAAGGTGGAGGCGGGGGACGAGGTCAGCTTCGGCCAGCCCGCAGCAACGTGGACGCTCGTCGACGACAGTCCGCCGCAGCCGTACGCGACCGACACCGTGACCGGGGAGTTCACTTCAGGCAGGGACGGCCTGCTCGTCCTTCCCGGCCACGACAATCCCAAGGCCGCGGTCTTCGCAGGGGCAGTCGATACGTGGCGGCTGGAGGTCGGTGACACGGCCGAAGACATCGCCGACCGACAAACCGTCGCGGTCGACGACCGGTCTTGGGTCGTCCGGCTTCCCGAGAGCCTGGGCTCCACGAGGACCTCGCACGGCTCCCGAATCCAGCTCTACCTCAGCGAGGCCCAGCTCACGATCGACGTCGACGACGACGGGCGCGGCGGCTCGATATCGGTGGACGCCGAAGCGGGCTCGTTCAGCTTCCCCCTCGGCACGACCATGATGGTCCTCGAGCAACTCGCGCGTGCGCGCACCCCAGGGAGCGCCGGTTGGCTAGAGCGAGAGGAGCTGCTCGACCGGCTCTCGATGACAGGCAACGGACTCAACGTCTCGGTGTTCCGCCTTCGCCGGAAGTTCGCGGAAGCGGGGTTTGCCGATGCGGCGCAGATCGTTGAACGCGGACAACGACGGATCCGACTGGGGACCGCCCGCGTGACGCTTCGCTGAACGCCGCGACTTGCTCAGCCGCCGTCGATGTCCTCGGCCCACGCTTCTCCCGCCCAACCTCCCGAGTGCGGTGAGCCGAGCTCCGCGGGGTCGAGTTCTGCAACCTCGGGCACGGACGCATCGACCTTGAGCCGTCCTTCGGGGCTGACGCGCACGACATCTCTGGGCACGGAAAAATCGGCGGGGTCGAAGCCGCTCGCCTCGCTCCCGCGGAACAACTGGCGCCCTGTGGTGGTCACGACCTCGACCTCCGGAGACGGAAGGCGCCCAGCGACAGCCTCCCCGACTGCGATCCAGTGAAACAGGTCGCTGTAGCGGGAGTAGTAGTGTCTCGACAGCGGGTCATCATAGGGACCCACCCGCTCGTACGACGGCAGGGCGCAAGACACAGTCCGTCGCCTCCGTGCACCGAATCCGAGGTGGCGCATCCGCCCCAGCTGACGCCGACCCGGTGCGATCAACCGGACGACAGCGGGACTCTGCTCGATGCTCGACTCGGGCACGTTGGTCCGAATCTGCCTCCCAATCTCCTCACAGATCGAACCGACGACCCCACGCTGAGACTCGATACGGTCGGTATCTTGAAGCATCTGCCTCACCCGCGCCGCGTACTCCTTGGCCCCCTCGTCGTCCGCTGGCGCATGGCCGTGGGGCCGCGCGGATACGCGCACCCGGGTTTCATCGGGGCGTGTGCTGCTGCGGGCGTGACAGCGGAGCTCGCCGAGAACCTCGAGCCCGTCTTGCTCACGGCGGAACGTGGTTCGCATGACCGCGTAGCCGTCATCGACCGCCCCCGATTTCACAACGCCCTGCAGAGCCTCGGCAACGTCGCCGATTCGTTCCTCGGTGTCGACGTACACCGCCTTGCCGTCGACCACGATGGCGACGACGTCATCAAACCCAGCGGCCTCGAAGGACCGCAGCAGCGCTTCGAACACAGAGAGGTTTCCGGCGAGCGTCTCCCGAAGCTCGTCGTCGGTGTCCTCGTCGGATGAAGGGAACAAGGCCTCCAGGAGTCCCTTCACCGCGGTGGTGGGGCTCGGAAGCGTTGCGGGGAGTTGGACAGCGAGCGAAGCGTGAAACATGCGCGCGCAGCAACGGTACTACACGAGGGGCTCAGTGCGGCCCCAACCACAACCCAGAGAAGTCGTACGGCTGACTGGTGACGAGGTCCCCGGGCTCATCGAGCAACACCACGCCTTCGGTCTCACGCCACTGGAGGTGGGCATCTTCCGACCGAGCTCCGCAGTCTGTTTGCGCGACGTTGCGAACGTGGTTCAGCACCACGGAGCCGGTCTCGCGGACGTAGAGTTCGTAGTCACAGAAAAACCCGGTCTTGAAGAGGTAGGCGGTCCGGTTCCCTGAAGGCACCGCCAGACGATCGACCAGCCTGGGGCCAAAGAAGAGCTCGGGGTCGGCGGCGGCGACAGCTGCGGTCGACGCGGCGCTCGCGGCCACCTGACCGAGCACCCAAACCGTAGCCGTAAGCCGTCTGCGCCTGGCTCCGCGCAACGGCCGGCGCACCACCATCCATCCCACCAGGAGCAGGCATGAGAGGAGTGCGAGCACCACCATCACCCACGGTAGGGCCTCGAGGCTCGGCATCCAGCGCTGTTGGCCCCCCAACGTAGCCTCGCGAAGCGCGAAGACCCCCGCCCCGACCACCCCCGCGGTCCAAGCCACCGCCTGCGCGACCGCGAACCTGCCCCAGCCGGGTGCTTGAGCCGCCACGTCTACAACGTAGCAGCCCGTGGAGTGACTTGCCGTCGAGGACCGCGACGGCAAGTCGGACAGCGCGTCGCGGTGAAGCAACGCGATGCGCTCTAGCCAGATGTCCGCGCGCGTCAGCTTCCTTGGACCAACGCGTCCAGTGTGCGCTGCGTGATCGGGTGATAGCCCGCGCGGGCCTTGGCGTAGATTCGCTTCGCGTCGGCAGACCGATCAGACTCGATCAGCGCCCGGTACAACGGCGTGAGGAACTTCCGTCGGCCGACCCGCAGTAGGAACCCTTCGAGCGAGGCGTCCGTCTTCCGATAGCCGCGACGCACCGAAACCTCCAGCCATTGCGCGAGGATCTCCGAGTTGGTGGACGTGGTGAAGCCGAACGCTCCGTCGAGGGTGCCCATGTCTTCGGGACTGAACGTGGCCGGTAGAGCTCGCAAGAAGTGCAGCCACTCGTGCGGCGTCCAGCCATCGGTTTGGAGCTTGGTGACGTGAACCTCTCCAGAGAGGACGGACGCAAGAGCCGCATCCACGACGTCAAACGCCGCCGACTTGGGCTGCGGTGCACCGGGGCCCATGCCGGGGTTGTGAATCCAACCGGAGAGGTCCACCGGGGCTTTTCCTTCCAGCGGCGCGTGTTTCTCGATCAGCTCCGCTTTGATGAACGCTTCGAAGTCGCTCGTCCGAACGCTGGTGAAGGCATGCTCGGTGAACCAGCGCTGCAAGAATGGATCGAACGCATCGCGTCCGTACGTCTCTTCGAGCAAGCGCAAGAACAGAGCGCCTTTCTCGTACGGAACGTTGGTGAGGCCATCGTCGGGGTCCCGTCCGGTCAGGTCGGTCGACAGTCGCTGCTCGGGCTCCGGGAGTTCAGCCAACTCCTTGACCAAATCCTGCTTGCCGAGCATCGCTTCCATCTCCTCGCGCTCCCGACCGTAGAGCGTTTCCATGACGCGACGCTCCACGTAGACCGTGAAGCCCTCGTTGAGCCACAGGTCCCCCCACGACGCATTGGTCACCAGATTGCCCGACCACGAGTGCGCGAGTTCGTGTGCGATCAAAGCGACCAGCGACCGATCTCCGGCGAGGATCGTGGGCGTCGCGAACGTGAGTCGGGGGTTCTCCATCCCACCAAACGGAAACGCGGGCGGCAACACGAGGATGTCGTAACGCTCCCAGCGATACGGGCCGTAGAGTGACTCGACCGCATCGATCATCGCCTCGACGTTGCCAAACTCGGAAACCGATCGCTCGAGCATCGATGGCTCTGCCCACACCCCGCTGCGCGGACCCAGCTCAGCAAACTCGACCGCTCCAACACTCATCGCGACGAGGTACGAGGGGATCGGCTGGTCCATCTCAAAGCGGAACGTGCCCTTTTCCTCAGAGGGAACGCTCTTCGCTGCCATCAACGCGGTGAGCCCGCCACCCACATGGATCTGCGCGTCGAACGTCGAGCGGACGCCCGGCGTATCCTGGCAAGGAATCCACGAGCGCGCGTGAATCGCCTGCGACTGCGTATAGAGGAACGGGCTCACGCCGTCCGCCGTCTGCTCCGGTGAGAGCCACTGCAACCCCGAGGCTCCCGGCGCGGTCTCGTACTCGATGCGGACCGCATCCGCGTTCTGCGGCAACGTCACCCCAAGCGCTCCCCCGAACTCGCCGTCCTCAACGGTGTACGTCGTGTCTTTCCAGGCAACGGCGGCAGTGGCCAGTGGTCGGAGGTCACGAACCTGGGCGGTCTGAACCTTGCGAATCTCCAGCCCGCGTACATCCAGCAGAAGCGGGGCCGAGGTGTCGTGACGCTCGATAGCGACCGTTGCGGTCCCGCGCAGCACATGCGCCTCGAAGTCCACCGACAGGTCGAGCCCGGTGTGTGTGACGACCACTTCGTCCGGATGGGAGACCGAGTGCACGTCTCGGGTGTACGCAGCTGCGGCTTCCCCCGGGGCCGCTCCCACCGGGATCTCGGACGGCGGACCCGTCGGCGGTTTTCTTTCCGGCCGACAACCGAGCAACAGCGCGCAGGCCAGGAGTGCGGACATTGGGGTTCGCGCATTCATCGCGAGGGCCCGCGTACCCGGCCCAGCCTGGAATTGCAAATGAGGGATTAGTTATGACGGTTTTGAGTCGGCTCCATGATTGCGCACCGTAGCGGTCGGCCGGCCGACGAGATCTCGCAAAAAGAGCGTTCTCGACCCTTCATGACGGTTTTTTTGCTCAAGTCCTGAACATTTTTGTTGATAAGAAAAAGTGTAAGCTGCATTATCCAAACAGGTCGCAGCAAAGGTCCTCTCCAATGTTCAACTCCTCCTCGATTCGCGCCTCGCTCGCCCTTGCCGCCGCCGCCCTCCTCTCGGGAGGATGTGACCTCATCGATGCCCTCTCGGACGAGGGGGACACGCTCGTGACGGTGTTCTCGAATCACCACGCCACACCGACGGACGGCTTCGTGCCCGACCGCGGGGGCGCAGGGGAGCTCCGCGTCTTCGACAACGACGAGGGCTGGACGATCCACCTCACCGACGGACTCATCACCACCAAAGGCGTCACGTTGCAGCGTTGTGACGGTGCGGAGTCCCCCATTGAGTTCTACTTCGGATCCGTTGCTGAGGACCTCCGCAGCGCCGACTTGGAGCGGCGCACCCTGGGCGGTACCGAGGTTGGTCCCGGTCAGCTCTGCGGAGTCACCATCCACTACGGCCCCTTCGTCGCGGGAACCGACGAGGTGCCCGGCGAGATGGACGCGGCCAAGGTGGACGGGATGACCATCTTCTTGGAGGGATTCGCGGAGCGCGGGGACGAAGTCGTTCCCTTCGAGATCGGCGTGGAGAGTTCCGCTGACGTCTTCACAGACCTCTCGGCCAGCCCCAGCGGGCCCGTTCGCATCAAGGGCGACGAGCCCTTCCCCGTGGAACTGACCGTCTCCAAGACGTACGACCGGTTCTTCGACGGCGTCGACTTCGGCACCCTCACCGATGAGGACCTCTCGCAGAACGCACTTGCGGTGCTTCAGCTCGAGACCCGCGTCGACGTCCATCGCTAGAGTCTCACGCCCTCTACCGGCCGCCGGGGGCCGGCCCCGAGGGGAAGAGATGCGCTCGAGGCCTTTGACCGCTGGCACGCGAGTCCGGAGCAACTCGGATATGCTTGTGATGGGTGCATGTCTGCAACCACTGCCACGCGCAAAACACACCGGGTCAATCCCAGTGCCAGCGATGCGGCGTGACCATGGCCGGTGCCGAGCGGTCCACCCAGCCGACATCCGGCGCCTACCATGGACAGGTCCAACAAGACCCGATGATCGGGCGCTGGGTCCTGGACCAATACTTGGTACGCGCGAGGATTGGAGAGGGCGGAATGGGTGCGGTGTACCTGGCCGAACAACCTTCGGTCGGACGCAACGCCGTCATCAAGATCGTGCACCCGTGGCTGTCGAGCGACCCAAAAATCGCGGCGCGCTTCGACACGGAAGCTCGTGCCGCAGCCCGCCTACAGAACCCCCACATCGTCTCGATCTACAACTACGGACGCCTTCCGGACCATACGCTGTTCATCGCGATGGAGTACCTCGAAGGGTGCACGATCGCGGACCTCATGCGCTCCGAGGGTCGGCTCGACCCACACCGCGCAGTTGGCATTGCGACACAGGTCTGTGAAGCCCTTCAAGAGGCCCATCGGCGCGGCGTCGTGCACCGCGACCTCACCCCCAACAACCTGATGCTGGTGGCACGCCGAGGCGGGCCGGACTTCGTGAAGGTGCTGGACTTTGGCGTCGCCAAGCTCGGCGGCGCTGAAGCGACCGGGGGCCGCGGCGCGGTGGGAACGCCGGGGTACATGGCGCCCGAGCAGCTACGGGACGACCCCGTCGATGGTCGCGCGGACATCTACGCCCTCGCGCACATCTTGTACGAGATGTTGACCGGACGTGCCGCGTTCGAGGCGAGCTCCCCTGCCGCACTGCTCAACAAACACCTCAACGAGTTGCCCCGGCCGATGAGGGCCGCGGCACCAGGACTCGAGATCAACCCGGGGCTGGAGGCGTGCGTGATGCGAGGCCTCGCCAAGCACCCCTACCAACGACCTCAGGACGCGGACACGTTCGCCGAAGAGTTGTGGACGACCATGATGGGGACGCGGATGTTCGCCGCCCCCATCGAGGCTTCGGCCCAGGCGCCACGCAACGGGGTCAGCGCGCGAGTCCTTGCGATGTCGATTGCAACCGCGGTGGTCTTGATGGGCTCGGCTATCGCGGGCGGCTACATGCTGTTGACACGTCAGCCGAGCGACGCGACGGCATCCGCCGACCCGCCCCAATTCAACAACACCCCGCGACCCGTTCCCACCGCCGGACTTCAACCTCCGAGTCCGGCAAAACAGGCGCTCATGCTGCACCCCGTTGCAGACCTCGAAGCGGAGCTTGAACGCGTCACGCTGCTCAGCGGGCTTCCCCGCAACTCGATCGATCTCTCGATCGCCGAGTACCATCGGGCGGCGTCGGACCCTCCCCCAGGCGCAGACCCCGAGACGCACCGGAAGTCACTTCTGGCGGGGCTAATTCTGCAGTGGCGCGCCGCACAATCCGACACGCTAAAAACGGACCGCGACATCGACGAACTCGAAGCGGTTTTTCTGATGATGCGGAGCCCGTTTGACGTCAAAACACGCCAGCGCATGCTCGTCGAACTCAAGAAGGCGACGGCCAAAGAGCCGGACCCCGAGCGTGCAGTCAAGCGCAAACTGCTGGAATGGATCGCGACGTTTGGGGATGCCCCTGACGATGAAGACCCCCTCGTCATGGACGAGTAGCCACTTTCATCCTCTGCGAGCCACTGGGCCCGACCCGTTCCTTGGGCGATACTCCGGGCTGTGAGCGACGCCACCAAGTCGAAGTCCGACGTCCGCATCGAGGTCGAAGACGACCGTACCGGCATGAACCCGGTCACGCTCGAGCGGGCCGTGCTCGACCACCTCAACTACACGGTCCTCAAAGACGCCCGGTCGGCATCGCTACCGGACGTCTACACAGCCGTGGCCCATGCGGTCCGCGACCGACTTGTCCAACGGTGGATTCAGACGCAGCGCGCCTACTACGACCAAGACGTCAAGCGTGTCTACTACCTCTCGGCCGAGTTCCTGATGGGACGAGCCTTGGGCAACAACCTGATGAACCTCGGGTTGTGGGACACGATCAAGGACCTGCTTGGCTCCCACGGCGTCGAGCTTCAGCACCTGCTCGAGAGCGAGCACGACCCCGGCCTCGGGAACGGTGGCTTGGGTCGACTCGCGGCGTGCTTCCTCGACTCGATGGCGACGCTGGGAATCCCCGGTGTCGGGTACGGCATTCGCTACGAGTTCGGCATCTTCGAGCAGCGGATCCAAGATGGCTGGCAAGTCGAGAAAGCCGATGCCTGGCTTCGGCACGGCTACCCCTGGGAGGTCGCCCGCGTGTCGTACCGGGTTCCCGTGCAGCTGTACGGCCGCGTCGAGACGACGACCGATGAACACGGCGCCCACCAATCGCGATGGGTCGACGCCCAAACCGTGCTCGGTGTCCCCTACGACGTGCCCGTGGCCGGATACGGCAACAACACAGTCAACACGCTCCGCCTGTGGCGGGCCCGTGCCAGCTCCAACTTCAACCTCGGCGTGTTCAACGATGGCGACTATCGACGCGCCGTCCAGGAGAAGGCCGACGGAGAGACCATCTCGAAGGTGCTCTACCCCGACGATCGCTCCGCCGAAGGCCGCGAGCTTCGCCTCAAGCAGCAGTACTTCTTCACCTGCTGCTCGATCGCCGACATCCTGCGGCGCTACAGCAAGCGGCACGACACGTTCGACGCCCTGCCGGACAAGGTCGCCATTCAGCTCAACGACACCCACCCCGCGATCGCGGTCGCCGAACTCATGCGGGTGTTGGTCGACCAGAACGGGGTGCCCTGGGAGCGCGCCTGGGACATCACGCGGCACACCATCGCGTACACGAACCACACCCTGCTGCCCGAGGCCCTCGAGACCTGGCCCCGCAGTTTGTTCGAACGACTCCTGCCGCGCCACCTGCAGATCATCGAAGAGATCGACCGTCGGTTCCGTCGCGAGATTCAAATCTTCGACCCGCAGGACCTCGATCGCGTCGGCCGCATGTCGATCGTCTCCGAAGGCGAAGACCCCGACATCCGAATGGCCCACCTCGCCGTCGCCGGCTCTCACAGTGTCAACGGCGTGGCCGCCCTGCACTCCGAGCTGCTGCGTACGCGCGTGCTCAAGGACTTCGCGGACGTGTGGCCGCACAAGTTCAACAACAAGACCAACGGCGTCACCCCACGGCGCTGGATCCTGCTTGCCAACCCCAAGCTCTCCGAGTCCATCAGCTCGCGCATCGGCAAGGAGTGGGTCACCGACCTCGACCAGCTGGAGAAGCTCAAGCCCTTCGCGGACGACCCCGAGTTTCACCAGGAGCTCCGGACGATCAAGCGAGCCAACAAGCAGGACCTGGCCAAGCTCATCTACGAACGCCACGACCTCGAGGTCTCGCCGGACTCGATCTTCGACGTTCAGATCAAGCGTCTCCACGAGTACAAGCGGCAACTGCTCAACTGTCTTCAGATCGTCGCCCACTACCAGCGGCTCAAGGCGAACCCCGGTCTCGAGGTCCAACCGCGGACGTTCATCTTTGGCGGCAAAGCGGCGCCTGGCTATGTCAAAGCCAAGATGCACATCAAGCTGATCAACGATGTGGCCGCGACGATCAACGCGGACCCCGCGATGCACGGCAAGCTGAAGGTCGTGTTCCTGGCCAACTACTCCGTGTCCTTGGCCCAACAGATCATTCCGGCCACGGATGTCTCCGAGCAGGTTTCGATGGCAGGCAAGGAAGCGTCGGGCACCGGGAACATGAAGTTCGCGATGAATGGAGCGCTCACCTGCGGCACCCTCGACGGCGCCAACGTCGAGATCCGGGAGGCCGTCGGCGAGGACAACTTCTTCTTGTTCGGGCTCGATGCAGCGCAAGCCCGCGCAAAGAAGGAAAACTACAACCCGCGGGCGGAGATCGAGAAGAGCGACCGGCTTCGAGGTGTGCTCGAACTGATCGCCTCGGGCTTCTTCTCCCCCGACGACCCCAAGCGCTTCGACCCGGTCCTGCACGACCTGTGGCACCAAGACCCGTACTTGGTCTGCGCCGACTTCGACAGCTACTGCAACGTGCAGGAACGGCTGGGCGAAACCTACGCGGATGCCGATCGCTGGGCCACGATGGTCGTGCACAACCTCGCGAACGTCGGCCGCTTCTCGAGCGACCGCACCATCGCGCAGTACGCGGAAGACATCTGGGGCGCCAAGCCCGTCGCCGTGGAGCTTGCTCGGTGAGATTCGTTCCACCCCAGCTTGCGTCCTCGCCTGCGCGGCGGTAAACCGCCCGGCTCCATGCACGTCGGTATCGACTTCGGCACATCCAATACCGCGGTCGCTCTCGCGGAAGCGGGAGGCGACGTGCGCTTCTTGGAGTTCTCGTTGCTAGGCGCAACGACGCAGAGCTTCCGAAGCCTGCTGTACTTCGACCCCGAAGAGCAGGACGTCCGGACCTCGATCAACTTTCACGCCGGAACCGGCGCGATCGAGGCGTATCTCGAAGCCATGGGCGAGGGCCGGCTGGTCCAGTCGTTCAAGACGCACCTCACGACCGAGTCGCTGGGTCGCACGCAGATCGGCCATCACGCCATCTCGCTGGACGACATGTTGATGCTGTTCTTCTCTCGGCTCCGCGAGCACATCACGGAGGCTTGGGGGGAGACGCCCGACGAGGTCACGCTGGGTCGGCCCGTGCGGTTCGCGGGCGCGGATGACGATGCAGGCAGCCTCGCAGCTCAAGCCAGGCTCGAAGCTGCGGCGCAGCGCAGCGGGTTCAAGACCGTCGGCTTCGAACTCGAACCCATCGCAGCGGCGTACCACTACGAACGCATGCTCGACAAACCCGAGCTTGCGCTGGTCGCTGACTTCGGGGGCGGCACCACCGACTTCTGTTTGATGCGCCTGGGTGGCCCCCGCTCCGGCCGCGGCCGCCGAGACGACATCGTCGCGACCGGCGGTGTCGGTGTCGCCGGGGACGACCTCGATGCGGCCATCATCGAGCACGTCGTGTCCCCTGAGCTGGGCAAGGGCACCCGCTACCGCGAGATGGGGCGCGAGAAAGCCGTCCCCAGCTCCTACTATTACAAGCTCTCGAGATGGCACCACCTCTCGTTCCTCCGCGGCAAACGGGTCCGCGCCGAGCTCGAGCGTCTTCATCGCGCGGCGCTGGAACCCGAGAAGATCGAGGCGTTCATCCACGTGCTCGAGAACAACCAGGGGTTTCATCTGCACAAGGCTGTCGAGCGGCTGAAGATCGCCCTGTCGGAGGAGGAGGAGGCCTCGTTCCGGTTCGACGACGACCCCGTCGAGATTGAAACCCGTGTGCAACGGACGGACTTCGAGCGCTGGATCGAGCCCTGTGTTTCGGCGATCACGACCGGTCTCGACGAAACGCTCGCCCACGCCGGCCTTGCCCCAGACGCGGTCGACCGCGTGTTCATGACCGGCGGTACTGCGTTCGTTCCGTGTGTGCGGCGGCAGTTCGAGCAGCGTTTCGGTGCAGAGAAGCTCAGCGGCGGCGACGAGCTCATGTCGATCGCTTCGGGACTGGCCGTCCGCGAGGGCACGCAAGACTCCGCCGCGTCCGCCGAGTAGCGCGGCTCAGGCCGGCGGGGTGCACTCCAAGATCTCAACCTGGTCGGTGTTGTTCTCCGTGTTGCACTCGACCGTGAGTGCGCCGCCCATCCCGTCGTCGTTGACGACCATGGTGATCACACCGTTGATCTCGTCGCCGATCTGGCAGGAGACCTCGCGGCACTCCGCCACCGGGACAGGCTCCGCCGTGTACGCGACACAAAGCACGGGCCCTGTGTTGTCCTCGCCCTGATAGAAGGCCGCAGGGAGAGCGGCCGCGACCGGCTTGAGTCCACGGTTGCAAACGGTGCCTTCGAGCACGATGTCCGCGCCCTCGAACGTGCAGGCGGTCTCGTCCAGCTTCCCGGTGATGTCCGGCAGGTCCTCCGCGGACGAAGCCCCCTGCCGGTTTTGCCGGTAGTTGTTCAGATCCGGGTCGGTGAAGTTCTGGGGCCATGCGCCGGCCGCAGGTACCGTGAGGTCGTCGTTCACGTTGGTGATCGAGTATGCGTGTTGGTTCCACATCGGCCGTGAACTCGCCCAACGGTCGAGCCGGTCACGGAGGACCCGGACGCCTGTGATCGCGATGTCCGGGGGGTGCACAGCGCGGCACGTGTTGCCACTGCCCGCGGTGCCCGGAAGCGGAGGCTGACAGCTGTGCCCCTCGAGACACTCCGCATCCGTGGAACAACGGCAAAAGCCCTCGTCGCAGGTTCCCAACCCGCAGCCCGTATCGTCCTCGCACCGCAGACCGCGATGGATCGGGTCGATCTCCGGGCAGGTCACGTTGCAGTTGGTGTTGGACCCGACCAGAATCTCGGTGTTCTCGTCGAGGTCCGGGTCGGCCACGATCGGGTTCTCGTACCAGGTGCATGAGGTTCGTGCGGACGAGTACAGCACCTCCCCGGAGTCACCTTCGTACACGCGGACGAAGCACTCGTCTCCGTAGACAGCTTCCGCCTGACCGTCCCCTTCGAAGTCGAAGATCGAAGATCCCGTCCGAGACGATGAGGCATCCTGTGATGGCTGCGTCCAGCGGATGAAGTTTCCGCCGCAACCCGCGACCGTCCCGGCGCAGTCGAGATCGTAGACCAAGAACGCGGTCCCACCAGCAGCGGCGATCTCGGGCAAACCATCGTTGTCGAAGTCACCGACGGTCGGCGGCCCGCCTCCGGCGATCGGTGCAGACAGCAGCTGTTGTCCGTCGAGCGTATGCAGGTACACCGTGCCCGACACGACGGTGACGATCTCGGCAACGCCGTCCAACGTCCCATCATCGAAAGCGTCCGGCGTGGCTCCCGGGGTTCCGAAGTCGGCGAACCCGTAGTGCTGTCCCGCGGGCCCTCCTTCGTACTCCAAGACCCACTGCGAGGTCGCGAGTTCCCACTGGTAGACGTCGTCGGCGACAAGCTCAACTTCACCGTCCACGTCGACATCCCCCAGCACGCTGATCACCCCAGGGCTGAGATAGGCGAAGGTTTGGCCCGCGTTGAGGCGCGTCCCATCCAGGCCCGAGAACACCTCGCCGCCGGATATGACCTCAGGGAACATGTCGCCGTCGAGGTCGTGCACCGACGGGCCATCCCAGCGGTTGACGGCCGAGTATCCCGAGTCCGTGGTCGTCCACCACGTCTCGTAGGACGCCCCGTTCCACTTGTAGGCCACCAACCCGCTCACGCCTCGCTGGGCGATCAGCTCGGGCGTTCCGTCCGCATCCAGATCTGCGATCGCCGGAGGCGACGCGGCGATCGCCGGATGGGCGGGGTCGTGAATCGATTCGAGGACTTCACACGTCTGCCCGTTGAGGATCCTGATGACACCGAACAGTGTCGGGTCTGCACCCGCGGCCGCTCCCGTGCCGCCGTCGGTCCCGTTGTAGGTCACGATGACGATCTCCGCGGCCGCCCCCGACTCGTTGGGAAGCTGTGCGACCAACGGGGTCGTCAGGACGTTGGCGTGATCTGGAAAGCCGTCGCCCTCGGCGGGCGACAACCACTCGCACTGCACGCTCGGCTCGAACAACCCGATGACCACCTCCTGCGTGCACTCTTCGTTGACGTCCCCGCGCGGACCCTTACCGTACGGAATGCACCAGCCGCCCCCTTCCTCCTCGGGCAAGCATCCCTCCGCGCAGCAATACGTGTCGCCATCGCAGTCGGTGTCGTCGGTGCACTCGCCGTCGGTGGGCACACACTCGCTCGCCGCGCACGCTTGCCCTTCGGGACACTGAGCGGTGTTGAGACACGCCTGGCCGGAGACCCCAGTGCTTCCCTCGCCGGGGTCGATGCCACCGGTGCTGCTGCCATCCATCTCAGATCCCGCCGTGGACTCGGACGACCCCGCCACTGAGGTACTTCCGGCTGTCGTCAACGGCGGGCCGTCGGAGGTTGCGGTCTCCTCAGCGGCGGAACCACCGCATCCTACGCTGAGGGCCAAGAGCCAAGTCGAAGACGCGGAGAGGGCTTGAAGCGAACGTGCCATGCGGGTACAGGGGGGACAGCTCCCGCCCCTTAGACACCCGATTGCGCCGTTCATCCGGGAATACCGGCGCCCGAGTCAGTCCTGCGCGTCGATGCTTTGACAGGAGCGTCCCCGGGGCGCACGCTCCGAACACAGATGTCGGAAAAACCCGCCACAAAGGGGCGGCGCCTGTTCAAGCTCGCCAGCATGACCGCTCAGGTCGCCGGCGGATACGCAAAGAACCGCATCAAGTCGGTCTTTCAGAGCGAAGAGGCCTCAGCCGAAGACCAGGCCCACATGTACGAGAAGTCGGGCGAGGTCATCGCCAAGACGCTCGGCGAGCTCAAAGGCGCGGTCATGAAGGTCGGGCAGATGGCGTCGGTCGCCGCCGATATCCTGCCCAAGGAGGTCCAAGAGGCTCTCACGAGTCTCCAGCGCGAAGCCCCGCCCATGCCGTTCGAGGTGATCGCCGACCAGATCGAGTCCGAGTTTTCGGCCGATCCGCAGACGTTGTTCCAGAGCTTCGACCGCGTTCCGTTCGCCTCCGCATCCATCGGCCAAGTTCACCGCGCGGTCACCGACGACGGACGCGAAGTCGTCGTCAAGGTGCAGTACCCCGGAGTCGACGGTGCGGTCGATTCCGACCTCGCGCACCTCAAGCTCGCTCTGCGCGCCAGCGGCCTGGTGCGGGTCCCCAAGAAGTCGCTCGATGCGGTGTTCAAGGAACTCAAGGCGCGACTCCACGAAGAGCTCGACTACACCAACGAAGCCGACAACGTCCGTTTCTTCTTCGAGCACTACAAGAACAACCCCCGCGTCATCGTCCCCGAGGTGGTGGGTGAGCGCAGCTCTGGCCGCGTGCTCACCCTGACCTACGAACCCGGGGACCACCTCGATGAAGCCAGGCACTACCCCCAAGAGACCCGCGACGAGATCGCGTACCACCTCTTCGACGTCGTCGCCGAGCAAGCCTTCGACCTGCAGGTCATTCACGCCGACCCGAACCCGGCGAACTTCGCATTCCGTCGCGACGGGTCAATCGTCTTATACGACTTTGGGTGCGTCAAAACCCTCGATCCGCAGATTGTCGAGGCCTACTTGTTCTCGGTCCGAGCCAGCCTCGATGAGCGATACGAAGACCTCGACGCAGGCATGGTTCGCCTCGGTGCGCGCAACCTCGACGGAGCGCACGTCCCCCCGAACTACTACAAGGTCTGGCGCGACATCTTTGCCAAGCCGTTCCTTGGCACCTTCAACTTCGGCGAGGCCCAGCTTCAGCGAGAGGCGATGAAGCATGTGCCGGGATTCATGGCCAAGTACATGACCTCGTTTCAGCCCCCGCCGGAGCTCGTGTTCCTCGACCGGGTGGTGGTCGGTCACTACGGCACGTTGCGGAGACTCGGGGCCGAGGTCGACTTTCAGCCCAAGCTCGCCGCCTATCTCGAGCGAGCCCAAACCTCCGCCTCTGCGCTCGGCCCCGCATAAGCCCCTGCTCGCCTTCGACGACCGCCGCGCTGACGCCTCACTCGCAGGCGTCGGCGCCCACCGTCGTGGGATCGCCCCGCATGGCGCCATCCATGTCGGTCGAGACTTCGGGATGTCGCGCGACGGTGTCGACCGACGCGCACCGGCTCAGGTGCAGGTCCCCCGCAGGTGCGTCGACAAACCATCCATCCTCACCGGCCTGTAGGTTGCCGACGTCGGCAAACTCGGCGCCATCCCGGCTCCGAATCTGACGATTGCTCAGGTTGCCGTGCAACGTCATATCGCTGGTCTCGCCCCAGCGAATCTCGATGCCCGAGCCATAGGCGGCCGGGTCGCTCATGAACACGGTGTTGTGGGCGACGACCATGTCTACGCCCCGTTCGATGATGATGCCAACGTCGTGCTCTCGGCTTCCGGGGTGCTCAGAGAACACGGTGTTGTTGATGACCCGGGTTCCGTAGACCGTGTCGACCAGACCGATGCCGATGCCGCGTGCACTGTTGAGGATGCGATTTCCGGCGATCATGTGGCCCGTCCCGGATTCGCTGTCCCACATGTGAATGGCGTGCTCGGACAACCCGCCTGTGTACGTCATGTTTCCGCGGAGCTCGGGGAATCGGCCGTGCGCCGGCCGGGGCACACCGTCCGCCGTGCAGTAGATGCCGTCGAACAGGTTGTCGTGGACGTTCCAATCGCGTGCGTTGTGGGTGTCGATGCCGCCGGTGTAGCAAGTGGTGTTTCCGGCTGCGTCCCCATACCCCCAGACGTTGTCGCGCCCCTCGTTCGACATCAGGAACTGGCTGCACGAGATCTCGACATCATCCACCGACCCGTTGTCGACACTGGACTTCAAGAACTGCTGGCCTCCATCGAGCATGTGCACGTTGTGTACGATCGCAGCATCCCCGTCGGCCCAGATGTGGATCAGGTGAAACACGGAGCGCTGCACGGTGAGGTCGGCGACCACAACCCCGCTCGCTGCGATGGTTACAGGCGCACTGCCGTTGCCATGGGAACGGTAGGCCCCGTCGATCACGACAGCCTCAGCATCCCCGCTTTGTGAACGAAGGGTCACATCGGGGGTCGTGATGTAGATGCCTGAGTAGCCCCCCGCGTCCGCGTCGGGGAGAACGTAGGTCCCGTCCGCGAGCAGCACGGTGTCCCCGGCGCTTGCGGAGGAGACAGCTTGCCGCAGACTCATCTCGCCCACGCCTTCGACCATCACGACACCATCGCCGACCGAAGACACGAGAATCTCCGCGCCCTTGCGAACCGGAAGCTCGACGTCGTCACACGACGCGGGTGGCTCGATCGGCGGTCCACCGGTCGGGTCATCCGAGTCGCCGGTCGAGTCCTCCGCGCCGTCCGTTTCGGAAACTCCGCCCGTGCTTTCGTCGGTCGTCGGATCGGAGCCGCTGCTCCCGCCATCGGTGCCCTCGATTCCGGTGGCACCGTTCCCGGTCTCGGTCCCCTCGGAGGACTCGGTCGCGGCCCCGAACGAGGCCTCTTCGGCATCGTCACCGCCGCACGCGACCATCGAGACAACCCACAACACCAACGCGGTCCGCTGCATGAATTCGGGATACCAAGCCCGCCTGGCGCCCACCATCGGTAGGACTACCGACTTTCGCGGCTGGGACGCGCCCTGCGCGGGGAGGCGGTCCGCCACGCCTGCGCTATGGTGCCCCCATGCGCTGCGCCGCGCTCCTCCTCGTCCTCCTCGGCACGGGCTGCCAAGATCACACCACGGGCGTGCAGACCCTCTGCAACGCCCCGCGTGACTGCCAAGCGTGCCAGGGCGTAGAGCCGGCCGCGTTCGACAAGACGATGGCCAAGCATATCGACCGGAGCGTCCGTCACGACGAGGCTCGCCTGTTGTTCGAAAAGCTCGCCAAGGTCGACGACAAACAGCGCGCCAAACTACTGCGGGAGTCCGCCGAAGCGACAGGACTGTCCAGCTGCATCCTGGCGGACCGCTACGAGGCACGCGCCAAGGCTTGGGAAGCCCACCAAAAAGGCGAGGGGAAAGCCCCGCCCGAGTAACAACACCACGTCCTCTTCGCGTCAACGAAGCGACGTCTCGACGATACGCACGTCGGGGTGTCGCACCACGCCACCGAGCGCCTCGACTCGGCGTTGCTCATCACGCCCTCGGGTCCCCGCCGGCACCACCATCACCCGCGGCGGATCGAGTTCGTCGCGCTTGCGGAGGTGCGCGTAGGCAGGCGAGCGGAGTTGGAGGTTGTTGTCGATCCGCTCGGAGAGCTTGCCGACCAACTCCGACGAGACGTAGCCCTGGACCTCGATTCGCAGCAGCAACCCGCGTGGTCGTTTGCGTTTGCCCCCCCGATGCGCCCCGGTCCGCGTCAACCAGGCGAGTTCCGTATCGTCGAACGCCTCGGGCAAGCGAGCAGAACCGGTGCGCAGCGATGCACCGATGGTCGGGATGCTGAGCGGGTCGGGACCGATCTCCGCAAAGACCAGCGCGGGATCCTCCCGGTGCAGAGCCTGCCGGATCGACGCCGAGAGCCACGCTCCCGACACCGTGCACCCTTCGAGGCGAACATCGGCCGGGGCTGGCGGGAGCCGCAGCACCCGGGGGCGGGGAAAGTCGGCCGGACCGTAAGGCATGTCGAACCCGACGACCCGGACGTGCTCGCCGGTCCGCAACCGTAGAAACCCGTGCGGCGAGCTCACGACGAGTTCATAACGCTGCCCCATCACGGCATCCTCGGGCATCGTCGTCTGACGTTGGTAGACCCGCTGCCCGTCCTCCTCGGGATTGGAATACGACAGCAGCTCGATGAGGCTGGTGCCGACCGCCAGCGTGACCGAATGGTCGGCGCCGCGGGCCGAGGGCACCGCAAATCGCCCCGGAGCCTCGATCCACCCGGCGCTCCGAATCGGGAGCCGGGTCCGCCTGGTTCGGCGAAGATCGTGTTCGGCCAAGATGAGGTGAAGGTGCGGCAAACGACGCTCGAGCGGTGCACGGTGAACCGACTCCAGCTCGCAGACCGTCAGCACGCTGGGCACCACCAAGAGATCGGGCTCGAACGCCTCGAGCTGTTCGAGCACCGACGCGGCGCTCTCCCATCGGTCGATACGCCGCAACTCGCCCCCCAGCGAGGTCAGGTCCTCCACGAGAATCTCGTCGACCGCGGTGTCGAAACGACGCCCGCGGAGCAGCGCGACCCGCCGGGGAGGCTTGTCCCCCAACCACGCCGACCAAATGCCGACCGGAACGTCGCGCTCCCACCCGCCGGGGTTCTCGAAATCGTCGTCTCCGATTCCGAACCCGAAGCGCGCGTTGACCTCGTCTTGGTGACGGTCGCGGTCACGGATCGGGATGGATGCCCGGAAGTCCTCGAGCGAACCGACGGCATGCAACCCCAGCTCGCGTCCGGGACGCGTGGGCCCGAGTTGCTCAACCAACAGACGCAAACTCTCGTCGCGTCGGTTGCGCTGGGCGGAGAGGGCGATTCTCATGGGACGTCCTCCCCTACGGCTCGGCCAGCTCGGCTTCGAGTTTGCTCAACACGGCCCGCGCAGCGTCGATACGCCCCTGCAGATCAGGATCACCGTCGTCGTTGGCCGCGCCGCCGGCACCTTCGCAGAAACGCTTGAGGTGTGCTGCCGCTTGAACCTTGCCGCCCACGTCCAACAGTGCCCGAGCGAGGCCGTAGTGGGCTTCGAAGTTGTCCGGGGCCATCGTCAACACCTTCCGGTAGCCATCGATCGCGCCGTCGGTGTCCCCGTCCCGGAGGCAGAGTTCCGCGAGGTTCATCTGCGCCTCGGACTGCATCGGATCGCAACGCAGGGCCTGCGAGAAGTGACTGCGAGCCTCTTCGTCCACACCCATCTCGGCGAACATGCTCCCCAGGTTGGTCCACGCCGCGGCGAGCTCAGGATCCAGCTCGAGCGCGGCCTCATAGGCCGTTCGCGCGGCCTCGAACCCGGGCTGGTCGACAGGCGACCCATCCCATTGGGCCTCGAGTTCGCAGCCGAGCAAGAACCACCCGTACGCCGTCGTGGGCGCGGGCCGAGCCGACTCGTCCGACACCCACGGCAACTCGTGAACCTCCGCGGCCTCCCGTTGAAGGTTCTCGGTCTCGAAGTCGAGGACCATCTGTCCGGACTCGGCTTCGTAGTCGCCTTGCACGTGCTCAACGACAAGTTCGTCGCCTTCGCAGCGAATGCGCAGCGAGGCGAGCATGTGTTTGGCTTCGGGAAGCCGTCGGCCCAGCGCGCCGAGGCTTCGCCGAACCCGGCGCAGCGGCATGCCAGACTCCAGCAATGCCTTGGCGACCTTCAGCTCGATGAGATCCCGGAAGCTATAGAAGACTCGCCCGCCTCGGCGGACCGACGGCGAGATGAACCCGGACTGCGACCAGTACCGAAGCCGATGCTCCGGAACATCCAACAGCCGCGCGACGTGCCGTACCGAGTAGGCGTCCTCGCGTGCTGTGGCGTCGCCTTGCGTCGTCACCATCTGCATGCAGGCTACCCGACCTCGACACGCGTTGGGGCGGCCACGATGTCCGCATCGATCAACACTTCGGTGCCGTCGACACGAACCTGAGCGTCGACGACGACCTCCCACCGAGATGCGGAGGGATCGCCCGCCAACTCGGGCAGGCGAGAACGGATCCTTCGGGCGAGCTTTGGAGCCAACTCCGGATGACCGTCGAGCAGCTCCGCGACGCGGGCGGCGGTCGCGGCGTCGGCCCGGTCCCGGAAGCGATCTGCAAGCCTGGCCAAGTCGGCAGTGACCATGACTGTGGCGAACACGCGCGAGCCATCACCGCCGGGCACCAGTTCAGTCCCCCCCTCGACCACGGTCTCCCCCTCCGACAGCAGGACCTCGACCGTGCTGGGTGGGAGGTACTCACGGATTTCGCGGCGAATGAGCGCCACCTTTCGTACCCGCGTCCACCGGGGACGGCGCAGGCGCGCTTGCGCCGATTCGATCGGGCTTCGCTCTGTCGATGTAGTCACGTAACGTACATTATGGAAGGCAGAGGCCCGACCCGACAACTTTGCGACGAGAACACCTATGCTCCCCCCCGATGGGTGCGCGCAAAGCTCTCTTTGTCCTCGACCCCCCCGAAACGTTCAGCCCGACCGGCGACAGCACCTACGTGATGGTGACCGAGGCGATCCGGCGTGGGCACGAGCCGTACGGTGCGTTGATGGCGGACCTCAGCCTGCACGGGTCCGAAGGCCTGGCCAACGCGCGTCCGCTGGGATTTCGCGACGGGGATCCAACGCTTCGGTTCCTCGGTGAGGGCGTCCGACAGCCAATGGCCAACTTCGACGTGGTCATCATGCGGAAAGACCCTCCGGTCGACCAAGGGTTCATGACCAGCACATGGATCCTCGACCGCGCGGGGACACTCGTGGTCAACGAGCCCGGTGGGCTCCGCTCGCTCAACGAGAAGCTCTCCATCTCGGCCTTCTCCGAGCTGACCCCCCGGACCTTCGTTTCCAGAGACGAAAACGAGCTGCGCGAGATTCTCGCGACGCTCGGTGGACGCATGATCGTCAAGCCAGTCTACGGTTTTGGCGGTCGAGAGATCCTCCTCGCTCGCGAGGATGATGCGAACCTCGGGAGCATCCTCGAGATGGCAACCGCCGAGGGCACCCGTTGGACTGTGGCGCAGGAATACGTTCCCGCCGCATCCGAAGGGGACAAGCGCATTCTGTTGGTCGACGGGGTGTCCATCGGCGCGGTGTTGCGCGTCCCGGCCAAGGGAGAACTCCGCAACAACTTCCACGCAGGGGGTGCTCCTGTCCGGATCGAGCTCGACGACAACGACCAAAAAATCTGCGCCGCGGTGGGTCCGATGCTCCGCGAAACAGGCCAGTTCTTCGTCGGCATCGACGTCATCGGCGGCAAGCTGACAGAAATCAACGTGACGAGCCCGACAGGAATGCAGGAGATCAATCGGCTCGAACAGCGCGATGAAACAACAACGACACAAGCGCTGTTCTGGGACGGAATCGAATCGAAGCTTGGCGGCGCCGAGAGTTCATGAAACTATCCCGGCTGGGGATGTCGGATAAGCCAGCCAGTCTTGGGGCCCTCCTTCAAAACGAGATTCCGCGGTTGTACGCCTTCGCGTACCACATGACCGGAACCCGAGATGACGCGCGGGGACACGTTCGCCAGCTCGTCAAGGCCGTCAAAGTTCGGCACGAGTCGAAGGTTATGAGTGCCGACAATCCGTCGGACACCATCCTCGGCCTGCTGGCGCAGCAGATGGAAGAATCGCTCGGCCGTCGATCGGAGTTCACCTTCGACGGACTCGACAACGTCCTGCGCAGCGACATCACCCGGCCGATCGATTTGGCCTCGGGCGTGGGTGGGCTGGGCAACGACCCCACCAAGGTCCACGTGATGCTGTGGGAGCTCAAGCGAACCTGCCTGACGGCAACGCTGTGCTGTCTCCCCCCGGGGGTCCGTGTTTCCTTCGTTCTCACCGACCTCTTCGGCTACTCCCCTGCCGAGGCGGCGACGCTGCTCGACATCAAAGAGAGCGCCTATCGAGTCCGGCTCACCCGGGCTCGCAAACGTGTCGAGGACTACCTCGCGCCGCGGTGCGTGCACGTGGACCAGCAGAACCCCTGCAACTGCACGGGCCGGCTGATCATCGCAATGGATGCGAACTTTGTGAAGGAGCCACCGCACCACAACGACATCCCGCACGAGGCCCACGACGGCGACGGGCCGCGACGAGACATGGGCAGCCTGTACCGCGGGCTACCGCAGGTGAAGCTGACCAGCGACGAGCTCACCGGACTCGTCAACACCTGAGCCGACGCCGTCCAAGACAAGGAAGCCGCCCGAGTCAACCCGGGCGGCTTTTTTGGTGGCCGCCAGCTGGCGGATAGCCTACTTCGGAGAGACGACCGCCACAGGGCACGTGGCCATCGCGGCGAGCTCACTTGCGATGCTGTTGAGCAAGAGGCGCTCAAACATCGAGAGGCGTCGCGAGCCTGAGACCAGGACCGCGGCACGACGCTCCGTGGTGAAGCGGACGGTCTCGGACACGATACCCCCGAGCACAACGACGCACTCCGCCGACGCGCAGCCGTACTCCGCCGCCCAGGTGGCGAGTTCCTCCTCGGCCTCTTTGCGGTTGTCGTCACGCATCTTGATGAGCGACGCCTCGGGCAGGTAGTGCGCCGCGTAGTCGTCGGGCGTGGGGACGACGTGAAGTAGAACCAGCGGGCGCCCCGTTCGTTTGGCCATGTCGGCAGCAAAGCGAGCCGCGACCTCGCAGTCCTCGCGCAAGCTCACCGCAGCGACGATGGGCCCATCCGCCGAGTCGGTCGCATAGTCCGGCGGCACCACGAACGTGGGACCTGGGAGCGTTCGCAGGATCCGGCGGGCGACCCGGCCCAGGCGAAAGATGTCGCGGCCATCCTTCTTCGCCTGACGTCCGATGATGAGCCCGTGGGCGGCATGGTAGGCGTGAGCCGCCGACAAGCTCTCCGCGGGCGTGCTTCCTTGCAACACGTGCAGCGAGCCCAGGTGCGACGTTGCGCCCTCGATCTCGATCGACTTTTTGGCCACGGTCGTCGCGCCTTCGACCAGCTCGTCGAGGTGGTGGTACTTCAACGCGGCGCGCAGGTAGCTCTCCTCGAGCACGTGGATGCCGACCAACGAATCGGTCGCATCACCGGTCTGTGCCAACCATCGTGCGAAACGAATCGCACCGGCACCAGAGGGGTGCAGGTCGAGGCCAACGATCCACTTCATCGTCTCGAGGGTCACGTCCGGAGGATATCAAGCGGTCGGGTTGCGAAGGGTCCCCAGCTCGAACCCTTGCAGCGTGACTTCAATCGTCTGGCCAGGCGCAAGCGCGCTGACCCCCTGTGGCGTCCCGGTATAGAGGACGTCACCGGGTTCGAGCGTCATGCACGCGCTGATGAACGCAAGAACTGCCGACACATCGAAGACCATGTCGCCCAGCGCAGCGTCCTGCCGCAGCTCGCCGTCGAGCCGGCCCTGAATCCGGGCATCAGCAGGAAGCGCCTGACCGGGCTCGGTCACCCGGACCCACGGGCCCAAAGGTGCGAACGTGTCGAAGCCCTTCCCTCGTGTCCAGAGCTTGTCCCCGCGCTGAAGGTCGCGGTTGGAGACGTCATTGCCGAGCGTGTACCCGGCGATGTGGTCCAGGCCGTCTCGCGCTGCGATGTTCCGACCCCGTCGCCCGATCACCGCGACGAGCTCGGACTCCATGTCCACCCGATCGAACCCGGGCGGGATGATCACCTCAGCACCGCTTCCCACCACGGCAGAGCTGGGCTTGTGAAACATCAACGGCTCTGTCGGCACGGCGTTGCCCATCTCGGCGGCGTGCGCCCGATAGTTGCGACCGACGCAGAGCACCTTGCCGGGTCGGCACGGCGCCAGCACACAAGCGTCGGCGACCGTCGCGACCGCGGGCCTCTCCACGACGTTGTCTTGGTCGCTCAGACGCTCCCAAACCGAGCCCTTGTCTTCGGGCCACAGCTCGTCGTCGAACGGGTCTCGCACGATGTCGAGCAGGTCCTCGGCCGCCGGCGGACGTCCGTCGGTGATCACCCGCACGGGGTGAGACTTCCGCTCGTCGCGCATCCGGACCCGGCCCAGCCAACTGGTGCTCATACGACCGGTGTTCACACATCGCGACAACGAGGTCTACGGGAGGATCTGCAGGTCGGCCGGGGGTATAGTCCGCCGCAGGTGCCCCTGCGCGTTGCCATCGAACTCGTGGATCCGCAGCGACCCGATCGCGCCGCGCAGTCCGCCTTGCGGGCAGCGTTCGATGGGTTGGCTCCATCGCGTCCACTCCACGTGCTGAGCTTGGGTTGGAACGCCGGCCCCGGAACGGACATCGCTCCGTGGACACTGGCCGGCATCGAGTCGGCGGCCAAAGCCGCGTCGTTGAGCATCGAACACGAAACCCTGCCGATGGGACGCGAAGGCGGACCGCGCCGGGAGTCCGGAATCCGCACCACACTTCCAGGCGCCCGACGCCCGAGGGCCCTGCCCGCGCACTGGTTCGGACGTCACGCATGCCTCGTGGTTCCGTGCGCAGCCCTCGACCCGGGAACGAAGTCGGGTGTCGGCCCGCTCGCGGCAGCCCTTCGAGCGATCGACGGCCACGTCGGCGGACCCCGGCACCGCGAGAGCCCACGGGTGGCGGCGCGCATGCTCGCCACGGTCTTCGCGAGCATCACGATCGTGGTCGATGGGGGTTGGTGGGCCGACCTGTCCGCCCAGTCCGGGACGGCGCGCAGCCTGCTTCCGCTGGGCCGAGTCCTCACCATGCACGCCGACCATCCGGACCCCGCTTGGGCTCGAACGCTGACGCAAACCTTCGACCCCTGGCTCGCGTATCGCTTGGGCATCAGCCCACGCGGAGCCGGCCTCGACCACGCCATTCGAGGCATCGGTCCCGGCGGACAAGCTCGATGGCCCCGGGCCAGCGTCACCGCAGCTCGGCCATCGGGTTCGCGCGGCTTGGCGGGCCGTGCCCTCGAAGCACTTTGGAGGCCACAAGCGCCACGGACCCGTCTCGGACCCGCGGTCCCCGGTGAGCTCGGACGCGTCTGGTCCTCGTGGCGACGCTTGGGAGGCCGCCCCTGAACGCGATGCTGCGACGCACCCTCTACGGCGTAGCCGCAGGCGTGGTGCTCTACGTCGGGGCGATGATCTACTTCGATCTCGGCCCGGTCCAGGAGACGCTCGAGGGCTATCCGTGGTGGGTATTCGGGGCCGCGCTCGGAGCCTCGGCAACCAACTACCTGCTCCGCTTTGCGAAGTGGGAACTCGCGTTGGGGTGGCTCGAGGTCCGAAAGGATGCCCCCGAGTTCACCCGTGGGCGATCGCTGATGATCTACCTCGCGGGGCTGAGCATGTCGGTCACCCCGGGCAAGGTTGGCGAGGTGCTTCGCTCCGTGCTCCTGAAGTCGAGCGACGGGGTCGCGTTCAGCCGGACCGCGCCGATCGTCGTCGCCGACCGACTCACCGATCTGATCGCCTTGGTCCTGCTGAGCCTGCTCGGTGTCGCCCAGTTCCCGCAGTACCTGCCGATCGTCGCAGTCACCGTCGCGCTGGTCGTGGCGGGGGTCGTCGTCCTCGGGTCCCCCACCCTGTTGCGACGCTGCCTCGCGCTCGGCCGAAAACTGCCGCTCGTGGGGCGATTCGTCGACAAGGCGGAGGGCCTCGTTGAGTCCACCACCACGCTGCTGCGCCTGCGCTACCTCCTCGTGCTCAGCATCCTGAGCGTGCTCGGATGGGGGCTCGAGTGCGTCGGCTACTGGCTCATCGTCGATGGGTTCACGGACGTAGACGCGAGCTTGGCCACCTGCACGTTTCTTTGGTCGGCAGGCACGTTGGTTGGGGCGCTCAGCTTCTTGCCTGGGGGGCTCGGGGCGACCGAGGGCAGCCTTGTCGTGGCCACCAAGCAGCTCGTGCGCGGGGTGACCCAGCCGGTCGCACTGGCGGCCACGCTGCTCGGGCGCATCGCGACGCTTTGGTTTGGAGAGATCGTTGGCGGTATTGCCTTGGGGTTGTTCTTGCGCGACCCCGCTCTACGCGCGCGGGCATCGGCCGCAGCTGCGGAGCAGGACGAGGCCTAGGACCTAGAGGAGCTCGCCGTTGAATTCTTCGCGCATCGAGGGTGCGTATCCGACGAGAGCTGCGAGCGCTGACGTGAGTTTGGAGAGGACGCTGGCGAAGGGCTTGCTTGGGGTGCTCATGACTTCTGCCGTGGAAGTACCGAGACCCCGCAGATCGATTGCATTTTTCTGAGAAAGGCTTCGCCGTCGCCTCTGGCAAGCCTTGAAGGACCCTCCATCGGCCCCGAGGGTCCTGGAGAAGCCCCTCGCCCCCCCGGGCAGCGACCGTGCACAGACCTCCGATTTGCGGCACTCTGCCTGCGCAGCATGGAGTACACGATTCGCGACACCTTCGACGTGAGCGCCGACCGCTTCTGGGAGGCCTTCTTCAGCGACGCGTACAACGACGGGCTCTGGCCCGCGATCGACGTCGACTACAAGCAGCTCAAGCTCGAACGCAACGGCGAAGGGAAAGACCTTCGGATCATCCGTGAGCAGGAGCTCACGCCGCACCGACAGGCACCCAAGGTCGTCCAGAAGATGGTCAAGGGGACCGTGACCTACGTCGAAAAGAACGACTTCTCCGCCGCGAGCGGGAGCATGAAGATCGTGACCATCCCCAACTTCGCCGCGGACCGGGTCGACAACCACGGCGTGTTCCGGGTGGAAGAACTGGGCGCTGACAAGTGCGCGCGCGTTTGGGAAGGCGTCTGCAAGGTGAAGATCCCGCTGGTCGGCGGACAGGTCGAGAAGTACCTGGTCTCCGAAATCCAAGAGAGTTATCGCAAGGCCACCGACTACACCCGGAAGTTCCTGGCGGAGAACGCCTAACAGCGGGCAGCGGCCCTCGACTCGACCCCATCAGGGGCCGCTGAGGGTCGTTTCAACCTAGAGCACATCTCCAGCGTCCGCCCCAGCCGGACCGCGGGCTCGGAGTTGAACGCCACGGTTTCCCCTCGCCCCGTGTCCACACGGACCCGCGAAGCCGTGGCGTCCTCACGTGCTCGCTCCCCCTCGCGCCGTCTTTGCACGAAAGTTCGGCGCTCAGTCCGTTAGTCTGCGGGCCGGTCCTCCGACCTCGAAGCCGCATCTCTCCTCCGGACGACGAAGCGCTCCTCCCGTCCTCGCTTCGCACCTGCCCATGCCCGCGCGCGCCCTCCTCCCCGATCGTTCCGACGAACCCACGTGGCTCAGGCCCGCCGGCTGTAACTCGGTTCTCAAGTACACCGGGGATCCGGCGTTGCAACGCGAGATCCGGGACGAGGCCGCGGCATACTTCGAGCGCACCGGAATCGCCCGAGACGGCGGGGTCCGCATGCTGCTCAAGAGCCTCATCATCGTGTCCTGGGTGGTCGCGACCTACCTCCTGATGTTGTTCGTCGCGACCGAGGCGTGGCAGTTCGTCCTGCTCGCATTCTCAATGGGGTTGGCGCTCGCGGGCGTCGGGTTCTCGATCCAACACGACGGTGGACACGGGGCGTACTCGTCCCGTCCATGGGTGAGCCGCATCGCAGCGCTGGCGCTCGACGCGATCGGCGGCAGCTCGTACATGTGGCACTACAAGCACAACGTCCTGCACCACACGTACCCGAACGTGGAGCAGGTGGACGACGACATCAGCCAGGCGCCTTGGCTCCGACTGTCGAGCACCGATCCGTACTTCCCGGTGCATCGGTATCAGTTCGTCTATTCGTGGCTGCTGTACATCTTCATGACGCCGAAGTGGTTGTTCGTCGACGACTTCAAGCGGCTGTTCACCCAGCGCGCGGGACCCCGGCGGGTGCCGCCCCCTACGCCTCGCGGCATCGCGACGCTCGTGCTCGGCAAAATCTTCGCCTACACCTGGATGCTCGTGATCCCGCTGTCGATCCACGGGCCTTCGTGGAGCCTGTTCGGATTGTACGTGCTCATCGCGTGGATCTGGGGCCTGGCCATGGCGATCACCTTCCAGCTCGCCCACTGCAACGACACCGCCGAGTTCGGCAGCTGGCCCGGCGAAGACAAGCCCATGGCGATGGGTTGGGCCGAGCAGCAGATCGCCACCACGGTCAACTTCTCGCAGGGCAACCCTGTGCTGACCTGGTACCTCGGCGGCCTCAACTACCAGATCGAGCACCACCTCTTCCCCAAGGTCTGCCACATCCACTACCCGGGGCTTAGCCGCGTGGTGAAGGACGTGTGCGAACGGCGGGGCGTCGCCTACCGCGTGCAGCCCACGATGTGGTCCGCGCTGCGCTCACACATCGGGCACCTCAAGCGCATGGGCGCTGCCGCCTAGCAGCCCGTCCAGGGTTGTCGACAGGGGTCCGAGCAGCTGAGCATGCTCAGTCGAACCGTGCACCGAGCAACTCGGTGACCACCTCGAGTCCTCCGGTGCGGGCTTCGGCACCCACCTCGACCAGGTCTGCGCCGCCTTCGAGCGCTGCGCCGGCCAACGCTGCGGCCGTCCTTACGCGTCGCCTTTTTGGGTCTCGTCGTCTTTGCTGGCGGCCGCAGGAAGGGGCGCCTCGACCTCGCCGATGACCCGGCGCAGGAGACCCTCGACGAGTAGAGCGCGCTCGCCCGCGTCGTACCGGCCATCTCGGTACCGCGCCTGGATGTCTTCGAACTTGTCCTTCGCGTCGTGCAGGAACTTTTTGTACGTGGGAACCCTGGCCATCACCTCGCGCTGGTTCGACCAGAAGAACGAGATGATCGTGGCCGCGGTGAAGCCGGTGAGGATCATGCCCAACGGACCCCCGAGCAGATACTTGAGTCCCACCCGCAACGCCACGGCTCCGGCCGCCCCCATCGCGAGTTCCTTGATGCCGCTCTTGCGCAAGCGCCCCCAGGCCATCTGCAGCACCTCTCCAGAGGCGATCACCAGCGCCACGAACTCGGCTCGCTTGGCGCCGGTCTCGTACACGTCTGTGATGACCTGCTGCATGAACGCATCGAACGTCTCGTAGACGTCGGCGGGATAGGCCATGTCGCTGTCGGCCGAGGAGCTTTGCGCCATTGATTTGAGCATAGCACCGCGATCGGCTGCGTTTGACAGACT
This sequence comes from Nannocystales bacterium, assembly GCA_050633305.1. Classification (GTDB taxonomy): domain Bacteria; phylum Myxococcota_A; class Polyangia; order Nannocystales; family Nannocystaceae; genus CAJXVA01. The sequence goes on from JBOEGF010000008.1 coordinate 474,511, forward strand.
GCAGGGCCGATTCCACACTGGCGCAAGGATGGCGTTTCGGCGGTTTCGGTCCTCGGTGCTCTTCGGCCTCGCTCTTCTCGGCCCCGGGGGGTGCGAGCAGAAGCCCGTTTCCGCTCCACCAACGGATGTCGCGCCACGGGGTGCGGGCCCCGCACAGCCCGACCCGCTCGGCGACACGTCGGCCGCGTACGGTGGCCACGACGAGGCTGGAAGCCTTCAGTCCGCCGAGCCTAGAACTCGGCCCGAGCCGGCCAAGCTCGAATCTCGGGAGGCTGCGATCGAGGCGGTCACACACGGAAACCCCGAGGGGGGCCGGGACTTTCTCTCTGGGTTTGTCACCGAACACCCCACAGACATCGACGCACTCCATGCCCTCGCGCGTGCGCACCTCCTCCTCGGCGACACCGCTGCCACCCGCGCGGCCCTCCATGCGCAGATCGGGAAAGACACCACCGCCACCCGCCTGGCTGCGGAGTCCCTGGCCCGAGAGGGACAGCTCGAACAAGCCGCGGCCATGCTTCGCGACGCGGCGAAAAAGAACGCCGGCTCGATGGCCCTACGCGGCGACCTCGTCACCATCGAAGTCGCCCGCGGCAAGCGAGATGACGCGGCCGTCAAGTCACTCATGGACGGCTTGTACGACGACTACGAGGCGGACCGCGCGAAGACCGAGGGCGACCTGTTTGCCGTGGCTCAAGCGGCGCTCGGCCGCGGCACCAAGGGCGCGCTGAAGGATGCCAACATGGTGTTCGGAGAGGCCGAAGAACTCGCGGGTGCCAACGCCCCTGCGGGATGGGACCTCGAAGCGATCGTCCTGCGTCGCGCGGACATGTTTCGCGAGAAGTATGCGGCCGAAGACGCCTTGCAGACCTACGCGCTCATCCTCGAGGGCCGCGACGCGTGGCATCCCGATGCCCTTGCGGGCTCCGCTCGGGTCCACGTCGACAACTTGGCGTTTGCCGTGGCGACTCGACTCGCCCAAGAAGCGCTGCTGGTCGATCCCACCCACCCCGACGCCCACGCCGTCCTCGCTCGCATTGCGCTGATCGAAGGGCGGCGCGACGAAGCGCACTCTCGCATCGAAGAACACGTCCTGGCGCGCAACCCCAGCCACACCAGCGGCCTCGCGGTGATGGCCGCACTGTCGATCGTCAAGGGCGACGACGCCGGGTACACGCGATGGCGCGACGCAGCGCTGGCCGTCAATCCGCACAACGGCCTGTACTACAAGGAGCTGGCCGATGTGCTCGGGTTCCTCCATCTGTACCCCGAGACAGACGTCATCCTCATTGACGGCCTCACCCGGGCTCCCAAGGATCCAGCGGTCCTCGCCGCGCGAGCCTTGAACCTGCTTCGGCTTGGCAAGGAGAAGGTTGCCCGCGAGCTGCTCGAACAAGCTTGGAGTCGAGACCCATTCAACGAGCGTACCCGCAACACGCTCGACCTGTACGACGAGCGCATCGACAAGCTCTACGGTGAGCGCAAGGTCGGAGACTTGGTTCTCCGCTTGCCCAGCGATGAGCGCGACCTGATCGAGCCCGTGCTCGTCGAGTCCACCCGAACTTCGCGGGATGCACTGGACGCCGCGTATCACACCCAGGCCGGCGAGTTACGGCTCGAGTTTTTCTCCGACCCCAGCGACTTTTCGATCCGCACCGTCGGCGTTCCGAGCTTGGGCGCGGTCGCGGTTTGCTTTGGCCCGGTCATCACCTTCATCGGTCCGTATGCCGGCCGGTTCAACATCGACAACGTGATCCGGCACGAGTTGGGGCACGTGTATGCGATCCGCCTCAGCAAGGGACGCGTTCCGCGATGGTTCACCGAGGGACTCAGCGAGTGGGAGTCCGAACAAGCCGACCCCGCGTTTGCACGGGAGAGCGCACAGCTGCTTGTCTCGGCCCGCCGCGCAGGAAAGCTGCGGAAGCTCAGCGAGCTCGAACTCGCCTTCATCCGGGCGGAGAGCCCACAAATGATGGAGGTCGCGTACGCGACGGCCGCGTATTCGATTCGCTACCTCGGGAGTACCTATGGGCGCGACAAGCTCATCGCGATGCTCAAAGGCTACGCCGCGGGCAAGCACACCGAGGAACTCATGAAGACTCACCTGGGCAAGCCTCTGTCCCAGGTCGAAGACGAGTTCGAGGCGTGGTTCTTCGCACAGCTCGACGGGGTGTTCTCGGGGTGGCAGCCCGCTGCCGACCCATCCAAAGGCGATGAACGCGACGCCCTCTTCCAGCGCGCGCTTGCCAGCGCTCAGGAGGGAGACCGAGATGCTGCTCGCGCCGCCCTCGAAGAGCTGATCGGTCGCGACGGAGACGGGTTTGCGCCGCGCATGATGCTCGTGCGGCTCGCCGACCCCAGCGCCCCAAGCACCCAGACGCGAAAGCACCTCGAGGCTGCGCGCGCGTTTCATCGCGAGTCTGTCGAACCGCTGGTGATGCTGGCCAACCTTGCTCGGAAGGAAGACCGACCCGACGACGAGAAACGGCACCTCGAGGCTGCGCTCGCCATCGACGGCGACGGGTTCGAACCCGCCGGACGCCTTCTCATGCTCGGCGTCGTCACGGCCGACCGTACAGCGACCAAGCTTGCCTTGCGTCGGGCTCGGGCAATCGCGCCCTTGCATCCCATCGCACTCGCCGGACAAGCCCTTGCACTCAAGGCCAAGGGCAACACCAAGCGCGCCACGGCATTGGCTCGGGCGGCCGCCAAGCGGCTCGAAGGTGCGGAAGGCCCCGCGGACACGTTTGTGATCGTCGCTCTTGCTGCGGCGGATACCGGAGATGCGGCCACCGCCAGAGTCATGGCCAAGCGAGCGCTCGAGCTCGGCGGACTCCCCAAGGCTGCGAAGACCCGTATCGAGACATTGGCCCAATGACGGCCAGCGTCGACTACGGCGTCTGCAGACCGGGTCCGTCGCGCTCGCAGCGAATCTCGTAGTCCGCATTCACGTAGCAGTCATCGCCGACCTGGTCGCCGAACATCGCCTCACAACCGCTGAGGGACACGACGCAGGCCACGAAGGCCAAGACTGCACTGATCTGTTTTCGCTTCATCATCATCGCTCTTGCCCTTATCGGACAGGCGCAACGATGGGTTGGTTTCGCGGAGCGTGTTTTCTCGGCAAGCCGCGGCGGCGCCAAGTTGGGCCGCCCGCGGATCGCCCGCGGGTCGAGGGGGCTCGACGGGTCTCAGCCGCAGTCGCCGAAGATCGGCTCGTTGGGGTCCGAGTCCGGCGCCGCGCACTCACTGCTGTACACACACGACGGTGTGCCCTGCGTGTACACGGTGCCGCAGCCCCCCTCGCCGAAGGGTTTCTCCGGGTCGCACACCTCGCACTGGTTGATCCCGTCCGCGGTGTTGCACACGTACGATTCGTCGCAGAAGAACCCACGGCAAAACTGGTCTTTCACGTCCTGCGCCTCAAGACCGAGCGGGTTGTGGTTGATCGCAGGGGACTCTGAGTTGGCCACGTCGCAAATCCCATCGACCTCCTCCAGACCCGCCGCACAGCCGTCCTCGGGAGGACACCCCTGCAGACCCGGCACTGGGGGGTCGCTAGCATCAGGACACGCGTAGTCGTTGAAGCCTCGCGAGCCGACAAGAGCCCGAAACTCGCCCTCGGCGTCGTAGCCCATCACATCGCAACTCACCTGGCGGAACTCTGCAACGCAAATCTGCTCCACCTGGGTGGTGTCGATGTTGGCTTCTTCGTCGGACACACAGACCGCCTCAAAGCGGGTGTCCTCGGGTTGGTCGCAATCGTCGACGTTGCCGCAGCGCTGGACGTCGTCGCGTGGGTTGAGGATCAAGCTACACGCGAGGCTCGAGCTGAGCGCGGCGGTGGCGAGGATCAACGAAACGGTGCGGAAGCGCGATGCGATTGCCATGTGGATGGTCTTTCCCGTGTAGGTGTGCGTGGTCAACGCGGGGGCCGACTGTACGGACGGTAACCCGGGAGCGCAAGCGTGCTCTCCCATCAGCGTGCGAACGCCGCAACGCCTAGGACGCAGCGGGGAGCTCGATTCGAAAGGTGGTCCCCTCCGGCCCGGTCTCCTCGACACGAACGGAGCCCCCGTGGTCCACGACGATCTCCTGAACGATGGGCAGACCGAGCCCGGTCCCCTGCGCTTTGCGCGTATAGAACGCCTCGAAGATACGCTCCAACGCGTCTTCAGGCAGATCGATGCCCGGGCCATTGTCGCGAACAACGACGACGACCCTGCCGTCCTTACAGCGCATCCGCACCTCGACCTGGGGCGCAGCCACCTCGTCTCGGTCGGGCTCGGTCACGGCCTCCAGCGCGTTGCGGATCAGATTCATGAAGACCTGGCGGAGCTGGTTTCCGTCCCCGCTAATCCAGACCTCGTCCTCCGGGAAGGTGGATCCGAGCGCCACCCCGGCGAGCTCGACCTCGGGGCGGAGGAAAGTGAGCAGGCTGCGAAGCTCCTCGCGCAGGTCGAGTCTCGCCAGCTCGGGCTTGGGCCGCCTCGCAAACCGCAGGTAGTCCTCGGTGATGGTGTTGAGTCGGTCGACCTCCTTGGTGATCGAACCGAGCAGGTTCCGCGCCTCGGGACTCGCCGCGTCCATCTCGTCCTCGAGCAGCTCGACGTTGAGCGCGACGCTCGACAAGGGGTTGCGGATCTCGTGCGTGATCTGGGCCGCCAACTGTCCAGCCGCCGCCAAACGCTCCCCCCGCAGGAGCCTGCGTTCACGTTCCTCGAGCGCGCCCGCCATGTGGTTGAACTCGGCCGCGAGCTGGCTGACCTCATCGCTGCGTTGCGCGCCATCGATCTCGACGCGTTGAGACCAGTCTCCCTGGGCGAGGTCTCGGACCTTTTGTGTCAGCTGCCGAAGCGGGCGCAGGGTGAGAAACAACCCTCCGGTCGCTAAAGCACCCAGCACGGCCACGGCCACGACCAGCAGCACAGTCCGCCGCTCGGTCTCCTCGCGAGCCTCGGCCACCTCGGCGTCGAGTTCCTGAACCGCCGTTTCGGATTGCACAGCCAGCGTCTTGAACAACTGCGTGATCTGGTTCTGAGTCTGGATGTCGACGAGAACCTCGGTCGGCGTGACCACCTCGTCGTTGACCACCAGCTCTTGGAGTTGGTCGAGCGAATCCTGAATCTCCTGCAACGCTTGAAGCTGTCCGTCCCCGAACGCGGAGGGTTCACGCAGCGTGGCATCGACCGGTTCACGAGCTGCAACGACACTGGTGCTCCGCGCACGAAGCGCGATGGAGAAGTTCGACAGGAATGCGTCGTCGAGTGTGTCGACGGCCTGGGTCTGATGCGTTCGCACCTGTTCGTGCACGCGAACGGCTTGAACGTGCGCGGTCGCCAGGCGTTGGTTGAACACGACGTAGACTTCCGTGAGGCGATCGAAGCTGGCTTGCAGCGAGCGTAGCTGGGCGATCATCACGACGGCCGAAGCCGCCGCCGCCAACAACATGATCAGCACCAACACCGAGATGCGGGCGGCCAACGAGTTGCGCAGCTGAACACGCGCGGAGGGTTCCTCGCTCACCGCTTCATCGGAACTCCTATCCACGCCCCGGCAAGATAGACCGAGGGCCGAATTGGCGCAAAACGCGAGCCCCTTTTCTCTCGCAGCGCACCATGCAACTGTTGGTTGGGTCTCGGCCCCGCCTCATCATGAACTCGCGCCCGCTCCTCGCTTCCCTCCTGTGCGCCAGCCTTGCTTCGTTTGCCCCTGTGGCAGCGCATGCGCAGCTGCCACCCGCAGGAGTGAGCGCGGTGATGGTCTCCATGGCCACCCAGGACGCCGAGCCCGCGGTCACCAGCGTGCTCGGCCTGCGAAGCGAGGACAGCGAGGCAGGGGAGCGACTCACCACGTCGCTGCGCTCGGCATTCGCGGAGCGGGACATGGCCGGCGGGCAAGACCTCACGCTCGAAGAGGTCATCCTGACGCTCGATTGCTCGAGCGAGGAAGACACCGCGTGCATGACCGAAGCCGGCAGCGCGCTCGAGGCCCAGAAGCTCGTGTACGGGAGCCTGGACAAGTCGGGCGGAAGCTACGTCGTTGAGATCAGCGTGCTCAACGTGACGACCGGCCAGGTCGAAGCCCAAGGAACCCTGCCGTTCGACGAGGAAGCCCTCACCGCGGCAAACGTCGACGCAACGGCGGTCGAAGTCGTCAACAGCTTGTATCCGCAGGCCGATACTTCCGTCGTCGCAGCGACCCCACTCGATGGCGGCGAGGGAACCGTCGACAACCCTCCCGAAGACTCCGATCCCCCCCGAGAGTCCAACTACGTGTGGGGCCCGTACAAGCCTCGACCCACCTGGAAGAAGGTCGGTCTCGGCGTGAGCGCGAGTCTCACCGTCCTGGGGGCGACCGCTGGCGTCCTGGGCTGGTGGTACTACAAGGTCAAACACGAGTCCCGAATCACCGAGGCGAAGAACCGCAACGGTGATGCGATCGGAAACGAATCAACGATCGATTACTGCCGCCGAATCCTCAAAAAAGAGGAAGGCGGCGAGGTCGACGACCTCGATCGGTCGTACGGCTGCCAATCGTTCGTCGGCGGTCGAAACGTGAACAACGCGGGTGTCGCGGTTGCGGTGGTCGCGGGGATCTCGACGGTGGTCTTCACCACGCTCATGTTCGTCCACAAGAAGAGTGCTCCGGGGTCCGAAGCCCGCAAGCCCGCCCGGTTCCGTCTCTCGGGCGGTCCAACCCGCGGCGGAGCGTTCCTCGGCGGAGAGGGACGCTTCTAGGGTCCCCCCCCTCGACCTGCAGCAGCCCGACCCTGTGGTCGTGGCCAGGTCGTGGCCAGGTCGTGGGCCAGGCCAGGTGTCGCACTCAGGCCAGAGGCAAGCTCAAGGCGCCTGCTTCGCGGGGTGGGGCGTCGGCACGGCACCGTCGAGCGCTTTGCCCTTCGCTTCAGCCGGGTCCCTCACCGGGGTGGGCTTCGCACCGCCCTTGGCCGGCGCGAACTCGATCTCTCGAGTATCGATCACATCGAGCGACACACCGATTGTCACCCGAAGGTAATGGTCGTTCTTGGGTGAGTGCTTGTTCGGTGGACCCGAGGGTGCGGACTTCACCATCCGCCAAAGCGGCTCGCCGTCGTACGTCTGACGTTTGAGCGCTTCGACCACAAGCGCGGGCTCGTGCTCGTAGGGAGAGCGAAGCACGAAGCTACAGCGGACGGTGCGGCACTGGGTCCCGCTGACGACCACGCGGGGGTCTTCGGGTGCGCCTGTAAAGGCCTCCTTGCGAGCGACGACGACCGCCTTGTTGACCGTCGACTGCATACGGCGGCCCCACTTGCCCTTGATCGTCTCGCTGTCGTAGCGCTCGTCTTTCCAGCGCTTCCACGCCGCATCCATCTGGGCGGGTGTGCGCTCGGCCGCGCGAGTCTTCGAACGACGGCCAGCCCGTTTGGACTTGGACTTGTCCTTCTTGGGCATGACCACCTTTTCGTCCGGGACGTTGAGCGAAAAATGGACCCCGACCGCACCCAGTACGAGCACGGGAGCAAGCACCGCCCGTGCGATGCGAAGGCCCCGCGTGGGCAGGGCAGCCTCACGGGGACCATCCGCGCGCGAGGTGCCTGCGGCGGCTTCCGCCGGAGCCCGCGACTCACCCGATTCGCCGGGCCCAGTGGGGCCCTCTGCCGGCGGGTGCGAGGAGGAGGATTCTGCGTCACTCATCGTTGGATCCGTCGGGCGGCGTTTTCTCAATCCCTGCCGGCGGGGGCGGTGTGGGCAAGGAGACCTTCCAAGCGCCATCCTCGAGCACCAGCTGGACCTCGTGCCCGGTTCCATCGGCGCCGATCAGCTTCACCGTCGCGGCGTCCCCAGCGTTGGAGAGCAGCTCCGCCTTCGCGACAGCGAAGCGGGCATCGACATCGACGACCTGCAGCATCTCGGTCGGACTCACGCTACGACGGCCACCGATCTGATCGCTGGCCCTCTCCGCCGAGTGCTCGACGTACGCGAGCGTCTTCTGGTCGACAGTCTCGAGCAAAGCCTCCGTGTCCCGGGTCCGGACTGCGACCGCAAACTGCTTGGCCGCCACAACCGGAGCGGGCTCTTCGTTGCAAGCCGTCAGCGTGGCGGCAAGGGTCAGCCCGCAAAGGAGCCTACTTTGCCAGGCCGCGGAACCCAGAGGCGAGCGCCTCGACTTGCAAAAAGCCCGAAACGCTCGGAAGGGCGAGAAGAGGGATCGGTCAGCTCGCATCGGTCTGGCTCTTGTGCATTCCGAGCCGCTTGAGCAGCTCACGAAGGTAGTAGCGGGTGATGCCCGCCTCGGCCGATGCGCGGCTGAGGTTGCCGTCGGTCTTCTCGAGCAGCTTGCCGAAGTACGCACGTTCGAAGGAGTCGACCATGTGCTGCTTGGCTTCCTTGAACGGCGTGTCGAACAGCGCCGGGTCGATCCCGCTGGAGGATGGCGCCGCGTCGGCCGGTGCAGGGCTCGCGGCCTGTTCACGACGACCGATGTGGAGGTCGCTGGGCTCGATCACGCTGTCCCGACACAGGTGGGCCGCGCGTTGGATGATGTTCTTGAGCTGACGAACGTTGCCCGGGAACTGCTCGGCCGCGAGCGCTTCACGGGCAGCATCATTGAGACGCGGCTTGGCGACCGGCCGGGGGTAGCTGCGAACGAAGTCCTCGAGGAACTTCTCGGCCAGCATCACGACGTCGTCCCCGCGCTTGCGCAGCGGCGGAAGCTCGACGCCCATCACCGACAGGCGAAAGTACAGGTCCTCGCGGAACTGGCCCTGGCCCACCATCATCCGCAGGTCTCGGTGTGTGGCGGCCACGACACGAACATCGACCTGTCGGACTTGGCTCTCACCGATGCGTTGAACCTCGCGCCGATCGAGAACCCGCAGGAGCTTGGGTTGAAGATCGAGCGGAAGCTCCCCGATCTCGTCGAGAAACAACGTGCCGCCATCGGCCTCCTCGAAGCAGCCCGCGCGGTCGCTGACCGCCCCAGTGAAGGAGCCCTTCTTGTGCCCGAGGATTGCGGCTTCGGCGAGCTCGCGCGGCAACGAGCCGCAGTCGAGCACGACGAACGGGTGTTTTTCGCGGTGGGATTCGTCGTGCAGCGCGCGGGCGACGAGTTCCTTACCGCTGCCCGTCTCCCCGTGGATCAGCACGCTCATCTCTGTGGGAGCCACTCGCTCCAGGACCGCGAAGACCTCGCGCATCGCTGGGCTCTTGCCGTCCAAGGCTCCGAAGTGGTCCTCACCCGAGATCGGAATCTGGACCTCGTCGGCGGACAACAGCTCGACCTCGGTCTTGCCGACCTTGAGCATCGAGCCCGGCTCGATCCACGCCTCGCGAACCCGCACGGACCCGATGAAGGTCCCGTTGGTGCTGTCGAGGTCGTGCACGTGCACGCCGTCTTCTCCAATGATGAGTTCGGCGTGAGTCCCGCTGACGGAGGTGTCCGAAAGCGCCAGGTCGTTGACCGCGCTCCGTCCGATCGTGATCCGGGATCGCGCAACGGTGAGCTGGGAGCCCTTGTCAGGCCCATCCGTCACCCGCAGCATCACTCGCCGGAGCTGCTTGTGCGTGTGTTCAGACGCGAAGAACGTGGTGGTCATGCCCGTTTCGCTGGGCTCGCCTTTGGTCACCAAGATGGAGTTCCTGTTCGATGCCGCAGGCTTCAGTTGAGCAGCTTAGAGTCCGGCCCAACGACCTTTAGATGGCGCTTTTTCGCCTTCTTCGACCCACGGAGCTTGCCCGAATCCCGCAACCGACGCCAGGGCTGCGTGACTGCCGCTGCCGCAACTGCGACCGCGACCGCAAGCGGTACGACGACCGGCCAAGGGCTTCCCCGGAACAGCGGAAGAACCAGCGCGAGGCCCACCAGGAGCGCCGAAAACCCCTTCACACTCAGCGGTAGCGACGCAAGCAGCCGCAGCTGTCGGTTGGCGAAAACGAACCCGAACGCGGTGATGGCCGCGAGGTCCATAGGCACACTGCCGCCAACCTCGATCCCTGCTGCGGTCGCACTTAGGGCACCGACAACGACCGAGGCGACGTAGCCCGCAACGCCCGCACCGAGAACCAGCGTGACGTACTTCTTCGTTCCCCAGAAGGCCTCGAGCTGGCTCCCGATGAACCACTGCGCGAATCCGGTGCTCAACAAGCCGATCAGCTCGTTGTTGGGAAACATGAAGTTGGCGGTGAGCGGAGACCAGAGTTCGTCGCCCGAGAGCACGGCACTGGGCTGGAGCGCCAGCTGGTTCGCAACCGGCTGATCGCCCAGCATCGCGGAGAGCACCGCTGCCGCCAGAAAAATCGCGAACGAGCCCCGGCCAAACTTGGGCAACGAACCAAACGGATTATTGGACATCAGTCGACCTCGGTCGGGCAGAAGACGCGGTCAGCGTCGGCCAACATCTAGGGCGCGCCACCTGCACAGCTTAGCAGGCCGCACGCCGGTCGGGCACCGCGCGGCGCGATTGGGACGTCGATCGGTGGGCCAAGGTGGTCCGCGCGGCGCGTTTTTTGGCGGTCTCGCGCCTGATCGGCAGGCTCGCTCCATGGGCATCGAGCGTCGCCGTCATCGCATCTTCGTCACGCGCCACACCGAGTACCACCTGCGACGGGACGAGTGCGTCGGGGTACGCGACCGGAAGAGTGGTCGTTGGTACCGCGATCATGCCGCGCTCCGCCTTCATACCGTGACGGTTCCCGTCCAGGGCAACGACGACACGTGGATCGGTGAGCGACTCAAGTTCTTCGGCAACCACACCGACGTCGTGACGAGCCCGGTCGTCAAAGTCGGGCGACCACCGAAGACATCGCTCGACCACTACGTCAGTCTCGCGACGTCCGGCGCGATCGCCAACTGAGCCTCAGCCCGCCTTCTTCGCGTCAGGCTTCGCCTCAGGCTTGTCGCCCTCGGCAGGCTTCTCAGCCTTCTCGCCTTCGGCCTTCGCTGCCTCGCCGCCTTCGGCTTTCGCTGCCTCGCCGCCTTCGGCCTTCGCTGCCTCGCCGCCCTCGGCTTTCGCTGCCTCGCCGCCTTCGGCTTTCGCTGCTTCGCCGCCCTCGACTTTCGCTGCTTCGCCGCCTGCAGCTGCGCTTGGGGCGTCATCACCGTCGTAGCAGCACAGGATGCCGCCGTTGCGATCGGAGGTCATCGCCCCGCAGCCCTCGGTCGTTCCGCGGGAGATTCGGGTCTTGCCCTTCCAGACGGCGTCCTTGCATTTCCCCGACAGGCAATCGTTTCCGCAACACACCGGCTCAGCCCCGATCCCCGCCTGCACGCAAGGCAGGTCGGTGTTCTTCGTGATGCGCGGGCAGGGGTCGATTTCGTCGGTGGGCGAGTGGCTGATCGCAGCGTTGAACCGTCCAGGGCCCGCGGCGTCGCACTCCTTCTGGGTGGCGCGCGTCTTGAGGTCCTCGCCTTTGCCGTCAGCACCGCAAACATGCCAGCCCGGCGCACACACGTCCGCGGGCGCACCGCACTCTTCGCCATCATCGCCACAGGGCTTGCCGGTCGGCTCCTCACGAAGGGACTTGCTCTCCTTCCACTTGCCCATGCATCCCGCGACGCGGGGGTTCTTCTCGATGTCGGCGAAGCCCTCCCGCTGACCGTCGGCACACCCGGCGATCTTGGGGTCGACCTTCTCGCTCTCGACGAACTTGAAGTTCTTCACCGAGCCAGGACGGTCGCCGTCGTAGTAGTCGCCTTGGTACGGCCCGGAGCCACACGTGCACCCGGACTGAACCAGGAGAGCGGTAAGAGAAGCCGTTGCAAGCGCAAGCTGCGGGAATCGTGCGAACCCGAACATGCGCAGGAGCATAGGCAAGCTCGTGCGCGGTTCAAACCCCTTTGGGCAGGTTTTTTCCCGGGGTTCTTCTCACGACCCCAAGCGCGAAGATCTTGCGCGCTCAGTCGTCGTCGTCATCGTCATCGTCCATCTCGGCCAGCTCGGCCTCGAGACGGTCGACCCGCTCGCGCTCGTCCTTGCTGACGATGAACGCAACGCCCACGCTCGCCCAGAACAACCCGATCATGGGCGCTGCCATGAGCACCTGGGTGACGGGCTCGGGCGGCGTCAGCAGTGCACCGGCGATGAAGAAGACCAGCGTCATCACCTTCCAGTGCCGGAGCAAGGTCTTGTGCGTGATCACCCCGGCCTTCGCCAAGAAGTACACACCGAGCGGAAACTCGAACATTGCCCCGAAGCCGAGCAGCAGCCTCGTCTCGTATTGAACGTAGCTCTGATAGGTGAAGTTCGGCTTGATCGAGACGGCCGCATCCCCACCCGCGGCGGTGTCCAGGGAGTACTGCAGGAAGAAGTCCGTCGCGACAGGAACGACGAAGTAGTAGCAGAACACCCCGCCGCCCAAGAACATCACGGCACTGGTCGCCACGAACGGCACGACCAAGTTGCGCTCGCTCCGATACAGGCCCGGCGCGATGAACATCCACATTTGGTAGAAGACGATCGGGCCGGCGATGAAGATCGCCGCGATGACGGCGATCCGAAGATCGGTCAGGAACGTCTCGAGTGCACTGAGAGCCTGGAGCTGGGCCTGCCCCTCGAGGCCCACTGAGACCCACGACTCGTAGAACGGCACCAACATGATGGTGCGTAGCTCGCCAACGAAGACGTAGCAGCCGATGAAGGCGACCACGATGCCGAACGCGGATCGAACCAACCGCTTCCGCAGCTCGTTGAGGTGGTCGAAGAACGACATCGGGACGTCGTCTTCGGGCGTCACTGCACCGGAGTCTTCTTCTTCGTCGGTCTTGTCAGCCACGCGGTCGTTTTCCTGTCCGTGGGTCGGCGGCCTCAGGCCGCGCCCTGGTTGTGCGCATCGTCGTCGGCGCCACCGGTGGACGATGGCTTCGCGGCCTCGGCCCCGGAGGACTCATCGCGAGACGTCGCCGGAGGCTTGGGCACGGACGGGCGTTTGGCCTGGTGCGGCGGCGTTGCGGCCACAGGTCCGTCGGCTTCGGTTTCGGCCGACGCCTCTGAGGATGTGGACGACGCGCGACGTTCATGCGGCGGCTGGGCAGAAACAGGCCCGTCGTCATGCTCCTGGCCTTCGCCGCCCTCCTCAGCAGAGTCTCCGCCCGCTGCAGCGCTGTCGTCGGAGGAACCGGCGGCCGGCTCGGCCTTCTCCGCATCCCGCTCGCGGGTCTGCTTCTCGAGCTTGGCCTGGTTGGCCTTGAGCAGCTTCTGCTGGGCCTTCCGCATCTCGGCGCGGGCTTTCATCAGCTCGCGCCGGGCGTCGGTTTCGACCTGACGGATCTGACCCTTCGTGCCCTTGACCAGTTCTTGGATCTCGTCGACCCCGTCGGCCGTCATGATCGTGTCTTTGAACTCGTCCGCAGTGGCCCGCAGCTGGCCCCAGAACTTCGCCATGCTGCGAAGCATCTTGGGTAGCTCACGGGGGTTGAACAACATGAGAGCCACCACCGCGACGACGACCATCTCCATAGGGCCGATGCCGAACAAGGACACGCAGGCACCATAGCAGCGCTCGCACACACGGGCGAGAGCCCAGAGCGTGGGCCGCCTGCCCGATCTGCCAGGAACGCGACGAAAAAACGCGACACCGAACGTTCGATGTCGCGCTGGTTGCGCCTGGTGCAGGGTGCGAGCCCCACCGAGCGCGGTTCGACTGGGGGCTCAGGACATCGCTTCGCGGAGCGCCTGAAGTTGAGCCCGCTGGGCGTCGGTCGCGTTCTCCAGCTGAGAGAGCCGCTCGATTGCGGTGCGGACCGAATCCATCTGGGTGCGGTGCGCGTCGTGGAGCTGGTTGACCATCTCGCTGATCGACTCGATGGCGCGCGTGATCTGGCGGCTGCCGCGGGTCTGTTCCTGCGTCGAGCGCTCGACATGCCGAGTGATCGCCTTCATCTTCTCCGCCGAGCGCATGATCTGCTCGGCGCCGCGGGCTTGTTCCGCCGTGGCGGTCGCAACCTGCTGCACGGTTGTTGCGACGACGTTGATCGCGTCGGTGACCTGCTTGGAGCCTTTGGTCTGCTCGACGGTTGCGCGGGCGATCTCCCGGACCATCTGCGTGGCGCGGCGTGCCGCATCGGAGATGCGCTTGAGAGCGTCCTCCGCTTGGTGACTGACGCGGACACCATCGTCGACGCTCTTGGAGGAGCGCTGCACCACGATCACCGCGTTGCGGCTCTCCCTTTGGACCGACTTGATGATCTCAGCGATCTCTTTCGTCGACGTCGCGGAACGCTCGGCGAGGTCCTTGATCTCGTCGGCGACAACCGCAAAGCCCTTGCCGTGTTCGCCGGCCTGCGCCGCGATAATGGCTGCGTTGAGTGCCAGCAAGTTGGTCTGCTCCGACACATCGTCGATGACGCTGAGGATCTTGCCGATCTCCTCGATGCGTCCACCCAAGCTCGAGATCACGCTGACGGCGTCGGCCGACGACAGCTTGATCATGTTGATCACCTCGATGGTCTGGTTGATCGCATCGACGCCGCCCTCGGCTGCCCAGACAACTTCCTCGGAAAGCTGGGCGGTCTCGTTGGCGTTGTTCTCGACCTGCTGAATCGAGATGTCCATCTCGTTCATCGCCGAGGAGGTTTCTTCGGCGGTGCTGGAGAGCGCTTCGATGTTCTTGGCGACCTCTTTGACCGAGAAGGTCATCTCCTCGATCGAGGTGGCGGTTTGCTGCACCGACGCCGCGAGGTTGAACATCGACTCGGCGACCTCGTCGTTGGCCGCCGCCATCTCGAGGATGGAGCTGGAACTCTCCTCGGCGTTGGAGGCGAGCAACTCGACGCTCTCCGAGATCCCTTTGAGGCCCTGATCGATGTTGTCCATCGCCGAACGGGTCTCGTCCAGGTTGCCCATCGCGTCGCCGAGCTGTCGCTCCAGCCCGTCGATCGCTTCGGGGGCGATGCCGGTTGCGACCACGGGAGCCGGAGCTTCAATCTCGCCACCCGCAGGCGGGACATCGGCGGCCTGGCTGAGGGCGGCAGTCTTGGCCTTGAGAGCTTCAGCGCTGCGTTGCGCCTCGGCCTTCGCAGCCGCGGCCGACGCTTCGTGTTCTCGGGCGGACTTCTTTGCCGCTTCGAGTTCGTTGCGCAGACGCTCGAGTTCGGCGGAATCACCGGCGGGCTGAGCCTGCAGCGCCTTGAGTTCGGCGTCGCTTTCGCGAAGCTGCTTCTGACCTTGAGAGACAGCGCCGAGCGCCGCCTGAAGTTCCCCCGCGATCATCCACGACGCCCCGGCCGCGACGAGCGAGGCCACCCCGGCCGCAGTCGCCGCAAGGCCGCCCGCCTCCGTGACGAGGTAGAAGGACAGCGCGGCCGCAACGAGAGCCGCTGCCGGCGGCAGGAGTGGAGGGATCCGGGGAGTGGGGTTCTCTGCCACGTGAGCCCGCAGTGTAGCGATCGCGGTCGCTTGGATCCAAGGGACTCGCGCGGACGGCAGTCGCCGGACCCGGACCCCCATCCCCGCCGGCCCCCCAGCGGTGTGACCCCGGGGCCGGAACGCCGGACTCCCACGACGCTGTGCGGGTGTTCACGACACCCGATTCGGGAGCCGAGCCCCCCGAGAAAGACGAACCGCAAGAACGCGGGCGTCAGGGGACGTGTAGTGGCGGTTCGCCTCTTTAGAGGAGCGAGAGCTGGGTCGCTTCGCCGTGGACCACGACGTCGGCACCCAGGGTCCGCAGCCAGGAAGCGCCCGAGGACGTCCAACCCGGGTCTCCCGTGAGAAACACCGCTGGCTTGCCGCAGGCCTGCCAAAACGCATGAAGAGCCGCTCGATCCATGCGTCCCGGGCAGCACAGATCGACCGTCTCGATCTGCTCCCCGCCCCGCCGCTTCATCCAGGCCTTGAGATCTGTCTGTACGACTTCGGGCGCATCGACCAGGGCGACGGCCACGACTTCGTGGCGCCGGAGCCCCGCGCCATCCAACGCATCGTGCGGCCACAGCAAGACCGCGGCTTCAGGATCGAGCGCCTCGATGTGCGGACTGAAGCGGGGGTGGGCCGCGATGCGGACCGTTCCCATGCATGCCTGAGCGACCTGCAGAGCACCCACCGCGGTGTCAACCAGCAGCAAGACCTCCCCGCCGAGCTGGGTCAGCAGCTGAACACCTCGTGCGCTGAACTTCTTCGGCGCCGGCTCGACTGCCCACTCCGGGCTCGCCCGAAGCAGCAACCAGTCGCAGGTGGCTGGAGTCGCACCGGGTCCGAGCGCCCACGTATAGAGGCAGGACGTCCCGCCCTTGCGGGGCTCCATCAACAGCGACGAGCCTCCCAGCGGCAACCCGGAGGCCAGCGTCTGCAGCCGAAGCCGTCCCACGCCAAACTCTCGGCCATGGTCGACCAAGATCGCTCGGGCGAGCGAGGTCCGCTGGGCCGGCGAGAGGTTCGCGAGCGCGAGGCCATAGAGGAGATCGCGATGCCCCATCCAAGGCCCGGGGGCCAACCGCTCCTGCGCCCCGAGGTGGGAGAGGAAACACGTCCGGCCGGACTGGGTGTCATCGATGCTCAGGCGCGCGCGCGCGAGCATGTGCTGCACCGCTTCGGCTTCCGCAGTCAGGTCCCGCGCCACTGTGATCACTTTATCGCGCGGGCCTTGTGCTTGGCGCGCGCTGCTCGAAAAAAGCTACGCAGCTGGTCTGCACACCGCTCCGCGAACACCCCCGAGGTGATGTCCATGCGGTGGTTGAGGCGCGGGTCGTCGCAAAGCTCATACAGCGACCGAACCGCCCCCGCCTTGGGATCGCTCGCACCGTAGACGAGTCTCGCGACGCGAGCATTGACCAGCGTCCCCGCGCACATCGGACACGGCTCGAGCGTGACGTAGAGCGTCGCCCCATCGACCCGCCAACGCTTCATCGTTCGGCACGCCTCGCGAAGCGCGATGATCTCCGCGTGACCCGTAGGGTCCGCATCCACCTCGCGACGGTTGCCCCCCCGGCCGATGATCACCCCGTCGAGGACAACCACGGCACCGACGGGGACGTCACCTGCAGCGGCCGCCGCCTCGGCGATTCGCAGCGCCTCCTCCATGTAGCGCTCGTCTTCGTCGTCCACGGGCGCCACCCTGCCAGTCCACCTCGGACGCGTCGAGTGGCGGAGGGGGTCAGCCTCTTCGCCAACGACGAAGGATGTCCGCGACGTACACGGCACATCCAGCAGCGAACCCCAGAAAGATGAGCGTCCCCTCGGGTCCGGAGGTGGGCAGCATTAGAGCCAAGGCACTGAGCACGACAAACCCGACGCCAACCCCCGCCACCAAGACTCCGGCGACGACACCGTATATCGGCGAGAACTGCACGTAGCCGTACTCGGGCGAAACCGGCGCAGCCTCCTGCCGAACCGGCGTGGAACACGGGTACAGAGGATCAACGAACACATGCGAAGGCACTCGGCTCTCGGACTGGCGCGCACGCCAAGCCACCGGCTCAGTCTCCAGCGCCGCGTCGGAAACCTCGCACTCGTACCTCGGCCACTCGATGGCGGTCTCGGCGAGCGCACGCTCTCGAGCCGAACCGTAGCGCGGCGCAGAGAGCGGACCCTCGCTCACTCCCCGATACGGACTCTGCAGGCCTGACACCCTTGAGTTTCGACACCGCGCCGCCGCGGATTGTTCCCCAGGACACAACAAAGCCCCCGTGCCGCATCAAGCGGCCGGAGGCTTCACAGACCGAAGTCCCTACTCGGCTGCGAACAGGTACTCGTCCATGCAGCTGCGGTCGCCGCTCTGCACCGTCTTCGCGAACGCGGTCGCGGCTGGGAGCAGGTGTGCGACGTAGAAGTCGAGGTTGGCCAGCTTGCCCTTGAGCAGGTTGGTCTCCTTGCCGCCGTCGATCATCCGCTTGGCGACTCGAGCCTGGTCGAGCGCTTCCATGCCCAACAGGACGGTGCCGAAGGCCCGCAGGAACGGAACGGC
Organism: Nannocystales bacterium; assembly: GCA_050633305.1. GTDB lineage: Bacteria > Myxococcota_A > Polyangia > Nannocystales > Nannocystaceae > CAJXVA01. The sequence continues at coordinate 492,393 of JBOEGF010000008.1, forward strand.
GTGCACGAAGGCGCCGTCGATGTCGCCGCCGCCGGCGACCTTGCCCAAGTGCATGGCGCATGCGCCGAGCTGGCCGATCGCCTTGCCCAGCGAAGCCGTCTGCTCGGTGAAGCCTTCTTCGGCGCCCGCTTTGAGCTCGCCCTGGGCTTCGCCCATCCACTCCATGAACAAGGCGCCGTTCTTCACGCGCATCTTGCGACCGAGAAGGTCGAGCGCCTGAATGCCGTTGGTCCCCTCGTAGACGGCCTGAATCTTGGCGTCACGCACGAGCTGCTCGACGGGGTACTCCTGGGTGTAGCCGTAGCCGCCGTAGACCTGAACCGCGGTCGAAGCCATCTCCATGGAGAGGTCGGTGAGGTGGGCCTTGAGGATCGGGATGAGCAGGTCGGCCCGCCCCTCGAGCTTGTCGCGAAGCTTCTCGTCCTCGGTCGTCTTGATCTGGTCGTCGAAGAACGCCATGCGCATGCAGGACGAACGCGAGGTCTCGGAGATGACTTTGAGCGTCATCAGCATTCGACGAACGTCGGGGTGCTTGACGATCGGGACCCGTCCATCTTCGCTGTCGCGCTGGCCGAGCTTGGTGCCCTGCACCCGCTCGCGCGCGTACTGAAGCGCGAAGGCGTATGACGCTGCCGAGGTGGCGCTGCCCTGCGCGGCGACGCCGATGCGCGCCTCGTTCATCATCTTGAACATGTGGGAGATGCCCTCCCGCTCTTTGCCGATGAGCCAACCGCGACACGGCCGATCGGACCCGAAGGCGACGGTGCACGTGGCGGATCCGTTGATCCCCATCTTGTGCTCCAAGCCGACGACCTTCGCGCCGTTGCGCTCGCCCAGCTCGCCCGACTCGAAGTCGAACATGAACTTGGGGACGACGAACAGGCTGAGCCCCTTGGTGCCCTGCGGCGACCCGGGGGTCCGCGCGAGCACCAGGTGCACGATGTTGGAGGCGAGGTCATGGTCGCCGCCGCTGATGAAGATCTTCTCCCCCTCGATGAGGAAGACGCCTTCCTCCCCCTCAGCGGGGACAGCCTTGGCGCGGTTGTCTCCCACGGAGCTGCCGGCACCGGACTCGGTCAGGCACATGGTCCCGCCCCACTCACCCGTGAACAGCTTGGTGGCGACGATCTCGCTGTACTTGTCGTCCCCAAACGCTGCGACGACGCGTGCAGCGGCAGCCGAGAGGCCCGGGTACATCATGAATGCGGTGGCAGCGGAGACGAAGAACTCCAGGGTTCCCATCTCGACGGCCTTGGGCAAGCCGACGCCGCCCAGGTCGGGGTGGGCCGACGGAGCGACCCACCCGCCCTCGGCCAAGGTGTTCCAAGCGTGCTGGAATCCCTTGGGGGTCGTGACGTTGCCCTCGTCGTCAAGCGTGCAGCCCTGACGGTCTCCGACCGCGTTGATCGGGCTGAGCACCTCTTCTGCCACCTTCTTCGCCTCGGCGAACGTCTGCTTGTACGTGTCGACGTCGATATCGGCGTATTGTGGGGTGGCGCCCAGCTTGTCTGCGACCTGTAGCTGGTCGAAGAACACGAACTCCATGTCGTCGATATCAACTTTGAACGGCGTACTCATGACTCTTCGCCAGTCTATAAGGCTTTCGAACAAGGGCCACAACACCCTCTGAGCCTCCCGTGCAGCATTGGAACGCAGGCATCGTCGTCAATCTGCTGGTCGTGGCCGTTCTGCTGGCTCTGGCGGCGGGACTGCGAAATCGCATTGCCCCCCTGCGCCGGCTGGGCATTCCGGACTGCATCATCGCAGGGACGATCGGGCTGGCCTTCGGGCCCTCCGCGCTGGACATCGTCCCACTTTCGATTCCGGACCTCGAACTGCTCGTCTACCACGGGTTTGCGCTGGTCTTCATCGCGGTCGGACTCCAAAGAACCGCGGAAGGAACGCGACCCGGCGGAGCGCGGTCGGTCGCGGTCGCGATCCCGACCGTGTCGGTCATTCAGGTCACGATCGGCCTGCTGGTTGTGGGGGCCTGGGAGCTGTGGGGAGGAATCCATCCAGGCTTCTCGCTTCTGCCGATGCTGGGGTTCTCGCAGGGGCCGGGCCAGGCGCTTTCCTTGGGCGGCGCTTGGGAGGCACAGGGATTCGTCGACGGTGCTCAACTGGGCCTGACCTTTGCTGCCGCAGGGTTTGCGACGTGCATTCTGCTGGGTGTGCCCACGGTCGCCTGGGCCCGGCGAGCAGGCTGGGTCTCGAGCCAGCGCGCCACCGCACCGCCCGAAGTCCCCATCACCGCGCAAACCCAACAGGGTGCGATGGAGCCGCTGAGCGGTTCGCTCGTGGCGATCGGGGTCATCTACGCAGCGGTCTTCTGCTTCATCTCAGCGCTTGTCCTCGTACTCCCCGAGAGCCTGGTTCCCACCGCCTGGGGATTCCACTTCATCATCGGAGCCTTGTTCGCGCTGGCGGTCCGCCGAGGCGCGCGTGCCATTGGGCGCGAATCATGGTTTCACGATCGCTTGCTCGGACGCGTCGCGGTGGTCGCGGTCGACTTCACGACAACCGCCGCGTTGTGTGCCGTGCAACTCGCGGTGCTCGGCCGCTGGCTCGCGCCCGTGCTGGCGCTCTCCCTCATCATCGGCGCCCTCACCCTGGTCTTCTGCCTATGGATTGCGCGGCGGGTCTTCCCACAAGAACCCTTCGAGCACGCCATCATGATGTTCGGGATGGCCACGGGAACTCTGCCCACGGGGCTCGCACTGCTGCGCTCGGTCGACCCCGACCTCAGCGGTTCGGTCGCGCGCAACGCCACGCTGGGCGTCTCGGGCTCGGTCCCCTTCATGGCGCCGCTGTTGGTGGGGGTCGTTCCCTTCGCGGTCAGCTTGTGGCCGCAGGGCATCGGCGCGTCCATCGGCATTCCGCTGGCACTCATGCTCGCCTACGCCGCCGCCCTGGGCATCGCGTGGCGCTCCATGACCCCGGCCCGCCGGTTGCGTCCCTGGACATCGCTTTGGCCGCCAGACCCCTGATAGGCTGATCGTGGTGCCGGGCCGGAGTCTCACTCGACGTTCCGTCGCGGTCGCATTCGCCATCTGTACAGCGGGCTGTGGCCCCGAGATTCCGTTCACGTGGCAGGTCGTCGATGTCCTCGACCTCGGGATGAACGTGGAAGTCACGGAGTTGGGTCCGCTGGGCAATCCGCCGGAATCTCGAGACCGAGCCTTTCAGGAAGCGATGCCGCTGGACCGCATTCGGGCCTCGGTGATGGTCGCGGACACGGACGGGCCCGTCTCCGCACAAGACCTCTCGTTCGCGTGGTTCGCCTGCTCCAGCACCGCCTGCGACTCGAGCCTAGACACCCCCGCGTGCCCCGAAGAAGGCGTGGAGCTCACGGACTGCGCGCTGGGGACGGCTCCGGAGATCACGTTTCAGTTCGCGGACCTCGACGACCCTGAAGAGAGCTTGCTGGCGCTGGCAACCGGGAGGCGCGCGATCGTCCGAGCGATCGGCGGACTGCGCGACGACCCTGGCCCGCAGGCCTGCCTGGAGCGGCTCGAAAGCGGCTCCGACCTGGGGCGGTGCCTGATCGTGGACGGGCTCGCACCGCAGGGCTCGCTCGGCGAGCTCTTCGACCTGTACGAGAGCCGCGGAGGGGTCCTTCCAGATGACCCGCTCCTGGATCTCCAACGGCAGTTCGTCCGCAACCGCACCCCGCTGGCCTCCCAGGTTTGGCTGCGCCGTGAGGGCGCCGAGTCTGGGACCCAGGTCTTCCCCGAGCAACCGATCTCCGCCCAGGTGGATGAGGTCCTCGAGTTCGAGTGGCGAGCGTCCGAGGCCGACCTCGAGGAGGTCACCGTGGTGATCGACTCGACCGGCACAACGGTCACGAGCTTCGACACGTTCACAGACTCGTGGTGGACGACGCAACGCGCGACGGAGTTTGACGACACGGGTCTGAGCCCGAGCGTCCGCTGGGTCGTCGGGCCCCAAACCGGAACGTTCACCCTCTATACGGTGATTCGTGACGACTCCGATGCGACCGACTGGGCAACGTTCACCGTCGAGGTCTCGGGGTGATCGTCCTGCTGGGACTCGCCCTCGCCCTTGCGGCCCCCGCCGCCCCACCCTGTGACGTCGCCCCTTGCAGCTCGCTCACCGTGAGGCTCCGCCGGCGAGGCGACCGGGCACCGCTCGAACAAGCCACGGTCATCGCGATCCCTGCCCCGCCTCAAGCGAAACCAGGCGCCTTGGATCCGCCCCCCCCGCTTCCGCCCGACGGACCCGCGTGGCAGCGAACCGTGACCACGGATGACGACGGCGTTGCGACGCTGAAGGAGCTCCCCGACACCGGCGCTCGTTTGATCGTGATCGCGACCGGGTACGAACGCCTCGAATGGGTGGTGCTCCCCGGGGACAAGCCGCTGTCCGTGTTCGTCGACCCCCTCGACCAAGACACGTTTCGCACCGTCGTGAAGACCGACAGCGGGCCGACGCGCGCCCGTGGCCAGTCCCAGCTGCTCACCCGCGAAGAGATCAAGACGGTGCCCGGCGCCCAAGGGGACCCGCTGCGTGCGCTCCAGAACATGCCCGGAGTGGCGCGCAGCCCCTTCAACTTGGGGCTGCTGGTCCTTCGGGGCGCCTCGCCGTCCGCATCGCGCGTCTACATGGGCGGGCATGCTCTACCGCGGGCATTTCATGTGCTCTCGCTGTCGAGTGTCTTTCCAGCGGAGGTCCTCGACGACCTCCGGCTCGTCCCGGGCAACTTCGACGCGGCCTACGGCAACGCGACCGGCGGCATCGTGGAGATCGACCCCCGCGCCGGCCGACGCGACGGCATACACGGGTTCTCCGAGCTGGATATCGGCGCGGCGACCACGATGCTCGAAGGGCCGGTGGGCAAGGGCTCGTTCATCGTCTCCGCGCAGCGTGGCTACTACGACCTCGCTCTGCGCACCGCGGACAGCATCACCGAGCGCGTCACGGGCGAGCCGGGCGGCAACCTCTACCCGACCTACTACGACTATCAAGGCCTCCTGGACTACCCCATGCGGGGCGGTTCCTGGAGCGTGCGAGTGTTTGGCTCCGGCGACAGACTCCGCACGCCACCCCCGATCCCAGGCACCCCCGACACCGGCTTCGACCTCCGCAACGGCTTTCACCGGGTGGACTTCGCGGTCCGTCAGCGTGCCGCGGGATGGCGCCTGTGGTGGACGCCATCGGTCCGATACGAGAGCGGGTCGTTCCTCGTCCGCGAGAGCACATTCCGACAGCGACGCCGCGACGCGGTCGTCTCGATGCGCACCGAGCTCTCCCGCCGCTTCACGCCGCGCTTCTCTTGGTTGCTGGGCACCGACCTCGAAGTCGACACGTTCTCCGTCCGCCGCGAGATCCTCGAGCCCTCCCCGCTCGTGTCCGACCCCGAGTCTCCGCGTTCCCGGGGGGTTGTCTCGACGATCGGTGTGTACTCGACGGCCCCCCTCGACCTCGGCCCAGCGCATCTCGTCCTCGGCGCGCGCGGTACCGCGTTCACGGTGGAGGACGACGCAGCGTTCTCCTTCGACCCCCGTCTGAACACCAGCTTCGATGTCGGTGAGCGCTGGGTGCTGCACGCAAGCGTCGGCAAGTACTCCCAGCTGCGAAGCGACGACAACGATGTCACTGTCGACATCGCCAACTCGATTCAGCCGGCGCTGTGGTATCCGCCGGTGCTCTCCCGGTTTGACGAGACGGTCTCCTTCGACCCTGGCGCGCAACCGCTGAGCGTACGTCAGGCCCTACACGCCAGTGTGGGGGCCGACTGGCAGATCACCGACGGGATCACGGCAGAGGCGACGGTCTTTGGGCGCGAGCAAGACAACGCCACACCGCTGTCTACCGAGGACAACGGCCACGTCCCGTACGCGACCCGGGAGCACACCCTCGGCCTGCAGACGATGCTGCGCAAACATCTCGGCGGAAACCTCTACGGCTGGGTCACCTACACATTGATGTGGTCCCAGCTTCGGTTCGTTGAGCAAGCGCCCGGCCTCGACCTGCAGAACCGACCCACCGACTTCGACCAGCGCCACAACTTCGGGCTCGTGGCGAGCTATGTCTTGCCCAACGGATGGCGTCTCGGAGGTCGCTTTCGGGTCAGTTCTGGCTACCCATACTCCCCGGTGATCGGGTCGGTGAACAGCCTGCAGACCCGCTACCCGTTGTTGGGACCGCGAAACAGCGCCCGGCTGGGGGTCTTTCATCAGCTCGACTTGCGCGTCGACAAACGGTGGACCCTCGATCGCGCGACCGTCACCGGTTACGTCGACGTTCAGAACGTCTACAACCGAGCCAACCCGGATTCGATCTTCTACCGCTACGACTACCGGGAACCGGCGAGTTTCGTCGGTTTGCCCATCTTCCCCGCAATCGGTGTGCGCGTGGACTACTGAGCTCGCGATGCTCCTATACTCCCGGCCATGAGCAGCGAGGACACGCTGGTGGTCCGCCCGTCGCACCCGTCGGATCACGACGCCGTGGTCGAACTGGTCGCGCACGGGTTCGCGGCCAACCCGGACAACCTTCCGGCGACACTCGCCCTGGCAGGGCACGAGAACTGCCGTGTGGTGTGCAATGGGCCCGACATCGTCGGCTCGGCACTGCTGCTGCCGATGGGTCAGTACTTCGGCAACCGGCGAGTCTCGATGACAGGGGTCGCAGGCGTGGTCGTCGCGCCGCACTACCAGCGGCAGGGCTGCGCGACCACGCTGATGAGGAGCATCGTCGAGGAACTCAGCGGGCAAGGCGTCGCGCTGTCCACCCTGTACGCGTCCGCCCTTCCGCTGTACCGCAAGGCAGGCTACGAGTGTTCCGGCGGACGCTTCGTCGCCCAGATCGACCCCAAGCGTCTGGGCGTCAACGAGCGCGGCGGGGTGCTGCTTCCGATGGACTCCGCGGGCGAGACGCGGGTCCGAGCGTTGTACGGGGCGCATGCGCCCGCATTTCCGGGTTTCCTCGACCGCTCGGAGTACATCTGGACCCGGCTGTTCCACCCTTGGGGAGGGCGTACACCGACCTGCGTCCTCGTCAGCCGCGAGGACGGGCAGGTCGAAGGCTACGTGTCGTACGCCAAGGAACGGGGCACGGGGTTCCAGCATCGCATCGTCGTTCAGGACATGTTCGCGAGCTCAGCTTGGGGCTACCGCCGGCTGTGGTCGTTCCTCACCGACTTGTGCACGCACGTGGTCTCCGGCCTCGAGTTCCATACCGCCCCGCATGATCCGGCCCGCATGGTCCTTCCCGACGCCCACTTCGGCGTGACGATGACCGACGCGTGGATGTTGCGACTCATCGACATCGAAGCGGCGCTGGTCCAGCGCGGCTATCCACCCAAGGTCGACGCCACCCTGGACCTGGATGTCTACGACGACATCGTCGACGGCAACAACGGCATGTGGCGACTCACCGTACGCGGGGGTCGCGGCGCGGTCCGCCGGGGAGGCGCAGGCGATCTCCGGACCGATGTCCGGGGGTTGGCGGCGCTGTACTCCGGGTTTTCGAACCCCAGCGCGCTCGCGGATGCCGGGCTCATCGAGGGCACCCCCGCAGCGCTCGCCATCGCAGGCACAGTGTTCGCCGGCTCTCAGCCCTGGATGCGCGAGATGTTCTGAGGAGGCACACGCCGAGCTGCTTGCGGTGAGCCCATCGCTCTGCGATCACAGCTGCAGCATGAGCTCGAACACCGTGAACGCCCTGGCCGAAGCCGGCCAATCGATCTGGCTCGACTACATCCGGCGCAGCATGACGCGAAGCGGCGAGCTCGCGACACGCGTGGGCACAGAGGGTCTGCGTGGTGTCACCTCCAACCCGTCGATCTTTCGGGCGTCCATGGGTGGCGGAGACGAGTACGGCGATGCGCTAACCAAGCTCTCTCGCGACGGAGACCTCGACACCAAGGCCGTGTACGAGACGCTGGCCATCGAGGACATCCGCGAGGCATGCGACGCAATGCGCCCGGTGTACGACGCCACCGAACACATCGACGGGTACGTCAGCTTCGAGGTCTCACCGAGGCTCTCGCGCGACACCGAAGGCACCATCGTCGAAGCCAAGCGGTTGTGGGGTGCGGTCGACCGCCCCAACCTGATGATCAAGGTTCCCGGAACGGTGGAAGGCATCGTCGCCATCGAGCACCTGATCAGCGAGGGCATCAACGTCAACGTCACCCTGATCTTCGCTCGCGATGCTTACGAAGACATCGCCCAAGCCTACCTCCGCGGACTCCAGACCCGACTCGCCGCCGGGAAGCCGATCGCCGATGTCGCGTCGGTCGCGAGCTTCTTCGTCAGCCGAATTGACAGCGAGGTCGACAATCGCCTGGAGGCCGTCGGGAGCGACGAAGCCCTCGCGCTGCGCGGCACCATCGCCATCGCCAACGCCAAGGTCGCGTACCGCAGCTTCGAATCGCTGTCCCGCAGCGACGAATGGAGAGCGCTCGCCAACGCCGGTGCCCGCCCGCAGCGTCTGTTGTGGGCAAGCACCGGCACCAAGAACGCCGCGTACAGCGACGTGCTCTACATCGAGGAACTCGTCGGCCCCCAGACGGTCAACACCGTCCCCCCCAAGACGCTCGCCGCGTTCTTGGACCACGGCAAGGTCGCCACCACGCTCACAGAGGATGTCGATCAGGCACAGGCCCGACTCGACGCGCTCGAGCGCGTCGGAGTGTCGCTGACCGATGTCACCGACCTGCTCTTGGACAAGGGACTCGTCGCGTTCGAGGACGCCATGGACGACCTGCTCGCGACCGTAGCCTCGGCGCAACGAGGCGTTCGAGGACCCCGTCTCAACCGCACCGACGCAACCCTCTCGCCGGCCCTCGCCTCCGCCGTTTCCCAGGCGGCTGAAGCGTGGACCAAGGCCGAGAGCACGGACCGCCTGTGGAACAAGGACGCCGCCGTTTGGACCGGGGGAGACGAAGCGAAGTGGCTCGGATGGCTCGACATCATCGAAGCCCAGATTGCAGACCGCGGTCACCTGGACGCCTTTGCGGCGGATGTTCGGGCCGCGGGGTTCACCGACATCGTCCTGCTGGGCATGGGGGGTTCGAGCCTGTGCCCCGACGTGCTTGCCAAGACCTTCGCCGGCCGGGGTGACGGACCCAAGCTGAGCATCGTGGACTCCACGGTGAGCGCCCAGGTTGCGCGCATCGCCGAGCAACTCGACTTCTCCCGCACCCTGTTCATCGTCGCCTCCAAGTCCGGCTCCACCCTCGAGCCCACGGTCTTGATGGAGTTCTTCATGGGCCGCGCGAGCGAAGCACTCGGCGAGACGGCTTCGCAACACTTCGTCGCCATCACCGACCCCGGCTCCAAACTCGAAGCGTTCGCCCGCGAGAAGGCGTTCCGAACGACGCTCTATGGCCTCCCGGAAATCGGCGGACGGTTCTCTGCGTTCTCCAACTTCGGCATGGTCCCCGCCGCCGGCATGGGCATCGACACCGAGGCATTCCTGGGCGAAGCCAAGCTCATGCTCGATGCGTGCCGCGAGGCGGATGTCGCAGCCAACCCCGGCGTGAACCTGGGCCTGATCCTCGGTGCCGCCGCCGGGCAAGGTCGCAACAAACTCACCCTTCTGACCTCGCCAGCCATCTCGAGCTTTGGCGCGTGGCTCGAGCAACTCGTCGCCGAATCCACCGGCAAGCACGGCCAGGCCGTCATCCCGATCGATGGCGAGACGGCACGCACCCGCGGCAACGGCGAGGACCGCATCTTCGTCTACCTGCGCACCGCCGCAACCGCAGACCCTGCCCAAGACCGAATGGCGCAGATGTGGCGAGACGCCGGCGAGTCGGTCATCGTGCTCGAGCTCGACGACATCGATGCGCTTCCTCAGGAGCTGTTCCGGTGGCAGATCGCCACGGCCGTCGCCGGAGCGGTGATGGGCGTCGACCCCTTCGACCAGCCCGACGTCGAGGCCAGCAAGATCGAGAGCCGCAAGCTCACCGCCGCGTACGAAGAGAACGGAACGCTGCCCGAGCTCCCGGTCCGCTGGGAAGGTGATGGCGTCCGGATTCACGCGGACGACCGCAACGCTGAAGCGTTGGGCGGTGGGAGCCTCTCCGACTGGCTGCGCGCGCATCTGGGCCGACTGGAGGCGGGGGACTACTTCGCCCTGCTCGCCTACGTCGACATGAACCCCGTACACGAGGCCGAGCTGTCCGCCATCCGTAACTCGGTGCGACGCGCGAAGTCGGTCGCGACATGCCTGGGCTTCGGACCCCGGTTCCTGCACTCCACCGGGCAGGCGTACAAGGGCGGCCCCAACAGCGGGGTCTTCATCCAGATCACCGCGGATTCGGCCAAGGCACTGCCCATTCCGGGCCGGACGGTCGACTTCGGAATCGTCGCGGCGGCGCAGGCAGCCGGCGACTTCCAGGTGCTGATCGACCGGGAACGCCGGGCCATTCGGGTCCACCTGGGCGCCAACGTGCTCGCGGGCCTGCAACAGCTCCGGCAGGCCGTCGAAGCCGCCCTCGCGGGCTAGAGCGTCGATCGGTTTGGAACGGCCCACAGGGCGGGAGGCCGAAGGCGGACTGGAGGTCCGTCGAGCGCCGAGCAACGCAGCCAAGGTGAGGCAGAGGCGCGCGTTGTAGGCCGAATTCAAACCGGTGGGCGGTCTAGCGGCCGAAAGACGCCCCAAGGGGCGTGACGATATCGACCTGAGATCACAGTTTCGGGTCGCAGAGGTGTCCTCAAACCCCCCGCGTGCGTTTTGCTCCGGCGGGTTTTACACACCCTCAGGCCATCGGTGCTACACATGCCACAGCGTCGAAGGGCCCCTTGGGGACGGCCCCGGCTGCTTCCGCCCCCGGAAGCGCCGCGAACGGCCCGGCGCAGGAGATTCGATGAAGGTACTCGCAGGAGACGTTGGTGGCACGAATACTCGATTGGCCCTGTGTGAGGTCAACGAGGGCAAGGTGCTGCGGCTCGTCCACAACATCGAGCCAAGCGCCTCGCACGGCTCACTCAGAGAGATCATTCAAGCTTTTGCCTCCGCGCACGGCGCCGACGACGTCCGGGCCGTGTGCATCGGGCTGCCCGGGCCCGTACGCGGCCGGCGGGTTCAGCTCACCAACCTGCCATGGGTCGTCGATGCCGACGAGCTCGAGCGGGACCTCGGGCTGCCGTCCATCACGCTCCTCAACGACCTCGAAGCCAATGCGCATGGTCTGAGCACCCTGGCGGACGCGGACTTCATGGTCCTCCGCGAAGGAGCTCCCGAACGAGGCGGCAACGCCGGACTCGTGTCCGCGGGAACGGGGCTCGGCGAGGCCGGCCTCCACTTCGTCCGCGGTCAGCTCTATCCCTTCCCGACCGAGGGGGGGCACGCCGACTTCGCCCCGAGCAACGAGCTGGAGTGGAACCTGCTTCAGTATTTGCAGCGTAGTCACGAGCACGTCAGCTGGGAGCGGGTCGTCTCCGGGCCGGGGTTGGCCACGGTCTACGAGTTCTTGCTCGATCGCGCCGGGGCCAGCGCCCCGCAGTGGTGGCAAGAAGCCCAGTCGACCAAGGAGCCCGCCGGGGCGATCGCCCTCAATGCCGAAGACGGCGACGAGCATTGCAATGCCGCCGTGGACCTGTTCCTCGGTCTATACGGCGCCGAGGCCGGTAACTTCGCCCTCAAGGTCTTCGCGACGGGGGGCATCTATCTCGGCGGCGGCATCGCCCCCAAGCTGGCCAAGCGCATGAAAAGCTCCGCGTTTCTCGAGCGATTCGACGCCAAGGGACGCATGCGCCGCCTGGTCGAGCAGATCCCGATCAAGGTCGTGCTCAACGACTCCGCGGCCCTGCAAGGCGCTGCGCTCTTCGGTGCCCGGCACGCCGAACCCTGAGCGGTGGGCTGAGCGCCGTCCTCGTGCGGGCTCCTCCCTCCTTCCTCCTCCCGTGGATCCGCGTGTGGGCTGAGCCACGCTTGGCGCGTAGGTCCAACCCAAACCGCAGGCCACGGGATAGAACAGGGCATGTTCATCGCATGGCTCCCGCTCGCCCTGATGGCTGCGTCCGCGCCGGCGCATGAATCGGCCGTGCAGCGACACCACCGCAAGGGGGTGCATTGCATGGACGTCATCGAACGCTCCAAGTGCGCCATCGAGCAGTTCGAGGCGGTCTTGGATGAAGACACCCGAGAACGCGAGCTGGTCACCGATGCGATGGTCCGGTTGCTCCGGCTCTACCGCAAAGCCGGCGACTCCGAGGGATTGAGCAACGTCCTGCGTCGCTATTGGGACGTCGGCACCGCGCGGCAGTCTCGTGGGCACTTGCCCTACGGCATGCGGTTCTTCTCGCCGGAACTCGACGTGATGTTCGTGGCCGACATCTCGAAGATTCGAGACGCTCGCCTCTTGCGAGAAGCCGGTGCCCAAACCGCCGAATTCATCTTCACGTGTGACGACCAGACCCGCACCGACATCGGCATGACCGAGCGATGGCGACGGGCCGAGCGCATCGCGTTGGCGCGCGGCGTCGAAACGTACGAGGTCTACTACGAGGCGATGGACGCACGCCGAGCCCGCCGCGAAAAAGCGAAGGCCCGGCAGAAAGAGTGGGACGAGTCGAAGCGTGGCAAGGCGGAGGCCGCGAAACAGCCCGACAAAGACGAGGAAGAGGAGTCGAAGGCACCTATCTTCAGCGAGATGCAGTGCGAGCTCGCGAAACGGCTCGGGCAAGACACGCTCCTCGGCTGGAACCGGATCTCGGGAGCCGCAAGCCACCAAAACTACCGGCGCTCGATGATGCTGGTGGAGATCCCCGGCTCTGCGCCGCTGCTCAACAAAGCCGTGGCCCGTGGCGACCTCCTCGCCGTCGACGAGCGTCACTGGACACTCCCCGACTCGGAGTTTGCCGGGCAAAGCGTCCATGTGGTCCGAGTCGATCGCGACCAGCTCCTGATCGCGCGCGAGGACATGCTGGCCCCGGTCCTCGAAGCCGCGAGCAAACGGAAACGTCGCATGAACAAGGAGCTGGAGCGACTGGCCCAACAGGTCCCCCGAGACAGCGCCATGGTCTTTGCGATGACGCAGGCCGCCATTGTGGGAACCGGGTTCGGCGGCATGAAACAGGGCGCCTCCACCATGCTGCAAGCCCTGCTGCCCAAGCCCAAGGGCCTGCAGGTCTCGGTCAGCACCGCCGACGTCGCAGGCGTCTTCACCCGCGTCCCCACCAAGAATCCCCTCAAGGGACGGATGCTGGTCAACCTCGTGCAGACGGTCCTCGAGGGTCAGGCGCAGGAGGATCCGGAGGCGGCACAATGGGTGGAGAATCTGGATATTGCGGAGGCTGGCGACCGCAGGGCCCTGCTTGCGGCCTACCTCATCGACAGCGAGCAGATGGCCAAGATGCTCTGGGACGGCTGAAATGGAAGATCACCGAACGGCCCGAGCCACGCAACGTCGGTGCTCGTAGCAGGGTGGCGCCCTGCGAAAATATTTCGCCCCCGAATTGCCGCTGAAACGCGGAGGAACGCGGTGTACGAGAGGTTTTGACAGCCCCCGCCCCGGACTGCAGACGGTCACAGAGAGGTCATGCCGGCTTCGCCAACAGGCTGCTATGCTCTGCGCCGCTCGCTGCCATGTCGTTGGATATTCGAACCCTCGCCGACCTCCTCCACGCCCGCGCTGAAGCGAGCCCCAACGACATTGCGATCCGCACCAAGGAAGGGTCCAGCTGGGTCACGCGATCCTGGGGCGAGCTCCGAGACCGCGCAGACATCATCGCCGCCGGCATCCTCACGGCGACCGAGCTCGGGGACAACGACGTCATTGGCCTTCTGGGTCAGACCAGCGAAGACTGGCTCGCCTGCGATTTCGCGGGGCTGAGCGTCGGTCTGCAGACGGTCCCGGTCTATGCCTCGCTGCATTCCGAAGAGGTCGGCTACGCCCACGTCGACACGGGTATCAAGCTCGTCATCATCGACGACAAGGCGCAGCTCGAGAAGATTCGTGAGATGCGGAAGGGCTTCACGTTCTTCGAGAAGGAGTACGCCCCCGACACGCTTTCGCTGAAGCACGTGGTCGTGATCGACCCCACCGGCATCGACGCCGCAGACGACTGGGAGTCACTCGCCGACCTCGAGGCACGCGGGAAGAAGGAACTCGACGCGCAGCGCGACGAGATGCTCCGGCGCCGCAAAGAAGCCAAGCCCGACCAAACCGCCACGTACACATACACCTCGGGCACCACCGGCCCTCCCAAGGCGGTCATCCAGACCCACGAGAACCACCTCGCCATGGCCCGAGCCGTCTCCGACGCAGGGGTGCTGACCGATGGCATCCGCGAGGGCGGCTTGTTCCTGTTCCTGCCACTGGCGCACTCGTTCGGACGTCTGATCCAGTTCGCGGCGCCCTTCCGCAACCTTCACCTCATCATCAGCTCGGTCCCCACGCTCGGCGAAGACCTGGGCGCGACACGACCAGGGTTCTTCCCCGGGGCACCGCGGGTGTTCGAGAAGATGAAGGCAAAGATCGAGACTGCGGTCGCTGGCGCACCTCCGGTCCGACAGAAGCTCTTCGCGTGGGCCTTGGACACCGGCAAAGAGACCGTGCCGTATCGCTGCAAGGGGGAACCGGTCCCGTTCTTCCTCGGTTTGCGCAACAGCGTGGCCGACAAGCTCGTGTTGTCCAAGCTCCGGGCCAAGCTCGGCTTCGACCGCGCCTTCGCCCTGCTCTCGGGGTCTGCCCCCCTCGACCCCGACGTCCACACCTTCTTCCTCGCCATGGGGCTCAACCTGCTCGAGGCCTACGGACTGACCGAGACCTGCCCGGGACTCACCGCCAACCAGCCTGGCAAGATCAAGATCGGCACTGTCGGGCCCGCGCTTCCCGGCGTGGAGATCAAGATCGCCGAAGACGGGGAGATTCTGGCCAAGGGCGCCAACATCACCCAGGGTTACCTCAACCGCCCCGAAGCCACCGAAGCCTCGTTCCGCGACGGATGGTTCTGCACCGGTGACCTCGGCGCCCAAGACTCCGAAGGCTTCGTGAAGATCACGGGGCGCAAGAAAGAGCTGATCAAGACCTCGGGCGGCAAGTACGTCGCGCCCGCGAAGATCGAGGGGCAGCTCAAAGGACTCCCGATCGTGCAGGAAGCCGTGGTCGTCGGGGACCGTCGCAACTACTGCGTGTGCCTGATCTCGGTGGACCCCGAGGAGCTCGGCGAGTGGGCTCAACAAAAAGGCATCGAGGCCAAGAACGATCACCCCGACGTGAAGAAGGCCATCGAGGCGCATGTCGCCAAGGTCAACGGCGGGCTTGCGAGCTTCGAGAGCATCAAGTACTGGCGCATCACGCCCGAGCCGCTCACCGTCGACAACGGGCTGCTCACCGCGTCCCTCAAGGTGAAGCGCGGCGTCGTCGAGGACCGCTACTCGACGATCATCGACGACATGTACTCGGCGGGAAAGAAGTAGCCCTACAGCTCCACCGAGCCGGCGTCCTCCGTGAGCTGTTCGAGCAGAGACTCGGGCAGCTCGCGGTCGTCCATCCAGGCAAGACCGACAACCGCGACCGCCCCCTCGCGCTCCACGGGCAGGGCCACCGCGGCCTGAGCCTGGACCGCTTTGGCCCCGGGGCGAACGTCTCCGGTGCTGTCCGTCTGCAGGTTGCACGTCGAGACCGCCTGACCGCGCTCGAGCGCGAGACCAGCCATGCCTTTGCCACGGGGGACACGGGCCGTGATCTCCTGAACCTTGGGCGGGATACCCACCGCCGCGCGTAGCGCCAGGGTGTCGCGATCGCCTGGCAACGTGACATGCACCGTGCCCGCAACCGCCTCGTGACGCAGGAGAAAGGCCTTCAACCAAGCTTCCGTTGCGCTCATCACCGCGACGATAGCAGCCAAGAGGCCGCGCAACCGCCGTTGCGCTATCCTCCGCCGATGGCGACGGCACCCGCCCCGAGTGCGGTCCACATGCAGCGCTTTACGGTGCCGTTCGAGTACCCCGTCGTGTTCACGCGCGGCCTCCTCGAGACCGGCAACGAAACTCTTGCCTGGTCTCTCTCACGGCTCGAGCCAGCTGCCGAGCACCGAGCGTTGGTCGTGGTCGACGACGGCCTGGCATCACAGTGGCCGTCCCTCGATGCCGATCTTGCCAAGTACTTCGCCCACCATGCCGGGCTGAAACTCGCCGGCCCCGTGCGGTATGTGCCCGGCGGCGAGGCGGCGAAGGCTGGCAGCGGCACCGTGGACGCAGTGTTGGGTTGGATCGCAGAGGCCAGACTCGACCGGCACGCCTACGTCGTCGCCCTGGGCGGGGGGGCGGTGCTCGATGCGGTCGGCTACGCGACCGCCCTCGCCCACCGAGGCGTTCGGCTCGTGCGAGTGCCCACGACGGTCCTCGCCCAGAACGATGCCGGTGTTGGGGTCAAGAACGGCATCAACGCATTCGGTGGAAAGAACTTCCTGGGCACGTTCGAACCTCCGGCGGCGGTGCTCAACGACATCAACTGGGTCCGGACCCTACCCGACCGCGACCGCATCGCCGGGATCGCCGAAGCCGTGAAGGTTGGCCTGATCCGCGATGCCAGCTTCTTCGTCTGGTTGGAGGAACACGCCGAGGCACTTCACCGGGGTGAGGACAGCGCGACCGCCACGATGATCCGGCGATGCGCAGAACTCCACCTCCAGCACATTGCCACCAGCGGCGATCCCTTCGAACGTGGCAGCGCCCGCCCGCTGGACTATGGGCACTGGGCCGCACACAAGCTCGAGGTCCTCTCCGAACACGCGCTGCGTCACGGCGAGGCGGTCGCCATTGGGATGACGCTCGACGCCCACTACGCAGGACTCGTTGGTCGGCTTCCCCAGCCGCACGTGCGCCGTGTCGAAACGCTCCTGTGCGCGCTCGGCCTGCCCCGCTGGCACGATGCGCTCGATCTGCGCACGGACGGATCGCGCCTCGTCCTGGCCGGCCTCGAGGAGTTTCGCGAGCACCTCGGCGGGCAGCTCACGATCACCCTCCTCGACGAAATCGGCCGCGGCGTCGAAGTCCACACAATCGATGAACCGCAGATGGACCGGGCGATCGAGGGATTGCGAGACCACCGAAGCGCACCATGAAGCTCGAGTCCAGCACCGGCGAACTCGCGCACCTGACGTACTGCTCCAACATTCACCCTGGAGAATCCTGGCCAGAGGTTGCGGCGGCGCTCGCGGAGCACATCCCTCAGGTCCGCAGGGAGCTGGACTTTGACGGCGCGTTTGGGCTTGGTCTGCGTTTGTCCGCCCTGGCCGCGCGGGCGCTTCGGGATCCTGCAACGCTCGAATCTTTTCGCGCGTGGATGCATGCGAATGACGCGTACGTCTTCACGTTCAACGGATTCCCCTATGGACCGTTTCACGGAACTCCGGTGAAAGAGGCGGTCTATCGGCCCGATTGGTCCACCCCACAGCGGGCAGCGTACACACTCGATCTCATCGACACGCTGGCCGCAATCATCCCCGACGGTATCTCGGGTTCGATCAGCACAGTTCCAGGCTCGTTTCGTTTCGATCCTGCGGCAAGCGACCCCACATCGTTGTTGGAAGGGCTGGTCACCTGCGCCCTGCGGTGCTGGCATTGGCGTGAAACCGGCGGCCTCGATCTGAGCATCGGACTCGAGCCAGAGCCGATGTGCATGCTCGAGACGACCGACGAGGCGATTCGCTTCTTCGAAGACACGGTGTTCTCGACCGCTGCCCGCTCACTGTTCGCTGCGCGCAGTGGCTGTACAAGTAGACAGTCAGAGGAAGCCCTGCGTCGGCATCTGGGGGTGTGTTTTGATACGTGCCACGCGGCGGTCGAATTCGAAGACCCTGGCGCGGGAGCCCGCCGGCTGCGCGCCGCAGGGATCCGTATCTCGAAGGTCCAGGTCACCGCTGGCCTCGAGCTTCGCACCCCGACCGCGGCCGGAATCGAACAGCTGGAGGCGTTCGCGGAGGACACCTACCTCCACCAGGTCGTGATCAAGACCGACCGCGGATTGGTCCGCGTCCTCGATCTCCCCGAGGCACTCGAGCGCTGGCGAGAGGGGTCAATTGCGCCCGGACCCTGGAGAGTGCACCTGCACGTTCCTGTTTTCTCTCGACTCATGGCTCCCCTGAGTGCGACGACTGAATTCATCGCCTCTGCACTGCCCGAGTTGCGCACCGCCTGCACGCATTTCGAAGTCGAGACCTATACCTGGTCCGTACTTCCCCCGACCCTCCGCGGGCTTTCTCGCTCGGCGTCCATCGCAAGAGAACTGCAGTGGACACGGGCACTTTGGCACTCCCCATGAAGCTGAACACTGCACTCCGACTCGGTCGAACCTCGAACCTCCCCACGGTCTGGACCAACGTGCTCGCGGCCGCGGCACTCTCTGGAGGGACGCTGGGGCCCTCGCCCCTGCTGCTCGCGGCCCTCGCCGCTTCGGCCCTTTATGTCGGAGGGATGTTCCTCAACGACGCGTTCGATGCGGAATTCGATGCCGAGGAGTGCCCTCAGAGGCCAATTCCCGCGGGCGAGGTCTCCCGAACGACGGTCTGGCGGTGGGGATACGGACTGCTCGCTCTGGGCGCAATCCTGGCATTCGTCACGCGTCCGTCCGCGGGGTTTGCCGCGGTCGCGACCTGCGGAGCCATCGTGGCCTACAACGCTTGGCACAAACAAAACGCATTGAGCCCGGTCGTCATGGGACTGTGCCGTTTTGGTGTCTATGCGATTGGCGCGTTCGCGGTCACAGCAACACCGCAATCATCGGTGTGGCTCGGCGGCGTGCTTCTGATGGGGTACGTCCTTGGGCTCACGTACGCGGCAAAGTTTGAGAACAGGGGTGGAATGGGGCGTTGGGCCCCGTTGCTGGGTTTGGTGGCGCCCGCAATCGTCATATTACTGACGTGGTCCGGTGCCCCGTGGTTGCGCTCGTTCTTCGGTGGCTACGCGATGTGGGTACAAAGAGCGATCTCCCTGGTTCGGAGCGGAAAGCCGGAGAAGATTCGGAAAGCCATCGGCGCTCTCATTGCCGGTATCGCCCTGTTGGACGCGATGGTGGTCGCGAACTGCGGTTCGACGGGCCTGGCGCTGGTTTGCGTTGCGGCCTTCGGGGCATCCCTGGCTGCACAATCGCGGATCGCCGGAACCTGAGACTCGAATTGCGAATGAGCCGGCGAGCCGCTACACATCCGTATGGCTCAATCCCCTCTCGAAGAGTTCGTCGGTTCCATGACGATCTCCGAACTCGCGGACCGAAGCGGAAGGTCGGTCAGTCAGATTATCGCTTGGGCAACCCCGGGGAAATCGGGTGAAAGCAAACCAGCAGCTCCTCGAGCTGCTGCCAAGAAAGCGCCTGCAAAGCCAGCGCCTGCGGCGAGCACCGGTGGTGGCAAGAACGTCAACACCCGCACTCCCGAAGGTCGGGCTGCGTACGACGTCGCGGTCTTTGAGGCCGTGTCCGCTTCGAACAAGCCCATCGGGTCGTCGAAGCTTCGCAAGGCCATCGGCGGAACCCCGCTTCAGCTTCGCACGTCGCTGAACCGTCTCATCGAAGACGGGAAAGTGACCTACCAAGGCAAAGCTCGCGCGACGAAGTACTCACTGCGCTAGCAGTTCGCGTCACAATGCTACCGAGGGCCAGTCGTTCACTGAGAACGTCTGGCCCTCCACATTTCTGCGAGGCAGGTTTTTACCCCTCCGAGTGCTGCCTCTCGCGGCAAGTTGAACCGGCGAACCATCTCGTCGGCGATCATCTGCGCCGAACGGTTCCCATCGATCAGCTTCGCGACCGCGGCAAACATCGGGTGCGGTGGTCGATAGTCTTCCAGGCCAGGCCATGGCGAGACGACAACCGAAGGGTCCTCCAGCCAGACGGGGATCTCGGCTTCGCTCGGCGAACCAGGCAGGTCGGTCTTCTCGGCGAGAAACGTCGCAACTCCCTCGGTTCGTCCTTGGGACCCATCGGGGCTCTGCATATACAACAGACGGTCCCAACGGTGCCGAGCCAGGGAGAACCCCGTCGCCTCAACGAGTTCGTGCACCTCATCCTCTCGGTACCGATGGGCAGGCTGCGTGTGCTTCGGCTGGTACAGCAAGGGCCCGTGGTTGAGCCACGCGCCACCGTCCCGAAGAGTCCGGTGGATCGTCGGCACGAGGGTGGCGAGGTCCTTCGGGACTTGGTCGATGAACCAGGGGGTCAGCACCAGGTCAAACGAGGCGTCCGGAACCGGCGGTTCCAGACCATCGGCAAACAGCAGATGAAACCCCTCGGCTGCCGCGTTCGAACAACCGAGCGCTCGCTCGACAGCGACGCGGTGACTGTCGCGTGGGGATCGCGGGAACTCGGTGAGCGTGACCGTCTCGCCCGCGAGCACGCGCCTCGCGACGAAGAACGGAAACGGGTTGATGTCGATGGCAACCGTGGTCTCGATGCCCGCCGCGCGATGCAGTTCGTAGGGTAGCCGGCACGCGCCCGCGCCGAGAACGAGCAACCGTTGAGGTCGCCGATCCCCCAGCGTATCGAGGAGAACTTCGAGCGCAGCCTCGGGCTCGCCTGGTCCCCAGCCCCAGTCGCGGTGAATCTGATCGAAATACGCGGTTGCCACGCCCTCTCCCGGGACGCGCTCGCCACGCGAGACCGGCTCGTCCACGGCCGGGACACCCGCGGACTCGAACACCGCCTCAACCTGATCGAGGTGTCGCTCGAGCGAGGCGCCCAAGCGCTGAAGCCGAGCGCGAGCCTTCGGCGGAAGCTCCTGACCGGCGAGTTGCGCAAGCACCAGATCCCCGGTTGCACGACTCTCGCGCGAGAACTGAGCCCGTTGGTTGCCCCAGTCTCGGAGCATGGACGCGGGGTCTGGGGTGAGAACCGGGATGCCGTCGACCCGAAGACCCACACGGGTGCACTCGGGGCAGTCTCGGCCAGCACCGTCCCAGTCCAGACGCAGCAGGCACCGGGGGCAATGTAGGTATGCATCTTTCACTGGCGCAGGTCCGGCAGACAACGACCACATCGCAACATGTGAAATACGGTAAACGCAAGTTCAGACGGCTCGTGCGTGGCAAATCGGGGGTAGAGTTGGCCCCGACAGCCGGTTTTGTGTTTATGCGAAACCGCTGAAGGTTGCATGGCTGTCGGGCCATGCACGGACGGCCTGCAAAGGCGCACACGGATCCGAGGAGCTCTGCGTTGAAACTGCGAACCCGAATACTCTCCACGTCCCGCCCCCTCGCGACGCTCGGATTGCTGGCCCTGGTCGCCGCCGGCTGCAACGGAGGTGCCGCGAATGGTGGCGAGACGGATGGCGACAGCGGCACCGACAGTGCCGAGACGATGCCGACCGACCCCACCAGCGGAGACACCGACGGAGACACCGACGGAGACACCGATGGCACCACCGGCGATACAGGGCCAGAGGGATTCGTGCCGCTCCCCGGAGGGATGCGAAAGCTCACCGCTCGGGAGTACACGGCATCGCTGGGACTCATGCTCGGGGACGCCGCGGCGACAGCCGCGATTCCCCCGCCAGACATCGCCCAAGAGGGTTTCGATGCGGTCGGCGCGTCCATCCTCGCTCTCCCGGCAGACACCATTGAACTCTACGAGCGCTCCGCAACCGCGGTCGCCGACGCGGTCATCGAGAACCCCGCCGGGCTCCAGGCCTTGGTCCCGTGCGTCTCTGAGGACGCGAACGCTGCGTGTTACCGCGAGGTCGCGACCACGCTAGGCCGATTCGCGTATCGGCGCTCGCTCGACGCCGAGGAGATCGAGAGCATCGCCGGGTTCGGAGCCGCAGGCCAACAATGGGCGGACGACGGTTCGTTCATGACCGGCCTTCGCTACGAGCTGATGGCCATCCTTCAGGCTCCGTCCTTCCTCTACATCCAAGAGGTTGGCGAGGCAGACGAGTCCGGCTACCGCCACCTGACGGGCCCCGAGTTGGCCTCGCGAATGTCCTTCTTCCTCACCGGGCACACCCCCACGCTCGAGTTGCTCGATGCGGCGGAGTCCGGTCAGCTCGACACGGCCGATCAGGTTCGCGCCCAAGCGGAGCTGATGGTCGCGAACTCGGAGGCCCGGACCGCCCTCGAGGCGTTCTTCTCGGAAGCCCTGCGACTGCGCAGTCTCTCGGATGCCCCCAAGAACGCCGAGGTGTTCCCAGAGTTCAGCCCCGAGCTTGGCGAGTTGATGAAGGACGAGACGCTCCTACTTCTCTACGACATCATCTGGGACCGGGACGCGGACTTCCGCGAGCTGTTCAACGCGCGTCACACCTACGTCAACGACGCGCTCGCAGACCTCTACGGGATCCCATCACCGGGCACCGGCCAACTGTTCGCACGCGTGGACTGGCCCGAGGACCAACTACGTGCGGGATACACCTCGCAGGCCAGCTTCTTGACCTGGCAGTCCGGTCCACTACGCAACTCCCCAACCAAGCGCGGCCTGTACATCCAAGAGCGGATCCTGTGCGGCGACATCCCGCCGCCCGACCCCAACGTCGACCTCGAGCTGCCGGAGGGAGAGGACCTCACGCTCAAAGAGCTTCTCGAGATGCACCTCGACCAACCGGGGTGTGCGAGCTGCCACGCGCTGACCGACCCGCTCGGCTTCGCCTTCGAACGCTACAGCGCGATCGGTGCGCTGCGCTTGATGGACAACGGCAAGCCCGTCGAGACCGACGGACAAGTCGAGGGCATCGGGATGTGGAACGACGCTCGCGAACTTGGCGACGTTCTCGCGGCCGACCCCCGTACGGGTGACTGCCTCATTCAAAACCTCATGCGCGGCAGCCTCGGGCAGTCGCCCAGCGAGGATTCGCTGCCGGGCGTCGAAGACCTCGGCCTCACGTTTGCCGATACCGGCTACAGCGTGCAGTCCCTTCTGGTCGAAATGGCCGCTCACCCCCTGTTCCGTCTCGTCGACGAACCCAAGTAGGGAGAACCCAGATGCGCAACTTCAAGCTAAGCCGACGCCGCATGCTCCGAGGACTGGCCGGCGGTTCCTCCGTCGTCGTGGGCCTTCCCATCCTCGAGGCCATGCTCAACAGCCACGGCGACGCTCTCGCCGGTGGCGAAGCGCTCCCGCTGCGTTTCATGAGCTGGTACTGGGCCGACGGCATGGTCATCGACCGCTGGGAGCCCCAGCAGGTCGGCAACAACTGGGAGCTCTCCGAGCAGCTCATGCCGCTGGCCAACGTGAAAGACCACGTCACGGTCGTCTCCGGGATGCAGAACCGGTCGACCAACATCGTGACGCACCACGAGGGGATGTCCGGGTTCAACGGATACAACTTCGAACAAGCCGGTGGTTTCAACACCAACGCCGGCGGTCCGACCATCGACCAGCGCATCGCCGACACCCTCGAGGGCGTCACGCCCATTCGTGCAGCCCACGTCCGGGTCTCCAAGCGCGAGAGCACGGACGGCGACGGTGGCACCACGTACATCGCCATGTCCCACCGGGAAACCGAGGGCGGCGGATTGGTGGCACAGACGCCTCAGGTCAACCCGCAGGAGCTCTGGCAGCTTCTGTTCGGTGAGTTCGTGCCCAAGCCCGACGACAGCGAGCTGAGGACCAGCATCCTCGACTACGTCCGTGAAGACGCGGGCGCGCTCCGTGGCAACCTCGGAACCAAGGACCAGCAGCGAATCGACGCGCACCTCGAGGGCGTCTACGAACTCGAGCAGAAGATCCTGGCCACGCCGCCGACCTGCGACCTTCCCGACCTGCCGACCGAGACCAACACCGACACCGGTGGGGTCGAGCCCCTCTCCGCGACCAACGAGGCGATGGCGCGAATGATCGCGTACGCGTTCACGTGCGACATCACGCGAGTCGCGTCCTTCCAGCTCAAACGATTCGTCTCGGCGACCGTCTTCGACGAAATCGACGCCGGGGAGATCCACCACAGCGCGAGTCATCAAGGTCCGGGCAACGCCACCTACCAGGCCGGCGTCACCTACCAGATGCAGAAGTTCGCCGACCTCCTCGAGATCTTTGCGGAGACCGAGGATCTCAACGGCGACACCCTGCTCGACACCTCGATCATCTACGCGACCAGCGACTGTTCCACTGGAGCCTCGCATGCGGTCGGCCGCCAGCCCATCTTGCTCGCAGGACACGGCCGCGGCTACCTGCAGCACCCCGGCATCCACTACCAAACGACGGCTTGGAACGGCAACCACAACAACCCGAACGGCGAGGAGAACATGTCCGACGTGTTGCTGACTTGCCTGCAGGCGTTTGACCCGGCGGCGGAGTCCGTCGGTGGCGGCCCACTCGAGTCCAACACGCCACTGACCGACATCGTCGCGTAGACGTACAGTCCCTGACGACAAGGCCGGCGCTGCATCGCAGCCGCCGGCCTTTGTCTTGGTTGCTTGGAAGGCTCGACGACTCTTCCCACAAACTCAGTCGAAGAGGTGCTCGAGCAACAACCCTTGCACGTCTGTGGCCCGCACGACCTCGTCTTGGAGCAGCCGGGCCTCGCTGGTGAGAAACACGGGCCCTGCCTCTGGTCTGTCCGTGGGACGACCGTGAGAGCCCCGTACCAACGAGGTGTCGAAACCGATCACATCGAGCGGGGCTCGCTGGTTGAGAACCTTCGAGCGAAACAGCCGCGAGGCCACGTACAGCGTCGGCATCGGCAACTCGGGGTCGACGAACAGCTCGACCGGATCGTACCCGGGCTTGTTGTGGATATCGACATTGCGGGCGTAGTCCGGGGCCCGCGCGTCGTCGAGCCAGAAGTAGTAGCTGAACCAGCGGTCGGCCTTGGAGATCGCAACAAGCTCTCCGGAGCGGTCGTGATCCAGACCGGCCGAGCGTTTGCCTTCGTCGTCGAGGACCGTCTCGATCCCCTCGACGCCCTCGAGCAGAGTCTTGACCTCCGCCACCCGCCCCGGGTTTTTTACATAGACGTGCGCGATTTGGTGGTCGGCGACCGCAAACGCCTCAGATGCGCCCGCATCGAAGTGCTCCTCGTTGCATTCCTCGCGAAACGCAATGAGTCCAGCCTCGCGGAGCACCCGGTTGATGTGGACCGCTCCGCTGACCGACGTGATGCCGTACTCGGAGAGCACCACCACCCGAACGTCGTCGCGCTCTGCTTCGTCGATCAGAGTGCCGCACACGGCATCGATGGCGCGGACATCCTCGGCGATCTTCGGGTCGTTCGGCCCGAGCCGCTGCAGGTTGTAGTCGAGGTGCGGAAGGTAGACGAGGTTGAGCGTGGGCTGCCGACTGCGATGCACGTGCAGCGCGGCTTGGGCGATCCACTCGGAGGACGCGATTCCCGCTCGCGGCCCCCAGAACTCGAACAGCGGAAACTGGCCGTACGTGGCCTGCAACTCGTTGCGAAGCGTGCCGGGCGACGCGTGGATGTCGGGAAGCTTGCGTCCATCGGCCCTGTAGATCGGCCGCGGGGTGACGGCGTAGTCGACGTCCGCGTACATGTTGTACCACCAGAACATCTTGGCCACGGTGAAGCGCCCGTCTCGCCGCCGGGCCCGGTCCCACAGTTTCTCTCCTTGGACGAGTTGGTTGCTCTGACGCCAAAGCCACACCTGCGACAGATCGCGGAAGTACCACCCGTTGGCGACACAACCATGTCCACGCGGAAGCTCTCCGGTCACGAACGTGCTCTGTACGCTGCACGTCAGCGCGGGCGTGACCGTGTCGAGCGAGGCCTGGGCACCACGCTCGATCAGCCGATTGAGATTCGGGGTGTTGGGACCCAGCAGGTCCGTCGTCAGTCCAACGACATTGAGAACGAGCGTGCGGTGCATCGTCAATCGTCGACACGCGGGGTCTGACCGCGCAGGACCGAGTTGCCAAACCACAACTGCGTTTGGTCTACACGAACGTTGGTCGCGATCGCTTCCAGATCGAGCCGACCACTTTGAGCGAAGAACGCGACCGGGTTGTTCCAGCAGATCTCCGTGATGACGTCGTCGGAGATTCCGGCCTCGCGCATCGCCTGCGCTGTTTTGGGGACCTTCAGCGGATCACTGACGCCCCAGTCGGCCGCGCTGTTGATGATGACGCGCTCTCCCCCGAAGTTCTGAACGATGCTCACCATGCGGTGCTCGTCCATCTTGGTGTTGGGGTAGATCGAGTGCCCCGCCCACATTCCGGTGTCGAGGACAGAAGCGATCGTCTCTTCGTTGTTGTGGTCGACGAGGACCATCGAGGGGTCGACGCCGACGTCCTTGACCACATCGAGCGTCCGGCGGGTGCCTGCGGCCTTGTCCCGGTGCGGCGTGTGAATCAGGATCGGAAGGCCGTGCTCCTTACCGAGCTCCAGCTGACGGATGAAGAACTTCTCCTCGGCCGGAGTCTGATCGTCGTATCCGATCTCCCCGACCGCCACGACGCCGTCCTTCTCCAGGTAGAGGTCGACCATCTCGATCACCGCATCGGCGATCTCCGGGTTGTTCGCTTCTTTGGGGTTGAGCCCCATCGTGCAGAAGTGGCGGATGCCAAACTGGCTTGCACGGAATCGTTCCCAGCCGATCAGAGAAAGGAAGTAATCCTCGAACGTGCCCGCGTGGGTCCGTGGCTGGCCAAGCCAAAACGCTGGCTCGACGATCGCAGCGATGCCGGCGTCAGCCATCGCCTGGTAATCGTCCGTGGTTCGGGACGTCATGTGGATGTGAGGGTCGAAGAGCTTCATCGGGACTCCAAGAGTTGGTGCAACAATCCAATATCGGCCGGCACGGGGCGCGCAGCAGCGGTTCTCTCAGCGGCAAAGTCGTCGGCCATGCGTAGGAGTTCCGCGGTCACTCGGCGCGACAGACCGTTGATCTCCTCAACCGGCACGCCCATGAACACGGCCTTGAGGACGAGCTGGTTGAAACTGTCGTCGGGGAAGTGTGCAGCGGGGTACGGGTTGCCACACGCAACGGCGCGGAACACCACCTCGGAGTTGGTCCGGCATGCCTCCACAGCATGCGGAACCAGCCGCGTCGGACCTGGGAGCAGCGGCAACATCCGCAGCAGCGACTCTTGCTCGCCCTGCTCTCCCCGGCGCAGCCATTGACCGTAGGCCGTCACGGCAGACTCGGGGTCGACCTGCTCGAAGACCCGCAGGACCACTGCGGCACGAGCCGCATCTCGAACCGTCCACCCTGCGGCACCCAGAGTTTCTCCGGGGAGCCGCGCGTCGCCGACTTTACGAGTGCAGCGCGCAAGCAGCACCCGGACGCCTGAGAGCGCATCCGGGTCTATCTTGTCGAGGGCTGTGGTGAGCCAGTCGTCGGCTCCCGCCACCCCATGTTGAGCGACGAGTTCGCGCAAGCGCTGCAACCCCAAGTCGAGCATGGGGCGCAGCGTAGCACCGAGTCGCTACGCCGGCGGGGTGTCGTCGGCTGCGGCTGCGTCATCGGCGGCCGCGGGTGCGGCACCGCTGTCCGCAGGTGCTGCATCAGCGGGAGCGTCCCCGTCGGCGGCTGCGTCACCATCGGCGGGCGCGTCACCATCAGCGGCTGCGTCCCCGTCGGCGGGCGCTTCACCATCCGCGGGCGGCGGTTCGTCGGCTGCGGGCTCCGCGTCAGCATCAGCATCCTCGTCAGCATCCGCATCCTCGTCAGCATCCGCATCCGCATCTTCGTCGGCATCCGCATCCTCGACGGCCACCGCCGGGGTATCGGCGACGGGCTCCTCGAGGAACTCGTACTGCACGAAGAACCCTACCGAGACCACCAGGCCGATGGCTGCCGCGATCGCGGTGACGATGATTCGAATGGTGAATGCGCTCTGCAGCTGAGCGAGTGCACCCAACATATTCGGCACATCATCATCTTCGGTCGTCACGACCGCATCGAGGAGCGTGGCGCCCTTCCAGAACGTCACCCCGATCGCGAGGTCGACCAGGATGCCGAGGATGTTGAGGTTCACAACCTGCACGCAGGTCGAGAGGAAGAACATCACCGACAACGCCTTCGCCCAGGTGGCGGCACGCGAGATCGTGGAGTTCTCAGTCTTGCTGAATTCGTACGAAGGCGGGGCCGTGGGAGGCGGTGCAACGACGGTTTGATTGGTCATGACGGTGTCCTTTCGTGCAACGCGGCTCAGCCGGCAGTCGGATCTTCGGTGGGTGCAGCGGCGTCTTCGGCAGGCTCGTCGTCGCCTTCCTCGGCATCTTCGCCTTCCTCGGCGTCGTCGCCTTCTTCGCCGTCTTCACCGTCTGTGTCGCCGTCTGCGTCGTCGGTGTCGCCGTCGGCTTCTTCGTCTTCGTCGGCGCCTTCTTCAGCGTCGTCACCTTCGTCTTCATCACCTTCGTCGGCGTCGGCGTCGGCGTCGGCGTCGGCGTCGTCCGAGTCGTCGGTGTCGCCTTCTTCGTCGTCAGCCTCCGCAGCCTCGGCGAGGCGCTCATTCTCGGCTTCAGCGCGTGCGGCATCAGCAGCCTTCTGTGCGTCGACGTTCGCCACGGCCATCTGAACGCCAGCGCCCACGCTGACGATGATCGCGAGGAACCCGATCACAAACTCCACGAGGAACGCGGTGCCGAGCTTGTCCAGCGACTGCATGAGGTGCTCGATGTCGTTGCCCTCGGTCGCGACGACGGCCTCCAGCGATTTCCCCGCACCGACGTAGAGCATCGAGATCACCAGGTGGGTCAACACGATGGGCACCAGCGAGACGACGAAGATCGTCACGTAACTAGGGTCGAGTCCGTGCAGAATCAGCTCGTCTTTGAAGACCAGCGAAACAATGAGACCCACAAGCGCGAGGACGCCAGTGATCAGCGAGATCAATCCCCACAGTCGAGCGCGCGCACCCGTTTGAGAGATCTGTTCGTTCTCCTCATCGGAGAATTCGTAGTGCCCCGTGGAGAGGGGTCCACCCGGTGTGTACGGCGGTTGGTTTTGCATCGCGGCAGGGAGGGGTCGGCGGCAACAGTACCGGTCGGAGAGCGTAGCGGCTATCCGGCCTCGGTCGCATGTTCGGCGATCCACGCGTCGACAGCATTGAGGTGCCTGCGCATGGGGTGTTCTTGGGGAAGTGCTTCGAACCCGGCCCGCGCACTACGGGCGAGACGGAGGGCTCGAGGAAGGTCGGTCGCCTGGCTGGCTCGCGCCATGGCGAAACGCAGACGTGGAAGCTCGGTCGGAATACCTGGTCGGGTCGCGCGAATCGACAGTGCGCGCTCGAGGGATCCCAACGCAGCATCGACCTGCCCGAGGTCCAGTTGAACGGAGCCCAGATCGGTCAGAAGTGATGCCAGGTCGTCGTGGTCTTCGCTGAGTGTCTTCTCGCCCACAACGAGCGCGCGCTCCAACAGATCGAGGGCCTCCGCCGCTCGACCTTGTGCGTGCACGCTGGCACCGAGCATGGTCAGTGCCCGAGCGACATCGGGGTGATGGGCGTTGGTCGCCTCGAACGTGGTCAGCGAACGGCGGGCCAGACTCTCGGCGGCCTCGGCGTGTCCATCGAAGAGCTCCGCCTGCGCCAGACTGAGGTTCGCCTGGCCAATGTAGACCTCATTGCGAGCACCGGAGGCCTCCCAAACCTGCAAGGATTCGGTGAGAAGCTCCTTCGATTCGCGGGTCCGCCCTTGTCGGAGCAACAGCGCGCCGACGTTCGCCTTCATCGGGGCTACGGAGGGATGTCGCGGCCCGTGCGTTCGCTCTTGTAGCTCGATCGCTCGTTCGAGGTTGCGCTTGGCGGCGTGCGCGTCTTGGCGGAGAAGGTTCACGGCAGCGAGATTGTTGTAGATACGGCCCATCGTGGGGTGCTCAGGGCCCGACGCAGCGCGCTGACGCTCCAGCGCGAGCTGGAACTGATCCTGCGCGTCTTCCAGACGGCCCTGCTGCACGAAGGTTGCACCCGTGGCGATCGCAAGTTGAACCTGTTGTTCGACCGGGGCTCCCGCCCGCGCAACGGCGGCCCTCGCGGCTGCGATGAGCTCCGTCGCGGGCTCCGCTCGAGCCTGGCCGTGGCCCACGACACCGACCAGCGCAATCCAGGCCCGAGCCGCGGTGAGATCGTCCCTGCCCGCCGACGCCGTCTGGATCGCCTCGCGCAGCAGCGGCTCCGACCGATCGGTATTCCCGGTCGCGAGTGCGAGTTTCCCTTCCCGCAGAAGTGCCTCGGCCAGCACCGGGGCATGACCCACGACCCGCGCCCGCTGAACGGCGACCTTGGCCAACGCCAGCCCTCGGGCGTATCGCCCGGCATCCTCGTGGACCTTGACCCGCGCGAGTGACGCACGGAGGTCGTGGATGCGTTCGCGGACGTCGGGGTCGTCCGGGACAGGCACCGGCGCCTTTAAGAGATCCGTATCGGCACAGACCCGAACCGGAACGAGCTTCGCGGTCGCCGCGACTCCGGTCCGGATGAGCTCCGGGTCGGCATCCGCGAGCAGCTCGGTGAGAGCGTCGAACTCGTCGAGCCGCCGAGCGAGGCACTCCATGCGGAGATCGAGCATCGCGTCGGACTGCTCCTGACGGACCCGAGTCGCCTCGCAGGCGTCGGTGTGCATCTCGACCCAGCTTCCCCGGTACGCATCGAGCTCGCTCGACACGGCGATCCAAGTCGCCTCCGCATAGGGCTGTCCGGTGTTGGAGAAGCGCGCCTCGATCGCGCTGCGCCGAGCCTGATCCCACGCGGGCAGGAACCGTTGCTCTGCACCCGCACACGGCTCGACCGCCACCACATCCTCGTCGGCGAACCCGGCGGCAACACCCCACCCGCCCAGCAACACGGCAGTGCCGCCGATCCCTGCCAACGCGGCGAACTGAGGGCGACGCAGCGCGGACACTCGCTCGAGTTCGTCGAGCAGCGTTTGCATGCTCGAGTAGCGCTGGTCGGGATCGGCGGCCAACCCCTTGAGCACGATCGCCCGGAGCCGGCCGGGGACCTTCACGTGGGAGGGAGGTCCTGGGACGTCCGCCTGGTCGATGAGCGCGAGGATCGCCTGCGCCCCGTCGGCAACAAACGGTCGATGGCCATAAAGCGCCTCGTAGAGGGTGACGCAGAAGCTGAACTGATCGGTCCGACCGTCGACCGGCAGACCACGGTGCTGCTCCGGCGCCATATAAGCTGGCGTCCCCGCGAGTCGACTCCGCACGGCCGCACGGGGAGCCGGACCCTTCTCGCTCAGGGACAACTGGCCGTCGTCCAGCTCGAACTCCCGGGCCAACCCAAAGTCCATGACATGCACGCGTCCATCTCGGGCGAGCATCACGTTGTCGGGTTTGAAGTCGCGGTGGACCAGCCCGGCTCCATGCGCCGCCGCGAGGCCTTCGCCCGCCTGAATCATCAGCTTGACCACAGCGCGCCACGGCAACGGCTCTCGGGCGAGACGGCTCGTGAGCGTTTCGCCGTCGACGAACTCCATGGCGACGACGATGCGTCCGTCGTGCACCGCGACGTCGTGCACCGCGATCACGTTGGGGTGGCTCAGCCGAGCGAGCGCTCGAGCCTCCGCCATCAGCCGCTCCTGAGCTCGCTTCCGCTTGGAGGGGTCGCTGCTCGCCTTGCGCAGCAGCTTGATCGCGACCTTCCGATCGAGCTTGGGATCGTAGGCGGCGTAGACGACCCCCATGCCACCGGCGCCCAGCCGGTACAGCACCACGTACCGACCGAGAACCTCGTCCGGCGGCAGAAAGCCCGACGGAGTCGACTCGCCGCTGCCGCGCATGGGGACGTCACTGTCACCGCGATCGCTGGGGGTCGGCTCGGACACTGAGAGGACCAAGGATGCCCCGGGCGGCGGCGCGGGAGAAGGTGTCGCCATGGTCAGTGTCCGTAGCCGGCATGGCAAGGAGGGTTTCAGCCACTGCAACCGCAGATGCCACGCCCTCGCAGACAGGGGGCCCGATGCAAACCCATGAGATCGCGTCCATCCGGCTCGGGCGCACCGCTTGCTCAAGCGCCCGGGCATGCTGTTCCACGCCATCGCCCTCTCCCTCCTCACGCTTTCCCCGACCCCCGACCCCGCCGCCGTCTCGCCCTCGTGCGAGGTCCGTCTGCAGGACGTCCACGAAGCCCAATACTCGCTCAATGGCCTCAGTCGCTCCGAGCGCAGTCTCAGGAGGCAGTTCGCGCGCGCTCGATCCCGAGCGGAGCGCCACGCGATCGAGCGCGTCTTGCTGCCGATCGCCAACCAGGCCCGAGCCCTCGAGAGCGAAGTCGACCTTCGAGAGCGCGCCTACATTCGCTGCGTCGAGGCCCAACTCGACGCCCGCGCCGAGCAAGCGACCCGCAGCCGCTGAGGTGCGACATGTCGGCGGCCCAGGCGAGAGTGACCCGGCGCATTTGTTTCCGTGAGCGCCCAGGGGTACACGTTCACCGTGCTGGACGCAGTTCTACCTGCGCTGACCGAGGTCGCGCGCGCTGTTCAGAAGCGCGCAGTGCTCGAGGAAAAGCTGCAGACACTCGTCGACGGCACCGCCGAACTCTTCGGCGCGAGCCATGCCTCGGTGCGACTCCTACATCCGAGCCAAAGCCATCTCGTCGCGGCCTGTCGCTCGGGCCCTTCGCTGCACCCCGGTCCCGGTGCCGAGTTCCGCAGCGGCGAAGGTCTCGTCGGCTGGATCGTGGAGCACTCCACGCCGCTGCGACTCGCCGATCCCACCGGGGACCCGCGGTTCGTCGCCAAGCCGGGCTTCACCGGGATGGGCTGCTTCTTGGGCGCCCCGTTGCTCTCGACCCACGCATGCCTGGGAGCACTCAGTGTCGTCCGCTGGGACAAGCCGTTCACAGAGACGGAGGAGCAGTTGCTCGAGTTGGTCGCGGCGATCTGTGCCCCGCCGTTGGAGATCGCTCGGCTGTCTCGGCTGACCAAGCTCGACCCGCTCACGGGCGCACTCAACCGGCGTGGTCTCGAAGAGGGCTATCAGCCCGAGACGCCATCATCGGACACCCCGATGGCCGTCCTCATGGTCGACATCGACCACTTCAAGACGATCAACGACACACACGGACACGTAGTCGGCGACGTGGTCTTGCGACGGATCGCGCGACAGCTCAGCCGGGTGCTCCGAGCCTCCGACGCCATCGTCCGCTATGGCGGAGAAGAGTTCCTTCTGCTGCTGTCCGAGGTCACGCTGCCCCAGGCCGAGCAGGTTGCCGAGCGCGCCCGCAGAGCCATCGAGGCACAGGTCATTCGCGTGGGTGGTGCGACGATGAACGTCACCGTCTCCATGGGCATCGAAGCGCAGCGCAGTGGCGAGCCGCTGAGCGCTGCCGTCAAGCGTGCCGACGCCGCGCTCTATCAAGCCAAGCGCGAGGGTCGGAACCGGGTCGTCCGAGCGACCAGCGAGACCGACGCGTAACCGCTCGCTCCCTTCCCAGGCGGCCGGGGCGGCCAGCTCCTACCCCCCCACAGAGCGTCGCATTGCATCCAGCAAGCCGGCGGCGACGTGGTCCCATGTGCACTGCGCTTCGATGCGAGCGCGGGCCGTCGCGCCCATCCGCGCGCGGACCTCGGGCTGCGTCAGGAGTCCGTGCAGTGCATCGGCCAACCCCGCGGGGTCCGACGGCTCGACCAGCAACCCGGTCTCCCCTGGCACGATCGCGTCCGGAACGCCGCCGGCTCGGGCTCCGATCACCGCGGTCTCGCAGGCGCCGGCCTCCAAGAAGACCAACCCAAAGCCTTCGACGTCCGGAGGCTCGCTGCGGGCAGGCATACAGAACACGTCTGCCGCGGTCATGCAGTTGGCCATCTGGTCGTCGGGCACGCGACCCAAGAAGCGCACCGTGTCCTGAAGCCCAAGGTCTCGAACCCGAGTCTCGAGACGTTGGCGGTCCGGACCGCTGCCACCGATCGCGTACCGCAGACCGGGGATCCGCTCCCGCAGTTGGGCGACGGCTTCAAGCGTGGTGTCGATGCCCTTGCGCGGCACCAGCCGACAGACGGTCGTGACCAGCGGGCCGTCGCCCAGACCATGCTCCGCCCGAAATGCCGCCCCGTCGGCCGCGCGAAATGCTTCCGCGTCCACCCCGTTCGGAGCGACATGGATCGCGTCGCCCGACACGCCGGACGCTTCGAGCAAGCCACCCGTGTAGCCGCTGACAGGCATGAGGAGGTCTGCCTGCCTCAGCATGGCATCGCGCGCGGCCGCGTACGCGGTCCCGACCGCGGGAACGCGCTCCACGACGTTGAGAAGCAACTCCCGGCCATGCGCCGCCACAAACACCCGCTGCACATGGTTCCGTCGGCGGAGCCACAGCCCCGCTGGCAGCGTGTACCACTGGGCGTGAAACACCGCGTCGAAGCCCTGCTTCGCGATCGCGGCTCCCGAGCGCAGCGTCGCGAACACCATGCGGTCCGAGGGGACGGGCAGCCGATGCACCCGATAGGGAAGCTCGGCGTCGACCGCTTCGTGCCCAACATCTGCAGGCGCGACCATCTCGAAGCGATCGCAGGCCGCCGCGAATCGCTGCCCAAGCTCCGCGCTGTACGTCTGGATTCCGCCGGTCTGCGGCGGAAAGTCCTGGGTGATCATCAACAGGCGCATCTACTTCTTCTTCGCCTTGCGCTGAGCTCCGGCGAGCTTTCGCTTGAGCGACCGCTCGGCGACGGTACCTTCGGCAAGGTTCACCGCCCGGTCGTACGACGTGGCCGCAGAGGTGTGCTCTCCCAGCGCGCTCAGACAGTCTCCACGCAGCTCCCACCCCGAGGGCAGACGCTCGTCCAACTCGACCGCGATGTCGGCACTCGTGCAAGCTGCTCCGGGTCGCTCTCCCGCAAGCTCGATACCTCCGCGAAGCACCCACGCGCGTGGACTGACTGGAGCGCGGAGCGTGAGGCCCCGGCCGACGGTCGCCGCTGCTTTGGGCTGTCCAAGATCCATCCACAGGCCCGCGACGAACGGCGCAGTGTCGAGGAGCGCACCCACCGGTAGATCGGGCTCCCGCACCATCTTTCGCCAGCCTTTGTAGGCGAGGCTGGCAGCCCGTCGTTTCTGCCGCCCAGCGAGTTCGACCCGTGCATCCACCACGTACAGGCGTCCATCCAGGGTCCGGAGCGTCCGCCGGATGCCGTCACGCAACGTGACCTTCGCCAACCGCAGCTCACCCACCGCCAGCAAACTCGTGGCGTACAGCACACGGATCTCGACGTTGCGAGGGTCGGAAGCGACGAGCGCTTCGAGCCGGGTACGGGCTTGCGCGAGCGCCTGCGGGTTGCGGCGGGCCAGCTCGTATCGCGCCCACTCGAGCTCGAGTTGCTCCGGCTTCGCACCACGCGCGGCGGCCTCGGTCAACCATCCCAGCACCCCCTCGTCGACCGGAGTGCCGCGCAGCGAAGCGTCGGTGGACGAAACGCGAGCCAGGTCCAACAGTGGGCCAGGACCAAGCGCAGTGTCGGACACCAGCGGCATGAGCACCTCCCGAGCCTCGCGAGCCCGTGCCAGCTGCACGAGGAAAGCCCCGTACGTGGCGCGGTAGATGCCGAGCTTGGGCGGGGTCTCGGCGGCAACTCGAAAGTGCTTCAACGCCTTCGCGGCGTCGTTCGGTTCATCGAAGATCCGGGTCGCATAGTGCTTCGCGAGACGGAACGACGCCTCCGCGGGAGCCGCTTCACGATCGATCGCTCGCTTCAGCGCTGCGACGGCTTCTTTCAAGGCCTCGGCATCCGGGGTCTTCGGATCGAGCCCGACCAGTCGCGCCTCGGCCAACCCAGTCCAGACCCGGTAGGTCCACGGGTGGTCGTCCGCCAGGGTCTCGAGTTCTTTGAGCGCCGCCGGTCGAGCCTCGTCCGCCGCGGTCGCGACACGGGCCGCAGCAACCGCCAAGTCCGGCCGATCGGGCAGCCGCTGTCGTGCGAACTCGACCCACGGGCGAGCCTCCGCGTGCCGATGCTGTTCGACCAGGGCCAACGCCTGTAGATGCCCGACCCGGGGGAGCGTCTGTGGCATGTCCTCCAGCACGGCCAGGGCCTCTTGACTCCGGCCCCGTGCCAAAGCTTCCCACGCATCCACGACACCGTCGGCCTGCGAACCCAAGTGGACCCCCTTGCGAAGCGTGTCGACGCGGTCGACCTGGCCGTAGCTCAGCAACCCCTCGAGAACATGGAGGCGTGCGTCGTTGTCGGCAGGAGAAAGAGCGCGCCAGGCATCGCTCAAGGCCTCGACGCCGTCGTCCGGCTCTCCCTCGTGCAGCTCGGCCAACCCCTTGGTGATCGACAACCGTGCGACGTCTGGCCCTCGCACCGTACCGTCGAGCGCGTCAACGAGCTCCAGCGCGCCCACGACCGACTCTGCCTTGAGAACCTTGAAGAACGCTTCGTCGACCGAGAGTCCGGTGTCCTCGGGAGCAAGCGAGCGAGCCTCGGCGGTCTTCGCCAGGGCGAGTTCCAGATCCCCGCGGCGCGCGACGAGGGTTGCCAGCGCCCGGAGGTTGGACGCAGAGGGCGTCTCTTCCAACGAGGACTCCAGCTGCGCGACGGCAGCATCCTCCATCGCGACGTCGTACGGATGCCCCAACGCGACGACCGCCTGAAGCCACGCGGCGTCAGCCCGCACCCACGGGTCCTCGTCGTCAAGAGCGCCCTCATATGCGCGGCGGGCTTGATCGAAATCGCCTTCGAGCGCCGCCAACATTCCCTCGCAAAGCGCGCCTTCGGACCGGCCCGCGGCTCGAGCCTGGGCGAGTGCGGCACGGGCCTCGTCCGCCTCGACGACGCCGCGAATGTGGAGATGGGTGACCACCAGTGCGATGCGGCCGAGTGTGGCCGGATGGTTGGGAGCGACATCGAGGTTGGTCGCGAGAACCGTGCGTGCCGCCTCGAGCTTTGCCACCGAAGACGCAGCCAGCGGCTCTTGTGCCGCAGCCAACCCCTGCTCGATACGGCGGCTCTCGGCAAACTCCTTGACCCCAAAGGCCACCGCCACCAGCAGGACGACGACCGCGACCAACAACAGGACGCGGTTGCGAATCTTGGCCCGGCGAGCCGCCCTCTGGGCACGCTCGTGCAGGTGCCGCCGCTGCGACTCCTGGTCGGCGTCGTGCTGCTGCTTGTTGTGGATCTCCTCCACCAAGCTTTGCCGAGTGAAGGTGTCCGATGCCGAGGGGGCCGACACAGGGGGCATGGTAGGTCCTCCGGGACCTCAACTGAACCATATCTGGCTGTTTTCGCCCCCGCGCACCGGGAACTGCCGTTTAGCCAGTGCCGAGGAGGCGGGCAAGATCACCACGGTGCGCCAAAGCGAGCGCATCCATCGTCCACGCCACACCGCAGTGCAGCAGCACCCCACCGTAGATCGACCGCGTGCGCAAAGCGAGCGTCCCCAGCACGATGCCAGCGACCACCGATCCGAGCGTCTCCGGGAGCGCCTTCCCGAAATGGATCATGGTGTAGGGCACCAGCGAAACGAAGATCGCGGCCGAGCCTAACGAACGGGCGAGCATGAACAGGAGGAAGCCCCGAAAGAAGAACTCGAGCGCGGCAAACTGGAACCCGTAGGCAGCCTCCCACAGGACCAGCCGCGACCAAGTCGATCCGGCATGTGGGTACCGCGGGTACCGCTCGAGGAACGCCGGGGAGTCCGCGACGAGGACGACAACGGGCAACACCACGAGCAGCAAGGCCGCGTACAGCCCCCACGTGCGCCGGCTGCGGTGAAGCCGAAGACCCAAGTCGGCGACCCGGTCGCCCAGCAACCGCACGCAGATGCACGGGAGCAGCACGTAGTTGACGGTCTTGAACAGCGACCAGTACAGCCACGGACCCCAGTGGCGGTCCGGGAGCCCCTCAAAGGCGGTCTGTAGGTGCTCGTCGGCGAACTTCGGCGACCCGAGATAAATCGGCAGGATCAGACACGAGATCGCGGTCAGCAGAACCCAGGGAGCCCGGCGGTCGGGCAGTGGCCGGTCGAGCATGTCGGAGTCGATCGCCCTCCACTGGTCGACCGTGAGCTTGCGGATCCAGTGCGGCATCACCGAGGAACGCCCTGGGTTTACCATCGCCCCCGATGATGCGTACGGCCTCTTGCGCGCTCTTGATGTTGTCCCTCGGCTGCTCCTCGACGAGCGCTGCGGACACCGACACGGACACCGACGCCTCCACGAGCACTGGAGCCGAAGAAAGCAGCACCGGGGCCGAATCCTCGTCGAGCGGGCCCGGGCTTTCTTGCGAGGCCGAGACGATGATCCCCGCAGGTGCAGCGATCGATCCCAACGGCACCATCGATCCGCTGGAGTGGGCCGGAGGAACGGTCGTCGCGATCCCGGTCCAAGCCACCGAGGTGAACGTGATCCTCTCCCACGACGGCGAGAACCTGAACGTCGGCTTTCAACCGCTGGCAGAAGGCGGCTTGATCATCTTCCCCGAGCTGTACATCGACCCACTCAACGACAAGTCCGTCATGTTCGGAGCCGACGACTGGTGGTTCCACACCGACGACCAGGAGTGTGGAGCGCAGGGCATGCTCGACGCGTGGCCGGACTGCGTGGACGACAACCCGGACTGGGAGAGCACCCCCGGACTGGTCGGCCCGGCCAACGCCGTGGAGTACTCGATCCCGTTCGAGCTTCTGGGCATCGACCTGACGAGTTCCTGCGAGATCGGCCTCGCGATTCGGGTCACCAACACGCAGACGGTGGCTGAAATCTGGCCCGCGGACTCGGACCGGAACGAACCCGTCACCTGGGCCACCGTCGCACTCGACACCGACTTCTAGAACACACCTCGACGCGCCCGTCGCGTTGAGGATCGTTGCCAGGCGCTGGTCTCGCGGTAGCGTTCGCCCGTGAGCACCCCGCGGCCCAGCTATGACGACCCTGCCACGTACGCGCGCCTCGCTGGATTCGGCGGGGAATGGAGAGACACATGGTGGAACTCGGACTACCTGGACCTCATCGGCCAACGCTGCGACCTGGGTCGGCGGACCCGGTTGCTCGACGTCGGCTGCGGCGCGGGACACTGGGGGCGCGCGGTCCTTCAGCGGATGTCGGCCGGTGCCACCCTCACGGGCATCGATCGTGAGCCAGCGTTCTTCGACGCAGCTCGTTACGCTGCCCGCACCGCAAACGCGACGGCAAGCTACCAGGAGGCCCAGGCAGAGGCCCTCCCCTTCGACGACAATTCGTTCGACGTCGTGACCTGCCAGACCGTGCTGATCCACGTCCCGGACGCTCAGGCGGTCGTCGAAGAGATGCTGCGGGTCACCAAGCCGGACGGCGTCATCGTGTTGGCCGAGCCCGACAACCTGGTGCTGGCCACAAGCTTCATGGGCACCAGCGTTCCTCTCACCGTAGCCCAGCGGCTGTCCCTGCTGCAGCTCCAGCTCGTGTGCCATGCGGGGAAGCGCGCGCTGGGTGAAGGGGATGGAGAAGTCGGGGCTCGACTGCCGGCGCTTCTCCGCCAAAGTGGTGCAGTCGCGGTGCAGAC
Source organism: Nannocystales bacterium (assembly GCA_050633305.1). Taxonomy (GTDB): domain Bacteria; phylum Myxococcota_A; class Polyangia; order Nannocystales; family Nannocystaceae; genus CAJXVA01. The sequence goes on from JBOEGF010000008.1 coordinate 531,677, forward strand.
GTTCGCCTCAGACAAGGCGGCATGGGCGAGCGCCCCATACGACGACCATGCCCAAGCTGTCGACATCAAGACCCAGCTGGACTTCGCCCGCGCCGACCAGTGGATGCCCACCGGCCCCCGCGAGGACACGCGTCGGCACTACCTCGCCGGCGGAGGGACCGAACCCGACTTCGAGGCGTGTTGGGCGTGCGTGCTGCAATGGCTCCGTACTTTCGAGCAGCAGGTCAGCGCGGGGACGTTTCACTGCGCCCGCCCGACCTGCATGGTTCTCGCGTGCGGTCAGCCTGGCTCGGGCACGTAGCCTTCGAGGTAGCGCCGAAGCATTAGCTTGGTTTCGGTGAGCATCTGCGCCCCCGTGTCCTTGGGTTCGTTGGCGATCACCAGCATGCTCACCGCGAACGTGTAGACCAGTGTCCTTGCGACGCGGTGGCTGTGTTCGGGTGAAAGGTCGGGAGCCCACGCTCCCACCAGCACACCGACGATCTGGATGAAGCCCTGCATCTGCGCCGTATCCTCGTCCTCGAACTCTCGGTAGAGCTCGAAGTTGCGGACCATCGCGCGCATCATGACCGAGCGGTGATGCAGCTCGAAGTACAGGTCGCAGACCTGCTCGAGAAGCTCGGGCCAGGGCCGGTCCGTGCCCGGAAGCATCATCGAAGCGAACGTCGCCCCGCTCGCCTCGATCGCACGCCGGGCGACCTCTCGAAACACGGCCTTCTTGTTGGGAAAGAACTGATAAACCGAGCCGATCGACGTGCCCGCCGTGGCCGCGATCCCCTCCATGGTGGTCGCGTCGAATCCAAACTCCGCGAACGACTCCGCAGCCGCCTCGACGATCGAATCGTGTCGGCGCCGACTACGCTCCTGCTGTGGACGTTTCCGCGGGGAGGCTTTTTTCCCCCGTTTTTTCGTGGGCTTAGTCGTCAACGCTTGACGAACGTGAGGCCTTCCTCATCTTTTGTCAAACATGAGGACATCCTCATCTTTAGCGAACGCCGCACCCCTGCCGGGGCCTCGCGGACTCCCGTACTTCGGCTCGTACTTCGAGGTCGTCACGGACCGACTGGGGCTGTTCACCGACGGACGCGACCGATTCGGCGACCTCGTTGGCTACCGCTTTGGTCCGTTCCGATTCGTGGTGCTCCACGACCCCGAAGCGATCCATCACGCGTTCGTCCGCCACCACAACCGCTACGTAAAAAGCCGATCCTACGACGGTCTCCGTCTGGTCATGGGCAACGGCCTGGTCACCTCGGAGGGCGACTTCTGGAAGCGGCAGCGCAAGCTCAGCCAGCCCGCGTTTCACCGCAAGCGATTGGCACAGCTCGCGGCCACGATGGGACGCCTGACCGAAGACCTCGCCGACGAGTGGTCGACCGCCCACGGCACGACGGTCGAGCTCCACGACGCGATGATGCGGCTGACACTCCGCATCGTCGGCCACACGCTGTTCTCGACCGAACTCTCCACCGAGGCTGGTCGATTGGGCCCAGCGATCACGACCGCGCTACAGCGAGCCAACGCCGAGGCGGTCAGCGCGATTCGGCTTCCGATGTGGGTGCCCACGCCTGCGAACGTTCGCTTTCGAGGAGCGCAGCGGATCCTGGACGAAGCCATCGGCAGCATCATCGCGGAGCGTCGCGCCAACCCGCACGATCGAGGAGACTTGCTTTCGATGCTGATGTCGGTGGAGGACGAACTCACCCGTGAGCAGATGACCGACCAGCAGCTACGCGACGAGGTTCTCACCCTGTTCCTGGCCGGGCACGAGACGATCGCCACCCACATGAGCTGGACCTTCAAGCTCCTCACCGAGAATCCGCAGTGGGCCCGAGCGGTTCGAGAGGAGGCCGATTCCGTACTCGGCGGTCGGACACCCACGATGGAGGACCTGCCCAAGCTCGAGGTCGCCGGCCGCGTCATTTCGGAATCAATGCGGCTGTATCCGCCGGTTTGGATCTTCGAGCGGACCGCGGTCGAAGATGACGAGGTCCTCGGCCGCGTCATCGAGCGCGACACCATCGTCGCCGCCTGTCCTTGGACTCTGCACCGCCATCCCGCGCTGTGGACCGACCCGCTCAGGTTCGACCCCGGCCGCTTCCTTCCCGAGCGCAGCGCCAACCGGCATCGCTACGCGTACATCCCGTTTGGCGCGGGCCCACGAATCTGCATCGGAAACAACTTCGCCCTGATGGAGGCGAAGATCATCCTCACGACCCTAATCCAGCGTTTCGCGATCCAAGTCCACCGTCCCGAGCAGGTGGGCCTGGATCCGGGCATCACCCTCCGACCCAAGGGCGGAATGCCCGGAACGATCCGCGTGATGTCGTAGCTGTGCCTCGTGTCCGCTCAACAGCGAACGCCGAGGTCGTAGCTGACACACATGTCCTGCAGTGGCATGTCGACCCGAACGAAGGCTCGGCCGGTGTCGTCGTTCCCGGAGTTGCAGTCGATCTCTGTGACGACCAACTCCGTCTGCTCGGAGCAGCACCCCGCAAGCCCGTCCGGCGACGTCGCAGCCTCCGAGTTCTCCGGGCACGTCACCACGGGGTTGTCCGGGTCGTCACACAAGAAGAACTGACACACCCGAACCGGGATGTTGGTGTCGATCTCGTACGCCATGTCGATCTGACCGAAGCTCGTGTCGTCGCAGCGATACGTGAACCAATCCTCGTCCCCACTCCCCCCCGGGAGCCGGCCATCCACAACTTCGAACGTGGGGTTCGAGTCGTTGAACTCGCCGAGATCAGGCGCGTCGCCCTCGGTGTTGTTCGGCTCTGAGCGCTCTTGCGGGCAATTCTGCGGCAGCTCGCAGACATCGTCCACGCAAACATTGTCCCCTTCGCAGCCGCCACGACGGTCGCAGGCGCAATCCAGCGTACCGAGTTCACAGCCCGGGCCCGTGCTGGAGCTGCTCGCGAATCCAGTCGAGGACGAGCTACTCGCCGCCCCGCTTGAAGAACTGGAGTCGGCCTCATCGGTGGTGGAACTGGAGCTGGAGCTGGCCGTGGTGGGCGGGAGGGTCGTGCTCCCGTCGCCGCTGCTCGAACTCGAGCTCGATCCAACATCGGTGCCACCCGGATCATCGCTGCCAGCACAGCCTAGCGTCATCCCTGACAGTGCGATCACCGCCCACATCGGCAAGCTCTTCATGCGGCGATGCTCGCACGAACCCAGTGGCGACAACCAGCAGCGACCGGGCATTTGCGATACCGTCAGGATGGAACGCGGTGGGATTTTCGACAGTCAAACGATGGGCGCTGCTCGGCAGCGTATGGATGGTCGCACTTGCAAGCGGATGCACTTCCGACACCTCATTCCAGTGCTCCGATGACTCCCAATGCGCCGGGAACTCCGAGGCAGGTACATGCCAACCGCTGGGCTTCTGTAGCTTCCCAGACCCCGTCTGCGTGTCGAACCAGCGCTACGGAGACCTCGCACCTTCGGGTGTCGCAGGGAAGTGTGTTCCACCCGACCAAGACGGTGGTTCGGACACGGATGGAGCCGATTCGGAAGGACCCAGCACCGACTCCGACACCACCGATCCAATGGTCGAGGCAGAGTGCGGCAATGCCATCGCCGAGGGCTCCGAGGCATGTGACGGGAGCGATCTAGCCAACCAGACCTGCGAAACCCAAGGGTTTGCCGGAGGCGCGCTTCAGTGTGCCTCCGACTGCACCTTCGATGCTTCTTTCTGCACGCAGTGTGGCAACGGGAGCATCGACCCCGGAGAGGCGTGTGACGGAAGCGCCCTCGGCGACGCGACAACCTGCGCGGACGTCGGGCTCGGCGAGAAGAGCGAAGCGCTCGGGTGCAGTGACACGTGCACGTACGACTACGGGGAATGCAGCGCCTGCGGCGACGGCATGGTGACGGCGCCCGAGAGCTGCGACCCCGCAGCCGAGGTCAGCCAGACGTGCGGGGACGCAGGCTTCGACTCGGGGACGATCGCTTGTTCCCCCGGCTGCGTCCTCGATACCTCCGGATGCGCGCTGTGTGGAAACGCGGCCCGCGACGGAGATGAGGCCTGCGATGGCGCGGACCTTGGCACCTCGACGTGCGACAGCGAGGGTTTTCAAGGGGGCGCGCTTCAGTGCGCAACCGACTGCACCTTCGACACGACCGAATGCTTCACCTGTGGTGACGGGACAGTGTCGGGGACCGAGGCCTGCGACGGCGAGGCCTTCGATGGCGAATCTTGCAGCACGCTGGGCTTCACGCACGGAGACCTCTCCTGCACGGGTACGTGCACGGTCGACGCGTCCGACTGTAGTTCATGCGGCAACGGGGTCATCGACGGCGCCGAAGCGTGCGATGACCTCGACCTCGACAACCAGTCTTGCGAAGGACTTGGCTTCTTTGACGGCACGCTGAGCTGCTCGGACGCTTGTACCTTCGACACGTCGAGCTGCAACGGGGCGGGGTGCGGAGATGGCTCGGTCAACGGCGGAGAAGCATGCGACGGCGACGCCCTGGGCGGGCAGTCCTGTGACTCGCAAGGGTTCGACGGCGGCACGCTATCCTGCTACGCCGACTGCACGCTCAACAGTGGCGGGTGCTTCGAATGCGGCGACAACACCATCGACCCGGCCGAGAGCTGCGACGGCACCGCGCTCGGTGGCCAGACCTGCGGGTCTCAGGGCTTCGACGGCGGCGCACTCGCCTGCGACGCCAGCTGCAGCTTCAACACGGGGAGTTGCTACGAGTGCGGCGACGGAGACGTCAACGCTGGCGAAGAGTGCGACGGCTCGAGCTTCGACGGCCAGACCTGCGCGACCGAAGGCTTTGATGGTGGCTCCTTGTCCTGCAATGGCAACTGCGACGTCGTCACCTCCGGCTGCTTCGAATGCGGCGATGGAGACGTCGACGCCGGCGAATCTTGCGATGGCCTGAACCTCGACGGGGAAAGCTGTGCGAGCCAGGGCTTCGACGGTGGCCTCCTCAGCTGCAGCGGGAGCTGCAACTTCAACACGAGCAGCTGCTACGCCTGCGGCGACGGAGACATCGATCCGGGCGAGACCTGCGACGGCTCGAACCTTGGCGGCCAGAGCTGCAGCAGCCTCGGTTTCGCGGGGGGGGACTTGAGCTGTTCCGCCGCGTGCGAACTCGACACCAGCGGGTGCTTCCTTTGCGGCAACGGCGTCGTCGAGCCAGGCGAAGAGTGTGACGGGGAACTTCCCGGCTGCCTGGAGTGCATCGGTTGCATGGTCGTGGACGAGTTCTGTTGCGGCGGGAAGCTCCCCTGCTAACAGCGTGAGCGCGAGCTGGCCCGAGCGGTCTATCGCTCGAGCGCCGCAAGCCAGCGGTCGACCTCGGCCGCAAGCGGAGCGTCTCGGGGATTCTGACGGAGCCGGGCCGAGAGCGCCTCGGCCTGAGCACGACCCGCGATGCGGTCACCGTGAGCATGTTCGAGCCTCGCCACGGAGAACATCGCTCCCGCGTAGCCGCGGTTGAACGCGCCCTGGCCCAGGACGTCGAGCGCGGCACGGGCCCGTTCGAGGTCCTCCGGCGCGCCGTCGGCTTCGGGGAGCAGCGCCAACATGCGCAGCTGGAGGTCCGCCCACAGGGGGTGTGCGGTTCCGACGACATCCGTGGCCTCCGCTGCAGTTTTTACAAGCTGCGCCAGACCTGCCTCGGGTTCGCCATTGCGGGCGCGGAACTCCGCCAGCGAAGCCGACGTCCGAAGAACCATCCGCATGTCCGGCTCGGGACTCTCCCGCGAGAGCCGGGCAGCATCTTCGAACGCCACACGCGCTGCCTCCACATCGCCGAGCCCATCGAGGGCGGCACCGACGAGCTCACGAGCGCCTGCGGTGACCGGGTGCGCATCCCCCATCTTGGCTTGGGCATCTGCATGCACCGAGACCCCAAGCTCGAAGGCGTCTTCGTAGCGTTCTTGGTCCAGCAGCGAGGTCACCAGGCTGGTCCGACAATCCAGCACATAGGGATGAGACTCCCCGATCCCGCGAGCCAACATCGCAATCCCGCGTCGCATCTTCTCTTCGGCATCTTGCGACCGACCCATGGCAGCGAGAGCCTGGCCCCAGCGATACAACGCGTCTCCCAGGTCCGGGTGGTCGTCCCACAGGTCTCCATAGATTCGAGACGCGCGCTCGAACAGAGCGGCGGATTCTGTGGGGTCCGCGGTCGTGAGGCCGCGGTTGAACGCGAGCGCGGCGACGTTGTGCGCATGCGGGCCGTCCACGACCTCCGCGATCTCCATCGCGGTGGCAAAGGCCTGCCGGGCGTCCTCTCGCCGCTCGAGGTGCAAGTAGACCCCACCGAGTTTTCGCAGCGACGTGATGCGCTCGTGCGCGGAGGCTGTCGGATCGTCCTTCATCGCCTCCGCAGACTTCTCGAACAGTGCGGCTGCTTGTTCATGCTGCCCCGCGTTGAAGTACACGTTGGCCAGCGCAGCCCACAGGTGCGCTTGCGGCTCGGTGACGCCCAGGCGCTCCGCCGCTGCCTCGCTATGCCGGGCCCACTCGAGCGCCTCCAGCGGGCGCGAGCTCTCGACGCCGATCAGTTCAGTGAGCCGGGCGGAGGCCGACATCGCGAGTTCATGGTCGGACAGGCCCACCGCCAACTGATAGGCCGACACCAAGGCCTCCTCGGACGCCTTGGTGTTTCCTCGGACCAGCTCGATGTCGGCCCGAGCCGAGGCCACCCGAGCCTGGAGCGGCTCGTAGCGCAGCTCGAGCGCGGTGGTTGCCAGCCCATCGAGCAGCGCGGCGGCTTCGTCGTACTGATCCGCGGTGCGCAACACCGCCACCGTGGCGAGCTGTGCGTCCGCCCGAGCAACCGCCGCCACGATCCGCGACGGCAGGACCGCCGCAGGACCCCCCCGTTGGCACGACCCCGTCGACGCTGCGTGGTGAACCGCGGCTTCGATCCGGCCGAGCTGGGTCTCGTCGGCTCCGGGTGCCGCCTCGACGAGACCCGCGAGCGCCAGGTAGCGACGACGTAGACACGCGAGTTCGGAGTCGAGTTCGACGTGGCCGTCGTCGACCTTCCGGCCTTCACATGCCTGCGTGTACGCATCGGTCAGCCCGTTCATCTGGGCGGTGACCGTCTCGTCGAACGCGGGCCACTGCTGCTCACGACCGTGTTCGTTGAAGGCGGACCGCGTGGCGAGTCGACGGGAGCTCGACCAGTCACCGTCGCGCCGGGAACGCAACGCGTCGCACGGGTCCGAGTTGCCCAGCGTCGGGAACATCGCCACGAGAATCGCTCCAGCAGCGATCTTCCAGCCGATCCAACCCGTCGCAAACACGACCGCACGCAACGGCCCCTTGGGCTTGACCGGAACGCGCAACTCGACGAGCAGTGTGGCCATCGAAGGCCAGCGATCCGCAGGCTTGGCCTCGAGGCCTCGGGCCAGCGCATCGACAATGCGCTTGGGGACCGATGTCTTTTCGGGCCGGACCAGGCGGCGGCCCTCCGTCGCACGCCGCATCCCGTGCGCCGTGTCGGCGGCGAACGGACGGCCACCGAACAACGCCTGCCACAGCGCCACGCAAAAGCTGAACTGATCGGACTGCGGCGTGGCGTTGCGGCCTCGCAGACACTCCGGGGCCATGTACGCCGGCGTCCCCGCGATCGAATCCGGAGGCAGATCGCCAGTGCCCGCTGTGCTCTCGGTCGCCAACCCGAAGTCCAAGACCCGCACCCGACCATCCCCCGCCATCAAGGCGTTCGAGGGCTTGAAGTCGCGGTGCACGATGCCGGCTTCGTGGGCAGCCTGGAGCCCCTCACCCGCCTGCAGGTAGGCCCGCACAATCTCGGCCCACGGAGGCTTTTCGTCGGCGACCCAGTGCCCAAGCGTCGCCCCGTCGACCAGCTCCATCGCGATGAAGACCTGGTTTCCGTCGGTACCGACTTCGAAGACTTCGACGACGTTCGGATGCGACACGGACGCCAGCGCCCGCGCTTCCCGCAGAAGCGTGTCCGGGTCGAACGGGCCCGCGGCGCCAGCGCGTCCCCCCTGAAGCACCTTGATCGCGACCGGTCGCTTCAGGCTTGGGTCGTGTCCCCGGAAGACCTGCCCCATCCCGCCCGACCCGATCCGCCCGGCGATGCGGTAGCGCCCGATTTTCGAGGGGAAACCCGAAAACAGGCGCCTCGAGAGCGATGCTCCCACCCGCGCGAGGTCTCGGTCCACGGGCGGAGCGTAGCAGGCCACAAAAGGCCCGCGCACGCCCGACCCTCGTTCCGCCTCGAGCGCAGCTCATGCCCTCGACGCGATCACGCATGAAGGACTTGGGCCGCGGGCTAGAAGCGGAACCGGAACAGTCGCAGGGTGCTGCACGGTTCGCGGCGAAGCGTCGGGTTCGAAGACCAGCAAGGCGCCATGACGAGGTTTTGAGCCGTGCTCCAGCGCGCCGAACCCAAAACCGGCCTCGCGGAATAGAATCGAAGGACGACCCCTGTACACAGTGCTAGGACGTCTCGGAGGTCCCGCACGGCGCGCGTCTCTTCTTCGTGCGTAGGGCCTGGCCGCCCTCCTCTGCTCGGGGACCGCGCTCGCCGCGTGCGCGCCGTCTCACGAGGCCCGTTCGCATCCCGATGGTCGGCGACAAGGTCGAGCACCCGCGCGGCCTCAGCGACGCGCCCCCCACCCAACCCCTCGCTGGAGCACTCCGAGCGGGTGGCGTCGACGACACTGGAAGGGTTGGGTCCGGGTACCTGCTTTCCCGCGAGATCGCGCGAAGTGGGCCCCCCAAGCCTCGGTACGGACGGCGTCGGACGAGGTGGCCCGCCGCACTTTGCGGGGGAGGTACACGCGGGTAGGATGCGCCCCCGTGTTCGTCCGTCTCCTTCATGCTGCCGTCGCGATGAGCCTCGCCTCGGAGCCCGCCGCGGCTCCGGACACCGCCGAAGCTCCCGCGACACCGGCGAGCCCAGCCGACGAACCCAGCACGCCTGAGTCAGATGCTCCTGCGGCCGACGCCGACACGGCCGCGGACGAGCCCGTTCCCGCCGACGCCAACGCACCGGATTCTCCGGCCGACGAGGCTGCCACGGAAGAGGCTCTCGCCGACGAGCCCCCCGCCGACGAACCCCCCTCCGACGAGACCTCTGAGGACGAGACCGAGACGTCCGCAGCCACCGACGTTGCGACACCGCCCCCGGCCGCAACCGAGGCACCCCGTCCTGTCCGGGGCCTCCCGTCCTCTGGCCGTGACAACGACATCGTTCGCAAGGCGCTCATCGGAGGCGGAGTTGCTTCGCTCACCCTCACCGCGGGCCTGATCGGGACCAGCGCATGGGCGTGGACCGAACACAACCGAGCGAAGCGGGCTGCTCCCAACCTCATGGATCAAGCCCGGCTCGACGCCGAGGATCGCCAAGACCAGATGCGGACCATCGGCGCCGTGACCACCGCAGCGGCGGTGTTGTACGGCACCACCGGCGTGGTCCTCCTGCTGCTCAACGCTCGCGATCGCAAGCAGACCCCCCGGACGGTCCTTGCACCGAACCCGGGTGGGCTGAGCCTCGTCGGCCGGTTCTAGAAGACATCTCGTCGCCACCCGGTTTCGTCTCGCCGCGTCGCGACGACGAGGTGTGCGCTCAGTCGTCTTCGCCGTCGTCGTCGTCGCCGATATCCTCGACAACTACGAACGTTGTCGAAAGGCGATTTGAGCGCGTGCCACCAGTACGCTCCGCCTCAACCTCCACGGTCCATTCGCCGACCTCCGTGAGCTCGACGCCGAAGTCCACCGACAGCGTGCCTCGCTCGACCCCATGGAGCACCTCGGAAACGGACTCGCCGGAGGTGTCGCGCGGCGAAGAGAGGAAACAAGTCGCGGCGGCCGTCATCGTCCCTCCCCCTTCGAACTCGCACGTGAACCCAGGTCGCATCGTCGCCGTGTCCCCAGGCTCAGGCTCAGGCTCAGGGTTCCCCTCGGTATCCGATTCGCCGTCAGTATCCGGTTCGCCGTCTGCATCTGCTTCGCCGTTTGCGCCCCCAGCTGCATCGCCGTCCGCATCCGTCGAGACCATGTCCTCCTCGTCGACCAACTCCTCGACGACTCTGCCGCTCGGCGTCGTCACAAAGACACGGATTTCCCTCAGCGCGCCCAGGCTATCCTCGAACGCGAAACGGGACGAGAGCGACGCCACGCCGCCCAGCGGGAACCTCGACTCCTCCAGGACGAACACCTCGCAGGCGGGGCAGTTCTCTGTCCCTACGCCGTGCAAGCGAGGCGGAAACTCGTAGGTCTCGCAGCTACTGAGCCCGAGAGCGGCGGCGCCCACCAGTGAAACAAGAAGCAAACCGCGTCGCATCTACTTGCCCAGACCGCGCGAGTAGGTGGAAACCGCATCGATTTCTTCGGGTGTCAGCTTGCCCTTGAAGGCCTTCATCTTGGTGCCTGACTTGCCGTTGCTGACGATGTCCTTGATCTTGGACATCGACCACTTTCCCTTCCACCCGGACTCCTTCCACGACGGGATGTCGTGCTTCGTCGCCAGCTTGGTGTCAGCGGCTCCGGTGGTGCCATGGCAGTTCTTGCACTTCTTCAAGTACAAGGCTTTGCCGTCAACGCCGCTGGGCGCAGGCTCGGCCTTCGGCTTGTCCGCCTTCGGCTTCGGCTCTGCCTTCGGCTTGTCGCCCTTGGGCTTGGCGTCCGCTTTTGCGACCTCTTCGGGCTCGGCCGTTTCGTCTGCGGAGCCCTCGGGCTTCGCCTCCGCGGCATCCGCGGGCTTCGCTTCCACGGCGTCGGCTGGCTTCGCTTCTGCGGCGTCGGCTGGCTTCGCTTCCACGGCGCCAGCGGGCTTCGCTTCCGCGGCGTCGGCCAGCTTCACTTCCGGCTTGGGCTCTGCGTTCGCGTCGGCCTTGTCGGCCTTCGTTTCTTTGGCTGCCTTCTTGTCGGCGGGCTTCGAGTCACCATCACAAGCCGTCGCCAGAAGGCCCAGGGTCAAGGAGAGCGGGAGAAGTCGAGAGAAGGTGGTGCGTGTGTTCACGAGCGGTACGAACTCCTGCGAGCGTTTCTTACCAGAACCCGAACGTCCCACACCGCTGGCGGTTGCATTTGGTGCGAGGCCCGCGTCGCAACTGCGCGAAGTTCGGCGGGTTTTCGGCGGCCATTTTTGCGCAGTCCGCGGTTTGGCGCCCCCCCGACCACCTGCTAGTTTGCGCGCCAAGTCGGACCCGCAAGCCCGCTGGCCCCTCCCATGACCCCGCAAAGCCCCGCCATGGACTCCCCCGCCGCAACCGCTGATGACGTCGCCCCCACGACGACTGCGCTCGCCCGGGCCCCCAAGGAGCTGGAGCTGCGTCCCGTCGAGGGCATGGCGCGGTGGCTCGGCCGAATCCTCCATCCAATCGCGTTCCGCATGGTCAGCATGGTGGAGCAGCCGCTGGAGAACATGTCGGGACCGCTGAGCCCGGTGAAGGGCTACTTCCGCCGGGATCGGCACCGACACCCGCAAGTCGATGCGCAGACCTACCGGCTCCGGGTCAGCGGTGTGGCCAATCCCAGGGAGTTCACGCTGAACGACCTCGAAGCACTCCCGTGGGAGAACCGGGTCCTGGTGATGGAATGCGCGGGCAACGGCAACCACATGATGGGCTCCGCCGGCCTCGTGGGTCAGGCCAAATGGTCGGGTCCTTCACTACAGACCATCCTCGACGCGTGCGGTGGACCCGGAGACGCCACCCACTTCGCGTGCCATGGCCTCGACCCCATTCCCCTGATTCGCCGTGGCTACCACTACGGGCTCTCGCTCGACGAGTACACCCGCTCGCGGGCTCTGCTGGCCTTGCGCATGAATGGAGAGCCGCTCCCGCGGCCTCGCGGGTTCCCTGTGCGCCTGGTCGTCCCCGGCGTTTACTCGATGTCCCATGTCAAATGGCTGGGCCACATCGAAGGCAAAACCAAGCCGCACAACGGCATCCACAACCGCTTCGTCTTCGTGAACAAGCGGAAGAACGCCGAGGGCAAGTGGGTCAAGGAGCAAGCGCGGTGGATCGGGCTGAAGTCCATGGTCACGCGCTGTCTGCCCGATGGCGATGACTGGACACTCACCGGGTGGGCCTGGGGAGCGGGCAAGCCGATCTCGTCGATCAAGGTCAGCGTCGACGGCGGAAAGACCTGGCAGGAGGCCGAGCTCCAGCCGCCCTCCGAACACTTTGGCGAGCCCGACGGACTTGGGGAAAGCGACCTCGAGCACGCGTGGTCGGTCTGGACGTACCGATGGCGCGCACCCAAACCCGGCCAATATGTGATCGCCTCCCGCGCGTTCGCAGAGGACGGGGAAGCGCAGCGGCTCGAAGAGGATCCCGCCGTCAAAGGGCACTTCAACCAGACGCGCGTCAAGTGGCGTCAGGTCGACGTCCCCCGCTGAGCGCGAGACGGACGCCGATCGTGCAGGGGCGTGGGGCGAAGACCAGTCGACCGGCGGAAATGGGGGCGTCGTCCTGGGTCCAGCGCGCGTTTCCGCGGTTGATCCGACGCACCAACTCGGCGCGGCGAAGATAATCCGTAGAAAATCGCTCTGCGATGCAAACTTCCGGGTTCTGGATCGTCGTTGACAACGGCGAGCGGCGAGCCCTAGCGTCGTCGCGCACCCGGAGCGCTCCTCAGATGTGGGAAATTCTCGTAATTCTTCTAAATGACGGCCTCGATCCCGGACTCATCGTTGCGATGACCGGTGTTCTGGTCGCTGGTCTCGCAGCGGTTCTCGGCATCTGGATGGAGCGTGACCAGTCGAAGCCTCCGCGTTACGCGTACGCCCTTTCGGCGCTCATCCTCCTCGCGACGGTCGTCAGCGTCATGCAGTCCTACCTGGACGCCAAGGCCGGCGAGAAAATGGAGGAGGACATGGCCCGCATGCTTCTGCGCATGGACACGATCGCCGCCAACTCCGATGACCCTGCCCTGCAGGAGCTGATCGGCGCAGAACTCGCGGCTCAGAGCCGCTCCAACCCCGACGTCGTCAAGAAGCTCGCCCAGCGCGTGTCCGACGAAGGTGGCGACCCCACCGAGATGCTCGGCCGCCACATGGATGCCTCCGAGGTCGAGAGCGTCAGCCGAAAGGGCCTGATGAAGGTCAAGAAGCCCAAGAAGAACGCCGGCAAGAAGAAGAAGAAGAAAGGCAAAAAGAAGAAGGGCAAGAAGGGCAAGAAGCTCGGACCCGACGGCCAGCCGCTCGAGCCCGGTGCTGATGGACCCGGAAAAGGCAAGAAGGGCAAAGGCAAGAAGGGCAAAGGTAAGGGCGGCGGCAAGGGCAAGGGCGGCGGCAAAGGCAAGGGCGGCGGCAAGGGCAAGGGCGGCGGCAAAGGTAAAGGCAAAGGCAAAGGCAAAGGCAAAGGCAAAGGCAAGGGCAAGGGCAAGCCTGCCGGCGGAGCCTGAGTTCCAAGAGACCACCGCCCAAGAGGGACCCCGGCCATGGCCGCGGGTCCCTCTTTTCATGGTCGCTCGTGATGAGCGGACCCTCCGACGAAGTTCCGGCCCGCGACGCTAGAGCACATCTTCATGTGCTCTAGAAGAAGACGCGACCGACCAAGGGCAGCACGCCGCGGACCCGGGCACGAACCTCGGGCTCAGGGACGCTCTCGCCGGACGCGAGCGACCAGCGGAGTTGGACCTTGGGCTCCGGAACGCACCGAACCAGCCCAAAGGTATCGAGCGAACGCACCCGGGCGGCCGTGGCCGTTGCGGCGGCCTCCTCGGGATCGTAGTGGAGCACCAGCCGCTGCGCCCATCGCTTGTCCCGCGTCTCCCGAATATGCCGAATCCAGAACCGCTGAACGGCGCGCCCGGACACGAAGCTGAGGTAGCTGAGCAACATCAGCGGTCCCCAGAACTGGATCTGCATCGCAACGAAGATGCCGCCGTGCACGAACACTCCAATGCTCAGCGCGACGCGGCGAGTGAGGCGGTGCGGCATCATGAACGCAAACGCCAGCTCCCACCACAGCGTGACCAGGGTGAGCACCGCCAGCACAGGCGCCGCGCTCGAGAGCACCGGCTCCGCCAGCGGATAGAAGCGCGAGTACGTGGGGTTTGCGAGCGCAAACCACAACGCAGTGCCCTCGTGGTAATCGCTGCCGTACGCCTTCGAGACCCCCGTTGCCAGGTAGACAAGCGCAACCTGGAACTGCAGCAGTCGAACCGGCCATGACTCCATCGTCGCGGCCCGCTCCCGAAACGCACGCCCTTTCGTCCGGATGCGGGCTCGGATTGCATCGATGGACCAGGCACGGCCGCAGGGCATGAGCAGCAGGTAGAAGAGCCAGATCCGGGCCACCGAATCCGCGCCGTAGAGCACGGCCGGGTTTCGCACGTGTGTGGACGCGAGGATGACGAACGCGACGACCCCCGCATACCGGGTGAACAAGCCGACCGTAAACAGCAGCGCACAACCGCCTCCAACGAACAGCAGCGCTGCGATCGCCCACGGCTGATCCACGGTGTGAAAGATGGACCAGTGCCAGGGGTCCATGAGGGCCTCAGCGGCATCGGAGCGCAGCCACCCCTGGTCGCTGAGCGCCGCCTCGGCCACCGCGACGCGCTCCAGCAGCATCCACATCACGATGATGCCCACACCGATTCGCATCAGGGCGAGGGGTCGAACGTCCCGCTCCCCGAAGAAGAACCGCCTCCACCACGCGGTGATCATCGAGCCCCCGAGGCAGGAACGTTCGAGGCGACCGGGCCTGCCCACAACACCTCGGTCCGCCACGGAACGGACTCGGGGTCCTCATCGGGTTGATGGATCGGTCGGACCATGCACAGGAACTGGACGCCAACGTAGGCGATGCCTCGGTCCTGCGCCGCGACCGAGGCATGGAACTTGGCGTACGACGCCCTCAGGAATACGGCGCGAGACGAGTCCGACCGCGACCAACCGCACGGTGGGTTCCCGATCATCTGCGTCTGGTCGGTGAGCGTCCCATCCTCGGTTGCGTGGAGCGGATTCGGATCAACGATCGGCTGGCCGGCGATGTCGAAGCCGGTAATGCCCCGCACCTCGATGCGGCCTGTCTCGTGTGGCGCATCCGGGCCGAACAGCACCCACTGTTGAAACAACGCCGCAACTCGGACGTATCCCGCGAAGAACGCTCGGACGTTTCCCGAGCTGTCCACGACGTCGGCGGCCTCGTGCATTCGAGTCCAGCCATCGCCACCAGGCGGTTCGTGCTCTCGCGGGCGGAGCTGCACCATCCCAAAGTTCCACCACAGTAGAGCACTGACATGGACGGCAGCAAACGCCGTAATGGCGAACCGCCGCGCGCGGCCAGGGATGGGCACCACCAAAACATACACGCCGCCCCGGCCGGCGAAAAGCGGGTCCTGTGGGCCGAGCGGGCGCAAGACACTCGCACAGCGCTCCGAAACCCGGACGCGGCGAGCGAAGCGAGTTGGAGCCCGACAGGGCGGCCGTTTGCGCTGGGGTGAAGGATCAACCGCGCAGCGGGTAGACCAGGTTCTTGCAGCCAGCCGCCGCACAGGCCGTACGCACGCCATCGACGAGCGGAGGGGACACGACGAACTTGCGGTCTTTGTAGACCCGGAACGGATGCCGCTCGCGGAGCGTCATGTAGCGGGCTCGCTCGACGTCCCGGATCCCCTCAGACAAGAGCGGCGCCAGAGGGTCGTTGCTCTTCTCCTCTCGTACATCGAGGGCGGCGACGTCCGTCGCAAACGAGGACAGCATCAACGGGGAACCGTCTTGGGCCTTGCACGCAGCAGACCACGCTGCATCCGTCGCGTCCGGCTTGGACTCCAGCACGGTGATGTTGTGCCCCTCGTGTGGGATCGAAAAACGCATCGGGCCCAAGATGCCCCGTTGCACGCGCTCCACATGGACGCCCTCGAGTTCGTGCAGCCGGATGAAGAGTGTCTCCGCGTCGTAGGATGCGAACCGATACACCATTCCGCGGAGCGCCTCCGTCCCCGACGCGACCTCTCCCTTGGTGTCGAGGTCGACCAGCTTGTGAGACCAGACGCTCGCGGTCTGGGTGAGGTCGATGACCACCCGGAGATAGGCTCCGGAGCCATCGAGCTTGGTCAGCTCGACACGAAAGCTGGCTCGCGATGACTCGGGCTCGTGCCGACGCAGCAAGACGCGGTGTTCATCGACGGGTGCAAGCGTGAGGGTTTGCAGGAGCTCGAAGTAGCGACGCTTCGCGGCCATCCGGGCAAAGACCTCGGCCTCATCGCGTTTGGCGTCGAGCGCGGCCTGGCCCTCATAGCCTGGCAGTGCCTTCTCGCCCACTCCGCGGTCGGCCAACGGCCGAGTGAAGCTGGCCATGTTGGGCAACCCCGACCGCGAGTCGAGGTACACGCCGTCGTACAACCCGTGGTGAGCTTGAGCCGCGAGCGCGCGGAGCGTGCCATCGAGCTGCCGCCGCTCCGGAAACGTCTTGTTCAGCCGCGCGGCACGGATCGCCCGGCCGAGCATGCCGAGGTACGTGGAGGAGACCGGCTCGAGCAGATGCTGAGTATGCAGCGCGACGAGTGCCACGAGCTGCTAGGCGCCTTCGGAAGAGGGAGTGTCGCCACGCTGGGCGCGGTTCTTGAGCGCCTTGGCGATCGCCTTTTCGATCCGCTCTTCCTCGATCTGCTTGGAGAACTCGATGTTGTCGTCGAGAACCTTGGTGGTCGTCTCGTCGAACGTGTCGAGATCGTTGAGCAGGTCGTCGAGGTTCTTGCGGAAGAACACCTGGGTCTCGCTGACGAACTGCGTCGTCGCGTTCATCGACTCGGTCATCACGTCAAGACTCTTCTTGAGCTCGAGCATCACCACCGATGCGTCGGCTGCGGTCCCAATCGCCTGAATCTGGGCAGAGGCCATGTCGAGCTTGATCGACGCGGCGGTTGTGTACTGCCCGATGTCTTGGCCCAAGTTGCGGATCGTCTGCACGAGTTTGCGCGTGTTGCTCTTGAGACTTGCGTAGCGGTCCTCGGCCGAGGAGTACAGCTGCAGGTTGGCCGAGTGCATCGCCAGCTGAGCGCGTGCCTTGTCCTGCTTGCCCTCGAGTTCGCGCGCGTCAACGCTTCCGGCCTCGATCGTCTGCATCTCGGCGTCGATCTGGTCGATCAGCGCCTTGAGCTCCAGCACATGGTCCGCTGCGACCGACTCGTTGGTGGCCATCTCCACGATCTTCTCGTTGATGCGGTCGATCTCGGTATAGAGGTCTTGCTCGCTCTGCTTGAGCGTGTCGACGTACTCCGCCGCCTCTTTCACCCGCGTGGCGCTGATCTGATATTGCTGCTTGAGTAGCTCCTCGATCGAGCGCTGAGAGATCGCGATGTTCTTGAGCCCCGGCAGGTGGCTGAGCATCTCCTTCATGCCCGCCCAGAAGCCGCCCTTGGTCGCGGTTCCGTCGATGTAGTCGCTGAACTTGCGAAGCTTCCCGACCTCTTCCGCCAGCGACTTTTGAATCTCGACGTTTCGCTCGCGAAGACCCTTGAGCTCCTCGACCTTAACGTTCTGGACGGATCGTTCCTCGTGGATATTGTCCTCGAGCGATTTGACCGAAATGCCTTCGCCGCTATAGGCGACGTCCTTTTGCAGAATGTCGAGGTTGAGCTTCTCGCCGGCCATGGCCGCCACAACTTACACAGCGCCCGGGGTCCGTGTCGCGCCAGTGCGGGCCTGGATGTCGAGCTCGGGGTACCCCGTCTGCGGATCACGGGTGCGGTCGAAGCGAAGCCCGGGAAGCTCGAGGAGGACCAGTTCGGCGGTGGTGTGCACGATGCAGCCCGCGCAGACATGCCCACCAAGGCACCGGCCGTCAGCATCCGAGACCATCGCATGGAGATGCGCGCCTCCCGCACCGACCGTGCCATTGAGACTCACGACCTCCCAAGGGCCCTGCAGCGCGCGGATCTCCTTCGCGCCCGCGAGCCGGATTCGCGCGACGCTCAAGCTACCGACCGCAGACACGACGCCCGCGGCCGCGACCGGAGTCGACCGCGCAAACGCTTCCAGGGCTTCGCGAAGGTCTGCTCCAGGTCGCAGCCGGAGCGCGTGGGCCACAGGAGGCTCAGAAGTCCGCACGGTTTCACTGTAGCGCGTGCCCTCTACGCTTTCCCGGGTGATCTCCCGAGGTTGCACGCCACGAGTTCTTTTTTGCGGGAAATCCAAAAGGAAACGGTCCCCCAGCGACAACAAACGAATGCGTGGCGCGCCCCTCCGTCCACTGCGGGTCCTCCGACCCCGAACCCTCAAAGCCCGATGTCGAGCAGGTGTATCGGGCCTACGTGGGCTACGTCTTCCGCCTGATCCAACGGTTCGGCATCGGTCGAGACGAAGTTGAGGACGCCACACAGGAGGTTTTCATCATCGTGCATCGCCGATTGCCCGAGTTCGACCCGCGGCGCGCCGCGATGAAGACCTGGCTGTTTGCGATCGCCCGGGGCGTCGCAGCCAACCGTCGCCGCGGCAACGCGCGCCGGCTCCGAGTCGTCGTGAGCGGTGCCGCATGTGACCGCGATGCGCGTCCCAGCCCGGAGCAGCAAATGCGCCAGCGCGAGACGCTTCAACGGGTCGGCAACTTTCTCACCACCCTACCGCCACACCAACGCGAAGTGTTCGAACTGATCGACATCGAAGGCATGCGAGGCCCCGAAGTCAGCGAGACGCTCGGCATCAACATCAACACCATCTACACGCGCCTGCGTCTCGCGCGACAGGCATTCAAACGGTTCGCGGGCACGCTGGGGCCCGACGTGGAACGGGGGGCCTCCACATGAACGACGCATGGGATCCAACTGAAGACCTCGAACCGCTCGACGACGATTCGCAGAGCCTGCTCGCGTCGTATCGCGATGCATCCGGTCCCTCCGAAGATGCGCAGGCGCGAATGCTCGCCGGCCTACGCGCCCGGGTCCGAGCGGAAGACAGCGCCAACAAGCCAACGATCGCGGCGCCGGCCGAGGGCCCCACCGCTCCACGAGAGCGTCGCGTTTCGTCGAACACCCGCACTTTCTCGGTCGCAGCCATTGCGTTCGCCGCAGGGGTTGCACTCACGGTGTCTCTCGGCGGTCCCCGTGGTCCACAGCAGTCGGACCCTATCCACAGCGGGGGTGCGGAGCAGGTCGTTCGCCATGAGGCGACCGACCTCGGCCCGGCCCGAACCGAAACGTTCGAGCCTGCGGGTCACGCTTCAGCCGCCCCCCTCTCCGTCCCGAACGTCGTGGAACCCATGGCCGATCGCCCCTGGCCGCTGTCGGTCGCGGACCTCGCCAAGCCCTACGCCACGGTACCGGACGGACAGCGAGCGCCCCAGGCCGTCGACGAAGTCCAGCCGGCGCGAGCCCCCACGCCTCGAGCCGTCGCACTCGGCGTCGACGGCGAGGGGAGCGACGACACATCCCCTGCAGCTGGTCGCAGCGGCGCGGATGATGGGCCCCAGCGCAACGACCGATGGGAGGGCGCCGCGGCATCCCGCGACCCGCTGCAAGGAAGTCCCGGCCCATCCTCGACAGGACGAGGGACCGCCATTCGAGGCGCATGGGCCCCCTCGGTGAACAGCGCCCCCGGGGGAGCTGGCGTGGGTTCAGCTGCAAGAAACCCGGCCGTCGCCGATCCGTCTCCTGCGGTCCCAGACTCGGGGCCAAGCCCGTCCGACACGGGTGCAGACGGTTCCTCGGAGACGCCTTCCGATGAGCCTCCGCCCGCCGACGATCCACCCCACTCCGACGAGGCCGAAGAAGAATCCGAGGACGAGCAAGGCGAAGACGAGCCGCCGCTTGAAGAATTCTGTTCTGACGAATACGCCGCTTGCATGGCAGATGCCGAGAGGTTCTGCCAGGCCTACGACCCCGCGTGCATCGAGGTCTTCGAGTTCTGCGACATGCGCAACATGCTCTGCATGGGTGAGGAGGACGGCTTCCCGCCCCCGGAGTCTCCGCTCCCCGACCCTGACCATGACGCTGACCCCGATCCTGAGGAGTGCGAAGTGCTGTTCGGCATGTGTGAAATGGAAGCTGATGCGTTCTGTGAGGAGGACGAGATGCTCCACGAGGACTGCGAGCACATGCACTGGATGTGCGAGGACGAGAGGGCCATGTGCTACGGCGAGCCCCCACCCGAGCCATGGTGGTGACCCACTCCGCTCTTCCAGCCCTCAAAGCGTCGCTTTGGGGGCTTTTTTTGTCCACGCGTCCAGCAGGGCGAGCGAGCGTTCCGCAAAAAAACTGTTCTCCCAGAGACGGAACGGCTCAGGGCAGCACAACAACCCAACAAGAGACGGCCGCGGCCGCAATGTCCTCAAAGGACACCCACAGAAAGTCCAAGAAAAAGATGAACCGCTCCAAACTTCTCATTTCTGCCCTGGGTCTTGCCCTCTCATCGCTCGGCGCGACCGGGTGCGAGCTCTTCGACCTGCCCATCCCCGGCGACGGAGAACCGCCCATCCCCGGCGACAGCGACCCCGGCGATGACGGCGGGGATGAAGGGCCGGGAGACGGATGCGCCGAAGAGTTGGACGCCTGCTACCTCGATGCCGAAGCCGCCTGTGCCGAGGACCCCGATGCGTGCGAGGGGGCGTTCGAGTCCTGCTTCGAGCTAGAGAAAGGCTGTTGGGGCGAGCCTCCGCTCGACCCCTGCAGCGAGG
>JBOEGF010000009.1:0-6133 GCA_050633305.1 Nannocystales bacterium
CTTCGAAGTCGGCGTAGTTGCCAGCATTGACGAGGTCGGGCAAGCCGTCTCCGTCGAGGTCGAAGGTGGCGTGCAGGTTGCTCGCGATCTGTTCGAATCGCTGGCCGTCGGGGACCGGCCATTGCTGCTCGGGGCCGAAGCTGTCGCCCTCATTGAGGAAGACACGCCAGTAGCGTTCGCCCGAGGAGCCGTAGGCTTCGAAGTCGGCGTAGTTGCCGGCGTTGACGAGGTCGGGCAAGCCGTCTCCGTTGAGGTCGAAGGTGGCGTGGAGGTTGCTCGCGATCTGCTCGAATCGCTCGCCGTCTGGCACCGCCCAGTCCACTTGGTTCATCTCGAACCGACCGCATGCGAGACACTGCCCTTCCTCGCATGCGCAGCTGCAGGTGAAGCCGTCCAGTGCAACATCCCCTTCACACAGGGGCGGTTCGCCGGAGGTTTGGTCCCCTGCGCTCGACGTCGGTTCGCTGGTCGTCGCAGCCGCGGTCGACTCCGACCCACTGAGGCTGCTTCCAGATGATGCGGCGCCTCCGCTGCCACCGGGGCCCCCGCCAGTGTCGCCTGAGGATGACTCTGTTCCTTCTCCTCCAGACTCCGGGTCCGCGGCCGCCGTGCCGCAGGCGACCGAAGAACACGCGCCAACAAGAACAAGACAGACAGCGCGGAGCATTTTCGGCTTCTACCGGAGCGATGAGTTCGGAGCAAGGCCGGCAGAGCTTGGGTGTAACGATGGCGGAGAGTCGGTTCGTGGAGCCAAAAATGCGCCGTTCGTCGCACAGAACGTCACGCGGTCGGCGCGTTGATCAACGTCTGCCTCTGTTGCCACGGGTCTGGAGCGACCTGTCGGTGGTCGTGTCTTCTAGGGCCATGTCGCTGTGAAGTCACGAGCGGCGAGTCCACCTCCGCCTGCCTCCGCCGCGAAACCATGTCTCGCCCACTGCGTCATCGCGAAGTCCATGAAAGCGGCATCAAGCCTTCAACCACGGACTTCGTCGATCACGCGCTGGAACTCCTCGGTCGGAAGAGCGCCACGTACCTCTCGACCGTTGATGAAAAATGTGGGGACCGCCCGAACGCCCTGGTCGGTACACAGGCGAGACTGGCGCCGCACCTCGGCGGCGGTGGTTGGGTCGCGCAGGTCTTCGGCGAACCGACCGGTGTCCAGGCCGAGGTCTCGAGCGAGCGCGATCGCTGCGGCTTCGTCGACGACCTTCGTCTCGCGCTGACTGTCGTAGAGCGCGTCGTGCATTGGCCAGAATCGCCCTTGTCGCTGGGCCGCAACGCTCGCGCGCGCATGCAACTCGGCGTATCGATGGGAGCGCAGCGGGAGGTGTGTATAGAAGAACGCGAGGTCTGGGTTGTCGACCAGCAACTGTTCGACCGTGTGACGGGCTCGACCGCTGAACGGGCACTGGAACTCCGAGCACGCGACCATGGCGACGCGGGCGTCCTGCGGCGATGCACCCTTGTGCGGCAGACCGTCCGTCGGAAACGGATCGCGGGCCTTCGTCATCTCGACCTGCTCGACCTGCCACCCGGTGAGTGCCACGCTGCCGAGCGCCAGCGCGCCCGTCAACGCGCTCGAGAGCAATCCACGAACCTTGGGAACGACCAGCACCATGGTGCCATCGTACTCGCAATACCCTTTCTTCGCGCCGGCCGAAGTGCCGCGCCCGGACCACACCCGACTTCGACTCTGAGCCTGCCCGGTGGCCCGCCAACACGCTCCCATCAATCTGTGGTTAGATCGAGAAAGGGACGAGATGCGACATACACTGGTATGGCATGACCGCGGATCTCGACGGCTACATCTGGAATGGACCACCGCCACCCGGGTCGACCCAGACGAGGAGAAATCACCTCGTACGCGTGGCTCAACGGCGCCTATACGTACTCCGACATGACAGGACAATCGTTGCTCGCCGTCAGTGGCCTCTGAGCCGCCTTCCAGCGCAGCGGCGTGAGGCTCCGACGCACGCGCTCGGGTATCGCCCGCGAACGGTCGCGAGCAGCGGGCGTGAAGCTCACCTCAACGCGGGGCCCTTGGGGTCCAAGGCAACTTCTCGAGGATCGACGAGCGGCATCAGTGTCAACTGGCGCGCCGCGTGGTCGTACTCCGCCAGGTACGCGCTGTCCCAGTCACCCGACTCAACCAGCGGCATGATGTGTGCTTCGGTCATGTAGCCGGCGAATCGAGCATGCGAGAACACGCTGACGCTGTAGCTCTCCGCCCAACCTGCGTTGGCAGCCATACAATGCCGCGCTCGGGCGACCAGCGCGGTGATGGCATCGTCTTCCGGCACGGTATCCCAGACAAGGAAAGCGCGGTGGTTCGCGGCATCGGTACGGGCCAGGGCATCGCCGTATTCCGCCCGCAGGCAAGCATCGATGTTGCTCGGGAGTTCACGGGATGCACAGCCCCCCAACACCAAGCCGGTGAGGGCGACAATACCGATCTGAATCGCAGATGTTCGGATCACTGAGGCTTCGCGAAGCTCCAGCGCCGGGGACGCTTGTCGGTCAACTTGCCGAAGTCGATCGCGCCGAACGCCTGCGTCTTCTTGATGGGTACCACCGGAGGCAGGTTGCCTTGGTAGAACGTCACGGGACGGTTGTGCGGAGTGGACCCCGAACCGACCGAGTCGATGATGCGGGTGTGTCCCTGCGTTCCGGACCATTTGCTCATGATGAGGTCGCCGGGTTTGGCCTGGGCGAGGTCGATGGCGAAAGTGTTGTCGATCACGTTCAGAGCCCCGAAGTTGCGTTTGACTTCGCGCTTCGCGGCTTCGAAGTCGGGCACGGTGGCGTCCACGACGTGCGTTCTCCAGCCACCGTTGCTGTAGTAGCGAAGTCGGATCGGGAGCCGCTCACCCCGGCAGAAATCCAGAAGGTATTCCAGCGCGAGGTCTGCGCAGTCAATTTTGACACGGCGGTCGATGAACTGGGTCTTGATGTAGCTGGTCGAGCCAGCATGAAACCGATCAATGATTTGCTTGGTCCACATGGCCGGGCACTGCACGTCATTGCGTGCAGCCGAACAGTATCAAAGACGGCATCCGACGCTGCGCTTAACCGAAATGAACTGAGGAAAAGACCGGGAGGGGAGAGTCAGGCGGTACACGTCCGTCGTCGTCCAGGTCACATGCGAAGCAGCAAACGGTTGTCCCCAAGACACAGTGCGCTGGAATTCGCAATGCGGCGTGCTCTGCAACGAGCATGCCCTGGCGCTGGTGACGGCGGAGCACCCCTCCAACGACGGTTTGACGTCGGGACGTGGTGCCCGTCACGCGTTCGCGGCGCGGGTCGCAGTTCGACCGCGGTCAATGCCTGAGACCGCACCGCCGGTGTTGCCCGAATTGCGAGGGGGCGGCGCGTTTCGCCATCACACCGGTCGGGGGGAGTCGCTCCTCGGTGAACGTGCTCGATGGACTCTGTATCCATGCCGCGCGTCCGGTTGGTCTATGTCCTCGCAGTCGGTGAGAGAGCGGACGGGCGCGAGACCGGTTCGGGCAGGGTTGGGGGGAGACGACGGAATCCAAACTCCCCGGGACGGCTGAGCACATCGTGGACCTTGCGGATCAGCCTGCGAGTCCGTCGGTCCCAGAGGTGTCGACGACCAACACGCGAACCGACTGGTCTCCAAGCCTGACGACGACAGCCGCCCGGTCACCACGGTCATCCGCATCGATCATGTATCCCGGCTCCGTGGGCGCGCGTTCGTCGGGCGTTCCGTCGCGACGTACGGCCAGCAGGCGCAGCTCGAACGAAGACGCCCGGTCCCAGAACTGGGTTCGCAGCTGCAGAAGTCGCCGTCCGGATGTGAACACCAGAAGTTAAATTCGAAGTGCCTGTCAACGACGCCATGGACAGATGCGACGAGGTGTGGCCCCGGCGGCCGACGAAGCGGCGAGTTGGTCCAACGTTCCGCTGAGGACCGCAGAGGGAGCGGAGCCCGTCGGAAAACCGCGGCCTGTGGCCCGGGGCGGCGAGGCACAGTTCCAGGGCACCGGGGCGCGGGGACTCCCAGAGAAACGACCGGCTCTCCGTCGACCCGCGCGACGAGTTGGGTCGTTCCGGCGTCGACGTCCTCAGTGCAGCCGACGACGACCTCCGCTCCGTCCGGTGACAGCGTTGCCCCCATCCCTGGCGGAGCAGACACATTCAACCAACAGCGGGCCTCGACCCTCACCACGACGGGCACAGACTGGTCACGCCGAACAGATCGCCGGGCCCTCCGTTCGGCTTGTACGCCCGTACCGATGCTACCGATAGCCTTCGTCGACCAGGGCTTGCTGAATTCTACGCAAGCCTGCGGAAGCCTCTGATTCACCCGCGTAGCGCTCGACAACCTCGGTGTGCAGCGCCCCGCCGTCGACGCGGAGGGTGACGGCTATCGTCCGACCGTTTTGGGTCATCTCCAACGACACTGGTGCTGCGGGACCCTCGGTGTCTTCTTCGACCAACACCGGCGCATCGGCGATTGCCGCGGCACCAGCGGTGTCGGCGTAGCCCTTCTTGCGCTTGCTGCCCGCACCCTTCTCGAGCTCGGCCAACGCCCCGCCCGCGTCGCCGAACGACTTGGTCTTGGTCTGACCGTCCGTGCCAATGCGGCCGTAGTTGACGATGAGGTCCGAGCCCTCGGTCTTGGCTCGCCAGAACTTGCTCGACTTGTCGTCGACGAGTTCGAGCTCCACATTCCACTCGCTCATGAGGACTTCTCCTGGGACTGCTGTCGTAGCGATGCGATCTGGTCGAGGTAGACCCGGCCTTCAGCGGGGTCGGTCATGTAGACGTAGGCCGCCAGCCCCGCGAGGCGCTCGAGGCTGTCGTCGCCCGGCTTCCCCTGGAGGCGATTGTGCAGCGCAGCCCTGAGCTGACGTCGCACCTTGCGAGGGACCCGGGCTTCGGGACGACCTGGTGCAGGGTTGACCACCAAGCCGGTAACCGTCTGCCGACGACCCCCACGAAGGATACGGGTCTTTGCGGGGTGTACGACGAAGCCCTCGGCCTCGACGACTCGACGAACGGCCGCTTTGAGCCTGCCTAGTGGGATGTCACGTTGCCCGGACGAGAAGGTCATGTCGTCGGCGTAGCGCGTGTACTGCATGCCGAACGAACGCGCGATGCCTGCAAGCCTGGCGTCGAGTCGCAAGCACAGCGTGTTGGTGATCGAAGGGCTGGTGGGAGCGCCTTGGGGCAACGAGCGAGGGCCCGCGGCGACGTAGTGCGGCTTGCCCCGGATCTCGAGCACCTCGCGTGGCGCCTCGGTGCACAGCAGCGCCAACACGGTCGCGACCTGCTCTCCCAAGCCCGCTTTGCGCAACAGGCCTTTGACCCGCGGCAGGGTGATGCTCGGATAGAAATCCTTGATGTCGAACTTCACCAGCGTGGCGGCACCGGCATGCACCTGGGCGTTGGTGAGGATGCTACGCCCCGCCAAGAAGCCGTGCGCGGCACCGTGCACGGGGAGCCGTTCGGTGATGTTCTGCGCGATCCAGCGCTGGGCTTTCTTGAGCAGAGGTTTGGGCGCGCTGATCAGCCGCAACGAGCCGTCGCGCTTGGGCACGTGCCACCGCTGGTAGTGGGTTCCAGTGTCCACCTCGCGGTGAAACGCAAGCCAGCGGAGCTGCTGCACCGAAAGCTCGAGGGCCTTGGCCAGCGCCTGCGCGTCGGGGAGCTTGGGCAGCTCGTTCTCGGAGTGGCGCTCCTCGAGCCCCGCGATGTCGTAGCGGTCAACATCGGGCGTGTCGTGAAAGAACACGCCTGTGCCCAGGTGCACCAGGTGGGCACCGCGGAAAGCCTGCCAGGCATGAGCCCGCAACACCTTCCGAACCCGCCGCTCCTCCTCACGGCGAGCCTTGTACTTCTTGCGTTCGCCTTCGGACAGCGTGCTGGTGTCGACATCGCCGTCCCACAGTTCGCGGGCCTTCAGCTCGTCGACAACCCACGCATGGATGCCTCCCGCCTCGGCGATGTCGGACCACGGAGGGAGAGGACGCTCGGTCGAAGGGGAGTCAGCCACGATGGAACTACTGGGAGAGACGAAAAATGAGAGGAGGGTGGGGGCAGAGTTCGCAACTTCCCGACTCGGGACACGGTAGGCTCACCGGTTTGTCGCCCGGAGGGGTACCTGCGG
>JBOEGF010000009.1:6148-294321 GCA_050633305.1 Nannocystales bacterium
CCGCAGGTACCCCTCCGGGCGAAACAAACCACGAACAGCCTACCTTGTGGCGAATGTGCTGTTGTTGGTCCAAGGCGGCGCAACGCCGCCCATCAGGCTAACAAACTCTGTCCCCGCCCCCTTCTCGAAACATGTTCCAGCAGGTCGAGTGAACAATCACCCGAGGCACTTGCAGAAGTATCAAATTTGTCCGGTGCGGTCACGATCATTCACATCGATTCCGACGCACTCGCATCAACAAATCCCTTGTCGCCCAAGGTGTCCAAGCGTGAGAAGTACTCGGTCTTCGCGCCATCGGCATCGGTGAAGAACAGCTTCTGCACCCGCATGCGTTCGGGGTGTTCCCCCCACCGCACCACCACACGTCGGTCGTCTAACGAAAGCCGGTAGGTCATCACACCGCCGCGGCGACGACGGGTCATGATCCGCGTCTCTGCGACGATGAGTTTTCGTCCCTGCGGGGTGTTTCGTGCCGCTTCTAGCTCTGTTTGCGCCCGGGCGTGCGCCAGCCGCAACGCGATCATCGGCACCGTCGGCCCTTCTCGTAGACCCGCTCTCCGGAATTGCGGACTGGTGCAATCCGCGTCGACGGTGCGGCCTTCTCGGTCGAGTGTGAAGGACGTCTTGTAGGTCCTGTGGGCGACCGTATCGTTGACCTCGCCTTCGATGCGCGTGCCTTCCTGCGGCAGGTTGTGTACGCGGGTGATGTTCACAGCCCCGTCTTGCGCCAGAAGCCGGTGGGCCTCGCGCTCGTTGTCGTCGCGGTACCGCAACTCCTCGGTCGACGGGGGATCTTCCATGAGCGCGCGTCGCACCAAGGCGCCGCTGGCCATGTCCTTCAGGAGCATGCCCCGTTGCATCTCGTGGAGTACCGCCCGGCGCACGTCGCCCACGGGTCGGTCCACCGAGGTCGCCAACGCAGCCAACGTCTGGGGACCTTCGTCAAGAACCTCCATCACGCGCCGAGAGAGCACTTCATCCACCCCGGTCGCGGACAACAGGTCGAACGTAGCGATCCCCGCCCAGCCGCTGTCGGTCCACCCCGAAAGCGCAAGCGTGAGCGTGGCGTCGCCCAAGTCGATCACGTAGTACGCAGGCAAGCCCGCACCCACGAGGTGCACGGTGACCGACTTCGCGTGTGGCAACAGAGGCGCCAGAGCACCCAGGCGCCGACGCCCCCAGGTTCGAACGACGGTGGGAGCGGAACCGCCGTAGGCATCCCCCGTGGCTTCGAGCACGGTTTCCCACGGCTCGAGCACCAGCCGTGGACGCTCGCCGGGCACCAACTCGTAGCGAAGTGCCCGCGGAGAGGTCTTCGCGCGGTGCAGCCGTAGCGACAGCAGCAGGTTGTAGAGGTCGATAGGGTTGAGGGAGAAGGAGGTGCTGGGCAGCGTGGATGCGGCTTGCACCTGACCGAAGGCCCTCAGCCAGCGGTGCGGAACGTGGAAGTCTCGCGACTCCCCGCCGTGGGCAGGCCGCAACTCCAGCGATGTGCTCCGGTACGACCGCACCCGCCCCACCGCGCGCTGCAAGGGCTCCGCGGTGAGATCGAGGTGCGACGTGCCCGGCGTGGACTGCTTCACATCGAGCGAGGCACCGGCCTTGAGGTGCAACCGAGCGTAGGCGGACTCGTCAGCCGAGAACACCTCCAGCG
The DNA here is from genome assembly GCA_050633305.1 of Nannocystales bacterium. GTDB lineage: Bacteria > Myxococcota_A > Polyangia > Nannocystales > Nannocystaceae > CAJXVA01. The sequence continues at coordinate 7,803 of JBOEGF010000009.1, forward strand.
ACAGCCCGGTATCGTCCACGTGCACGATGGGATCGAGTGGCGCTTCGTCGTGCTCGCTCTCGCCAAACTTCTGCGCGAGGTACGCCTTTTGGGCGTTCCACACCTCTTGGCTTACCCGCTTCCCCTTGGACAGCAGGTACGCCAGGTAGTCCTCGCGACTGGTCGCCTTGCGACGCAGGTCCGAGGTGAGGATGTCGTGCATGGTTCGAAGCGCATCCCGAACAACGCCTGGGCGCTGCAACGCGGCCTGCAACGACGCGCCGGACCGAAGCCCGTCGGTGGACAGCGTGAGGGTGAAACGATCTCCGTCCGGCCGGGTTTCGGGCTGCGACTCGTAACGAACGGCGGTGGCGGTGCTCTGCGACATCACGCGTGTTCCTGGCGTTGGGTGGTGGTGGTGCGACGTTGCGCGCGTCGCAGCGCTCGGAAGATGGCTTTGCGGAGCGACTCATCAGCGCCATCGCTGTCGAGCAAGCCTTGCAACGTCGAAACGGATTCGTTCCCGCCCAGGCGCCCCAATGCCGCAATCGCGGTGAGCCTTGCCGTGCCATCGCCTTCGGTGGCGAGCGAACGCAGCGCATCCGTACGCGAGGACTGTAGGGCCCGCGGCAACAACGTCGGCCGCGACGCATCCGAGGAAAGCGCGGCCTCGGCGTTCTTGTCGAGTGCCGCATGAGCCAGCGCCGCTGCGACCCGGCCGTCGGTGACCTCCGAGGACAGGGCGACAGCGCCCGCTTGCCCAGGGTCCATGGAGGCGATCGCACGCGCAGCCGCAACGCGAACCCGCGAGTCGTGGTGCCGCAACAAGCCGCGTACCACGGGAAGCCCAGCCGTCTCGCCCGCGGCTTCCAGCAGCCGAATGGCTTCGGCCAACACCGCAGGCGGAGCTTTGTCGTGCCCCAAGACCTCCTGAGCCACTGCGCCATCGGCCTTGCCGCGCCGCACTGCCCATAGACACGCGCGCCATGCTTCGGCCTCGGCCTCCCGGTGCGCGGCATCGGTGCCCACGGTCAGCGCATCCCACCGGGCTGCGCTCTTCTTGGCCGCCGCCGCCGCAGCCCCGGCGAGGTCTGCCGACTCCGCCGCACCTGCAAGCCACGCCGCGTCGGCGCGAACACCGGGAGCATCGTGCCCGAGGAGTTCTGCGATGGCTGCAGCGGGCAGCGCCCCACGTCGGACCAAGCCGCGACGCAAGCGAGCTCGGACCGGTGCGCTCTCGATGTGAGGCAGGCGTTCCAACAGGGACGACGGGTCACCGTTGCGGGCCAAGAACCCGGCCGCAGGCTCGGCGACGTCGTTGTGCGGACTACGAATGCGAGCCATGTTTACCCGGGTGGTGTCCTCGGGAAACACCAACGCCAGGGCCTTGGACGCCACCGACCGCAGTCCGCGGTCATCATCGGACAGGGCTTCGGCCAGGACCGCCTCCGAGGAGGTGTTGCCCAGCTCGCCCAGCAACGTCGCTGCGTGACGTCGGACGGTGGCGTCTTCGAACGCATCGGCCACCGCCGCTTCGAGCAGGCCTCGGCTTCGCTCGTCGCCCGCCCATCGCAGTCCCGTCAGTGCCCGCGTCCGAACCTGGCTCTCGCCCTCGGCCGCCGCGGTCTCCACTGTTTTCCGGATCCTCGCTTGGGTGTCCGCGTCATCGAATCGACCGAGCATTCGGCCCAGCGCCTCGATGGCAACAGGCGCCAATGCCTGGTCCTCATCGGACAGCTCGGCATCGGGGTCGAGCAACGCCTCGATGTCCGGCAAGCATCGCGGGTCGGCGAGATGACCCAAGGCCAACAGCGCCCGCTCGCGCTCGGGTTGCTCTCCCGCGCCAAGCACCAAGAGCAGCGGCTGCAGCGCTTCGGGGCGCTGACGCTTGGCCATCCCCGCGGCGGCAGGCAACACAAGGTCTCGACGACCCCGGCGCAGCGCAGCGCCCAACGCGTCGAGTCCAGCGCCGTCGACGGCCTCGGCTCGGAACGCCACCGCTTCGGCGGCTGCGACCCGAACCGTCTCGTCACGGTCGTCGAGCAGTCGCGCCAAGACAGCTTCGGCCTTGGCATCGTCGACGTCGCGGCACGCTGCGACCGCCTGGGCCCGCATCTGCGGGTCGGCGTGGTGCGCTGACGCGTCGATGTAGCGCAGCGCCCGCGCATCGTCGAAGCGTCGGCGAGTCCGACCGTCGGGAAGGGTCCGGGAAGGCTCGCTGCGGTGACGCGCCAAGCTGAGCAAGGCATCGAACGCCCGTGTTCCGGTCCCCACGTCGTCGGCCCGGACCATCCGCAGCAGCGGCGCTTCGCCGTCCGGATGTCCGACCTGTGCGATCGCCTGCACCACAGACGGAACATCCGCGGTCTGGTCGGGGTCGTCTTCCAATCGCGAGGCCAAGATGCGCGCGACCGCACCGGCCGTCTCTTCGACCTCCCGTGCCCGCACCAGCGTCACCAAGCCGTCGAGTGCCCGACGGACCACCCGCGATTCGTCGTGCCGCAAGAACCCTGCCAGCACATCGCCGGCTCGTACGTCACCACGCTTGGCCAGCGCACTCGCGGCCCGCTCGCGTAGGTCCTCGTGGTCGCTCTCCAGAGCTCGAGCCAACGCTTCGTCGACTCGAGCGTCCTGGGCATCGACCAGACGGGTGACCACCGAGAGCCGGACGTCCGCGAAGCGGCTGCCCAGCGCAACCAGCCACGGCTCCAAGCTCCCCGCCTCGAACAGCTGCTGGATCTTCTGGACCCCGTGACTGCGTACGTCCTTGGCGGCGGCGTTGACAGAGTCGAGTGCCAGCACCCGGGCGGAGTCGTCACCGTGCAATGCGCGAGCGACCAGCGTATCGACGGCCCCACGCCCCACATCGGCGTAGCTTGCCTGCAACGCGAGCGACGCGGGAGTGGTGTCTCCCTCGCTGTACAGGGAGGACAGGGTGGTGCTGGCCGCCTTGCGCACCAGGTGATTCGGGTCGGACAGGGCCCGGCGCACCGCGGGCAACACCGCTGCACGCCCCACGTGGGGCGACTGGGCCAACGCACCGAGCCGTGCCAGCGCGTCGCGTCGTACCCGGTGCGTCTCGTCCGCCGCCCCTGCAACCGGAGCTTGTCGCACCAGACCCACATAGGTCCCAAACACCACCTGGTCCAGGTCTTCGGTGCCGGACGGCGACGAGGGCACCGTTCGCGGGTTGGGTCCGCCCGCGTAACGGATCACTTCGAGCACTCGGCGGCTGAGGTCTTCAGGGCGTTTGCCTGTCGTCAGCGTGGCTGTCAAACGGCGAATCCAGCTGCGCTTGCGAGACTGCGGTGCTTCGCGTTCGGGCGCGGTCGCGGGCGCATCCGAGACGCCGCTGGGTTTGGGCCCCTGCAAGCGCTTGGCCTCCCGCCAGAACGCCTCGGGCTGCGGCCGCAGCGACAACACCCGCGCGGCCGCGTAACGCGTGGCCGGCTCATCGCTGGCCAGCACCGAGATTAGGATCCCAAGCATTGCCCGGCGCTCGGCCTCGGGTGGCCACTTGGCGAGTTCAGACGCCCGGTCGGGCTTGCGTGGGCCGACCAACTCTTCGAGCAACGGACCGAGCGCACCGGGATCTTCGCTGCGCACCTCCAACACCCGGGCCGCCGCGAAGCGCAACTCGGGGCTGGAGGCTGCCAATGCAGCGGCGAGCAGGTCGGGTGCCAAGCCGGAGCGGGCCAGCGCCACATCACGCGCCACCACGATCGAGAACACCAGGTCCTGAATCTCGCGGTCGGTGTCTTCGAGTCCCTGCAGCACTCCGCGGAGGCCCTCGTGGCCCAGCGCAACGAAGCTGAGGATCGCGCCGAGACGGATCGGCTTGTGGTCGTGGGCCAAGGTCCCGGCGAGAACCGGTACAGCGCGCACATCCCCAAGCCGGGCCAAGCCTTCGGCCACCCAGCTGCGGACCGGTAGGTCGTCGTGGGAAAGCGCGGCCACCAGGGGGCGCTCGAGCCCGGGCTTGACCGCTCCCGCCAACCCGCGGCCACCCATCTCCCGCACGTGCCCGTCACCATCGTCGAGCAGCGTCACGTAGGCCGCCATCGAGGCAGCGTCGGCGACATCGGCCATCGCTGCAGACGCTCGGCGACGAATGTCGTCCGACGGCCGATTGATATCCCCGCTGGGCAACGCCAAGAGGGCAGCCATCGGTGCGACCGCGTCCGTAATGCGGCGCTTTCCGTGCAGCTCGGCCGCACGAACCCGTAGCGTCCAGAATTTGCTGCTGTACGCGGTGGCGAACGCGTTTTGGTCCTTGGGGAACAAGGCATCGAGCGCTTCGATCGCGGCCTCGTGGACGGGCACCGACAGATCGTCGAGCAAGTCGGTGAGGTGTACGCGTAGCGCCTCGAGTCCCTCGCCCTTTGCATTTTTTGCGCCGCGACAGCCCGCAGCTCGTACCGCAGCGCGAGGCGATTGCGTCGCGGCGAGGTGCACCTGTGCTCGGGCTTTCCCCGCCTTCTTCCGGGCCTTGTTCTTCTTGCTGTCGGTCAGCGCCGCGTAGGCTGCCAGCCCCACAGACTCGTTGCCGTCGCCAACCATGGTCAGCAGCAGCGAAGTCGCCCAGTCGCCATCGGTGCGATCGAGCTCGGCGACCACCTGCTGGCGGGTGTCCGCATGTCGGGACGCCGAGGCACGCTCCAACATCGGCTGGGGCGTGTCGCTGTGCCATGCCCACAACGTCTTGTAAGCCGTGGCGCGCACCTTGCCGCTCTCATCATCGAGCGCGGCCGACAGCAACCCGTCCGCCGTGGCGTGGTTGGCGGGGGCAGCCTTGGGCCCATGTCCGACGATGATCGCCAGCGCCTTGGCGCGCATGTCGTCCTGACCGCTCTGCATCGCGACGGCAGCGACCTCGAGCGCGCCCACATCCCCACGGGGTTGCGCCAGCGCGGCAAGGGCATCGAATGCATCGGTGCGCACGCCAGGGTCGGAGTCGTCGAGCAGCCACTGCAGCCGGGTGCGGATGCGGTCGTCGGCCGGCATCGCCTCACCTGCGAGATGCAGGGTGTCCACCACAGCACGCCGCAAGCCATGGTCAGCTTCGCGGCTGAGCTGCAACAGCGCCCCGGTTGCCCGCGGGTCCTGCAGCAGCGCCAGCCCACGGGCGCCCCGCAACGCAGTGTCGGGGTGGCGGCAGTTGAGCGCTGCAAACAACGATGCCCGGTCATCTTCGTTGGGCGTGCTGTCCTTGGCGGCCGCCAGGAGTAGTGGCCCCTGTTTGTGCGCGAGGTCGATGGCTGCGCGGAACTCCCCATCGAGGCGGTACAAGGTGCGGCCGAGCACCACCCGTGCCGATGCGGCCACGATGAACGCCATCTGGCGGACGCGGGAGTCATCATCATCCAGAGCGGCCTCGACCAATGCCGCGCCCTCGGGGGTCTCGGACGCCCGCGTACGACCCAACCAGAACAGCCCGGACGCGCGAACGTCTTGGGGGCCCCGTGCCAACGCAACCCGAGCCGGCTCGACCGAACCTTTCGGTTCCAAGGCCACCAAGGCCTCGAACGCGGCGTGCCGCACCTTGGACTCTCGGTCACTCAAGCGTTCGGCAACCAAGCCGGGCACCAACGCGGACTGCTTGCGAAGCGGCGGAAGGGCGCCCAGCGCCCGAACCCGGAGGTCGGTATGTGAGCCGCTGACGGCCGCGCGCAGAGTGGAGATCGGATCGTCCTTGTCGATCCGCAGCAGCAAACCTTCGAAGGCCGTGCCGCGGACCTTCTTGTCGTCATCACCCAGGGCGCTGCGCAGAGCGGCACGAACCCGTCGATTGCCCGACCGCCCCAGCACGTCGGCGGCGAGGAGCCTCACCTCTGGCTTGTTGTCGCGTTCCAGTGCGCGCTCGATGAGCAACCGTGCGTCATCCTCGGGATGCTCTGCCAGGGCTTTGATCGCAGCGATACGAACCTTGGTGCCCGAGGCACCGAGCTGTTCGGTTCGCTCGGCCAGCTCCCCGTGCACCCGCTCGGTCTCGTCTGCGATGGTGCCTTGCTCATCGAGCGTGAGCGCAACCAAGGAACGCTTGGCATCGATGGCGACCAGCGAACCGCCGCGCTTGTCCTGCTTGGCGCGGGCGCTCGAGGGCAGCCACACCAGCCCCGTGAGCGCAGCGCTCCCAAGCTCGACCGTCTTGGGCTTGCGCCGGGTCTCCAGCGGCCACGACTTGACCACCCCGTCAGCACCCGCAGAGAACAAACGCCGAGGAATATCCCGACCGGCCTCGTCTCGCAGCACCGGGCCGAGCACCAGGCTCACCACCGCCCGCTCGTGGGCGGCATCTTTGGAGCGGTCCTCTTCATCAGCCGCACCGTCGAGGTAGCTGATCCGCAGCGAGCCGTCGCCGCACCCCGCCACCACCCGACCGTCGTCGGTCACGACCAGGGCCCGGACACCACCTTCGCCCGTGGGCATCTCCCGCACCGGTGCATTCTCCAGGTCGTCTAACTCGACCACTCGCACGACGCCATCGTCCCCGCCGGTCACCACGCGGGCGCGCACGGGGTCGAAGCCCACGGTGCGGAGAGGCCGGGGGCTGAGCCCACGCTGACCGATCCGATCGAGTCGCGGCTTTCCATCCTGGACCACCAACCGATAGGCGCCCACCCGGCCGCTCTCGGTGACCACCGCCAGCGACGTCCCTGCGGCGTCGCTGGCCATCCCCAGCACACCACCACTGGGACCGTCGTGGGACCCCAACGCAGCGGGCTCGGCCGCTTCCGCATCCACCAACCGTAGGGACCCATCGGTCCCGCCCACGACCAGCAGGTCGTTGGAAAGAAACACCATCGCCCCAACGGCCGTCGGGATGGAAAGCGATGCAGCATGGCTGCGTTTGCCCGTGGCGAACAGATGAATCGACGAGCTTTCCACGTCGGCATCCCGCGCACCTGCGATGGCAAACCGACGAGCCGAGCCCGCGACGGCGCGGAGCTGCTCGAGGAACGGGGCGAACTTTTTCTTCGCGTTGCTGCTCACGCGCGACCTCCCTCGACCGACTGTGCAAACCGTCTACGACGCGGCTCCCGGACCTCGATGCTCTGGCTGGCCAACGCGACGCCCAGCTGCGGATGCGCCGCACGTAGGGCCACCAGCGCAGACAGGCACGCATCCCGTTCTCCGCGCGCGCTCGAATGAGCGAACGCCTCCAAGATGGGCAGCACCGCTGCGGCAAAGCCCGCGTCTTCGAGTGCGAAGTCCCGCAAGACGCCCACGAGGCGTTGCTTGGCCACCGAGGCGGGCAACGAACGATCAGGCGCGACACCGTTGGTGGGCGCTCGCCTCTCCATCCGACCCGGTGGAAGCCCGAACAACACCGTGCGCAAGAACTCGCGCAACGCTTCCGAGGTGTCGAACGCCTGCTGGGCCGTGGGCGCGGCTGTCCGTGTGGCAACGGGGCTCAGCCCGCGCGGCCGATGCTTCTCCCACAGCAGACGCACCGCGAACAACCGGACCTCCCGGTCGGGGCTCTCCATCAGCCACGCCAAGCGGTCGGCACCCCCGAGCCGGTCGTAGTGGCGGCGCACCAACGTGAGCGCAACCTCGCGGGTGGACTTGTAAGGGCTCTCAGCCAGCGAGAAGACGGCGTCGACCGAAAGCCAGGCGACGGGCAGCATGCGCTCGGGCGGAAGCTCATCGTCGCCAAGCAACAGCAGCCCCGACCCGGCAGCGTTACGGGTCTCGGAGAATGGTGACTCGGCCAACCGATACAGCAGCGTTGCGTCGTCCCAACGGCGGATCTCGGCATCGATCAACTCGGCCGCAAACCGCCGCACATCGGGTCGGGGGTCGTCGGTCAGCGGAACCACGGTGGCCTGCGCGTAGTCGGCGGGGATCAGCCGTGGCTCGATGCCCAGGTCGCGCGCTTCGGATTGCGTCGGGCCAATGTCGGGGTGATGCAGACGCAGGTACGTGGCCGCGAACTCCCGCACCGCCTCGGGTTGGGCCTCGCCCAACAGTGCCCAGCAGCCCCCGCCGCCGAGTTGGTCGGGCGTGAAGTGCTCCAACAGGTGGCGTCGCGCAAAGGTTCGCAGCGCGGCATCGGCGTGGCGCAGCAGTCCCAACAGCCACGGGACGCCCAGCTTGGCGGGGCCCACCCACGTGGGCTCGCCCAGCACCGCCAGCGCGGTGGAGCGCAGCTTGGGCTTGGCGATGAGCCCTTGGAACCAGGCCACATCAACGTCGTCGCCCTTGAGCTTTCCACGCGACAGCCACGTGGAGACTTCGCTCGTGAACTTGCGATCGAGCAGCGTGTCTTGGATCCAGCCCACCCCGATCTCGGACGCCTTGCGCTCGCCGATCCGGGACAATACCCGGCGCTCGCGATAGTTCAGCCGGGTGGAGTTCGATGCCAAGCGGTCGTCGACGAGCAACGCCTGCAAGTGAGACACCGGCGGCTTGCGCTTGGCCTCGGAGAACCATCCGTCGACAAAGCGCTCGCCGTCACGACCCTCCACCATCAGGGTGACAAACTCCGCCTCCCCGAGTGCATCGACCGTGAATCCGTCACGGATCGCCTTGCTCGCCATCTGCGCGGTGGCCCGCGCCAACACCAAACGCACCAACATCGGCAACCCGATGTCTTTGGGGGATATCTTTTCCAGCCGCTCGAGGGCGAACTTTGCTCCGTCGCTGTGGCCCAGCTCGGCCAGCTGCACCAAGCGCTCTACCGGGACCTGCGCCGACTGCCCGCGGACATACTCGAGCGCCAGGGTGCGTGCCGTTGAACTGGGGCTGCCGAGGAACGCCAGCATCAGCGGTTCGAGGCCCAAGCCCGCCAGCTTCGACGGATGGAACTTGGGATTGGCCTGCAGCAGTCGAGCGACGAAGTCGTGCACCGACGGCAGCGACTTCTTCCCCAAACGCAGCAGCCACGCGGGCTCGACATCACGCAGTGCGTCCGCAAAGGCCTTCTCCAAACCGGTGATGGCAAATGCGCATACCTCGTCGGCCTCGGCGTGCTCCAACAGCCGCAGCAACGGCTCCTTGCGGGCTTTCCAGGCGTCGGGAAATGCCCAGTCCTTCATTTTTTCGGAGGGACCCGACGAACCACTGGTGCCCCACATCATCTCGTGGGACCAGATGTGCGAAGCCACCCAGGTCCCCCAGAAGTTGGTGCCCGGCTCGTAGTGGCGCAGCACCTCCACCGCAAACTCGGGATAAGCCTCGGGCACCGCGGTTCCCAGCTGACGGAGAAACCGCCACGCACGACGCCGCATGTAGATCAGCGTGCCGCGCCCGACCTCACCGCTGGCCATCTTGGATTGAGCAAAGGTGTCCAGCCTCCACGCGAGCAGCCCCAACATCGGCGCATCATGCTGCGCCTCGGCCAGCTTGAAGATACGCTTGAACCCCCGCCAGAACCCCCAGCCGATCCTCGCACGCCGCAGTATGTCCCTTAGGGACGCAAGCCCCGGTTCGTCCCCCGCCTCGTACAGCTCGACCATCAGCTGGCCCAGCTTCAACCGCGGCGGAGGATGAGCGGCCGCCTCGAGGGCCGACCATGCGGCGTTGCGGGCAGCTTGCTGCTCCTCAGCGGACTTGTGAGCCAACTGGCCGGGATTCACCGCCTGGCGCAGCCGCCGAAGCGTCCACGCACCGTCGGGCAAAGCCACCACGGTCTCTGCGGGGTCGGCTTCTTCCCCGCGATCTTCAGGGGGGTCGCCTGAATCCATGTAGCGGACCACCAGGTCTGCCAGCTGTGGGTCGCGCGCTTTCGCGGCCGCGACAATGTCTGCCCAAACAACCTCCCGAACGCGCACCGCGGCGAGGCTATCAAGACTTGGACCTCGTCAACGATGCATCTGGCCTCAAACCCCGACGCCCGCTTACACCATTTGCCCTATTCACCTCGCACGCGGACCGGGGCACTTCCTGAGGTATTGCCGGTTCGATCGATCGCGCCTACCAAGTCGCCTTCCGCTCCCACGCTTCACAGATCTCGCCCGCGCAACCAACGCGTCCAAGTCTGTACATCACCGAGGCCGATCCTTGAACCACCGAGAAGCCTCCTGCCCACGAGCCGATCTTGTTCACAGCGGGCGCGGTGCTCAGCGGAGCCAGGCTGCGCTCGGCAGAGTCCCCCCTCTAGAGGCCGGTTTCCGGCTCTACCAGACTCGTCTCCATCTCGTTCGAGATTTGAGCGTCAGAAGCCGAAGGTTCGGCGGAGAAGACTCGATGTCAAAGGGCGAAGGCCCGCCGTCGAGCGCCCGAGATCCACGTACGACCACGCGGCCGATCGATAGAGTTTGCGTCTTCGTAGACCGACCGATTCGTTCTCTCGCATTGACGGACACCGGGCCATGGCCAGTTGCTCATGGCTCGACGGCGCACGCACAGATCGAGAACCGGCATGAAACACCATCGAACCAAATCCCATCCTGCTCGCCGCATCAGCTCGGTGCTCCTGTTTGCGCTTGCCGCGCCCGCGATTGGAATCGGCCCGCTTGCGTGCGACGACGGCCAGGACCCGCACGACATGCAGATGCGCTCTTTGGATCCGGTGATGGAGCGAGTGCCTGTGTCCGACCCCGACCTCGATCCGATCGATGCCAGCGAGCTGGTGGGACTGACGATTGAAGACCTGCACGCGATGTCGTTCAATTACGACACCTACGTCATGAGCGAGCGGCCGACGTCCATCACGTATACCGCCCCTCAGATCGCGAGCGTGCGAAATGGAGGCTGGCCCCTCCACGCTCTGCAATGGAAGGACTATCTCACCAGCACTCCTCAGACGAGCACCTTCGACATTCCCGCAGCCACCGCAGCCATCTCGGCCAGCCAGGACTTCCACAGCGTCGAAGTCGACAGTGCGCCGGCGCTCAATGCTCTCGAGGCGGGTGTTGCCTTCACGGGCCCGGACCCGGCAGGTGATTGGATGTACATCAACATCTCGAGCCCCGCGGTGGCGTTCGCCTATGCCGCCCTCGTCATGCATCACTGGGGTAGCCCGGTCTATGTCGCTGGGTGGCTTCAGCACCCCGCGGGCAGCCCGAACCGGGTCTCCAGGATTGCCTTGCAGGAGCTCACGTTCCAGCTCCCGCCGAGCGTCGTGGATCTCTTCGATTCGTGCGGCTTGCTGTCTACCGATCCCCCGAGCGTTGCCCTCGCTGCCCCACCCATCTGCGCCAATGCCATGGTGCTTCACCACGACGAGGTCACGACCTGGCAGGAGAGTCAGTGGGGGACGGGGGCTTACACGCCTTTTCTCCCGAACTACTTCCTCGACCCCGTGGTGCTCGCTTCCGCGATGACCACGGTCGGTCCGGTGTTGCAAGGCAACGTGGTCTTCGATCCGCCCGACGAAGTGACGGAGGAAGAGCTCGAAGGCGTCCTGGTGTTGGCCGAGGCGCTCTCCGAACAGCTTCTCATCGAAGGCGAGGATGGCAGGTTGGTGCTCTTGAAGGAACTGGCCTTCGAATCCATGGAAGGCTGACCGTTGTCGCGGCAGGCCCGAAACCGGGCCCGACTGACTCGCGTCCCCTCCACCGGCGTATTGTCCGTATGCAGGTAGGACATCGTTCGGAGTGTTTGAGGGAAAGGAAGTGGGAAAGAGCCGATCCGGAGGAGTACGGCTTCACGCCGTCGAGGGCGGTTATGGCGTAGCGGGCCATTGGCCGGGTGTGACAGACGACGCTGGCAAGCGCACCCGCACCGACTCTGACCCCCTCGCGAAGCATGGTCGCGTGACCGAGCGAGCCGCGGTATCGTCGAGGTGTGGCGCGCATCGGGCCCGCGATCGTAGCGACCTTACTCAGCGCACTCGTCTGGGTGTTCACCCAGGTGATCGTGCACGAACAGGCGCGGGCACACGACATGGAAGGGATTTGCGGCTCGCTCACGACGGCGGTGATGGTCGCGGAGTCGGCCCCCGGAGCGTTCTCCGAGCTCGAGCGTCCGTTGTCGAACGCGCGCACGACCGCGTACCTGTTGCCCGGCGGCGATGCGCGACAGGTCCCCAGCTGGGCACTTGGCCGTGATGTTCTGGCCCTGCTGCCAGGGGGGTCGACGCGGACACAGCCTCTGTACGGTACGACGAGATGGGATCGTCCAGTGCAGGAGACTGGGAACAGCTGGGTCGCCGAGTTCCCCCATGCCCTCACCACGCCCAGCACCGACAGCTGGGCGACACAGCGGTTGGCATCGGGCGACGTCGTCCTCGTGACGCGATACGAAGGTTCCCATGGGTACGTTGCGGATTGGCGGCTCTCCCTGGGCCTTGCAGGAGTGGGAGGACTCCTGGTGGGCCTCGCGTGGTCGCGCAAGCCCACCGCCGTGGCACTCGGCCTCGCCGTGTTGTGCCTGGAGTTCGCGGTGCAGTGGACGGCTCTGCCCGACGCAGCGGTCAAAGAGCTCGGCGATGAAGTTCGCGCGAAACACCTCGCGCAAATGCGCGAGCTCAGCGGAGACCCCGAGCGCTGGGCCGTCCGCCGATGCGGCAAACGTTGAGTCTGGCGCTCCTCGCTTTCGCGGCCAAATTCGGTCTCTGAGTTGCGGCCCGGCCCGACTTCCGGAGCAGCACCCGTCCGGCCGAAATGCGATGACGCCGACACAGCTCTCCACCTGCACTCTCCCCCTGCGGCCAACTTCTCGATCGTTCCATACGCGAGGTCGGGCGTGGAGCCGAGAGGTGGGCCCCCTACGAAGCCGCGCCCACGCACAGTCTATGGCGCTCAGGACGTTGTGGAGAGCAGCAGGAGTTGTGCGGACGCAGGGGCGCGTCTTGGTGGCGGAGCACCGTGAAGCTCGGCGGCGATGTCCTCGGGCGTGGTGACAAACGAGTGACCTGCATGGCCCCGCGACAGCGGGCGCACACGGAAATATCGATGCGAAGACCTCCCCTCACACGGCTGAGCCTGCCCGACCCACAGCGAGAGGAGAGGGGAGCGAGCGAACCCGGCCGAGGAGTTTTTTTGGGCGTTCGCGGTTGTCGGGAACCAGCGAGGGGGTCGCGGCAGCAAGGGAAGCACCGACGCCATGGGCGGTGCAACGCCGAGGCTGAGACGCACAGAAATGACGAACATGAAGAACAGACTGAAGAAGAAACTCCTCGCTGGCCTGACCCTCGCGCTGTGGCTGCCGACCGCCTGCGGTGATGTGGAACCCGTCACTGATACCTCGGACGCACGGAAAGCCGAGCTCTATGGCGAAGCGATCGACGCAGTGGTCCACGATGACCACGAGGTGGTGTCAATGGTCGCGCTGGAACGCGCTGCCCAAGAACTCGACGTGCCCCACTTGAGGGAGCTGCAGGTTCAAATCATCGAGCGCGTGGGTTGGGATCCCACGCCCAAGCAGGTCGAGGAGGCTTTGCAGGCCGTCACGGCCACGTACTCCGAATCGCAGCTTCACGCCCTGCGAGAAGAGATGCAGGCGATGAGCGAGCTCGCGATCGAGATGGTGGAGTCTGGCGAGTACGCCGATGATGACCTCGACTCTCCGCGCCTGGCCGTGCTCTGCGGCGTCATCGCGCTGGGTTTCATCGCCGGCGTCGGCTGGTGTTACCTCTTCGCCAACGGCATCACCTGCTACGCCGACCCGCTGTAGGCCGCTTGCTGTCGGGTCGAACTCCTCGTCCCGCTTGCGGCGCAGGGCCCCGAACGCGTTCGGGGCCCTGGAAGGTCTCAGCCCAGTCTTGCCGCCACGTGTCCTCCGGGGACGCCACGGCGATCCTCCGTTGGATATCCGGGGACCGGGGGTTGGTTGAAATGATGCGGAAGAACCGGCGGTGGGGCGGGGTCGTCGAGGTGCGGAGGATGGGATACGAGGACCCGCTCGCGACTGTACACCGCTAGCTGGCCGAACACCGGCCCTACAACCCCGGGCCTCAGGCGTTTTCGAGCACGACAGCGGTGCCCTGGCCGCCCCCAATGCACGCTTGGTGGGGCCGCGTCCTCAGAACACGTGAACTTCGCGACCGGGCAAGACGAGCATCTCGCCGGACTCGGGGTCCAGGAGCGTGGCCTGAGTCTCGTCGCTGAAGAACGCACACGTACCCGCGGCGTTCACACCGAGGCCGTAGGTTCCGTCCGGGAGCGACGCATAGTCTCCCCCGTCGTAGGAGACCTGCAGTTGCTGGCCCATCGCCGTCCCCGCGGCGGGTTCGAAGAGCTGGGGCGGGCAGAAACTCTGCCCCTCCGGGACCGTCTGCACAACGGTCACAAGGCCGACCGTGTGAACATCCATCATGTCGATGCCTGCGACTGGGCTTCCGACGACGGTCCATGTTCCGCGATCGACGTCGAGCCGCTGTGGCTGGGCTGCCGCGGCGTCGCGAAGCGCCATCACGACCGCGCCATCCGCCTCGATTGCGGGGACGCGTCCGTAGCACTCCATTGCCTCGAAACCGGGGGGAGGTGTGATCTCAATTGTTTCCGCGGCCTGCTCGGCGAGGGACACGCGAACCCAGACAGAGTCCTCAGGCTGCTCGGCCTGGGCCTCGAGGAGAATCCAGTCCGGGCTGGCCGAAACCCACGTCAGCGCGTTGGGCCCAGGGTTGAACGCCGCAACGTCGACTGCGGTCGTCGTGCCATCGGGATCCGCCAATACGATCTGACCGTCGGCTTGGTAGACGAGTCGCCCTTGGTAGAGGAGCGTTCGGGACCCCAAAGGACTGGGGCTGATCTGTGCCACGGCGCCGGTGGATAGGGTGGTCCAGGCCAGCGGGTTCGGGGACGACTCCGTTGGGAGCCGACCGGGAATCACATCGGAGGGCACACTCCCGTGCCGTGGCCGGAACCCAGGGTACACGGCGGGAGGCTCTCCGGGGATCAGGTAGAGCCCCTCGTAGCCCGTATCGGTCGTCTGTCGGTAGCCCAACAAGTCACCCTGCGGGCCCACCCCGGTGAGCTCGAATGTCGCGCTCGTCAGCGACTCTTCGTGCGCCACCAAGCCCTCGATGTCGAACGTGCGGAGCGTGTAGCCGCTGTCGACGGACCCGCCATTGAAGTGGCTCCAATCGGAAACGACTGCCGCCCAGGACCCGTCCGTGGAGCCGCGGGCCTGCCTGCCGAGGTTGGATTCCGCGGGTGCCCCGACGGCGGGTGCTTCGATGGCGACCAGGGATCCATCTCCGCGAATGAGGTGGCTGTCTACACCATCGAAGACCATTGCGACAAAGGCGTCGGCGCTGCGGCCACAAAGGCCTGCAGGCTCCGGCTCCGTCGTGTCGGACGTTCCGCCTTCGCTGTCACCGTCGCCCGTCGTCTCGGTCCCCGTGGCGTCGCTGACCATCCCTGTGGTTTGCGGTCCCGATGTGCCGGGCGCGCTGGTCTCAGTCAATGACACGTCTGCCCCCTCTGCTTCGCCCTGCGCGGTTGTCCCGGCTTCGGCGTCGAGACCGACGGCTGGACCGCAGGCAACCAGGAGGAGCGGAAAGCCGTACGGAGTCCAGCGCATCCCTGAAGGGTTCGACCGAGCCGGTCAGAAGTCCATCCGTGATTGGTGCACGCCAGGATGAAGCCTGTCTTCACGTCGGAGGAGGTCGCGACCACGGACTCCGTCTTTGCCGCTTTCCCACCACGAAGAAGGGTGGGAAAGCGGCTTCGGGGACGCGGCTTCGTCGGCGCGCAGCTCGGAGTCGGAGAGCTCCCGCTCGCGCGCAGTTCACGGGCCGCAGCGCACCACGATGAGAGCGCCGTTGCATCTGCTGTCTTCGATGTGGAGCGTGCTGCCTCGCGCGGCGCAAACATCCGCTCTCGCAAGCTTCGGGCTGCGGCAAACACTCCTGGTCCACGATGCCATCGAGGCAGTCGGAAGAACCCTTCAACGCTCGAGAGGTCAAAGCCATCGAAGTACTCCGCGCTGGGCAAGGGTCGCGCCCCGAGCCACTCCGCACCGCCGTCGTCGAACGAGGCACGAGGAAGCACCTGCACGGTGATGTCCGCGAAGGACAGGTTCTCGGTGTGCAGCCCGTCGGGCCCGGTGTCACAGTCGAGGAACTCGAACATCGCGGCGGGTGCCACTTCGAAGCGCGTCCACGACACGTGCAGCGGCCGCGGAGTCGTAGTCGAGGGGCTCGAGGCACTGCTGGGTTGTCGCCATACTCGACCCTGCGTCCGCCTTTCTCCGGCTCCCCCAAACAGTGACAACGCCGAGAGAAAAGCGCGGTCCTCGTCCACGATCTTTGATCCACGGCCGCGCGTTTCCAACCGCGTTTGGGGCGGGTGATGGTCAGCCGGTCGACCGCTTGCCAGACACGGCCCTCCCCGTCCGATGAGGGCCGTGTCTTGTGGGTGATGACCGCGCGACGGATTCAGGGCACTTGGACCACTCTAGCCACCAGCCGCGGACGGTATGCTCCCCGCATGGGACATCGTGTCGGGCCGGTGACGGAGCGACTCATCCTCCGCGCAATGACGCCGGGCGATGCTGAGGCCTTCTTCCGCCTCAACAGCCACCCCGAGGTGATGCGCTACACGGGTGAGCCACCAATGCCCAGCGTGCAGGAGGCACGCGAGGCGATCGCGAACTATCCGGACTGGGATGATCCCGGCTACGGGCGCTGGGCTTGTGTGTTGAAGTCCGAGGGCGAGGACGCGGAGCTGATCGGGTTCTGCGGCCTGAAACGTCTGCGCGAGACGGGCGAGGTCGACATCGGGTACCGGCTCCTTCCAGAGTACTGGGGGCGCGGCTTGGCGACCGAGGCGGCTCGGGCGACGTTGGCATTCGGCTTCGGGACGCTCGGGTTGAGCGAGATCGTGGCCATGGTCTTGCCCGGGAACGAGCCCTCGATTCGTGTGTTGACCAAGCTCGGCTTGGTCCGGGCCGAGGACATCGAGTATTGCGGCGAGCGCGTGCAGCGGTGGGTCATCACCGCCGACCAGCAGGAACCCCTGCTGAGCTGATCCGTTCGGGCTGTAGCCGAGACCACTCCCGGGCCATGGGCCGACACGAGCGGCGGAGGCTCGAGGACCGACGGCTACGGAGCGAGTCCTCGATGACCCCGTGCCGATGGAAGAGGAGCTTCGTCTCGCCTACGTGGCGCTCACCCGAGCCAAGCGTCACCTGATACTCAGCATCGCCGCGCGTCGCCATATCTTCGGCCAAACACAGGTCGGCACCCCCCTCGCGCTTCCTCGGCGACCTTCCTCGCGAGCACACGCACCGCGTCGGGGACGAGCCGTCCTCCGGCGGCTCCGGGCGATGCTCTGCCCATCGCCAGCAGCCGAGTCGTGGTAGGACGACATCGATCCCGACATCGCGTTCGACGAGCCCGAGGACGTGTCGATCTACGTCGGCATGATGGTACGGACGCCGACGTTTGGCGACGCCGAAAAGATCGGCTGGTCCGGCTCGGGCACGAAGATGAAGCTTCAGCTCCGCCTACTAAGTCGCGAGGCCAAGACCATGCTGGCGACATTCGTCGAGCCGCTGCGAGCGACGCGACCGTGACGGCGTCGCCGCGGGCTACCAACGCGCAGCCACCGACGTCGTGAACGGAACCGCCTTCGGCTTGCCCTTCACCTTCGTCGAGACGACGATGTCGAGCATGCGATAGCGGGTATGCTCGTGCGAGTTCTGCGAGGCAAGGGTAAGCACGACGCGTGCACCCTTGATGGTCTCCTCGTTGTCCTTCTTCTCTTTGACCTGCTCGAATGTGATCTTCGCTGCATCGCCATTGATGAGTGCCTCCTTGACGCCCTCGATCGCTCCGCTGAGCTCAAGCACCGCGGTGACTTTGTCCTTGTGCAGGTAGGCTTGAACTTTCGTCACGCCACTGGGAGGGGACTTCTTTGCGGGTACGCGGTTGACGAGCTTGACTGGGTGCCATTCGACGTCGTTGGGCCAGGTGTTCCCGCACGGAGCTTCGCCTGACTCCGCGAGGCTGACGTACAGAAGTTTGTCGGTGGCCGCCGTCGACAGAGACACCATTCTCGATTGCTGTCCTTTCTTTCTGGCGTCGAAGTGGACGTTCTGTCCGCCGGTTGCATCGCGGACACACAGCCAACCGTTGTTCGAACCGAGCGTCGTCGCCTGGACCCGGATGAGATTCGCGCTGATGCGGCTGATCTCCTGCACTTCGATCCTCGGCGGCCTTGGATATGAGGCCATGATCTCTCGTTGAGGAAAATGAGTCGAGGCGGCTCGACGGCGCTGCCGAAGGTTGCGTGTGGACGAGCGCTCGTACGTGGGGAGAAAACGCGTTTCGACGTCGACGTCGATGAGCTGCTCGATCGTCGGAGACGAGGCGGGGCCGATCGCAGATCGGGTGGCAACGCCGAGGTCGGCAGGCGCCCTTGTCGTCGGCTCTTTCTTCGCTTCGTCTTCTTCCGCCTCGGTCTTCGCGAGCACCAGCAGTTCTCCGACGAAGTTAGAGTCCAGCAGGCGTCTCTGGTATCCGCGGCCGTTCCTACGAGGGAGGCTCTCCTTGCCGTTGTAAGTGATACGCACGGATGCCGGGCCCGTAACCTCGGCATGGAACTCGGGGTTGCGGGCCACCGCAGAGAACCGCCGCAGCTTCTCCCGCGTTCCGCCTGCCTCGGCGAGAAGGAGAAGTGATTGGATGGGGAGGGCTCCCCCGACTGCGCCTGACAACTGGCTGAGCTTGGTCGAACTGTCGGAGATGAACGAGGAGAACCCGCCCGGGGCGATGGCGACGACACGCAGGTCGTCGTTGGCAAACGTCGATCTGTAGGTCTCGAGTCCTCTCTTGGACACGGGACTCCTCTCGGAGCAGCCGGTCACGAGCGGATCGATTGGTCCGCCGCGGTCGTAAAACGCGTCGATGTCGTCCAGGAGCGTGAGGGCGTCGTTCTGCTTCCCGGGCAACTGGTCGTCGCCGGAGGTGCGATCGTACGCCTCCTGCTCACAGTACTGGAGTGCCTGGTATGCCGCGAAACACTCATCTACACAGGTCTTCGTGTTCAGCAAGCGGATCGTGGCCGCGGCGGTGTAGTCGAACTGCGTCGTAGCCCCTGGGGTGAAGGCGACGGTGAAAGGGACGGAGAGAAGGCGGTATCCAGCCGGGACGGCGCCCACGTTGTAGAGCTGCATGAGCGCCCGACCTCCGAGGATCGCGTCGGCGGTTGCGTACAGCACTTCATGAAACGGTGCTGTCAATCCTTCGGAGGGCAGCGGAGTCGCGGTCAACCCCGTTCCAGGCACGGTCGCGCTCCCGACGAGAGAACTTTCCGAGTTGGCGGTCTGCCCGGAGGTCGACCCCGCGTTTTCACTCGAGGCTACGATCTCGGAGGAGTCCGCGGTCGACCCGGGCTGTCCATTCTCGTCGACACCAACCGAGACATCGTAGGACTGACTCGTATTGGAGTTGGACCCTTGCGTGGCGCCCGATGTGGACTCGACCGAACTCGACGTGGGCGTCAGCGACTGGATCGTCACCTTTCCCGTGCCCGAACGTTTGACCGTGAATCCACGGTCGGCGTTTCGGCTGGACTTGATCTCGTTGTAGACGGTCTGGGCGTTGAGCAAAGGGCTGAGGTTGAGCCGCGTGGACTTCTCCGAGATCTCCCGCGCTACGCCGAAGTGCACGTTGATCTGCCCGCGTTCGTCCTCCATCCGGGGACACGACAACACGTGCTTTCCGCACCATTGTCGTGGTCGAAGGGGCTTGGACTTCGTTGCGCAGCCTCCAAGCGCAAGCAAGCCGAGGGCGAGGAGCAGAGGAGGGTTGATCAATGGACGCATCGGACTTCTCGTTTGCTTCTTTCGTGCGCACATCGGGTGCGCGCGACTCGTAGTGCGTCTCGACGTCCGTTCCGTCACTTCGACCGTCGGTTTCTTGGGTAGCAGGCGGCCGGAGGGCCGCGATACCGACCCGCGACAACCACCACTTTTCTTCGTTTCGATGTGATCCGTTGGTGCCTTTTTCTTCGTTTCGATGTGATCCGTTGGTGTCTTCCCGGACTCTCGAGAAGCATGCAACAACGACGAAAAACCGTCCTGTAGCTCGGTGGCTTCGGTTCTTCGCTGCTTCTGTACGGCCTCGAAGACGACGACGTGGTGTTTAGTCCCGACGCGTACGTGTCCGACGAGGGTTTCGAACTCACCGCCGCTCGACTCACTACGCGTTTCGACCGCGCGCGGTTCGATCACCTCTGCGAGCAAAGTCGGCCGCGAGGGCGGTGATCGAGTTCGCGGCGGAGCTCGCCGACCTGGCCCTCTACGGGGCGTCGGTCGAAGAGGTCGACGCGTTCAACGACCAGCTCCTCATGGCTGCGACGGACGCGCACGAGCCGGACGACGACGGCATCACGCCGCGTGCGTCCGGTTCGTGGGAGACCTGCGTCCGCGAAGGTGCGAGCGCGGGCTCGCAACGGCATCACCACGCGGTTCATCGGATCGCGGTACGGCGCAAGTCTCAGCGAGAAGGTCTCGTTCTACAGCGAAGTCGCTACTAGGCACCCGGCCGGGCGCACGAATCCCTCCGCTCGTTCGGGTCCCTCACTCGCGCACGGCGACCGCCTCCGTGGCGTCGTCCAGCCGATCCACGTTCCGTCGTCGAGCTCGACGTCCATCAGGCCGCCGGCGTTGCGGTCGTCAAGGTTCAGCTCGCTGCCGAAGCTCGACCCGCGGTGGCCGAGCGTGGGCCCGGCGCGCATGAGGGGTGGGCGTCCGCCGAGTCGCGCGCCCTCTGAGAGACGAACAGACCTTCCTCGAGCATGTATGCGTCCAAGTGAAACGAAGTGGGAAAAATCCGATGCGGAGGAGTGCGGCTTCGCGCCGTCGAGGGCGGTGGCCGCGGAGCGGACCAGGGGGGAGACGAGCCTCTTGGTCTCGGCCGTCTTGGACGACGGTGCTGGCTCGCGCCTCTCGCATGGACATCTCCGTGTGCGGTCGATGGAGCGGGTCCGTGGCGGTCATTCGCTTCACGACTCCGAGGACATCGCCGGCCCTCAACCCCGCCGGCACCCACAACAGCTCGAAGGCCTCCCGTCACGAAGGAGACTCGGGATCGCCCGGAGCGGCCCGGACGGAGAGTGCAGGGTTGCGTTGGGCGGACGAGCCTGTGGATACTTCCAACCATGTTCCGGCGTCGGTCGGACGATCGCGACAGCCTATCGCGTGCGCCTCTCGGCGCCTCGTGTGCCTGTACCTGGTTGCGTGCGAGCGCCACCCCACGACGGCCCCGACGAGCGACGACCGCCCCCATCCGAAACAAGCGCCCGGGAGGGAGACGCCCCAGGACCCACAAGAGACCGCGCCGCAGAAGACGACCAGCACGCAGTTGTCCGCGCGGCCTTCTGCGCCGCCCGAGGACCCAGCTCCGGCGCGCGTGCCCAAGGTGCCCACGCTGTGGCGGACCTCGACGGATTGATCAGGGGCACAGGATCGTCGAAGCCTGACCTCTGCCTTTGTGTTGTTCGGCCGCGGCCTCGTCCGTACCACAGTGTCGATGCGATGCAGACGCGGTTGAACCCAGCACAGCGGCCGGGAGGTACGGCTTGGGCCGACCCGGCGGTGTAGTCTCGATCCGTGCGCAGCGTTTTCGTGGCCTGTGTCCTCGTCGTGAGGGCGTGCGGAGTCGGCGGAAGAACGGACACGCTTGGAACGGGCTCGGGCGGGGTCGGGCCGGAGGCGACGGGAGTCGGGGGCGGCTCAACAGGTGTCCCGATGGGCCCCGACACGGAGCCGGATACAGAGACCGAGACCGAGACCGGAGGGGATGACGAGGCGTGGAAAGAGCCGCCGTCGTGTGACGGGCTCGAGCTTCCTGGGACGGCCGCCGAACTCGCATCGACCCCGCGCCCGAATCGTTCAGCGGAGCTGTTGGCGTTGAGCACCGACGCGTCCGCGCTGGTGGCCCCGGACGAAGCCTACTCGCTCATTGCGGCCGCCCTCGAAGCTATCGTCGAGCTCGACCCGGGCCTGGAGGACATCACGCCAGAGTGCTCCCAGCGTGGCCGGCTTCAGTTCTGGTGGGAGGACTCTCCGCTTCCGGATGTGATCTGGCGCGGTGAGTACCGAGCGTGGGAGTGCCACAACGACTGGTTTGGAGTCTCCACCACCTATCGCCTCGACGGCAAGGCATACGGGCTCGAACTCGACAAGGTGGTCGGCAGTGCTCTGGTGGACGCCTACCAAACCCTTCCTGGGTTTGAGGACGCCGACGTCTCGCAATGCTGGTACCGCGAAGGGCTTTGCGATCCGGACTGCGAGCAGACTGCGTTTCGGAACATCGAGCTGCAGGTCTTCAGCGGAGCATCGTCTGCTCGCGAGTACCGGTTCGTGGGGCGGACTAAGGAAAATCCGGTGGACGTGCGGTACCGGGTGGAGCCCGGACAGGCGCCGCAGTTGGTTCCGTGACCGCCGCGCTGAGGAGGAGTTCAATGCCGTCGTCGCTCGCGAGCTGAACGCGATTCGTGGCACCGGCGAGAAGTTCTTCGCCGATGGCCCGGTATCCAGACCGTGCTCGGCGAGGAGAAGGTCTTCGACCACTGCATCTACACCCTCGCCAACGCCGTCGCCGCGGACATCGTTCATCAGACCGCCCATACGGTGGAACGCCGGTGAGAGGGACGTTGTGTTCCCGGCGGGCACGGTTCGGATGCGGCTNNCTCGACCTGCTCCTGGCCGCCTAGGTCAGGGGAAAGCCTGGACCTGCAGGAGGCGAGCCTTGGCTCGTCGGTTGGCGTTGGTTGTTTGGGCCCCGGAGCGGTCCGACCCTGGCCGTCAGGTGCAGGGGCCTGCGTCTGCGAGGGCCGGGGTCGGTGGACTGGTTGAGGAGCCTCCCGGCCTCTCATCCGCCGCGGATGCGTTCCGAAACTGAGTGCCACACACCGACTTCGAGACTGGTCTTCTTGAACCAGACTGGTCTTCTTGAACCAGACTGGTCTTCTTCGACGACGCCGGGCTACGATGTGGGTCGCCAGGATGGCCAATGATCAAACTCGAGATTGACTTTTTCGAGCGGCAGACGCCGTGGACGATGGTCGTCGACGAAAGCCGCGCGAGGTTCTTCCGGCATGGCGATACGACGACAGAGTTCTCTGTGCCAGCTGGGGAACTCCTGCAGCACGCTACGCCGCTCCCGGGCGACCAACTGCTCAAGGCCCAGGTCGGTGGCAAGATGCGGGTGTTCAGGTTGGGCGAGGGCCCCTGGGAGAGTCTTCACGACTTCTTCCTCGGCTATGGCGATGCGTTGGTCTCGCAGCAGCTCAAACTACGCGCCAAGATTGCCTCGCTGCTGGCTCCCTGGGCGATTGGGGAGGTCGTTTTCTCTTGGCAGTCGTTTGCCGTGCCCGTCGCGATCTTGCTGGGCTTACAGTGGGTCGCTGCTCGCTTCATTCGTCGCGCCTCGGCCTTGGTGGCGGCCAGCACGTTTCTGCTTCTGGCGGCGTTCACCGACGGCCTGATCAAGTTGAGCTGGGGCTCGGTTTGGATTCAGTGGCTCCTGCCGCTGGGGATGGTCGCTATCGCCCTTGGCCACTTGAAGACATATCGCTGGTTGACCCGCTCCACCTCGCCAAGCGGATTGGAAATGGCGGGCGCGATCCTCGTAGGATTCCTCGCCTTGGTCGTGGTCGCAGCGTGGGGATACTTTGTTGGCGGTTGGGACGTCTGGCTCTGGCTCCTCGCTCCGGAATGGGTGCCGGAGCCCGATCTCGACATCGGCCTCTGAGGTGGAACTCGACGCCTCTCACCTGCACCTGGCTGGTCACTTCCTGGCCGTTCGATAGACGTGATGTGTCCTTCCGGAGTCACGTCGAGGAGAGCCCCAGTTCGGTGCTAGCGTGCGTGCGATGAATCGAGCGGAAACTGCGCTCGGACGGTGGAGTGCGGATTCGAGGAGGCGTCCAACGAGGACGGCTGCTCGCAGGAATGCATCGACTCGCTCACCGCCAACCTTGAAGTCAACCTGGCCTGCGCGGAAGCCGATATCGCGTTGTACAGCTGCCTCTCGACCACGTCGTGCGAAGCTCTGCCGCTTGGAACGAGGTGCGAGCCGGAGATCGATGCCTCGATGAGCGCCTGCAACTCCGAAGAACCGGAAACCTCGTCAGGCTGAAGCGACCCGTTCCGGGCCCACCGCCCCAGGACGAGCAGCTCTTCGAGACGCCCTCCGATGGGACGACGGTGCACAGCAGCCGCGTCCAGCGTCTGCCCGCGACGCTGAGGAAGGGCCGGGGCCAGGTCGACCGTGAGTGCCTGACGGCATGCGCCCGGCCAACCCGTCGTCGGTGATCAGAGCTGCGCGCGTGGTCACGCGCGGCGCCGTTGCAACGGGCGGGACGGGGATGGTGTTGTGTGCTGGTGTTTGGCAGGGTGGGGTGTGTTCGGACGCTCTCGTCTCGTTTCGCTCGTAGTCTTGCTGCTCGGTTGCGGACCCGCCGTCGTCGACGGGCAGGGCGAAACGTCGAGCGCGACTTCGGAGGCCGCGGTGACGGCATCCAGCACATCTGACTCCATCCCGCCGGGGGAGGCGGCGTCCGGTTCCTCCTCGCCCGTTCCGCCGCAGGTGACGACAACCGGGGGTTCCTCGGAGAGTTCCTCCAGCGAAGACTCGGGATCGAGCAGCACGGGCGGTCCCATCTTGGATGTCTGTCGCACGCTGCCCGAGACGGCGGAGGTCTCGGTCCTTGGCACCGTCGAGGGCTGGCTGTACGACCGCGACTTCGCGATGACCGGGTCGGGCACCTTCATCACCCAGGACGGCCGCTCACTGGTCGAGCTCGACGGGATGGGCCAAACCACTCCATGGCTCGCTCTTCCGGACCAACTGTACGACTTCACCTTTCTGCGTCCGGTGGGGGATGGGACGCTTCTGGGATCGTCGGGACAGTACGAGGACTTGTTGAGAGTGTCTCCATCGGGGATCGAGCCCGTCGACGTTGACTTCGAACCTTGGTGGGCGATCGGCGTCTCCGTGCGCGCAAACGGTGGCGCATGGATTACCGACTGGCCACGGGATCGGATCTTGAGCTACGCACCGAAGACTGGTGTCGAGGTCGTTCTACAGCTCCCGAAGGGGTCGTCCCCTTTCGAGTTGTTCGAGGACATCGAGCGTCAACGCCTCTACTGGACCGCAGCCGCGGGACTGTGGAGCGCTCCGATGCAGGAGGGCGAACTTGGCAAACCCGTATTGGTCCACGACCCAAGCGACGCTTCGCTCCCCGGCCTCGCCCGGGACGTTTGTGGGAACTTCTACGTGCTTGGCCGCGCCGCGGAGTCGATGCTGGGGAACAGTCTCCGCCTGGTGCGGCTCGAAGTCGACGAGGCCGGAACCACCGTGGAGCGGGAAGTCGAGCTCGTCGAGTACAAGGAGCTGGGGAACCAGCATTCGCGGCTCCGCTTCGGCTTTGGGTTTGGCTCGAGCCTCGACCAGTCCTTGTTTACCGAGGGCGATCAGTCTTCGATTGTTGTGATCGATGTCGGGATTGAGGGCGCACCGGACTCCTCCGCGGGCGAGTGACCCGCAACTCGCGACCCGCGGCAAAGACGACGCGGCCGTACTCACTGCAGAGGTTTGATCCTTGAGGCGGAGCTGTCGGCTGATGGCTCAGGAACAACCCCGCAAGGTGATAGTGTTCTGCGGACCGGCAGGACGCCCGATGAGTTTCGAAACAATCCCAGTTCGTGGTTTCGCTTCGTTGTTTCTCCTTCCGTTGCTTGGCTGTGTTGCAGACGTCGCGGTCGACGAGGGGTCAACGACATCAGAGACGAGTTCGACTTCAGCGACCTCGGTCGGCGAGTCGGGCAGCGAGGTGCCATCGAGTTCCGCCGCTTCTTCCTCGGGGACCTCGGATGACCCTTCGACGAGTGGCTCGGAGCCAACCTGCAGCGATGGCCTGCACAACGGTGGCGAGACGGATGTCGATTGTGGTCAGGAGTGCGGTGGGACTTGCGAGGTGGGGCAGGGATGCGTCGACGCGACGGACTGCGTCTCGGGCTCGTGCGACGCGACGACGCTGGTGTGTGTCGAGCCTTTCGCATGTCCGAACGACGACACCTGGGACAGCTTCCTTGGGCAGGAGCGCCACCGAGCCAATCCCGATGACGAAACCAACGTGCCCCCCGTCGTCGTGATGGCGGCAGATGGCCGCTACGCGGTCGCATGGACCGAAATCTCGAAGGAGTTTACCGTCCTCATGCAGCAGTACGATCCGTCGGGTCGACCGTCCGCGCCGGTTGTTCGGCTGAGCGACGTCTCGCACTCCCTCACCGACGCTCCGGCGCTCGCGACGAACGCCTCCGGGGAACTGGTGGTCGGCTACCTGATGGCAAGCGGCGACGCATTCGGCCCCTTCGTCCGGAAGTTTGCAGCGGACGGTCGTGAGGTTCTCGGGCCGACGCTCGCGAGCCCGCCCGAGCACTTCCTCGGAAGCTTGACGCCGGATGTGGCGATCGCGGACGACGGCACGTTCGTCGTTGCATGGACCCCGATGCAGTCCGCGCCACAGGCGGTCTGGATGCAGCTGTATGCGCCCGACGGCACTCCATCGGCGGAGCCGATCCAGGTAAGCCCGGCCGCTCAACTGGTCCTTGCCCGTCCTAACGTGGACATGGGTTCGGATGGAACCGTGCTCGCGGCGTGGGTGGTGGAGGACGAGGGGACCTGTTTCGCACGCCGCTTCGACGCCAGCGGACAGCCGTTGGAAGACGCCTGGAGAGTTACGCCCGAAGACGAAAGCACCACGGTGCCGTGTGGGGTCTCGGTCGGCCCGAATGGTCAGTTCGCCCTGACGTGGGTCCGCGTTGCACCTCCACGGGACGGGGTTGTGCGGGATGGGGTCTTGCGGTCCTACGCGTCGACCGGAGACATCTTGGGGACGGTCGACGTCGATCCCGGTCAGCCAGTCCACGACCCATACCCCCAGGAATGGCATCCGCCGCCGGTCTCCGTCGATATCAACGGCGATGGAAACATCGTCGTGGGCTACACCGTCGACAAGGCGCATACCGGCTGGGTGAGGACCTTCGACGCGACGGGAGAGCCGCTCATCGATCCAGTTGTCGTCGCTGCCCAGCACGTTCTGTTGACGACGCCCGTGGTCGCCGCAGCCGCGTGCTCCGACTCGTTTGTTGTGGCATGGCTGCGTGGCAACGGAGGGCCTGTTTTCTCGCGACTCTTCGGTGCGGACGATGACGAGAATGACGTGGCCGACCTCTGCTGCGAGTGAACGTTCGCGGGCACGCCTGGTTCCGTTTCGGGTTTGCGGGCCGGCGTCTC
Organism: Nannocystales bacterium; assembly: GCA_050633305.1. Taxonomy (GTDB): domain Bacteria; phylum Myxococcota_A; class Polyangia; order Nannocystales; family Nannocystaceae; genus CAJXVA01. The sequence goes on from JBOEGF010000009.1 coordinate 34,927, forward strand.
CGCTGCGGGTGCTTGACGACGGGACACTGCTCGTGGACTCGCGTCTACTCCATCACTCCATCACTCCTGCATCCAGCCCAGAGCGGCCACACACAGACTGGTCACCGACCCACTAGATGCAGCCGAGTGGACGAGCCGCCGAGCCTCACCGACGGCCTCGCCATCGCAGCTGGGCCCGTCCGTAAGCACCAGGCCCAGCCGACCATCTGTCGGTCCGAAGACAACTCTGCCTCGGGCTTGCTCAATCCGGTGCCCAGCGCCAGACTTGCTCGGGGCTGTCCACGCCGACCGCGAGGATCGAGCCGTCGCTGAGCATGGTGAGCCGGGCGTGGGTGGAGTCTCCAGGCATGGGGGCCTGGGCCCAGCCGATGTCTTCGTCGTAGATCGACAGTTGCTTGCCGCGGAAGTCTCCCTCGGCACCTCCCCACAGGCCGACCCGACCCTCTCCGACGGTGAGTAGTTGGTACTCGAGCCCCATGTACTCCGTCACCACAGGTGGGGAGCACGGACCGTTCAGCGATTGCCCGTCCCCCTCCTTGTCATAGAGCGCGGCGCGGGGCGACACCTGGGCAATCTCGCTCTGGTCAGCGTTTCTGGCCAGGCCGAGGTCGATGGCAAAGCGTCGGTCGTCAGGCCACGGAGCCGAAGCAGTGGTGTAGGGCAAGCTTGGATACCCGGTGGGGATCGACTCCCCGAGCGCGATCTCGTACCCGAAGACCACGCCGGGCCCGGAGACGAGAACCGCGAGGGGGCCGAAGGGGTCCATCCGGAAGTGGTTCCGTGAATGAGACGGACGCGGTGCCGCCGGCTGTGCGGTCCAGCTCTCGCCGTCGTCGACTGAGACGGAGAGCTCGCCCGAAGACGGGTGATAGACGACGAGGCTCCCGATTGAGGTTTGGCCCAACACGATGCGCCCGGGCTCCAGTGTGAGGGTCCCGAGGTGCTCCCAAGGGTCACCGGTCGAGCGGAGGACCGAGCGGGGTTCGTCGTCGCCCAGAAGCAGCAGCCGGCCGTCGGTGAGTCTCGCGCTCGCGACCACGGCGGTGGACAGCGGCGCAGGTTGTCGTTCTTCCCAGGGCTGGCCGGGGCCGAGCCATCCGTAGATCGGGGCCTGCGGGGTGCCTGGGGTGCCCGCGCCGAGGACGAGAACTCCGAGGGAGTCCGAGTGGAGTCGGACGCCGATGACATTGCCCGGGAGGCTGGCTTCGTGTTGCCAGGTGCCCCAGAGGGTCTGCGTACAGCCGTCGCCCGACGGGGGAGAGGGTGCTTCGCCGGACTCGGAGCTGTCGCCCGTGCCCTCGGGCAGGGGAGTCGCCGTCGTGCCGCCGGAGCTGCTCGCGTCTGTGTCGTCGGCTCCGCCTGCCGCCTCGGGTGGTCCGCATGCGAGCAGCAGGGTCAACACAGCACCAATCCTGGGTGCGGAGTTCATAGGTTTTCCGACGAGCCTAACCGTAGCTGGTTGAGGTGGGTGGGGTGTTTGGATGGCTCTGTGGGGGCACGCGCGGGGCATTGACGCTACGTCGTGGTCGGTGAGCGATTTGGTGTGCAGGGAGCGCGTCTGCTGGAACACGATCCAAATCGATGCCGGCTGGTCCGAGGACACCTGTCCCTCGCCGTCGAGCTTACAAGCGGACGTGACGACAGTTGCTACGGTCGAGAGCTTCGTGTCCACGAGTGCACCGCACGATGCGCTGTTCAAGAGCGTGTTCGAGCAGCCCGAGCACGCGGCTGCGGAGCTTCAGCACGTGCTCCCTACGGAGCTGGTCGCTGCGATCGACTGGCGGACCCTGGCGCTCGAGCCGGGCAGCTTCGTCGACGAGGACCTCGCGGAGCGGCACACGGACCTGCTCTTCTCGGCCCAGGCGGGTGAGCGCGTTCTCGTGTACCTGCTGTTCGAGCATCAGTCCACGATGGACGCGGCCATGCCGTTGCGGTTGCTTCGCTATATGGTGCGCATCTGGACTCGGCATCTTGAGACGCAGCCCGGGCAGCCCTTGCCACTCATCATTCCTGCACTGCTTGCCCAGGTGCCTGGTGGCTGGACCGTACCCCGACGGTTTTCGGCCATGTTCAGCGCGCCTGCTCAGGAATTGGGCAACGCGGTTCTCCCAGAGTTCGCATACGCGGTCGACGACCTCCACCGAATCAGCGACGACGGGCTCCGGTCGCGAGCGCTCCCCGTCGAGGCGACGCTTGCGCTGTGGGCGATGAGAGATGCGCGCGACCGCGCCGCGACTCGGCGCCACCTCGCCGGCTGGGCGGACGAGTTCGAGGCGCTGGCCCGAACTCCGGGCGGCGAGGATGCTATCTCGCTCCTGTTGCGCTACATCGCCTCGACATCCGGCGACCTGCAACTCTCGGAGTTTCGTGACATCCTGGGTGGGCGGGCGCCGACCGCAGAGGCCATTTCCATGACCATCGCCGAGCTCCTCGAATCTCAGTACCTCGCGAAGAGAGACGCTGAAGCACGTTTGGCGGCAGAGGCCGAAGCACGTTTGGCGGCAGAGGCCGAAGCGCTCGCGACGATGAAAGAGATGCTCTTCGCGCTTCTGGGCGCGCGCGATGTGCTGGTTGATCACGCCGGACGGGCGCGCATCTTGGGGTGTACGTCCGCGGAGACGCTCAAGGATTGGCACGTCCGCGCGGCGAGGGCCGAGCGGCTCGAGGATGTGTTCGACGAGTAGCTGTACCGACGGTTCTCGGATGCGTGCCGCGAGGTGGATTCGCAGGCTTGGCTGCGGCCTTGGTCGCGCGACTCCGCGCGGGAGCGGTCGGAGCTGCTAGAACTGCCGAACCCATGCCGAAGTACTACGCGTTCAATGTGTCGCTGCAGGGGATCGAGCCTCGAATCTGGCGGCAGTTGCTGGTGCGGGCGACGTCGAGCTTCGCGGAGCTGCACGCGGCGATTCAGGACAGCTTTGGGTGGCACGACTGTCACCTGTGGATGTTCCGCACTTCGGGGTTCGATGGGCGTCCGATCGCGGGAGTTCCCGACGACTTTGGCTTTGCCGATCGACCGACTGCGGACGCGAGCGCGGTGCGGCTCAGCGAGTTCTTCATGAGCAAGGCCGGAGCGCAGCGGTGCACGTACGTCTACGACTTCGGCGATGACTGGACGCACGAGGTGAAGCTGATTGGCGTGCGCAGGCGAGAAGAGGCATTCGGTCGCCGGCTCACCGGCGGGGCTCGCAGCGGGCCGGCTGAGGACTGCGGTGGGCTTCCCGGCTACGAGCGTGCGGTGGAGTTCCGCCGGGCGGGGAACGATCCGTGGGGGGAGGGTGCCGACCTCGCCGAGTTCTTGGGGGACTGGCAGCCGGATGGGTTCGACTTGGCGCAGGCCAAGGCGGCGTTCGATCGGTAGGCCGACTTCCCGCTGAAGTGCGGCGTCGTGGGGTGCGGCTCGCGGACACCTGTCCCTCGTGGCGGTGTTTCTGAGCGGGTGCGAGCAGGGGTGCTAGGGTCGATAGCTTCGTGTCGACGAATGCACCGCATGACGCGCTGTTCAAGAGCGTCTTTCAGCAGAGAGCATGCGGCTGCAGAACTCCAGCATGGATTGCCTGCGGAGATGGTGGCGGCGATCGACTGGCGAACACTGGCGCTCGAACCGGGGAGTTTCGTGGACGAGGAGCTGGCGGGACAGCACACGGACCTGCTGTTCTCGGCCCAGGCGGGCGAGCGCGTGCTGGTGTACGTGCTGTTCGAGCATCAGTCCACATTGGACACCTCCATGCCGCTCCGGCTGCTGCGCTACATGGTCCGGAGCTGGACTCGGCACCTCGAGAGTCGACCGACACGGTCCCTGCCGCTCATCGTTCCTGCTCTGCTTGCCCAGGTTCTCGGGGGCTGGACAGCACCCCCGCGTTTCTCGGCGATGTCTAGCGCGCAGGCGCAGGAGCTGGGCAAAGCCGTCCTGCCGGAATTCGCATACGCGGTCGACGACCTCCATCACACCACCGATGAGGGGCTCCGCTCGCGAGCGCTCGGGGTCGAGGCGACTGCAGCGCTGTGGGCGATGAGCGACGCCCGCGACCGCGCCGCTCTGCTGGGCCACGTCGGCGGCTGGGCCGACCTGCTCGAGGCGTTGGCCCGCAGCACCGGCGGTCAGGACGCGCTCGCGTCTCTCTTGCGGTACATCGCCTCGACATCAGGCGACCTGCAACTCGCAGAGCTTCGTGACATCGTCGGTGTGCGGGCACCGACCGCAGAGGCCATCTCCATGACCATCGCCGAAATCCTCCAATCCCAGTACTTCGCGAAGAGAAGAGCCGAAGAACAGGCGGAGGCTCTCGCGGCGATGAGAGAGATGCTCTTCGTGCTTCTGGCGGCGCGCGACGTGCCGGTCGATGAGGTTGGGCGGGCGCGAGTCTTGGCGTGCAACTGCGTGGAGACGCTGAAGGCGTGGCACGACCGTGCGACGAGGGCTGCGCGGCTCGAGGACGTGTTCGCGGAGGAGGGCGGGGGCTGGTGTGCTGCTTTGGTGAGCGGGGACGCTGAGCGGGTTGAGACTCCGGAGGATGTGTGTGCGGCGGGGCAGGCCTCGGGTGTCAGGTGGTCGATTCTGGAGGTTAGCCGTGCTCGGCGGCGGTGGCTGACGCTGGAGGTTCGAGACAGGCTTGCCCATTGCGATCGGCTGAAGACCCTGGAGCACTGGCTGGCCCGGGCGGCGGACGCGCCGATCGTGGAAGATATCTTTGAACTCGACGCGTTCGCATCCGGGACGACGCTGGAGGAGATGCTCGAAGAGAGCTTGATCGAGCGGCAGATGTGGGAAGCGTATTCCGGGGAGCTGGAGGGGTACGCGGATGCGGTCTGCACGGTGCTGAAGGCGACGGGGCTGGAGGTTGACGCGGATACGCGCGAGCGAGTCCGGCGATGCAGGTTGCGGCCGCAGCTCATGCTTTGGATTCGGAAGGCGGCGACGGCGACGAGTGTGGCTGAGGTGTTTGAGCGGGGTTGGTGGGCTGGGGCGCGTGTGCTCGTGTGCGGAGGAGTCGGTGGGTGTTGGCGGCTTCTTCTTGAGTCTTCGGCCGGCTGGACGGAACTCTGGTCCCAAGGGGCGCCGTTCTCCCCCGCCGGGTGCATGGGGCCGCGCGGGTCATCGAGTAAATCGATTGGTGGCCGAACCAGCGCGGGGTCGGTCGCGGGACCTCATGTCGGCTGCAATAGAATCACGATTTACTAGGCAGAGTGTGACTCCCTGGCTTCCGGGGACAGGTCGATTTCGGTTTTAGCCCGCGAGCGCCCGTGGCAGGGTAGGAGCGCGATGCAGCTCGCGCTCTTCAGAACTCCGCCCCCCAAAGCGTCGACGAACGTCGGCCTCGGTAAGGGGGGACCTTCGGTCTCGAAGAGAGGGCTCGAGGTTCGGCTCCAGGGGAGGGCTGATGCGCCGACGATCGTCAGTGCCCCGCGGCTGTCGTTTCTCAAGCCGGCCCCGCTTAGCTTGGAGAAGGAGGGCAGGGCGGAGGTCGAGGCGAAGGCTGTCGGGCTCGACCGCCTCGTCGCCGAGCCCGTCGCCGAGCTCGACAGGGCTGTTGTCGAACTCGAGGTCGACGCGAGGGCAGGGGAGTCCTCCAAAGAAGCCTCGGCCGAACTCGCGCCGCATCCGACTCGCGGGAAGCTGCTGCCGCCCGAGGTCCTCACTGAGATCGAGATTCGGGCGCTCATCGGGGCGTGCTCGGCCCGTGGGATCACCGGGCACCGGAACCGGGCGTTGCTTGCGATCCTCTGGCGCACCGGGGGTCGGATCTCGGAGGCGCTTGAGCTTCGGCCGCACGACGCCGATTTCAAGAACGGGACAGTTCGTGAGCGACTCGGGAAGGGGCTCAAGTCGCGGACGACGGTGCTCTCGGACCTCGATGCGCTGCTGCTCGTCGAGCGCTGGCTCGAGGAGCGCGAGAAGCTGCAGGCGGTAGGAGAGGGGGCTCCGCAGTTCTGCACGTTGAAGGGAACGGCTACCGACCCGAGCTACACCCGGCATCTGCTGCCGCGTTTGGCCAAGCGGACCGGCCTGGAGAGGCGCGTACATCCGGACGGGCTGCGGCACACGCACGCGGCCGACCTCGCGCACGCGGGCGTGCCCGTGCTGGCGATCCAGCAGCAGCTCGGGCACCACTCGCTCACCACAACGGCCAACTACCTCCGCAAGGTCGGTGTGCGACTCGACCTGGCGAGGATGATCCGCGCCGAATCGGCCCCCCCAGACGTGAACATGTCATTCAACCGCGGATGTTCCCCACCGACCCACCGAGTGGGACACCGCCGTTTGGACTAGGAGACCGCCGCGGCTGAGGACAGGGCTTCCCGTACGGTTCACAGAGAACCAGACCCCCCTAGACCGTGGGTCGTCAGGTGCTGCCCGTGCTGCGTCAGCTGGTGGACGCTCTTAGCTTCGGGCGAGCATATCGATCGCTACTCGCTTGAGCCGAGCTGGCCTCGTACTCCGCGGCGGCAAGCTGGATATCGACGCGCCCTTCCCGGGTGATCAACCCGTTCCGGATCATCGTCCTGATCGCGTTTCGAACCCCCGTGTCGATCTTCCCGTTGCGGCGGAGCCGGGAGAACCGAAGCCCCAGGATGTCGCGGGCCCATTCTGCGGCTAGGCGGACGGCGGCTTCTCGGGGGATTGGTTCTTCGTCAGGGAGGGCGTGGGAGAGGCATACTTCCCAGATTTTTCGGGAATATTGGTCGGGGGAGTCCAGGATGGCTCGGACGTAGCCTCGTTTGGGGCGGTCGAAGAGGTCTTCGCGGACGCCGACTTCGATGGCGTTGAGGATTTCTTGGTAGAGGCGGCCGGCGGCGGCGAGGCGGCCGTATTGGACGTGCCCGGCGCCGCGGAGACGTTTGGCGGCTAGGCGGACGGCTTTGTCTTTGGTGAGGGGGCCGTCGCCGATGAGTTGGCGCCAGACGTAGTCGGCTTGCTCGTCAGCGGCCTTGAGTTCGAAGAAGTCGACGGCGGGTTCTTGGTCGTCGAGCCCTTGCGCATCGAGGTCGTTGAGCTCTTCGGCAACGGCGCTCTTGCGCAGGGTGGCGCTGCCTTCGTCGTCGGTGGACTCGGTGTCGGGAGTATCGGGCTCTTTGGCGGTGTCGGTCTCTTCGGCCGAGGCGTCGGCGCGAGAGAAGCGAGGGGGGGATTCGTGTTGGACGACGAGGATGGGGCGGCCAACGGGGTCGTGGAACTTGTCGAGGGTGATGATGACGCCGAGGGCGAGCGTAGGGAGGGAGTCGAGTTGGCGGCTGAGCTCGGCGCAGGCTTTGTCGGCGAGGGAAGTGGGAACGCTGAGGATGATGGCGGTGGCGCCTACGCCGAGGGCTTCGGAGATTCGGTTGCCGAGGTTCTTGGCGTCATCGACGTGTTTGGAGCGGATTGCCGCGCTGGGGAGGGCGAGGCCGCCTTCCAGGGCTCGCGAGACGGCGATGTTGGGGAGTTCGTCGCTCTTGGAGATGTTGGCGAGCTCGGTGTCGAGGCGAAGGCGCAGGCTGCTGGTGAGGAGAAACTCGTCGCGTGGGGTGACGTCGAAACCGTAGGCGCTGGCGTTGTCGAAGGCCTGCAGGAGTTTGGCCTGCAGCGGGGCCTCGCAGACGCCAGCGACGGTTTGGACATGCCAGCGATCTTGGGCGTTGCGGGAGATGGTGACGACCACGGTCTCGAGCGACAGGTTAATGCGGGCAGTGACGGCGTCGAGTACGGCGTCGTCGGAGTCGTCGGAGTGAACGAGGGCGAGCAGGTGAGGGCGGCGGCGGAGGGCTTCGCCGACACGGTTGCGGTAGTTCTTGGCGCCCGCGAGGTACTTGATGCCGACGGATTTGGGGGCAACCTCGACGGTGCGGGCGAAGAAGTCCTTGAGCTCGTTGAAGCGGCTGGGGCTCCTTGAACTTAGCGCTACGCGCGAGAGGATGTCGCTCATCTCTCCGTTCGCTTTGCTGACGGTCCGCTCGGGCTTGGGCGAGGCGGCGACGGCTTCGAGGGCGGCGGCGTCGAGTTTCAGCTCTCGGTCGGCGCAGATCGAGACAGCGGCATCGCCCGCCAGGCGGCGCATGACGCAGACGAGTTCGTCGGAGCTCAGGCCTTCGAACGAGACGATTGAAGAGAGGCGGAGGAACCGCTTCATGACGTCGCGCATGAGGTCGGTTCGGCTGAATGGGACGCCCTGTCCGTGAATGTGGATCACCGCGCGGGCGAGGGATACGGCGACGCGTCGGTTGACGACCGCGTTGACGCGGCGGGAGAAACCGACGGTTTCGTCGACGCCGAGCTCAAAAAGGAGGTCGTAGGGGTCGCCGGGAGATTCCTTGTCTTTGAGTACTTCGGCCGCCCACCAGCAGCGACCCAAGGCGTTGTTGATCCCGCGGTCGCGGCCGAGGAAGTTGGCTTCGCTGGTGCGGTCGCCCGGGAACCGCCAGCGCACGACGTCGGGGAGGAGCAGACAGCCCATGAAGCTCCACACTTCGTCGCGGCAGGCTTCGGTCGGGTCGAGGCCGGAGGTTTCGTGCAGGAGCTTGCCGAGCTTGGCGTCGAAGTCGTCCGAAGCGGCGGCGCTGCGGCGCTCGGGGTAGCCGCAGGACACGGCGAGCTCGCGGACAGCGTCCGCGAGCTCGCCGAGGGAATCGGTGTCGACACGCGCCCCTCCGGTGGCCGCGAACGAGAGTGCCGGATGCTCGACCGTGGCCGCGTCGGCGGCCTTGAGGACGGACATGACTGCGCGTTCCTGCGCCAGAGCAACGGCGGCGGCTCGCGGCAGTCTCGGGAAGAGGAGGATCATCGCTGCCGGTACGCTTCCAGGCTCGCTTGGAGCGACGTTTCGAAAATGGAGGGGGAAGTCGCTGCGAGGGCCCTGAGGCTCTCGCGTGGGAAGTGGACCACGAACATGCGGCGGATCGTCGCGCCGAGCGTTCCGTCGCCGAATGCGTTGGGGTTGGCCATGAATACGTCGTTGGCTAAGGCTCCGGTCATGAGCTGGCGGGCGACGTCGAGGCGCAGCGCGTCCCACAGGACGAGGGCTTCGGCGGAGGGCGGGCGTTCTCGCAGGAGGGCAGCAACGCGTTCGTGTCGTTGGTTGACGAGCACACGGACGGCTCCGAGCGTCGAGCAGTCGAGGTCGTTGGGGTCCCAGTCGAGGGCCCAGGCCGCCGCCGATTTGTAGACGGCACTCTCGAAGTCTGCCCACTCCGTCGGGAAGCGCGACTCGTCGCCCTCAAGCTGAAGGGGTTGCCGGCTCTCCCAGAGGACCGACCCGGTGAGGCGCGCGGAGGTCGGCGAGCTGGCATCGGCGCGCGAGACGAGGAGCAAGCGCGTCTCCAGGATGAGCGAGTTCGCGAGGTTGGCTCCCTTGGCGAACACCTTGAGGATGGCCTCGACACTCTCTTCCTTCTCGGTCAGGCGAAGGTCGTGTTGGTCCGAGATCTCGCGCGTCCGCGTTTGCGGGCAGAGCCACCCGGCGGTAAGGCGCACGGTGCTCCCATTGGCGAGGCCGGTCTCCGCCATGAGCTGGGGGAGGTCAACCCTGACGACGCGGCCGACGTTGATGTCCGAGGCGGGGTCCCAGCCTGGGAGCGCGGCCTGGACGGGCTCCGTCTTCGTGGCGGCTGAGGTCTTCCAAGGCGACGGCGTCACGGACATGCGCGCGCTGGCGAAAGGGGGGCTAGCGACCTTCACCTTCGAGTCCCTCCGCGGTCAGGTCGAGGCCTACGAGGGCGTCGGCGGCACCGCCTACCCAGACCGTCCACACACCTTCTTCGTCGGCGGCGACGTCGACACTACTGGTCCTTCCGCGGGGGCGCCCGGCGGGATCTCGCCAGTTTGCGATCTCTGGAGGCTCGGCGCCAACGGGCGGGTCGCTCTCTTCGGCACCGCCGCTAATGATCGGAAAGGCGCGGGCGGTGAGTCTCGTGCCGGCGGTGTTTCGCCCGTGCTGGATCTGCGCGCCGAAGACTCGGTAGACGCGGTCGTCTTCGACGACGAGTTCGACGGCAGTGCTCAGCTCCACTTTCGGTCGGCCGAGCGTGGCTCCGCGTTTGCGCTTCTTTCTGGTGGTGGGCGAGTCGCCGGTCAACGTCCCTTTCTCCCCGGGTTCGGCTTCTCCACCTCCGCCGCCGAGACTGTCGCCGGCTAGGCCGCCGCCGGTCGCCGGAAGAGGCTCCCAGATTCCGTGCTGTGCGGGGCCTTCCGCGCCGACGAGCAATCGCCCGAGGTGGGAGGCGAGAGCCGCGAGGGGTTGGTCTTCGATCGTGTCGTGCGAGGTGTCGGCTGGGGCGACGAGTTCGTTCATCGCCTTGTCGAGGCGCTTGAAGGTGGTCCGAATGAAGGTTCGCTCGCGCGCGACGGCGAGGTTCTCGGGGCGCCACTCGTCGTGGGTAGGTGGCTCGGAGGCGGCGTAGGTCCGATCCATTTCGTCATCGGCGAAGAAGACGCCGACGTACTCCACGTGGTCGTTGGGGAGCGGCGGGCCTGGGTGGTAGGTGACGACGAGCTCGGCGCGGCGCAGGAGGGCGACGTGGTGGCAGCGTTCAAGGAAGGCGGGGAGCTCTTCGTCATCGCCGTAGTCGGCGTCGGGGCGTTCGCGGCGGGGGATCCTTGTCAGCCGGCATAGGCCGAGATGTCTCTTGGGGCGCAAGCAGGCGACCGGAATGACGTCGTGGACGCCGGTGGGCGCCTCGCTACCCTCCGCCTTGCGCACCGACTGCAGGACCTGCGCGAACTCGTCGAAGGGCGGCGACTCCTCTGGACGCGGCACCGGAAACGGCTCTTCCTCCAGCCAGGCCTCGAAATGCATCTGGGGGGTCTTCGCTCCCGGCCACGCGACCATCTTGGGCCAGAAGTTCCAGAGCATTTGGGCCGTCATGTAGGCCATCGCCTGCTCGGTCGAGCGCTCGCCGTAGCGCGGGGCGAGCAGCATGATGGTGGTGCCCCGCTCGTCGTCCTCGAACTCGGGCATGCCAAGCTCTGCGGCGATGCGGTCGGCTCGGGATCCCGTGACGGGATCGACGATGTCGTCTTCGCCGAGTTTTCCCCACCAGTGGCGACCCGTGTAGCCGGCTTCGCCGGTTCGGTAGTGGTCGGTCAAGCTTGAGACGATAAAACGCGACTCGACCTTGCGGCCGCTTCGGCAGCGCGTGTGGACGAGGATCGTGCTTACGCCGCTTGAGAGGTAGAGGGCCGCCTTGCCGTAGCCGAAGGTGCCGCCTCCGCGGGATTTGTCGGGGGGTTGGCCGATATTGCGGAGGAAGTCGACGAAGTCGCGGGCTTCCTCTGCGTGTTCGAGACGGTTTGCTCTGGTTGGACCTCCGAGGCCGGTGGTGCCGCGGTCGTAGATCACCAGTGAACTGAGGCCGCTCGGTTTCTCCTCGTCGATATTGTTGCTCGCGTCGTCGATTAGGGTGCTCAGTCGGGCCTCGGGGCCGTCCTCGGGAATGGGTGGCAGCTCGGCGAAGACCGTGCTCGCAAGAAAATCGACTTGGGATTTGGAGAGCTCAAAGCTGGAGATGCCGAACGTGACGCTCTCGGAGTCGTCGCGCTTCGCGTCCCAGGCGTTTTGCGCAGCCTCGCGGATGAGGACGGCCAGGCGATCGAGCCGCGGGCGGCCGAGCTGGTTGCGCATGCCTTCGGAGGCGATGTTGCCTGTAGCGCAAAAGCGCTCGGCCTGCATGTCGAGCGGTCGCGGTGGCATCACTTCCCTACGAACTTGCGCCGAAGGGAGGCGACGTCCTCTTCGGGCAAGGGCTGGACTCCGGAGGCGACGAGGTCGATGTCATAGCTGGCGCGACGGATGGCTGGCGAGGGCGGCTCCCGCATTTGCGGTGGGGTTATCCGCGGGAAGCCGTCGGCGACCGGGTAGTACCACTCGTGGGTGACGGCGTAGCGGGTGCTCTCAAGCTGGGACTGGGTGATGTCACCAATGCCCAGGAGGGAGAGCTTGTCGAGCACCGATTCTCGGTCTCCGCCAGCTTCAGCGATGTCGTCGACGAGACCGCCGAGCGTTTGGCCGGCTTTGTCGCTGGCGACAGCTTGAACGACCAGTAGGAGAAAATCGTGGGGGGCGTCGTCGAGCTGGCGCAGGCCGGAGATCGAGACTCCGAGCACGGGAACTCTGCCCGACGTCTTGATCTCAAGCGCGCCGTGCGGCGAAATGAAGTCCTGAGGCGCGCCCTTCGGGCCGACCCACCACTCCACGGCGGCGGGCTCGATCTTGCAGAGGTTGGCGAGCTGCGCGAGCTCGCCAAAAGCCCCTCGCAGTACCGAGTCTGAGACCGGCTTGTCGGCGGAGCGAAGCAAGTCGCGCCACTTTGAGAGGACCTCCTCGCAGGTTCTTGCCGGCGGCTTGTTCTCGTCCGCCGCGACGGCTTCGAGCATCGACACGGCGATCTGGGTGAAGACGCGATAGAGGTTGCGCTTCGGGCAACGGACGTCAATGAACACTCTCTCCTCGCCGCGGTCGATGAGGCTCTTGCGCACGAGTTGCACGCCTTGGCTGCTGCGGTCGACCTTGATCTCCTCGTCGGGTGAGACGGGGATGAGGACGTGCCGCGTCCCGTCCGAGTCCGATGCGAGCAGTACGTCCCCGTGCGGCGTCTTGAACTCAGAGAGCGCTCGCGACAGACGGCCGTCCTTGGCGTCCACTTCACCCAGCAACTCCCAGGACTGCTCGACGAGTGGGCGGACCGCTCTCATGTTGCGATCGCTCCCTCGCCGCCGTCTGCTTCTTGGTCTTCGACCAACTCTTCCTGGTCGCGGTAGGGCTCCTTGATACGTTTGAGGTTGACCCGGACGTAGTTCTTGCCGCTTGAGTGCTTCGTCTCGGGGAACGAGATCCCCAGTCCGATCACGTGTTCGACCGCGTTCAGTGGCTCGGACTCGACGGGCTTCTTCGTCTTCTTCTTTGTCTTCTTCGGGATCGAGTGTCTTGAGATCGGAATAATCACCAACAATGGCGGGTCCGACGGAGTTCGCCGGATCTGCTCGTTGCGGGCGTCCTTCCTGCGCTTCTCGGAGACGTCGAGATTCCAGAATGTCTGTGACGTGATCGTTCCGAGATTCGCTCCCCCTGTCGTGCCAACCAGTTGTCTGGAGCGGTTGACGAGGTTGACGTCGACGTTCGGCGCCAAGAGGAGCGTCTCAAGCTCCGGAGAGGCCTCGCGCCGCTGAACGACGGCGATGCTCCAGTTGGTCAAGCCGCCGAGATTGTTCTCTTGGCGGATGTACTCGCAGATAGGTGCACTCTGGACACTCGGCTGGTCCTCATGGAACGCGTAGGCCTCAAGAAACTCAAGGACAGCTTCCACAGGGGCGCCCCGATAGACGCGCTGGTGCCCGACGATCTCCGGATTGCCGAGCTTGGAGAGAAGGGTGCGCGTTGCCGCGAGATTGGAGTCGAGCCACTGTTCGTCGGTGTGCTTGAAGATGCGAGTTTGGGTGGTTGTGCCGGCGAAAGAGATGTCGCACTCTACCGAGTGGGCCATCTTGAGCCGCGACGTCACCGTCATTCCAGGGTGCGTTCGGACGCGCACCCCGAACTCCTCGGGCGTCATATTGTCCGTGTCGTAGCGTGAGATGTCGTTTCGAATCTCATGCTCGACGGTTGCGAGCATCCGGAATGACTTCCTCAGCTCCGCCGTCATCCAAATCCGGGGTAGATCCTGATACCCGAAGCGGTAGCCGAACCACCGCCCCATTTGCAGGAGCGTGTCATAGGCTGACGCGGACCGGACGAAGAGGCTAACTAGGAGCCCCTCGAGGGTGAGCCCACGAGAGAGGGTATTCCCTCCGATGGCGATTTGGATTCGGTCGCCTTCGGTGTAGTTTAGCCGATCGAGACTCTCGCCGTTCTCCACGAGGAGGTGGGCCTCCTCCATGACGGAAAGGAGGTGGGGCTTCAACTCGGTGAAGTCGTGCCGAGGACAGCCGAATCGTGCCGGATCGACCTTGTCTACTTCTGCCTCCCACCTCTCCTCCAGCCTTTTCAGGACCTTCTCGTCCTCCTTCTTCACCGCCCGCCGCGTTTTCTTCCACCAGTTCTCGACCTTCTCGCAGATCAGCCAGTGCGAACTCGCGTACAGGGTAGTGTGAACGAGCATCGAGCAGTGGCCCTGCTGCCCCCGAACACGACGCGCAGCGCAGGAGAGAATGAAGTACTGCAGCGCCGCCTCGAGCGACGCCGTGACCTTGGGCGTGAAAGTCTCGCGGTCCTTCGCCCCTTGCGGCCTCAGGTTCAGAACCTCTTTGGCGTCGACCAGGCGGATCATGTCGAGCCCGTCTGACTCGAAACTGTCGTCGTCTTCCCGCAACCGCTCTCGCCCAAACAGCGTCTCCGCACCGAAGTACCCCGCCGGCTTAGGAAGCGACACGATGAACGAACTCGGGTAGAGGTCGTCGCCCTTCGGGTCGATGAGGACGTTCGCGAATGGCGTAGCGGTGTAGCCTACGTACGCGACCTTCGGCAGGCTATCGAGTAGCTTGAGGATCTGCTTGTTGATGGCGGTTCGAACATTCTCATCACGCGACGCGTTGAGTCCGGCCTGATCTGCCTCGTCATCGATAATCAGCGTGGGGCAGCTAGCCAACACCGACGGATCGCCACCGTCGACCCACTTCAACAGTCGCTTCAGCACGTAGTAGTTTTTCTTCACCACGCACAAGATCCGGAGGTGCGAGCCCTCGGTGAGGAGCGCGTTCGTGTTTCCTCCCGCGGAGGGGGTGAAGTCCTTGTCGATGGACGTCGGGCTCAGCCACTGCTTGTCATTGAGTTCGATGAGCTCTTTCCCGAGCCGCTTCTGGGTCTGAGAGCGCAAGGAGTTATGGATGCCCGCAAGCACGATGATAAGGCGATATCCGACGTCAGCGGCCTTTGCGATGAGGCCGGTGTAGTTAGCTGTCTTGCCACTCTGGACGTACCCTACGACCAGCCCCTTCGTTTTGAATCGTCCGTACCCGGGGTGCTGCATCAAGGACAGGATCTTGGTAGTTGCTGTGTCGATGGATTCGACCGTGTCCGGGTTCCACTTCTTCTTCTCAAGAAGGTACTTCTGAAGCGCCGGCCAGCACTTGTCCGATTCGTGCGGGCCCGCGTACCAGCTCGTGGCCCCGGGGGCCCGGACGGTGATAGGATCCTTGAGCAGACGGATGATGCCGACGCGTTCCTCGTAGAGCTTCAACGCCGCTTTCGCAGGCTTGTCTCCGACCATACTGCGCAGGTCGTCGAAGGCCTCCTTTGGGGGCGCGCCACCGCTGATCATGCGCGAGAGCATCTTCTCGTAGTTGCGCTCTTCGGGGGTTGCGTTGGCCCCGGCTTTGTCTAGTTCTTTCATTCCGCGGCGTGAACAATACCGAACCGCCAAGTCCGCGTCGCTAGGCGCTCAGCGTCGATTCGAACCGGCTCCTCAGCCGTCGGAGCAACGCGTCGGGCTTACGCCTCTGGCATTTCCACACCACGGGTGCGCGCACGCCTCGCCGCTTCAATTCGGACTGCACGCGCCGATCAAACAATGTTTCGATTGAACTTGGCGAGCCGAACCTCGGTGTTTCGCTTGGGCGTGGTGGCGGGCAGGCAGAAACATCCGTGCACGAATATTGCCAAAGCCCTGCGTCCGGCTGGCGAGGTCGTGGCGTCCGGCGAGGTTCTGGGTGCCAAGACGATACCGATGGCCGAGCGGAGACGAGGCCGCGAACGATGAACTCGGGCTTCACGGCCGGCCATGCGCATCGACGTAGGATTGTCGACTACAACCGGGCATCCGTCGCGCGCGCTAGCCGGCCCGCATCGCGTCGAGATGGGAGCGGACCGTCTTGATGAAGCCGGGCGGGAAGCGAAGCTTGGCCTTTGTCGTCCGGGACAGGAAGCCGGCCGTTGCTCGCTCGGAGAGCAGGGTCGGCTCGTGCCGGAGGAACTCGACGAGCGAGGATTGCTTGTATTGCACCGGCCATGCACTAAGGACGGTCGTGCGACGACCGTCGCCAACGTTCCACGCCGCGCGCGGCCACGGCCGGCCGCGGTCGATTTCTTTCACGAGTGCCAGCTCGAACGCGGCCGGGTTTGCAAGGCGGCGACCGATCCACTTCGCGACCGGAACGGAAACGGCGTTGCCGACGAGACGCCAGCGGTACGAGGCGCGGCCGACGGTTGCCGCAGGCCTCGTCCAGCCGGCGCGGAAACCCTGCATCCGCTCGGCGTCGCGGAGGTGAGGCTTGACCAGCGTGCCGGCGGGAAGGCGGATTGCCGGCGGCGACGGAATGCCAATCGACGAGCCGCCCTTGAGAGTCGGGACCGCGTCGACCGCCCAGCCGAGTCCGCGCAGCCCCTCCGTCCAATAGAAACCGCACGCCACTTCGTCGATGTCGAGACCGGACATGTCCGGAGCACCGACGTCGTCAGCGAACAAGACGTGCCGCGGATCTTCCTCAAGGGACGCAACGATGAAGACCCGCTCGCGCCGCTGCGGGAGCCCGAAGGCGCGTGAGTCGACAACACGGTACGCCCACTTGTAGCCGAGTTCCTCCAGCGCAGAGACGATGACCTCAAGCGCGCGCCCCCTGGAGAGCTGCAACATGAACGGTACGTTCTCAAGCACCAGCCACGGGATCGGCCTCGCGCGCGCGAGCCGAAACACCTCGCCGACCAACCCCGACTTTGCGCCCCGAATCCCCTTGGTCTGCCCGGCCTGGCTCAGGTCCTGGCACGGGAACCCGGCAGTGACGACGTCGGTCTCCTTGGGTAGGGCCTTCAGCTCCCGCACGTCGCCGACAAGCCGGACATGCCCGAACTCCTTGGCGAGGACGGCGGACGCGGCGGGGTCGCTTTCACACAGGAGCACGGTCTCGTGCTTCGCCCGCTCCATGCCAAGCTCGAACCCGCCGATCCCCGCGAACAATCCCGCGACGCGGAGTGGCCGCATGGGCCCGTCGGGTGCGTCGGCGCGCATGCCGAGTTCGACGCCGGAGATCGGCAGCTGGGAATCGTCGTTCACCGGGATTGTCGGAGTTTGCCGCGTCGCAGATCGCGACGCAAGGTGGCCATCAGGGCCAGGAACGGAAACTCCGCATAGTGTGCGCCAGCCAAGAGGGGGGAGGCGGGATCTCCTGCACCAGGCTGCAACCCGGCCACCCCCCCCAAAACCAGCGAACACCCCCTGAACCCGTACCGCGCTTGCCTACTCGGAACGCGACTACCTTGGCTTCGTCGTGCAACCAGGTTTCTACTGGCTCTGGGTCCGGTGCGGATAGGCGACGCGCGGACGCATGATGCCAGCCGCGATGGGAGGCCAGCACGACAGGGCTGAGGGGGGCTCGCCTTGCAGAACGAGGGCCGCCTCAATCAGACACTCGAACTCTACGAGGAAGCGGCGGCTCTCGCCGAAAAGGCCGAGGGTAGCGAGCAAATCGGCAGCGGGATCTCGCACAACAACACTGGGAACATCCTCATGGAGCTGCACCGGCCGGCCGAGGCGCTCGCGCAAAACACCAAAAGCCAGGAAATCCTCGAGCGCGGGCTCGGGACAGATCGGGCGGCTCGCCCTCGTCAAACGCATGCTCGGCGAGATCCGCGTGCAGCCGCTGCAGCGAGGCGTCCGCCTCCTCGACGATGTCGCGAGCACTCCTTCCGCTCGTCACACCTTGCAACACCTCCATGAGAACCGCCTCCCCGCCTGCCTGCTGACTCGGCGTGTCCGTGGCCGACGCAGGCGCTCTCGCTGTCATTTTCCTCGGAGCGGGAGCAACCGAGACCACCTGAACACCCGCCGATTCAGACCTCGGTTTTCGGGCCTATCTGCCGCCCCGTGGCCACCCACCCACCCGTGGCAACACCTCCGATAACAATGGTTATGTCGGCTAACCGCTTTTATCAAGCACTGACTCCACCCGCCCGTCCGCCACCCCCAACGCCTCCTCCGCCGCCGACACCCCATTACAAAACGCCTGCTCAAACAACGGCACCCCACCCACATCCGTCGCACAAGGAATCACCACACCCACGCTCCTCCTCGCCAACCCCAACCCGTCCCCAAACAACAACCCCGGCACCGGCCGGATCATCGCGTGCCCCCACCGAGCAAACTCCATGCTCCGAATCGTCTCCCCGATCCCCGGATGCATCCCCTCCAACCCCGCGGTCACCCCACTGGCCAGCTTCTCCAACGAAGCCCCCAACAACGCCCCGCGCCCAGCCTCCAGCCCGCGCTCCGCGGTCGCCACATACGCGTCGTAAAACGACAGCACGCTCCCGCGCTTCGTTTCCGCATCCACCAGCGACTCCCCGTGCGTCGAGACCACGTACCCGAGGTGCGAAGCCTCCACGTCCACGTTGTCCCAAGCCAGCGGCGCCCCAATCCCGCCCGGACGCTTGTCGACCGCCACGTTCGCCACCAACCACGGCGTGTACGTCAGCGCCCCCCGAGGCAGTGGGTCGCTCGCCACCACATGCCGCAGCACAAACCGTGGCGCGGCCCAGATGATGCTCTGCGCCGAAATCTCCACCACCGACTTCTTCGCAAAGTCCCACGCATGCGCCACCCCAGCGCTCGCGTCGATATCAAACACGATCAGCCCCGTCCGACGCCGCGGATCCAGCTCCGCCGCGTCCGCAACCTTCGCAACCAACTCTCCATTACCGCCGGGCCACATCAGCGTCACCCGCTCATGCGTCTCTTCCAACCCGCGGCACAGATAGTGATGCAGCCCCGCAAACGCCGACGTGTCTTCTAACCGCGTCCCATAGTCATCCCGGCACGCATAGTCCACAGCCCACCGCAGCCGCCAACTCTCAAACCCGTGCTTCCGCAGATACGCATCCATCGACAGCGCATCCAGCTCCCGCCGATCCACACTGCTGCGTTCCACCGGCAGATCAAACAACCGGCGCCCGTCCGACCCCCGCGTCTTCTCCAGCTCCCGCAGGTGGTCCCACCAACGGTCCCACTGCGCGGCTTCCTCGGGCGTCTGTCCCATCCCCGGGTACAGCCCCTCGAACCATTGTCCCTTGTACCGATGCCGCTCCACCGGAGCCCGACACACAATGCTCGGGTCATACTCCGCTCGCCCCGCAGCGTCGGTCCCAAACTCCACCCCGACCTCGCGCAGCAACAAGTGCATCAGCTCGAAGTCCGGGTGCGGACTCGGCAGATAGTGCGCCCCCATCGGATACTTCGACCGAGCACTCTGCCCCGAAGCCGCCGTGCCGCCGCCCGAATCCTCGAGTTCGACCACCAGGTAGTCCTCCATCCCCGCCCGATGCAGTCGCCACGCCGCAGCCGTCCCCGCAGCTCCCGCGCCCACGATCAGCGTGTTCACCTTCACCCGCTCCGACGCCGCCTCCGCAGGCTTCCCCATCCGCAGCATGTGCCCACGCTCCGGACTCTGCCCCACGAACTTCAGCGACACCGGCTCGCGCTTCGCCCCCCGCTCGCACCCCGTGGCCACCGCAGACGCAGCCATCCCCGCCAACACGCTGCGCCGCTTGATGCTCATGGACGCGGCCGCTGCACGATCGGGTTCTTCAGATCCGCCTCATAATAATGAACCAGCATCTGGTCATTGAGCCGATTGATCTCCACATCCAGCGGCTGCTGATCCGCCGGAAACACAAACAGCGTCGGCAGTATCTCGTCGCTCAGAAACTTCATCTCAATCTCCGGCGGTAGCTCCCGCGGCGCCTCGATCTTCTGCGGGCTGATCAACGCAAACCCCCAGTCCCCAAAGCTCGGCACCAACGCGTGATACGGCACCGGATTCAAGTCCGCCGCCTTCAGCGTATCGACCACGCACCAATACGAGCGCGGTGCCAGATACGGCGACGTTGCCTGCACCACGCCAACCCCCCCAGGCTTCAGATTGCTCCGCAGCAGTCGATAAAACGCCCGCGTATACAGCTTGCCCAGCGAGAAGTTGTTCGGGTCCGGCAGGTCCACAATCGCCAGATCAAACCCAGCCTTGCCCTCCCGCCGCCGCGCCAGCAGCCACTCCATCGCATCCGCGTTGTGCACATGCACCCGCGGATCCGAGAACGCCTGGTCGTTGAGCCCCGAGAGCACCGGGTGCGTCCCAAACAGCTGCGTCATCGTGGGGTCCAGGTCCACCAGATCGATGCGCTCGATCTGCGGATGCTTGAGCACCTCCCGGATCCCCAGCCCATCACCGCCGCCGAGCACCACCGCATGAATCGGCCCGTTGTGCGCCGCCATGCTCGTGGCCGGGTGCACCAGCGCCTCGTGGTACCGGTGCTCATCCGTGCTCGAGAACTGCAGGTTGCCGTCGATGAACAACCGGATGTCGCTTTGCCACCGCGTGATCGTCAGCCGCTGATACGGCGTCTTCTTCGAGAAGATCACCGGGAAGTCATACAGCTGCGACTCCCCAAACTCCTCCAGCTGCGGACCCATCGTGAACCCCGCGCCCAGCAGCACAACGACCACCGCGGCCTGCGTCTGCATCCACCGCGGCCGCTTCAGCGCCGAGGCAAACGACACCGCCGACCACACCGCAATCCCCCCATTGAGCAGCCCAAAGAACAGGCTCGTCCGCACCAACCCCAGGTAGGGCAGCAGCGCCAGCGGAAACAACACGCTCGCCGCCAGCGACCCCAGGTAGTCAAACGCCAGCACCCGGGCCACCAGGTCCTTGAGCGACGCAGGCCGAGCCTCGTCCTCCTCCCCGGCCAGGATCCGCATCAGCAGCGGAATCTCCAGGCCCACCATCGTGCCGATCGTGAACAGGATCCCAAACAGCAGCGGCCGCACCGAAGCCAGCCACGCAAACCCCAAAAACAACGCCGCGGCCGAGAACCCGCCGACGAGCGCGATGATCAGCTGGATCTGAATGAACCGCGCATGCACGTCGCGCTCGACGTACTTGCTCAGCCACGAGCCCACGCCCATGGCGCTGAGATACACGCCGATGACCAGGCTCCACTGGGTGACCGAGTCGCCCAGCAGGTATGACGCCATCGTCGCGCAGATCAGCTCATAGACCAGCCCACACGTCGCGACGACGAGGACCGAGAGCAGGATGAAGCGCGGCTTGATCGGCGGCGCAGAGGGAGCCGCAGGCCCATACTCGGCAGGCGCGGCCACCGACGGACCGGAGGTCTTGGAAGCCCCAGCGTCTTCGCCAGAGGAAGCCGGTGCGTCGTCGTCGGAATCGGCCACGGCGCGCGGGCTCCCAAAGACCAATGGCGAGAGCCCGGCGGGCTCAGCCCTGGACGGCCGAGCTGATGATCAGCGCGATGCCGATGATCACCGAGCCGATGATGATGCCCAGCGAGGTGTTCTGGTCCTCCTCGATCTCCTTGCGGATCGAGAACGGCGCCACCTTCACGATGATGAAGAACGCGAGGCCGAACAGGCCGATGCCGATGAGCGAGTAGATCAGCGCGCCGAGGAGCTGAGGGACGTCGAGCATCTGAGCGACGAGGATCGAGTTGAACTGGGGTGCCATGTCATTTGCCTCCTTGGTAACCGCCGCCGAGCCAAATGAAGGCCGGACCGCCGCGAATCGTACGCCTGCCGCTGCCGTTTTTGTCGCTGGTGTCTGTGGTGACCTTGCCCGTCTGGGGGGTGCCGGTCAAAAGAGCGCCGCTGGGCGCCGCGAACAGCAGCATTCCCAGCGAACCGAAGCCACACACGGCGTAGATGATGTTTCGAATCATGGTGCTGTCCTTCAGCCGTCGGAGGAGCTGACGTAGTCACTGTTGGACCACCGTCGGCCCTCGTAGAGACGACCCAGCAGCCAGAAGAAGATGGGGAAGCCGAAGATGATGAAGAAGGGCAGGACGATGTACCGACCCAGCACGACATTCTGGCGCAGGGTGTAGCCCAGCTTCAAGCCCGCTGGTGCGACGGAGCCTGCTGCTTGTTGGCCCGCGCTTGGGGTGATCTGCAGGGTGTACTTGCCACCGGGGATCTTGCCGACGGTGACGGAGGGAGACTGGTCTCCTTCGCGCCATGACTCGCCGCCCGAGACCCCGTGCCACTCCTCGGCGGTGGCACCAAAGCCCACCGCGTTCTCGGACTCCTGCGAGATGAGCATCACCTCGGCGTAGGCCCAGGCGTTGGACAGCCCGCTGGCCTTGAAGTCGAACTCGACGGTGGTCAGCTCGCCCTGGGTCCCGATCTCGACCTCTTCGCTGATCGTGTCCGTGACGCTGAGGTTGGACTCGGAGACGACAACTTCGTTGCTCCGGCCATCGACGTACATGATGGACGCGATGAGCCACGCGACCAACATGGCGGCGAGCAGGATCCAGGTCAGCGCCCGGTTCTGCTGGTACGGGTTGGGTTGGATCATGGCCACGCCCGAGGTGCGCGGCGGGGTTCCGGGAAGTTTGAACGCCTTCCAGACCTCGGCACCGTCGATGTGGCGCATCTTGGTGAAGTTGACGTCCTGGCCGGCTTCGGTGGCGGCCTCCTCGATCGACATCGAGAACGGCGGCTTGACGAAGTCGTGCGTGACGGCTTGGTCGCCGACCCGGGCCTGCCAGGGGAACTCGCCCTCGACGTAGCTGACGATCGCGACCGAGGTCTGGAAGTGCTTGAACTTCTCTTTGGCGAAGGTGACCTTGCGGTGCCCAAAGCCGGTCTCGAGCTGGGGGGCGCCGTCGAGGGTCTGACCGATGGCCCACGAGCCGTCGGTCATGGTGAACATGAGGTAGCGGTACCCGATGTACGGGTTGTAGAGCAGGAACTCTTGCCAGGGGTAGACGACGCCGTCGACCCGGCACTCCCGCCACATGATGCCGATGATCTCGAATTCTTCGGGCTTGGACTTGCCCTCGGAGGGGGGGAAGCTGCCGCGGGCGTGCAGGGGCAGGGCGGACTCCCGACGTGCCCGCTGAGCCGCTTGCACGATCTGCAGGTCGCCGCTGTCCTGCGGGGCCAGCTCGCTGCCGCAGTACGGGCAGTTGACCTGCTCGACGGCACCGAATCCGTGCAGCTCGATCGGGCCACCACACGACGGGCAGTTGATGGCGCCCGTCTGGGCCTCTTCGCGGAAGA
Source organism: Nannocystales bacterium (assembly GCA_050633305.1). GTDB lineage: Bacteria > Myxococcota_A > Polyangia > Nannocystales > Nannocystaceae > CAJXVA01. The sequence goes on from JBOEGF010000009.1 coordinate 57,898, forward strand.
GCTTGCGGGGAGCGCTGGGTGCTTGGGCAGCCATGGAAGTCGGTCAGCCTTGGGGGGAGGGCGCGCCGGCGGGTGCAGGTCGACGCCAACCCTTGAAGGGACGCAGCGGGTGCAGGCCGACATCGGCAAGCGTGATGGCCTCGCCGATGTAGGGGAGGGGACTGTTGTGGTTGGGGTCGGTGCCGTAGTCGAGCGAGAAAAACTCACCCTTGTGACCGCGCAAGTCGACGCCGTGAAAGAGCATGCCGGGCTCGGCTTCGAAGGGGAGAATGCCCTCGGCGCCCTTGTAGCTGGCAGCGCGGCGGTCGACGACGACGGCGGGAATGCCGTCGATGACGATGGTGCTGTTGACCGAGACGTTGGCGTAGGGCGGAACGCGTCCGGCCACCACTTGCCGGTTCTTGGGAAGCACGATCGCGAACTGGCCCATCGCGTCGGCGAGCCAGCCGGAGTTGCCGTCGGCCAAGTTGATGAACCACTCGTTCCACGAGCCTCGGCCGTGCTCGACCTGCAGCCGACCTGCGACCTCGAACGGAGTCCCTTTGAATCGGCCGCGACTGCCGAGGACAATCGGCGAGCCATTGTCGACCAGGGCTGAGACCTGGCCGATCAGTTTGATGTCGACGCCTTGCCGGACGATCGTGGAGTTGCAGTACTCGCACACGAGCGAGACGGCTGTGCCCCGGAAGGGGGCGGGGGCACCACAGTTGGGGCAATGAGGTTGCGGCTGCTCTTGCATCGCTCTGCGGCGCCGCCATGATGCCACGGCTGCGCCCGCGGGACTACTGCGCTGGATAGTCGGTCATTCCACCGACGTTGGTGACGTTTGTGTACCCAGCGTCTTCGAGCGTCTTCCGGGCTTTTCCGGCCCGTTTCCCTGAGCCGCAGTAGGTGACGATCGGCTTGGACTTGTCGCCGCCGGTCAGCGCGTCGAGTTCGGACATCTGGGCCTCGATCTTGTCGTGGGACAGGTTCACGGCACCCTCGAGGTGGCCTTCCTCGAACTCTTCGGGGGTGCGGACGTCCAGCAAGATCCCCCCTTCGTCCTCGATCATGCGCTTGGCAAGCGCGGGGTCACGGTCGGGGAGTGGCGCAGCGGTTGCCGTGGGAGCCTCCGAAGGCGTCGGACCGTCGGCAGGGGTTGTGGCGCTGGAGCAGGCGCCCTGGCAGAGGGCAGCCGCGAAGAGGAGGCGTCGCATCGGCTTGAGAGTCGGGGCCTGGCCGGTGGCTGTCAACGGGGGGTTGGCTCGAGGCCGGCGAGGACGGACTCGAACACTGGGGCCAACTCCGTCCACCGTTCGGGCTTGGCCGTGGCGGTCACCAGCACGCGGTGTGTCGCGGTGAAGAACACGGCCCGGATTTGGTGCAAGACGACGCTCGACCCGGTCTCGTGGCCTAGCGTCTCGACGACCCATGCCTTGCGGCCGCCGAGGGCCCGAGGGCCGTGGGCGAGAACCTGGGACTGAAGCACATCCTCGAACAGACGAAGCGTCTCGACCTCGACGGCTTCCAAGGTGAACCCCAGAAGGTTGGGGGAGACATCGACGAGAATGTTGTCGGCGAAGTTCTCGACCATGGGGCCCCGGAGCACGGGAACCCCATGAACGGCGACGAGGTTCCACCCCGGCGGGATCGGGATGGATGTTTCGCTGTCTCGCCAGACCGCTCCGCCGTCGATGACCCGGACCGCGTTCGAGGCCTGGGTGACGTAGTCCTGCTCGGCCTGGCGTGTCGAAGCGGCTCCGTCGGAAACGCCCAGGTGCAATGGTTGGAGCTGCTTCGCCAGTGCTCGGGAGTCCTCGACCGTCGCCGGTGGTGCCATCACGGCGACGTCGACACCACGGCCGTGGACGACCAACGCGATGCTCGGCGAGATGGATTCGATGCCGTGGATGGCGTCGACGAACTGGGCGGCATCTTCAGGGCGGTCCCAGACGGTTCTCCATACGACGGCCGGTCCCTGGGGAAGCTCGAACCGCGCGATGGCGTCGCCGTCCCAGCCGGTCGTGGCGAGGATGACCTGATGCCGGTCGGGGATCTTGACGGCCAGCATGTTCTGCATCGTGAACTCTCCGATCGAGCCGACCCAGATGGGGTCGTGTCCGGGGAGTTGCGGCGAGGCAATGGGGGTGGGAGCGTCTCTGCCCAGCTTGCTGGGGTGGAGCATCTGTTCGCTGGTGACAGGTGGCGAGAGTAGAAGCTCGTCGATCGCACGCTGCCCGCCGCGCTCGAATGCGACGAGCATCGCGATCGCGCCTCGGCCGTACAGCGCGCTCGATCCGGGCGCCACGATCTTGCCTGACCCTGCGTCGAACAGCGAAGGGGTGAGCTGGTCGGGTGTGACTCCGCGGGAGCCCATGAATGCAGCGGTGCCGACGAAGGTTGCGTGGCCCTCGACGGTGAGCTGCTGGGCGCTGAGAGCATCGATCGTCGCGGTGTTGGCCAGGCGTTCGAACAGCTGCCCGCCGAGCAGTTGGTCCTGATAGGCATGGACGACCTCGTGGGTGAGGATGAAGTCCCGAGGACTCATGTCCATCGCTTCCTTGTCGATCAACGCGATACGTTCGGGGCGGTAGTAGGCGAGGGCGTTCTGGCTGCTTCCGGCTCTGAGCCCGGTGCGGATGAGCCCGGTATCGGCGTTTCGTGCCACGTCCCCGAGCAGGATCCACATCAGCGCGCGAAGCTGCTCGACCCGGACCTCGGGCCACATTCTGTCCCCCGTCTCACCGAGTTCGGCCAGGGCGTCCGCTTCGCTGACCTTCACGATCGGCAGAGGTGCATCGGACAGCTGCAGGCCGAACTCTTGGAGCCACCGCCGTATCTCCTGGACGTCTGGCTCGGGATTCCCATCGACGGGGTTCAGCGGTGCCGGGGGGATGGGGGCGGGTGCCGTGGGTCTGGACGCCGAGCATGCGGCGACTGCAACCGTGAGGGCGAGGAGCAGCGTACGCATCGCGCCGAGTCTCCGGCCACCCCGGCAAGAGTGTCAACCGACGACGCCGGCCACAGACACATTGGCTCGACGAGCCATCGTTGCGACGCGGCGCGCAGGGGTTGTCTGTCCGGGGGACGGCCGAATCTCAACGACGCAAGCACGCCTGCGCCTCATCGGGCGCAAGCCAGCTGGTCACCGCCGATGACATCACCGCAGTGGCCAGGAGGGCGGCGGCGAGCAGGAGTCCTCGGCGTCGGCGCGAGGGGGGCGGAGGCGGACCCAGTGCCTCGAGCAACTCGGCCATGCCCCGGAATCGCAGGTGAGGCTCGAGCTCCATGCCACGCTCGAGGGCTGCTCGGACACGCGGAGGAACGTCGCGTCGGATCTGCACCTCGGTTCGAGTTCCCGCCGCGTAGCTGCGGGCTTGTTCGATCGGGGTCTTGCCGGGGAAGGGGCGAGCGCCGTGCAATGCCTCGTACAGCGCGACGCAGAACGCGAACTGATCGCTCGCGGGGCTGACCTCGCGACCGAGCAGTTGCTCGGGCGGCATGTAGCCGGTCGTGCCCACGACGGTGTCCGCACGGGTCATGCGGCGGGCCAGGATTGAGCTGTCTGTCGACCCGAGCCACGGGTCCTGGCTCGGGGAGGCGCGAGCCAAGCCGAAGTCGAGCACCTTCACGCGCCGGTCCGGAGTGACCATGACGTTGGTCGGCTTGAAGTCGCGGTGCACCAGTCCGGCGGCATGTGCTGCGGCCAGGCCTTCGCCAGCCGCGGTGAAGACCTGAAGGACTTCCTCGACGCTGCGTGGCGTGACCCGCAACCACTTGCGAAGGTCGATTCCGCGGACGTACTCCATCGCGACGAACGTCCCGTGGGTTGTCGTGCCAATGTCGAAGAGGGTGACGATGTTGGGATGGCAGACTCGAGCCAGCGCGAGTGCCTCGCGTTGAAGCCGTTCTCGGTAGCGGGTGCTCGGGCGGCCACTGCGAACGAGTTTGACGGCAACGCGTCGTCCGAGCGTCGGGTCGACCGCACCGTAGACCACCCCCATGCCTCCGCGCCCGAGGACGTTTTGCACGACGTACCGACCGACGCAGGTCGAAGGCGACAAGGGGTCGAACATTCTCCTGCGGGGCTTCTCCGGCTGCACCTCACGCTCGATCGCCTCGGGCACGCCTGCGGCCCGTGAGCGGCCACCTCTGCGGGCGACCGGATGAGCCTGAACTGTGGTGCGGGGATCCATGATGGGGGTAACCCCCCCACAAGAGCGCCAGTTCGTCGCATCCTGAGTCAGCCGGGGGGCCTGTCCCCCATTATTGGGTTACTTCGAATGAAAAATCCGCATGCTTGGATACATTGCATGGCGCAAAGTAGACGGCCGACCGGAAACCGAGCGCCATTCCCGGCCTATTGTGGGGCGGGATCGGCGGCGGATGTCCGGACCAGGGGCACGTCGACGACCGCTTCCGCCGGGGCCGCGTCGACCGGTGCATGGGCCGGGTCGGGTGCGCGACCCATCGACTCCACGTGCTTCACGATGGTCTCAGCGTCGAGCGGGCGGTTGGCGGTGAAGAAGAAAAACCGCTCAAAACCCGGTGCGTCGTCGAGTTCGAACGCGTGGAGCACGGCCGTCCCCCCGGACTGGAGTGCGGTGGAGTCCCCCGCCTGCGGGGGGAAGTGGAGGGTCACGGCGCCGGCGCCGTCGAGGGAGACCAGCACGCCGTGCGTCCAGCCGCCCGATCGATAGGAGACCTGGACGGTGTCCCCGGGGGAAACTCTCGACTCCGAGAGAAGGGGCTCGGCCCGGGTTCCGAGTTTGCGCTCGAGCACGATCGCCGCGTCCCCCTTGATGCGCTCTGTGGCGGGCGGGTCGGCGACGGCGACTTGGGTGCCGGGGACGGGGGCAGCGGGGTCGGACCCTGGTCCGAGTGTCCAAACCAACAATGCGGCGGCGGCAGCAGCCAGGCCACCGGCGGCGGCCCACACCGGCCATGCGAAGCCGGCGGTGGGCTCGGGCTCCAGGGCATCGATCCGGGCTTGGATCCGTCGTGCGATGACCTCGGGCGGGTGCGCGGTCAGAAGCTCCTCATTCGAGGCCTTCAATCGCTCCAAACGAGGGTCTCCGGCCGCCTCGAGACGGGCCCGGACGGAACTCGCCTGGTCCTCGGAGAGTTCGCCGAGCGCGAGTTGCTCGACGAGAAGGTCGGGTACACGGGTCATGGTGCTGTGGCCTCCAACGCACCGAGGCTCGACTTGAGCTTTCGTAGTCGCTTGCGAACGCCGGACACCGACATCCCGACGGCGTCGGCGGTCTGCTCGAGGGTGAGTCCGTCATGCAGGTGGAGCGCGGCGATCGTGGCGGTCGACTCGGGTTCGTCTCGGAACAGGCGGCCGAGCACCGAGCGTGCGTGGCTTTGGTCGACGGCCTCGGCGGCATCGGCGATCTGCATCAGCCGATCCGTCGCAGGGTCCTGCGGACGCCGCCGGTGCGAACGGAGCCGGTTCAGGCAGACCCGAGTCGCGGTTGTGTAGAGCAGAGAGGATGTCCCGCGGTCGTGGAGCTGGTCCGCCCGTCGCACGATCTGAACGAACACGTCTTGCATGGCATCCAACGCTTCTTCCTCATCTTTCAGGATCGTCTTGCAACGGCGGAGCACCATTGGGCCGTACTTCCGATAGAGCGATGTGACGTCCAAGGCCACGCCCGCTGATTACAACACCGACGAGCCCGGCAAGTGTCCCGAGTTTTTTTGGGTGACACCTGGCACACGCCGCGGTGTTGAAGAGCGTTGATGGCCCATCGCCCCGCGGCATTCCTCTTCGAGGCGATCCTCCTGAGCCTTGCGCTCCTTGCGCTGGGGGAGCCTTGGCGCTGCCTCGCAGATCCGCAGTTCGTCGCACGCCAGCCAGCACGGGGCCTGGTCCCGCATCTCGAGATCGACCGTCGCGCGGGCGACTCGGTGAACCGGCTCCAGGTCGGGGCGCAGGTGCGGTCGGGGGACGTGGTCCAGGTGAGCTACATCGCGGCGGGGAATCGCTTCGGAGTTGTCGTCTCGGTGGATGGACGCGGGGCGGTCACGCTTCACCATCCCAGAGCTGCACATGAGGTGCCCCGGATTAAGGCGCGGGGGGAGACTCCGCTGCCCCACGCCTTCGAGCTCGACGACGCGCCGGGCTTTGAACGCTTCTTTTTCGTGACCGGCGCACGGGTTTCACTCGATCCGAGTTCGGTGTTAGAGGCTGCGCACGCGCTGGCCGCAGATGGGATCGTTGCATCTCGGTACGAGCCGCTACCCTTACCCGCGGAACTAGGCCAGTCCTCGTTTCTGCTGCGAAAGTCCCGATGAACTCCGCTTCTCCTTACCGCGTCAGAGCCTGGATTCTGGTGGTGTTTTGGGCGGTCGCGCTTGCCGCGGCCGGGTCGTGGCCTCGCGCTGCGTGGGCGGCGAAGAAAGAAGAGACTGCGCAGGTCGGCGAGGTTCGCCGGTTCGCGCTCGTGGTTGGGGCGAACGACGGCGGGGCGGAGCGTGTGGTGCTGCGTTATGCGGTTGATGATGCGAACGCGGTTGCGAAGGTTCTCGTGGAGATCGGGGGCTTGCAAGATGGCGATCGCAGCCTGCTGCAGGACCCGACCCGCGAGAAGCTGCTCTCCGAGGTTCAGCGGCTCTCCAAGCGGATTCGGGCGGCCCGCGACAGCGGTGCCAACGTCCAGTTCTTCTTCTACTACTCGGGGCACTCGGACGAGCGCGGGTTGCTGCTGGGCTCGGAGCGGATGGAGTACCGCGCGCTTCGAAAGGCGATCGACGCGGTGCCGGCGGATGTTCGCCTCGCGATTCTCGATTCGTGCGCGTCCGGAGCGTTCACGCGACTCAAGGGCGGGAAGAAACGTGCACCGTTTCTCGTGGGGGCCTCGGCGGATGTCAAAGGCCACGCGTTCCTGACCTCCAGCTCGGCCGACGAGACCGCGCAGGAGTCCGACCGGGTGGGAGGCTCGTATTTCACCCACTACTTCACCACGGGACTGCGCGGCGCGGCCGATGCCGATGGGGACAAGCAGGTCACCCTCAACGAGGCGTACGAGTTCGCGTTCGACGAGACGCTCGCGCAAACCGAGGCCAGCCGTGGTGGAGCGCAACACGCCGCCTACGACATCAATCTCACCGGGTCCGGTGACTTGGTGCTCACCGACCTTCGGCACAACACCGCACGACTCGAGCTCTCGTCGGAGATCGGTGGTCGGGTGTTCGTACGGCGGGCCGGAGGTGAACTCGCCGCAGAGCTGTACAAGCCTGCGGGGAGCGCAGCGGTCTTGCTCGCTTTGGAGCCGGGCCTGTATCAGGTCACTGTCGACGACGGCACCACCTTGCGCCGAGCCAACAAGGACGTTCGAGCCCGTGGGCGGGTGGTGCTGGCCGCCTCGGAAATGCGGGAGATCGAGCGCGAGACAACGACGACTCGCGGAGCGACGAAGTACGAAGAACTCGCCTTCGACATCGGGGCGTTCCCGCCGCTCTCCCTCAACGGGCAGCTCGCGAAGACGAAGAACATCCGGGATACTGAGATTCGCAACACGGCGTCGATCTCGCTGCTGTGGGGGCGCAGCGGGGCGGTCCACGGCGTCGCGATGTCGCTGGGCGGCTCTCACGTCCGCGACCGGGTCGAGGGGGCCCAGCTGTCGTTGTTGGCCAACATCGCGCCGGGCAAGGTCGACGGCGCACAGCTGAGCTACGGGGCCAACATCGCCGGGTCGATGCGCGGGGCCCAGCTGTCCGTCTACAACCACGCCAACTCCATGCTTGGTGGGCAGGTCGGTGTCGTGAACTTCGGCCGTGACCTCCGCGGGGCGCAGGTTGGGCTGTTCAACGTTGGCCGCCAGGTGAACGGTCTCCAGGTGGGTCTGTTCGCGTTTGCGGACTCGGCGGATGCCCAGGTCGCGCTGTTTTCGGGCACCCGGGAGTTTGGTGTCCGCCCCAGCATCTCAACGAGTGACACGGGGCTGGTCGAAGTCGCACTGCGGTTCCCCGCGAAGCGGACCTACTCGGAAATGATCATGGGCCTGCACCCCATGGGCACCGGGGAAGCGTGGACGTTTGGCTTGGCGTTTGGTGTGCACAATCCGCTCGCTCATCGACTGTTCCTCGACGTGGACCTGGCGTCCCTCGGTGTGGTCAATGGGGTCGGGTTCCGCGTGCCGCTGGGCGTGATGTCCAAGCTCCGAGTCATGGTGGGGTGGCAGCCCTACGACCGACTCTCCGTGTTCGGCGGCCCGACGGTCTCGTTCATGGCCGACCGGATCGATGGCACCACGCGGGACACCGTGCGCCCCGGATATGGCTGGGCCAACACCGTCCACGAAGGCAGCTTCCGTGCTCGCATGTGGCCGGGCTTCATCGCGGGACTGCGTTTCTGATCGGCGGGGTGACACCCCGCCCGTGCCACGGTGTTGAACTCTACGATGGCCAACGCGACCCTCCTTCTCGCTTCGTTCCTCGCCGCTCCTGTCGCTCCGTCCCCGGCCGCGCCACCTGCGGCGGAAGCTCCGGTGGCCGCGCCCGCACCCGCGCCCGCACCTGCCCCCACTGCCGAGGTCGCTGCGCCCGAGACCGCCCCCGAGGGCGAGTCGCCTGTGGAACAAGACGCTTCGAGTGGAGCTGCGGAGGCGCCCGAGGAGGCGCCCGAATCGGCAGAACAGGTGGCTGACCCACCACCGGTCGAAGAGGCGGGGGATGAGACCGAGGCCGGCACCGCGCCGGAACCCAGCACCGACGCGGCCACCCCCGAGGCCTCCGAGTACAAGGACGTCCCGTTCAACATTGGGTTGTTTCCGTCGGTCTCACTCAACGCCAAGCACAAGGGCGAGCGAGTCCGAAACAACGTGTCGCTCGGCCTGCTGTGGACCCGTGCGGCCCGCGTCGAGGGGCTGACCGCGGCGGGCGGGATCACGGTCGTGACCGAGTCCATGGAAGGCGTCGCTGCGGGGCAGTTCGGGAACATCAACCGTGGCGAGATGGAAGGCGTGCAGGCCTCGTTGTTCTTCAACACGGCCCAAGACCTGCGCGGGGTCCAGGCGAGCCACGGATTCAACTGGGCCACAGAGGTCCGAGGCGCCCAGTTCGGGATGGTCAACGCCGCGGGAACGGTTCGCGGGGTGCAGTTCGGCCTGGTCAACGTCGCCGATGAAGCCGACGCCTCCTTCGCGCTGATCCCCGTCACGCGAAAAGGGGGCTTTCATCCCGAGGTCTTCACCAGCGACACCGCGATGATCAACCTCGGGTTTCGCCTTCCGGCCAAGTACACGTACATGTTCGCCTCCGTTGGGCTGCAGCCCCTGGGACGCCTCGAGGATGGTCGTCTGTCGACCTCCGAGGGCGCCGGGCGAGCCTGGGAAGCTGGGCTGGGTTGGGGCGGCCACATCCCCATGGGCAAGCGGCTCTCGATGGACCTCGACCTGGGCGGCTTCATCGTCACGGACTCCCTGCAATGGGCCGGTCCGGTGGGAAGCATGAGTCGCTTTCGCATGCTGCTGAACTACAGCTTCGCCGACCGGTTTACGGTGTGGGGAGGCCCCACGCTCACCGCGTTGGTCGACGATGCGGACCGCGGGATCGACCGACCCGGCTACGGCTGGGTCTCGGGTCGGTACGAAGACCACGACGTCCGGGTCCGGGTGTGGCCCGGCTTCGCTGCCGGCGTGCGGTTTTAGGACCTCACGCGTCCTCTTCTTCAGCCTCTTCGCCCCGGCGGGGCAGGGGGGCGAGGAGGGTCTCGACGTCTTCCTCGGACAGGCTGAATCCGGTGCGACCGGCGGTTCGACCCGCGTCGGCCTGGACCGCCTGAGCCAAGGCTCTTTTGTGCTCTTGCAGCGAGAGGATTCGTTCCTCGACGCTGCCCTCGCAGACCAGCCGGTAGACGGTGACGGGGCGCTCCTGACCGATGCGGTGCGTCCGGTCGATGGCCTGCTGCTCGACCGCAGGGTTCCACCAGGGGTCGTAGAGGATGACCGTGTCCGCGGCGGTCAGGTTCAACCCGGTACCGCCGGCCTTGAGCGAGACGAGCATGAGCGGGACCTCTTTGGCCTGGAAGCGATCGACGAGCGGCTGGCGCTTGCGGGTCCGACCCGTGAGCATCAAGTGAGGCTGCGCCTTGGCGTCCAGACGGGCCGCGATGAGGTCGAGCATTTTGGTGAACTGAGAGAACACCAGCACCCGGTGACCCGACGCGAGCAGCGGCTCGAGCAAGGACATGAGCTCTTCGATCTTGGACCCTTGTTCCGGCGGATCGTCGATTCGCGGGGCGAGACGGGCGTCGCAGCAGATCTGACGCAGTCGCAGCAACGCCTCGAGGACCACGATGCGGCTGAGGCCCAGGCCCTTGGCCCGAAGCGCTTGGCGAACCTCGTCGCTGACGACGCGGCGAACGGACTCGTAGATCTCGCGCTCGCGGGGACTGAGCACGACGCTGCGGACCACCTCGGTCTTGGGCGGAAGCTCCTCGAGCACCGCGTCCTTGGTACGCCGCAGCAGGAAGGGGGCGACTCGTCGGCGTAGGCCCCCAACAGCATCAGCCGCGCCACGTTCGGCGGGGCGCGCATAGGCCCGGCTGAACTGGGCCTGCGAGCCGAGCAATCCCGGAGCGACGAAGCGGAAGATCGACCACAGCTCGAGCAGGCTGTTTTCGATCGGCGTACCGGTGAGCGCGAGGCGCTGCCGGGTGCGAATCGCTCGGGTGGCGCCTGCGATCTTGGCGCGGGGGTTCTTGATCGCCTGGGCCTCGTCGAGCGCGACCACGTGGTACTGCGTCTCGCGAAGAATGTCGTCGCGCAGCAGGGTCGCGTAGCTTGTCAGCACCACGTCGAACTCGTGGATGCGGTCGACGGTCTCGGCACGATCGGGGCCGTGGGCCATGCCAACACGCAGCTGAGGGGTGAACAGGGCGGCTTGTTGGGCCCAAGTCCCGAGCACACTGACCGGTGCGACGACCAGGCATGGACGGTCGAGGCGGCCGGACTCGCGCTCGGCGAGCAGGTGCGCGAGCACCTGAACGGTCTTTCCCAGACCCATGTCATCGGCGAGGACCCCACCGCAGTGGGTGCGCCGCAGCAGCTGAATCCAGGCCAGGCCGACACGCTGGTAGTCCCGTAGCTCGCCGCGGAAACCCTCGGGGATCTCGGCGTCGTCTGGACCGACACCGTCGACGAGTGTCTGGCCGAGTGTGGCGAGGGCGTCGTTGCCCTGCCAGCGATCGACGTCCAGCTGAGCCAGCCAGGCGGCGTCGTAGGTGGATGCGCGCAGACGCAGGTTGGGTCCGCCGCGCGCGTCCGTCATGGACACGAGGCCGTCGAGCAAGCGCTGAACCTTTTCGGCGGGAACCCGCAGCAGGGTGCCGTCATCCAGACGCAGCGTGACCGAGGCGCCCACGACGATGCGATCGTGTTGCAGGCGTCCGGCTCCGATCGCGTCGAGGAGAACCGGGAGGAGGTTGACCCGGCGCGGCCCATCGGGCCCCTCGACGTCGACACCCAGCTCGAAGGAAAACCAGCCCTCGGGGTCCGGATCCTCGTCGATGTCGACGTACCAAGCTGAGGGCTCGGTTGGGGCGAGGGCCTCGGGGGCGGAACCGGTGCGTTGCCAGCCCCGAGACTCGAGCACGGGCAGGATGTCGAGCAAGGTGAGCCAGCCGTCCGCATCGAGGGCGGCAGAACCGTCGCTCGCGGGCGCGGGCAGGCCGAGGTCTTCCCACGAACTCAGGGCGAAGCGCTCGGCCTCGGAGTCGCGCGGGCTGACGCGGAGAACGGAGCCATCCCACGCGCAGATGTCTGTGGCGCCGCCTTGAAGCGGGACCGAGACCTCGCCGTAGCGAAATGCGATGACCGGACATCCGTCGCTGTGGCTGTCGGGGAGGTGCAACACCGGGGTGAGCCGTGTGAAGCCCGATTCGACGGTTCCCAGCAGTGGGATGGGTAGGCCGAGCGCTTCGACGCGCGCCCGGAGGTCATCCCCGGGGTCGACGTCGATGGGGATGTCCGCCGACTGGTACACGGCACGGAGGCGGCGCAGGGGGAGCGCGGTCTCCATGAGGCCGCACGCGCCGCTCGCCGGATCGACCCAGACCGGGGCGTCGAGAGGAAGCGCGACGTGCTCGGGGTTTTGGGCGGTGAGCCGCAGGTGCTGGGTGCCATCGGGGGCGGGGTGCCAGCGGGTCTGGCTGGTCTCGGGAGCCTCGGTCCAGCGTAGCGGTGGCCCTCCCCAGCGTTGCCATCGGACACGCCCGGTTTCGACGAACCGCCGAAACAGAGCGGTCGCGCCCTCGCCCGGCGGGAGCGTCTCGTCGTCCTTGGGGGCGAGCGTGCGCAGGGCGTGCCACAGGTCGAGGTCTTCGCGCAGGACTCCGGCGGGGATGACGGTTTGCGCGGAGCTGACGACCAGCCGAGCGGTCCTGGGCTTGCTGCGGCCGTCCTCCCGGAGGGGCCCGACACGTGGGGCGATGCGAACGCGCCATCCGCCCTCGCGCTGAAGCCCGATCACGTACCGAACCTCTCGCCCGGCAGGTTCGGGCAGCTCGGGAACCGGCAGCCGAGGCAGGATGCGGGTCTGCCCGTCGGTCGTCTCGGCCTCTGCCTGTGCGAGCCAGTCGATCAGGGCCTTGCGGGTCGCGACCTCCTTGGCGAGCGAGGCGTCGGCGAGGGTGTGGAGTGCTGCCGCGAGGTGGCGGCAGTCGTAGCGGGTGTCGCAGGAGCACTGGCCGTGGACAGCGGTGCGTGCGAGCTGGAACTCGACCGTGTGCGTGCGCTTGATCCCGACTTTGGCCGTGTACCAGCCGCGCATGCCGTCCGCCTCGACGCAGGACACGACAGCGCCACCCTTGGCGTCCTCGAGCCCGCGTTGCCAAACGACGGGCTCGAACTGGCGCGATAGGGAGTCGAGGTCGAGTTCGATTTCGATTTCACTCATGCGGTGCGTTCAGCCGCGGTCCGAGGCGCGGTGGCATTCGCAGCCGGCGAGGCCGGGCAAATGCTGGTCGCGAGAATTTCGGCAAGCTGTGGACCCCGACACGTCTGTGCGTGTTGAAGCCGAGACCGTTCCCGGCCCGGAGGGGGCGGATGGCTCGGAGTGTTCGCCGGGGTTTTCGGTCACGAGGCGGGAGGATACCGCGTACGGAGGGTTCTAGCAGCCTGTGGTGAAACCCGCGGCCGGGTCTCGCGTTGGATGCCGCGCGCTCGCGGCGGAGCCTGAGCAGCCCGCGGAGCGAGGGCCCGGGCGAACCACGTCGATCGCGAGAAACGCGGCGTTGGGTTTGGCGACCCTACTGCCGTCCATTCGGGTTGTAGCTCATCCAGTTCAGCCCGTTGGAGCGGTTCACGAGATCGTTGTAGGCGCGGCTGACCTTGTCTGGCGAGCCCTCGACCATCCATCCGGCGCTGCCTCCGAGGCGCTGGAGCTCCGACTTGGTGAAGGCCTTGTTGTCGCGCTTGCGGCGCATCAGCTCCTTGGATGCCTTGAGGTAGCTCTCCGCGGTGTCGATGAACGAGTCGAACATCATCACCGTGTCCGCTTCTGCCTCATTCGCTTTGACGTACTTGTCCGCTTCTTCGAGGGCAGCGTCGTAGGTCTTGAGCGCCTTGTCGAAGCGGTCCAGATCGAGCGCGTCGAGCGTGGGCGCATCTCCGGCGGCCATGAGCGCCTTCGCCTGGGCCATGACGTTGGCCTGTTGGAAGCGCAGCTTTCGACCCTCGTCCTTTTCGAGTTGTTCGAGACGCCGGGCCTGAAGCGCGTCGTTCTGTTCCCCGACCGCCTTGCGCAGCGCCTGGTCCGCGTCTTGGAATGTGGCGATCGCCTTGGCCAGCGGGTCGTGCATCTCCTTTCCCTTGGAGAACCCGTCGTCTTTGTAGTCGTCGTGGTCGTAGTACTCGTGAGCGTCGTGGATGAGCGGCTGCACGGCTTTGTAGGCCGCAAGCCACGCGTCGCCGGCCTTCTCGAGTCCTTCGTCATGGGGCTCGGACGCCTTCGCGGTTGCGATGCCCTCCACACAGGATGCGTTGAGTTCGTGGTCGTAGATCCCGTAGACGTTTCGCTCTTTCCCGGTGACACCCTTTTCGATGTCGACCCAGCTGGCGTAACGATCGGCCGCGTCGAGGATTGACGACGAGGGCCCGTTGATGCAGTCGATGTAGCCGTCCAGTTTGATGCCGAGCTTGTCGTCCTCGGTGAGCTCTGCATTGGCAGCCGCGTTGCTCGCTTCGCCGACAGCTTCGGCTCCTTTCTCCAACAGGTCGGTCACCTGGTCGCAGCCAGCAGCCGGGAGTGCGAGAATCGACAGGAGGGCGGAAGCGTAGATTCGTGGTCGGAGCATGGCGAGTGCGCGGTTGGGACGGCAGGCAGTGTCCTACGATTCAGCGGAGCGCGGTACCGCACACCCCAGCGCCCACAAAAAAAGGCCGCCGGGGGAGGCGGCCTCTTGGGCGATACGCGCGAGCGTGCCGCTACATTCGCTCGAAGATGCCGGCTGCACCCATGCCGCCGCCGATACACATCGTGACCATCGCGTAGCGGCCCTGACGCCGGTGCAGCTCGTGGACCGCTGTGGCGGTGAGCTTGGCTCCGGTGCACCCCAGGGGGTGCCCGAGCGAGATCGCGCCGCCGCTGGGGTTGACCTTGTCCATGTCGAGCCCGAGCTTGCGGATGACCGCCAGCGACTGGGCCGCGAACGCCTCGTTGAGCTCGAAGACGTCGATGTCGCCGAGCGTGAGGCCGGTCTGCTTGAGGACCTTGGGAATGGCCTCGATCGGACCGATGCCCATCACGTCCGGCGCGACGCCAGCGACGGCGAAGCCGACGAACCGGGCAAGTGGGGTGAGGCCAAGCTCTTCGGCCTTGGCTTTGCTCATCACGACCGACGCCGCTGCGGCATCGTTCATCTGCGAGCTGTTTCCGGCGGTGACGCTCCCCTTCACATGGAAGGCAGGTCGCAGCTTGGCGAGTGCCTCGATGCTGGTATCGGCACGGGGCCCTTCATCGACCTGGTGCGTCTTGCCTTCAGCAGTGGTGATCGGGACGATCTCGTCGGTGAACTTGCCCGCTTCAATCGCTGCAACCGCGCGCTTGTGGCTCTCGATCGAGAACGCGTCTTGGTCTTCGCGGCTGATCTCGAACCGCTGCGCCACGTTCTCCGCGGTGATCCCCATCGAGATGTAGTACTCGGGGTGGTTCTTGACGAGGTCGAGGCTGAGCGAGGCCTTGTTGCCGCCCATCGGCACCATGCTCATCGACTCGACGCCGCCACCGATTCCGCAGTCGATCACGCCCAGCTGGACGCGCTCGGCCACGGTGGCGATCGCCTGCAAACCGGAGCTGCAGAAGCGGTTGATGGTGATCGCGGAGCTGGAGTCGGGCAAGCCTGCGCCCAGCCCGATCATGCGCGCGATGTTGAGGCCTTGCTCGGCCTCGGGCATGGCGCAGCCCATGACCACGTCGTCGACGATCTCCTTGGGGAAGTTGTCGCCGAGCGAGGCGAGGACGGTCTTGAGCATCTCGATGGAGAAATCATCGGGACGCGTGTTTCGCAGGACGCCTTTGCCGGCTTTGCCGACGGCGGTGCGACGGGTTGCAACGAGAACGGCTTCTTGGAATTGAGGCATGGTCTTCGGTTCCTTTCGTGTTCGCGTTGTCGGCTAGTTCCGCAGAGGTTTGCCGGTCGAGAGCATGGCGGCCATGCGGTCTTTCGTCTTTTGTGTGCCGCACAGGCTGACGAAGGCCTCGCGCTCGAGGTCGAGGATGTCCTGCGCCGTCTTGGGGGCGCCGGTGGCCTCCATGCCGCCCGAGAGCACGTGGGCGATCTTCTGCGCGACGAGTTGGTCGTGCTCCGATGCGTAGCCTCCCCAGGCGAACGTTTGCGCGCCCATCAGGAAGCTGGAGCCGCGCGATGCACCGATGACGTTGAGCAGCGCGTTGCGATCCGGTGGCACGAACCCTGCCTCGGCCAACCCGATCGCCTTCTTCTTGGCTTCGGCGATGACGCGGTTCTTGTTGAAGACGATGGTCTGGTCGGCGGCGATGAAACCGCCGGCTTTCGCCTCGTCGGCGCTCGTGGCCACAGTGGCCGCGGCTGCGGCTTCGAACCCACGACGAACCCAGGGGTAGGGGTCGCCGTCGGGCACTTGGGCGGACCACTCGCTGGCGCGGCGGACGATCTCCTTGAGGCCACCCCCGGCCGGCAGCACACCGACGCCGATCTCGACCAGCCCGATGTAGCTCTCGGCTGCGGCCACGGTGGCGTTGCCGTGCATCACGGTCTCGCAGCCGCCACCGAGCGCCATACCGTGCGGTGCGGTCACCACTGGGACGGTGCTGTGCCGCACCGTCATCAACGCCTGTTGCAGGTCGTTGACCGCCTTCTCCAGTTCGTCCCACTTGCTCTGCCCGGCGAGCGCCAGGATCGCGAACAGGTTGGCGCCGACGCAGAAGTTCTCGCCGTTGTTGCCGATGACGACACCCCGGATGCCGCGCTTCTCAGCGTCGGTCACCGCGTTGACCATCATGTTGCCGATGCCGTCATCGAGCGCGTTCATCTTGGAGTGGAACTCCACGCACGCGATGCCGTCGCCCAGGTCGACGAGGCTGGCGGAGGGGTTGCTCTCGATGACCTTGCCCTGCTCCTTGAGCGCGGACAGGATGAGGATGCCTTCGGGCTGCGGCACAGCCTCGTGGGCCTTGCGCTCGGCGATGAACATCGTGCGCTCGGCTTGCGGACCGGCGTACCAGGTGGCGTCGTCACCCCCGGCGGCCAGCAGAGCCTTGGCTGCAGGCGCGACCTCGATGCCCATGCCTTCGAGCTGCTCGACCGCCCACTTGACGCCGACGGCGTCCCACATGGCAAACGGGCCTTGCTCCCAGCCGTAGCCCCACTTCATCGCGTCGTCCATCTCCTTGGGACCATCGCTGATCTCGCCGAGGCGGTTGGCGGAGTAGTTAAACAGCGGCAGGTATACCTTGCGCAGGAAGTCGCCGGCGCGCCCCTCGAGGCGGATCGCATCGTGGATGCGCTTCTGCCAGGACTGCTTCTTGATCTTGTCGACCTCGGGGAACTTGGCTTTGACCTTGTCCCGGTACTCGAGCGTGCCCAGATCGAGGGCCAGGACCTTGCGCTTGCCTTTTTCGTCCTTGGTCTTCTTGTAGAAGCCCTGCTTGGTCTTGTCGCCCTTCATCCCCTTTTCGAACATCTGCTCGATCTTGGGGTGCACGACCATCTGCTCGTGCATCTCGTCGTAGTTGGCGGCCGACTTGTCGCTGCTGGTGGCCTTCTTGAGGTTGCCGATGACCAGGGCAGCCACGTCGATGCCGACGAGGTCGCCCAGGCGGAAGCTGCCCATCTTGGGGCGGCACATGAGCTTGCCGTTGAGCAGGTCGACCTCTTCGACCGTGTATCCACCCTCAAAGGTGGTCCCGAAGGTCAGCAGCATCTCGGCGATGCCGATCCGGTTGCCGATGAAGTTGGGGGTGTCCCGGCAGGGCACGATGCCCTTGCCGAGCACGTGGTCCCCGAACGTGGACAGATCGGCAGCGACGGCGGGGTCGGTGTACTCCGAGCTCACGACCTCGAGCAGGTGCATGTACCGAGGGGGGTTGAAGAAGTGCATACCCACCACGCGCTTGCGGGCGGCCTCGGGCAGGTCCTCTGCGATCGAGCCCACGGGCAGACCCGAGGTGTTGGTCGCGAGCACGGCGTGCTCGGGTGCGGCCTTGGCGATGCGGTCGAACAGCGGCTTCTTGATGTCGAGCCGCTCGATCACGGCCTCGAGGATCAAGTCGGACTCGGCGACGGCGGTCTCGAGGTCGTCGTCGATGTTGCCCGCGGTGATGCGGCCGGCGAAACCCTTGTGCATGTAGGGTGCCGGCTTGCTCTTGAGCATCTGTTTCATCGCGCCCAGGGCAAACGCGTTGCGCGTGGCCGCCGGGGCGTCCTTGTCGACGCCCTTGGGAACGATGTCCAACAGGTGGGTACGGATGCCGGCGTTGGCGAACTGGGCCGCGATTTGGGCGCCCATCGTGCCAGCGCCGATCACGGTCGCGACCAGCTCGTGCGGGGGACGGTTGAGACTCACGGCGCGGAGGGTAGCGCTGCCGCCCGGGACGGCTCTAGGGGGATCAGGGCACCGCGGCCCTGCCGTTTTGCAGCGGGTGGGGCTCTCGCAGGATATGTGGCCCGGAGTCCCCTGAAATTACAGGACATGTGGTCGATTTGTGCGGCCCTCCGATCCCGGTGCCGCGAGGAGCGTCAACCCCAATCCGGACCCGGGCTCGGCGGTACGGGCGCCTGGGCCGGCTTACTCGCAGACGGACTCGAGCAGGCCGAACTCGCTGAGCAGCTCTGTGTAGTCCTCGATTCGCCGTCCGCCCAACGGGTCGTCGAACTGCACGAAGAAGCGACGGTCGAGTTCGATGCCCGCGGATTCATAGGCTTCGGAGTCCGAATCGGTGTTGCCGAAGGCGAACGCGGGGACGAGTCCTCGGTCGGCCAACGCCGCGAGCTGACCGCTCTTGTACGCGACCGCGTCGTCGCCGAGTGCTCCGGTGGCCGACTGCGTCGTTCGGACGATCCCCGGGGGCAGCCCATGCTCGACCAAGAACTCATCGGTCCGCTTGGCGAGGAACTCGGGTCGGGCGGTCAAGTACATCGGCCGGTATCCGAGGTCCACGAGGAGCTGGAACGCATCCGTCGCGCCCGCGTTGATGTCGGGGACGGTGTCGAGGAGCAGGTCGATGAACCGCTCAAACTCGAACGTCGTCAGCGTGCCGTCGATGTCCGAGAGAAACATCGGGGTCCCCGGCTCGACCACTTCGATGATCGTATCGGCCCTGGAGCCGTCGCCCCGCACGACCATGTGGATCCGGTGGCGTCCCAGGGGGAGGGGCTCGGGCAGCTCGAAGTAGACCCAACCTCCGGAGTCGACAACCCCGTGGATCGTGGGGTGGTCACCATCGTCGGTGGTGAACACCGAACCCAGTGGCTCGAACTCTCCTTCGCATCCCTCGAGCAGGAACAGGTCGACTTGCTCACCGGCCAGGTCCCAGTCGGTGGGGCCGTAGGCGAACTTGGCCATGACCCATTGCCACTCGTCGGGATTGTAGAACATGTCGTACCCGCGGTGCCGCTCGGAGCCGGACGCGGTGAGGACCGAGGACTGTGTCCGCTCCCAGTCCAACTCGGGCCCCGCGTTGGGCAGCGGTGCTTCGCACGTGGGGATTGGTTCGCATTGCATGGGCCCGTCGGTCTCCTGGACGCCCGACTCCGACGACGCATCGCCCGACGTCGAGCCCTCGCCAGGGGTCGGGTCAGTGGTCGAGGAGCCGGATAGGGTCGTGGCCGAACCGGTGGATGCTGTCGAGGGCGGGGAACTGTCGGTCGTCGTCGAGCCAGACGACGCACTGCCGCCATTGGCCGAGGTGCCTTCCGTGTCGTCCGCACACCCGGCCAGGGCGACGACAACGGCGAGGGCACTTCGGGTCACGCGGAAGTCCATGCCGAAGGATACTGACAACAGTCTCACTTTGTCGGACATCGATTTTGGGGCGGGATGCCACGGGCGCGCAACTGCACCGTAGGGGAATCACATGCAATTTGGGTGAGCGGTGCTACCGTGAAACAGTACGAAGTATGGATGGCCGGACCCCCCTGAAGCTGCGTGTAGGCAGCCTTGGGCTCTGGGCCCTGATGGGCTTGGTGCTCACGGCATCGCCCAGTCCCTCCGATGCGCACGAGGATTCACTCGTCCGCGGGGGCCAAGGATCCGGTCCGTCCGACCCGAATCCGGCCGGCTCCGATGGATCGCAGCCGTCCTCGACAGACGCCGCTTCTGGTGACCCTTCGCTGTCCGCCGAGACGCCATTGGTCGGACTCGACGGAGCGGCGACTGCGCTGGCGATCCGTGACGTCGGGGTAGCGCTTCAACTGTGCCAAGGGGAGTCGGGCGAGACGGGCTCCGACACATGGTTCCGCGTAGAAGCGTTGCGGGGCCGGGCGCTTCGGCTTGCAAGCAAGCCCGCCGAGGCTGTGGCCACGCTCGAGCCGGTGTGGTCCCACAAGCATCTGCGCAAGTCGTTCCCCGCCGACGCGTTGGGTATGGAACTCGCTCGGTCGCAGCTCGCTGCTGCCGATGGGCTGGAGCCAGAGGCCGCCGACACGCTGCGCCGGGACGCCGCAAAGGTGCTCGGCAAAGTCCGCAAGATGTCGCCGATCCGCAACTACGCCGAGGTTCGGGTTCTCGAGGCGCGAGCGATGGCGGCGATCGTTGGCACCGACTCCAAGTCGACCGTGCTCGCCGGACGCAAGGCCGTCTCAGCGCTCGACCGGATCATCCGCGACTACCCCAAGCACCCGGACATCGGTTGGCTTCAGCTCGAGCGGGCACAGGCCCAGGTTCGTGCGGGCAAGCCCACCGATGCGGCGGTCTCACTGCGGGCTCTGCACATTGCACGGGCGGGTGAGCCGGAGGCAAAGGCAGCTTGGGAAGAACTGGAGTCCTTGGCCGAGCGCTTCGACCGCGTGCGCGCCAAGCCGCTGTCGGTCACGGAGCAGCTCGATCGGGCGATGTCTGCGCGACGTCTTCGGTGGGTCGACCTGTCCCGAGAGATCCTCGACGATGTGATCGATACGACCACGTCCAAGTCGTTGCGGACCCAGGCCCGGTCTTCGCGGGCGTACACGGCCTACAAGCAGCGGGAGTTCGGCCAGTGCGCCGACGACTTGCGACCGTCCTTCGAAGCCACGGGCTCCATCGATACGCGGGGCCGTCTACTGCGCTGTCTCGAACGCGGTGCCATGTACGACGAAGCGCTGCAGATCTACGACGACGCTGCGAAGAGCAAGAAGAAGTGGTCGCGGATCAGCGCGTTGTGGGACGCGACGATGTTGGCCGTCCGCGCTGGCAAGTACGAGCGGGCGGAAGGATTCCTCAAGCGTTACGAAAAGGAGACGGCTGGCAACCGTCAGACCCGCGTGTGGCTGCACGCGTGGCTTCCGATGCGCTTGGGCCGAGTCGACGAAGCCATTGCGGGGTTCGAGGCCGCCGAGCGCTACTCGACCGACCGAACCCGGGCTCGATACTTTCGCGCCAAGCTGATGCTAGCGGGGTCCGACGCCTCGGCGCGGCTCGAGGGCGAGGCGATGCTCACCGAGATCATCGATCACTCTCCACTATCGTATTACGCGTTGATGGCCCGGCAGCGCTTGCTGGACGCCGGTCGGACCGTGCCTCCCGCGCCCTCCCTCGAGCCCAACCGCGGCGAGCCCGTTCACCCCACGCGCCCCGAGGTTGCAGCGACCCTCGCCGAACTCGACGGCAGCTTCGGCGACGCGTGGCCCGAGATTCGTCGTGCGCGACAGCTTTATAACGCGGGCTATCTCGAAGAGGCTCGACGGGAGCTCCGGGTTGCCGTGCAGGCGTATGAGACGCGAGGCAAGAAGGCCGGTGGTGTCCGCAACGAGTCCTTCCTGGTCGGTCTGGGGTGGAAGCCCGATTGGAGCTATCCCCGGATTCGGCCCACCCGCGACGGCATGCGCACGCTTCGCAGCAAGGAAGACTCGGCGACGCTTGCGTCGGGGTTCCGCGAGCTGGCGCGTGGGTTCGACGAGCCCTATCGTTTTGCCAAACTCAGCACCTCAGCCGACGGTGCGTACAAGGCTCGGTGGCACCCCCGCGCGTTTCGGGCCGCTGTCGAACGAGAGGCTCGGCACTTCGAGATCGACCCCATCCACATGTGGTCGCTGATGTACACCGAGTCGCGCTTCCGCCGATTTGTCGTCTCGCCAGTGGGTGCTCGTGGCGCACTGCAGATCATGCCCTGGACCGCACAGCAACTCGCCGAGCGGCTCGGTGAAGTCGAGCCCGGCGGCTCCTTCGATGACGACACGTTGTTCGACATCGACACCAATGCCCATTTGGCCGGCTACTACGTGGCCGAGCTTCTCAAGAAGTTCCATGGCCAAGCGCCGATGGCCTACGCCAGCTACAACGGGGGTCCATCCAACGTGCAGCGTTGGCTCGAAGCCAAGGCCAAGAGCGAGGTCCCGCTGGAACGCGATGTCTTCGTCGAGGAGATCGCGTTCCGCGAGAGCTACCGCTACGCCAAGCGGGTCACCGAGGTCTCGGCTGCGTACGCGCTGATGTACAAGGGCGAGTTCCCGCGCTGGACCAACGAGATCGACGCCGACGTCGAAGACAACATCGCGTTCTAGCCTTCGCAGACGGCCTGCGGTCGGTCGCCAGCCGACTCAGTCCGCGATCGGGATTGCGTAGTGCATGACCGAGTCCGGTCCCTCGGCGCTCCATTGCGGACCATAGAGTTCGAGGTCCGGCCCCCACGTGTGTCGGTGTCCGGAGCGCGCGAGCCAGGTCGCGTAGATGTAGTCGACGGTCTTGTCGATCGTCTTGGCGTACCCACGGTGCTCGAACACCGCGTAGCGTCCGCCCGGAACCTCCAAACTCTGCATGTCGGTGGGGACCGCGGTGTCGCCCTCCACCCCGGCGGCCGCAAAATACTCCAGTCGGTCCGGGTCCTCGAGGTCCGGCCGCACGATGCCGTAGTAGGGAAACGGGACCCTGTTTTGGACCTCGTCGTGACGGGCCATGAACGCGTCCCACAGCTGCGGCAGCGTCTCACCCAGGTTGTTCTTCTCGGATCCGACGCCGTAGAAGACCGTCCGCATTCCGATCACGGCGGTCGCGGCTCGCGAGACGAGCGTGGGCTCCCGCGAGACGGCTTGGCTGACGTGCTGAAGGTACGCCTCGTCGAATCGGACCTTCTTCAGAAACAGATTGCCATGCCCCAGTGCGCGGTACTCCGTCGGGGTCATCCGGAAGGCTTTCTTGAACGCCCGCGCGAATGCTTCCTGACTTTCGAACCCGGCCGCGAGCGCGATGTCGAGAATGCGGCGGTCCGTGGTGAGCAACAGATCCAGCGCGTTGGCCATGCGTCGTGATCGAACGTAGGTTTTGAGGGTCTCGCCGGTGAGCGCCTTGAAAATGCGCTGGAAGTGCGCATGGCTGATGCCCGCCGCCTTGGACACCTGGCGCAACTCGATGTTTTCGTCCAGCCGCGCCTCGATGAAGTCGACCCCGCGCTGAATCTGTTGCAGGTATCCGCTCACGGTTGCTCTGGAGTTTCGAAGAACCCGGTCATGGTGCGGACCTTCCCACTATCGCTGTACTCGCCGTAGGAAATCCCGGTTCCCAACACGGAACCATCTCCGCCGACCATGTTCCACGATGCCACGGAGCGGCCGTTATGAGCCTTGAAGTCGGTGGTCACGAAGTGTCCACCGGGGACCTGCTGATGAAACTCGACCATGTACTCGACCAGCGCATCCCACCCTTTTCGCTGGGTGATCGGGTCGGTGTAGACGCATCCATCGTCGAGGGCTTGGGCGCACGCGCTGCGCTTTGCCTGTGGGCCGGTGAGCTTCCAGATCGCGGCGTAGGCTTCCCAGGCGGTGCGGGCTTCGGGTTGTGTCATCGTCATGAATGAACCGTAGGCGGCTTCGCCATCGGACTTCTGACCGTTTGTGCTTTTCTCGTGGTGCCGACTTCAGGTTCCGGGCTTACTCTGAGGCCCATGGCTGAGCTCGCACGTGCGGCGGTTCGAGTGTTGCTGTTGCTGACGGGCCTCATGGGCGTGTTGACTCTGGCCTCTGGCATCGTGGAAGCGTTCGTGCTCGCCGGTTCTCCCGCGAGCGCGGCGGTCGCGCTGGGTCTGATGCCGTTGGCGACCTGGATGGGTTGGCGGACCGCCGTCAGCTCTGCTGAGTTCATGCGGTGGTTGGTCCGCGGTACGGTGGGCTTGGCGGTCATCAGTGCTCTGACCTCATTGGTCGGGCTGAGCTGGCCGGTGGTCATGGCTGTGGTGACGGGTACGGCGGTGGTCGACTTTGCCCCGCTGCAGGGCGTCGCGGAGGTTGGCGGCGTTGGGATCTGCATCTCGGCGGTCTTGCTGGGGGTCATCGCCGCGGCCGTACTCTGGGATGAGCCCCCCGAGATCCGGTAGTGGTCACGGGTGGTGCTTCGCCGCGGCATGTCTCGCGAGGGCGTCGGCGGACGCGTCATCGAGCGGAAACAGCAACTCGAGCCGAAGCTCTTGCACGGTGATGTCGTGCGCCGCGGTGAGCTCTCCGACCAGCGAGAAGGTCTGCACGGTGTCTTGTCCCAGCCGGAACGCAGGGCAGATGGCGTGCGAGAGGGGAGGGCGCGTACCGAGGTTCGCATCGGCGTGGGCGGAGAGCTCCTGCAGCCGAGCATCGAAGGGGGCGGCTCGGGCATCGCGGCGCAGCCGCCCCGCAACCGCGGCTGCGACCGTATCCCAGTTGACGATCCGCTCGCGCAGCGGACCCCCGTCGACGAGTGTGCGTGCGAGGTTGTGGCCGACCGCATCGCCCAGCAAGACTCGCCCGGCGGTGTTGAGCCGGACGATGTCCCACCACCCGTTGACCAGCAGACCAGGGTAGGGGTCGTGGGCATCGAGGGTCCGCTCCAGGGCGGCGACGAACGGAGCGGTCGTGCCGGAACCCATTGGGGTCTCCTCGAACGCCGCGGGTAGGCCTGCGAGCAG
Organism: Nannocystales bacterium; assembly: GCA_050633305.1. GTDB lineage: Bacteria > Myxococcota_A > Polyangia > Nannocystales > Nannocystaceae > CAJXVA01. The sequence continues at coordinate 82,429 of JBOEGF010000009.1, forward strand.
GAGCAGGGCGTTTTGGTCGCGCAACGGTACGTCGAGCGCGACCCCCAATCGCTGCACCGTCTCGGAGCGGGGCCGTGCACGCCCGTTCTCCAAGAAAGAGATGTGTCTCTGGGAGATGTCCGTTCGCAGGGCGAGCTGCAGCTGACTCATTCGGCGGAGCGTTCTCCATTGCCGCAGTCGCTGACCGAATGGGCTGGGCGCAGCGTCGACCACGAGCCGATCGTAGCAGCCCACGATCGCCCCGCCCCAACGGCGTTCGATGACGTGAAAGGGAATCGCCAGGCTCGCGGTGCCTGCGTAGCTTGCGTGCATGTCGACCCAGCGACTCCTCGTGTCCACGGCAGCGGTAGCGCTGTGTATTGGAAGCTTTGCGCTGCTATTCCCGGCGCTGCTGCTCGCGGGCAAAGGCGTGATGCCTGTCGAGCCGGGCGCGGTCGCGATGACCCGGACCGTCGGTGTCGCGCTGATCGGGGTCGCGGTGCTGGACCTCGCCGTGTCTTCGCTTCCCCCCTCGGCCGTGCTGCGCCGGGTCCTGCTGGCGAACGCTGCGTTTCAGCTCGGGCTGCTCCCGCTGGACCCTTGGGCCTGCGCAACAGGCGCGTTCCATGGCCTCGCATCGTTCCTCCCCAACAGCATCCTGCACGTCGTCCTGGCTGCGATGTTCTTCCGAGCCTGGCGAGGCATGCCGCGGTGAGCCGTGCCTTGCCTCACCGCGCCCCGACGTTCGGCTCTGACCGCCCCGGGCTAAGGTGCGCGCGTGGCAAGCACCGAGATTCAGAACATCTTCGCCGAGCTTGGTCTGACCCCGCCCGCGGACGTCGGCGAGGGTGGACTCGTCATCCAAGACCCAAGCAACGGGCAGACGTTGGCCCGCCTGGCCACGCACGATGAGGACGCCGCCTTGGCGATGGTCGGCAAAGCCCAGGCTGCCTTCAAGAAACTGCGAAACATGCCGGGTCCCAAGCGGGGGGAGCTCGTCCGTCAGATGGGCGAGATGCTTCGCACGCACAAAGAGGGGCTGTCCAAGCTCGTCTGCGCCGAGGTCGGCAAAGGCATCGAGGAGGCTCGCGGCGAAGTCCAGGAGATGATCGACATCTGCGACTTCGCCACCGGGCTCTCCCGTACGCTCGGCGGCCGCACGCTCATGTCCGAGCGCGACGGTCACCGCATGATGGAGTTGTGGCAGCCGCTGGGCGTCGTGTTGTGCATCAGCGCGTTCAACTTCCCGGTGGCCGTGTGGTCCTGGAACGCTGCGATCGCGTTCGTGTGTGGTGATTCGGTGGTCTGGAAGCCCAGCCCCAAGGCGGCGCTGTGCGGCATCGCAGTGCACGAGTTGCTCAAGCCCGTGCTCGAGAAGGCCGGTCATGGCGACGCGATGCAGCTTGTCCTCGAACGTGACGTCAAGGTCGCCGAAGCTCTCGTCGACGACGCTCGAATTCCTTTGGTGAGCGCGACCGGATCATGCGCGATGGGCCGCAAGGTCTACCCCCGCGTGGCGTCGCGATTGGCCCGTTGTCTGCTCGAACTCGGTGGCAACAACGCGATCATCGTCGACAAGAGCGCCAACCTCGACTTGGCTGCCCATGCGATCGCGTTCGGTGCGGCTGGCACCGCGGGTCAACGCTGCACCTCGACCCGTCGGGTGTTCGTCGAGGCTGCCGTCGCCGACGCGTTGATGGCGAAGCTGGAGCCCGCGTACCGTCAGCTCAGCGAGCGCATCGGTGACCCGCGAGACTCCGCCAACCTCATCGGCCCCCTCATCGACGAGGCCGCCGTGCAAGCCTTCTCCTCCGCCGTCGAGCGGGCCGCAGCCGCAGGTGGCGACGTTCGGGTCGGTGGAAAAGCGCTGGAGCAGGACGGCAACTTCGTGCAGCCGACGCTGGTCCGCGTCCCCGACGGCAAGCCGTTCCCGCTGATGGCCGAAGAGACCTTCGCCCCCATCCTCTACGTCCAAGCCTTCCCCGACGGCAACCTCGATGAAGCGATCGCCTCGCAGAACTCGGTCGAGCAGGGACTCTCCAGCGCGCTCTTCACGGACAGCGTTCGCGCGGTGGAGCGGTTCTACAGCCCCGACGGAAGCGACTGCGGCATCGCGAACGTGAACCTCGGTACGTCCGGTGCAGAGATCGGCGGAGCGTTCGGTGGCGAGAAGGAAACCGGCGGCGGACGAGAGGCTGGCAGCGACGCCTGGAAGTCCTACATGCGTCGCCAGACCTGCACGATCAACGGAAGTGACGCTCTGCCCCTCGCGCAGGGCATCAAGTGGGAGTAGTGCCTTTCGCCTGATCGCGGGCCGCAAAACCGACTCTCGAGCCGTTCGAGGGTCGGTTTTTGTGTGCAGTGGTTTCGCGGTTGCGTGCAGCGGGTGACACCCGTAGCTTGAAGGCGAGGGGTGCCGGCGCCGGGAACGGCGTCACTGCAGCCTCGATCTCGCGGCTCCCTGGGAAGGGGGCGGCACACGCCCTTGACGGGGCGAGAAGGAGCCACGTGACCATCAACGAAGAACTCTACCGCCTGGGCAACTCCGCGCGTCGTCTCAACGACGGCTCGGACCAACTCAACCGAAGCATCGCTGCCATCGATAGCCTTCTGGGCCGTCTGATGATCGGCCTCGACTACGTGCATCCGCGTCCGCTCTCCGAGCACACGACGTACGACGCCACGGGCAAGCGGGTCATCGAGATCTCGTACCTGGCGTACCTCAAGCTCAAGGGTGGCTATCGGCTGGCGCTCAAGACCGTGAAGGTCCTCGAGTCGCGCTCCGCCGCGGCTGGACAGATCCCAGGCGACCTCATCACCTTGCTGGAGGCGCCCCGGAGGCTTCGCTACCGTGCCATCGAGCAACTTCCAGAGCTGGTGATGGGTCTGGCCGAGCAGGTCGAGGACATGCTCGGGGCGATGGAGCGTCGGGTGGGCATTGCGAACTCGCTGGTCGCGAACCTCGAGCAGATCGCAGGGCCGACCGACATGAATGAGACCCATCGGGCCGCCGAGTCTGCGACGTCACACCGTCGTCAGACCTTGCCCGCGCTCTAGCCCGGAGCCGTATCCCGCGCTTCGCTGATGCTGCGATGATGCTGCCGACCTCGCCTGCGGGCGGTCTGAGTGCTCGTCTCAGTGCGTGCCTCGACGCGCTGCCGCGCTATCGCGTCGAGCGGACGCTGCCCGCACATGTTGGGGTTTCGGTCGAAGCCCACGACACGCGGCTCAACCGACGCGTGTTGCTCCGGATCTACGGACCCGAGAACAACCCGGACCGAGCGCTCGCGGGCGCGCAGGCGGCCAGCCAAGTTCGCCACCCGGCAGTGGTCTCGGTCCACGATGCTGGGATCCTAGGCGAGGACGGCGACCGTTCGGTCTACGTCGCGGTGGAGCACTTGGCTCCGTCTCGAAGCCTCCGAGCTTGGCTAAGCAACGCGCCCGCACGCGTGGAAGTCTCCGAGACCTTCGACACGCTTGCCCAGGGCCTCCATGCGGCGCACGAGGCGGGGGTTGTTCATGGCGGACTGGACGGAACCGCCGCTCGCGTTCGGTCCGACGGGCGGGCTGTTCTGATCGAGTTCAGGGGCAGTGGCGTGACGCGGGCGGACGACCTTCGAGCCCTGGCGCGATTGTGGCTACGGGCGACGGCGCGCTGGCGAAACGCGCGTCGCGAGGCTGTGCTGAGGCGAGCGGTGGATCCGCGTCAGCGCGATCCGTTCGCGTCGGTCGAGGCGTTTCGGCGTGCCATGTTCGACGCTGGGCGCTCGCGTGCGGGGGCGGTGGCCGTCGGTTTGGCAGTGTCGGGGGCGGTGGCTGGGGTGGGGGGCTGGTGGTGGGCTGCGGCCGAGCCTCCGCCGACCCCATGCCCGCAGCGTGTGGCATCGGAGGCCGTCGCGGTTTGGTCCCCGAGACGAGCCGAGGCGGTTCGCGCAGGGTTGAGCGCCGCTACAGGGCCCCAGGCGGCGGAGACCGCTGACCGGTTACTTCCGCGGATCGACGCGTACATGGAGCGGTGGCGTGAGGGGGCGGACGCACTGTGTGTCGCCGAAGCGCAGCCGCCTCGGGCTGCTTGTTACGCCGAAGCGCTCTCCGAGCTCGACAGCCTCTTGTCGTTGTTCGAGGTGAGTGACCCCGAGGGTGTTGCGGTCGCGCCCAGCGCGGTGACCCGGCTGCCCGACCTTGGCGCATGCGATCGCCAACGGGGAACTGGCGACCCCCAGGCGACCGACTTGTCTCGGGAGTTTGGCCGGCTTCTCGCGCTCGAGCGTATCGGAGCCGACGACGAGTCGTACAAGGCCGCGACCGAACTGTTGGCCAGCACGCCGGGCCTCACGGACTCCCAACGAGCGCGGCTGCATCGTTTTCGGGCGGTCGCGTTGTTCGAGCAGCGTGCCTTCGAGTCGGCGGTGGACGAGGCCAAAGACACCTACGCCATCGCGCGCAAGGCCGGCGCGATCCGGGAGCAGGTTCAGGCCGCCTCGTTGTTGGTCAGTATCGAGGGCAACGAGCGGCGCAACCAAGCGCAAGCCAGCGCTTGGCTCGAGCGGGCCCGGGAGGCAGCCGAGACCCCGGGGGCGGACCCGCTGCTGGTCGCGATCGTCGACAAGGCCGAGGCAAACTACGCCTACGGTGTTGGGGACTACATCCGGGCCTTGGAGCTCATCGAGCGTTGCATCGCGACGCGGTCTCGGGTCCAGGGGCCCGAGCATCCGATGACGTGGAGCAGCCGCAACAATCGGGCGGCGATCCTCCGCACGCTCGGGCGTGGCGACGAAGCGAACACCGAGGTGCGCATGCTCTTGGAGCATCAGGTTCAGACCTACGGGACGATGAATGCCACCGTGGCTCGCTCCTACAACAACCTGGGGTCGGGTTTGTCGGAGTTGGGGCGGTACAAAGAGTCGGTCGAGGCGCTCGAGCGGGCGGTGGAGATCTGGCGCGCCACCAAGGGCCCACGCTACGCCGACCTGGGGATGGCATTCACAAACCTGGGGCGGACCTATGCCCAGCTGGGACAGTACGAGCTTGCGCTGGAGAGTCTGCACTCGGCGATCGATGTGTGGACCGATGCCTTCGGGCCCGACGACTACCGGCTGGGTATCGCTCGCAACAACCTGTCCGCCACCTACACGATCATGGATCGGCACGGCGACGCCGCGGAGCAGGGCGAAGAAGCCTACCGTATCCAGGTGGCGCGCAATGGGCCCGACCACCCGGACAACGTCTATCCCACCACCAACCTCGCGCACTCGTACGCGAAACTGGGACGCTTTGCCGATGCTCGGAGGTGGGCGGATGAGGGCGTGCGAATCGTCCGCGGTCGTGAGGGCGAGCTGCCGATCGAGTTCTACAAGGCCGTGAGCATGTCCGCCGAGGTTCACCTCGAGGAGGCTCGGGCCACGCCGGAAGACGCTGAGCTGGTCGCGCAGGCGCTCTCGGGGATGCGAGAAGCCTGCGCGCTCTCCGTGTCAATGGAGGACGGGATCGACCCGGCGCACTGCTACACGGTCCTTGCGGAGGCGCTCCTCGACTTTGGGGCGGACGATGCGGCAGCGGTCGCCACCCGGGCCATCTCGCTGATCGACGCCAGCGAGACGACGCGGCAGGGCTACGCCGATGCCCGCAAGCGGCTCGAGGCGCGTGTGCGACCTCCGCAGTAGTCGAATCGAAGCTCGAACCGGGGGGCGGCGTCGTGCTATGCCGCGAGTATGGCCAAGCGTGTTCTCGTCACCGCAGCCCTGCCGTACGCCAACGGATCGATCCACCTCGGACACATGCTCGAGGCAGTGCAGACCGATGTCTACGTGCGTGCCCGGAAACTCGCCGGAGACGACTGCCGATTCATGTGGGCGGACGACACCCACGGCACGCCGATTCAGGTCCGCGCTCGCAAGGAGGGCATCACGCCCGAGGAGGTGATCGAGCGGGCCTATACCGAGCACCGGGCCGACTACGACGACTTCCAGATCGGTTTCGACGTGTTTCACAGCACGCACACCGAAGAGTCGAAGAAGCACGTCTACAAGATCTTCGAGGCGCTGGAGAAGAGCGGGAACATCGAGAAGCGGAGCATCGACCAGCTCTACTGTCCTCACGACGAGATGTTCCTCCCGGACCGGTTCGTCAAGGGCATCTGCCCCAAGTGCAAGAGCACGGACCAGTACGGCGACAACTGCGAGGTCTGCGGGACCACCTACAACCCGACCGACCTTGGCGAGCCCCACTGCTCGGTGTGCGGGACCACGCCCGTGATGAAGGCAAGTGAGCACTTGTTCGTGGACCTCGGTCGCCACACCGACTTCTTGCGCACTTGGATTGAGTCGGGCGGGGTCGATGGCGGCACGCCGCTTCAACCCTCGCAGCGCAACTATGTGATGGAGTGGGTCGAAGGAGGCCTTCGCGACTGGGACATCTCTCGCGATGCGCCGTACTTCGGTTGGGAGATTCCCGGCAACCCCGGCAAGTATTTCTACGTCTGGTTCGATGCGCCGATCGGCTACATCGGCGCGACTCAGAAGTGGTGCGACGACAACGGCGTCGACGTTGATGAGTACTGGGACGGGAAGAGTCGTGAAGACGTCGAAATCGTTCACGTCATCGGGAAAGACATCGTCTACTTCCACAGCCTGTTTTGGCCCGCGATGCTGAACGCGGCCGGCTACACGACACCGTCGCAGGTGCAGGTGCACGGCTGGCTCACCGTGGGCGGCGAAAAGATGTCGAAGACTCGCGGCACGTTCATCTTGGCCCGCACCTACCTCGAGCATTTGCCCAGCGACTACATGCGCTACTACCTGGCGGCGAAGGTCGGCGCGTCCGTCGAGGACATCGACCTGTCGTTCGAGGACTTCGTCAACCGCTGCAACGCCGAGTTGGTCAAGAAGGCCGCCAACCTCTGCAGCCGCAGTATGAAGTTCGTGTTCGGCCGCCTCGGCGGGACCCTGGGCGAGCTTCCCGCCGACACCGCCGAGATCGTCGCCACGGCGCAGGAGCGCTTGCAGAAAGCTCGGGGGCACTTCCTGGCCTTCGAGTCCCCCAAGGCGGTGCGGCTGGCGATGGAGGTTGCGGAGGACTTCAACCTCTACCTCACCGAGAAGGAGCCCTGGAAGCTGGCCAAGTCGGACCCCGAAGCGGCGCGAGGCATCTGCTCGGCTGGCATTTACGCCTCGCAGGTCATCGCGACGATTCTGGCTCCGATCCTGCCCATCTGGGCCGAGAAGATGCAGCGCATGCTCAAGCTCGACGCGCCGCTGAACTTCGAGACCGGCGGGACACCGCTTTCCGGCGGGCACGCGGTCGCGGAGTACGAGACCCTCGCGGAGCCGATCGACGCCAAGGCGATCGAGGCCATCGTCGAGGCCAGCAAGGAAGACGCCGCGCCCAAGCGGACCTTCGACTACGAGGTCGAAGAACTCGCAGAGCAGACCAAGATCGATGCATTCGATGCGGTCGACCTGCGGGTGGGCAAGGTGCTCGCGTGCGACAAGGTGGAGAAGGCCGACAAGCTGCTGCAGCTGACGATCGACCTGGGGCCGCTGGGCATGCGCAACATCTTCAGCGGTATCGCCAAGAGCTACGCTCCCGAAGACCTGGTCGGCAAACACGTCGCGGTGTTCGCCAACCTCAAGCCTCGCAAGATGCGGTTCGGAATGAGTGAGGGCATGGTCTTGGCCTCGGGTGCGTCAGACGATGGCGTGACCGTGCTCGAGCTCGACCCGAGCTCCAAGCCCGGCGAGAAGATCACGTGAAGAAGCCCGAGCACCAATGGGAGACCCGGCTGCACCTCGCCGTTCGGCTCCCCTCGGTGCCCGAGGCGTTCGCGGACCAACCCCGTGCGGAGGCGTTCGAGCTGCGGTTCCACGATGGTCGCCGCGGCCATGTGGTCTGCGGTCTGAACCGTCAGCAGGCGGATGACGTCGCCGCCACCGACCCCGACCTGGCCCATGCGGTTCGGTGCTGGCTGGTCGCCCGAGGGGCGCGGACCACCGCCCTTCGGGGCCCGCGGGGGGAACTCGATGCGGGCCCGATCGACGTGGCGAGCTTGGGCTCGGCGCCCACCCGCAGTGACCGGCTGATCACGCTTGCTCCCTCCAACGCCGAGGTGGTGCATGCGTTGGAGTGTTTTGACCGTGTGGTCGCATGCGAAGACTCATCCGACCATCCGCCGCGCACCCAAGAAATCCCGCGTCTGGGTCCCGACTTGGGCCCCGACCTGGACCGGGTGGCGGAGCTGGAGCCCGACCTGGTGGTCAGCTCGTTGTCGGTCCCGGGCATGGAGCGCATCGTGACCGGGCTGCGTGCACGGGCTCTCCCACAGGTTGTCCTCGCGCCGCGTTCGCTCGGGGATGTGTGCGCCGATGTGCGGACAGTGGCGGCGCTGCTGGGTGTTCCCGAGGCGGGCGTCCGGGTCGTCGCGGACATCGACGCACAACGGGCTGCGTTGGAGGCCGACCGTTCGAGTGATCCGGTCCCCGTCTATCTGGAATGGTGGCCCAAGCCGATGTTCACGCCGGGCATCGACTGCTTCAGCAACGAGTTGATTGCGCTCGCGGGCGGTCGCAACGTCTTCGGAGACCGGCCCGGGTCGAGCCTGCAGATCGAGCCTGAAGAGCTGCTGAGCGCCAACCCCGGGGTTTGCTTCGTGTCCTGGTGTGGGGTGGCGGAAGCCAAGCTCGACCCGCAAAACCTGATCGGACGGCCCGGTCTCCAGTCCCTGTCCGCGGCACAGCAGGGGCATGTCTACGCGCTCGACGAACAGTTCAGCGGCCGTCCGGGCCCACGAATGCTTGAAGCTGCGCGCCGAATGGCGACCAAGATCCGCGGCCTGTAGGGCGGGGCGACTCGATCCGCACGCCATTTTTTTGCGTGCGAGATCCCGCTGTGTCTACTGTCGCAACACGCCGCTGGGACACCGATCCAAGCCATGCCCATGGGGGGCAGGCGGGTCGTGCGTGGTCACCAGAGGACCGGAGTGCATCGTCATGGTCGTCGAATCGCTGAAGAGCTGGTTGCCCGAAACCCTGGAGAATGAGGCCAAAGACCTCTCCGAACAGCTTCGAAGCTTCAACGGTCACAGGACCGTTTGGCTCGATCGCGAAAACTGCATGTGGCACGCCGAGCCCGACGAGATGCTCGAGGAGATGGGTCACCGCTACGTCGGAACCTTCTTCCGCCCCGCGCAAGAGGACTTGTGTGACGCGCTGGCCAAGATGGTGCCGATGCGACCGGCCGTTCGTATGCGTCCAAACCGTCTGCCGGCCCCGGCTTTCGCTCGCGTGGGTGCTCTCGCACCCGCCTGAACCCGTCCTTCACATCCAAGAAAAGCGCGGTCGCTGCCCCCTTGCAGCGCCGCGCTTTTGCAATGTGCCAACGCCTAGAAATCAGCCGGGAAGGCGCAAACGCCACCGCCGCCACCGCCACCGCCGAGGCTGAGGCAGTCCATCCCCGTGGGACAGGTTGTGCCCCGCTCGCAGGCGAGCAGGCACTGGGCGCCGCCTCCACCTCCGCCTCCGGGTCCCCCGCCATCGCCACGGCAGAAGGGCTGTGCGTCCCCTTCGGACGGCGCTGGGCAGTCCTGCTCGTCAACGTCGCATTCTTGCGTACACCAGTTAACGCCGGCGTTTTGGCCGCCGCCGATCTGCGTGCACTCGTAGTCCCCTACGCAGGCTTGGTCGCCAGGGCAGGGGCCGTAGAGGCCGTCGCCCTCGCCGCCGCTGCTCGAACTCCCTGAGCTTCCGGAGCCACTGCTGCTACCAAATCCGGTCGAGCTGCCGCTGCTGCTGCCCGACGAGGTTTCGCCGCCGCCGCTGGAGGATGTGGAGTCTGGTCCCGAGTTGGAGTCGCTGTCGGTCTGCGCCGAATCTGAGGCCGCCTCGGAGTCCGAAGCGGAGGCGGTCGTGGTGGTGGTGGTGCCACTGCCCGTGCCGCCGTCGGTGTCGGTGTCGCCACCGCTGTCGCCCGAGTCGCACGCGCTGAGGCTGAGCCCGAGGCCCAGGAAGAAGGTCAAGGTCATCCGCTGCATGACTCGACCGTATCACTGCCCCTCGAGCACAAGGTCGCGCAGGCGGTCACGGGCCGCATTGATCTCCTGCGATATGTTCTCTTCGGTGGGAATCAAGCTCGACGCGTTGAACCAGATCACCAGCGTCACCTCGGTTTCGGGGAAGTGATAGGCGAAGGTGCGGTAGCCGAACTCGTGGCCGCCATGACCAATACCGCGCAATCGTCCGGGAGGGCCCCATGCCTCGACGCCGGCCCCGTACAGCGGGAAGTCGTCCTCGCCCGTCTCCACGCTCGGCATCATGCGCGCCAAGGCGTCCTCCCCGAGGATGTCGCGCTGCCCAAGCAGGTGGTCGAAGAACGTGACCAGGTCGCGCGCGGAGGAGGTCATGCCCCCATCGCCCCCGACGCACAGGTTCGCGTAGCTCCGCGTTGAATCGACCAATGCGCCGTCCCCCATGAGGTCGAAGTACCCGTGGGCCACACCCTCGTAGCCGAAGTCGTCGACGACGTAGGCCGTCTCGTTCAGCGCGAGCGGCTCCAGCAGCCGCTCCTCCACGACTTGGGCTTGTGGTTTTCCGGTGACCGCCTCGATGATCCAACCCAGCAGGAGGTAGTTGGTGTTGGAGTAGGACCAGTCCTCGCCTGGGGAGAACTCGGCGTCCGAGTCCAGGGCGTGGGCGTAGCAGGCCTGGGTGCTCCACGTCTTCTCGGGCCGGTTGAAGAGGTCCAGGACAAGTTCGACGTCGAGGAAGTTGTAGACGCCGCTGGTGTGTTGCAGCAGATGCGTGGTGGTGATGCGATCCGCGTTCGGCAGTGAGGCGGTCCGCTCGGGAAGCAGCGTGGAGATCGGGGCGTCGAGGTCGAGCAGTCCCTCCTCCGCCAAGGAGAGGATCGTCGTTGCGACAAAGGTCTTGGTCACGCTTGCGATGCGGGTGCGGTGGCAACTCTGCATCGCTTCACCCCGGCCGAGATCGACGAAACCAGCGGAGCCTTCCCAGGTGCCATTCGCATCCCGGACCGCAAGAACGACGCCTGGCAGCCCGGAGTCGACGGCGTCTTCGAGCGCAGCTTGAAGCGCCCCTGCCAACGGATGTTCGGACGTCGGTTCGGCCTCGCGAGAGAAGCATGTGGACGGTTCCCCTTCGGGGACAGGGTCCACGTCGCAGGCGGAGCAGGCGAGAAGGGCGAGGATTCGAGCGAGGTTCTTCATCGTCGCGTCCTCCACGCTCCCAAGGAGACCGCGAGCCCGCAGCTGACGTCCGCGACGCCCATGACGGGCAGGCCATTTCCGGGCATGAACGGGGTCTGGGCGAGTTGTCGGTATCGTACGAAGACACGCAGCGGCACTGGGGTGAGCGAGCTGAAGTCGTAGCCCAGCGTTGCACCCAGCCCCACGCGGGCGGCGACGGCCCAGGGGGCGCGTGCGGCCTGTAAGGGCTGTCCGTCCTCGGCGCGATACGTGGTGCCAGGGACCCGGGACATCTGTCCTCCGAGCAACAAGCCCAGGTCACCGTACAACCCGAAGGGGGCGGTGAGCCGGGGCAAGAGCGTCGCGTCGAAGCTCCCGCCCACGGCAAAGTTCCGCTGCGAGAACATGCCGAGGTCCGTCCCAACCTGGAGGCTGAACAGCCGACGATTCACGAAGCGAAGCTCGGTACCAAGCGCCCCGTGGGGAGAGGCGGGGACCGGGTCGAATCCGAGTGCCCGCGCGCCACCCGTGACGACGATGGGCCAGGATTGACGCGCGGACCAAGTGTCCTTTTGGGGCACGTCCGGTTCCGGTCCGGAGGAGAGGAGCCAGAGGCTCGTGAGTATCGAGGAGAACTGCATCATGGGTCTCATCCGGTGTTTCCCGGCGAGCCCCACGTTCGTGAATCAATCTCGAGGTTCGAGGCAGGATTTTCGGACGCGCTGGGCGAACGAGGAGGCGCCGCGCTCCACGTACGCCTGCGCTCGCTTCGTCGTTGCGGGGGTGCTCCGAAGGTTGCACGACGCGATGAGCTTGAGGACCTCGGCCTCCTCGACGAACGCACCCGTCGGAAACTCGCGCGCATACGTTTGGGCGGTGGTCTTCGCACTGGAATTGTTCCCCGCCGTGAGGGCGCGCCGGGCCTTCACGATGAGCGCGAGTTCGGCCTGAAGGTCGCTTCCCTTGGGCTGCGCGGCCGCGGAGGTCGCTGCGTTCTTGGTCGATCCGCGGCGCTTGCGGGGCCGCTGAACGGACGGGGGATCCTCGTTGGGTGCCGAGGATTCGTGCGCGGTGACGTCTTGGCGCGGTTGCGGCGTCTCGATGTGCGGGGCAGGAGCGCGCTGCTCTGGAACGTAGGTTGCGATCGGGTCCAGCCGACTCGGGGCCGGGCGCGAAGCGGTGGCAGCGAGGCCCGCAGCGCCAAGAGCTGCAGCCGCAACTCCGCCGACTACAATCCGGCGAAGGATGCTCGTCTGGGGCGCGGATGGTTCGGGCGCGCTCTGAGACGGGGGAGGCGGAGCAGCGAAGCCAAGGCGGTCTCGCAGCGCGGCGACCTCCTGGGACGTGGGAGACGAGGCGCCGCGGGCTGCGTCGAGCAGGGCCCTCGCGTTGGGGTTGAGTTCATCCACCTTCTCGTCTCCTCACGGCGTCGAGTCGGTCGACGCTGGCCTGAAATGCTTGCCGGGCGGAGCGGAGCCGCGAGGCCACGGTGTTGGGGTTCTCGCCGAGGATCTCACCGATCTCGGCGGCGGTGAGCCGCTCGAGCTCACCGAGAACGAATGCCTCCCGTTTGGCTTCGGGCAGGCTCTCGAGGAAGTCCGCGAGGAATGCCTCGGCCTCTCGGTAGGAGACGGCCTCGTCTGGCGAGGGCGTGGTGTTCACGCTGGGCTCGAACGCCGCCTCCTTGCGCTCGGAGCGAAGATGCTTCCGCTTGTGGTGCAGGACGACGTGGCGGGTGATGCCGCCGATCCACGCGCGGGCGGAGCGGCTGGGGTCGAGTTCGTCGATCTTTCGCTGCACGATGATGAACACCTCGTGCACCACGTCTTGAGCGTCGGCTTGGGGGATGCCCAGGTACCGAGCTGTGCGCCATGCAAACTCGACGTGGTCCTGGTAGAGGATCGCGATGGGGGTCGCAGCCGACTGGGGCGAGGCGCTCAACGCCCTGTCTTTCCCGCCGCCGCCGAAGTTCGTGAAGGAAAATGGACTTCGAGGCCGACCGTCCCGCGGATGGACGCGGGACCGGGCTGAAAGGGCGTCTGGGAGTCCATCTGGGGGACCGAAATGCTTCGAAGACCCACGTGGGCTTCGGCCGACGCCCACAGCGCGAGGGCGGGGCGAAAGAACCACGTGACCCCCGCGGACCCGGTCGCGGCTGGCCATGCGGCATGGCGGACTCGCCGCCGTGTCGGTGCTCGGTCTGCAGTGCGAAGCGCGCCGACGCCGCCGCCCACACACAACGGGAACAACACCGTCTTTGAACCGGGGGTCAGGCAGCCGCGGGCGGCGACGAACCCCATCGTGACGAGGAATCGATATCCAGCGCCCCGGGGGTCGGAAGCGTCGGCCGGCGTCCACAGGGCCCCAGAGACCTCGGCGCGGCCCCAGGGCCCAGCCGCTCCGACGGCGAGACGACCCGCGGTCATCGTCGGCGTGACCCCGTACCCCAGACCGAGGTCGAACCGCGCCAGGGCGCGAGTGAAGTCCTCTCTCGGCACGCGCTGTCGAGGCTCCGGTTCCGGCTCTGGCTCTGGCTCCGGTTCCGGCTCTGGCTCTGGCTCTGGTTTCGGTTCCGGTTCCGGTTCCGGTTCCGGTTCCGGTTCCGGTTCCGGTTCCTGCGGTGGGGGGTCCGCTTCGAGGGGGTCAGGACTGAGCGCGAGCGACAGAATTACGGCGGCCGCGTCCCCCAACGCCTCGCACGACCCGGCTTCCAGCTCTTTGGTGGAGTCCCCGAACCGCAGCACCAGCGTCCATCGGCCCTCGAGCAGCGTGACCTTGGCGTCAGCGCTCAGCGGCCGCAACGGCGCCTGTTCGAGCAGCGCGTCGACCCGGGCGCGGACCTGCGCTTCGTTGGGACAGGTCTGCGGAGCGTCCCAACGGAGCTTCAGCGGGTCGGACTCGGGTGGGGCGATCCCGACCGCCCCCGCCAGGAGTCCGGCCACCAGCACCCCCGTTGCCTATCACACTCTCACCGCGCTCAGGCTGTGGCCGCTGCGACCGGGAGGTGGGGGAGCGCGAGGTTTTCTCGGAGAATCTGCTCGACCGCATCGACCCACGCAGGCTCGGTGTTGAGCGAGGGAACCAGCGTCAGCTCGCGGCCCTCGCCGGCCTTCTCGAACTCCTCCTTCAGACCCATGCCGACCTCTTCGAGCGTCTCGAGGCAGTCGGCGACAAATGCGGGACAGAACACGACCAGTTTTTTGACGTCGCCCTTGTCTCGAATCTGCTCGAGCACGACATCGGTGAACGGCGTGATCCACTCCTTGGTCAGTCGCGATTGAAACGTGACCGTGTAGTCCGACGCATCCAGCTCGAGCTTGGCGGCAAGATCTCGTGCCGTGGTCACGCTCTGTGCCCGGTAGCAGTTGCGGTTGACGTCGGTGATCGTCTCGCAACAGTTCGGCTTGGCGAGGCAGTGCGCACCGGAGCGGTCACCCTTGCGAAGGTGTCGTTCGGGGAGCCCGTGAAAGCTCATCAGGACGTGGTCGGGCTGCTTTTCCTCGAGGATCGGGCGACCGACTTGGGTGAACGCCTCGATGAACGCCGGGTGGTCGTAGAACGGAGGGACCACGGTCACGAACGGGGTGTTCTCCTGCTCTGCCGCGATGCGGTACGCCGCTTCGGCGGTGGAGCCGGTGGAACTCGATGCGTACTGGGGGTACAGCGGGAAGGCGATAATCCGGTCGCATCCGTCTTGGATGAGTCCTTCGATGCCCGAGCGCAGCGACGGTGATCCGTAGCGCATGGCGAGGCGAACCCGAACGTCGGCTTCGCCTGCGAAGCGTTCGGCGATCTGCTCCGCGAGCGCTTTGCCGTGGATCAGCAGGGGCGAGCCCTCGTCCGACCAGATCTTCTTGTAGGCGGCCGCCGACTTGGCGGGGCGGAACCGAAGGATGATCAGGTTGAGCAGGAACCACCGGCTCACCGGGTGGATGTCGATCACCCGCGGGTCATTGAGGAACTCCGCCAGGTAGCGGCGCACGTCGCCGGTCTCCGGCGAGTCCGGGGTTCCCAGGTTGACGAGCAAGATGCCGATGCGGCGGTTCACGGCAGCGAGCCTGCGGAAAAACCCCGGCCCGCGCAAGCGAGTCCGGGGTTCGACACCGTGCAGCGGGGTTCTACTTCTCGACCAGCGCGTCGAGCATCGACTGGATGCGCGCCACGGTGCCCTTGGGGTCGGGAACCTCGCCCTCCGAGAGGTGCGCTTGGTCGTGCAACAGCTCGATGTAGGCGTCGGCTCGGGCGGCGTCGTCGCCGGACTGAACCAGCGCACATGCGGCCTTCACGAAGCTGTGGCCGCCGTTGAGCTCGAGGACGCGTGGTCGATTGGAGACCTCACGCCCCGCGGCCTGGAGGATACGCTCCATGTTGCGACCCATTCCGCCCGCATCGTCGACGAGGCAGGAGGCGCTCGAGGTGAGCCGACGCGAGACCTTCACAGCGCTGACGCGACCGGCGAGGAGCTCGGTTGCACGCTCGAGGAGCGGGGCCAGCTCGGCGGATTGGCCGTCGTCCTTGGTGTCTTCGCCTTCGTCGTCCTTGCTGTCCTCGTCGGAGGAACCGTCGAGGTTGAGGTCGCTCGCGGTGACGCTGATGAGCTTCTTACCGTCGTACTCGGCCAGGTCCTGAACGACCCATTCATCGACCGCGTCGGTCATCATGATGACGGCGTAGCCTCGGTCGCGCAGCGCCTCGAGATGCGGGCTGCCCCGCAACTCCTCCTGCGAGCGTCCCGTGATGTAGTAGATGGCCTGCTGGCCCTCGGGCATCGTGTCGACGTACTCGCGCAGAGAGACCCACTTGGCCTCGTGCCCGGTGCTTCCGAAGCGCAGCAGCTCAGTGAGGTCGTCCTTGTGGCCCGCGTCGAGGTGCAGCCCTTCCTTGAGGAACACACCGAAGTTCTCGAAGACCTTCTCGTAGCGCTCGCGGTCTTCCTTGGCGGTGTCGGAGAGCAGCCGCAGGGTCTTGCGGGTGAGCTGCCGACGGATGGCGGAGAGGTTCTTGTTCTCCTGCAGCATCTCGCGGGAGACGTTCAGGGGGAGGTCCTCGGAGTCGACAACACCCCGCATGAACCGCAGGTAGGTCGGCAGGAGCTTGTCGCAGCTCTCCATCACCATCACGCGGCGGGCGAAGAGCTGCAGGTGCTTGCTCTCCTCGTTGAACAGGTCGGCAGGGCGACGACCGGGGATGAACAGCACCGCGTGGAACTGGATCGGTGCATCCATCGACAGGTGCATGCGCCCCAGTGGCTCGTCGCCGGGCAAGACGAAGCCGCCCATGACGTGCTTGTAGAACTCTTTGTAGTCGTCGTCGTTCAGCTCGGACGCGTTCTGCGTCCAGAAGGCGCCGATCTCGTTGAGTTGGGTCCACTCCGGCGTGTCGTCGCCTGGCTCGTCGCCCTTTTTGTCGACCGCGAACTGGACCGGGTACATGACGAAGTTGCTGTACCGCTTGACGATGTTCTCCAGCCGGTAGTGATCGAGGTACTCCTTTGCATCCTCCTTGAGGTGGACCTCGATGCGCGTGCCTCGGGTGGCCTTGTCGGTCGGCGCGATGGTGAACGAGCCATCCCCGGTGCTGCTCCAGTGCACACCGTCGTTGCCGGGCAGGGCGGAGCGGGTGAAGACGTCGACGCGGTCCGACACCATGAAGGCGCTGTAGAAGCCCACACCGAACTGGCCGATGAGCTGTACGTCGGGAGACTTGCCGTCGGCCTGAGCCTTGGCGGCTTGCTCGAGGAAGGCGAGGGTGCCCGAGTGGGCGATGGTGCCGAGGTTGGCGCGCGCCTCTTCGGGCGTCATGCCGATGCCGTTGTCTTCGATGATCAGGACCCCGCGCTCGGTGTCCGCGGACAGCCGGACGCTGGGCTCGAGCTCTTGACCCTCGAGGCTTGTGTCGACCAGCGCCGTGTATCGGGCCTTGTCGATGGCATCGGAGGCGTTGCTGATCAGTTCCCGGAGAAAGATCTCTCGGTTCGTGTACAGCGAATGGGTCACCAGTTTGAGAACGGCGGCGACCTCCGCCTTGAACTCGTGCTTTTCGGGTGCTGGCGTGTCGGGCATGACTCTCGGCGGCCAACGCTAAGCATCGTCTTCGCGACGTCAATACGCGGGCGACCAAGCACGCCGAAACGGACGTTTGCGGGATCTCACGGCTTTCTAGGAGCGCTTGTCACGGGGTCGGTGTCGCCCCTACAGTCGTGGGGTGAGGTTGTTGGCGTTCGTGGGTGTTGCGGTGTTGGGGTGCGCGGGGGTCGTAGCCTGCGACTCGACATCCTCAAATCCCGGCGTTGGCGGTGCACCACGAGATGCTGAGATCCCACTCACGGCTCCGCCACCGGCGATTCGAGTCCCCGCTCCACTGCCGAGCGCGTACTGCGATGTCAACGTGACCGGGACTGGGGTCATCGACCTCGAAGAGGTCTATTTGCCCGGGGTGGTGACCTGCGAGAATGGAGGCGCAGATCTCGAAGCGCTCAAGGCCCAGGCCATCTCCGCTCGCTCGGTTGCCTACTACAACATGGCCACGGAGGGGGAGATCTGTGACAGCCAGGGGTGCCAGGTCTTCTCTTGTGCCAGCGACCCCTCGGCACTTGCGATTCAGGCGGTGCAGGAGACCTCGGGGATCTACCTCATGTACAACAGCACGTTGACCTACGGCTTCTACGTGGCCGGGGACAACAACACGTCCGGGCCCGATTGTGTGGGCTCCAGCGGCTCGACGGAGCAGTGGGTCACGTACAACAGCGGGCAGTCCGGGACGAGTGTCGAGCAGACCGAACTCGGCTTCGTGCACCCGACCGGTGATCCGTCGTACGGCCAGAACCGCGGCTGCATGGGGCAGTGGGGTGCGCGGTGTCTCGAGGAGGGCGGAGCGGACTACCTCGACATTTTGCGGTTCTACTACGGCGAGGACATCGAGCTCGTTCAAGGCGAGGGAGATTGCGTCCTGCCGGGCGAGACCACCGACGGGTCTGCCTCCGAGTCCTCAGGGGCGGATGCTTCGACGGGTGGCGACCCTTCGGCGAGCGGAGACCCGACCGACCCGAGCGGAGAGCCGACAGATCCCACCGAGGGCAGCACGGGACTTGGCGGGGGGACAGCGGGCGACACAGGGAAGCCGGGCGCTGGGGACTCGGACGACTCGAGCGAGGACCCGGCGCCGACGTCCGGCTCCCTCTCCGCGGGGGCCTTGCCCGCAGGCTTTGGCGAGGACGCAACCAACTCCGGATGCAACTGCACGTCCGCTGCTCATGAGGGACGTCGCGGCTTCGGCTCTACGGCCGCCTTGTGGCTGGTGGTGCTGGGTCTTGGCCGTCGACGACGGCGCGGCTCATCCCGCAGCTGAGTCGCTCCGCCCGGCGTTCGTGTCGGTGGCTGGACATGAAGAAACCCCGGCCGCAATGCGATCGGGGTTTCTTCGTTGCCGCATGAGCCGGAGCTCGCACGGCGGTTGAGGCTATTGCCTACTCTTCGGCGGTGGGCGCCTCAGCGTCAGCCTCTTCGGCGGACTCTTCAGCAGCTTCGTCGGTGGACTCTTCGGTGACGTCGTCAGCCGAGGGAGCCTCAGGGGTCTCAGGCGCCTCGGGGGCGGCAACGTCGGGGGTCGCGGTGTCGGGGGTGGACTTGTCGCAAGCAACGAGGGTGCCGGCAGCCGCAACGATGAGAAGCAGGTTGGTGATCTTCATGCTGGTCGCTTCCTTGTGGAGGGCGAGCCGAAAGAGCTCGCGATTCGGCTTGATTACCCCAAGCCGGCGCACTTGTGAACCCGGGCCCTAGAGCATTCCTGCGCACAATGACGCGCAGACGCACGATCCGTAAGCATCTGCACGGGTTTCGCGCAGTCCGTGCGGTCCGGACGCTGACAAAACAGACGTCCCGACGAGCCGGACGGTAGGATCGCGCTGATGGGGACCCTTGGAAAGCTGTGGCCGTTGGTCTTGTTCGCCTCGTGCTGCGGGCTCGCCTACCAAGGGTGGGCCAACAGCCAGACTCCCCATCCGGTCGATGCGCAGGCGGAAGCGATCGCCTGCGAGGAACTCGACGCTTGCGGAGGCTCAGCGGCGAACTGGTCCGAGCTCGAGACCTCACCGTTCGTCCGGATCTACCGGATCGATTCGGGCAGCGGTCCGGTCACGATCGAGTGCCGATGGTCCGCCGTCATGTTCGGCACGATCTCGTGCCTCGCAGACCGCGAGAGCATTGCCGACGTCCCAAAAGAGAAACCAGACCAGCGCCCCCACGAGCTTCGCCGGGGCAACAGTAAGCGCCGCTAAAGCCCGCCAGATGGCAACCGCCGCCGGGCCGATTGGGGTCGCAGCCGCCCCGCGCATCTGGCCTTCCATCGCACCACCAGCTGCCAACCCTGCTGAACCCCAACCCCCGAGTCAAGCCAGAGACGAGGGCTGCCGAACAGCCCACGGGCCGCCCGGTCGCGGACGCCGAAGCGACGAGCAACCCCCCCCACCGGTCGCCCGGTCGTGGACGCCAACCGCCGAATCAAGCAGGAGGAGCGAGGCGACGAGCAAGCGCTACGGGGTGCGGGGCGAAGCTCTCTTGGGTGTCCGGGTTGCCGCGACCTCCCCGGTGGGGAGGGCGCGACAACGCAAGAGGCCCCTGGCCTTTGGGGGCTCAGGGGCGTTGAGGCTCTGTTGGGAGGCGGCGGTGATGCCGGCTCCCGAGCGCACGCGTTGTCGCGACAGGGGTCGCGAAACTCTTTCGCGCTTACGCGTTGTCGCGACCTCCCCGTTGGGGAGGGCGCGAAACGCTCAAATAAAGCTCGGGAGCCGAGGCGAGTTGCTCGAGGTGAGCCGCCGGTGCCAGAGCTGAACGCCGATGAAGTCGCCGGAGGGCTTGACCACGTGATCGGTGAGCCGGGCGGTGACCTTGAAGCCGAGTGTCGCGTAGACTTGGTTGCAGAACTCGTCGTCGACGGGGCTGAGGCCGAACACGCTGGCGGTGTCCATCTTGAGGAGTTCATCGAGCAGGGCCCGCATGGTGAACTCGTACTGCGGCATGTCGTCCTCCTTGAGGGGGACGGTCATGAGGTCGACCTTGGCGTGGCCGAAGGAGCTGTCCGTCTCCGCGCCAAGCCAGATCTCGCGCTTGCCCTGTTTGCCGTGGACGGCCACGTCGGGGTGGAACATGCCGCGGCGGAAGGGGGCGTAGACCGAGCCGTCTTGCAGCGTCTCGGTGATCGCCTTGAGCCGGTCCTCTTCGGTGACGACCTCGAGGTTCAGACCGCGAGGCTTGCTCTCTTGCGGCTCGCGCGAGGCGACGTTGGGGCCGGTGAGCTTGGGTGCTCCGCCTTGGATGGGATCTCCATCCTCGGTGTAGACACGGCTCATGACGTAGGCGTCCGCGGTTCGGAAGTAGCCGGGGATGGCTCCTTCGCGAGAGAAACCGACGGAACGCCAGCTCTTGCTGTCCTGCTTCTCAACGACGGTGAACACCTTGCGCAGACCTTCGGCCCGAGCGATCCGGTCGAAGAAGTCGCGCTTCTGCTGGTAGTTGCCTACCCTGTAGTCGAACACGCGCAGGTTGTGATGGCGCCGATTCAGCAAGAAGCAGAAGTCGATGTCGCCCTTGCGGTAGTAAATCTCTTCGACGGGCTCTTCCGTTGGGACGGGAGCGGCTTGGGCTTCAGCCATGCTTGGTTCTCGATTCAAGTCGGGGGAGAGTGTCCCGGGGGCTCGTGTCTGCTCACGCGTTCACCGAGGGCCCTGAAAACACTACGTTTTGCCGGCCTGCGAGGCCAGCTCAGATGATTCCGTACCCCTACCACCTACATATTTTCATGTCAAAGCGCGCCAACACAATCGGCCTTGACGCAGGGCCCCGGCACCGGGTACCGGCTACCGCGCTCTGCGTGCTGAGCGCGGCCTTGGCGTGCCGACCGGAGACTGCACCGGCCCCAAAGACAGGTTGCACGAAAGATCTCGACTGCAAGGGCGAGAGAATCTGCGTCGACTCGTTGTGCGTCGACGCAGAACCGAAGGATGCCCTGCAGGGGCAGGCTGCGTCTCCAGCGTCGCCAGATGACTCCTGGAGACGGGGTGGCCCGGCGGGTGACCGCCCTTCGCGCGGGCGGGGGCCGGTGGAGCCACCCAAAGCGGCGTGGGAAGTCGATCTTGGCTCGGTTGTATTCGCGAGACCTACACTGGGGACGGACGCGAAAGGGCGCACGATCGCGTATGTGGGGACACACGCGGGCCGATTCGCGGGGGTGGTCGCAGATGGGCCCGGGGCGGGCTCCATCGTCACGGACATGACCGTGGGGGGCATGGTTTGGTCGACCGCTGCCCAGGACGGCCGAGGTCGTCTGTACGTAGGCGCCGACGACGACACGCTGTACGCAATCGAGCCCGCGGCGTCGAAGATCGTGTGGTCCAAGAAGCTCGGCGACTGCAAGCCCGCCCGAGCGCCGGGTCCCGAGGGCGCCCGGTGTGACGTGGACGGCGGTCCGACGCTGGGACCCGATGGCGACCTCTACGTCGGTGCGGACGGGGTCTACCGCATCACGACCGGGGGCGCCGTGGTCTGGCATTGGCCCGCGGACGAGGACAAGGCCAAACACGTGTTCTCGAGCCCTTTGGTCACCAAGGAGGGGTTGGTCGTGTTCGGGGGCCAGGACGGCTTCGTCACCGCGCTCAACTCGGACGGAACGCTCGCGTGGCGGTACAAGGTGGGGGCCGATGTCGACGGCTCCGCTGCCGCTGGGATCGAGGGGTCGATCTACATCGGAGCCGACGACGGCCGCATGTTTGCCCTGCGCACAGATGGCAGCCTCAAATGGAGCTTCGTCTCTCAGAGCGACATCCGCTCCTCGGTCGCGGTTGCGGCCGATGGCACGATCTACCTGTCGTCGTTCGACGGGAACCTCTACAGCCTCGACCCCGCGGGGAACGTCCATTGGATGCTTCCATCCGGAGGTCGAATCGCGGCGTCCCCGGTGCTCGATGCCGACGAGGTCGTCTACGTGGGGAGCCAGGATGACCGACTGTATGCCGTGACGCCGGAGGGCAAGGTACGGTGGAACGTCGAGTTCCCGACCGACATCGACAGCTCGGTGGCGATCACCGACGCGGGGACGCTGGTGGTCGGGTCCGACGACGGCAAGCTTCGCGGTTTGCGTTGAACGCTCGCCTGGACTCCCGAGCATGGTCCCACGGGGACCGGTGGGGCCGGGTTTTCCGTTCGTCGGTTGGACTGATAGCGTGCCGCCGTGGCTCGCAAGCCGAAACCGAAACCGAAGACGAAGGCTGCCAAGGCGAAGGCCAAGCGCGGCTCCCGAGGTTCTTCGACGGGCAGTCCGAAGCGCGGTTCCTCGAAGCCGTCGTGGCCCAAGGGATCGACGCGCCGCAAGCCCGCGGGGTCCGCCTCTTCTGCGGACTCGGGCTGGGAGCCCAAGACGCCGGGACGTGTGCGCCCGGGCGCGGCTCCTCGTCCCAGTGCGCCCCCGAGCGCGCGACACGACTCCTCGTCCGACCCACGGATCGTGCAAGGGAAGCTGCTCGTGAACCCGGCCGGGTTTGCGTTCGTCGACCGCGGCGACGGAGAGCCCTCTGTGTTCGTGCCGCCGCCGGAGCGCAACGGCGGAATGGATGGTGACCAGGTCATCGTATCGTGGACGCCTGGCGCACGAGGTCCCGAGGGCAGCGTTCGCTCGGTCATCTCCCGCGCACGGACTCGGGTGACCGGTGTGCTTCGCCGTCGTGGTCGTCGGTTGTTCATCGAGCCCGATGACCCGCGCGTCTTGGGAGAAGCCGACGTGTTGGCTGACACCACCGCGTCTCCGGGCATGGTCGTGGTCGCCACGATCGTCGACTACCCCGACCCTTGGAAAGACGGGTTCTCGGTCACCGTCGAACGGGTGTTGGGCGAGCCCGGGTCGCTGGCGACCGAAGAAGAGCGTGTCCTCGTTGAACATGGCGTCAATCCGCACCTCCCCCAGGCGGTGCTCGATGCTGCCGAACTCGTCCCGAATCGCGTGATGAAGGCGGACCGCGAGAACCGGGCGGACATGCGGGAGTTCGACTTCATGACGATCGACCCGCCCGACGCGCGGGACTTTGACGACGCAGTGTGTGTCGAGCTGCTGGGCAAGGACCCGCGGCGAGCCAAGATGCGCGTCCACGTGGCGGTTGCAGACGTGTCGCACTACGTGCACGAAGGCGACATCTTCGATACCGAGGCTCGCAACCGGTACTTCTCCTGCTACCTGCCCTCTCGGGTCATTCCGATGCTTCCGATGCCGCTGAGCGCTGGGATCTGCTCGTTGGTGCCGAAGAAGGAACGCTGCGCGATGGTGGTCTCCTTCGACGTGGATGCGAGCGGCCGGATGAGCAAGGCCGAGGTCGCTGCGGCGGTCATCAAGTCGAAGGCGCGCCTCTCCTACGACCAGGCTGCAGCGCACATGAGCGGCGCCAAGCTGCTCGACGAGGAGGTCGGGGCGCGTGTCGTCATGCTGCGCGCCGCGGCAGACCGACTTCGATCGGCTCGGCTCAAGCGTGGCGCGGTCGAGCTGCACCTGCCCGAGACGAAGGTCATTCTCGATGAGGATGACCGCGAACGGGTTCGCGACGTGGTGCAGGCCCGGCAGGATCCGGAGATGAAGCGCGCCTACAACCTCGTCGAGGAGCTGATGGTCGCCGCAAACGAGGGGGTGGGGCAGCTCGCCGTGGAGCACCGGCTTCCCGTGGTGTTTCGTGCTCACGACCGCCCGGACGAGGCGCGAATCGAGCGTTTCACGCAGGTCGCGGGTTTGCTTGGCGTGGAGGTGTCCGCGGAGGACCTACGCTCCCCGCTGGCGTTTGGCGCCTTGCTCGAGCGCCTCGAGGATCATGAACGTCGGGCCCCGCTCAACGCACTGTTGTTGCGTACGCTCGCCCAGGCCGAGTACTCGACGCACAACCTGGGTCACTTCGCGCTGGCGAGTCCGGCCTACGTGCACTTCACCAGCCCCATTCGTCGCTACCCCGACCTGATCAGCCACCGGGTGCTCAAGGCGTACCTGCGGCAGACCGGTGGCTTCTGCGGGCCCGACCCGGTGCCGCGAATGCCCTCGATGCGTGACAGCACCGCGCAGGCGGGAGCGTGCAGCGAGAAGGAGCGATCGGTCACTCAGGCTGAGCGGGACGCCAAGGCGCTGCTGTGTGCTGCGTTCATGCGCGACCGGATCGGGGACCGTTTCGAGGCGTCGATCAACGGCATGTCGCAAGGAGGCCTGTACGTCACCCTCGACGCCCCTGCTGTCGATGGCATGGTCCGTCGGGCTCAGATCGAGCGGGAACTCCGAGAGAAGTTCGAGGTCGACGACATGGGCGCCATCATGACCGGGGTCAAGAGCGGAAAGACGTTCGCGGTGGGCGACCGGCTCATCGTCGAGATCACCGACGTGTCGCTCCAGCGTCGCCAGATCGAAATGGCGATGGTCAGCAAGCTCAGCGACTAACCGGGGTCGCTGTCGGGCTCGGGAACCTCGAGCGCGTCACCAATGGCCCACTGGGTCTGTGGCACGCGTTCGAGTCCTGCGATCGGATGGGCGATGACGCTGACGCCCTCGTCCACATGCACGACGTGCCGCTTGGTCTCCGAGGGCACGATGCGCGGCGCGTTTGGACTCGCCTGCTCGAAGGCGTGGAGCTGGCTGTCGAACTCGGCCTGCTCAGCCTCGCTGGGATGCAGGGAACCCGCGGCACGCAGTGCATAGCCCTGCAGTGCGGGGGCGTCGAACGGCTCGGCAAGCGCGCTGACGGCATGCCACAGCTCGGCATGCACGGCGAAGTCTTCGGCGCAGGCCGCCAGGGGGAGCAGGAGGCCTTCCTCGCAGGCCGTCATGGCGTCCTCGAACGCCTCACGCTGGGCGGAGACGTACGCGATGCACAGCAGGGCGCTCTTGTGGCTGGGCACCTGTGGGGCTTCGGGGATCTGCAGCGCCCGATGAGCAGCAGCGAGCGCATCGTCAGGGCGACCGACGTCACGGTACGCGAACGCGGCGTTGATCAGCTGGCGGCCCGCCGATGGATCTCCGTGTCGCGCGAATCGCTTGGCCGCCTCGACCCAGGTGTCTGCGGCTTCGCGCAGAGAATCGGTTTTCGCCAGTGCGTAGCCCAGTCGCGCCTGGCTTCCGGCCATCTCCATGCTGTCGTCGCCGAAGAAGGCCGCGTCGAACCGTACCCCGCAGTGCATCGCGAGCACCTCGTCGAGTTCGAGCATCTCGTGCACGACGCTTGCCGTCTCGTTCGACGACCCGGGCAGTTGGGTCATGAGCGTCTCGAATCGTTCGAGCAGCCCCGGCAGGGCCTCGCGAGGATCGGTGGCCACGGCTGCTAGAACTCAATCGCGAGGCCGGCAAACCAGGTGGCATCGCCGACGCTGATCGAGTTGCCAATACCGAGGTTGTCCAGTCGGCTGAACGAGAACTCGCCGAACACGTAGGTGTGGTTGATCCCCGTGGTCTGATCGAGCTTCTTGGCGGTGCCGCGCTCGATGAAGTCGAGGCGGAGCATCATGCCGGCGTTGAGCGTGTAACCCCAGACCCCGCCGAGGCCCTTGTCGCCGTCTTCGTCTCTGGCGATGTTGCGGCGACCGTCCCGGGCCCAATACAGGGCGTACGTCGGGCCCGCCTTGGCGTACGGCACCAGTGGCACCTTGAAGCGATCGGCGAGCAACTCGAAGCGGTAGCTGATCAGTGCCGAGACCGGCAACAGCGTGAACGTGGCACTATCGGCCGAGCTGCGGATGGTGGTGTCTTCGGGGGTGGGGTTGGCGAGGATCGCGGAGGCCTTGTCGCGGAAGAACGCAACTTGGGTGCCCAGGCCGAGCGGTCCACCCGCGTAGAAGAACTGCCAGTCGAAGCCGAGCACCGGCATCAGACCATTCTTGGGCTCTTCGGTTGCCACCCCGCCGCTGTCCGTTTCGCCGAACAGGGTGGCGTAGGGCCCGAGACCCGACCCGTCGTACTTGCGGTCGATGTCCGGCAGGTACGGACCCATTTTGATCTCGACCGCAAATCGCTGTGGCGAGCCAGGGCGCTTGAACTTGTCCCTGCGGCGGGCCCCGAAGTCGACGCTGCTTTGGCGTTCGAGCGCCTCGTCCGAGGGCGTCCCGGGCGGCGGCGCATCATCGGTGGCCGGCGCTGCGAGGAGCGCGGCTGCGAGAAGTCCCGCGGGGTTCATGCCTGACCTCCCGCGCTGCGGCGACGGCGAGCGACGAGTCCCAACAGTCCGGTCAGCAGCAGCCAGCCGGCGTCGTGTCGAGAGGGGCCATCCGTGGTGCAGCTGCAGAAACCACCTTTGCCGCAGATCTCACCCTGTGCGTTGCACTGCTCCCACAGGTCCGTGGTCTCGCGCGGCGTCGCGATGAAGACCTCGGACGCCGAGACCGGGTTGCCGGCGTAGTCGAAGGCGACCAGCAGGACCTGATAATCGCGGTCGTTGGTGAGGCCGTCGATGCGCGCCGTGCTTGCGTTGGCCGCGATGAAGTCGGAACAGACGTAGTCCCAGTGCAGGGTTTCGATGCCCGAAGTGTCGAGGCCGTCGGTGTCCGTGCCGGAGTCGGTATCGGTGTCGGTTTCGGTGGAACTCGTTGTCGTGGAGCTCGCCGTTGCGGTGGTGGTCGTGGCTCCGGAGGTCATCCCGGGCTCGCCGGTCGTGCCGGCCTCACACACCATGCAGCCGGTGTCGCCCTTTGCCTCGTTGGCGCAGGCGGCATCCCAGCGGTCGGCGCAGCAGTACTCGAAACCCTCGACCTGGCAAACCGCCAGCGTGCACTCACTGTCTGCGCAGCTGGGGGAGGTGTTCTCGGCGCAACAGTTTCCCGCGCCTCCGCAGACCTCGCAGTAGTCGTTCGCCAGAGCCGCGCATGCTTCGCTCCACGTGTCCGCGCAGTCTCCCAGCTCAGCGGCGACGGCGGCGAGGCAGGTGTTGTCGCTGCAGCTGCCGACCCCGCAGCAGTCCCCGGTCCCGCCATGGGCAACGCCGGGCTCTGCTCCGAACTCCGAAGCGCCGCTCGTGCCGCCCCCGGTCTCCCCACCGCCGTCGGTGTCGCCATCGGTATCCCCGCCGTCGGTATCGCTGCTACCCGGAAGGATGGGGTCAGGATCAGGGTCGACGTCGACCTGGTCGAAGGGCCCGTCAGGGCAAAGGTTCTCCGCCGTGTAGTAGACGGTGCCACGGTTCTCGGCGGTGACCGACGAGATGCTGAAGCCCTTGCTCGCCACAGGAGTGCCGTCGGCGTTGGCACAAAGCGCGCGGTAGCCCTGGATGTCGGTCGTCGTGGAGTTGTCCCACTTGATGACCACGGATCCGTCCCCGCCGGATGCACGAAAGTCCGTGGCGTTGATGGTCGGAGCGAGGAAGTCGAAGGTCAGCGCGGGAGTGTTTCCGTCGGCGTCCGAGATCTCGGTCTGCGTCCCTTGGATGACGAACTCACCCACTTGGCAATCGGTTTGATCACCGTCCTCAACGCAGACCCAAATGCCGCCGTCTCCGGTCTGTGCGTCGCAGCCGTATCGGGCCTCCGCTGTGTTGATGTCCCGAGGGCTCCCGGGGGTCACGCCGGTCGCCAACCATAAGGGGTTGAACTCGAAGTCGATATTGCGGGTGTATGTGTTGGTAAAGTCGTTGATCGCGAGGGCGCACGGGAAGTTCTGCTGGTTGTTTCCTGCCTCCGCCGTACCGCAGTTGTTCCCGATGTAGGCGCGGACTGGGACTGAGTCGAGCGCCGTACCGCTCTGGAGCCGGATGCGCGCCGACACGGCCTGACCACACTCGCAGCGGGCCTTGTTCACGTACCCCCGCAGGTCGTTCGCGGTCATCTGACGACCGCGAGTTCCGTCCGCCTTGGTCGTCCAGTATTGGATCGTGAAGTCGTCCGCCGTTGGGGGGGCGGCGGCTGCCGACTGAGGCTGCACAAGCGTCATCAGCCCCCCCAAAAGGGTGGCTCCCAGACGACTGAATCGGACGAGGGCTGAGCTCATGGCGAAGCGGGAAGGCAGGGTGCAACGATGATGCCACCAAAGGATGCGAGCAGACGCACCGGTTGGCGGTTTCGAACGACGCGCATCGTGGACGAGATGGCTCCGGCCGGCAAGGGGCCGTGACGAAATGGCAATCGGGTCCGCCCGCCGACGTCAGTGGCCACGATCGGGTCGGCCAATCGCTTCGCAAAGGTGCCATACTCCCTGCATGGGATTCTCGCGCACACGGCGAGACTGCCCCGAAGAAGAAGACACATGGGTTTCACGCGACTGGACGACGAAATCGAGTTCACCCTCCTCAAGGCGCGCCGGCTGTTTTTTTCCGGCGGCGTGGGCGGGGACTCGGCCACCGATGCGATTCGCAAGCTCTGGTACCTGGAGCTGACGGGTAAGGGAGAGCCGATCACGCTCGTCATCAACAGCCCCGGGGGCTCGGTCGATGCCGGCTACGCGGTCTGGGATCAGGTCAAGTTGATCTCCTCGCCGGTCCGCACGCTGGTCACCGGGATGGCGGCTTCAATGGGCTCCATCCTCTCGCTCGTGGCCCCGAAGGGCAGCCGCTATGCGACCAAGAACGCCCGCTTCATGATCCACCAGCCCTCGATGGGCGGAATTACGGGCCCGGCCACGGATATCGCGATCACCGCCGAGGAGATCGTCAAGACCCGGGACAAGATCACGGATGTCTATGCCGAGGCCACCGGGCAGCCCCGCGAGAAGATCGTCAAGGCGCTCGACCGCGACACCTGGATGTCGCCCGACGAGGCGCTCGACTTTGGCCTGATCGACAAGGTCGTCGAGTCGTTCGACGAAGTCGGGGCCTGATCCTCAACTGAACCTCGCGGGTCCGGCCTTTGGGTCTGGCTCCGTGTTCACGCCCGGTCGAGCGCTCGGATCACTCCGGGCATCTCGGCAGGGCGTCTGTCGTTGTGGGGCAGAGGGCTATGAGCTTTGGGCTCGCGCATGCACGCTGGCGATGGCTGCGGCGATGGCTTCAGGAACCTCCTCTTGAAGGAAGTGTCCGGCGTCGGTCACCGTCAGTTCCGCTCGCGGAAGCTCCCGTTCGTGTCGACGCAGCGCGCGGCCCAGGATCGGATCCCGCGAACCCCAGACCAGACCGGTGGGCCCCTCGAACTCCGAGAGCCACGCTCCACCCTCCCGCAGGGCCGTCATCGACGGGTGCTCGGGGCCGTCGGGCACCATCCGGGCCAAGGCCAGGGGCCCGACGCGGTCGGCAGGGCGACGCAGTGGCCAGCGGTAGGCCTTTGCGACGCGTCCGCGAATCGACCGGCGATCGCCTTGCACAGCCCACATCGCGTTCTGGGGAAAGCCGAGTCCCCGGAAGGCGAGGTCGGAGACCACCGGGAGCCGCGCGAACGCGTGGAAGCTGCTGCCTCGCGGTCGGCTGGGGACGAACACCGCGGTGTTGCCTAGGACGATGCCTCGCACGCGGTCGGGCAGGGCGCGGGCGAGCTGAACCGCAAGCGGTCCACCCCAGTCTTGTCCCACGACGATGAAGGGACCGGGAACCAGAGCATTGATCAGGGCGACCAAGGTCTCGGCGTGGTTGACGATCGTATGATCGACCGCACTGCGCAGTCGGGCGGAGAGCCCGAATCCCAGCAGATCGGGGGCCACACAGCGAAAGCCGGGCAGGGCGGCGATGACCTTGCGCCACAGGAACGACCAGGTCGGGTTTCCATGCACGAGAACCACGGCCGGGGCATCGGGGGGGCCTTCGTCGAGGACGTGCATCGCCCGGCCTGCGTAGGGGCCCTCCTCCAGCTCAAACGTGCACCGCTGCACCGGGAGCATTTCGTCGAGCCAGCGAGGCAGCGGGGGCGCAGGACGGACGGCCACGCGCGGGTTCTACTTCACGCGCGTGGCAATCGCCAGACGCTCATTCGTCGGGGTCGGAGCAGACCAAATTGTTCTCCCCCATGCAGCTCAGGCAGATGCCGGCGCTGGGGCTCGGCGCGCAGTCGAGGACCGGCTGCGGTGTGCAGTCCATCCGCCAGATAAACTCGCCGCCCGCGTTGCCGCCCCCGTCGTAGGCGAAGTTGGACTCGGAATACACAAAGCCGACGGTTCCCGCGTATCCAACCCAGACGGAAGAGTCGATGCCTTGAATCTGGGCGACCATCCGGTAGGCCTGTTCGGAGCCGCTCGCTTCAAGAACGCAATCGTGGGCCGCGACGTAGGCTTCGGGGGGATCGTCCAGAGTCACGGTGCCGCAGTCCTCGGGTACGGTCTTCCCCGCAGCCGCCTCGTCGACGTACATCGCAAGATCGCACTTGCCGCCCGGCACGCAGTCGCAGACCCAGTTGCCTCCGTCGCAGTACTGCTCCAGGTTCGTACCTTCGGGGCACGGCCCGCAGTCGGCTTTCTCGCAGTTGCCACCGCTGCTCGAGCCGTCGCTTTCCCCGGGGCCAGTCGTGCTCGATGGACTGTCGCTCGTCGCGCTGGCCACGGTGCTCGCCGAGTCGCTGGTGTCCGGGGATGTCTCGGAGTCGGACGCCGAGCCCCCGGTGGTGGAACCCGGGGACGAGTCCCCCGACGCACTGTCGGATCCGGAACCCCCGGTATCGCTTTGACCGACCGGCTCGGAGTCGGGGTCGCATCCGGTGAGCGCGAGGACGGGAAGCAAGATCAAGGAAAGCTGTCTCATCGGGAGGTTGGTGTCGGCCGCCGATTCAATGTATCGAAGAAAACGACGCGCCCACTAGGTTGAGCACGTCGGTGCCCACGATGGGTTTTGTTCTGGCAGCGCTGGCGCTTTGGGGGGTTCCTGATGCGGAGATCCCGCAGTGGGATGTGCCCGAGGTGTGTCCGGAGCAGGGCGCTGTGGAGGCGTGGATCGACCGTCTGATGCTCGACGCTGCCGGGGATGTCCCCAAGTGGCAGGGACACATCGAAGGGGCGGAGGAGGCGGGGTTCGTGTTGACGCTGACGGTGTCGGGGCAAACGCGGACCGTCGAAGCGCCGGACTGCGGGAAGCTCGTGGTTGCGGCCGCCCTCGTTGTGGCAGTCGCAGCGGACCCCGTGGCGGTTGCCGACGTGATCGAGCCTCAGCTTCAGCGGCCGCTGCTCGCTCCGCTGCCCTTGGAACGGACATCGGTCGTGGAGCCGCCCGCACCGTCGTTGGGTCCCGCCGAGCCGCAAGAGCGCGTGCCGACGACGAGGGACCCGCCAGAGCGGGGGCCCGCCTCTGGTGTGTCCGTGGTGGTCTCTGGCGTGGTCGGGGCGGAGCTGGCGGTTCTTCCGCGAGCAGGGTTCGCGGCCAGCGTGGGCGGGGGGGTGCTCTGGTCCTGGCTTCGGCTGGAGCTCGTCAGCGTCGTGTCGACGCCGCGTGATGTCCGGTCATCCGAGCCCAGCTTCGGTGCCACAGCTGCGGTCGTGGGCGCTCAAGTGCGAGCCTGCGGGGTCGTGGACACGGAACGGGTCGAGGTCCCGCTGTGTTTGGCGGGGGAGGGCGGAGGCGTGTGGGCGCGCGGATTCGGACCCAGCATCGAGCCGGAGTCCAGGATGCAGCCGTGGGCGGCGCTCGTTCCCAGCCTCGCGATCACGCGCTGGGTCTCCAAACGGGTGGGCGTGGAGGCTCGAATCGCGGTTCCGGTTGGTCTGTACAAGCCCGCTGTCCATTTGAGCGGGGTGGAGCTCGACGTGTTTCGCGCCGGACCCGTGGGGGCCCGCGTGTGGGTGGGGCCGGTACTGCGTTTTCCTTGATACTTCGAGCTCCCGGGCGACACCTACCCCTCGAGTCCACCGTGACCTCCAGCGCCGCTCCCTCTCAATCCGCGTTTCGCGGTCTCTACGACGAGCATCACGCCTTCGTCTGGGCGGTGCTGCGTAAGCTCGGTGTGCCGGAGCGGGACGCGGAGGACGTGATGCAAGAGGTGTTCTTGGTCGTCCATCGCAGGCTTGGCGCCTTCGAGGGTCGGTCGGCGTGGACGACCTGGCTGTATGGCATCACGACGCGGGTCTATTGGAACTACGCCCGGCGGTTGCGCAGTCGCCCGCAAGCGAGCTCGTCTGCATCCTCGCTTCGCTTGGTCGATCCCAGCGCCGACCCCGAGCGATTCGCCCAGCGGCGAGAAGCCAGCGCAATGCTCGAGGCGCTGCTCGGCTCGCTCGATGTGGACAAGCGTACTGCGTATGTCCTGCACATCGAAGGGCTCTCTGCGCCGCAGATCTCCGCCATCACGGGGGTCAAGACGAGGACCGTCTACTCTCGGCTACGTGCCGCGAAGGCCGAGGTCGAAGCAAGTGCGCGGCGGGTTCAAGCCCGAGCACGCAATGACGACGCGGTCCGTCGGTTGGCGCAGCGGTCCACGGCTCACCCGCCCAAACGGCTCCGCGCGCGTGGTTGGGCTGCGCTTGCACTGCGCAGTCCGGAGCTCGCGGGCTCGCTCGGAGGGGCGGCTTCGACGACGACGCTTCCATGGGTGGGCGTGCTGGGCGGTGTTGCGATGACGGTCTTTGTGGTGCTGAAGAGCGGCGCCGAGCCGTCCGCACCCACGCTCGGACCGGTCGTTGCCGAGGTGGCCTCCCCCGAGCGCCCCGTCTCGACGGCTCGGGCGACCTCCGCACCGGCCGTGCCCGCGCCGGCCTCGGCCGTGCCCGCTTCTGTCGCGGCTTCGAGGGTGCCAGCCTCTCCTGCACCCCGAGCGCGTGTCCGCTCGGCATCGCCGAAGCACACCGCGACCGCGCACTCCCCCGAACCGGTGCTCGGACCCCTGCCGCGGGCTCGGATCGAGCTCAAGGCGGGCAGGGCCGCCGACGCGCTGGCGTTGTTGAAGGCGCATGCGCGTGTCGAACCGGACAGTCCACTGGCCACGGAGCGCACCGCCATGATGCTGCTCGCGTTGTGTTCCCTCGACCGTGTCGACGAAGCGAAGGCGCTTGTCGAAGCCGACTCGGCCGCGCTCCCGGCCTCGTGTGTCGCGACGCCCAGTCGCTGACATCGGTCGGTAACGCTGCTTCGTTGCGGGGACTCGCCGATTTCCAGGGCCGCCGTGTCGTCGCGGAAACCTGTCAGGACCCAGCTGTCCACACGGTCGCTTCCTCGTCTCTTGGAGTGGGCCGTGCGGTGGGAGTTCGGCCCCACCGTGGCTTGCTCGTGTTGCGTCCTGCCATCATAGTTGGCGTCCAGATGTCGCCAGCACGCAGGCGCGCGCAAAGTCGCGCCGAGGCCTCGGTCGTTGGCCGTCGTGCTCGAAGGAGGGGGACGACTCGCCGTAGACCGCTGCGGCGGCGCCCGAAGGCGCTCGCCCTGCTCGGCATGTTGGGCCTGGGACTCGCTGGCCGCGCGGGGGTGGCTGCGGTGCCATCCGACCTCGGCACCCCGTCCGCGGTCGAATGGTTGGCCGACCCCGCCGGATCCTGCGACCGAGGACCCGAGCTACGCACCCTCGTCGCGCGACTCGCGGGCCCGGACCTTGCTCTGCGCGCGGAGGTCGAGGTCTCGATACGTGAGTCCGTGTTCCATGCGGTGGTTCGGGTGCACAGCGGCGGCCAGACGCAGGAGCGCAGCCTGTCATCTCCGCACTGTGCGTCGTTGGTGCGGGGCGCGGCGATCATTCTTGCCGTCAGCGCGGACCCGGTGCAGACGGCGTCGGCCCTGCGCGTCCGCGAGCCGACCCTCGAGGAGCCGGATCCGCCTGTGATCGTTCCGCGTCCGCCGGATACGGCCGGCCCGACCGGCATGGTGAATCCCAACCCCGCCCGTGCACGAGAGTCTTCCCCTGTGCCGAGCGAAGGGTCGCACCGGACCCACGCGCGACCGAACCTCCACGCGTTGGGGGAGGCGATCGGGACGGTCGATCTGCGCGGGCATTTCGGCGCGGGTGTCGTGCCCGGGTTCTCGGGGGGCGTCGGCGGTGGTCTGACCCTCGGTCGCGAGCACCTCGCGGGTCGATTGGGGGGCACGACCTGGGCCCCGAGGCGCGCGAGCCTG
Organism: Nannocystales bacterium; assembly: GCA_050633305.1. GTDB lineage: Bacteria > Myxococcota_A > Polyangia > Nannocystales > Nannocystaceae > CAJXVA01. Next base: position 116,538 of record JBOEGF010000009.1, read on the forward strand.
GACGGGGCCACCGACGTGGGGGTCGAGGTGTCCGGGTGGAGCCTCGATCCGCAGCTCTGCAGCGGGTTCGGCTCCCAGCGTTGGTCACTCCAAGGTTGCCTCGGAGGCGAGCTCGGACAGCTCTCCGGTCGCGGGGAAGGGCGCAGCCTGAGCGCCTCGCGGACACAAACCCGCTTGTGGGCGGCCGTCGCCGCGAGCCTTGCGGGGCGTTTCGCGGTCCATCCCCGCCTGCTGCTGGGCGTGTGGGGGGCGATGAACGTGCCCGTGATGCGAGCGAAATTCGTCCTGCGCGATGGTCGGGAGCTGTTTGCGACAACTGCGCTCGGCTGGCGAGCGGGGTTTGAGCTCGTGGCGAGGTTTTGGTGACGGAATCCGGCTCGGGCCCGCAATGGGGGTCTGTGGCGGCCCACGCCAGCGAACCAGAGTTCTCCGAGGTGTACCGCTCTCACTACGACTTCGTCTGGCGTTGTGTGCGCCGACTTGGGGTTCCCGCCTCTTTGGTCGACGACGCGACCCAGGAAGTGTTCGTCATCGTTCACCGACGGCTGAGTAGCTACGACCCCCGCACACCGATGCGCGGGTGGCTGTTTGGGATCCTGCGGAAGGTCGCCGCGTCGCAGCGGCGGCGTGCCAAGCGGGTCGCTCCGGTGCCCTCGTCGGTGCGGTCCTCGGCGGACTCCGATCCCGAGGCAGCGCTCGCGCGTCGAGAGGCTGCCGACTGGGTCGAGCGATTTCTCGCCACCTTGGATGAGGAACAGCGCGCCGTCTTCGTGTTGGCGGAGTGCGAGGGCGTTCCTGTCGTCGAGTTGGCCGACACGTTGGGGATCAAACTCAACACTGCGTACTCCCGGTTGCGCCTCGCCCGACGCCGATTCGAACGCGCCCTCGTCCGGGTGCAAGCTCGTGCACAGGCGCGCGCGCGCGTCCGACCTGTCGTGCAGGCCCCAGCGCGCTCGGAGAGCTCGCGATGAAGGAACTGGGACCAGACGCGAAGCGGGTCTTGCAGAACTACTGCGAGGAGACTCGTCCCGCCGCCTCCGAGGGGAGAGACCAAAACCAAGCGATTGCAGAGATCGTACGGCTGGCCAAGGTGCGGGCTCTGAGACGACGGGTTGCGATCGTTGGCACAGTCCTGGCGGTCGCGGCGTCGCTCCTCGCCGTGCTGGTGTTGCGTCCGGGGCGGGGCGCACAGTTCGTGGAGCAGTCGCGCCCGCTCGAGGCGACCGACCTGCGTGCCGGTGTCCTGCCAGGACAGGCGAGACCGGGCACCGCCCCGACGACAGCCGCCCTGCCCGAGGTCACGAAGCAGCAGCGTGCACCCGAGTCGCCGAGCCGACCGGAGCAAACCGCGACTCCGTCAAGTGCAACTCCGCAACTTCCCTCAGGCTCGCGTCGCAAGCCGAACCGGCGGCCGCGCCCGGCTGGCCCGAACGAGGAAGGGTCCAGTGAGGGTCCCGAACCGGCGGTCGACACCTTGGGCGCGGAAGCGGAGTTGATGGCCCAGGGGCGGAAGGCCTTGCGTGAGGCCGACGATGCTCGCCTCCTTCGACTGATGGCGCGGCACCGTACAGAGTTTCCCGAGGGTGCCTTGGTCCACGAGCGCGAGGCCTGGGAGAGCATCGCTCGGTGTCGAGCGAACACGGCTACGCAGGCGGTGCGGGAGCGAGTCGGGCAAGCTTTCCTCGAACGACACGCCAGCTCGCCGTGGTCCGCAAAGATCGAACGCGCTTGCGCTGGCGTCGAAGAAACATCGACGAAGTCGCGTGACGGAAACGGTTCGCCGAAAGCAACTGGGGAATGATGAATGCTTCTGAACTCCTTGGGTCGGGCCGCGTGCTTGCAATGGCTGCGGTCGCGACGATGACCGTTGCCTGTCCTCTTCCCGACGCCGACGTTGGCGAGGTCGACACCCCGTCCGGCGATGCGGACAGTGCCCAACCTGAAACCGGAAACGGCGGGGGGCCTTCGAGCGACGCGGAGTCGGGAGTCGAGCCCGGCACGGGGGAGCCGGGCGGTGCTTCGACCAGCACCACCGGCGGTGGGGGCACGGAACCCGGCGATCCCGGCGACGAACCGGATGAGACGAGCGGGGGAACGGGGACGACCGCGGAGACAGGCGAGCAAGGATCGACGGGCGGGACCTCCGGATCCTCGGTGTGTTGTGTGGACGGCTTGTCTTGGAGATGGGTGGTGGGGTTGACTCCGACCTTCGCGACGCACTCGCTCACCGAATGCGACACCTTCACCTTTACCCACGACGACAACACGAACGATGCTGTCCCGCCTGCGGTATGCACCAACCCGGTGAGTTGCGAGGGCGGGGTGGGCGAAGTGACACTCGCAGACGTTTACGAGCACCTCATGTCGCCCGGGATGCAACAGGTCCTTGCGGCCGGGACGGCCTTGTACGGCACCAACCTGTTGCCCAACGACGGTGCGTCGAAGCGCATTACGTACGGTGAGGTTGTGATGACCCTGGGCCTCGGGGAGTGCCCGGGCGGCAAGTCTCCGCTTTGCATCCCCGTCCCACCCGCGCTCGCCGAACTCGACGTCATGCTCGAAGCGCTGGCCGCCGACCAACCCGCGCTGACCGACTGTGGAGGATGACCTGCCGGGGCACCGCCAACCCTCGTCGAGTGCTCTGCGGCTCTGGCTGCCTGCAGAAATCTCCATCCGAGGTTAAACCGTTCGCCAGCGTTGGGATCTTCGGGGGCAATGGCTCGCATTCCCCTTTCCCTCGCGTCCTCTGCATGTCTTGTGGCCCTGTCGACGTCGGTCGCGTCGACTCCTGCGCATGCCGCGAGTGTTTCGTTCTCCGTCGACACGACCAACGATACGGTCGACATCAACCCTGGAGACGGGCTGTGTAGAGATGCGGAGGGCTACTGCTCGCTTCGTGCGGCGGTGATGGAGCTCAATGCACTTGGGGGTGGCGCGGTGTCGGTCCCCGCGGGGACGTTTCGGCTGGCGCGAACCGGGGCGTCCGAGGACGCCGGCTTGACCGGGGACCTCGATATTTGGACGGACATTCATATCTCCGGGGCCGCAGGTGCCTCAGGCCCCACGACGGTCATTCAAGCCGTAGGCGATCGCGCGGTCGATGTCTCGGACCCCACGAACCTGATTCAGGTCGCCGTGAGCGACGTTGAGTTCATCGACGGGGACGCGGGCGCGGGCGATGGCGGTGCGATCCGGGCAGCGGGTGGGGCGCTGCTCGTCTCCGATTGTCACTTCTTCGGAAACACGGCGACCGAAGGTGGGGCGATCGACTTCGAGGGGGTCTTCATGACCACTTCGGCCGACACGTTCGACAGCAACGTCGCCGATCACGGCGGGGCGATCGCCGCGAGAGGGGAGGTTACAGGCGGGAACTCCACCTTCAGCAACAACGAAGCCACGGCCGCGAATGGACGAGGCGGAGCGCTGTACATCCCCTCGGGGATGTTCCGGCTGCTCGACATGACGTTCGAGTTCAACACCGCGACATACGGAGGCGCTTTCTTCAGCAGCCCCGCGCCGATGATGACGCTCACCTCGGGGAGAGCTCATCTCGAGAGGGCGTTGTTCTACGGCAATGACGCTGCGAGCGGCGGCGCGGCATGGATCGAAGGGGCGCAACGGGTCGAGATCGCCGATACGCTGTTTCTGTCAAACACGGCGGATAGCGACGGAGGCGCAGTCTGGGCGGAAGCGCAGCTGGATGTCGATCGAAGCTCGTTCGTCGACAATCGCACGACGGCGAGCGGAGGAGCGATTGCCTGGGACGGGTCGGGGACCGGTGCGAGGCTCGACATCCTGAACTCGACGTTGGGCGACAACGAGGCGGCGTACTCCGGTGGAGGCCTCTTCGCCGATGGAGGGGATGTGGACATCACCACTTCGACCATCGCCGACAACGAGGTAACGGCAGGGGGAGGGCGTGGGGGCGGCATCTATCATGCGGCCGCGGCGGGTTTCCGCATGACGCACACGCTGGTCATGCGCAACCGGGTGAGCGGTGCCCCGTACCTCTCACCTCTGGGCAATGACATCTCCGCATTCTCGACCCCCGTGGTCTCCGCGGACCACAACATCGTCGGCGATGCGCTGGGCTCCTCGTTCAGTAGCAACCCCACCGACCTCGTGGGGAGCTCGACGATGTCGGTCGTATGGCCACTGACCACGCTTGGCTACTTCGGTTCTCCGACGCTCAGCTACGGGATGGGCTGGTTCTCGTCGGCACGCGACGGCGGGGCATCGGTCTGCACGACACCAGGCGGGGCTCCGGTCAACGTCGATCAGCGGGGCAACCCCCGTCCCATGGGTGTTGCCTGCGACATCGGCGCGGTCGAGGGGTAGCGGCTCGGGCGGGAATACTTTGGCCCTAGGCCTGATTGTGGGTGGGCACGTCGGCTTTCGACCTGCATCCACCTATGCTCCACAGGCCTCCTCATCGTTCCCCCCGTCTCGTCCTCGTTGCTGCGCTGCTGCTCTCGGTCGGCGGATGCCACCCTCGCTCCGGCGAGCGCCACCCCGACGCCGCGGAAGTGTCGACGCCCACCGCAGGTTTTCCGGCTGCGACGCCCGAGGACGTGGGCATTCCCAGCGAGGCGCTGGAGCGACTCTCGCGACGAGTCCAGGCGCTGGTCGACGACGAAGACATCGTGGGCGGCGAGTTGATGGTCGTGAAGAACCGGCGGACCGTCTTTCAAGCCGCGTATGGCTGGAAGGACCGCGAGGCTGGGCAGGCGTTGGAGACCGACGCCGTGTACTGCGTGCGGTCGATGACGAAACCGTTAATCGGGACCGCGATCCAGATGTTGGTGGACGATGGCCGGCTCCGTGTCGACACACCTGTCCATGAGATCTTGCCGTCGTTCGACACGCCGGACACCCGCGGGATCACGGTCGAGCATCTCCTCTCCCACACCGGCGGCTTCCCGATCTCGACCATCGCTCAGCCGCTCGATGCCTACCCAGACCTCGCTGCCGTCGCGGCTGAAGCCGCAGCGACCCCGCTCCTGTTCGAACCCGGGACTCGGTTCGAATACAGCGATGCGTCGGCTGACACGCTGGGGGCGATCGTCGAAACGTTGACCGGGGCCTCCGCGGAGGCATTCATTCAAGAGCGCATCCTCGACCCGCTGGGGATGCAGGACTCGTTCACGCTGCTGACCCCCGATGCGCCGTTTCGGGCCCGGATCCCCAGCGCCTATTCCGGGGGACCGGGGGCGTGGGAGCGGCACTGGCAACCCTCGGCGTCGATCATGTTTCCGATCTTCTTGCCGTCGCAGAGTTTGTACTCGACGACGACCGACTACGCTCGATTCGTGACCCTGTGGATGGACCGAGGCCGAGTCGGGAACGAGCAGCTGCTCTCGAGGGAAGCGGTCGCGCGCGGGCTCGTTCCTCGTGAGCGCATCACTGGCATGCGCTCCGGGTTTCAGGGGCTGGACCTCTACTACGGCCAACAATGGGTCCTGTATGCGGACCCGGACCCGGAGCGTCCGCAGCATCGGGTGTTCGGTCACTCCGGATCCGACGGAACACATGCGTGGGTGTGGCCCGAGGAGGACCTGATCGTGCTGTTTTTCACGCAGTCTCGCGGCACAATGGCAGGCATCGCGCTGGAACCAGCCCTGCAGAAGCTGCTGGTCCAGCAGGACCTCAGTGCGCCCGAGCCTGTGGGTGCTTCGCAGGCGTTGGGCGAGTTGGCCGGGCTGTATTGGGATGAGACCGCACACGCGGCGTACTACGTCATGACGCCGAAGGGCCGCGGATTGGTGCTGGAACGTCCCGGTCGCATGCGGATGACGTTGGTTCCCGGCGAGATCCCCGGCCGCTATGAGCACGAAGCCGGCGCCCCGGCGTGGGTTGAGTTCGTGCGGGACGAAGCGGGCGCGGTCATCTCCATGCGCACCTCGTTCGCAGGGACGGTGGAACTCGACCCCAAGTACGTGCCCGATCCGAGCCTACCTTCGGTGCCCGACGTGCTCGCTCGCGTCCGCGCGGCTCACGGGATCGACAACCTTCCCAAAGCGGGGACCGTGCAGCTTCGGGGGACCGTGACCTTGAAGTCGCGCCGTCTGGAGGGGGTGTTCTCCTCGACGTTCGACAGCACGCATTCGAACTCGTCGGCGGAACTCGCCGGCACCGAAGAGGTGGTCGTGGTCTCGGGCGACCAAGCTTGGTACCGCGCGACGCACTTGGGCGCACAAGAGCTGACGGGGGCCCGTCGTGCCCAGACGTTGCTCGACCAGGTCTCGGTTCGATATGGGGACTGGTCGGAGCACTACGAGAGTGTCGAAGTCCTCAAGCGCCTCGAGCATGATGACCAGTCCGTTCTCCTGGTGCGGGTGGTGCCCAAGGAGGGTCCGGGGGCGACGATGGTGGTGGACGAAAAGACCGGGCGCTTGATCCACACCGACACCCTCGTGCAGGTCCCCGGGCTCGGGTTGGTCGGGGTGGAGACGGACTACGGGGACTTTCGCGATGTCGGTGGGATGACCCTCCCATTCAAGGTGGTGGCCACGTACGCCACGCCGATGATCGGTACGATCGTCTCCGTCGTCACCGAGTCCAAGACGGGCGTTCGGGTGCCCGAGGACACCTTCAAAGCCCCTCGGGCGGAGTGATCGACTCCGGGCTTGAGCGGGCCTGATCTTCACCCGTTCGGCGCAACGCACAAGAGCGGCCGAGTTCCGCGTGCCCTCACGCCCCGGGGCTGTCGACGGCGCTGGGCCACAGGCGTTAGGAGGCGGCCACGCGGCGGAGGAACGCCTCGCCGTCTTTGCGCCCGAGGTCGAACGTGGCCTGAACCCGAGCGGGGTTGGCGTAGTCCCACAGGGCGATCGGGACCGGCGCGCTGGGCCGGACCGCGGTCATACCGGGAAACTCCGGGAGCGCGTCGTCGTGTCGGGACAGCAGGACCAGCGTTGGGCCGTGGTGGGAGACCTGCTCCACAGGGACACTGTCGACCAGCGCTCCGTCGAGAACATTGCGACCCTCTCGCCGCATGAGTGGCATCAGCGGAGGCGCACAAGACGACTGCAGAATCAGATCCGCGAGGTCGGCCGCGTTCTCACACTGGTCCGCGCGGACCATCGCGGCCTGGTACCCCAAGCGTCGCGGCCAACGTGGTCGTACCCGCCCGGCCACGCGTCGCTCGATCCGGTACGAGACCAGCCCCACAGCGGCCGCGACTGCGGGGTGCCAGCCGCTGGGGGGATGGGTCAGCATCACGTAGATCTCGGGCCCTTCGCGCAGGGCCTTGAGCATCTCGGGGGTCGTCGTGCGCTCGATGGTCCCTCGGTACATCTCGTAGTGGGGAAACACGGGGCCCGCTCGGCCGACGTTGCCCAGGTGGAGGTTGCTGGGGTTCTCGTCGGTGCGCCGCTTGAACTCCTCGAGCACATGGCGACTGCGACCGGTCACCGCGGCACAGGCGAACGCCGCACCGGCGCTGACCGAGGCGATGACCGCGGGCTCGAAGAGGTGGCCTGCCTCCTCCCAGAAACCAGCCTGCCAGAAGCAGCGGCATCCACCCCCGGAGAAGACCACCGCCCGGATCGAACTGGGCTCAAGCATGGGAGGTGTTGTAGAGGGCTGGAGGCCTCCTGCCCAGCGACGTTTCGATTGTTGCGTATCTGGGAGCGCGCCTTACGAGGAGGCGAGGGGCCCTTGCGGGATGCGCGCTATGAACCCGAGGTGCGGTGCAGTCCGCCGCTCAGACGGCCTCGAAGAAGGTGTCGCCGTGGTCGGCCATCTGTCGAAGCGCTCGCGGAACGGCATATCGCTCGCCGTACTGCTCCGCGAACGTGTCCATCTGTGCCACGAAGGCGGCCACGCCCATGCGGTCGATGTACGAGAGGGGTCCACCGGTCGCCGGCGAGAACCCAACGCCAAAGATGGCGCCGACTTCTGCATCGCGGCGGCGCTCGATGATGCCCTCGGCCACGGTACGGGCCGCCTCGAGGGCTTGAATGCCGAGCAGCCGGGCACGCAGGTGCTCCACCGACGTGTCCTCGGGCGTGCCGCGGGCGTGGGCCTTGAGGCCCGCCCAAAGTCCGCGGCGTCGGCCGTCTTTGTAGTCGTAGAACCCGGCCCCTACAGCCTTGCCCGTTCGTCCATCCGCCACGAGCGTCTCGACCATGGCCACGCCTGGCAGGTCCAGGCTCCGTCCGTACTTACGACCCATGCTGAACGCCTTGGCGCCCAGGGAGAGGGTGACCTCATCGAACACCTGAAGTGGCGGTACAACCATCCCGGCGCTGCGTCCTGCCCATTCCACGACAACGGGGTCGTGCCCCTCTGCGACGAGTTGGGCACCCTCGAGGATGTAGGCTGAGAACACCCGCGTGGTGTAGAAACCGTAGCCATCACCGACCACGATCGGGAGCTTGCCGATGCTCTGGGTGAAGGCGAGCGCGCGAGCGGCCGTCGACTCGGAGGTCTGCTCCCCGACGATCACCTCCAGCAACTCCATTTTCTCGACCGGAGAGAAGAAGTGCAGTCCGATGAAGTTGTCGGGATTGCTGCTGACCTTGGCGAGGTCGCCGATGGGGAGCGCGCTGGTGTTGGACGCCCAAATGCCCCCCTCGGCGAGCATCGGTTCGGCCTCTTGGGTCACCCGGTGTTTGAGTTCGAGGTTTTCGAAGACGGCCTCGATGATGAGGTCGGAGCCTCGCAGCGGCTCGAGCTCGAGCGTGGTCTGGATGCGTCCGAGTAGGGTGTTGCGGGCCTCGTCGCCGAGGTGCCGGAGCTTGGCAGCCTGGGCGGCGCAGTGGGCCTCGGCGGTCTGCAGTGTTGCCTCGTCGATGTCGCGCAGAACAACGTCGTATCCCGCCTTGGCGCAGACGAACGCCAACCCCGCGCCCATCATGCCGGCGCCGAGGATCGAGACCTTCTGGATGCGCGCCGACTCGGCTCGCGGAAGGCCCTCGTGCTTCTTGGCCGCGTTGCGGTGGTACCAGAGCGTGCGGATCATGTCCTTGGCTTGGTCCGAGATCGCCAGCTGCACGAAGGCCCGGGCCTCGACTTGCAGGGCTCGATCGAAGTCGAGGGCGAGTCCTTCTTGGACCGTCGCAATCGCGAGTCGGGGGGCTGCGTAGGCACCCGCGGTCTTCTTCTCGATCATGCCGCAGGCGGCCATGAACAGGTTCCGAGCATCACCGGAGCCAGCCCGTGGGCCCGGCATTCGGCCCTTGCGGTCCCAGGGTTGTGCGGCCCCGGGGTTGGCCTCGATGAAGTCCAGCGCCGCTTGGCGAACGGCGGCCGCATCGGGAGCCAGCGCGTCGACCAGTCCTGCAGCCCTGGCTTTGGGGGCGCGCAGGACCTTGCCCTGCAGGATGATGTCGAGGGCAGCCTGAATGCCGATCAACCGGGGGAGGCGCTGGCTACCGCCCGCCCCGGGGATCACGCCGAGCGTGACCTCCGGGAGCCCGACTTGAACGTGGCCTTCGTCGAGTGCGATGCGGTGGTGGCAGGCGAGGGCCAACTCGTAGCCGCCGCCGAGCGCCGAGCCCGTCAGGGTCGCGACCACGGGCACGCTCATCGTCTCGAGTCGTCGATACAGCGCCGAGAGTTTCTCGACGCGCTCGAGCAACGCTCGGGCATCGCGCTCGGGGAACAGCGCATCGAGGTCGGCCCCCACGCAGAAGTCGCGGTGCGCGGTGTCGATGATGATGCCGCGAAGGCCCTCCTGGGCGGCAGCCCAGTCGAGTGCCTGCCCGAGCCCGATGCCGAAGGCCGCATCGATGCGGTTGACCTTGGGCATCGCGAGCGTGAGCGTGGCGACGTGGGTCTGTGCGTCGAACTGGAGGCGGACCGTCTTGTTTTCGGTGGTGGTGGGTGCGTTCATCGCGATGGCTCCGAGTTCAGACGCGTTCGAGAATGGTGGCGATGCCCATGCCACCGCCGATGCACAGCGTGACGGCGCCGACTTGCTTGTCATGGTCCTCGAGCGCGTCGAGGACTGTTCCCAAGAGCATCGCTCCGGTGGCGCCCAGGGGGTGCCCCAGCGCGATCGCACCGCCGTTGACATTGACTGTGCTGGGGTCGACCTCCAACTCTTGCATGAAGGCCAGCGGCACGGCAGCGAACGCTTCGTTGACCTCCCAAAGCTCGACGTCACTGGCTTGCATACCGGCCTTGGCCAACGCCTTGCGGGTGGCTGGCATGGGTCCGGCAAGCATTAAGATGGGATCGGTGCCGACCACCGCGACCGAGCGGATCTTCGCGCGTGGCGTCAGCCCCATGGATTTGCCCATCTGCTCGGTGGCCACCAGCACCGCGGCGGCACCATCGACGATGCCCGAGCTGTTGCCTGCGTGGTGCACGTGTTGGACACGCTCGACCTGGGGGTAGCGCTCCTTGGTCAGCGCATCCAGCCCGAACTGTCGGCCCATGGTTTCGAACGACGCCCCCAACTCGGATAGTGTCTCGAGGGTGGTGCCTGGACGTGGGTGCTCGTCGGACTCGAGGACCGGGAGCCCCAGACGGTCGGTCACGGGGACCAGGCTTCGCCCAAAGCGGTCCGCCTCGACCGCAGCCGCGGCTCGTTGCTGACTCTGCACTGCAAACCGGTCGCAGTCTTCTCGGGTGATCCCGTTGAGCGTTGCCAGAAGGTCTGCACTGATGCCTTGCGGGACCGATCCGACGTTCCACAACGTGCTGGGATCGAAGATGGCTCCTCCGTCGCTTCCCATCGCGACGCGAGACATGCTCTCCACGCCTCCGGCGACGACGCAGTCGTAGAAACCCGAGGCGACCATCGCTGCGGCGTCGTTGACCGCCTGAAGTCCGGAGCCACAGAATCGGTTGAGCGTCACGCCGGGTGCGTCGAGGTCCCATCCCGCCTCCAGGGCCGCAAATCGGGCGATGCACGCCCCCTGGTCCCCGGTCTGGGTCACGCAGCCGATGACGACATCGTCGACGATGGAGGTGTCGAGGCTGTTGCGCTCCGCCAGTGCGTGGAGCGACTGCGCGAGAAGGTCGATCGGGCGGGTCGCGTAGAGGCTTCCGCTCTTCTTGCCGCGTCCTCGTGGGCTGCGGACGGCATCAAATACATAGGCGTCGGGCACGGTGCACTCCTGCCGCCCGTCGGGGGCTGGCGAAGGTATAGTAAGCATGCTTAGTATTCGGGTGCAATGGCGCCGAAGACCACCACTGCACCTTCGCAGCCGACCGTCGGCGTTGCCGCAGCCACCGTCGCGGCAGAGGCTGGTGTCGCGCCGGACACACTCGAGCTTCGTCGGGTTCAGTCCGAGGCGTACTTGACGTTTGTGGCGATCGGGCGACGACTCGAACGGCGGGTGGCGAGGCTCTTCGACGCGCATGGCCTTCACGACGTGACGCCGCCGCAGGCCAACGCCCTGATGATCCTGTTTGCGGCCAAGGAGCCGCTCCAAGCACGTGCGTTGGCCGACCGCATGGAACTCTCGCAAGTCACGGTGGGCCGTTTTCTCAAAGCCCTGGAGCAGGAGGGCTGGGTCGCCCGCGAGCGCGACCCCGACGATGCCCGCGCGATGCTCGTGCGGCCGACGCCCAAGGCCTATCGGACGCTTCCGAGCTTCATCGCGGTCTCGAACACGATGCTCGACCAGGCATTCGATGGGTTCTCCCGACCCGAGATCCGCCGGATCGCAACGGTCGCGGGGCGCGTCCGGGAAAACCTCTCCGACTGAGCGGGCGCTACAGTTCCAGCGATTCGAGGACCCAGGTCGGCTGCAGCGGTGCATCGGGGAGTGGTCGGCGGCCGACGCCGGTTTCGGTCAGGGCGACGTCGAGCCCGGCCGTGAGCGCCCCGGCGACGTCCGTCTCCAGTTGATCGCCGATCATCAGGATGCGGCCTTCGAGCCGTTGTGTGGCGGCTTCGAAGATCGGTGCGTGGGGCTTGCCCAGACGCTCGAAGCTTGGGGCGTCTGTCCCGAAGCGAGCCTGGAGTCCGCGCTCGATCACACACGCCGCGGCGCCCGCGGTGATGCCCACTGCGCCGCCGGCCTTGGGATACAGGATGTCGGGGTTGGGCAGCACGAGGGCGGTGGGGTGCCCAAGTTCGGTGCGACGAATGAGGGTGGACAGGACGGCTTCGATCGTCTGGACGAAGGGGAACCCAGCTTCGTCACAGACCAGCAGGGCCCGAGCTTGTGCGTCCTGTGGTGGGACCACGTGCAGGCCCGCTTCGGCAGCGATCCGTTGCGAGCCTTCGGGTCCGAGCACGATGCAAGGGGCGTCGATGAGGCCGTGTTGTCGGACCCAGGGACCGACCATCATGCCGCTGGTGAGGATCTCGTCCTCACCAAGTCCAATGTCGAATCTCTGAAGGCGATGGTGGACCTGTGCGCGGGTCCGCGAGGCGTCGTTGCTCAGCAGCAGCTTCGCCTTGCCCGATGCGGCCAGTGCACGCACGAACGCCGCGGCATGGGGCAGGGGGCCCTCGCCGTCGACCAACACGCCGTACGCGTCGAGAAGAAAACCATCGTAGCGCTCGAAGAGGGAGCGCACTCGGACCACCGTCGACACGGGCCGTAGCGTAGCAGTGCTACGTTGACCGCATGAGTGAGCGGGCGTTTGTGGCAGGGGCCACGGGGTACACCGGGCGGGCGGTTGTGTCCGAACTCCGCCGACGCGGTTTGACGACGACGGCACACGTGCGCCCCGACTCGTCGTCGTTGTCGCGTTGGACACAGCGCTTCGAGGAACTCGGCGCGGTGGTGGACACCACCGCCTGGGAGCTCGAGGCCATGACCACGACGCTCGCCGCAGTCCAGCCCACGGTCGTCTTTGCACTGTTGGGGACCACGCGCAGGCGGGCGGCGACCGAAGGCATGGACAGCAAGGCGGGGTACGAGCGGATCGACTACGGTTTGTCGAAGCTCCTGCTCGATGCATGTCGTGCTGCGGCCCCACAGGCGCGCTTCATTTACCTGTCCTCGCTCGGTGTGAAAGAAGGGACCCGCAACCCTTACCTCTCGGCACGCGCACGGGTGGAGCGAGCGCTGCGAGACTGCGGTCAGCCGTTCACCGTGGCGCGGCCGAGTTTCATCTCCGGTCCAGGCCGGGACGAGGACCGACTGGGTGAGCGGGTCGGCGCAACGGTTGCGGACGCGCTCTTGGGTGCGGTGGGGTGGCTGGGGGCCAGGCGAACCCGGGACCGATTTGCGTCGATGGATGCCGACACGCTCGCCGCGGGGCTGGTGCGCGCTGCCCTCGACCCCGAGGCGCGGGACGCTGTCCTCGAGGCAGATGCGCTTCGAGCGGGCTGACCCCATCGGAGCTCGGCCCGGGCTTTTTTCGAGTTTGTCGTGATCCGATCCGGGCTCGCGCCGCACAACCCCCCTGGCGTGAAGCGGTTTGCCCTGATCCTCATCATGACTCCCGGGTGCTTCTCGGAACCCACGGAACCCCTTGCGACAGGGTCTACTGGCGATCCTGCGAGCTCTTCAGGAGACTTGCAGCCTGGCTCTTCGAGCGACAACGACGCGGGCGGAGAGTCCAGCGGGTTCGGAACGTGGGGGAGCAGTTCGACGGGCTGGATTCTCGAGAGCTCCACCGGGAGCTCGGGCGGGGACTCGGACGACACGTCGACAACCACGGGACCCCAAGGAACGTGCGGCAATGGAGAGGTCGAGGCCGGTGAGGTTTGTGATGAGCCTAGCGCGACGTTGGAGACCGGTGCGTGTCGCCCTGACTGCGCGGGGGTGATCGAGAGCCGGACGATCCGAGTCTCGAACACAAGTGTCCTGGGGGACCTGGGGCAGAACCCCGTCGCCACGGTCGATGCGCTGTGTCCTGCGGGTCATCGCGCGATGTTTTCGGACGGCGAGAACCGACGGGCGACCACGGTGGCCAATGGTGTGTTCGACCCCGTGGACTGGGTTCTGGAGCCGTACACCGCGTACGTGAACGCGAACGGGGCGTTGCTGTGGGTGACCGACGAGGTCGCGCTGCTGGGCGTTCGGACGGGGACCACACAGACGCTCCTCGCCCCCATCGTCGCGTTCGAAGACAACCCCCCCGGCTGCATCACTGGGATGAACGCGGACTGGACGGCGCCGGCGAGTGCGGACTGCCTGGGCTGGTCCACGGCTGCGGCGTCGGAGGACCACAACGTGGGCATTCCGTGGGTACAGGACGTCGGCGCGTTTCTGAACAACGGTGGGATCACGCCGTGCAACCTTCCCGAGCATGTGTACTGCGTCGAGGGGTGAGCGCGGCGGGGTGCTCAGCTGGAGCGCGGCCGAACGTCTCGCGCACCGCTGGCACAGCGGCGAAGCTCGCTGAGGTCGGCGGATTCACGGCCGAATCGAATCTCGTCATACTGCGCGACGAAGCGCAGCAGCGGCGCCCCGTCTTCGAGCTCCGGCGAGACGCGCTGCGCGAACCGTTTGGGGCTCTCGGTAGGGTCGCGCACCATGCCGTGTCGCGCGAGCGCCTTGAGCACCTGCGCGTACAGTTGCTGCGCCTCGGGAAGCTTGGGCTTGGAGCGCCGACGCCACAACCACACGGCCAGCAGCACGAGCGCGGCTCCGCCCCCCCACATCGCGACGCCACGCCATTGGACCCGTGGGTACTGGCCCGAGCTGCTGCGCATGCCGAGCCCCTCGAGCAGGCTCAGCTGCTTGGTCAGGTTGTAGTCGATGACATACTCGAGGTATGCGTTTCGCAGCGCATCGAAGGCCTCGTTGAGTGCGGGGATGAGGGGCGCATCGTCTCCGGCGACGCGACCCGACGGCGGCGTCGGGTCGAACGTGATCCAGCCAGCCTCCGGCCCAAACCACACTTCGACCCACGAGTGCGCGTCTGCCTGGCGGACGGCGTAGAAGTCCCCCAACGCGTTGTAGTGAGCACCATAGTAGCCGTTGACGAGCCGGGTGGGGATCCCGACCTCGCGACCGAGGACGGCGAGTGCGGTCGCAAAGTACTCGCAATGCCCAGTCTGGGTATCGAAGAGGAACCCCTCCAGTGGGTCGGCGCCGTCGCGGACTCTTGGCGACGACTCGAGGTCGGTGGTGTAGCCGAACTCACCGAGGTGGCCCATCAGTGCCAGGACTTTGTCGTAGCGATTTGTGGCGTCGTTGGTGAGCTGCTGGGCAAGGTCCAGGACTTCGGGAGACAGTCCTTCGGTCCGGCGGAGGTAGCCCGCGAACTCCTCGTCGACCTCGGGATCGCCCAGGCCGCGGAGCAGATGTGCGTTGGGGGTTCCGACCTGGGCGACGAACTCGTATTGGACGGGGCCGGGGGGCTTGTCGATCCGGAACTCCCGATGGAGGCCAGGGCGAACCTTGAGGTCGCGTTGTTCGAGCGCGCCTCGGGGCGAGACACGAACGGCGACGGGATCGCTGGCGACAAACATCGCATCGACGCCAAGATCCTCGAGCATCACATCGACGTGAATCTGCTGCGCGTCTTCCAGGTACGGCTTGGGAAGCGCCTCGTACTGGGCGCTGAGTTTTCCCGGAGAGAGGCCGCGGACCGGAACGAGCAACGGCGTCTTGTTCGGAGCGAGGGCTCGGTACTGGCCCACGCGTCGAAGTGGGACCCGCTCGGCGGAGGCGTTGTTGTTGGACCAGCGCCCATCTTGGTAGATGTCGAACGCGCCCCCGCGCAGGTGCCACGTCAGCCGGTCGACCCGCGGCATGTCGCCCTTGGGTCGCAATCGGGCCGCGACCGTCGCATCGGATTTGATGCGACCGAAGTCGCCGAGCGTGACTTCACCCGCGAAACCGCTGCGAGAGTCCTTGGAGAAGGCGCCGCGCAGGAACACACCCGCGCCCCAGCGAGGGAAGAGCAGGAACACCAGCAATGCGCCAACACCCGCAAGAGCGGCCACACCGGAGGCCGCGCGCCACAGTGTCTTGCGTGAGCGCATCGCTGCGCGGGCCATCTCCGCCATCACCCGCACCCCGAGGCGCTCGCCCTCGGACATCAGGTGGTTGACCACCAACGTCATGACCGCGATGACGGTGTAGGCGGCAAAGAGGACCGGGTAGGTCAGGCCGGTGTTCACCACCGCGCCCACAACCATCATCAGCGAGCCCAGCATGAGCAGCTGCATGTGCTCTCGGGCTTTCTGGCGGTTGAACAGGCGCTGGACGATCATCAGGAGAAGAAAATCCACGCCGGCGTCGAGCAGGTCGCCGACGAGCAGGACTCGTGCGAACGTGGCGACCAGCGCGAAGACAATGCCGACCGTCCAAATGCGTAGCGTGGACTTGGGCGTCACCTCGGGGCGCGGGCGGTAGAAGGCGAGCGCGCCGAAGGCCAGGGCCAGGCCGAGGCTGGTCCACGACATGCCGCCGCCGGCGAGCACAGCCGCGGAGGCGATGAGGGCTTGCAGGGCGCTGAGGCGGTCACGGAGCTCGCGCAGGGTCATGCGGGGTGTTCTCCGATCAACGCGAGAGCTTCCAGCAGGGTGTGCCGAGCGTGGGCGCCCGACGCCGGCTCGAGCATCAGCTCACCGCCGTATCGCAGGCCAACAGCCACCCCAGGTTCCTGCAGGTAGGCCACGGCCATGGAGGCGACACGCGACACCTCGGCTTCGAACTGGGGGTCGCCGGTGGTGCCCAACCCGAGGTCGAGCAGGCGTTCGTCGTCCCCCAGCGCCTCGTAGTCGCGGACGGCTGGACGTTGGCCGCGAGCGACCGTGCGCCAATCGATACGTCGTGGGTCGTCACCCTCTCGGTACTCCCGCATGCCGAAAAACTCTCCGACACGAGCGATCCGCCCGGACGCTTCGCCCTGGCCGGGGCGATGCCGGGTGCCCGTCTCGACACGGACGGGGTGCAGTTTGGGGTAGACGGTGATCTCCGGAGGCTTTGCGACGTCGCGGCGTTTGACGAATAGGCCAAACGGGAATCGGGTCGCGACCACGGCACGCGGCAGCGCGTGGCGACCGCGGGCCGGCATGGTGACGGTCGTATGCAGCGTGAGGGTTTGTTTGGGGGCGAGACGGACAGCAAACACCGGGCCACAGACGCCGGGCTGATCGCCGTCGTCATCCTCGACGCTCACGGAGAGCAACTCGCCCGCGGCACTGCTGTTGGAGATCTCGACCTGCAGGGGCGTAGGGGTCTGCGCGTGGACGGCTTCGGCGAGCACCCTTTTGGCCGAGGCTCGAAACACCGCTCGCTCCGAGAGCATGCCGCTGCCGATGATCAGGGCCATTTGCGCTCCGAACACCGCATGCAGCAGGTTGGCGCCCGAGTTGATCGCGGCAAACCCCACTGCGAGCGTCAGGGCGATGAACAACCACCCCGACTTCGTGATCTCGAGCCGACGCCCGCGCGCCGACAACATGCGCCGAAGCAGCCGCGAGATACGGCCCTTCGGTGGAGCGGCGGGCGTGTCGTGAGCCATCACTGAGGAACGGGGACGGTGGCCGTGATCTCTCGGACCAGCTCTTCAGAGGATGCGCTGGCTTCGTCCGATGCGAGGCTCGGCAACACGCGGTGGGCCAACGCAGCGATCGCGAGCTCTTGGAGGTCGTCCAGGCTCACCTGCTCTCGGCCTTGAAGCAGAGCGCGAGCGCGGGCGGCCGCGACCCAAGCCAAAGCGCCACGTGTGCTCACCCCGAGCCGCGCGCGGGGGTGCTCCCGTGTCGCCTGGACCACGGCCTGGGCATAGGCCGCGAGGTCGGCGTGCACGAAGACCTTTTGCGCCGCACGTTGGGCTGCGAGCACATCCTCCGGCGAGACCACGGCCTCTGCTTGGGGGCGTGTGCCGTTGCCTTGTAGAAGCGCCGCCTCCACCTCCGGGGCCGCGTACCCCATCGACAGTCGCAGCACGAAGCGGTCGCGTTGGGACTCCGGCAGCGGGTAGGTGCCGTAGTGCTCCAAGGGGTTCTGCGTCGCGATGACCATGAACGGCTCGGGCAGGGGCCGGCTCACGCCGTCGACCGAGATCTGGTGCTCACCCATCGCCTCGAGAAGGGCGCTTTGCGTCCTGGGGGGCGCCCGGTTGACCTCGTCGGCGAGGACGAAGTTCGCGAACAGGGGGCCTTCGCGAAACTCGAACGCTTCCCGTTGCGGTCGCCACACATTGACCCCCAGGACATCGGCTGGAAGCAGGTCGGCCGTGAACTGAATGCGCCGGAAAGCACCACCCACTGCGCCCGCGAGAGAGCGAGCGAGGGTGCTCTTGCCCACGCCTGGCATGTCTTCGAGGAGCAGGTGGCCCCCGGATAGCAGGGCCACGAGCGCCAAGTCGATGATCTCGTCCTTCCCGACGATCGCGCTGCCGACCGCCTCTCGGATCGCGGCCGCGGTGGCCATGGGAGTGGGCGTAGGACGGGGGGTGTGGACAGCCGGAGCGGACACCGCAGACGAGTGTACGTCAGCGACCGAGCAAACGTTTCTCAGTGCGCGCCTGGATCGTCGCTGCCGCGCTTGCGGGCCAACATGACACCATCGCGGACCGACAACAGGACCGCGTCGACCCGGGTGTCGGCGCGGACACGCGCATTGAAGGAGACGAGGGCGTGGTCGGACGGTTCCTCTGGATGTAGGACCTTTCCGCTCCACAGGGTGTTGTCGGCGACGATCAGCCCTCCGACGCGCATCATCGGTACGAGCGCTTCCCAGTACGCCTCGTAGGAGGTCTTGTCCGCGTCGATGAACGCCAGGTCGATCGGCTCGTCATCCCTCGCGAGAGTCTCGAGGGTGTCCAGCGCGGGGCCGAGGCGGAGGTTGATCTTGTGACCGTGTGCGCTGCGCCTCCAAAACGTCTTCGCGAGGTCGGTCGCGACCGGGTCGATGTCGCAGGTGATCACTTGTCCGCCCTCGGCGACCCCGGCTGCAAGACTGAGCGTCGAGTAGCCACTGAAGGTGCCTATCTCGACGACACGCCGTGCTCCAACGGTCATTGCGAGCAGGCGCAGCAACGCGCCTTCGACTCGCCCAACCTGCATCTGCGGATCCTCGAGTTGGCCGTAGGTGGCCTCTTTGAGTTCTGTGAGGAGCGCGGCCTCGGCTGGTGCGTGGTCCTCGACGTAGGTGGCGAGGTCTGGGGACAGCAGGGTGAGCACGGATCCACCGTAGCAGTCATGCGGACGCTTTGCGGCGGCGTTCCATCCAGGCTTGTCTCGCGGGGCTCGGTCGTCGCAGGGCGGCGGGCACCTCAATCGAGAACACCATGCCGTCCTCCAGTGCCTCGATGTCGAGGGCACCACCTTGTTGTTCGAGGACGGCTGCCGCGAGCGGAAGGCCCAGTCCGAGTCCGTGATGCCCGGGGATTCGGAAAAATCCGGAACGGGCGCGGGCGAGGTCCTCCGGAGACGCGGGGTGATGGCCGACGGTGATGTCGACGAAGACCGCGCCCCCGCGCTCGGTGCTTCCCAGTTTGACCTCGATGCTGACCTCGGCGGCGTCGGTGCCTTCGTGGGCGAAGAGCAGGACGTTGGCGATCGCCTGCACCGACCGTAGGGTGTCGCAAAGCACCGCGGGCAGTCCGGGCGCGAACTTCACCTCGGAGTCGGGGAGTCCTGGTGCGCGCTTCTTGGCCGAAGCGATCGCCCGCGTGACGAGGTTGGCGACGGGGGTGGGCTCCGGAGCCAGTTCTAGGTGGCCGGCCTCGATCTTCGCCGTGTCGAGAATGTCGTCGATCTCTCGCAGCAGGTCCTGTCCACTTCGAAGGATGAGTCGGACCATTTCGCTCTGAGCGGCGTTGAGGTCGCCGTCGATCCCCGAGAGCAGCAACTCAGAGAACCCGAGGATGGCGTTGAGCGGGGAACGAAGGTCGTGGCTCATGTTGGCGAGGAACTGGCTCTTGAGTCGGTCGGCTTCCTTGGCCTTCTCGATGGCGACGTAGTGGGCGACGTTCGACTCTGAGATCCGGGCCACCATCCGGTCGACCGCGGCGATGAGGTGCCGGGCTTCGTGCGTTGCAAAGCTGGCCTCGTCGATGGCGGGAATGGGTGCGTCGTGCACGACGGCATGGATGCGGGATGTCGCGCGGACGACGTCGTGATGGACCGAGCGCGCCACGAACACGCTCGCGGCAAAGGCCGCGGCGGTGAAGACAAACCCGGCGAACGCGAGCGCACCCCAGGGCGGCCACGGCCCTGGGGGGCTGCGGACGGCGACGAGGGCCGCGGCGCACAGCGGTGCCAGCACGAGGGCACCGGAGGCCACGGACGACTGCATCGTCATCCGACCGCGAAGGACGGGACGGGAGGCAAACTTTGCGACCCGATGGGGAGCCGACAGAATCTGTGGCCGGACGAACGCGCGAGAGAGTCCCGTGACGACGAGAGCGATCGGCGTGATCGTGCAGATCCATACCAACAGCAGACCCAGCGCGACCGTAGAGGACAGATCCTGGGTTTGGGAGAGGGTCAGTACGTTGACGACGAGCGCCGCGGACAGCCAAGCCCAAAACCGGAGCCCAAGCGCGCGAGGCAGTCGCAGCAGGCGGGCGAACGCCTGCTCGACCGCGGCCTTGGGCGGGGCCCCTGCCTGTCGGATGCTGCGGTCCCGCGCGACGAACAGCGGCACGATGGGAAGGGTGAGGAACCCGGCCAGCATCCAGAACGTTGGGCGCGGTGAGACGTCTGTCGTCCATCGTGCTTTGGGGGCGTCCGCGAACAGGGAGAGCGAGGCGACGACGAGGGCGACCGCGTGCGGGACCGCGAACATGCTCCACGGAAGGTCGCCGAAACGAAGCGGGCCAAGGACCAGTCGGGCCCACAAGATGGCCTGACCGACGGCGAGTAGCCACGCCCAGCCCAGCCCGCCCAACAACCTCAACTCGACGCGTAAACGTCCTCCATCGATCATGCGGACACCTCCTCGAGCACCCGCTGGGTCTTGGCGCGGGCGTCCTCTTCGGTGATGTCGATCGTATCGGGGCGCTCGGGCGGCTCGAGAGGGAGGCGTAGGGTGAAGACCGAGCCCTCTCCGAGGGTGGACTCCGCCCGCAGCGTGCCCCCGTGATAGCCCGCGATGCGGCGTGCGATCGCGAGCCCGAGCCCCGTGCCTTTGGAGCGGCGCTTGACGGATCCTGCCTGGCGATACTCTTCGAACACCGCAACCAGGTCGTCCTGGGCGATGCCGACGCCGGTGTCGATACATCGAATCACCACGGCTTCCTTGCGAGCATCGTGCGCGACGCGAAGGGTGATCGAGCCGCGCTCGGTGAACTTGATCGCGTTGCTGACCAGGTTCGTCAGGATCTGACGGAGCCGCCGCCCGTCACACACCACCGGCGGGAGGTTCGGGCCGATCTCGGCGTGCAGCTGCACGTATCGCTCGTCGACGAGCGGCTGGTGAATCTTGACGACGCCCCGGACGAGCTCGGCGATGTCCGTGCTCTCGAAGGAGAGCCGCAGCTCACCGGACTCGATCATCGACATGTCGAGGATGTCGTTGATCAGCTCCAGAAGCTGACGCCCTCCGTCGCGGATGAGCTCAACGTCTTCGGCCTGTGGCTCGCTCAGGACGCCGTCGTATCCCTCGAGCAGGAGCTGGGCGAACCCGCCGACCGCGTTGAGCGGCGTGCGGAGCTCATGGCTGACCGCGTTGAGGAAGTTGGCCTTGCGGGTATCGGCGTTGCGGGTGTGCAGGAGCGCGGTTTGGTAGGTGACGAGTTCTCGCCGCAACTTGCCCCGGAGGGCCTCGAGGTTGGCCAGCATCGCGCCGACCTCGTCCCCCCGGGTGACCACGACCGGACGGCGTGTGGCTTCGGTCGCGTCGTCGTCGTACGCGTCGAGCCGTCGGGTCAGGGAGCGAATGTCGTTGCCGGGGCTCATCCCGAGCGTGGCCGCGCCCATGGGACCCCACGCCAACAGCAAGCCGATTGCGGTGACCCACAGCAACACCTCGACGCTGCTGGCCTCAGGCCAGCGCGGAATGAGCACGGCTGCGATGGCGACCACACTGGAGGCCAGCCCGCCGACGAACAGAATGCGCACGTAGCTGTAGGCCAGCGTGGGCGGGGAGGGGGCGAGCAACGCCGGTTCGGCCGCCCCCTGAGGATAAGCGGCCGCGAGGACTCTCAGCAGCCGGTCCAGGAGCATGCCGACCACGAGGCCGACGGATACGCATGCGGCGAAGACGGGGCCGATCGCCGTGAGTAGGGTCTGTGAACTGGGTTCGGCGGGGATTGGGACTGCGACGATGGAGAGCGCGAGCGCGGCGATCGGCGGCGTCGTCCAACAAACCCACGGGAGGGTTCGCGCCACGTGGTCCGGGCTGGCGTACTGCGTCCGCACGTAGAGAAACGCCAGCTCGGCGAGCGCGGTCAGGAGGACGCAAAGCGCCACGCTCAGCGCCTGCCCGGGGAGCTCGTGACCGCCGACCAGGAGCCGAAGGAGGATGGACGCGAATAGGCCGTGGATGGCCGCAGCCCCAAGGACCACGACCAGGGCTCGGACCGCATAGTCCGAGGGCCCCGGCGACCGAATCTCCTCCACGCCAAGAGGGTACCAACCAAAGCAACGCCCGAGCTGTCACAGGACGGCTCGGGCGTTCAGCTCTGCGCCATGAAAGGCCGGCGACGGCTTCCCAGGCGGCGTGCGAGTCTCGATCAGCCGGACTTTTTGGCCTTCACCAGCTCGATGAGCTGCGGGAGGGTGTCCTCCCACTTGGCGACCAGGCCGTAGTCGGCGACCTGGAAGATCGGCGCCTCGGGGTCCTTGTTGATCGCGACGATCGTCTTGGAGCCCTTCATCCCGGCAAGGTGCTGGATGGCGCCGGAGATGGCGACCGCGAAGTACAGCTCCGGTGCGACGACCTTGCCGGTCTGACCGACCTGAAGGTCGGCGGGGACCATGCCCGCGTCTGTCGCTGCACGACTGGCGCCGAGTGCACCGCCGAGCATGTCGGTGAGCGTCTCGAGTGGGGCGAAGTTTTCGCCCGAGCCCATGCCGCGGCCACCGGCCACGACGACGTTCGCCTCGGTGAGCGCCGGTCGGGCGCTCTGGGTCGTCTCGATGCCGACGACTTCCGCCCCGCGTTTGCTGGGCGTTCCGACGTCCACGGCGGAGACGGCTGCAGCGGTACCGGCGGCGGCCGGTGCGAAGTCGCTGGCGCGCGCGGTGAAGCACACGACGGCTCCGGAGAGTGTGAAGTCGGCCAGAGCACGACCCGCCGACATCTCGCGGCTGAACGTGTTGTTGCCCTTCACACCCGTGATCTCGGCGGCGAGCGGCGCGTCGAGCAGAGCCGCTGCCCGTGGGATCACGTCGCGCAGCGTCGAGGTTGCAGTTCCGCCGAGCGCCGTGGCGCCCACGGATTTGGCCGCAGCCACGACCGCGTCGGTCCACGCCTCGGTGGTGAACGGAGCGAGTTCGGCCTGGTCGGCGACGTGGACGGCCGCGGCGCCGTAGCCTGCAGCGCCCACAGCGTTGGCGGCATCGCCGACGCCCGAACCGACGACCAACAGGTGAAGTTCACCGCCGGTGTGCTTGGCGAGTTCCGCGCCGGCGGTGACGCCGGGAAGGCTCGCGTTCTTGATGCTGGTGCCGTCCGTTTCGACGACTACGAGGACCTTGCTCATAGAACTTTCGCCTCCGAAGCCAGCTTCTCGACCAGCTGTTCGACGCTTTCGACGATCTGTCCCGCGGCGCGTGCCGGGGGCGGAGTCACCGCGTTGTTGTTGACTGCGCTGACGGCTTCAACACCAAGGTCAGCCGGCTTGAGCTGCTCGACCTTCTTACGCTTGGCCATCGTGATGCCGCGCAGCGATGCGAGGCGAGGGCCTTCGTTGTAGGTGTAGTCGTCGGGCGTGACGCCGTTCTTGACGCTGCTCGGAAGGACGACACGAAGGTCACACGTGACGACGGAGGGGAGCGGGACCTTCTTGGTCTCGACACCGTCGTCGACTTCGCGCGACACGACCATGGCGTTTGCGCCCTGATCCCACGTGACCCCTCCGGCGAACGAGGCGATGGGGAGATCGAGCAGGCCTGCGACCCGCTGACCGACCTCGTTCCCTTCGCTGTCCTGGGAGAGCTTTCCACAGACCAGGAGATCTGCGCCTTCCTTCTTGAACACGCCGGCGATGAGCTTGGCCACCGCCTGTGAATCGAGCGCCGTATCATCGGCGTCGACGACGACGCCGCGGTCGGCACCCATCGCGAGGAACGTGGTGATGTGCTGGCGTTGTGCCGCTGGGCAAACACTGCACACCACGATCTCCGCGTGGCGTTTTTTGGACTTCGCGTCTTCAGCGAGACGCAGGGCGGTTTCCACCGCGTACTGATCGAATTCGTTGGGGACCCATTTCGTCGACGAAGTGTCGATGGCCCCGTCGGCGAATTTCACGCTCGCATCGGGGTCTGGGATCCGCTTGACCGTCACCAAGATCTTCAAATGAGACCTCCTTTTCCGGGCGGAGACTTGCGTGCCTGGCCCCATCCGTCAACGTACGAGAGGCCTGCAAAACTGCAGCATGTGCCGCAAAGCGTGCGTGTACGCGCCCCGCTTGCCGCAGCCGTTTCCCGTGCGCTACCTTCCGCGGGCTTTGACCCGTCTCGTGCTGATCGCAAGCGTCCTGGCCATGACCGCGTGCAGCCCCGCCTGCACCCCGCCGGAGGCGAAGAATCCCGACGCCAAGGCGGACTCGGGCAAGGGGGAGACGCCCGAAGCCGACCCGAACTCGGCCGATGGAGGTCAGGGGGGTCCCGCGGACGCCAAGAAGGCCCCCGCGCCGGTGCCCAAGGGCGAGATGATCATGGAGGCGAAGGGCGTGGATCTCTCCAAGCTCAAGGAGTCGCAGCGCTCCACGTTCTTCCAGATCATCAACTCCGAGCCGAGCGCTTGCGACAAACCACATTCGTTGGCGAAGTCGCTTCGCGATGACGACAAGTGTCGGGACTCGCTCATCGCTGGGCAGTTCGTCGCGGACTACCTGCAGGCGGGCGCCCCGACCAGCGAGGTCCGGACCGGTTTGCAAGAAGTCTCCAAGGCTCTCAAGCCCCGGGAGATCCCGGTGGACGGGCGTCCTGTGTTCGGCAGCGAGACGGCTCCGGTCACCGTTGTGGTCTTCGCCGACTTCCAGTGCCCGCACTGCAAACTGGAGGCTCCCAAGATTCGCAAGACCGTCGAGCAGTTCCGCGGTCGGGCGCGTCTGATCTTCAAGCACTTCCCTCTGATGGGTCATCCTCGGGCCAAGGCGGCCGCGATCGCGACCGAAGCTGCGCTCGAGCAAGACAAGTTCTGGGAGATGCACGACATCGTGTTCGCCAACCAGGACAAGCTCGAGGACGGGGACATTCGCTCCTACGCGTCGAAGATCGGCTTGGACATGGCCAAGTTCGACGCGCACTACAACGCACGCAAGGGCAAGGACGTCGTCGAGGCGGACAAGCAACACGGCGAGGACGCGGGCGTGGACGGCACGCCGGCGGTGTTCGTCAACGGGCGTCGTGCCAACGGTCGCTACATTTTGTTCGGCGGCGAGCTGTCGGGCTGGATCGACGATGCCCTGAAGCGGTA
The DNA here is from genome assembly GCA_050633305.1 of Nannocystales bacterium. GTDB lineage: Bacteria > Myxococcota_A > Polyangia > Nannocystales > Nannocystaceae > CAJXVA01. The sequence continues at coordinate 141,950 of JBOEGF010000009.1, forward strand.
AGCCTACGCGGTGACCGACGTGCGTCCCTGGGTCGAGGCGTTCGCGCCTGCGACCGTCTCGAATCTCGGCCCCGGCTTCGACTGCTTGGGCCTGGCGCTGCGCGAACGCGGCGACACCGTGCGAGCCCGCAAGGGGGACTCGCCCGGCGTGACGATCCTACGGATCGAAGGCGATGGCGGTCGGCTCCCGCTCGACGCCGGGCGCAACACCGCCTCGGTCGCGGTACGGCACATGCTCGAGCGCTTCGCTCCCAAGGCGTCGGTCGAGCTGGAGTTGAAGAAGGGCCTGCCGTTGGGCAGCGGCCTGGGAAGTAGTGGCGCGAGTGCGGCTGCAGCGGTTGTCGCAGCGGACTCGGCGCTCCAACTCGGCCTCCCGAGCGACGTCCTTGTCGAAGCGGCTCGGCACGCAGAGGGGATCGCTTGCGGCACGCCGCATCCGGACAACGTGGCGCCAGCAATCGTGGGGGGCGTGGTCCTGATCCCGTCGCTCGACCCGCTGCGGCTGGTGTCGTTGCCTGCCCCCGAAGGCCTGTGGGTCACGGTGTACACGCCCGGCTGCGAGGTCAACACCGCCGACGCCCGCGCCGTGCTTCCCGAAGCTGTCTCGGTCGCAGACTGCGTGGGCCAAGCGGCTCGGCTCGGGATGCTCGTTCACGCCCTGCACCTGGGCGACATGCAGATGCTCGGGGAGGCCGTGGTCGACAGGGTCGCCGAGCCCCATCGAGCCCGCCTCATCCCCGGGTACATCGATGCCAAGGCCGCGGCCTGCGAGGCCGGAGCGCTGTGTTGCAGCATCAGCGGCGCGGGGCCGACAACCTTCACCCTCGCCGAGGATGAACATCGGGCCAAGGCGCTGCTGGAGATCCTCGAGGAGCAGTACACGCATGCGGGCGTGCCCGGCGAAGGTCTCGTCGACCGCGTGGGCCCGGGCGCGCGCGTCACTTCCCAGCCGCTGCACTGAAGCCGCGATACGGGCCGAGCTGCCGCGTCACAGGATTCGCGTTGCTCGGGGATAGCTGCCCAGCACGAAGAGGTCCTGGCAGTGTCCCCGGGCGGACTCGATCGCATCGGCCATCGTCGGTTCATCGCGGTGGCCCTGCGCGTCGAGAAAGAACGTGTAGCTCCAGTTCTCGCGCCGAGAGGGGCGCTTGTCGATGTGCGTGAGGTTGATACCCGAGTCGGCAAACGCCCGGAGCACCCGTACGAGCGCGCCGGGCTCGTGCGTCGTCGTGAGCATCACCGAGGTCTTGTCATCCCCACTGGGCTCCGCCGCTGTCTTCGCGATGACGAAGAAGCGGGTGATGTTGTTGGGGTTGTCCTCGATGCTTGGGAAGAGCAGCGGCATTCCATACAACCCGCCGGCGAGCTTGGAGGCGATGGCTGCGTTTCCTGAGCGGGGGTCTGCCTTCGCGTCGAGGACGGCCTGAGACGAACTCGCGGCTGCGACCAGCTCGGCGCGTGGGTACTGCGTGCCGAGCCATCCCCGGCATTGGGCAAAAACCTCCGGCTTGCTGAACACCCGCTGCACGTCCTTGGGCTCGCAGTCTGCCAGGAGGTTATGGCGAATCGCGAGCGCGACCTCGGAGTACACGAGCACTTCGCCCGCCGCGTCCCGGAACGCGTCGAGGGTCTCCGCGATGCCTCCTCCGGTAGAGTTCTCGATGGGGACCATGCCGTAGTCCACGTGTCCTCGACGAACCTCGGTGAACACTCCCCCGATCTCCCGAAGGTTCTCGAAGCTGACCGACGCTCCGAACTGCGCGGAGGCGGCCGCATGCGAGAACGACCCCGCCGGCCCCAGGTATCCGATACGCAGCGGCTGCTCGATCGCGAACGACCCGCTCATGATCTCCTTGTAGACCGCCTCGACACTTCGGTCGGGCAGGGGGCCCTCGGACAGTCCGAGCACGCGAGCGAGGACCGCAGCCTCTCGATGGGGGGCGTAGATCGGACCGCCGGTCTGCTGTTTGACCTTTCCGACCGCAACGACCACTCGAGCTCGCTCGTTGAGGAGCTTGACGAGCGCTTGGTCGAGCGCATCGATTCGGTCACGAAGCGGCGCCAGTCCATCGTCCGGAGAATCGTCGCTCACCCGCACATCATAGGTGGCGCGTCCCAGCAGGCGGAAGGGCGCACGCACGGTTCCATCGTGAAGAACGGCTCCGGGCTTGGCGCGTCTGCGGAACCAGCAAGAAACCCCCGCCAGCAGGCGAGGGCTCTCGTGCCCGAGGTGAGTGCGTCGGACTACTCGACTTCGGCGAGGCCGTACTCGGAGAGGTACATGGCCGAGCCGTACACGACGGCATCGTCGAGGTCGACGTCGCGGTCGGCAAGAACACGCCATCCATCGGCCGCCTGAGCGACAACCCCGACGTCCTCCGTCACGTTCATGTCGGCGACTTCGAAGGCCACCTCGACGGGCAGCAAGAACGTCGTGCCCAGCGGGAGGACTGCGTAGCAGGAGCCGATCGTCGTGCTGAGTTCGCACTCGACCTCTTCGATCGACAGCTCGACGTCGGAGTCGAGCGCCCCGGCCGGAATCTCGAGGCTGAACCGACCGTCGTCGGATGCGAGGGAACCGCCGCGGGGTCCGATGGTCTCTCCGGCGCCGTCGCAACCGACGGCGAGTGTCGCCAGCGCAGCACCCATGATGAGTGTCGCTGCCGTCCTGAAGAGTCCTGTGTGAGTGGTCGCCATCGCTGTCCCCCTTGCACCTACTCTGACTCCCCTTGCCCCGTTCTTTCCGGGTTCTTGGGACGAAAAAACGTCAAAAATTTGGAAAGTGACGGAAACGGTGTTTTTGGACCGAATGTAGGGTGGACGGCATGTGCGCGGATGTACGATTCTCCCGACCAGAGCCGACCCTGCGAGCGTGCGCATTGCTCGCGTCTTCTGAGGACCCTGTATGGGGCGTCACGCAAAGAGCGTCTCCGATGCCGGAGGAAGGTCTCCTCGCTCAGATTGTGCGGTACTCGCGCTCGCTTCGGGGAGCCGCTAGTCCCGGGGCGCCACGCGTTGGGTCTCGCCCCAGCTTGCCGGCTGCCCCAAGGTCGCGAGCTGTGCGAGCTCGGCAACTGGCGCAAGAGCCTGTCGCGCCATCGCCCGGGCAACCTCGGACCGGGCGATCATCCGGGCCATCGGCGGGGATGCATAGTAGTAGAAGTCGACCATCGACTTCCCGAGCGGTGATCGCTCGAGGACCCGGTCGCGAACCCATCGCAAGGCCTGAACCTTGTCGTCCCACGGAACGCCGTAGGCCGCGGTGGCGACGAAACAGAACCCTTCGACGACCGCGAACTCTTGCTGCGGCGTGGTGATGGCCATCGAGGCGACTTCACTGCTGTTGGCGCAGCGGTCCTCGTACCGGATGCCGACTTGGTAGTTGGTGGCGCCGAACAGCTCGTCGAGCTCGCACCAGGTGGTGACGCCAGGGGCGAGCGGCTCACCGCAGTCTTCTTCGGCAGGGACCTGCTGGATCGCGGAGGAGAGGGTGTCCGCGGTGAGGGCCAGATCGCCTTGGCGGTAGAACATCCGGACGGTACCGAGTTCGCCCGAGAGGTCCTCAGGAACGGTGAAATGCACCCGCACGCGATCGAAGTCGATCGCCTCGATCTCGATGTCACGCAGCGCGGTGAGGGTGGCGTCCTCGCAGCTGCCCCACCCGGGGTCGTCACCCTGGCCGCCGCCTTCGGTGCCGTGGCTGTAGACACCGAACCGGAACGTTTGCTCGTTGAGCGTGTAGAGCTGAAGGCGATCGGCGCCGCTGCCGTCCTCGATGCTGATGCTGTCGTCGGGGGGATTGAGCGTGCCCGACTCGCCGGTGAGGTCTCCGTACCCGGCGTAGTGGTCGCTGGAGTTGAAGCCGGTCATCGTGGGCTCGAACGTCACGTCGTAGACGATCGAGGGCTGCCCCAGGTAGGGGATGCCGAAGCTTGCCAAGCGAGCATCGACGTAGTGGTCGTCCTCGCGATCGTAGGCCCAGCGGTCGTTCTGGTCGTCTTCGATGTGGATTTCGATCCGGGCGGTGAGCGGCCCGGCGTTGGCGACATCGGCGGGGATCAGAGCTGTGACGAGTTGCGGTGTGTATCCCGCGGGCGTCGCACGGGTGACGGCGTCGAGGTCGTTGAGGTCGGAGAACGTACGAACATCGGCGTGGTCGTGTTCGGTCTCGAATTCGACGAGGTCCGAGCGCGGTGGATAGACGCTGGTTTCCTCGGAAAAGCGCCCCTTGTCGGACTGGAACACCGCCGGTGAGGGGCAGGTGAACGTGTCGGTGGAGATGACTTCGTGCTCGGCCGCGGTAAGCGGTCGACAGAAGTAGGGCTCGGGCGAGCTCGAGTTCTCGTGCCACCCCAGCGAGTTGGCGTCGGAGGGCTCGTCGTCGTGGAAGACGAGCTTGGGGTAGGTGACGTCCCGGGCATGAGCCCAAACTGGGAGGACGCCTGGTCGGGGGCCGTAGGGGAAACGCCAGCTCGAGAGGAAGTCCCAGCGACCCGGTCGGTTGCCGATGCCGAGGGTTCCGGTGGCCTGGGTCACGAAGACGTTCTGGACGAAGTTGCCGTCCGCGTCTTCGAGCCAGATCGCGATCTGAGCTCCGGGCACGGGCTCGAAGTGAAACTCGAGGAGGGTGTCGCCGTCGGCTGCGGAGGCAAGTGATGGGGTCGAACCAGCCGCGGCCATGATGCCCACGCTCAACCCGACCCGCAGTGCCGTCCATCGCATGGCGGCGAGTATAGCGATGCGACCCCGGAGCGGCCGCTCGAATGGTGATTTGCCGGCCGATTCGGCGGGTTTCGGCGGCTGCGGCGCTCGTGCACGTGCCCCAGACCCAACCCTCCCACCGCGATGTTCTGCCGTGTACGCGGTTGGTAGCCTGTCGGCTCGTGTCGCGCTCGTTCCTTGCGTTGGCTCCGTGGAGCCTGGGTTTTGTTCTCGGTTGCTCGCCCGGGCCCGAACCCGCGCAGGTCCCGGCGAGTGCGCCTGCGCTGCCCGAGCCACCGCCACCACCGCCTCACGGACTTCCCATCGTTTCGTTGGAGGTGGATTGGACGCCCCCGCGTCAGGTGGCCGGAGACCTGGCCGGGCTCCGCAAGGCTCTACGCTCGTCGTCGGCGATGGGGGTCGCGCGGGTGCAGCGGCGGTTGGACGTGGGGTCCCAGCTCCCGCGTGCTTTGGCGACCTTGGCTCCGCACACTGCGTGGACCATCGAGCCTTCGGCTTGGGATGCGAGTGTCGAGGGGCGGTTGCCGTTGACTCGCCAGCCCGCGCCCGTGGGCACGCCACCCACGTACGCGTCCGGCGGCGTGTCCCTCGGGGGCACGGCCGATCGGACGGTGCTCGTGGTGGGCGACGCCGACCTCGATGTACGGGCCTGGCGGGCGCTGCCTGCGGCCTGGTCGGGGTCGTGCCAGCCGATCTACGACGCCCTCGCACTGAGCCAGGAACAGTCGTTGGCGTACGCGGAGCCGTTTCTCGACCACGCCGACACCGTGTTGCGCCTGAACTTTCGCGCGGGCCTCGCGGACGTGCTGCCGGACCTCCGCACTGCGCTGGAGCCGTACGCGTCGCCGGAGCCTCCGGCGGAGGCAACGTCGGACGAGCGGCAGACGCATGCCTGCGGTCGTGCCCAGTACCTGCGGGTCGAGGCCGCTGCGACGTGCCTGCAAGGAAATCGGTGTGAAGCGGGTCCACGGGTCGTCCTTCGCGGCGGCGTAGCCGTGGCGATGTCGGCTCCGCAATGGGCTCCGGACGATTGCGAGGAGAGGATCGAAACGGATGTAGAAGCTGTCCTGACGACGGCGGCCACCAAGGCGACCGTCGCTACGGTGTCGCAGCTGGAGCCGCAGTGGGTCACCTTGGTCGACCGCGTCGGGGCGATGGGCGCGGTCTACGAAGCGCTCGAGGACCTCTGCTCTCCGCGTCGGCGTCGCTTCGCCGACGAGGACCTGGTGGATGCGCGAGCGCGCTTGGGCCGGGTCGAGCGAGCGCTAGGCTCCGATGCGCTCGACGAGTCGGGGCGGTGGGACGTGGATGTGGGCTCGATGTTTGTGCCCGGTGCGGGTCCCGTCACGACGCTCGCGCGGTTTGTTCCCGCGGAGGGGGGCGGCGCGCAGACGGCCGTCGCCGAGGCCAAGGGGGTCCGGCGGTTCTTGCTGTCCCGGTCCCTGTGTCGCTCGGGCTACGGAGACCTCCCGCTTGCCGTCGCGGTGTTCGACCCGGACCAAGCCGAGGCCAAGCATTTCACCTACGTCTACGAAGAGACGCTGTTTTGTGCCGACTTGGCGCTGCCGTTGCCCGCTGCCACTGCGGATTGACGACGGCGCAAGAGGAGCTTCCAAGCGCCCCATCCCAGCAGCGCATAGCTCTCCATGGCCAGGACGATGAGGACAAAATCGTAGGGCATGCGGAAGCGGGTGCCTCCGAAGAAGATCGCCGATTGCAGCATGAGTGCGAGAATCTGGACGGTGAGCAGACCGCGCTTGGCGGCACGACGGCCCGGCACCACGACCCACAGCAGCCCGAGCCACGAAGGCACCATCAGCCACAGCAGGACCTGGTCGTTCCACCACTTGGCGACGGGTCGCCAGTGCTTGGGCCCGGAGTCCGGCCACGGGATGTTGTGGAACCACAACAGCGACAGGTTGTCCCACGAGTAGGCGACCTGCTGGCCCCAGCCGGTCTTCTCGATGCAGCGCCGGATGTACTCGTGGTGCTGCCGCTTGTCGCCGATGTAGCCCTTGTAGCTAAACGTATCGCCGAACGCAGCGTTCATGCGCATGCCCGGCTCGACCTGCTCTCGCCGGGCTGCGTTCTCGGCGTTGACGACCTGAAGCAGCGGGGGCGGTCGGAAGTGGACCTTGCCGTGGCCTTTGCCGTCGGGGAGCGACTCGATCCGCGAGTTGTGGCACCGGCCCATGACCAGGTTGAAGCTCCCGTTCTCGGAGATCAGACCCCAGCGGTCGGTGTTGTGGTGCAGGTGGACGACGCCTGCGAGCAGGCACATCCCCAGCGGGACCGCGGAGAGCAGGAGATGGGTGAACTTGATCTTAAAAAGAGCCTTGCGCCGAATGATCCAGTAGATCCCGACGAACGCCGCCGAGAGCAGGATCTGAGGTCGGAACAGGGCGCCGACGCCTGCAAAGAGACCGAGCAGCAGGGCGTCGCGGCGGCGACCCTCGTCGGCCATGCGGACCACCGCCAAGACGGCCCCTGTTAGACACAGGCAAAACGGCGTCTCGGAGAGGATGTACCCTCCGTTGGAGAAGTGCGGGTAGTACAGGATCCCGATCAAACCCACCGCCGGCGGCACGACGGGGAAGGGGCTGACCCGGCGCGCGATCGCGTAGGCCATGGCGACCGAGATGGCGCCCATCACCGCGTACCAGACGCTGATCGCCGGATCGAGGTCGTCGAAGAGCCACAAGACCCCGGCGACCATCCAGTGGGTCGCGAAGGGGAAGAACGCCGAGTACTCGTGCGGCTTGGAGAAATCGCGCAACAGCCGCTCCGCCCGCTGTACGTACCCGTTCATGTCCGAGTACACGTAGTCCCCGAGCGGATGGACCTCGAGGTTCCAGTGCAGGCGGACCGCGAGTGCGCCCAGAAAGATGCACAGCAGCCATCGTTGGGTCCACAGCCAGGCGAAGACGCGGGCAGACCAACCCTTGGAGTGCGAATCCGCCACGCTGGGAAGGACCGACGGTGGGATCGATGGGGGGAGACGGGACAAGGCGACTAAGTTAGGCGGGAGTGGTACCGCGACTTGAGGGGCAGCGCCAGCGCTGGGCTCACGTCCAGCCGATGCTCAGGTATCGTCGGGGTGATGGGCACGGGCAGAGGGTGGGCGGGGCTGGTGGTCACGGCGCTTCTGGGGGCCTGCAGCGCCGATCCTTCGGCCGCGGCTTGGGACCCGCAGGACACGGACCCCTCACCCACCACCGCCACGTCCTCCGACCCCTCCACCAGTCCAGGGCCGACGTCCGGTTCAACCACCGGTTCGACCGCCGGTTCGTCCGATCCTGACAGTAGCGACGCGTCGACGGGCGAGCCGCCCGATGACCCCGGTGATCCCTTCGACCCGGTGCCCGAGCCGGAGCCGTTGGACGACGCAACCGTTGCGGGGCTGAGCGCGACGCTCGCGGGCATCCTCGATGGCGGCGCCCTTGGCAGCGCGACCGTCGGTGCTTTGGTCGTGGATCTCGAGACCGAGCAGGTGTTGTTCGAGCGCAGCGCCGACACCGTCCTGGTGCCGGCGTCCAACACCAAGATGTTCACGACAGCGGCGATGCTCGACATCCTGGGGCCGGATACGCGGATCGAGACGGAGGTCTTCGCGGACTCGGAGCCCGATGGCGCCGGCGTCGTTGCGGGCGACCTCCACTTGATGGGCCGGCATGACGTGTCGTGGTCGACCGACTTTTACGGTGGCGCACGCGAACCGCTGGACCGGATCGCGGACCTGCTCTACGACGCCGGGGTTCGAACGATCACCGGTGACATCATCGCTCGTGGGGAGTTCATGTTCGGCGGCGCGTCTTTGGGGACCTACAACGCGGCCAGCTATCGGGCGACGGCGGCGACCCGGTTCCAAGAGGCGCTGGTGGGCGCGGGGATCACCGTGCAAGGCACGACCGCGAGCAGTCCCGACTTCGACCCCCCGGCGGGATCCCGCGCACTACTGACGTGGCGTTCTCCTCCGCTGAGCTCCATGGCTGTGCCGATCAACGTACGCAGTCACAACGAGTTTGCCGACATCTGGTTGCGGCATCTGGGGTGGGCGCTCGAGGGCGAGAGCACGTACACCGCGGGCGGTGCGGCGGTCGTGGACTGGATGCCTTCACTTCCGACCGACAACGCGGGGGCGGCCTGGAACGATGGCTCGGGACTGAGTCATGGCAACCGCACCTCGGCACGCAACATCGTGGATTTGCTGCGGGCCATGGAGGGGTCCGCCCAAGCCGACCGTTGGATGCGCTCGATGTCGGTCGCCGGAGTGCGCGGAACCCTGGGAGGACGAATGACCGGGGCGAGTACCGCCGGCCGCTTCTGGGGCAAGACCGGAACCCTGCCGTCGATCGGGGTGGTCGCGGTCAGTGGACTCCTCTTCCACGGCGATGACGGGCGGCGTTACGCAGTGTCGTTGCTGTTCAACGGCGTCCCCAACGTGACCTCCGCGCGGGGCGTACAGGACCAGTTCATCACCGCACTTGCGGCGAATCACCACGGGGTGGCTCGGCTGCCTGGACCCGAGCTGATCTCGACCCGCGCCGCGGCCTCGGACGTGGTCGAGTTGGCGTGGACCTCCGTCGAAGGGGCCGAGGGCTACGCGGTCTGGTTCAGCGACGACGCAGAACATTGGGATCCTCAGAACGCTCGCCGCGTGGATGGCACGGAGCATCGCGCGGGGGAGCTTCCCTTTGCAGGCGATGTCTTCGTGCGAGTGACCGCATTCACCGAGGATGCCGGCGTCACCCACTCCAAGTCCTCGGACGTGTACGGCTCCTCGGCGGCGGCTGGGCCCGCCCGGGTCTTGGTGGTCGACGGGCACGAACGCTGGCAGGCCCAACGGGTGGTCGAGAACCCACGCGCGGTGGGCCACAACTTCGTGGTGCGGTATGCCGAAGCCTTGGAGCCCACGTTCGACACCGCGTCGGCCCAGGCGGTTGGAGACGAGCGCGTGGCGCTCTCGGACTATGACGTTGTCTTGTGGATGCTCGGTGAGGAGAGCGACGCGCATCTGAGCTTCGACGACCTCGAGCAGGATGTCCTCTCGTCCTACGTCGAGGCCGGCGGCGCGGTCATGGTGTCGGGGTCCGAGTTCGCGTACGACCTCGGCGCGTTGGGAACGCCGGAGGACACCGCGTTTCTCGCCGACGTCCTGCACGTCGCCTACTCCGGCGACGATGCCGCGACATGGTGGCTTCACGATGGGCAGGGAGCGCTGCAAGGTGCGCCGGTGCTTGGCTTCTCGACCCGGGATGCGATCGTTGTCGACTTTCCCGACCAGCTCAACCCCGTCGGTGGCGGTGCTGCTGCGCTTTCATACTTCGGCGGTGTGGGCGGGACCGCGGCAGTGTCTTGGTCGGGGACGGGTTCGACGTTCGCACTCGGTGTGCCCTTCGAGTCGATCGAAGGTGTGGCGGACCGCACCTGGCTCTTGGACCAGGTGCTCGCCGCGCTGCAGTGACATTGCGGTGATCCACCGCGGCTGATATTTCGGCCAGCATGCGCCTGCATCGGGTCTTGCTGGGTCTTTCGCTCGTGGTCGCCTCGGGTTGTCGGGGGAGCGATACCGCCGTTCCAGACGTCGCACCGACACCGGGCAAGGTGGCAACCGTCGACGCTGCTCCGGTGTTGTCGGTCGACGAAATCTTGGCTGGCAGTGACCTGCCCGATCCTCTGGAGCAGCCGATGCCCAGCGATCCGATGGGGGTGAGCATTCACCGGCTGAGTAACGGGCTCACCGTTTACATCAGCACCGACCGACAACAGCCGCGTTTCACCGCGTGGGTGGGGGTGCGGGCGGGCAGCAGGATGGACCCTGCGGAGTCGACCGGGCTCGCGCACTACCTCGAGCACATGCTCTTCAAGGGCACCGATGAGTTCGGCACCCTCGACATGGAGGCGGAGCAGCCCCACATCGATGCGGTCCAGGAGCTGTACCGGCAACTCCGCGCCACGGATGACCCAGGCCAGCGGACGACGATTCTCGCCAAGATCGATAGCGAGACCCAGGCTCAGGGCAAGTTCGCGATCCCCAACGAGATCGATCGCATGTACGCGACGATCGGGCTCGAGGGGGTCAACGCGTACACCAGCGACGAGGAGACGGTCTACATCGGCAGTGTGCCGAGCAACCGACTGGAGCAGTGGGCGACGATCGAAGCCGAGCGCTATACCGACCCCGTCTACCGACTGTTTTGGCCCGAACTGGAGGCGGTGTATGAGGAGAAAAACCTGGACCTCGACTCGCCGAACTCCCGGGTGTGGCGCGCGATGCTGTCGGGTCTGTTCCCACAGCACCCCTACGGAACACAGACAACGATCGGAGAGGTCGAGCACCTCAAGTCGCCGGCCTACGACGACATGGCTGCGTACTTCGAGCAGTGGTACGCCCCCAACAACATGGCGATTGTGCTCGCCGGGGACATCGACGCGAAACAGGCTGTCCCCGTCCTGGAGCAGGCGTTTGGCCATCTGAAGCCTCGGGCTCTGCCGACGCCGGCGCCGGGAGCACTTCCTGCGGTCGGGGAGCGCAGGATGACCGAGGTGCTCGGCGATGGAGAACCCGGGGTTCGCATCGCATGGAAAACTGTCCCTGTGGGGCATGCGGACGAGCCCGCGCTGACCGTGTTGGACCGGGTCCTCGATGACGCCAGTGTCGGCCTGCTCAATACGCGTCTCGAGCTCACTCAAAAACTCCCCGCGGTCGGCTCTGGCCACAGCACGATGAACGAGGCGGGCTACTTCTACACCTGGGCACAGGCTCGCGAAGAGCAGAGCCTCGAGGAGGTCGAGGCGATGATGCGCGAGGTGGTGGACGCAGTCCGAAGCGGCGCCATCAAGGATGCCGATGTTGCCGCCGCGAAGCTGCATTGGAGCCTGGCTCACAAACAGGGGCTGGAGTCCGCGGGCTCTCGCGCGAGCCGCATGATGGATGCGTTCATCACCCACCGCGCTTGGACGGACGCGGTCGGCACGGCGGAGGCGGTGGCCGCCGTGACCCGTGAGGACGTGATGCGGGTCGCCAACAAGTACCTGGCACAGGGCACCGTGGTAGTGTTCAAGCGCAAGGGCCAACCCGAGCTCCCCAAACTCGGCAAGCCCGCGATCACCCCGGTCGACATCGACCCGTCACGCAAGAGCCCGTTTGCGGAGCGGATCGAGGCCATGGAAGCTCCGGACCTCACTCCGGTGTGGGCCGAACAGGGCACCGACTACGAGCGCCGTACGCTCCCCGGCGGAGAGCTGATCGCGGTGAAGAACCCGCGCAACGACCTGTTTAGCGTGACGATTCAGATGAAGCGGGGCTATCGGAAGGCGCCGCTGCTCTGTTACGCGCTCGACCTGTTCGAACTCTCCGGTCGCGGCGAGACCCCTGCAGCGGACCTGCAGAAGGAACTCTACGCCCTGGGCTCGTCGGTGTGGACCTCATGCGATGCGGAGTACAGCGCGATCAACCTCCGTGGGGTCGAGAGCAATCTGGAGGCGACGCTGGCCCTGGTCACCGCGTGGATCGACGACCCGACGTTTAGCCCCGAGCTCCAAGCCGCCCACCTCGACAACACGCTCAGCTCTCGCAAGGACCAGCTCGACCAGGACCGATACCTGACCTCTGCGTTGGACGCGTACGCCAAGTACGGGGAGCGGTCCGCATGGACGCTGCAGCCCTCCAACGCGAAGCTCGCAGCGGCGAAACCTGCGGTGCTTCGAAGCTTGATCCGCACGGTGCTCGACGTTCGTGGGCGGACGCTCTACTTCGGAACCCGGTCCGTGGACGATGCTGCGGCTGTACTGGGGCGTTCCAAAACCTCGAAGGGCCGCTCCCGTTTCCGAGATCCGGGCGACGTTTGGGTTCGGGAGTTTCGGGACCTCGAGGCGCCGACCGTGTACTTCCTGGACAAGGAGGTCGCAAAGGCCAGTGTTCGTTTCGCTTTCCCGGCAGGGGCCCTGGCCCGCGAGGACCGGCCGCTGGCCAAGCTCTACACGCAGGTGCTCAGCGGCAACATGAGTGCCGCGGTGTTCCAAGAGCTTCGGGAGTCCAGCGGACTGGCGTACTCGGCCTACGCTCGTGTGAGCGAGGGCCGGACTCCGAAGGATGCGTCCGCGCTGTTCGGCTCTCTGAGCACCCAGAACGACAAGACCCCGGAGGCGGTTGCGCGATTCATGTCGCTCCTACGGTCGCCGCCGTTGTCCGAGGCCCGGGTCGAAGAGGCCCGGGAGGCCCTCGATCTCGAGTACCGAGCCACGCGGTTGGACCCTCGTTGGCTCGGCTGGACCGTGGTCTCTTGGGATGAGATGGGGGAGGCCGCGGATCCCCGAGCCTGGGAGTGGGGGCAACTGGCCAAGGCCGACATCGCGACGTTGGAGCGATTCGCCAAGGCGTGGGTCGAGGCCCCGGTGGTGTTTGCGGTGGTCGCCGAGCGCGAAAGGGTGGGAATGGAGGCTCTGCGGGCCCTTGGAGAGGTGAAAGAGGTCCGAGCTGAAACGCTTTTCGGGTACGGAGCGTTCCCCACTGACTCCAAGAAATCCGCGGCCCGATGAAAACCTCCCATATCAGTCTCTTCGTTCTGGCCAGCGTCGCGCTGGCTTGTGGTTCCAGCTCGACTCCCGGGTCCCCGGGTTCCGAGGAGAACCCATCCTCGGGAGCTGGATCGAGCGCTGCGATGGCGACCGGGTCCGGGGACCCGATGCCGCATCCTCAGCCGGGCTCCGGAGCCCCACCAGAGCCTTCTTACGACTTGAACGCCGCACTTCCACCGGCCTGCGAGGGGGACCCGGCTGTGGTGACGTTTGAGACGGCCGACGGGGTGGCGCTGGAAGCAGACTTCGTCCCCTCGGGGCAGGCGAGCGGAAAGGCGGTGGTGTTGCTGCACATGATCCCTCCCAGCAACGACCGCAGGAACTACCCCGCGGGGTTCATCAACGCCCTGGCGTCGGCCGGCTACTCGGTGCTCAACGTCGACCGCCGGGGTGCAGGGGGGTCCGCTGGGGACGCGACCGCGGCCTACGAAGGGCCGGCGGGCAAAGAAGATGCGCTCGCGGCTGTGGCTTGGCTGGCTCGTTCTGCGTGCGCGATTCATGCGGATGAGGTGGTGTTGGTCGGTGCCTCCAACGGGACGACCACGGCCCTCGACTACACGGTGGCCTCGCAGACCCCACCACGCGCTTTGGTGTTCTTGAGTCCGGGTGCGTACACCGAAAACCAGAACGCTGTGGCTGAGCACGCCGAGCTCCTCTCTGGCTTGTCCGTGTTCATGGGGTACCCCGACAACGAGCGGCGGTGGCCGGAGTCGGTCCGCGCGGTGAGTGGCGAAACATGGGAGTTCCACCAGTACGACGGTGGATCCCACGGGTCCCGACTGTTCATGTCGAACAAGGAGGTCACAAACGACATCCTCGGGTTCCTCGCGGGCCTTTGAACTGGACCTCGGGAGGCTGATGGCCTACTCGGTCAGCGCCTCGCACCCAAGGGTTCGGACACATCCCGCACAGACGCTGAGGTTGCCGCGTTCGTGCGCCTCCTGGTCTGCTCCGTTCCCGTCCCCTTCGAAGTCTTCGGGGTATTCCGTACCCAGAACGACCTCGCACCGGTCGGACAGCAGCGTGATGCCGTAGCCGGCGCCTTGGACCCCGTTCGGGGGTTGGTTGAGGAGTCCGTCGTTGAACCAGGGAGCCTGTGTAGGGTCCGTGGTCGCGGAGGGGAGGAGGACTCCCGAGCCGGCGGAAACCGACGCGACACACAGCGCTCCGGGGTCTACTTCGTTGCCGACCTCCATCCCGTCGGCCTCGTTGCGGAGTGTGTATCGGGCCCAGAGATCCTCCGGCACATCGACCGTGATGTCGGCCGCCTGACCATCGCCACTGCGGACGATCGTACGGGTCCCGACGGCCTGCGTGGCGAGGCACGGGCACCCGAGTTGCCATCCCGATTGCTCACATGCGGAGATGTCCTCTGCCGTGCACAGTGGGAATGGGTTGAGGTCCGTGGCGAGAGACACGAACGCCTCCCCCGCGCCCAAGAACACATCGGCCGATCCTGCCAAGTCTTCGACACACACCGTCGCGCGGTCTTGGTAGTCGGGGTCCGCGTCGTTGTCCTCGGTTCCAAGCCCCAACGCGCCGGCGAACCCCTTGGGGAGCGTCACCCGGAAGTCCGCGCCGCTGCGAGCGAGCTGGACAAGCCCGTCGTAGTAGACGCGGATCTGACAGCCGTCACGCCATGGGGCTTGACCGCTGGGATCGATGCAGGCGTCCGCCGCATCCATCTGGTCGGGCCGGTTCGGACTGCCCGCCGTCTCGTACGCCCAAATGTTGAGCCGGTCGAAGTCTTGCTGCGCGCCCGTGGCATTCGAGGCCGAGGTGAATCTGCGCATCTCCACCGTGATGCGGTCGGTCGCGGCGTACTGGACGGCGATGTCTCCACGGTTGGCAAAGTTGTCCGCGTGCTCGAGGCCTCCAATGATCAGGCTCTGCACAACCGCGGGGTCAAACGGCTGGTCGATTTCGAGGGTCCATTCATCCTCTGCCGGCTGGTTTCCGGAGGCTGGGAACGCGTCCTCGCCGGAATCGGTGCCGCCTCCTCCGCCCCCGCCGGAGGGGTCTTCGCTTGGACAGGCGCACAGAAGGGGTACGCAGAGCAGCAGGTGGCGCGTCGACATGTCCGATCAACGCGCCGCTGTGGGCGCGCTTCCGGGGATGCGGGATGGAATGCCCGCACCCAGGGGTGCTTCGGCCCAGGAACGCGCAGGACCGCTCAGTCGCCGGTCTTGACCGTCTCGAGCATCGAGGCCCATGCGGGGGCCCACACGTCGAGGGTCTTCGCGGGGCCGGTGGCCTTGAAGAACAACGGGTCGCCGGAGCCTTCGATGATCGCTGCGAGCATGCGGTGATCGGGCTTGTCGTGCTTTTCGTCCGCGCCGGGCATCATCGCCGCGACGTAGTGTCCGGTGACGTCCAGCGTATGCATCGTGAGGGCGCCGACGGACTTCTTGTCGACCTTGGAGATGTCCTCGAGGGTCTTGCCCTCGGGTGGGGTGAACTGGCCCTTCCAACGGGTCATGTTCGCCTCGACACCGCCGGCACCGCCCTTGAAGCGGTACACGACAAGCTCGCCGTCGCCGCCGGGACCGGGCACAACCCATTGCGCCATCCGCATCATCCCGCTGGGCTGACCCTTCTCCCATTCTTTGGGGACGCTCACGGCGAACTCCGCGAGAGTCTCGGCGACCACGTCACCGCTGGGGGTGACGTCGCGGGGCGGTCCAGCTTTGGCAGGAGCGGGTGCGCCGGCCTTCATCCCGCCGTGCGGGTTGGCCGAGGGCGCGGCTCCACCGTGCGGGTTGGCCGAGGGGGCGGCTCCACCATGCGGGTTGCCCGGGGTGCCGCCGCCGTGCGCCATGGGTGCCTTCGCGGCGCCGGGTCCCTTCGCGTCAGGTGCTTTTTCGGCCGGTGCTTTTGCGCCGGCCGGCGCGGTTCCGGCTGCCGGTGCGGCCTTCTTTTCCCCGTCGCAGGCGGCGAGGGACAGGGCGATACACAGCGGGAGCAAGGCTTTGTTCATGGCGCGCGCACTGTAGCAGCAACACGCCGAACGGGGGCGGCGCCTCGCAGCGCACGGCCCGGGAGCCTCACATACAGAACGCGGGCGTGAGGCCGCCCATGCCCGCCTCGGCTTCCACGCAGGTCTGTCCCATCTCTGGGCAGTCCTCATCGACGTTGCACTCGCCGCAGACGCCGAGCTCGGCGAAGCCAAACAGGTTGGCCAGCCCGCAATGCCCCGAGTCACAGGCGGAGTCCCCATCGGTGATCGGGCAGCCTTGGCCGTTCTCGACGGTGCCAGGGTCGGCGCAGGCGAAGTATCCGCCGAGGTTGCCCAGGTCGTAGACGGGCGCGCAGATCTGGGCCTCATCGCAAGGCGCGGACGGGCCGCACTGCGAGCAGAAGTTGGCGTTGATGATACCGCCGGTGTCGATGAGCTCGGTGCAAACCAACTCGCCGGCACAACCTTCGTCGGTGTTGCACATGTTGCCTTGGCTACCGTCTGTGCAGACGGCGTAGCCCACCGCGTCGAGACTGCAGGTGCCGGTCTCGCAGTCTTCGTCGACCAGGCACTCCGAACAAACCCCGCCGACCTGCGGAATGACGTAGCAGAAACCACTGTCGCACTCGGGTGCCGCGGCACACTGAGCGCCGTTGGGCTGCGGCTCGGTCGACGTATCGTTGCCGGTGTCCGGGCTGATAAAGCCACCGTCGTCTCCGGTGCTGCTGGCATCGCCGGTGTCGTCGGGCGTGTTGGTGGTGGCCGGAGACGTCGTCACGCCCATGCTGTCCGCGGTGGCGTTGGTGGTGACGCCGGGCGCTGTTGTGGTGGCGCCCGTCGAGGCGGTGGTCTCGGAGCTGCTGCCCACATCGGTGTCGGCTCCGACATCAACTGCGCTACCGCAGCCGACAAGCGTGAGAGACAGGCCAAGTGTGGTCACCAAGATAGAGCGCAGCATCGTCGTTCTCCGAGGCGTCGATGATGCACCTCGCCGGCCCCCCGGTCTACCCGCGAGTCGAATCCCATGTTCGAAGCATCGAGATCGTGGTCTGAGCATAGCTCCAACCGTGTTCAAGGAGTCGCGAAAGCTCCGGCGCAGATGCGGCGATGTCGTGTAGCAGCGCCGGCGTGCCCGTCGACATCGAACGTAGCCAAGCGGTTGGCCCTGCGGCGCTGCCGTCCACGGACGTCCAGCGCATCGCGAGGTGGGCGCTGCCCTCCATGGACACGTCGAAGCGATCCGTACCTTCGCGGAGACGCAGGGTGCTGCGGCGTGCTTGCGGGGTGCGTTCCCACGCCTCGGCGAACCACCCGCTGCGTACGCTTCCCGGGCAGGGGCTGTCCCATGGCTCCGGGCTCTCGGCGCGGGCCTCGATCCCCACGCCGGTCGCCCAGAGTGTGTGGGTTGTCCGATGTTCGAAGAAACCGCATCGCGCATAGAAGGGGACCGCGTCCGGGCTTGCCGGAATGAGCAACCCTTCGGCGCCGTCTGCACGGGCGGCGTCTTGCAGACCCTCGAGCAGCGAGACGCCGAGCCCTCGTCTGCGCCACGCGGGGATCAGGCCGATGCCGACCGTGCGGGCCAGCGGTTCCCAAGAGGTGGGGCGTCCGAGGAGCCCGTATCCGATCCACGCGCCCGGATCGGTCTCATCTCGGCTTTGCGTGAGCAGGAGCGAGCGCGACGGAACCACGCACTCGCGATGGAGTTTTTGTGCGAACCACCCTGCCGGTCTTTGTCCCTCGCCGAAGATCGCCCGTGCCAGCGGTTCGAGCCGCGTTGGCTCGCCGACCCGGTCCACCGGCACCAGGCGGACGTCAGCGATCGACACGCAGACCCGCCCGCTCGGCGTGGCGGGCCAAGGCCAGATCACACAGCCTCGAAACGAGGGTTGGGTACGCCACGCCCGCGTGTTCCATCAGCTTGGGGTACATGCTGATCGAGGTGAACCCGGGCATCGTGTTGAGCTCGTTGAGATAGGCCGTGCCCGTGTCTCGATCGAGGAGGAAGTCGATCCGTGCCAAGCCGCTGCACCCCATCGCAGCGAACGCACGTTTGGCGTCTCGTTGCAGCCGCTCGCCGAGTCCGGGATCGATGTCTGCCGGGATGGCGTACGTCGCAACGTCGTTGACGTACTTGGTCTCGTAGTCGTACCAGGTGTTCGGCGGAAGGACGATCTCGCCAGGAGCGCTGACCAAGGTCTCACCGCCACCGTCGCCCAACACCGCCAGTTCGATCTCGCGGGCATTGACGCCGGTCTCGACGACAAGCTTGGTGTCGAAGGTGCTGGCCTCGGCGAGCGCGGCTTCGAGTTCTTGTCGGTTCGTGCACTTGCAGACACCCACCGAGCTGCCCAGGTTGGCGGGCTTGGTGAAGCAGGGGTATCCGAGCTTTGCCTCGATGCGTTGCGCCGCTTCGCGTCGAACCGCCGCATCGGTCAGCGTGCGCGCGTCCAGTCCCAGCCACGGCACTTGAGCGATGTCTGGCGCAGTTGCGGTGATGAGGTGTTTTTGCACCGCCTTGTCCATGCAGGTCGCGGATGCCATCACGCCGGAGCCGACGTACGGAAGTCGGTACGTCTCTAGCAGTCCCTGGATCGTGCCGTCCTCACCATTGGGCCCGTGGATCACCGGGAACACGAGGTCGGGTTTCAGGCTGCGGATGTCGGGCAGGGGGATGCCGCGCGCGACGACCTCGGACAGGTCGTGCTGTGCGCTGGCGTCCTGCTCGCCCTGTCGCCAGGTGCCGTCCCGTGCGATGCCGATCGGCAGGACCTCGAAACGATCGCGGTCGATCGCGTCCAAGACCGAGCGGGCGCTACGCAGCGAGACTTCGTGCTCCGACGACATGCCGCCGAAGAGAACGGCCAAACGGGTGCGGCTCATGAGGGCGCATTGTCGGGGCTTTTTCCGGAGGTGTCACCCCGACGTGCCCGCGCTGGCACACGGTCGACGCCGCGCGGACTATCCACGAAGCAGCGTCATCACGACGCGATCCTGAAAACGCTTGGCTCGCCCGACCTGGGGTCCGCCCACCAGCACGCTGAACGCGTAGCGCGGCTCGCCGTGGCTGTCGTTGACGACGCCGGTCAGGCCGGTGGCGTCGCTGAGCGTCCCCGTCTTGGCGAGGACCCGTCCGCCGCTGCGTCGCAAGCGACCGCGCAGCGTCCCCTCGCGACCCGCGACGGGGAGGGCGTCCATGACAGCCTCCGCCCGGTCGTCGCGAGCCCACAAGCTCACAAGCTCGACCATGGCGTGGGGAGTCACCCTCCCGTGGGTACTCAGGCCGGACGCATTCTCGAACCTCAGAGCGGCGGGGTCCTGTCCGGTGGCCTGCCAGAACGCTCGGAGCACCGCGGCGCCGTTGTCCCAGTCTCCCGGTGTGTTGGTCGCGTGATGGCCCAGGGTGCGAAGGACCTGCTCGGTCGTGAAGTTGTTCGAGAACTTCAGCGCGGAGGTGAGAACCGTGGGAAGCGCCCCGCTGTGATGTGTCGCGAGGACGCTGGCAGCCGCGGAGGGGCTGCCGGTTTCGATGGGGAGGTCCGGGCGGCCGAGGACTTCCGCGAACACGCTCGCGGTGAAGCGTCCCGGGTTTGCGACTCTCCGGCGAATCTTGACCGGAGTGCCGCGACGGGGTCGACCGTCGACCCGAACGATGGTCTTGTCGCCCTCGCGCCGCGTGGTGACGAGCACCGATCCGTGGGTCCGTCCTCGCTCGACCTTGAGATGCTCGCAAGGAGGGTCGAGCGCGACGGCGACACCATCGGGGCTGCGGTCCGCGGTGACTCGAACCACGACGGTGTTGTACTGCAGGGACAGTGCACCGCTGGGCGCCATGTAGCTGAACCCAGGGCCGCCGGTGTCGTACCCGGGCCCAAACGTGCGCGGCGAGAACATCGAGTCGTCCACGACGATGCGCTCGATGCCTGTGGGGTCGACCGACGCGGCGAGGGTCTCGAGGTCTTCGACCTGCAGGGAAGGATCTCCGCCACCGCGGACAAACAACGTGCCCCCATCGCGAAGCACGCTGGTCTCGAAGCGGTAGTCCTCGCCCAAGAGCGTCACTGCGGCGGTCGCAGTGAGAAGCTTGTGGTTGCTCGCCGGGTTCAGCGCGCTGCTGCCGTGGTGCTCGAACACGGTCTGACCGGTCCGCAGGTCTTTCACCGCGATGCCGACCTGGGCCTGCCCGTCCATTGACGTGGCAAGGGTGGTCAGCCTGGCCGCCAGGCCGCCGCCCGGGGACTCGCTGGCTTCGGAGGTGGGGGCGGGCTCCAACGTCCCCAGCCGAGCCTCGATCCGCGCTTGCCAGGCGGTCTTCGCCGTGGGCCGTGGCTCCGCCTCATGCCGGGTTTGTGGCAGGACCGCGGCTGCGTTCACGACGAGCTGCTGGGCTCTGGACTCCATCCCAGCGCTCGCAGTGGGCAACAGGAGGCTCGAAGCAAGCGCCGCGGTGACGGTCGTAAACGCGAGGGATCGGGTGAACATGGCGGCCTCCAGGCCGAGCGGGGCAGGTGTGTGTGCTCGGTGTACCTACAGGTAGCAGTGTGTAATCTCCGCTCCAAGAAATCGGACCAGTGGCCGTCCGATGGCGCTACCTTCTGCCCCCATGCTGGACATCAAGCTCCTGCGTACCGAGCCCGATCTGTTGGTCGCCACCCTGCGCGACCGCGGCGTTCGGGTGTTCGAGGACCTCACCGAAGGGGACTGGGCGAAAGAGTCCATCGCGCGCCTGGTCGAGCTCGATGAGCGCTACCGGAGTCTGCTGCAGGAGGAGGAATCCGTGCGGCGGGAGATGAACGAGAACTCGTCGGGCATGAAAGCCGTCGGCAAGCTTCCCAAGGAGGAGCAAGGCGCGGCTCGGGCTCCCCTGATCGAAGCCGGTCGGGTCCTGAGGGATCGGGAGAAGGAAGTCAAGGTCGCCGCCGAGGCCGCGATGCAAGCCCGGGACGAAGCTTGGGTACGGCTGCCCAACATCACGCACCCCGACGTGCCGTTGGGCCACACCGACGACGATCACGGGCTCGTGCACACGTGGGGCACCCCGAGGGATTTTGAGGCCGAGGGCTTTGCGGCGCGTGACCACATGCAGATCTCCGAGGATCTGGAGTTGGTGGATTTCGCGGCAGGCTCGCGGGTGACCGGTGCGAAGTTCTACTACCTCAAGAACGACGCGGTGTTGCTCGACCTCGCATTGCAGCGGTACGCGCTCGACATTGCGTCCAAGCACGGCTTCACCTTGCATACGACGCCGGACCTGGCTCGGGTCGACATCTTGCAAGGGCTCGGGTTCAACCCTCGTGGGGAGTCCACGCAGGTCTACAGCATCGCGAACTCCGACCTCTGTCTCGTGGGGACAGCCGAGATCACCCTTGGCGGCATGTTGGCGGACTCGATCCTCGAAGCGGAGGAGCTTCCGATTCTCGTCGCCGGGCTCTCGCACTGCTTTCGCACTGAGGCCGGCGCTGCGGGCAAGGAGTCCCGCGGTCTGTACCGCGTGCACCAGTTCACCAAGGTCGAACTGTTCGCGTTCGTCGAGGGCGACCTGGAAGTCTCCGAAGCGATGCACATGCGCATGCGCGAGATCGAGGAAGAAATCTTCCAGGGTCTCGAGTTGCCCTACCGCCTGCTGGACATCGCCAGCGGCGACCTTGGCGGCCCCGCGTATCGCAAGTACGACATCGAGGCTTGGATGCCCGGCCGTGGTGAATACGGCGAGGTCACCAGCACCTCGAACTGCACCGACTACCAGGCGCGGCGTCTTCGGATCCGCTATCGGACCGAGGGCACGGGCGACAAGAAGTCCAAGGGCAAGAATCGATTCGTGCACATGCTCAACGGCACGGCGATCGCCAACACGCGGACGATCCTCGCGGTGCTGGAGAACCACCAGCAAGAGGACGGCACGGTGCGGGTGCCCAAGGCGCTGCAGCCCTACATCGGCAAAAACACGATCGGCCCGCCGAAGCGTCGCTAGTTGGGGTCTGCGGGCGTCCACCACACGGTGACGCCCAGGCCCGTGGTGAGTTCGAGTCCGCCGAGGCGAAACAGCGCCTCGGCTCCGGCCTCCGTCTGCCGCAGCACCCGCGCGACCCCGCCGCCGCCCTGTGCGGTCGCGGCTCCGCTCAGCCGAATGGTGGGTCCGAGGCGAAGCCGGGTTGCGCCTGCGTCGAGATGGAGCCCTGGGCTGGTCTGTACGAAGCCTCCCCAAAGCGCGGACACCGAGCGACCCTCCTGTTGACCGGAGCGGAGCGCCTCGGAGCCGTCGGGGCCGCGGACGAACCATGGCTGCGCGCTCGCACCTGCGGCGGTGACGAGTTCGAAGCGTCCGCGCCGAAGCCCATAGCCTGCGAACACGGCCAGACGAAGACGGATGAGTCGATAGCCTGCGGACGCGCGTCCCAGCCCGCCTGCCGAGCCGCCCAGCACCAGACCTCCATGGCGGCGTCCACTCACGGACAGCTCCGCACCACCGCCCGCGAGTCCTCCCGGAGCGGGTGGGCCCAGCGGCCATTGGACGACTCCGCGGAGGGTGAGACCCAGCTCATCACGCGGGGCGGGCGGTGCCTCGGGACTCGAAGGTTCGGCGGGTTGGGTGGGTTGTGAAGAGGGATTCGGGGGTGGCTCTGGTTCCGGCTCTGGTTGCGGTTTGGGCGTGGCCGGTTGCTCGTCTGGCACGGCGACGTTCTGTGCGTCGGCGACCAGCGCGTCCTCTTCGACGCTTGCGATCAAGTTGGAGAGCGTGCTCGCGATCAAACGGGCCGCATCGCCTCCGTCGTGGCTGGCGACGTGCCGGTAGTATCCGCGGCCGTCGGCCAGGATCAACGCCAGACTCCAGCCGCCCTCGACCGGTCGCACCAGCACGTATCCCCAATGCTCAACGCCCGCCCGGGCGTCGGGATTGCCTGCCGGAATGCGAGAGCGGTCGGGGAGTCGGGTTTGCAAAGCCCGGTCGAAGGAGTCGGCGGGGACGCCTTCGATGTCGAGGGCGAGCAGTTCGATGCGGGGGTCCGCGGGGTCGGCCGGGGCGAGATGTGCGAGGGCGACCAGGGACGCGCTGAATACGGGGACGAGCATCATTGAGGCAGGCAAGCCTCGCGTCCCTCATTGTAGGCGCAGTTCGGCAGTTCGTCGCAGATCGGAACACTCAGCACCTCCATACAGGGCACGCACGCGAGGGCGAAGCACTGTTCCTCGAGCGCCATGCAGCCCTTTGCCTTCTCACAGGGCCCCGGATCGAGCGCGCTGCACTCGGCCTCCTTGGCGCATTCGCTGGGGATGCAACCCCCGCCTTCCCAGATGCATTCGGGTGCTTCGAACAGACAGGCTTCCTCGCCGCCGACGTTGCACAGATTCACTGTGCATTCTTCGCCGTTCCACAAGCAACCCGGGAACGCCTCCTCGCAGGCGGGTGCTTCTTTGGGCGTGCAGTCCTCCGGGTCCTCGGTGTCTCCGACGGTCGAGCTCTCGGTGTCGAGCGCCGTGTCTTCGCTGGTCTCGGTTTCGGTTTCGGTTTCGGTGTCGATGTCGGACGTCGCCGATTCGTCGCTCGTGCTGGACGTGGTGAGCTCCGGGTCAGGCGTCGTGGAGGCCCGCGTCGTGCTCAACCCATCGCCCGAGGTGGTGGTCGGAAACGTCGGCATCGAAGATCCGTCCGTGTCGTCCGGACCTTGCGTCGTGCTCGAGCTGCCCTCGATCGGTCCGACAAAAAAGTCGGCAGTGCACCCGAGGGGGTTCAACACCACGACGAGCAGGGGCACGGTCCGGCAGCGTCGGATCATGGTGTCTCCTTCTCGCGCGCAGCGGCGAGTTCTCTGTGAGCCTGGGCCCGAAACGAGCCGCGCGGCATCGCTTCGAGATACGCGCTCCAGCACGCAGCTTTCGTGTCGTCGCCTGCACGCCGGCACAGACCCGCACGGGCGTCGTCGGCGAACCGGCCATCGGGGAAGCGCTTGAGGTAGGCCTTCCACAGGGCGACCGAGGACCGCCCTCGTTGTCGCTGCAGGGTAAACAGCTCCCCGTAGGCGCTCTCACCCCAGCTCCCCCGCCCATCGATCGCGATGATCTTGCGGAACGTCGCCTCGGCCTTGTCGAGTTTGCGCGCTTGCCAGGCCGCATTGGCATCTCGCTCCAGCGCGGCCAGACGTTCTCGCCGAGATGGGGTTCTGGCCCGCCGCTTGGGACGTGCGTGTTGGACCGGAGCGGGCGACAGCTGGGGCTGGGGCTGGGGTTGCGGAGGCGGCGTGGCCGAAGTGGGATCGGGTCGCGGGGCGGGCGTCACGGGCTCCACGTTCGAGGCCGCACCGTTGGCCAAGCCGCCGGCGAGTTGGCTCTCCTGTTCGACCGCCGGTCGCGGGGAGAGCATCGCCTCGTTTGGTGCGTCCCCCTCGGCACTCCACAGCCCACCGCCGAGGTCGAACGCCGTCGCCAGGCCGGCTCCCACTCCGAGCGCAAGCACCAGGCCTGCGGCGATCGCAATGCCGAAGCCTCCGCGTCGATGGCTTCCTTGGTCCGTCTCGCCCGAGGCGGATCCTCGCCGGACTCGGGCCCGGACGAGTTCGTGGTCAACGTGCCCGCGGACATCGCCCACAAAGGTGTCGAGCGCTGGGTCGTGTTGTCCCGTCTTCAGCCGACCCGCATGTTTCAAAGAGATGATGGGCGCGTATTGCCCCACTTCATCGACGGCGGACTGCGGGATGGTCTCTGGCGCGATGGCATGCGCGCGGCTGACCACGGCGAGAAAGTCGGGCACCGCTTCGTCGGTCGCCATCAGATGGGTCGCGACCTCGGAGACGAGTTCGGCGAGCGCTGGGTCGGGCTCGGACAGCGGTTGCTCGGCGGGCTCTTGCTCGGAGGCCAGGCCCTTCTGCGATAGGCCCCTCTGCGATAGCTCCTGGGCGCGGGCGAGCATGGCCTCGAAGTCTGGCTGAAGCTCGTCCACGGCGACGTCGTGCTCGACCCGGTCGCTGACCTCCGCGAGGAAGCCGTCGAGTTCGTTGGAGCGATCGCTCATGCGTTCTCCTGTCGCGGTTCCAGCCAGCCCAGTCTCTCCAGCTCGCGCCGGATCCTCTCTCGGGCCCGAGAGGCTCGGACTGAGAGGTTGCCCGCGGTGATGCCAAGCTTGGCCGCCGCCTCGGCGGGGGTGTTCCCTTGAAGGTCCCGCAACACGAAGGCCTCTCGAAGGTTCTCCGGGAGCGTCTCGAGGACGGCGTACAGGGCCTCGGTTTTCTTGCGGCTGAGGTGCGCTTGGTCCAACCGAGGCGCCACACCGGCGTCGACCGCCGCGTGCATGTTGCGGAGCCTGTCGTGGGCGGTGGCGGTGTTGCGCTGAGACCTCCAATGGTTTCGCACCACGTTGAGCGCGATTCCGTGCAGCCAGGTTGAGAGCGTGGCGCGACCATCGAAGGAGGGCAGCTTGACCAGCGCCCGGGCGAACGCCTCTTGGACGAGTTCCTCGGTGAGTCCGGCATCACCGGTCAGAAACCGTACGTGCCGCACCATCGGGGGGAAGTGTGTGCGGTACAGGACCGCCCACGCTTGCATGTCACCGTTTCGCGCACGCTCAACCAACCCCACCTCGTCCGCCTTTGGCGTCGTCGTGTGCGTGGCGTGCGGTTCCATCCCGAGTCCGTACCCCCTGTCGCCCCTAGATTACAGGGTCCGCCGAGAAAAGTGGGTGTGCGAGCCGGCCCAAGAAAAGTTGATGTGCGCCTGTAATCTCGGCGGTGGTTGGGCAACGGACTCGCCGTACCCATGAAGACGCTTCAGATCATCCAAAACCTTGGCCTCGGCTTTTCCCTTCTTGTCGCTCCCCTTGCTGTTGCTTGCGACGTCGAACTCGACGACGACGTCGAAGAGGGTGAGGACGGGGAAGACGGCGAAGACGAAGAAACCGGCGACGACGGTGCCGAGAGCGACGGCGAGAGCGGCGAAAGCGGCGAGAGCGAAGGCGACGGTGAGAGTGAAGGCGACGGCGAGAGCGAAGGCGATGGTGAGAGCGAAGGCGACGGCGACGGCGAGAGTGAAGGCGATGGCGAGAGCGAAGGCGACGGTGAGAGTGAAGGCGACGGCGATGGCGAGTGCGCCGAAGCGTTCGAGATCTGCGAGCTGGAGGAGCTGAGCGAGGAACAGTGCGCAGCCGAGTTCCCCGAGTGTTTCGAGGGCGAGGGCGAGAGCGACGGCGAGGGAGACGAGTGCGCCGAGGCGCTCGAGATCTGCGAGCTGGAAGAACTCAGCGAAGAGCAATGCGCAGCGGAGTTCCCCGAGTGCTTCGAGGGCGGTGGCGAAGGCGGCGGCGATGAATGTGCCGAGGCCCTCGAGATTTGCGAGCTGGAGGAGCTGACCGAGGAGCAGTGCGCGGCGGAGTTCCCCGAGTGCTTCGAGGGCGGCGGCGAAGGCGGCGGCGAAGGCGGTGGCGAAGGCGAGTGCGAGAACATCGGCGCCGTCTGTGAGGAACTCGAGCTGACCGAAGAGCAATGCGTCAGCGAGTTCCCCGAGTGCTTCTAACGCTTCGGCACTGACTTCGTCGCGACGTCCACCCAGACGAGGTGGTGGTCCGACGGTTCGGCCCGCACGGTTCGTTCGACCGCTGCGGGCCATTGCACGGCCGACGACAGCACCCGGAGCGTGCGGGACGGGAGGACGTAGTCGACCCGGAGGTTCCCCACGGTGTCGTCGCTGAAGTCCGCGGTGTCCAATCGCGGGTCCCCGAGGTGGGTTGTGTTGGCCTGCTTCTGCGTTCGGCTTGCGGAGGCCGCGCCCTCAGAGGTCGGCTTCGGGTCTTGAATTCGTGGATGCGCGAGCAGGGCGGTGATGCCCGCGGGCGCGCCCCCGTCCGTGGGATCCGCATTGAGGTCGCCAAGCACGACGAAGTGCTCGGCAGCAGGCAGCGTGTCGATGTGGTGGACCCAGAACAGGACCTCGTCCCGGTTGCGGTGTCCATTGCGGTCCTCGGGTCCATCGAACGCCGGAGGGGTGGGGTGGCTGATCAGCAAATGGACCCGTCCCAACGGCGAACGCACGACGACGTCGCAGTGGTTCTTGGACGATAGTGGTAGCGCGGCCTGAGCTTGGGGGCTGTAGTAGTCCGCCGGTGCGTCGGTCGACGCGTCGTCGGGCAGCGTGGCCCACGGGAGCGACGCCCAAAGCACGTCGCCGAAGCAACGCGTGCTCTCGATCGGGAAACGGGAGAGCAAGGCCATGCCGTATTGACCCGGGTATCGGCCAAACCCGCGAGCATCTCCGGGACCGGTCGTGATGCCGTCGCGGTCCAGGTCGATCCCCGTGGGGTGCCCGGTGTTGCTCGGTGGGACGAAGCGGTGAGGGTAGGGCTGTCCGGGGATCGAGGTCGCGAAGGCTTCGACGGCATCCGCGTCGATCTCGTTGAGGAGAACGATATCCGGGTGCGCGGCGAGCAGAGCTGCGGCAACGTCGGCGGCCTGGGGGTCTCCTGCGCGGACGGCTGCCGCGAGGGCACCCCGCTCATCGCGGTACAGCGAGGTGTTGTAGGTCGCGACGCGGAGTCTCAGCTCGGGTGCCGGGTCCGAGCCGCAGGATCCCGCAAGACCCAAGAGCACCGCGGCCCCAGCGAGCGTCGTCAGCCGCGGAGTTCGGCCAGCGCTCTCCACAACAACCACGCAACAGCCCAGACGATCGCGAGGTCGGCGAGTCCCACGTGAACGCCCGACATCGAGAACTCGGCGAAGCTCGAACCTGCATCCATCATGCGAGGGACCGCGTGGAGCACGAGGCCGCCCCACAGCGTTCCGACGGCGAGCGCATCGCTGCGGGTCCGCCGACTCCAACGCAGCACGACGATGCCGACCACGGCGGCCACGGCGAGCAGCGCGAGGCCGTAGACCGCGACCATTCCCTCGGGGACCGGCAGCTCGAACGGGGTCGCCCCTGCGCGCGCGGTCGGCTGGAGCGACACGTCCCCGACCAGCGCGACCGGCGAGCAGTCGGGGGGCAACGTCCACACCGCGGTGAGGGCATCGTCCAATGTTGCAGTGGAGTCACAGGCTCCGGCGCGCGCCAGGACCTTGATCCAGCTATCGCAAACACCGATCCAGGCTCCGAACAGCAGCCCCGACAGGAGGGCGCCGCCTCCCAGGGGGGGGTTGGCATCCGAGTTCGACATGCTCGCGACGCGCAATCGTCCCAGAAATCGGCCCCCACCACCAGCTGTCCCTGGCCCCCCGGTTCATAGGCCGTTCCCTGTGCGCGTGTGGTGCGGTAGCATCGGGGCGTGACGGCCCAAGAGGGCGAATCCTCTCCGAAGAGCGATGCCAAGGCCGAGACCCCCAAAGGGGCCTCGAAGAGCCCCGGCGCGCGCGGTCGGCGAGGACGCAGCCGTGTCTCACCCTCCGACCCGGGCGATGACGCGAGCGCGCTGGGGATCTACTTCCGCGAAATGGCAGCGGTCTCGGTCATGACTCCGCAGCAGGAGCGTGAGTCGGCGGAGCTGATCCTCGACGCGCGCACCAAGTACTGGCGGTCGATCTTTTCCTACCCGCCGTTCATCCCAGGCATCGCAACGATCATCAGCGAGACGTTCAACGAGGACGACCGCCCGCAGGAGCTGCTCGAGAGCATTCAGCGGACCTCTCGCAAGTACCGAGACCGACAGACCCGCGCCAACGAAGACGCGTACGAGCTCGACTGCACGAAGCTCTCCAGTGACATGGCCAAGCTCGATACCGACGGTATCGCGTGCGAGCCGGTCTACGAGGACCTCTTGGCGATCCTCGAGGGCCGTCGCGATGAGGTCCGGATCCAAGTGACGCTTCCGCCCTCGGGCTCCGCA
The DNA here is from genome assembly GCA_050633305.1 of Nannocystales bacterium. Lineage (GTDB taxonomy): Bacteria > Myxococcota_A > Polyangia > Nannocystales > Nannocystaceae > CAJXVA01. The sequence continues at coordinate 171,007 of JBOEGF010000009.1, forward strand.
CCGTTCGCCAAGTACGTCGATCGGGTGCGGCTGGCGGGTGCGAACCTCTGGCGTCGCAAGGATCAGTTCGTACGCGCCAACCTGCGGTTGGTCGTCACGATGGCACGTCGCTACAACCGCGGCGCACTGCCGCTGCCCGACCTGATCCAAGAGGGCAACATCGGGCTGATGAAGGCCGTCGATCGCTTTGATCCGGGCCGTGGCTTCCGTTTCAGCACGTACGCCAGCTGGTGGATCCGGCACGCGATCAGCCGCGCGCTCGCCGACAAGGGCCGCGAAGTTCGCGTGCCCGTCCACATGATCGACGTCTATCACAAGCTCAAGCGCACCCGGCAGCGCTTCGCGACGATGAAGGGCCGCGAGCCGACCGACGAAGAGCTCTCGTCCGAAGCCGAGGTTCCGATCGAGAAGATCCAGCGGCTTCGGCAGTGTTTGCTCGATGCGGGTCCCAGCCTCGACAGCCCGGTGTCGGGTGCAGAGGGTCGGACGGTGGGCGATCTGATTGAAGACGAGACCACGCCGCTCCCCGCGGAGATGCTCCAGGCCCGGGCCATGGGGGACAAGGTTCGCGAGCTGCTCGAGCGTCTTCGTCCCATCGAGGCCGACGTGATCCGCAAGCGCTTCGGGTTGGAGCAGGGCGAGCCGATGACGCTTCGCGAGATCGGCGAGCAGTATTCGCTTTCCCGAGAGCGGATCCGCCAGCTTCAAGAGCAGGCGCTGATCAAGATCCGTCGGGAGCTACGGCGACAGGACCTGATGTGACGGCTCCAAAGCCCTCCCTCGCGCTGTACCACTACTTCGGTTGCCCGTTCTGCACGATGGTCGACCGGGTGGTCCAGCAGCTCGGACTCGAGGTCGAGCGACACGACATCTTGCGAGATCCGGACGCTCGTGCGTCGCTGATCGATGCGACCGGTCGACAGACCGTGCCCGTGTTGAAAATCGGCGACGGAGCGGACGCAAAGTGGATGCCCGAGAGCCGCGACATCATGCGCTGGCTGCAGCAAGAGTACGGATAGGCGCCGCTGCTGCTTACTCTTGGGAGTCGGGTGAGGGGTTCGTGGTCAGCGCGATGCCGCCGTCGCGCAGCGCGATCGTCCGGGCCTTGTACAAGACCCCGACGCCGCGCTTGAACGCCTTCTTGCTCATGCCCAGGTGTTTCTCGATCTCCGCGGGGGTACTGCGGTCGTGCAGCGGTAGGAAACCGCCGGCGGCTTCGAGGGCCTCGAGCACCGTGGCCTGAGCATCGAGCATGCCGGCTTTGCCGCGTCGCTTGAGGCGGATGTCGAGTCGGTTGTCGCCTCGCACCTCGCGGACGTAGCCGGTGTGCTGGGTGCCGAGTTTCATCGGACCGTACACGTCGCTGTGATGGACCAGCCCGCGATGGCGCTGGTCGACGATGACTTGTACGCCTGCATCGATTCTTCCGTAGACCAGAAGCTCGACCTCTTGGTCGATGTCGATGTCCTCCACGTCGTAGTCGAGGTAGGTCGCGACGTGTGTCGATCCGATCAGGCGCTCGCCTTTGCGATCCAACATGACGTAGACGACGTAGTCACGCCCTTCTTCCATGCGCTGCGCCTGCTCGAACGGCGGCACGTAGAGATCCTTGGGCAACCCCCAGTCCATGTACGCACCCGCGTGGGTCACCGACACGCATCGCATGCAGGCAAACTCGCCGAGCGCGGCGACGGGGGAGACCGTCGTCGCTTGGACGGTTCCGTCTCGACCCTCGAAGATGAAGACCCGAAGTTGCCCGCCGACCCTGACATCCGGCGGCGCTTCTCCACTGGGAAGCACGAGGGGACGATCCGGCGCTCGCAGCGTGATCCGGTCCGCGGTGGCCTCGGTGACCTCCAGCGTTTGAAATCTTCCCAGCGCGAGCGGGCGTTGCATGGGCGTGAGCCTACAACCTCGGGTCGGGTTGTGTGCCTCAGCCCAGTCATGTAAACCCCGCGCCCTCTACCGGCCGCATGGACGCAATGGTCCGTTCACGCACGGGGTGGAGCACCGAATCCCATGTCCCAAGCACCGAACCGAGGGAGCGTCCGCGCAGACGTCCTAAGCGGTATCACCGTCGCCCTGGCACTCGTACCCGAGGCTGTCGCCTTTGCGTTCGTTGCGGGCGTGCCGCCCGTCGTTGGTCTGTACGGGGCGTTCATGATGGGCCTCATCACGTCGCTCTTCGGTGGGCGCCCTGGGATGATCTCGGGGGCAACCGGGGCGATGGCGGTGGTCATGGTTTCGCTCGTGAGCGAGGGCAACGCGCTGGGACTGGCCGCAGGGAGCGACTCCGCGCTCACCGGCCTGCAGTACCTGTTCGCGACGTTGATTCTCGCAGGCATCCTCCAACTCGGCGCCGGTGCCTTCGGTCTGGGCAAGTTCGTCCGCATGATCCCCAGCTCGGTGATGATGGGCTTCGTCAACGGGCTGGCCATCGTCATCTTCCTCTCCCAACTCGGGATGTTCCGCACCCAAGGCTCGTGGATGCAAGGCACGCCCTTGATGACCATGCTTGGACTGACCGGTCTGACGATGGGGATCATGGTCGTGCTGCCCAAGCTGACGAAGGCCGTTCCGGCGGCCCTGGTCGCCATCGTGACGGTGGCCGCGATCACGATCCTCGGCGAGATCGATACGCCGACGGTCGCCTCGTTCATCACGGATCGGGGCGGGACCGGAATCGCCGCCGGGCTCCCGAGTTTTGCGGTCCCGATCATTCCGCTCAACCAGGAGACGCTGGTGTTCATCCTCCCGTATGCCGGGATTCTCGCGGCGATCGGGCTGATCGAGTCTCTGATGACGCTCAACCTGGTCGATGAACTCACCGAGACCCGCGGCAACGCGAACCGCGAGTGTTTTGCTCAGGGCGCGGCCAACATCGCCAACGGCTTCTTCGGCGGCATGGGCGGGTGCGCGATGATCGGGCAGAGCATCATCAACATTCAGTCCGGTGGTCGCTCCCGGATCTCCGGTGTCGTCGCGTCGCTCGGCTTGCTCGGCTTCATCCTCTTTGGCGCCTCGCTGATCGAGATGGTCCCGATCGCCGCGCTGGTCGGCGTGATGTTCATGGTGGTGATCGGGACGTTCGCGTGGAACACCTTCCGCATCATCAACAAGGTGCCCGCGGCGGATGTGGCTGTAATGGCGCTCGTCACGGGGCTGACCGTCGTCTTCGATCTTGCCGTCGCGGTGTTGTGCGGCGTCATCGTCTCGGCCCTGGTCTTCGCCTGGGAAAACGCGTTGCGGATTCGCGCACGGAAGTCGATCGACGAGCAGGGCGTCAAGCACTACGAGATCTACGGCCCGCTCTTCTTCGGCTCGACAACCCTGTTCGCCTCGAAGTTCGATGTAGCGTCCGACCCCGACGAGGTCGTTGTCGACTTCGCCGAGTCTCGTATCGTCGACCAGAGCGCCATCGAGGCGATCAACAAGCTGGCGGAGCGCTACCAAGCCGCCGCCAAGACGCTCCACCTGCGTCACTTGAGCCCCGACTGCATTGCGCTCATTCGCCGCGCCGAAAAGATCTGCGACGTGAATGTGCTCGAGGACCCGGAGTACTTCGTCGCCGTGAACGACTACCGCAACGCGATCGAGAAGACGCTCGCTGGTGTCACGGACGGCGGAGCGGGCAGGCTTGAAGACGCCGATGTTCATGGGCTCGCTCGCGAGGGCCGGGCTCTGCAGCGACGGACCGACGCGGACTAAGGGCCTCTTTTTCGCGTGATAGGCGCGGTTTGGCGGCACACTCCCTCGCATCCGCCAAGAAATTGACCTGGATCCGCCAAACGTTCAGGGTCGCGCCGAGTGCCGACCATGTCGCAGCTGGAGTTGTTGCCACCCGCCCTGAAGTCCGGCTCCCCCACGGCGGAGCCCCAGGCGCCCTCGGCCCGCGGTACGAGTACACCCGCGGGTGGGCCGCCGGGTGGAGGTACGGGTGGGGAGGAGATCGGGGACCTCGCAGAGGAGGCTCGGAAGAAGTACCTGAACTACGCCCTGTCGGTGATCACCGCTCGGGCGATCCCTGATGTTCGAGATGGGCTGAAGCCGGTCGCCCGGCGCATCCTCTTCACGATGTTTCACGAGCTGCGGCTGAGGCATGACGCCCGGCACCGCAAGAGCGCGAAAGTCGTCGGAGACGTCATCGGTAAGTATCACCCGCACGGTGACACCGCGGTCTACGACGCGATGGTGCGCCTCGCCCAGGACTTCGTCATGCGGGCCACACTGGTGGACGGTCAGGGGAACTTCGGTTCGATCGACGGTGACCGTGCGGCGGCGTACCGATACACGGAAGCCCGGCTGACCGAGATCGCCGATCAGCTGCTGACGGAGCTCCCCAAGGACACCGTCGTCCACAAGGACAACTTCGACGGCACGGGCACTGAGCCTGTGGTCTTGCCGGCTCGCTTTCCGCATCTGCTGGTCAACGGCGGGACGGGCATCGCGGTCGGCATGGCCACCTCGATCCCCCCACACAACCTCGGCGAGGTCGTCAAAGCCACCATCGCGCTGATCGACGATCCGACGCTGACGGTCCGCAAACTGCTCAAGTACGTCAAGGGGCCCGACTTCCCCACCGGCGGCGAGCTCGTTGCCACGCGGACGGACATCGGCAACGTCTACGAGAGCGGCAAGGGCACGTTCAAGCTGCGGGGAAAGTGGAAGGTCGAGTCGAACAAGGGCGGTGGCCAGGTCCTGGTCATCACCGAAGTCCCGCACAGCGTTGAGAAGAGCACGATCGTCGAGGAGATCGGCAACATCATCCTCAAGCGCAAGCTTCCGGTCCTGGTCGGGGTCACGGACCTGTCCACGACGGACATTCGGGTTGAACTCGAACTCGACAAGAAGAGCGAGGTCGATCCCGAGCTGATCATGGCCTATCTCTTCAAGCACACCCGCTTGCAGACCTCGGTCAAGGTCGACCTCACCGCGCTGGTCCCCACCGACAACCCCGAGGTGGGCGCGCCGGCCCGACTCGACCTCAAGGACATCCTTCAGCACTTCGTCGACTTCCGCTTCGCGACCGTGCGGCGTCGACTCGAATACGACCTTCGCAAGCTTCGAGAGCGCATCCACATCCTCGAGGGATTCGAGAAGATCTTCGATGGGCTGGACAAGGCCATCAAGCTGATCCGGCAAAGCAACGGAAAGGCGGACGCGGCGGGCAAGCTGATGCGGGCGTTCGACCTGGACGACATCCAGGCTGATGCGGTGCTCGAGACCAAGCTGTACCGCTTGGCGAAGCTGGAGATCCTCAAGATCCGCGAGGAGCTGGAGGAGAAGCGCAAGGCCGCGAAGAAGATCGAAGGCATCTTGCGCAGCAAGGCGAAGTTCGCGGCGCTCGTGAAGGGGGAACTGCAAGAGGTGATGGAGCAGTTTGCCGACGCCCGTCGAACCCGGATCTGCGCCGACGACCTCACCGAGGAGTTCTCGGCCGACAGCTTCATCGTCGAGGAGGACGCGATGGTCCTCGTGACGCGAGATGGCTGGATCAAGCGCCAGCGTTCGATCAACCTCGAGACCACCCGGATGCGAGAGGGTGATGCCCCCCTCGCGCTCGTGGCCGGCTCCACGCGCCACTGCGTGGTGCTGTTCACCAACAAGGGCACGGCCTACGTCACACGGATCAACGACGTGTTGGCCTCGACCGGACACGGCACCCCGGTCCAGCAGATGTTCAAGTTCAAGGATGGCGAACGTGTCATCGCAGCGGTCGGCACGGACCCGCGCGTCATGCCGGAGTTTGGGTTCGACAAGCCCGACCTCGGCGAGGAGTACGAGGACCCGTACCCGCACATCCTCGCGGTCTCAAAGCGGGGCTATGCGTTGCGTTTCGCGTTGTGGCCGCACAAGGAACCCAGCAACAGCCGGGGGCGGATGTTCTCGCGCGTGGCCAAGGACGACGAGATCGTCGCCGCGTTCAAGGTCTACGCCGAGGACAGCATCTGCGCCCTCACCCACAAGGGGCGGCTCCTGTCGTGCGAGTCCGGAGAGGTCAACCTGTTGTCCGGGCCGGGCAAGGGGGTCATTCTCATCAAGCCCGATGCAACCGACTATGTCGAAGGCGCGTTCTTGGCGAGCACGCCGATCAAGATTCACAAGACCTCGGGCGGCGTGCAGAAGCTGACCGGAGCCGAGCGCGAACCGACCTCGCGTGGGGGCAAGGGACGCCCGGTGTTCAAACGTGGGTCGGTCAAGACCCTGGAGCTTCCGCTCCCCGAGATGCCCGTACTGGATGAAGAGGAGTGACGACGATGGCGACCGCGAAGAAAAAGACCTCCAAGAAGACCACCGCGGGCAAAAAGGCCGGCTACACCGGGTCGTCCATCCAGTTCCTCGAGGGTGTCGACCACGTCCGTAAACGCCCGGGCATGTACATCGGTGGCGTCAACAAGGACGGCCTGCACCACCTCATCTGGGAGATCCTCGACAACGCCGTCGACGAGGTGATCAACGAGCACGCCACCGAGATCACGGTCGAACTCGACAAGGACCACTGCGGCATCTCGATCACCGACAACGGTCGTGGCATCCCGATCGACAAGCACCCCAAGCTCAAGATCCCCGCGCTGGTGGCGGTGTTCACCAAGCTGGGCGCGGGCGGCAAGTTCGACGGCAGCAACTACAAGCACTCCGGCGGCCTGCACGGGGTCGGTGCGGCTGTGGCCAACGCGCTGGCGTCGTCGCTGGACGTCACGGTTTGGCGTGACGGCGGGCGATGGAAGGCCTCGTTCGAGCGTGGTGTTCAGGTCGGCAAGCTCAAGAAACTGGGTGCCTCACGCGGATCGGGCACGACCGTGCACCTGCGCCCGGACCCGGAGATGTTCAAGACGGTCTTCTTCGACCCGACACTGGTCCGTACGCGCCTGGAGTCCAAGAGCTACTTGCACAGCGGGTTGAAGATCATCTTCGTGGACCCCAAGGCCAAGGGACCCGAGACGTTCTTCCACAAGGACGGCATCAAGGAGTACCTGGGCAAGCTGGTGGCCGTGCGCGGCAAGGCACAAGTCCACCCGGGACAGTTCCAGCTGGAGCGCAACGAAGACCCCAAGCTGGAGGCCACGTTTTGCTGGACCGAGGCGACCGAGGACGCCACGTATTCGTTCGTCAACGGCGTCCCCACGCCCGATGGCGGAACCCACGAGCAGGGCTTTCGCAACGCGTTGGGCAAGGCCGTACGGGCCTACATGCAGGCGCACAAGCTCGAACCCAAGGGGCTGACGATGAACCTCGAGGACATGAAGGAGGGCATGGTCGTGATCCTGTCCTGCTACGTCCTCGATCCTCAGTTTCAGAGCCAGACCAAGAACCGGCTCAACAACCCGGAGGTGACCGGGCAGGTCGAGGGCGCGATTCGCCCCGCGCTCGAGCAATGGCTGCACGAGAACCGCAGCACGGCCGAGGCGATCGTCGCCCGGATCATCGCATCGGCGCGAGCCCGAGCTGCGTCGCGCGCAGCGTCGTCGAAGGTTTCGCGGAAGGCAGCGGGCAGCCTGCGACTGAACCTGCCGGGTAAGCTGGCAGATTGTGGAAGCTCGGACCCGCGCAAGTGCGAGTTGTTCATCGTCGAGGGTGACTCCGCCGGTGGTTCGGCCAAGATGGGCCGAGACCGAAAGACTCAGGCGATCCTCCCGTTGCGCGGAAAAGTGCTCAACGCCGAGCAGGCCTCGCTCAACAAGGTGTTGGCCAACGAAGAACTCGGCAACGTGGTCAAGGCGCTGGGGTGCGGCATCGGCAAGGAGTTCAATGCCGCCCGGCTGCGCTACCACCGGATCATCTTGCTGATGGATGCCGATTCCGACGGGCATCACATCGCCACGTTGTTGCTCACGTTCTTCTACCGTTACATGCCGGAGCTGATCCGGCGTGGCCACATCTATCTGGCTCAGCCTCCGCTGTATCGGGTGATCGTGGGCAAGGAGACCACGTGGGTCTCGGACGATGAGCACCTCAAGACGGTCATCGCTGGCATCAAGCGTGGCAAGCCCGAGATTCAGCGCTTCAAGGGTCTGGGCGAGATGATGCCCGCGACCCTCAAGGACACCACGTTGGACCCGAAGAAGCGCGTGCTGATCAAGGTGGCGATCAAGGACGAACTCGCGACGGATCGGACGATCTCCGACCTCATGGGCAAGGACACCGGGGCGCGGTACTCGTTCATCATGGAGCGCGCCGCCGAGGCCGAGCTGCTCGACGTGTAGCCGCCGCACGGTCTCCTCGCCTGCTGGTGTCGTGGAACTCGACTCTAGCAGGGTGAGGAAAAAGTCCCACGCAGTGCATAACGGCGCCCTCGCCATGCATAGCTGCGTTCCTCATCGGTCACAGGTGTCCAACCAGCTCCCTCTTCGCGCCTTGCTCTGCATGGCGATGACACCGTTCTGCATACGCGCGACTCTTTCCTCACCCTGCTAGGGGCTCAGCACCGCCGCGAGCTGCGTCTCGAGGTCGGCCGGAGCACCCGCGATACGGAGGCGCTCCGAGCCGCGTGCGTCGAGGACAACCGTGGTGGGCACGTCCCGGACCGCGAAGCGGCTGAACCACTCGCCGCCGCGGTCGAGCGCCAGCGGAAACTGAATGCCATACCGCTCTTGATAGCCGCGAACCTGGTCTTCGTCGGTCCACAGTGATTGCGCGACGCCGATGAACCGGGCTTGCGAACCCAGCGTGGCATGCAGTTCGTTGAGTCGCTCTTGCTGCGCGATGCAGGCTTTGGACATGGCAGGCCGGCTGTCCGCCAGGTACCAGTCGCACCAGGTCGCCACGAACGAGAGGACGGTGGGTTGCTCTGCCGCTGCCGTGACCTCGAAAGACCCGCCGTCGAGCAGCTCGAGCGGCGACGCTCCGGATTCGTGAGCGAGCGCAGGGGCCTCGCGCGGGGGCGTTGGGGTGGGTGCGTGGTCGGAGGACATCGCGGCGAGGGCTTGGTCCAGATCCTGGGACGCGCGGTGCCCGACGTACGCGATCGAGCCGGACGCGTCGATCAAGATGTGCTGGGGGGTGACCTCGACCTGAAACGCCGCCGCAACCCTTCCGTCGGCGTCGTAGCCGATCGGCATGGACAGGTCGTGGTCGCGCTGAAAATCACGGACGGCGTCCTTGCTTTCGTTGAGCCCCACGTTGACGGCGACGATGGTCATGTCATCTCCGTACCGCTGCTGCGCAGCCTCGAAGTGCGGCATCTGTTCACGGCAGGGCACACACCAGGTCGCCCAGAACTTCAGGTAGACGGGCTTGCGGCCGACGACGTCGCTGAGGTCGAGCGAGTCGCCGTCGAGCAGGTCCACGACCGGGGTGGGGGCAGGATGCCCGACGACGTCCGCTTCGACGCGTTTCGCCCGGAGTTCGCCGACGTCCTCGATCTCCTCCCCGGTTGCAACGTCTTGCGTTTTCGCGGAGTCCGCATTCCCGGCTTGCGCGGGTGGCTTTGGCTCTGCGGCGGGAGGCGCCGACGTGGAGCAGGCCAAGGTGGACGCGGTCCACAAGACCATGATGGCGGTCGCGGTTCGCTGGCTCATCGGTCGGGACCGTAGCAGCGTGTCGGTGCACGTCCACAGTCAGGGCCCGCGCAGGATGTGCATCCAGATGTCGGCGCTTCGCGCCTACCGGAAGGTTGCGAACGCGACGGCCGACGCGGCCACGAACTCGACGACGAAGTACAGGCGGGGGAAGCGGCCGAACGAACCATCGATCGAGGCCGATATGAGTCTGCCGATCGCCATGCCGAACAGCGCCGCGGCCACGGCGAATCCTACGCCGGGACGGAGGGTGTCGACGAACGTCGCTGTTGCCAACGCGGCGGCCATCGCAAGGCCGAATCCTCCGTACACGGCGCGGACCTCGTTGCGGCCGTCCGGGGTCAAAGTGTCGACGCCAAACTGGTCGGTGACACGCGTCGGGAGTACGAACGCGATGAGTCCCATCGTGCCGAAGCCCAGCGCGCAGGTCAGGAAGGTCAAGCAAGAGAGCATGGGGTTCGAACCTCGTGGTCCGGAGGAGAGCACTGGTGAAGCGGCGGCGCTTTCGAGAACCGGCCGCGGCGGTTTCCGAGCGTGGCGCGTGGCCATTTTCGCGCCAGCGCAGAGTTCCCCGCGCCGAGACGGTGAGATTCGTAGGCGTGCGCCGTTGGCCGTTGGCGGCCCCGCACGGGCTTGGCTCCTGTTACAACCCGCTTTCGATGGCTTCGCCCGCGCACGTCAAGGTTCAGCTCCGTAAGCCGCTGCGTCGAACGATCCGCCGCGGGCACCCGTGGATCTTTCGCGATGCGCTGGCGCGTCTCAGCTGCACGCCCGGCGATGTCATCACGATCGTCGACGAGCGGGACCGGTTCATCGCCCGAGGTTGGGCGGAGGAAGGCCCCATCGCGGTTCGACTGCTCACGACCGTCAACGAGCCGATCGACAAGGACCTGCTTCGGGGACGTATCGAAGCGGCTGCGACCCTGCGGGCGCGCATGGTGCCGCCGAACACCACGACGTACCGTCTCTTGCACGGCGAGGGAGATCGGCTGCCGGGGGTCGTCTGCGACGTCTACGGCAACCACGCCACGCTCAAGCTCGATGGCACCGCGACGCTCGTTTGGCGAGACGCGCTCGTCAGCGCATTGATCCCCACGTTGCAGGCCCAAGGGGTTGAGGGCCTCATGCTCCGCACGGGGCGTCGCGGCCAGAAGAAGGTGTCGCAAGTGTGGGGGCAGCCGTGCCCACAGAAGGTGGTGGTGAGCGAGCAAGGTCTTCAGCTCAGCGTCGACCTCGTGCACGGGCAGAAAACGGGCATGTTCGTCGATCACCGCACCGCGCGTCGGGTGACCCGTAAGATCTCCGCCGGGCTCCGGGTCCTCGACCTGTACAGCTACATCGGTGGGTTCTCGGCCTCGGCGGGGCTTGGTGGGGCGTCTTCGGTCGTCACCGTCGACATCTCCGCGGGCGCCATCGAGGCGGCCAGCGAGACCTGGGCGCTCAACGGGCTCGACCCGGCGCATCACACCCCCGTGGTCGCCGACGTCCCCAAGTTCCTCGCCGCCCAGCAAGAAGCGGGCGCCCAGTTCGACCTGATCATCGCCGACCCCCCCAGCTTCGCGCCCAACCATGCCGCGAAGTCCGGCGCGCTCAAGGCCTACGGCAAGCTGCACCAGGCGTGCTGCCGGTTGCTGGCACCGCGAGGCTATCTCTTGGCGGCCTCCTGCAGCAGCCACGTCACCCGCGATGACTTCGAGATGTGCCTGATCGAGGCCGCGGACAAGGTTCGCCGCAACCTCCAAGTGCTCGATCGGTGGGGGGCACCCCCTGATCACCCTAGGTTGCTCGGATTCCCCGAGGGTGACTACCTGAAGTCCGTGCTGAGCCGGGCCGTCGACTGATCCGTGCAACCGGGGGCAGTGGTGGCCGTCGTACCCTCCACGGTGGCCCCGGTGCTCGGTGGGCGAGCACCCCGCAGCGACCCCCAGGTATAAACACATGATGTCCCGCGCCCTTAGCTCCTTCTCCCTTGCAACGCTGTGTGCGCTGCTCCCTAGCACTGCACTCGCCGACGAGGTGCTGGACGCGTCCGGCGTCGTGATCGATTTTACCGGTTTCGATGGCTCAGGGTTCGCCCCCGAGCCGGCCGAGGGCCAGTTGGACTCGGATGACTGGATCGTCACGGGGCTCAGCGATGGGGACTTCGACTTCGGCGACACCGTGATGACGGGCGACTACGCGCGCGGGGTCTCGGAGGGTGGGGAGACGACGGGTGGGGTGTACGCGTTCGATCCAGAGAACGACGCCACGACCCTCGCGCTCGGTGTCCAGCCCGGCGAGACAGACTTCACGCCGGGTGCGTTCATCCTGCGGCTACAGAACCAGACAGGCGGCGTCCTCAACCGCCTTCAACTCGCCAGCACGCTGTTCGTCTTCAACAATGCCGCGCGTAGCAACAGCTTGACCCTCGAATACTCCACGGACAACGAAACATGGCTGGCTGTCGTCGGGGCCACCGTGACCTCCGGCGAGGCGGCGGACGCACCGGCAACATGGGTCGCTACGGACACCGACGACGTCATCGACATGCTTGGCGTCGGCGAAGGTGAGTTCATCTACTTCCGGTGGCAAGGCGACGACGTGAGCGATGCTGGCTCGAGGGACGAGTTCGCGATCGACGACATCTTTGTCCTGCCGATCTCCATCTGCGGCAACAACACGATGGATCCCGGCGAAGCCTGTGACGACGGCAACACCGACGACGACGACGGCTGCACATCTCTGTGCATGTCGGCAACGTGCGGCGATGGCTTCGTGCAGAAGGACTTCGAGCAGTGCGACGACGGCAACGACGACAACACCGATGAATGCATCGCCTGCGTGCTCGCCGAGTGCGGAGATGGCTTCGTGCAAGAGGGCGTCGAAGAGTGCGACGACGGCAACGGAGATGACGGAGACGAGTGCGCCAACGACTGCACGCTCGGCGAGGACCCTTCAACCTCCGGAGCCACGAGCACAGACGGCGAGACGGGCGATGCCGAGACCGGAAATGCCACCGGCGATACCGACGGCGGTTCCACGGGCGGAGCCTCGGGAGATCCCACGGCCGCCAGCACCGACGCGACGGTGACCGCCGGCGCAACGGTCACCATCACGGTCACCGACGGCAACGCGAGCGGCGATGGCTCGGATGACGACGGCAGTGGCGGGGCGGACTCGGCAGGCTCGGACGACGACAGTGGCGGCTGTGCGGTCGGTGGCCGGGGACGCGGAGGTGCGCCCTGGCTGCTCGCCGCATTCGGTGTGCTTGGCCTGCGCCGACGACGGCGTATGTTGGCTCGCTGAAATCGCAGTGGTCCCGGAGACGGACCGCGCGTAGGGGGACAAATCCCCCAACAAGTCCTTGAAGGCTCCGGCGAATGGCCTCATTCCGTAAGGGATGGCCTCAGCCAAGCGCGACGACCGACGGGGCGTCCCACGTCTCCTCGGGGCGCGTGATCGGACGATGTCGCTGATCGCCGCGGTGTTGGAGGAGGAAGAGGCCGAGCGTGAAGCCCCCGCGCGGCAGCATCGAAAATCGCTCGCCCGCGGTCGTGTCGGGTTCGTGCTGACGGCCGGATTCGGCTGTGCGCTCGCTGCGTTGGCGGGTGGACTGGGAGCTTCCTGGCTCGACACGCCCGAGCTCGATCAGTTCGAGGCGCTGCTCGAGGTCGGTGGCGTCGATGCTCTCGAGGATGCGCTGTCCGAGCTGGAGGCCGTCTCCGGTGCGGACTCCTCCTCCCGTGCCCGGATCGCTCGGGCTCACGCGCGGGCCCAGCAGGCGGCCTGGGGTTCAGCCTTCATCGCGGAGGCGGACGGGTTGCTGGCGCCCGGTGACGACGGTGTGCACGCCGCTCGGGCATCGGCTCTGCTCGCAGGGATGGAGGGCACCGCGCGGGATGCCGAGGGTGCCTGGGCACGCGGTCTTGCGGCGGGTCGCAGCCTCGAAGTCACTGCGATGCATCGGGCGGTGGACGAGCTCCAAGCACAGCGTCGCCGACCGGCCGGTGCCACGCGCACGCTTGCCGCGCTCCAGTTTTCGCTCGGAGACGTCTCCGCGGCGTTTGCCACCCTCGAGGAGGTGCACACTCCGCAGGCGGCCGCCGACCGAGCGTTCCATGCCGCCTGGGTTGGACCCGTGCAGGACCAAGCTCCGATCCTCGCGCAGGAGGTTCCGGGCCGGAATTCATTGCTGAGGGCGTTTTCGGCGATCCGAGATGCGGACCACGAGCAGGCCGTTCTCGCGCTGGCCGATGCCCGCGGGCACCTGCTGCCGTGGGACCCCGTCGCCGTGAGCACGGCGCTTCGGTTGAGTTTTATCGCCGCCGATGCGCAGGGCCTGCGGTCCTGGTCCAAGGACGACTCGCGGCCTTGGTCCGCCGAGGTCCGCACGTTGGCGGCCGCGTATGCCGACGTCCTTTCCGGACAAACCGACAGCGCACAAGCGCGATTGGACGGCTTTTCGGCCGACGCTCCGTGGGTGGCCTACCTCGGTGGATTTGTCGCCGCGGAGCAGCAGCAGTGGCCGGATGCAATGCGCCACTGTGCGGTTGCGCGACGGGGAATGGCGGGGCGGGCCGAGCTCGACGTTCTCGCCGCCTGGGTGGCGACCCATGTCTTGGACGCCGAGGTCGCACATGCCCAGCTCGTCGGGTTGTCCGAACATGCAGCGTGGGCGCCTCGGGTGTGGACCGCCTTGGCGCGAGCGTCGGAGCGTGTCGGCGCGCCGCAACAACAGGTTGAGAGGTTCTACGAGCGGGCGCTCGAGGTCGAGCATCGTCCGGCTGCGGCCGCGGCTGCGCTGGCCGCTCGGGCGTCGGGGGATGAAGCGCTTCACCTTTGGACGATGGCGAGTGAGTTCGAGCCCGCCGCGGCGCAGTACCGGGTGTCTCTGGGGATGACGCAGGTCGGCCAGGGTCGACTCGCGGAGGGGTGGTCCAACGCGAGTTCACTCGAGCATGGGGACGCCGATGCCTGGCTGTCGCTGGTCCAGCTGGCCCTCTTCCGGGCCCGTGCCGGCGGGACCGTGGATTCCCGTGCCGAGGGTTGGGTCCGCAAGGCCGAGGCTGCGGCCGCAACGACCGAAGCGGTCGAAGTGGCTCGGCTACAAGTAGCGTTCGCGCGAGGGGAGGACGTCTCGAAGCAGGCCCGAGCCTTGAGCCGGGACTACCCGCGACGTGCCGATGCTGCGGCACTCTCGATTCGCAGCCAGGGACGCGCGGGCCGCGTGCTCGCCGCGCGCCGCGACGCGGTGCTGGCCCGCAGCCGTCTCGAGAGGCCCGAGATCCCGCTGACGACGCTGGCACTTGCAGAGGTCCTCCGCGAACACGGCGAGCTCCGAGAGGCCGCACAGCTCGCGTTCAAGGCTTGGAGTGGATTGTCGCCGGAGGCCGACGCCCTCGAGGCCCTCGTCGTGGCTCGGACGGCGGCGGACATCTGGCTGGACCTCGGGAACGCGTCCGGCGCTCGGTCGATCGCCCGAGAGCTGACGAGCCGGCTGCCGGCGAGTCCCGATGCCTGGTTGCTCCGCGCGCGTGTCCAGATCGCCGCGGGGGTGCCCGCCTCTGCGTGCCGGAGTCTGGGTCGCGCTCGAACCCTCGATCCCGATGTGGTGCTCGAAGGCTCGCGGTGCGAGGCAGACCCCGCGTAACCTGCCCGGGCAACCGCGACGCGGTCTCTACCCGATCTCGAAGTCGAAGGCGGGGATGTCGGGGTCCTCGACCGCAAACTCGACCTCGAAACCCGGAGGAGGCTCCATCTCGGACTCGGGTTCGATACCCATCGGGGGCTCGACCGCGGCTCCGGCCGCGACCTCGTCGTCCTCGTCTTCGACGAGATCGGAGAGCTCCTGAACGTCGTCTTCGTCCGGGACGTCGCCCGCGATCGACCCCGATGGTCGAAATGCGACGACCTCCACCCATTCCGCGTCGATCAGCTCCTCGAGTCGCAGGAGCGCGTCGTCGTGCCGATCGAAGTCCGAAGGCGTCCACGCGAACTCGCGCACGAGGAAGTCGACCACGCGCTCGAGCGCGTCCCGAGGCCCGTGGCGAAGGACGCGGACAAACTCCTGCGCAGGTACGGTGTCACCCGCATCGCGTTGCGAAGCCCGGCCTCGCTGACACCGGTACAGCTCGAATCGCTGTAGACCGTCGTACACCCGCACACAGCCACCGTACCATGTCCACACGATACCGACCTGAGGTTGTGACCGCCGTGAATGCGCGCGAGACTTGGGAGGAGTAGCCGAGCACGATGACCGCCAACGTCTTCGAGGAAAGCAAAATGACCCTGACCGCTTGGATCTCCCGTGGGAAGGGCGATCGGGCGAAAGCCAAGTTCGAGTTCGAGCAGGAAGGGGGCGCGGAGACCGTCGAGGCTGCCGAGTTGGAGCTGGGGGGGAAGGAGGCTGGGAAGAAGAAGGTCTCCACCACCATCACGCTGCCCAAGTGCAAGGACGACGAGGACTTCTACACGCTCAGCTACAAGGTCACCTGCGAGGGGAACGAGTACCCCGGTGGTGACTTCAAGGTCTGGCTCAAGACCGCGACATTCAAGGCGGTGAACGCCGAGGACGGAAGCGAGCTTCCCGGGGTTCAGATCGAGTTCTCGCAGAAGAAGGAGCCCCTGCTTCGGACGGACGACAAGGGGGTGTCTCCGTTGCCGATCAATGGCACTGCAGCGTTCACGGTCATCGCGAAGTCGCCGTGTTGGATCGAGAAGTGGACGACGGAGGTCGGGCGCCTGCGAGAGGCGGAAGTCTCCAAGCGCAAGTACACCGCACTGCTCTCGTATCCTCCACCCGACGACAACGCCGAGGACAAGCCGCACAAACAGTACGTCAACCTCAAGGTCGATCCGAAACTACCCAACCAGGGGAGCGTGCTCACGGTGTCGGTTGGCGCTCAGACCGATGTCGAGTGCATTCCCGGGCCGAAGGACGAGGAGGTCTACGTCAAGGTCGAGTTCGACACGAACAACTCCAAACGGAACTCCCCGAAACCATCGATCACGGTTGGCGGGACGGTCGTGGAACCGACCAAGGGAGTGGCGGAAGGGAAGGTGCCCTACAACGACAAGGGGGTCGCGGAGTTCACCGTGCAGCTGGGACAAGCGGGGGGCGACAAGGTGAAGGTGAGTGTTGGAGTCACGCCTGCTTGTGAGGATGGCACCGTGTTCATCGAGAACTGGCGGAAGCTCTGGTACCAGCTCACCCTGCCGAAGGGAGCGGCGGAGCCATCGCTGGCGCGGATGGTTGGGGCGCTCGGCGAGGTCTTCGTGGAGTACGTCCAAGAGGGGAAGACCGTCGAACTGGCTGAGGATGAAGGTCCTGCGGGTTCCTGGTTTCCAGGCAAGTGGCTCAAGGATGCGGGGACGAAGTACCTGAACATCGGAAACCACAACAAGACCTACTTCCACGGCAAGTTTGTGGACGCCAAGACCCCTCACCAGGTGCACGTGCTTTGCTGTCACACCCAGTACGATGCGAAGGCGGCCTCGTGCGATACCGATGTCACCCTCACCCTCGACTCCACGAACGAGGCGACGTGGAGCGACGGGACCAAGGTGAAGGGGAAAGACTACAACGCCGGAAGCGGCTTCTTCCCCAAGTCGCTCAAGGATGGGACCAGCTCGTTGATCAGCGGAGCTTGGGAAGCCGACGACGGCAGCGTGAAGGGGAAGATCGAGGACGCGGACGTGTGGGTCGACGACTATGCCAACCATGGCTGGGTTACGGTCAAGCTCCCCGACGACGCGAAGACCTACGTTGAGGCCAAAGCGGGAAACAAGGTGGAAGTCGAGATGACCCTGCATGTCTCCAAAGGCCCGTACCTGGGCGAAGCCGATGGAAACAGCGGGTGGTTGCAGCTCATCGTGTTCAAGGCCGCCGAGAATGTCGTGAACGACGTCATGGCTCACGAGCTTGGGCACACGATGAACCAGGTCCCTCAGTCTTCAGGCGGCAAGCCCCCTGGACTCTCGGCTGTGGTGCACGGTCGGGAGTACACGGGCAACGAACACCAGGGCGGCCACTGTGCCGACGGGATGAGTTCCGCCAACTACAACGGCGGGGCCGGCAAGGTCGGTTCGGACTACGCGGGAGACTTCTCCGGAAAGGCCGAGTGCACGTGCATCATGTACGGCGAGAACGGAGCGGGATCGACATGTGCGGGCAAGTTCTGCACACGTTGCCAGCCGTTCATCAAGGCGGAAGCACTCGCCAGCCTCCACTAGCTCGGACGAAGGGCACGACGTGAGCAACGGCCAATTTTCACTCGACGACGACGACTTCTGGGACAACCCCACGAAGAACAAGGCACAGCTGATGAAGGGGTTGATGCGGGGCAAGCGTAGCTGCGTCGTTCTCGACGCGCCGCGGCACGTGCCGACTCCGGACCGCAAGACCCTCCCCGTAGCGGGAATCCACGTGCGGACGCTGCGGGAGAACTATCAAATCGACCAGGAGAAGCATCTCCTCGCGGTCGCGGTGGACACCGAGGACAACACGGCAAGGGTCGGGGTTGCGTTGGGTACCGGCAAGACGCCCGGTGGTCGTCCGGTCCCGCCCCAGGAGGACCCCGGCGAGGGATTCGTCGGCAACATGTTCGTCTGCGACGTTGGCCGACAGCTCGGTGTTCCGCTGGAAGGACGGCAGGCCGTCACCATGATGGTGCGCGAGTACCTGTCCAACACGTGCACGCTGGAGGTCGGTCCGAGCATGCACGCGTTCGAAGACGACGAGGTCCGCCGGTACGTCGAGGCGCGTCGCGGAGCGTTACAACCTCCGCGAGTCCGGTCGGTGTGGCCGCCGCTTCCACAGATCTCGGGCGCGATCACGCGAGCGCTCCAGGGGAAGCCGGACCCGTTCCCCAACTACAAACAACGGGATGACTCCCCGCCTGTCCCCGATGATGTCGGCGTCGAGTTCACGATCGACCGAGTGACCGAGGCAATCCCGGGACGGCGCTGTCTGTTGCGCGGCGCGTTTCGGCTCCCGGTCACCGCTCACGAGCGCGTGGGCGTGGATGCGGACACAGGAAGACTGCGCGATGTCGGCTGCCCGGGCGCAACGGCGGTGGTCGGCATCCATCTCGTCGCAACGGGCACCACCCTCACCGGGCCCTTTGTCTTTCCTCTACGGGTCCCCAGCTTTGATGTGCTGGAGTCCAGCGGAGATACGACCGCCACGGGGTTCTTCAACATCGACCTCTTCGGGCTTGATGCGATGCCCAAGCGTGCTGGCACGTACTTCTTCACCGCATTTTCACGGGAGGTGACGCGCGGGCCTGTCTACGTCGGTCTCGCGCCTTCGGTCGGCGTGAGTGAGGGATGAGTTCTCAAGCCCCGTGGTCGCGGTGCGTTTGGGGAGCGTTTGTCGTCCTGGGCTTGGGCTGCAACGACGCGAAGACCGTCGATCCGCAGACGCCTGCCGCAACCCTCGAGCCTCCCGGTGCCGTCGACCCCCCTGAACCTGAACCTGACCCTGAACCTGAACCTGAATCCGAACCCGTGCCTGCGACTCCGATGACTCCAGATCCCGCTCCACAAATCCACGCGCTGGGCATCGATGACGCCGCATTCTTCGACGGTGGCACGAGCAAGGCGATGGCGGTCGCGCGTCGGGAGCTGCGAAAGGGGGGAGTGCGGGTCCTCCGAATCGACGCTCCATTCGTCGTGGACACCGCAACACAGTCTTCTCTGCCAGTTCATGGTGTGTTTGCGCGAGAGGACTCGGACGCCGCCGATCTGGAGCAGAGCAGCATTGTCGTCGCCGTCGACGTGACGAACAACGCGTTCCATGCGGGCACGGCACTGCGAAGTTCGAAGTTGTCGGGCAAGGGCGGAGGCTCCAAGGAAGGCTCGAAAGCGGGGGCGAAAGCGGATGCAACGCAAGCCGCGTTCGTGGCGTCGTCGTTTGACCTCGATGTGTTCGAGCGACTGCCCGAGCTGCAGCGCAAGGGCGTGAACGTCCAGCTCTACGTGGTCCAGCAGGGCCTGCTCTCCAACGGCACGCGCTGCGCTCTGAGCGGGACTGGAACCCATGCCGCACAAGGCTTGCCGACCAAGCTTGCGGCAAACCTGGAGGAGCACGCGGACTCGCCGAAAGCGCCCGCGGGAGGCGGCGTGGTGCTCTCCGTCCCCGGCGAGGCTGTCTCCGAGCCCGGAGCATCCGTCGTCTTGCGCGGTGCTGTGCGTGCGCGTGGCGAGAGCGCCCGGGTGTTCTTGATGGCGACGAGCGACAAGGCGTCCGGCCCGTTCAGTTTTGTCGTGGACGTCCCGCTCCGCGAGGGGGTCGGTCACTTCAACGTCGACGTCGTCGGGGATGAGGGACCGCCGAAACGGCCCGCGCAATGGCACTGGTATGCGTTCATGGGAGAGAGCAGCGCGGGGCCGGCAGACCTGCTGCTCACGCCCGGCGCGCCCTGGTAGCGTGAGCGGCAGCGCGCTCAGATCATGATCTCGATGAGTTCCGCGGCCTCTTCGTGCTCCGACTTGTCGGGCGCGTCGTTCGCCTCGGTCGGCGTCGCAGCGGACTCCAGCGCATGCGAGAGCGGACACCGTCCATCCATGGTCTCGCCTCGCCGATAGCGCCCCAGCAGCTTCCGCGACCGTTCGGCGAGCATGCGCCGGACCTCGCGACGCATGCCCTTGACCCTTGGGATCTTCATGTCGTCGTAGGCGGTGGTCTGGTGCCGCATCCACGCGATGGTGGCTGCCTCGGCGCGTCGGTCGACATCGATGCGCTTGGTCCGAGCGACCGTGCCGCTGCCCACAGGTGTAGCGTGAACGGCGATGGCCCGGGCCATGCGCTCCTGAAGCTCGCGGTAGCGGACGTCGAAGTCGAGGAAGAGCGAAACGGCGACGGTGAACTCGACGACGTAAGCTTCTTGCTCCTTGGCACGACGGGCTCGTCCAGCTTCCAGGCGCTTGGTGTACTTGGGGTCTTCCTTCTCGCCCGCACGCTCGGTCTGGAGCCGGGTGATGGTCTCCGCGGGGGCCCAGATCCCCTGAGAGAAGGTGCGGCGGCCTTTCTTGGCCTGGATGACCCACGCGGGGCCGGCTGCCTTCACACGGCGAGTCAGCGCTGCGTCTCCGGGCGGAAGCAGTGCCCAACCGGCCGGTACCTCGAGGACGCGCCCATCCTCGGTGCGAGGGCGGCGTGGGTCCTTGGTCGCCCAGAGCTTCAGCGTCTCAGGCTTCATTCGCCCTCGAACAACGCGTCGTGAAGCGCGGGGACGGCTCGGGCGATGGCGCCGTCTTTGACGACCAGCGAGATGTTGTTGCTGGCCATGCCGAAGCTGTGCATCTCGATGTTGACCTTGGCGGTGGCGAGCGCCTTCATCACCCGGGCACCGATTCCCGGGGTGGTGTGGATGCCCCGGCCAACAACGGCGAGGATGGACATGCCCTGACGCAGGTCGGTTTCCCCAAACTCGCGCATGGCGGGTTCACAGGACTGGAGTGCAGCGGCGTCATGAGAGGTGACCGACACGCTGACCTCGGAGGTCGCCACCATGTCGATGACGGCACCGTGCTCGGCCAGCGTTGTGAACACCTTGGCGAGGAATCCAACCGACTCGAACATGCGCGGCTCCGAGATGGTCAGCACCGTCTGGTTCTCCTTGTAGGCCACGCTGGTGAACGCGTCGCCTCGCTGCGGCGGAGCGGCAGAGATCGCGGTGCCCGGGTGGTCGGGGCGGTTGGTGTTGAGGACACGAACGACGATGTCCTGCTCGATCGCGGGCAGGAGGGTTGCGGGGTGGAGGACCCGCGAGCCGAAGAACGCGAGCTCGGCGGCCTCGTCGAAACGCATGTGCGGGATGCTCTTCGCGCGGGCGACGATGCCGGGGTCAGCCGTCATCACGCCGTTGGTGTCGCTCCAGATCTGAACTTCTTCGACTCGAAGCGCAGCACCGACGAGCGAGGCGGTGAGGTCGCTGCCGTTGCGTCCCAGGGTGGTGATGACGCCAGCGTCATTCTTGCCGACAAAGCCGGTGACGATCGGGACGACCCCTGCGGGAACCCGGTCCGCAAACGCAGCGCTGGCGCGGTCGGGGAAGCCGGGCAGGGGGCGGGCGCGGCCATAGTTTCCATCGGTGATGAATCCCAGGTCCCAAGCATCGAAGGCCTGGGCTTGCAGACCATCGCGGGCGAAGAAGTCGGCGATGCATCGCACGGACATTCGCTCGCCGAAGCTCGAAATGTAGTCCAGGCTGCGGGGCGAGAGCTCGCCGACGAGACGAATGCCTCGGAGCAGGTCGCGAATCTCGGTGTAGAGCGTCTCGAGAAGTGCCGGGTTGCAGCCCAGCGAGTCCGCGATCGAGCGTTGTTTCTCGATGACTGCGGCGCCCCCGTCGTCCTCTCCCGCGGCGGCTGCGTGCGCCGTGTTGATCAACGCATCGGTCACCCCTTTGTGCGCGGAGCTCACGACGACCGGTTTACGGTCCTGCGCGGCGGCGACGATGTGGCGGACTTTCTCGATCTGGGCGCGGTTGGCGACGGAGCTGCCGCCGAACTTCATCACGATCATGGCGCCGCAAGGAGTACCAGCCCGCGCGGGTGCGGTGCGCGCTATCCGGCGGCGGGTGGGATCGACACGACCCGCAGGCCGGCACCGCCAGGATAGGCGAAGCTGACGGCCTCGTCGTACCCGAACACGGACACACCGATGCGTCCGCGGGCCTCGATGATGTGCTGCCCCTCGTCGACTGGCAGCTGCGCGTAGCGGAACTGCTCTCCGTCGAGAACGCCGAGCATGCTGTACCGCGACTCTGGGACGTCGTCGCCGTCGAGCGTCACGGTGCCGTTTCCTTGGGCGACGACCGAGATGTGGGTCTCGACGTATCCCGCGGGCACGACGAAGGCGAGGCGGGACTCGAACTGTAGCGCGGAGGGGACGACCATCATCGCGGGATCGCCGACACCCTCGCCGGGGAGAAGCTGGTTGCTCAGGAGGAACTGCGCGAGGCCGAAGGCGTGCTCGGGGTCGGCGGACGCGACGGTAAACGGCGCGTCGGTTTGGAACTCCAGCGTCTCACCTGAATTCACGTGGGTCGGGGCGCCATCGGGTTTCTCGGGGCAGTACAGCAGCTGTGTGCCGTCGAAGGAGCCCGTGATTCGGTACAGAGCGGGGTCGTCTTCGCCGTCACCGGCCACGCTGGGCGGCGGGGCGACCGCGTAGCGGCTGCTCCAGGCGGTGCGCGGAGAAAGCTGATGCTCGAGGTGGTCGGCGCAGCACTCTCCAGCTTCCAGCGGTTCGATCGTGGCCACGTTTCCACCGAACACGGCGACGGGGGCATTCGCAGTGACTCGGGTCCCCGAGAGGTTGCCCGTTTCCCCAGTTCCTTGAGTGGAGACGATCGTCCAGACCTGGCCTTCGCCCATGACCTTGGTCTTGGTGGTTCCTCCCGCGAGTGGAGCGGTGGGGTCGATCTGGACCTGGGTCCCGTCTTGAGTCGCGACGACGCTGACGAAGGCGCCCGCGTTGCGCGGGTCGGTGTCGCTGGGTCCTTGGGACAAGAGGATCGCCGAGCCCGTGACCGCGACATAGTCGTCGCCCAGGGCGTGCGTGGGCAAGAGCAACGACGCGTCGTTGGAGTAGACCTCGGTGGTGTTGTCGAGGGGGTTGAACTGGTACGCAACGATGGGGGTGTTGCTGGAGATCCGGTACGCCAAGCCATCCGCGGTTCCGAAGTTCGGCTCGATCGACGCGGAAGGGAGGGTGAAGGTGTGGGTTTGGCGAGGCTCGACCAGTGCCATCGCAAACGGGATCCCCTCACCGGGCAGGTACACATCGACCTGCGCAGCTGCGAGCCCGGAGGGGTTTCCGACCGCGACGGAGAACTGTTGGTCCGCAGCCGGAGGGCTCATGAACGTGCCGCGGTCGTCGTTGGGCAGGTCGACCGCCCAAAACTCGCAGCCCAGGTTCGTGCTGATCGTGTCGGCCTCGTCGCAGCCGAACTCGAACGTCACGCCGCCGTCGGGGGCACCGACGTCAAACTTGAACCCACCGTCGTCGGTGGTCGATCCGCTGGATGTGGCTGCGGCGTCATCCGTGCGGCAATGCGCAGGGGTTGCATCGGAGCCCCCAGATGCTGCCGTAGGGTCGGGGAGCGGGAGGCCGCCGGGACCCGCCGACGCTCCCGAAGTCCCGCTTGCACCTGGCAGCGGTGGCGGGTTGCCCTCCTCGACCTCGCCACAGCCCAAGAGCGCGGTCGCGATGAGCAATGCCCAGGGGCTCTGCGGTGCCGTCACTGATCATCGATAGCGTCGCAGAGGACCGGCTTCAAGGTGGGCGCTGTGCTGCGCTGTGGTTTTTTTCGGGGCACGCGCGCTGAGCGACACCCCCAGCGGGCGCTCGTGGGCGTATGCTCGGCCCAGATGGTTGCTCGCCAAGCCCTGCTCCACGCCGCGACGAACTACTTGCGAAGCCATCCCGAAGAACTCGCCCGACTCTTGCGAAACGCCATGGGTCTGCGGGTTGGGGTCCCGATCGCGGGTCTTCGATGGTTGGCGTCGCGGGGTGGGGACACTGGACCCACCGATGTCGAAATCGATCCCGACCCGCCGGGGATCCGTGTCGGGGCGACGCTGGACATGATGGGCACGCCGGTGCGCGCGCTCACCAGCATCTTCATCGAACGAATTCGGGCCTCTGACGAGGAACTGCGGCTCGAAATCCGACTCGAGGGGACCACGCTCCGCGTGCTCGATGAAGACGCGGCCTCACCTGTCGCGGCCTTGATTCGATCTGGTGCGCTGGATTTGACCAAGAGCGGCTCGCTGGCGTCGCACATGCCGAAGGTGGGGGCGTTGCTCAGCGAGTCCACGGGCAACAAGCTGGTCATCGACCTCATGAAGCATCCGAAGATCGGCAAGAGCCGCGCCGTTCGGCGGGCCCTCGGGTTGGTGTCGTCCCTGGTCACCGTCCATGGTGTCGAGAGTGACGAGGGACACCTCGATGTCCTCTTCCGCGCGCTTCCGAGGGGGATGGGAGGGGCGGCGCGGGCGGTTCGCGACCATTTGTTCAGCGCAGGCCCTCCGTGGGTCCGGGGCATGTTGCCTGGCCGTAGTTCCGACTCCCGTCCAGGGTACTGACCTGCGAGTCGGACCATGACGCCACGGCGGATCGACCTCGATCGGTTTGACGAGGATGGGGCCGGAGATCCCGGCGGCAGCGTATTTGGCCTACCGTACGCGGCCGAAGAGAGCTCCGTCGTCATCATCCCGGTGCCGTGGGAGCCGACCGTCAGCTACGGTCGGGGCACCGCGCTGGGGCCGGCGACGGTGCGCGCGGCTTCCGAGCAGCTCGATCTCTACGATCCCGAGCTCGCGATTCATGGACTCGCCCGGCCGTGGGTGTTCGGTCTGCACATGCTGGCCGAGGACCCGCGGGTTCGGGGCTGGAACGAGACCGCGTGCCGCCTCGCGCTCCCCATCGTAGAAGCCGGGGGCGTTCCCGCTGGAGATCCCGCGGTCGCCCGCGTGGACGAACTGGGTGCACAACTCGACCAGTGGGTCTTCGGTGAGGCGGCGGGGTGGCACGCGCGCGATCGCATCGTTGGGTTGGTCGGAGGAGATCACTCCAGTTCGTTCGGCGCGATCCAAGCTGCGGCAGCGGCCCACGACGGACTTGGGATTCTGCACGTGGACGCGCATGCCGACCTGCGGATCGCGTACGAGGGGTTCGCCTGCTCGCACGCCAGCGTCATGCACAACGTGCTGGAACGAGTCCCCGGGGTCGCCAAGATCGTCCAGGTCGGGATCCGAGATCTCAGCGCGACGGAGGCAAGGCGGATCTCGGAGGAACCGCGGCTTCACACGTTCTTCGATCACGCGCTCCGATCCGCGGCGGGGCAGCCCTGGGAGGCCCAGTGCGCGTCGATCGTCGCCTCACTGCCACAGACGGTCTACGTTTCGTTCGACATCGACGGGCTCGACCCTTCGTTGTGCCCGCATACCGGCACCCCGGTGCCCGGTGGCCTCTGTTTTGGGCAAGCGATGACGCTGCTGCGGGTGCTGGCGACCAGCGGCCGCCGCGTCGTGGGGTTCGACCTGGTGGAGGTTGCGCCGCCTCCCTCGGGACCCTCCGGGCCTGCCCAGCAGTGGGACGGCAACGTCGGGGCCCGGGTCCTGCACCGCCTGTGTGGGGCCGCATTGCTGAGTCAGGGCGCCCGAGACCCCGGCTGATGCGGTTGCGCGAAAATCCTCTTTGACAACCGTCGCCGGGTCGAATAAGTACCTGCCTCTAAAAGCGACGGGGCGTAGCGCAGCTTGGTAGCGCGTTCGGTTCGGGATCGAAAGGTCGGAGGTTCGAATCCTCTCGCCCCGACCACTCATCACCCTGCGGGTTCGCCCGCGGGGTTTTGAGTTTAACGACCTTGCACCCGTGTTGGCCCTCCAGGAGGGCCTCCCCGCTGCAGCCTGTGGGAGGGGGACTTCGGGCCGAACTGGCCATCGAAGTGGCCGGTCCGGTCCGTGTGTCCTCGGGCGCCGTCGGCCAAGTTGGCCGCGAACCCGAGGGCTACCGCCTGGCGGTCAGCGGTCGCGAAGCGTCCGTGCCCTCACAACCCGAAGGAAACGACGATGAACAAACTGAGAGTATTCCTCCTTGCAGCGGGAGCCAGCCTGGGCCTTGGCTGTTCGGAGCCGGAACTACACGAGCACCGCTGGGACGATATCGAAGTCGAGGAGGGCGAGGCGCTTGATGAGCTCGAAGATGCGGAGACCGGGGGCACCGACAGCGAGGACTTGCTCGACGTAGACGGCGAGGAAATCGATGGGCTGCGTGCCGACGGTCTCGAATCGGAAGCCGTTGGGGCTCTGTGTCGGCTGGGCGCCAACCGAGGTTGGAACTCGCTCCCCGATTGTGGTGCAGGGGAGTTCTGCGGTGCACTCGGAGGCGGCGGGCAATGCTCACGGGTCATGGGGCGGTGCATCGCACAGCCCCCATCGTGTCCTCCAGGTGGGACCGCCGTCTGTGGATGCGACGGCCAAGACTACGGCAGCGAGTGTCACGCCCACTTGGCCGGGGTGAGCGTCTCGTACGGCGGAAGCTGCACTCCCGGGTCCCTGGACTGACTGTGGTGGGACAGCGCTCGGAAGACTGCGAGCGCTGTCCGGCCGTTGAGCGAAAGCGCTCGCTCTCGCTGCGCCGGGGTGCGAGTGCAGGAGGGTCTACTGGGTCACGCCGAGCCGACTGACACCGGGGACGTCGGTGGTGCGCTCGAGCACCTTCTGTTCGGTGGCGGCCCGGAACATGGAGTTGCGGCTGCGGATCTTGCCTCCGCTGAGGAACCCTTTGTAGCTCGCGAGTGGCTGCACCTGGTAGTTCCACAGTGAGTCAGCGTGCTCCCACTCCTTGTTGTAGATGGTGCGGAGCACCAGACTCTGCGAATCCCCGGGCAGACCTGCGATGTTGGCGAGGTACTGCTTGTTGTACTTGTAGTACTCCTCGGCATTCGAGAGGTACAGCACGCGGACGGGAACGCCGAGCTTGGTGGCTGCGATACCGACGCTCGTCATGGTGTCCGCGCCGGTCAGGTCGCCATCCATGACACGGACCCGGTCGTTCTGGAAGAGCGTGCGAATGTGGGTGTAGTAATCCGGGTTGGACAACCAGCTCGTCCGTGCATCGCCCTGGTGGCGATCGATCACGTGCTTGAGGTGCCGGAAGATGGTCTCCCGGGAGGCCCGATAGGTTTGCAGCCGTAGCCTCCGAGTCTTCTTGTCGACGTCCGCATAGGCCTCCTCGAGAAGGGCGAGGCTGGCGTCCTGCTCGGTGGCGTTGAAGCGTTGGTGGAGTTCATCGGGCGATTCGGATGCCTCGATCAGGACCTCGTAGTTGTTGTGGACGTCGACCACCATGTGGTCGATGTCGAGAAGAAACATCAGCTCGGCACCCTGGGCTGCAGCGACCGTGTAGCACTGGTCGGGACCCACACCGACGAAGGCTCCGCCGAGGTCCTTCACGTAGGGAAACCACGTGTCGTGGCGTCGCTCGTTGCTCTTGACGTAGTGGTTGGGAAGGGGCTCCCCGCCGTCGGTGGGTCCTGCGAGGAAGGTGACCTGATCCTCTGCGGACAGCGGCGCGAGCGGGTCTGTGGGAGCTGGGGGCGGTGCCGGCTCCACCGCGTCGGCGGCCGGCGGAGCCTCTGCGACGGTGGCAGCCTCGGGAGCGACCGGTTGCTGCGCCTCCGCGGGCTTCTTCGCGCCTTCGGCTGGCGGAAGCGTCTCGTTGGTGTCTCGGTTGGTGTTGGGGCCGCATCCCAACGCAAGAGCCATACAGACAGAGGTCAGTGCGCCCAGACGGAGCATCCGCGGAGTCTAAGCAGATCGGAGCCCCTGCGTCGAACTACTGGCTCAACCGCGTTTCCCGGAGGAACCACGGGTGTTGCCCGTCTTGCGGAGGACCGTCGCGTGCAACGCGGCCACGCGCGAATCGCCCAAGGCTCCCGGTGCGTGAAGAAGCAGGTAGCGAACCCGCGGCAAGTCGGACACCGGAACCCCGACCATGCCACGCGGTACGCGACAGCACCCATTGACCACAGCGGGACCGAGTCCCAGGGAGGCGAAGTGCAGCATGGGCTCCCAGCCCGAGGCCTCGACGGCGACCGAGAGCTCGTGCCCGCTGGCGCTGAAACCGGTGGCCAGGGTTTGTCGGAGTCGGCTGCCCTGCGCAGGGACGACCAGTGCCTCGCCCGCGAGCGAGGCCAGGGAGATCTTCGTGCGAGTCGCCAACCTATGCGTCTTGGGGACCACCGCGACGTGCTGGAACTCAGCGAGCGGCTGTCCTTGCAGTTGGTCGGGAACCTCAGCGGCGACGGCGACCGCCAGCTGTGCGTCGCCGACCCGAACCGCTTCGATTGCGGGCTCCGCGGCGCGCGTGAGCAGTCGCAGTGGCGCGACCGCGGAGCGGACAAAACTCCGAATCGCGGGGCCCAGGAGGTACAGGAACGAACCTTCCCCAGCGGCGAGGATGAGGGGACTCGTCGGAGCGTGCCCGCGAACGGATGCGATGAAGTCTTGAGTGCGGCTCCGCATCTCGCGGGCAAAACGAAGCGCCTCGATGCCGGCGTCGGTCAGCACAAGCCGGCGGCCACGACGTTCATACAAAGAAACCTCGAGCGCCTCCGCGAGTTTGCGGACCTGGGTGTGGAGCGCCGGTTGTGACATGTGGAGCCGAGCCGCGGCGCGGGTGAAGTTGAGGTCTTCCGCGAACTCGGCGAACCCCTCCAGCCAGTCGAGCTTGGGCGACATGAAGTCAACTATCTCATTTATGGATAGTCGATGCCGAAACACTTCTTCCCGGAGATGTCTTGGCGGGTCACGTTGTGGCCATGGATTGCAAACAACACGGGCTCGGGCCCGAACCCAAGGTCGGGTTCGACATCGGCCGGGTCATCATTCACGCAGGGGATGGAGCGCAGGACACATCCTTCCTGTCCGGCAACGACGACGACGCGATGCGAACACCGCCGATGAAAGGGGCGTTCGAGGTCATCGCGGAGGTCAACGCGCTGGTCGGCGGTCGGACGTGGATCATCTCCAAGTGCGGGCCCAACATCGCAAGGCGGAGTCTGCGGTGGCTCCGACACCATCGCTTCTATGAGCACACCGGAATGCGCGAGGACCGGGTCATCTTCTGCCGGAAACGGCCGGAGAAGGCACCACACTGTCTGAGGCTCGGCCTGGACGTCTTCGTGGACGACAGGCCCGACATCCACCAGACGTTGGCGGGGATCGTGGGCGTCCGGGTCTTGTTTGGCCCACAAAAGCGGGGACGCCAGACGCCTCCGGGAGTCCTCGCGGCGCTCGATTGGGACGAGGTCAGGCAGCTCTTGATCCCGCTGCTGTGTCCCGGACACGAGGGCGCGTCCTCCCTCGGGTGAAGCGCCCGTGCTCCGCAGCCCTCCATGCCCCCATGCCGGTCCCGGTGGGCGTGCGGATCATTGATGACGACGCATCGTCACGAGCTTGTGTCGTCGAAACGGATGTAGGCCGGCGGAACGTGCTCGACGAGCCAGACGCCGTTGGGGGCCTGGTAGAAGACGAAACCGGCCTCAGCCATCCGCTTCGCGTGAATCGTCAGAAGCACCGGTGCCCCGCGGCGTGCACCAACACTTGTCGCTGTCTCCGGGTCCGGGCTGAGGTGGACGTGATGACGCTGCCCGCGTCGTAGCCCTTGCGTCCGGACCTTCGATCGCGCGGCTGCAACCGTGCCGTGAAACAGCACCTCTGGCGGTGGTGCGGGGGGGTAGTCCAACTGGACAGGGACCGAGTGTCCCTGCACGGCACGGATCATCAGGCCGTTGTGGCTCAGGGCGAACCGACGTTTCTCGTTGGTGGATACGAGCTCGCGGACGCGCGCACGGGTGAATGTCCTCCCGTCCGCCGCGGCCGCTGCGATCAGCTCGTCGATCGACACCCAGCCCTCCGCCGTCAGCGTCAGTCCAACAGCATGCGGCTCGTGACGCAGCATCCACGAGAGGTACTTGCTGGCCGCGACATCGTCCTGCGCACTCATGCTGGACCCGAGTGTAGCGGCGCGGGCCCATCGGGGCGGGCCCGCGGACGGGTCGTGCCCAACGGTGGGGTTGAGCGGACCCTCGGTCGTCCGCAGAACGACGAGGGGGGTCGGCGGGTTCGATGGAGAGCGGGCGGAGAGAGCAGACCCGGATTTCCGTGGCTCGGGAATGGGGAACGTTCGGCGGGGCATGGGTACTACCGGCATCGTGCGTCGCGCCCGACTTCATTTCACCACGCTGCTCCTGCCAGGCCTTCTGGGGCTCGCCGCCTGCGACACGAGCCCCGCGGGTGCCCAACAGCCATCGTTGGAGGGCGAGGACGCTGAGACCGGCGGGACCACGGGGGCCGGGGACCGTGAGTCCGGCTCTGGAAGCACGGGTTTCGAGTCGAACTCGGACTCCGACTCGGAGGACGGCGGCGTGGCCTCGGCGGCAGCGGGGGACTTCGAAGGCGACCCCGAGCCACAGGGTGCTCTGCTTGGCCCTACATCGAGGTACGTCGGCACATTTGGAGGGGAGTGGACCGGAACGCGGTACGAGTATGCCAAGGGCCTCCGCGTCGGTGGGGCGTACCTGCACCCGATTCAGCGCTACGCGATCCCTTTCGTCGAGGCCAATGGAAGCGGTCGTCGAATCGAGTATCGGCAGTTGGATGCGAATCCCGGCAGTTCGAGCTTTGGCAACACGGTGGGCTCGCTTCAGTACGTGACGACCGGGAGCTCGAGCATGAAAGGCATGGCCTCGACATCCGTGGTGCGAGGGACCCAGACCGACGGTGTGTTCGCCTTCTATGACGCGGGGCAGATCCGCGTGTTCGAGGTCAACGGTGCTACAGCGGCTCATACGGCGCCTTCGGTGGTGCGGGACTCGCTGTTGTTCGGGGGTCCGTACCCGATCATTCCGGCCGTCGAAGCGGGTCGCTGGGGGTCGACCAGCCGGATCCTGATGGCGAACTCCAGCTACTTCCCGAACTTCCTCGGCGGCACGTCGTCGTTCACCATCAACTTTGGGCTGCTCAATCGGGCCTCGGACGGCTCGTACAGTCTCGAGCATACCGGGTCTACGCCGGTGCAGCCGGCGGGGTCGCCCTCAACATGTACTTCGCCTTTCAATGACATCGCCGCAGCCTGGGACACGGACCTCAAGGAATGGACGGTCACGTGGATGTGCGGGAGCTCGACCTACCTGCAGCGCGTTGGCTGGAATGGGGTCCCGCTCGGAGCTCCGTTCTTGCTTGCGACGCACCCATCGGACGAGTCGCATTCGGGCGTGATGATCAGCTACAACAAACACGTCAATCGCTTTCTCGTGCAGTTCCAGCACAACCTACGGGTCGTACGGCGCTACGGAAGCGGGTATCGATGCATGGACCGTTGGGGCAACGACACGAGTTGGTGGTCGTGTTCGGCCAACGACACCTCCGACCGTGTCCCAGCAGGACGTCTCGAGTCCGGCAGTCAGTGGGCGACGGAGGTCGACTACAACCCCGGCGCGTTCTTCCGCCTCGGGGGTCGGTGCATCGCCTCCTCGGGATGCGAGAGTTCCCAAGGTTCCGGTCACGGGGTCAGCTACGAAATGACCTGGCTCGACGAGTGGGGGCTGGTCAACGAGCCCCAGAACCCCCGCGGCTGGACGCGCGAGGAGGGCGTCACTTGGCCGTCCAGCAGTGCGGCGACCGAAACGCATCGGTACATTCGGGCGCCGCAGACCGGTCGTACTGCCGTCATTCATGTCCGGCAGCCAACCTCGGGAATGTACGGCACGGTGCGGGCGAGCTGGGTCGACGAGGGAAGTGTCGCGATCGACGAGTAGCGGTTGCCTCGTGCCCGTCTCGTGAGGCGACCGGTCGTGCCTTCCGGGTCCACTTCGCGCGACGACACGCCGCTTGATGCCGGCGTGCGCAGTGGCGCACGGAATGAGACTGCTCTGTCGCGGGTCCTCAGGGGACAGACATGAGCGCAGGAGGATTCGGGCCGGGTCAGGCCATCGCGAGGGTTGGCAACGCGCACATCGGGCTCGGCGCAGCTCGTCCGCACACACATCGGTCGCCCGCGGGGCGCGCTGAGGTCCCCTGTGGGTGGCACTGCATGGACTGTGACTGGGTTGAACTCGCGGCGGCTCCACAGGGCTACCGTGGCACCCGCCAGCGTCCTGGTCCATGTCCTGGTTGTGGTGGCAGCGCTTGGGCCGACCTGGAGGAGAACGCTGTGGTCGACGGGTTGGCTGAGACCGACGACAAGCGGTGGGAGACCCGGACCTGGAGGCGTCGCGGGTTTCTGAAGCTCAGCGCGGTCCTTGTCGGCCTCGTCGGGGCGGTTTGCAGTGCGCTCGCACGCCCGGGCGACATCTCGTTCATCGTCTTTGGCCCGCTGTTGTTCGTCGTCGTCGCGGCGATCGTTCGTGGCGCGTTGTCGGACGTTCGCGGCGGTCGGCGGGCGCTGCGGCCGAGCCAATGGCGTGGCGCTGCCCTCAAGCCGGGGCGGACCGTATTGCGGCACCGAGGTGTGCCCACCGCCTCGGACGATGACGCGCTGCTGGTGGCACCGCTGTCCGGGCGGGTCTGCGTTGCCTACGAACTCGCGGTGCGGCGCGACACCGATGTCGATGCAGCGCCATGGAGTTGGGCGCTCATCGAGCAAGCGGTCGCCGCCGTGCGGGTCGGCGATCACCACATCGACCCGGTTGCGACCCAACTCGTCGTGCGGCGGACTCCTTGTCCCGACGGTCTCGACAACCGTGGTGTTGGCGCGGCGTTGCGAATGCGGGGTGTGGACCTCTCGCGCGGGTCCTACGCTGTTTTCGAGTCGGTCATCGAACCCGGGGCTCCGGTCGACGTCGAGGTCGACGCACAGGGCCGGGCACGAATGAGTGCGCCTGTCGCTGGCTGAGCATGCCCGCCGCTCAGTCGTAGATCACGGCCAACCGCGTACCACCGACGGAAAACTCGGAGTCGCGCGGCAGCTGAATCGTGCCGTCGACCGGCTCGTCGTTGACCGCGATCAACTCCTTGCCTCCACCCAGGGGTCGCAAGTGCGGCAGGTTTGGATTTCCGCTCCACTCCAACACCGCGGCGACCGAGAGCACGTCGTCGTCGCGCAGCTTGATCTCGCACCGCTCGCCGCTGCCGATGCGGTAGCTGCCCGGAAGGAACAGCTGATCGTTGAGCGTGCCGTCGGGGTGCAGCATTCGAAGCTGCGCGGCGACGGGGATGTCCATTTCGCGATGCAGGACGAGTCCCAAGATGTTGGCAAAGGCGCCGGCGTTGGGCGGGCGGTTCGCGGGGTCTTTGTCGAGCGCGCGACCGATGCCGTGGACCAACGCGTCGGACAACCCGTCGCATCCGGGCATCTCACTGAGCAGCGGTGGGTCGTTCCGCATGTGCGCGGCGAGCCACTGCTTGGGAGCGTGCCGAAGCTCCTCCACGGTTTCGGGGAGGGGTTTGTCCGGGAACAGCGGAGAGCGGCCACACAACAGCTCGTAGAGCATCGTGGCCAGGCTGTAGACGTCGCTGGCGGGGGTGAGCACCCGCGTCTTGAGTTGCTCGGGTTGGCTGTAATGCGGCGTGCCCACGATCATGTGGGCTTCGCTGGCGTTCACACCGATCACCGGGGTGCCGTCCCAGGAGCGCGCCAGGCCGAAGTCGAGCATCTTGATGTGTCCCTCAGCCTCGATGAAGAGGTTCTCGGGTTTCACGTCCCGGTGCACGATTCCCATCGCGTGGGCTTCGGCGAGCCCGAGGCATGCCTGGTGAATGATGGTGACGGCTTGGGCGGGGTGCAGCGGAGCCGAGTGGTCGTGCCACTGGTCTAGCGTGCTGCCGACGAGCAAGTCCATCAGCAAGTAGATGTGGCCATCGGGCCGCAGGCCGCAGTCGAACGTGCGAACGACGTGCGGGTTGGTCAGAGAGCGGAGAATCGTAATCTCTCGCAAGGCACGCTGCGCCTCTTCGCCCGCGGTCACGGGTTCACGGGTCAGCTTGAGGGCAAGCGGCTGGGCATAGCCGGGCACCTCCACCTCGTAGACACGCGCGAAGGACCCAACGCCCAAGATGCCCTTGATGCGGATGCCTCCGGCGTAGACATCCCCGGGCTCGAGGTCGAGTGGCATGGACGAAACTCGGCTGCAAGGTAGCAGAGTCTGGGCGCTTGTGGCACCCGCTGCCTTGCAGGCCGGCCGGATCTGAAACCGCACCTGAGTGCCGCATTGATGCAGGGGACCCGGGAGAATCCGCACGGTGTCAGCTGTGCGCAGGGGCGTCGCCGATGGCGGGGTTGTTCCTATAGTGCGCCTCAGTTTCGACAGGAGCTTCCCCATGCGTATCGGCGTCCCCCAGGAAATCAAAACCCATGAGTACCGCGTCGGGATCAACCCGACCGGCGTGAAGCAACTCGTCTCGGCCGGTCACACGGTGATGGTGCAGACCGGCGCGGGCATCAGCTCGGGCTTCTCGGACGAGACGTTCATCGCAGCTGGCGCTCAGATCGGCAGCGACGCTGCGCAGGTCTGGAATGAGTCAGACATGGTCATCAAGGTGAAGGAACCTCTCCCCGCGGAGTTCGGCTACTTCCGTGAAGGGCTGATCCTCTACACGTACCTGCACTTGGCCGCGTTCCCCGAGCTGACCGCGGAACTGCTGAAGAACAAGGTCACGGGCGTCGCCTACGAGACCATCACCGACAGCAACGGCGCCCTGCCTCTTCTGCGACCGATGAGCGAGATCGCTGGCCGGATGGCGTCCCAAGTCGGCGCTGCATCCCTCGAACGCTTCGGTGGCGGAAAGGGACTGCTGCTCGGCGGCATCCCTGGAACCCGGCGCGCCCAGGTCGTCATCCTCGGTGGCGGGATCGTGGGTACGGCTGCAGCACGCATCGCGATCGGCCTCGGCGCGCGCGTGACCGTCCTCGACATCAACGCGGACCGGATGCACTACCTGGAGGACGTGTTCGGCAACTCCATCGAGACGCTGTATTCCAACCCGGACACCCTGCACGAGTCGTGTCGCAAGGCCGACATGGTTGTGGGCGCCGTGCTTGTCCCCGGTGCCGCGGCACCCAAGCTCGTGACACGCGAGCACCTGCGAAGCATGGAAGATGGCTCCGTCGTCGTGGACGTCGCAGTGGACCAGGGCGGCTGCATCGAGACGTGCAGAGCCACCACCCACGACGCGCCGACGTTCGTCGAAGAGGGCATCGTCCACTACTGCGTCGCGAACATGCCAGGCGCGGTGCCGCAGACCTCGACGATCGCCTTGACCAACGCGACCATCCCGCACGCGATCTCGATCGCGAACAGTGGCGTGGCCGTGGCCGCCAAGGCCGACATCCACCTGGCGCGGGGCATCAACACCCTGGCCGGCGCCACGGTCTGCAAGCCCGTCGCCGACGCGCATGGGTTGGAGTACACCGCGCTCGATAGCGCGCTCTAGAGCGCGCGGGTGCCGTGGTGCGCCGCTGAGGGGGTTGAGAGCGGTCCTCACTCGATCCAGCGCACCACGGCCTCTCCCCGAGCCTTGGCGGTTTGGAAGAAGTCTCGGAGTTCGACGATCCGCGGCTCGAAGTACGTGAGCATGTCTTCGAGCGGGGTGGTGTCGTCGAAAGGGTAGGGCGGCGCTTGCAGCAGGGCTTTGCGAACCGAGGCCGTGCGTAGCGGTCCCGTTCGCTCGAGCGCCCGCGCGATCTTGGCGACGCTGCCGACCCCGAGAAACGACACATTGAACTGAGGATCGTGCTTCCCGGCCTCGAGCGCCCCCGCGGGGTCGGTCGCAAACCAGCCTCGCTTTGCGGCGCTCAGCATCCGGGCCGCTCCGTCCCAAGCCTGGTCGAGGTCGAGACGGGCCGAGCGGGCGCACTCGACGAGTTGCCCGGTCAGCTGGGCGTCCAGTCCTTCGTCTTCGGCGACGTCCATCACCGAGTC
Source organism: Nannocystales bacterium (assembly GCA_050633305.1). Classification (GTDB taxonomy): domain Bacteria; phylum Myxococcota_A; class Polyangia; order Nannocystales; family Nannocystaceae; genus CAJXVA01. Next base: position 206,942 of record JBOEGF010000009.1, read on the forward strand.
CTCGGCGCCGAGGGCCCGCGCGAGGCCGGGCGAACGCAGCAGCCGTTGGAACAGCTCGTCCGGTACGCGAAGGAAGGTCGCTGTCACGGCCATCGGCGGTCTCTGTGGATTGCGCGCCGACACGCGGAACCCAGGATGCAGTAACACGTCGCCCGTGGCGGTCGTCTCGGCGGGTATCGTCAGGCGTCGCCTGAGATGGACGCTGGGCCCGTCCTCGTCGGATCTCCCGGGACGCTCGGGCTGATCCTATGCTCAGCTCCGCCAAGGAGGCCTCGGGCGGAAACCGGACGAGGCTACGCCGGGTCTCATCCGCTCTGGTGCCCCGAATCGGGTTCCCGCGGGGTGTCTCTCCCGCTCCTCTTTCCCGCGTGCTACGCCCCTGTTGCCTCATGTCCGCCGCAACTCGCTTTCTTCTCCTTTCGGCCCTGCTCGCCGGAGGGTGTGATCCCGCCCGTGCGGACTCGGAGGGCTCCACCGAAGACGAGGTCGAGCAGAAAACACCCGTCGTGACGCAGTCGGTCGGCCGAGGCTCGATCGAGCAGGCGCTGACCGCCGCGAGCACCATCGAGGCCGAGCGCATGGTCACGGTACACGCCGAGTCCACCGGGAGGCTGATCAGCTTCGGGCTCGAGGAGGGCGACAACCTCAAGGCCGGGGCTGCCGTTGCGCGGATCAAATACGACAGTCAGGCGGCAACCTTCGACCGCGCGAAGACCTCGCAGGAGAAGGCGAAGCGCGACTTGGAGATCGCACAGCGGCTCCACAAGCAAGGCCACGCCTCGGACGACGAGCTCGCCCAGGCTGAGCTCGCGTACAAGACGGCGTCGTTGGATGTCGGCGACAGCAAGCGCAACATCCGAAACACCCGGGTGACCGCGCCGTTCGGGGGGACCGTCACCGAGCGTTTCGTGACCGAAGGCGCCTTCGTCAGCTCGGGTGCGCAGCTGATCACGATCACCGACTTCAACACGCTCGTTGCACGGGTGTACGTACCCGAGCGGGAACTCGACCGAATCGCCGCCGGGCAGTCCGCTTTGGTGCAGGGCAAAGCGGCCCGTAGCCGGCAGGGGCAGGGGACCATCAAGCGCATCGCTCCGGTGGTCGACGCGACGACCGGAACGGTCAAGGTCACGGTGGGCCTCCCTCCGGAGCTTGCGGGTGGAGAAAGAGGATTCTTGCCTGGCATGTATGCGGAGGTTCGACTCACCACCGAGCGCAAGGACGACGTCTTGCTGGTCTCCAAGCGAGCCCTCGTGCGCGAGGAAGAAGCGGTGTTCGTGTTTGTCGTGCAAGCGGATGACACTGCAAAGCGGGTGTCGGTGGAGTTGGGTCTCGAGGATGCCGAGCGCGCCGAGGTTCGCTCCGGGCTCTCGGAGTCGGACGAGGTTGTGGTGACGGGTCAGGCGGGCCTCAGCGATGGCGGAAAGGTCGTCCGGGTGGATGCCTCCGGAGAGCCCCTCGCACAGGCCGACACGGCGGAGCCCACGTCGGCGACGCCGGAGGCTCCGTGAACGACGTCCCGACCGGAGAGGCCGCACCGCAGTCCGGCCCTCCACCGGGTTCGGGTCAAGCCGCCACCACAGACGTGGAGCGGCTCATGCAGCGCTTCGCGTTCACCGCGACGCGTCCAGTCGCAGTGGCGATGGTGTTTCTTGCGGTGCTGGTCTTCGGAGCTTTCAGCGCGCGGATGCTTCCGCTTTCGCTGATGCCGGACATCTCGTATCCAAAGCTCACCGTCCGCACCGACTACGACGGCGCCGCCCCGGCCGAGGTCGAGAACAATGTCTCGCGCCCGCTCGAGGAGGTCCTCGGTGTCGTCACCGGTGTGACGCGCATCGAGAGCGTGTCACGGGCCGGGTACAGCGATGTGATCCTGGAGTTCGGTTGGGGCACCGAGATGGACGACGCCAACCAGGATGTCCTCGAGATCCTGGACCAGGTCACCCCGTCGTTGCCCGACGGTGTCGACCAGCCGCTCATCCTCCGCTACGACCCGACGCTCGACCCCGTGCTCACGTTGAGTCTCGAAGGCGTGGGGGACCGCTACGTGGGGGCAGGGGGCTTGGGCCGGCTCCGCAGGGTTGCGGACCAGGAGGTTCGTCGACTTCTCGAGCCGGTCGAGGGCGTGGCTGCGGTTCGCATCAAGGGCGGCCTCGAGGAGCAAATCTCGGTCGAACTCGATGAAGGCCAACTTCGCCGGACCGGCGTCGGCATCGACACGGTGCTCGCTCGGCTTTCCGCCGAGAACATCAACCTTGCGGGAGGACAGCTCGAGGATGGGCGGACGCGGTACCTGGTGCGGACCGTCAACGAGTTCCGCGACCTCAGTGACATCGGCGAGATCGTCATTACGCGACAGGGCGATCGGGATGTTCGCCTCCGCGACCTCGCGAGTGTGGCCGAGGGCCACAAAGACCGTGAAGTCATTACGCGGGTCGACGGAAACGAGGCGGTGGAGGTCGAGGTCTACAAGGAGGCCGACGCCAACATCGTGGACATGGCGGCGCGGGTCCGTGAGCGGATCGAGGAGCGTCTTGCCCCGCGCCTCGAGCAGCAACACGAGGCGTCGATTTCCGTCTCCTCCGACCGGTCCACGTTCATCGAGTCGAGCATCGACGAGGTCCGAAATACGGCCCTGTTCGGCGGCCTGTTGGCGGTTGCGGTCCTGTTCTTCTTTCTTCGAGACCTGCGCAGCACCGCCATCGTCGCCGTCTCGATTCCGGTCTCGATCCTCATCACGTTTGCGCCGCTTTCGCTGGCCGATGTGTCGCTCAACATCATGTCGCTCGGCGGCTTGGCGTTGGGGATCGGCATGCTGGTGGACAACTCCATCGTGGTGTTGGAGTCGATTCACCGCTGCCGACAAGAGGGGGATGCCCTCGTTCGGGCCACCTTGCGCGGTGTCTCCGAGGTCGGCGGTGCCGTGTTCGCGGCCACCCTGACCTCCATCGCCGTGTTCTTTCCGATGGTGTTCGTCGAGGGGGTCGCCGGCCAGATGTTCGGAGACCTCGGCCTGGCGGTGGTGTTCAGTCTGCTCGCCTCGCTCGCGGTGGCGTTGTTTCTCATCCCGATGCTCGCCTCGCGTGAGTTCGGCGCCGAAGCGGAGCCTGGCGAAGGGAAGCGGCTCGGTCCGTTGCGCGCGCTGGGGCGAACGTGGGCGAGCTGGGCCGCAGTCACCGAGTTCGGTGAGAGCCTCGCGGGGGTTCGAGCCGCGTGGTGGCGCGTAGTTCTGCTTCCGTACGCGCTGCTTCGCTTCGCGCTACATCTCGTATTCGAGCTCCTGGGCAAGCTACTCCTCACCGCGTTGCTCCCGGTCGTGTTCGCGACGGTGCTTCTGCGGCGGGCCATCGGCGAGCTGTTCGGGCTTGTGGCCTGGGTCCCGTTGAAGGTCTTCGGTGCTGGCATCTCGGGGGTCGAGCATGCGTATCCCAGCGTGATCCGCTGGTCGCTCCGAAACCGGGTGATGGTGTACCTCCTTGGGCTCGGGTCGCTAGGGTTCGTCGGCTGGGGCGCCGCGCAGCTGGATACCGAACTCATCCCCGCGATCCACCAAGGTGAATTCACGGCCGAGCTTGCCCTGCCCGTGGGGACACCGCTGACCACGACCGACGAGGCGGTCCGGCCTCTGGAGAGTCTCGTCGCCGAGACGACCCCTCACCTGCGCACGCTCACCACCACGGTCGGCAGCGAGCAGGATCAGTCCGACGGCTCCCAACGTGGTGAACACACCGCGCGCATGCGGGTCACGTTGCAAGACGAGCAGGCGGACGACCTCAAGGCCCGCTTGGGACTGGGCGGCGACGTTCGTGCTCGGGCGGAGGCGATCGAAGATGAGGCGCTCGCGGCGGTTCGGGACGCGGTGTCGGGCATCCCCGACCTCGAGGTCAACATCTCTCGGCCGGTGCTGTTTTCGTTCAAGACGCCGGTCGAGGTCGAGATTCGCGGCTTCAACCTCGAAGACCTCGGGACGGCAACACGGGCGGTCGAGCAGCGCTTGTCCCGTGTGCCTGGACTGCGCGACGTCAAAGGCTCGATCGCGCCGGGCAGCCCAGAGATCCACATTCGCTACGACCGCGACGAACTCGCCCGTCGGGGACTCGACATCCGGGCGGTGGCGGAGCGCGTCCGCGATGAGGTTCAGGGCGCCGAGGCGACCAAGTTCAACCGGATCGACCGCAAGATACCGGTTCAGGTGCGGCTGTCGGGGATCCGGGAGGCTTCGCTCGAAGACCTTCGCGACCTGGTGGTCAACCCCGGCGGATTTCGGCCGGTGCCGCTGTCTGCGGTCGCCGAGCTGGAGATCGGCCGCGGCCCCAACGAGATTCGCCGAATCGGGCAACAACGTGTCGGACTGGTGACGGCCAACGTGCAGGGGATCGGCCTGGGATTCGCGTCCGAGTTGATCGACGCCGCGATGGATGACGTCGAGCTCCCGACCACCGTCACGCCCGTGGTCACCGGTCAGAGTGAGGAGTGGGAGACGAGTTCTCGCTCGTTGCTTCTCGCGCTGGGCCTGTCCGTGTTCTTGGTCTACGTGATCATGGCCTCTCAGTTCGAGAGCCTGGCGTACCCGTTCCTCATCCTGTTCACCATCCCGCTCGCGTTCGTCGGTGTTGTTGCGGCGGCCTTGGTGTTGGATATGCCCCTGTCGGTGGTCGTGTTCCTGGGGGCGATCATGCTCGCGGGCATCGTCGTCAACAACGCGATCGTTCTGGTCGACTACGTCGGCAAGCTCAAGCAACGCGGCTACCCCACCGAGCAGGCGCTCGAGCTCGCGGGCAAGGTTCGGCTGCGACCGATCATGATGACGACCCTGACGACGATTCTCGGCTTGATGCCGATGGCTTTGGGCCTGGGCGACGGCGCCGAGATTCGGACTCCGATGGCGATCACGGTGATCTCCGGGCTGGCATTCTCCACGGTGCTGACGCTGATCGTCATTCCCACCCTGTACGCAGGAGTCGACCGGATGCGTCGCTCGGGACCGACGCTCTCCACGGCACAGCGTCTCGACGCGGAACTTGCCTTGATGCGTCCTGAGCAGCTCACGGCCGAGACGCATGTGGCTGAGGAGAACACGGAGCTTGTGGATGGGGCGTCGCCCGCGGAGTCCACCCCCTCTGAAACGGCTCCCCCAGACGACCCCTCCGAGCGTCCCGCGACGGAGGACGACGCATGAAGGGCGCCCAGAGCCACGTCCTGGTTCGGCTGTCGCTACGGCGACCCGTCACCATGATGATGATGCTGCTCTCGATGCTGGTGCTGGGCGGCATCGCGTTGGCCCGCATCCCGCTGGAGCTCATCCCTTCGGGATTCTCGCCTCCATTCCTGCGAATTGCCGCCGAGTATCCGGACGCCACCGCCAAGGATGTTGAAGAACGCATTACGCGTCCGCTCGAAGACGCGGTCGCGACGACGCCGGGCATCGATCAGATCAGCGCCACCTCGACGTCGGGCAGCAGCTCGATCACCATCGTGTTCAAGAACGATGTCGACATGGACATCGCCTATCGGCAAGTACGAGACCGCATCGCGCGGGTCCGAGCCGACCTGCCCGACGAGGTCGACAAGGTCGAGATTCGCAAGGAGTCCGCCGAAGCGATTCCGGTCGCGTTCTACTCGGTGGCTTGGGATGCGGACCTGCCCGACCCCCAAGGGGTGATCGAGCAAGCGCTCATTCGTCCCCTGCAGCGCATCGAAGGTGTTGGCCTGGTCAACGTTTGGGGCGAGGAGAAGAAAGAGGTCCGCATCGAGATCGACCGCGGTCTCGCCGAAGCCCATGGGCTCGACATGGTGGCCATCGCGCAAACGCTGGGCACGTCCAACTTCACGATGGCCAGCGGGACCCTCGAAGAAGACGAGGGGCAGTACATGCTGCGCTCGGTCGCGTCTTGGGATGCCCCAGAGGACATCGCGGAGTTGATCGTCGGGCCCAATGGCGTTCGGCTGCGGGACGTCGGAACCGTCACCTTCGACTTCCCCAAGCGCACCCGCTACGACCGCTACCGAGGCCGTCCCTCGCTGGTGTTGTTCGTCGTCAAGGAGTCGACCGCCAACACCGTCGACGTCAGCGAGAAGATCAAAGCCGTCGTCGAGCAAGCGCAGACGGATCCTCTGCTTCAAGGGGTGACCGTGCAGTCGATCTTCGTGCAGGGCGATACGATCCGCTACAGCCTCCAGCAAGTCGTCGACTCGGGAAAACAGGGAGGGATCCTCGCCCTGTGCGTGCTCTTGTTCTTCCTTCGACGGCTGAGGCTGACGGTCATCATCTCGCTGGCCATCCCGCTGTCGCTCTTCTTGGCGCTGCCGTTCATGTACTTCTCGGGGCAGACGGTCAACCTCGTCTCCCTGATCGGCCTGATGATCTGCATCGGCTTGGTGGTGGACAACTCGGTGGTGGTCGCGGAGAACATTGGCCGGTACCGCAAGCGGGGCCTGGGTCCCTACGCGGCGGCGCTCCAGGGGGCGAGCGAGGTTGGACTGGCAATCACCCTCGCGACGATGACGACGCTCGTCGTGTTCCTTCCCGCCGCGCTGCTCTCCAGCGGGCCGACCCAGTTCTTCATGGTCCGGATGGTCACGCCGGTGTGCGTGTCCTTGGTCGCGAGCCTGTTTGTGGCGCTCGTGCTGATCCCGCTCAGCTCCGCGACGCTGCTGGCCGACGATGGCGACGACGCGGAGCGCCCCCCGGTCACCGGGTGGCGAGCCTCGCTCCGCCGCGTCGATGACGTTTGGAAACACTCCATCGGATGGCTGTATGACCAGACCATGGGCCGACTGGGGCGTGCCTACGTCAGGTTGCTGCGGCTCGTCTTGCGGCGGCGCTTCGATGTCGTGGTGGTGTCCCTGCTGGCGATGGCCTCGATGGTGGTCCCGGCGATGGCGGTGCAGTGCAACTCGGGCAACGAGTTCGGCACCCGCAACATCACCGTCAACTACTCGATGCCCTCGGACACCACGTTGGAGGAGGCGAACGCCTTTTTCTCGAAGATCGAGACGCGCATGAACGACATGCCGCCGGAGTCGAAGGTGGATGGAGCCTACGTGGGCTTCGACGAGCAGTCCGGTCGAGTGCAGATCTTCTTCCAGCCGCCCGAGCCCGGAGAGCCCGATTTCGAGACGGTTGCCAAGGAACTCGCGGACTCCCTCCCCACACCGCCGGGCTGGCGCAAGCGTTCTCAGTTTGGAGACGCCGACGGTGGTCGCGACGACTCGTTCCCCGTGGTGATCTACGGCAACGACCACGAACGTGTTCAAGACGCCCGAGAGCGGCTGGAGGAGCAGCTGCTCGAGTTGGAGGGCGTCATTGGCCTCAAGCAGTTCGGCGGGGACGACCGACGCCGCAACGAACTCGCGCTGTCGATCGACCGGACGATGTCCGAGCGCTTTGGTGTCAGCGGACAGGTGGTCGCCAACACCGTGGCCTACGCGATCCGAGGCACGCCGCTGCCGCGTTTTCATACCGAGGAGCGAGAGGTGGATGTTCGGCTGCGCTACCGCGAGGACGACCGGCGGAACGTCGACCAGCTGTTGGGGTATCGGGTTCCGAGCGTCTCAGGCAGTACGGTCCCGATCTCGGTGTTGTCCGAGAAGGAGGTCCGCAAGGGCGAGTCGAGGCTCACCCGGAGCAACAAACGCGTGGGTGCGCTCATCCGCCTCGAACTCGACCCCGAGCAGCGCATGCCGGCCGCCAAACGGGTGGTCGCCTACCTCGAGGACTACGAGCTCCCCGAAGGACTCAGCTTCGACGCAGATCGAGAACAGAAGAGCGTCGACGACATGCAGCGAGACCTGGGCGGCGCGCTGCTGCTCGGGTCGATCTTCATCTTCTTGTTGATGGGCTTCTTGTTCGAGTCGGTGGTCCTGCCGCTGTCGGTCCTGCCGTCGATCCCCCTGTCGTTCGTCGGCGTGTGGTGGTTCTTGTTCATCACGGGCGAGCACATCGACGCGCTGGCTGGTATTGGCATCGTGCTGCTGCTCGGTGTCGTGGTGAACAACGCGATCGTCCTGATCGATTTCGTCAACCAAGCTCGCCGCGATGGTCTGAGTCGTGACGCGGCGATCGTGGCAGCCGGGGAGCTGCGTTTTCGGCCGATCATGATGACGGCCCTGACGACCATCGGGGGTATGCTGCCGCTGGCCTTCAGCGCGTACACGGGCGAGGGCATTCCGTACGGCCCGTTCGGAAAAGCGTTGGTCGGAGGGATGACGACCGCCACCGTGCTCACGCTTGTCGTCGTGCCCGTCACGTACACGTATCTCGACGACCTGCGCAGCGGGGCGCTGACTTGGTTGCGCCGCCTGACCCGTCTCGGGCGGTGATACGCTCAGCGTGACGGTGGATCGCCCTCGCAGCTCGTTGCCCCTGCTTGCCGGGCTGTACACCGTGCAGGGCGCGGTCTTCGGCTTCACGACCGGGGTCTTGATCCCGGCGTTGGCCGCACGCGGGGTCTCGCTCGAGGAGCAGGCGGGGATCCTGGCCTTCGCGAGTCTTCCCTGGGTGCTCAAGCTTCCGGTCGCGGTCGCGCTCGACCGACTCCGTCCGGGGGCGGCGAGGGTGGCCGGGCTTTCGATGGTGTTGCTCTCGGTCGTGTTGTTTGGGCTGGCGGGTCTGGGCCCGGGGCTCCCTTGGTTCTCAGGGCTGGGCGTGGCGTGGTTGGGCATCAACCTGCTGCTCGCGGCGCAAGATGTTTCCGCCGACGCGTTGGCGATCGATACGGTCTCGGCGGAGCATCGCGGTCGGGCCAACGGTGCGATGTGGGGCGGCCACCAGGTCGGCGGCACGCTGCTGGGCACGGTGGGGCTGGGGATGGTGCTCAGCGTGAGTGGCTTGGGGACGACGCTTGCGTGTTTAGCGGGGTTCGTCCTGCTCGGCGGCGTGTGGGCGTTCCGCTCGAACGTTCGAGCGTCGGTTCAGGCTCGGCAAGAGGGGCTCGCTGGACTCCTACGCTCACCCACGACGTGGCTCGTTGGCGGGCTTGCCAGCGTGTTTCTCGTCGCGGACGTCTTCACGTCCGCGCTGGCGGGCGAGTTTCTGGTCAATCGACTGGGCTGGGGGTTGCCGAGGGTCACCGGAATCCTGCCATGGGCGAACCTGGGCGGGCAGGTCGTGGGGTACGGCATCGCGGTTGTCGGTGTGGACCGGCTTGGACACGCCCGCGCGACTGCACTGGGGAGTGCGCTGCTCGGGGGGCTGTGGCTGCTCTTTGCTGGGGCGGAGCCGGCGTGGGTGTGGCCGGGGTTCGTCTACGGCTTCGTCGTGTTGCAGGCCGGGGCGACGGCCTTGATGTACGTGGGTTTGTACGCGTGGCTGATGGGCCACGTGGACCCTCGCTTCCGCGCCACGCACTACGCGGTGTTCATGTCGCTGCTCAACGCCCCGCGCGCCTGGGTTCCCGGCCTGGCGGCGGGCGGACTGGCGGCGTTGGGTTGGTCGGGCGTCTTCGCGCTCGCAGGGAGCGTGCAGGTCGTGTTGGGCGCGACGGCCTGGGTTCTGGGCCGTCACGCTTCGTCCGCCGGGACCTCCGAGGGGACTACGGATACACGAGCTGAAGCGTGACATCGTCGAAGACGACATCGCAGGGGCCCCCGGAGAACACGTTGTTCGCACACTCGATGCGGACCGTGGCCTCGGGTGTCTCCAGCGGAAGGGCGTTGGCCTGCTCGACCAGGGTCCAGTTCGCCTCCGACCCATTGACGAGTGGAACGAAATCGTCGCCGAGGTCGATGTAGACCCGGTAGCTGTGATCTGGGTTGGCGGTCCGCGTACGCGCGCGCACGCGGTAGCGCAAGCCTGCGATCGATGTGTCGTCCTGCCAGTTGCTCAGGTCGACACTCTGATCGAGGACCGCGACGCCGAACGCTCCCGTCGGTGCGAACGCAAACGAGCCGCCGAACGCGGTGCCTGTGGTGGTCCAGCTGGGCAGTCCGGTCGGCACGGTCCAGTGCTCGGTGTTCCCAGACTCGGCATCGCCGTTGACCAGCAAGTTCGGCGACTCGCCTTGCCCCGCACCGAGCAGGGTCAGGGCTTCGGTGGTCGTTGGCGCCGCCAGGTTGACCCCGTCGTAGTACTCGATGAGCAGCGTGGACTGGACGGGCCCAATCCGGGTTGGCCCGAAACGGAGGTCAAGCCGGCAGGTCTGCCCAGCTTCCAACTCTGTGCCGCAGGTTCCTTCGGTGCCCGGGTAGCCGCCGGGAAAGGAGAAGTCGCCGGGGATCGTGCCGGTGGCCATGGAGGTCGCCGTGTGGCCGCCGACGTTCTCCAGGACGATGAGACTGGAGGCCGCACCGTCCACGGGGATGTCTCCGTAGTCGAGGGAGGGCTGGCCGAGGGTCCACTGGAGCAGCGCAGGCGTGTCCGCGACATCCCCCGTCGACGACGACCCGTCGGTCACGGTCGTCTCGGTGGTCGGCGGGATCCCGCCCGAGCTTTCACCGGAGGTGCCCGTGTCGTCGTCGTCGCCACCGGTCGTGATGGTGGCGGTTGCGTCGGTGTCGTTCTGCGACGTCGAGGGCGATGGGTCGAAGGTTCCGCTGTTCCCCGCGGTGCCGGAACTACATGCGGCAAGGGTGAGAGCGCCCACAAGCGCGAAGGAAGTCGAGTTCAAGAGTCGGTGTCCTCGGAGCATCGTCGTCCGCGATCGCTCGACCGTAACACTGTGGGTGACGGTGATCACCATCGCTCCTGGTGACGGTTGCACGGCTGTGGCGCAACGCGCAGGGTAGCGCCCGAATCGCAGCCGGGTGACTCCGCCGAGGTCTTGCGATCGGGAACGCTCGATGACACGTGCACCAGGAATCAGTGGTTTCTCTCTCCAAGTCCCGAAACTGCGGGTTCCGCTCGCGGCGTGGGCGGAGTGGACCGACGCCGACCCTTCGAAGGTCGAGGCGGTGGTCGGGCGGAGTTTTCGGGTGTGTTCGCCTCGGCAAAACGTCTACACGCTCGCGGCGGATGCGGTGCTCGATCTGATCGAGCGCTTCGACGTCGACCCGGCTGACATCGGAATGCTCGCGCTGGGGACCGAGTCCAGCACGGACAACGCGGCTGGCGCAGTCCTGGTGCGAGGCATGCTCGACGAGGTTCTTCCCGGACGTGGCCGGGGGCCTGTCGCCCGGACATGCGAGGTCCCCGAGTTCAAGCACGCCTGCCTCGGTGGGGTTTACGCGCTCAAGGCCGCGGCACGCTACCTGGGTGCGGATGGGCGGGGACGTCGTGCCATCGTGGTGGCCTCAGACATCGCCGAGTATGAGCGGGGCTCGACCGGTGAGCAGACCCAAGGCGCAGGAGCGGTCGCGATGCTGCTCGACACCGATCCGGCGCTGTGTCACCTGAATCTGGATCGAAGCGGATCGGCGTCTGCGTACCGCGGACTCGACTTCCGCAAGCCCTTCGCGCGTCACCGCGATCCGTCATACGCCCAGGCCACGCAGCGCCTGCACGACTTCCCGATCTTCAACGGGACGTACTCGACACAGTGCTACGTCGAAGCGACGGTGCGTGCCATCGACGCAATGTTTGAGCGCGTCGAGGGTCCCCGCGCGGACTTCTATGATCGTGTGGCTGCGGTTTGCTGCCATCGCCCGTACGAGCACATGCCCATGCAGGCGATGGCGGCCGTCTTGGTGTGGTCGGCGGCGAAGGATGGGGGGGCGGCAGCGCTTGCGCCGATGTGTGAGGGCACTGACTTGGACCCCGCGCAGGTCTACGAAGAGATCAAGATGGCGCCGGACCTGTACGCTCGGGTGAAAGCCGACGGAATCGCGGCGGCACCGTTTCCCGCATTCATGGCGCTGACCCGGGTGTTCCGTCGGAGTCCGGCGTTCAAGGCGTTCGCCAGCAGCAAGCTGCGTCTGGGCAACACCATCACCGCTGACCTCGGCAACCTCTACACGGCGTCGCTCCCCGGATGGCTGGGCGCAGCGTTCGAGGCCGCCCACGCTGAAGACCGCGAGCTCGCAGGCCGTGATCTGCTGGCCGTGGGGTATGGCTCAGGAGATGCCGCCGAGGCGATTCCGATGACCGTGGCGGCGCACTGGCGGGAGGCCGCTGCAAAGCTCGACTTCACAGCTTCGCTCCAGGGCGCCCATGATCTCACGCGCGAGCAGTACGAAGCGCTTCACGATGGCGCTGCGGTGGACGGGCTGCCCGAACCCCCGGGCTTTGTGGTCTCGCGGGTGGGCGAAACCTACGACGAACGCTTCCAAGACCTCGGCGTCGACTACTACGACTTTTGCGGCTGAGGCACGCCCCCGCTCACCGCCGGGGGAGGGGCGCGCACGTTGAAGACGTGTCGGATCACTGCGAGCGTTACGGCGCGGGCGTGGGCTTCTCTCCCCGCGCGGTGGCGAGTGCATCGTCGAGCAAGTCGAAGAGGTCGGTGCGCTCTTGAGGCGGGATGGCGTGCCGCACCCCCTCATAGGATTTGAGCGTGACGGCGTAGCCCTTGGCGACGAGGGCATCGATCGCCTCCTTGGTGGGCTCGTACCGCACGGCATTGTCGGCGGTCCCGTGAAGGGCCACGATGTCGGGATGCGTCGCGGTCGGTCCTGCCTCCGGCCAAAGCGGGGGCGGGAGCCAGCCGCCTACGGGAATCGCGAAGCCAACTTGCTCGGGGTGTTGGATGGCGAGGGTGAAGGCGAGCATGCCGCCTTGGCTGAACCCTGTGACGATCGGTGCCCCTTGGGTCGGCCTCGACTCCCGCAGCGACGCGATCGCCACCGCGAGCTTGTCGGCGGATGCTTTGATCCCTCCCGCCAGGCCTTCCACATCGTTCGAGCGGGCGCGAATGGGGAACCAGGACCAGCCGCCGCCCTCCGTCGGGTCGACGCCTTGCGGGAGAATTAGTCGGGCTTCTCCCCCGTAGGTGTCGAAGAGATGGGCGAAGTTGTCGGGGTCGTCGCCGAGGCCGTGGATCGCGATGATCATCGGAAGGGTGTCTTCCGGTTTCGCGTGGCCCAAGATGCGCTCGACGTAGGCCACCTCTCCTGCGACCGGGCGTGTCGCCACGGCGACCGGGGCATCTTGCGGCTCTGGCTCCGTCGGGGCCGGCGCGCTCGAGACCGGCGCGGGTGCGGTGGCGGGCGGCGTTTCGGGCGGGGGAGTGGAACGGTCACACGCGGTGACGTTCGCGGCGACGAGGGTCCACAGCAGCAGAGCTCTCATGGTGCCGGGAGCATCGCACGGACCTGGCGGTGGCCCGAGCGGGTGGCTCGAGGCCTGGCGTGTCTCACGCAGTCACGGCTCGAACACGGGGAGGGCGCGGACAAACACGCTCGCTGGAGGATCGTCCTCGTCGATGCTGGGCGTCTCGCATTTGCCGAAGGTCGCGGCATAGATGAAACCATCGCGACCGCGGACCCAGGCGCTGGGCACGAACAAATGCCCCAGGTGCATGTCGGCGACGACGGCTCCGGCGCTGTCCAGCTGGGCGCCGCGAACCCAACCCTGGCAGTAGTCCCCGAACAAGACGTGGCCATCCAGCGCCCCCGCGTAGGGGTCGTTGTCGTGTGCCTGGACCTCGAGCGCGACGTAGGCGACCCGAGCGTTGGTCGGAACAACATCGGGGTCCTGCGCCGCGTAGGTGCTCACGCCCGCGTGTGGCCACTGCAAGACCGGATCGATGAAATCGGAGCAGCCCTGCTCGCACGGACCTTCTGCCGCGGACCATCCGAAGTTTTGGCCGGCCTGCGTGATGACGTTGACCTCCTCAAAGGTATTGGCGCCCACGTCTCCGAACCAGAATCGCCCGGCGGAGTCGCGGATGCCTTTCCATGGAGAGCGCAGTCCCGTCGCGTACACCAGGGGGTGCCCTTCGTCCTCGGAGGCGAACGCATTCCCCGGGGGGACGGTGTAGCCCTCGCCGGTGGGCTCGCGGTTGGGGATGAGACGGACCAGGGCCGACAGCGCGTTGGTGGTGTCTTGGCCGTTTGCGTCGACCTTCTTGTCGCCGAACAGTGCCCACATCGTGCCGTCCGGCTCAAAGCCGATCGAGCCGACGTTGTGCCAGGGCTTGGGGGCATCAGGATCGCCGACGGCCAGGATCAACGCAGCGCTCGCCGGGACGGAGCCGTAGTCGGACGCTTCGAACGTGTAACGATGGATCTCGCTTTGCTGCTCGGAGGCGCACATGCCTACGTAGAAGAACCCGTTGGTGTCGAAGTCGGGGTCGAGCGCCAGGGAGATGAGACCGCAGTCGAGTACCGAGTAGGCACCCTCCAACATGAAGCTCCCCAGCAGCGCGAACCGGTCGCCTTCGAGCCGAAGGTGCCCGACGCGGCCGGACTTCTCCAGCACCAACAACTCGTCGGTACCCGGGATGAATCGGGCGTCCGTGATCATGCCCCAGTTGCCTTCGGCCTCCACGGTTTCGAACGACAGGCCGACGAAGGTCCCAGGGGCGCCGGTTTCGGCGGTCGGCGAACCGCTGCTCGCTGCGTCGGTTGCGTCGCCACTGCCCGGTGCGCCCGGCCCTGAGCTGCAGGCCGCGAGTATCCCCAACGCGACGAAGCTGGATTGCAAGCGCATGCCGGGAGCGTAGCAGCAAGGGCGCCGGACTCCAGGGCGGCTCAAGATGCGTTGACGAGGTTCTGGAGCGCGACGATGGTCCGCCAGTTACGGGCGGTCGTGGTGCACGACAGCACCCGGTCCGAGTAGGTCACGTCGAGCTTCGAGCGGGCGCTCCCGTTGGGATAGTCGACGTACAACGCGTCCCTGAGCATCTCGAATCGTTCGCCGAGGCGGCAGTCGGGCTCGAACTTTGCGCGGACCGGCTTGGTGGTCGTGCGGTCGAGCAGCATCGCATGCACCCGCTTGGGGTCCTTTGCGGCCTCGGCAGCAAAGGGGTTCCCTTCAACCAGGGCGTTCCAAGCTTCGGCGGTTCGGACCACGATCGGCACGGAGAACCCGGTGGATAGCTCGATTGCGTGGGCGACCTTCTGGGCAAGCTTCGCGCCTTGGCGAGCGGGTGCTTCGAACACCACGTTGCCGCTTTGAATGTACGTCTCGACTGCTGTCGCGCCCGCTTCTTCGAAGTGGGTCCGGAGGTCGGCCATGGGGAGTGTGTGGTTGCCCCCAACGTTGATGCCTCGAAGCAGCGCGACGAACCTAGCCATGGGACGATGTTTAACACGATGCAGCCGGGCAATGGGAGCGGGATGCTCGCTCCCAGCGCCGGTCGCCGACCGTACGGGGCGGAGCGACTGGCGCAGCCCAGCGTGACCTCATCCACCCGCACACTCTCAAATCGGCGGTTCGTCGCCCGTTGGCGACGCGCTGTGGGCGGTCGGGACGGCAGGCGCTCCGCGGGTTCGAAGTCGAGGGGCGCCGTCTGTCCGCGCGGGTGGCGGGGACCCTGCCGATGGCATTCGAGTGTGCCAACGGAACGGGTTGTGCCACCGCGGAACAAGCTGCTGTGAGCAGCTCTTCGCAGCGGCCCCTAGACCGTGACGCGGCGGGAGCCGAACGAGACCCGCCGGAGCAGGAGGTCGAAGATGAGCAGCGGGAGCACGAGGCCGGCGAGGACCCACGGCCACAGTGGCTTTTGTCGCTCACGCCCCCCGGGGTCGCCAGCGTCTTCGACGACGGAGAGCAGTGAGCCTGTGGTGCTGGCGACGGACAAACCCTCGACGTCGCTTGGGTCGCCTGCCGCACTGGGAAGGAGCTCGGTGGGGTAGGGGACCGAAACTTGCGACACCGCCTCGGCTGCCAACCGGCGCGGCTCCTGGCTGACGTCGTAGAGCTGGGCCTTGACCAGGCGTTGGCCTGCCTCGACCGCTCCAACGTCGGCGACATATCGACCGGGTGCGGACAGCCGCAGCGGAACAGTCACGATCCGCTCGGGGTCGTCTTCGGCCTTGGAGGGGTCCAGGACCTCGAGCTCGCCCTGAAGGTCGTTGGCAAAACCGCGGACCGCATCGACATCGACCGAGACGGCGTAGCCACCTTCCCCGGACGGGGTCACGGCCAGGCTCGCGCCACCGAGCAGGCTCGCACCCTGCCGCATGGTGTCGCGGGCCAGCTGCGACCACAGCTTGGCGAACCCGCTCCACGACAGCCACGTTGCGGCCCAGCGGGCTTTCGCGTCGCTGGCGAAGGCGGCGGTCCGCCCCAAACCACGTCGGCCGCGAACCAGGAGCGGGTCGCCTTGGTGGGTGCGCAACAGGGTCTCGGTCATCGCCTTGGCTTTCACCGGGACCAAGCCGCGCAGGCCCGGCGCGCCGGAGAAGTCGATGCCTCGTAGCGCTTGAACGTTCTTGGCGACGCGCGGGTACAGGGCCAGTTCCTTGGCGGCGTTGCGGGTCACCTCGCGGGTCTCCCGAGAGAAGATGCGCGGGACGTCGGTGCCGTCATGGCTGTAGTAGAAGCGCCCACGGCCTCGTCGTGCGACGCGGCGCAAGAGGTCCTTTCCGGCACCGGCACCGACGCCGACCGAGGAGACGGTGATGTCGGCATCGCGCATGTCACCCAACAACGCGGAGATTCCGTTCTCGGGGCTCTGGCCGTCGCTGAGCAGGATGACGTGTTTGACGAGGGCGTTGCTGCCTGCGAGCTGCAGGTAGGCCTCTCGAAGGGCGGGCAGCGCGTTGGTGCCTCCTCCTGAGGTGAGCCGCCGGATGTCGGAGCTGATCCGGATCCGGTTGGAGGCGGGCTGCAGTCGCACGAGGTTGTGCGGCCTGGAATCGAAGGCGATGACGCCGATCTCGTCGCTCGGGTCGAGCGTCCGAGCGGTGGCGCGAGAGGCTTCTTTGACCAGGTCGAGCTTGTCCTCCGAGGACATCGACCCAGACTTGTCGATGACCAGGACCAGTGCGAGCTTGGGCTGTTCGCGTTGTCGCTCGCCCTCGAAACGGACGGGGAGAATCTCGCCGACGGTGCCGCGGCCCCATCCGCCCATGCCAAACGACTGGTCACCGCCCACCATGATGAAGCCGCCGCCGTGGTCCACGACGTACTGCTTGAGCGCCTGTTTGGAGGCTGTGCTGACGGCACCGGCGGCCAAGTCCGAGAACATGACCAGGTCGAATGCGCGTAGGCCTTCGAAGGTTTCGGGGACCTCTGCGCCGGTGGTGACGGTCACATCGAGGTGGTCCGAGCGCAGGGCCGATGCCAGCGGGGCGTTGCCACCCGAGCCCGCGAGCAGGACCTTGGGTCGTCCCCGGACTTCGCCTGCGACCGCGGCGGCGTCGTTGCCGGTCCGTCGGTTGTCCGGCCCGTCGAGGGAGTCGGGGTCCAGCTCGGCCTCGAACACGACCGGACCCGGCTCGGTCACCCGGGCCTCGAACGTGACCTGTTGTGCACCCCCACGCAGCGTCACCTCTGCAAACGGCTGCAGCGGGTTGGCCAGGCCATCGCGCTTGAGCGCGAGCTTCACCGACCCCGCGGCGGTCGAGAACACGTCCACCGCCACGTTGAAGGTCTCCCCCAATCTCATCTCGGCCGGGAGATGGACGGCCTCGACCAGAACGTCGCCGCGTGCCGCGGGCTCGAAGCGGCGCACGTGCACGGCGACCCCGCGCGCTGCGAGCTCGGCGGTGGCCCCCGAGAGGTCCTCGCGCTCGGCAAGGGAGCCTCCTGCGTCGGTCAGCAGGACGATGCGCCCCTCGGTTTGAGGATCGATCAGCGCGGCGGCGAGCCGCAACGCGCTGGCATGGTCGCTGCCCAGCGCGGCCTCGGGGCGCCTGAGGAGGTCGTCGATCGATGTGTCGAGATCGACCGCGTGGACTTCCGCGCGCTCGGCATAGGTCACCACGGCCAGCCGAGTCCGGTCCTCGGGATCGATGTCGGCCGTGTCTTCGGCCTGCAGTTGGGCGAAGCCGGTGGTGACCAGGGCGCGCGCTTCGGCAAGCTGGGCGTCATCGATGCTGTCGGAGAGGTCGACGGCGAACACGAGCGTCTTGCCTCGGATCGGGCTGCGCAGGCTGGGCTGGGCCAGGGCTGTTGCGACGGCCATGAGCACGGCGAGGCGCGCGAGAAGCTGAACGATGACCTGCAGCCCCGGTACGTCGACCAGCGAGCGACGAAGGACGAGAATGAGGTAGGGCAGGACCGCGGCGGGCATGAGCCACAGCGCCTCGGGTCTTGCCAACACCGCGACCGGGTCGGTTCCCGCGGTCGCCCCGAGAAGCTCGGCCAGGGCGCTGGGGAGCCGGATGGAGAACGCGGTTGGCCACGGCGCGAGCAGGAGGAGTAGGCCGACGGCCACACCGCCCAACAGCACGCCGATCGCGACGTCGACCGCGGGGTGCCGGAGGGCCGCTCGCATGCCATCACGAACGCTCATACGGTGACCCTCCGATGATACGTCGCCCACTCCAGGGCGATGAGAGCCGCGGCCGCAAGCATGAGAGCGGTCCACAGCGGTCCCTCGGTCAGGGGCGCGGGATCGGGCGCGGACCCTGCCTCGGCCTCGGGGGGCAGGTCCATCTCGCCCAACACCGAGTGCAGGTCCGAGGCGCCGGAGTTGGCCTGGTTGACGGCAACCTCGACCTGGGCCCCGCTCGTTGGCCCGTCGAGGGCACGAACCGTGTAGATGCCCGGAACGAGGGCACGCATGCGGAAGCGTCCGCGTTCGACCGGGCGGACCTGTGGCTCACCGTGAGGGCCCTGGACCGCGACCCGGCTCATGCCTTCGGCAGAGAGCCCCAGGTCGGCGAGGCCCATCGCTTGGCTCAGGCCCAGCGGAGCACTCGCGACGAAGCCCGGCGTGCGTTGCTCGACGTAGCGAACGAGGTTGTCGATGAAGAGCGGGAACGCGATCCGCATCGGGAAGTCCGACTGGCGCGGATCGAAGCCGACGCCCAGGGTAATGTACTCGTCCTCACGAAGGGCGACGATCGGGTCTCCCAAGGACCGCACCAATGCGTCATCGCCCGGTTGCAGGGCGAACGTGGTGCCTCGGCCGATGTTGACGTCCTTGAAGACGACGAACTCGAGCAGTGGGTGTTTGCGCGCTTGCTCGGTGAGGAACGGACGCGCCACGTCGCGAGCCTTGGCGATGGGGAAGGGCGAGTCTTCAAACCTCCACGGGTCGAACACAGCAAGGTGTGTTCGCGGAAGCGTCGCGGGCAGGGGATTGTTGCCGACGTCGAAGATGACGAGGTTGTACTCGGCGAGGTCGGGGTCCTCGCCCTCCGCAGCATCGAGCTGGACGTGATCGCCGAGGTTGAGCAGCGCGGCGTCGAGGAACAGGTTGCTACCGTCGCTGATGAGCGCCACTCGCAGGGGCGAGAGCGGTGGCACCACCGCGAACGCGATGTCGTCGAAGTTCGGACCCAGCACCTCGGGTTCGTCGGCCGAGAGGCGAGCCTCGAACCGGGAGCGCGCGGCATCGAGGTCGGAGAGGACCTCGCGTTTGGTCTCTCCGGGTGCAAGGGTCAACGGGCGGCGCCCCACCGAGACACCGTCTGCGGTGACGTCGAGCGTGATGGTGGCGACGCTGTCGCCCAGGTTCTGCACCTCGGCCAAAACCTCGAGCTTGTCGCGTGCCTCGGGGTACCGGCGGGCCGCAAACGCGGTGATCGCCACGTTGTCAGCCGCACCGCTGTGGGTGTCGACCTCGCAACGGATGGTTTCAGTGTCGATGCATTGCCGCAGGGCATCCGCACCCGCCACGTTGAGCGCACCGTCGGTCAACACGAGGACTTGCGCCCCGGGGTTGCCGCGCACTGCGTGTCCGGCCAGCGTCAGCGCGCCGCCCAGGTTGGCTTCTCCATGGCTCGGCTCGATCGTATCGATGCCTGCGAGTAGGGCTGAGATATCCCCAGACAGCGGGCTGGCGACGGAGACCTCTTGTGCCGCGACGATGATCACCGCGCGGTCCGAGGGACCCAGGCCCCGGACCTGGGCGGCCGCGCGTGCTTTCGCGGCGTCGATGCGGCGTCCGGGGCTTTCGTCGTCGAGTTCGGCCTCGGAGGGCCCCGCCATCGATGCTGACGCGTCGACCACGATCGCCACGGTCATTGGGTCGCGAACCCATGCGTTGGTTCGCGGATCTCCGATCGCCGCGACGATCATCGCGAGGAGCAGAAGCTGAACGAGCCACGACAGCAGTCGCCTCAGGCGGCGCCAGATCTTTCGGCTCTCGGAGTCTCGCGTGACCCGTTCCCACAATGCGGCAAACGGAACGACGACCTTCCGCCGTCGCATGCGGAGCAAATACAGCAGCGTGATCGCGCCGCCGCAAACCGCGAACAGCACGCCGAGCTGGGAGAGACTCCACCCGGAGAAGCTCATCGCAGGATGCCCCCCTGACGAAACATGCGGAGCACGAGATCATCGAACGGGGTGTCGATGTTGGCGCGTACGTACCCGATGCCGCGGGTGCGGCAGTTTGTCTGCAGTTGCGCGCAGAAGCGTTCGTGCGCCTCTGCGTAGGAGGCCAACGCGCGTGGCGACAAGGTGACGTCGCGCTGCGTGTCTCCTTCGCAGTCCAGCAGCCGGACATCGCCGCGCAAGCCCGAGCCGGTCGGGTCGGCCTCGGCGGGATCGATGATCTGGATCGCGATGGGCTCGTGCTTGCGGAAGCGCAGCATGTTGAGGCCTTCGAACGCCCCTTCGAGGTCATAGAAATCCGAGAGCACGATGGTCAGGCCGGGCTGGCTGCTTTGTGCGGCGACACGGCTGCACCCGGCGCGAATGTCGGTGGCGCCCCCGGTCTGTGCCGTCTTGAGGAAGTCGAAGACCCGGAAGATTCGTCCCTTGCCGCGGATGGCGGGCAGGGTGACGTGGCTGTCTTGGCTCATGCACGTGAGCCCGACCCGGTCGAGGTTGGCGAGTCCGACGTAGGCCAGCGCCGCGCCGACCTGTTGGGCATAGCGGAGCTTGGCGCCGCCGCGCAGGCACATGGAGTCGCTCACGTCGACCACGACCCGGATGGGAAGGTCCTCGTCCTCTTCGAACAGCCGGATCAGCGTGCGCCGCAACCGGACGTAGACGTTCCAGTCGAGGTTGCGAATGTCGTCGCCCGGGGAGTACGGGCGGTGGTCGGCGAATTCGATGCCGCTCCCGACCTTCCGAGTCTTTCGTTCGGCGCGCTGACGCCCGCGAAAGAGCCGCCGTGCGATCACCTGTAGGAGTTCGAGGCGCGCCAAGAAGGCTTCGTCAAACAAGTCGTCCGACGACGGAGCGGACGCCTTGGGAGCGCCGAAGATACGTTCGCGAAGACCCACGCGTTTGGACCTCAGTCTTTCGGCACGCCTTCGAGGACCTGGCCGATGCAGTCGTCGATCGAAATGCCCTCGGCTTCTCCCTCGAAGTTGAGGATGACGCGGTGTCGAAGCGCGGGCAGGGCGACCGCCTTGACGTCGTCGGTGCTCGGGGAGCGGCCGTGCAACGAGGCCCGGATACGGGCGGCGAGCAGGATGGACTGGGCACCCCGTGGGCTGCCGCCAAACCGGACGTAGCGCTTGACCAGCTCGGGCGCGCGGGCGTCATCGGGGTGGGTCGCCCGCAGGACTCGAACCACGTAGCGGGTGAGGCTCTCGGTCACGGGCATCGCCCGGACCAGTGCTCGCATCTCCAGGAGTCGCTCGCCATTGACGACGGGCTTGACGTCTGTGTGGTGCGTGCCGGTGGTGCGGTCGAGGATCTGCATGAGGTCGTCCTCCGTGGGGAAGTTGACCTGAATCTTGTANNGCTTCGGGCAGCGGGTAGGTGCCCTCCATCTCCAGGGGGTTCTGGGTGGCGAGCACCAAGAACGGCTGGGGGAGGGGCCGGGTCTCGCCGGCGGCCGTGACCGTGCCCTCGGCCATCGCCTCGAGCAACGCGGACTGGGTCTTGGGTGTGGCCCGGTTGATCTCGTCCGCCAGCAGGATGTTGGAGAACACCGGTCCGGGTTGGAACTCCAGCATGCCGCCGCGGCTGTCGGCTTCGTTTTGCCGAAGCACGGAGGTCCCGACGATATCCGCGGGCATCAGATCGGGGGTGAACTGGACCCGCGCAAAGTCGAGGTCGACGGCGTCTGCGACCGTTCGGATGAGGAGGGTTTTTCCCAGGCCCGGGACGCCTTCGAGGAGACCGTGGCCCCCCGCGAGCAGACACGTGATGACGCCCGAAATGACGTTCTCCTGCCCCACGATGACCTTGCCGATCTGCTCGGTGAGTGCGGCCAGGTCACGCTGAAGGGCCTCGATTTCGTTTTGGTGATTCGCAGCAGCGGCGGTCATGAAGTTGCTTTGTCGAAGAGAGAGTGGCTACTCGCGCGGCTGAATGAGCTGGTAGTACCGACGCACGGCACGGCGTCTCGCGGCGGGAAGCGTTTCGTTGTCGATCGCGCTCTGCGCGAACCCACGGTAGTCGGTGTAGATGTCGCGGTAGGCCTCGGTGGCGAAGCCCTTCTGGCTGGAGTCTCGGATGACTTCGGCTCGGGACACGCCCTTGCCCTCCTTGACCTTCACACGGACGGTCGTCTTGTTTGTTGCAAGTGCTCGGTCCTCGCCGAGGGGATCCTGGCTTCCGTCGCCCATCCCGTCGCCCTGGCCTTGTCCTTCGCCCTGGCCTTGCCCTTCGCCCTGGCCCTGTCCTTCGCCCTCACCTTGACCCTGGCCCTCACCTTGACCCTGGCCCTCGCCTTGACCCTGACCCTGACCCTGGCCGTCCCCTTC
Source organism: Nannocystales bacterium (assembly GCA_050633305.1). Classification (GTDB taxonomy): domain Bacteria; phylum Myxococcota_A; class Polyangia; order Nannocystales; family Nannocystaceae; genus CAJXVA01. The sequence continues at coordinate 229,541 of JBOEGF010000009.1, forward strand.
CATCATCATGTCCGGAGGACCGTCGCCGACCTGGCCTTCGACCAGAAGCGAGGATTTGCCTTGCTTGCCGCCTTTTCCGTCCTTGCCTTGCTTGCCCTGTTTGCCTTTTGCAGCCTTGGAGAAGCGCTTGAACTGCTTACGGCGGCGGTTCTGCCCTTCGCCCTGCTTACCCGCGCGGCGAATGAACGACTTGGCCTCTTGGATGCCGTCGCGCGCCTGCTGGCTGCGACGCGCACCGCGGGCTTTCCGAGCGGCCTCGGAGGCTTGGCGCGATAGCTTCTGGGTGGAGCGCTTGCGCTGACCCGGCTTCTGTCCCTTGCGGGCGGCATCTTTGGCCTGGCGTCGAAGCTGGTCCAGGCGACGCTGGGCTTCCTGTTCACGCTTCTGCTGGCGACGCAGCTGCTCGACGCGCTTCTCGAGCTCTTTCTTTTTCTTGAGACGACGCTCTTCGTCCTCGGCGTCCTTCGGCTTGCGCTTCTTCTCCTTGCGAAGGCGGCGCTCGGCCTCGTCGAGGGCATCGTCGGTCTCTTTTCGCTGCTGTGCCTGTTTCTTGGCGGCCTTGTCGAGACGGCGCTGCACCTCCTCCATTGCCTTGCGGAGCGCTTCGTCGGTCTCTTTTCCGCCGGCCTCGGCCGCCTCGGCTGCTTCGGCCATGGCGTCTTCGGCCTCTTGCGGCGTCTTCTGCTCGAACGCGTCGCCGGCCTTCTCGGTGATCTCGTGTTCTTGCAGGGCGTCGGCGAGCTCGCGAACCGTGTCGGCCAACATGCCTGGGTCTTCGTCGAGGTTGATCTCGAGCTTCTGCTCGGCTTCGGCCAACGCCTCCTCGAGCTTCTCCAGCTCGGCCAGCGCCTCGGCGCGGTCCATCGTGCCTTCTTCGAGCGCGTCGAGAATCTCGAGCATGCGCTTGGCGATCGCGGCGACCTCGTCTTTGTCTTCGGTGAGCGCTTGGAGGTTCTGGCGCAGCGGCTCGGCCAGGGCCATGTCGACGCCAGCCTTCTCGCCCGCGACCGCGACCGCGGCTGGAATCACAGACCACGATCCGACGTCGGCGGAGCGGGCTTGCGGGACCGGGATCAGCATCGCAACCCCGACCGCGATCAAGCCGACGCCGTCGATCCAACGCGGCCCGGGGACGCTCAGCGGAACGACGGGGGCGGGATCGAGGCCCGCGGCCAAGCCATCTGCGTTGTCGGCGAACAACGTCGCCAACGCCGCGGTGCGGGGATCGTCGGTGGAGGGGGGAGCGGCGCGGAACTCGAGCGCAGACCCCAGTTGATCGCCGAGACCGTAGTGTTCGTCGACGCGGCGCGCGGTCTTGCGGAGCGAGCGGGGTCGCAGCATCGCCCACGCCAGCAGCAGCGGAACCGGCAGGGCGCATGTCCAAAGGGTCGTCTGAGGCCACCCGAGCAAGCGGATGCCCAGCAGCGCGGCGGCTGCGATCCACAGCCCCGCCGGGAGCGCGATCTGGGCGAGGGCGACCGCCGCGTCCGCAAGCCGTTCACGGCGCTGCACCGCGCCCAACAAGCCGCGAATGCCGCTCACCGTTGTCCTTTCTTCCGCGGATCCACGGTCAGGGCGGACCACAGCGCGGTCGTCAGGGCCTGCCGATCTGCGCCCTCGGGGATACCGGACACGAACACGACGGTATCGCGCTTGCGGGCGAGAAGCGTGCTGCCTTCGATGCGCTCGTCCGCGTACTTGCGCAGGCTCGCCTCGAGTTCGTCGGCATCGGGGCGGTCGTCCATGACGACGGCCAACGCGACAGACATCTGTCCACCTTCGCGCTCGAGGGCAACCAGGGTGTCGCCGCCCCAGCCTGCCGCCGAACGACGGGCGATCGGCGCCGACTCCACGTCGGCGAGCAGCGCGAGCCATTGGGCCTCGCCGAACTCGTCATGCCACACCACCGGTTTGTCGAACGCCTTGGAGACGGCGTCGTGGTCGAAGCGGATGCCGCGCGCGGGTTCGCGTGCCCGCAGCTTGTCCACGTGCATCATCTGCTCCGTCGTGGTCGGGGGGTCGTCGTAGAGCGCATCCACGCTCTTCCAGCCGTCCTGCACGACCATGCGAACGACCGTGGCGGCCCCTGCGGTGTACGGCAGATGCAAACCACGCGCGATCACTGGGGATTCGCTCATGATGCTGACCAACTCCAGGCTCTGGTTGATCGACGCCTCGAGCACGGCATCGTCGATCGCCTGCAGGCCGTCTTCGCCGGTCACCCAGGCGAAGTACGCCGCATTCGCTCCTCCTTCGATCAGGAACGTCTCGGCGCTGTCGAGGTCGGCGCGATGCGGCGTGGGCTTCATGCGGGGCTCGAGCTCGAAGTGCATGTCCTGGAGGGCATGGGCGATTTCATGACCCACCGTCTGACTCAGGAGGTTGGTGGAGATGAAGTCACCGATGAACAGGGTCTTCTTCTTGGGGTCGTAAAACCCGAGCACGCCAGCATCGAGGATGTTGAGCAAGACCTGCTCCAGGCTCGCGTCTGGTGCGATGACGCCCAGACGGGCGCTGATCCTTCCCTGGAGGTCCATTTCCTCCGGGGTGATGTACTCGTGCATGTTCTCGATCGCGAACGCGCGAATGTCCGCTTTGTTGGTGACGGTGACTTCGACAGCCGATGTGGCCTCGAGGTTCCGAGCCGCGGCCACTGCGTCGAGAATTCGCGCGGCTTCTTCTTTGGCGCGCGCCTCGTCGATACCGCGCGTGCCCGCCGGCTCGGATTCGGTGGCCGCGTGGCCAGATGTCTTGGCGGGGCCGGTGGCCTCGACGGGCCCGGTGGGCGTCGCCGGCCCGGCGGAGGGGGCGCTGCATGCGGCGAGGGCGACGGCCATTGTTCCGAGGCTGGTCCGGACGCGCCGAGGGACACCGCTGACGGGCGCAATCACCCGCTGAGCGTAGCAGGCCAGGGGTGCTGGCTCACGGTAGGAGACGCGGATTACAAGTGGTGGGCGGCTGAGCGCGCGACGTGACCCCTCCTGCCGCCGCTCCACGCTCCAGGCCCCGCAGCGGGGTTGTCGGGTGCCGCGCACTGGACCGGGGAGCGCACGGTTCGCGCCGGCAATTGCGTGACAAGGGATCAGCGGGGGATCCGACCGGCGATGGCCATCCCGATCGATCCCGACCGCGTCGGGCAAGCGGGCGACGCGTCCGCCCCTCGCCCGGAGCGACGCCGCGCGGGGGGGAGTCGGCCGTCCACGCTGGCGTCTTGTGCGACTCCGAGACTGCTCAACGATCGCCGAAGTCGATCGTGCCTTGGTCCACGTCGTCGAGGTGGGCCTTGCCCCACGTTGCCAAGGCTTCGATGGCGGGAAGCAGCGCCCACGCAGCCTCGGTCGGCATGTACTCCAGGCGTGGTGGGTTTTCCTGGTACGGCGCGGAACGGAGCAGTCCTGCGTCTTCCAGCTTCTTGAGCCTCCCTGCCAGGACGTTCGTGGCGATGCGCTCGTCGGCTTCGAGGAGGCGCTTGAACCGGACCGAACCGTAGCGCAGCACGTCGCGCAGGATCACCAGCATCCAGCGGTCACCCACGATGTCGAGGGTCGCGGCCAGGGGGCAGCGAGAGCGGCGATGGATTCGTGGACTTGCCATGAGGACAGAGGAAAAATATAGACTTCTTACTTGCAAGTGACCAGTGTCGAAACTATGACTTGCGAATGACAAGTGACTGGAACGAGGCAACTGGGTCTCTGACTGCCTTCCAGGGAACGATGCGAGCCGCGGTCTTACGGGCTCCAGGGGCGCCTCTCGCCGCCGAGGCGGTTCCCAAGCCGACGGTGCGTCGGGGAGAGCTCCTGGTACGCGTCCACGCGACCGCCGCGCTTCCGCATCATCGGCTCGCCTTCGGTGCCCACGGCCCCTTTGCGCTTCCGTCCCTGCCTACGGTCGTCGGGTGGGACACTTGCGGCGCGGTCGCGGAGCTTGGGGAAGGGGTGACCGGATTCAGCCGCGGCGACCGGGTTTACCTGCAGCCGATCGTGACTTGCGGGCAGTGTGCCGGGTGCCGGCGTGGGGCGCCGTTGACTTGCGACGGATTCATGTTGCTCGGCGGCTTTGGGCTCGGGCCCGACTCGGCTCAGATGCAACGCCGCCATGACGGCGGTGGGTTCGCCGAGTACGTCCGGGTACCTGCGGCCAATGCCGTGCCGCTCCCTGATTCGGTGAGCTTCGACGACGGCGTTCGAATCGGGTTCACTGGGGTCTCCTACCGGGCCCTTCGGCGAGGCGGTGTCTCGGTCGGCAAGACCGTGCTCATCGTCGGCGCGACCGGGAACCTCGGCGTCCCCGCGGTTGGACTTGCCGCGGCGCTGGGTGCCGACCGGGTGTTCGCCGTCGCGCGCAACGCCGAGCGACTGGCCGCACTGGAGGCTTGGGTCGACGACCCCAGGGTCGAGACGATCTCGGTCGCACCCGGTCAGCTCGCGCTCGATCTGCAGATCGAGCAACGTACCGGAGGCCGCGGCGTCGACATTGTTGTCGACCTGCTTGACGCGTCGGGGGGCGCGGCTCCACGCGACGTCGAGGTCGGACTTCGCTGCCTCGCGCCTGAGGGCACGGCAGTCCTCGTCGGGGCGATGTTCGAGCCGCTCAGCGTCGACTACATGGCACTCGTGACGCACGACCGGGCGCTGGTGGGCTCGCACGGGTACACCCCAGCGCAGATTCACGAACTCGTCGCGATGCTCGAAAGCGGGGCGTTTCGCCTGCCCCCCTTCGAGACCCGAGCGTTCCCGCTCTCCCAGGTCAATGAGGCCCTCGATGCGGTCTGTGCACGTCCGGGCGGTTTCACGAACGTGGTGGTGCACCCATGAGCGCCCCCATCACGGTCTACGCCTTCAGCGGTGCGCCGCGGCCTTGGCGGGTGCTGCTGGCTCTCGCGGTCAAACGCCTGCCGCACACGGTCCGCTGGCTGTCGGTCTCGAACCAGGAGCACCGCACAGCCCAAATGCTGCGTCTCAACCCGCGCGCCCGGCTCCCCGTGCTCGTGAACGGTGAGGATGTGGTGACCGAGTCCCTCGCGATCCTCGCGTACCTCGACGCGCTGGAGCCCGAGCCACCGCTGTGGGGCCGAACGCCTGCCCACACTGGCGCAGTTTGGCGGCAGGTGTTGGATGCGGACGAGTTCCTCCGGGACGCTGCAGACGCGTTCCTGAGTCTCGTGTTCCGCGGGTCCTCAGGGGATGAACCGGCGTTTCTCGAGGCGGCCGAAAACATGCTCGGGGAGTTGCACCGACTGGAGACGAGGCTGCGGACGGGTCCGTTCGTGTGTGGTTCGGTGCTGACGGCGGCCGACCTCGTCGTGTTTCCCGAGGTGCGCCTCGTGGTTCGAGCCGCCGAGAAAAACCCTGCCGCAATGCGTGCCGTTGGCCTCGACGACCTTCGCGAACCCTTTCCCCTCCTGCACGCCTGGGTCGCTCAACTCGAGGGGATCCCGGGCTACGCCGCTACCTTCCCGACCCACTGGAACCAGCCTTGATGAACCAAGCACCCATGCCGTTTTTCGACTTCCTGCCCGCCGAGGCCCACATCGGCCACCTGCTGTTCCACAACGTCTCCCGATTCGGCCACTTCCAGCGCTTTGCCCATGATGTGTTGCGGGGTCGATCGGAGCTCAGCACCGCCGAACGCGAACTCATCGCCGCGTACGTCTCGGGACTCAACGAATGCTCGTTCTGCTACGGCGTTCATCGAGAAACCGCGCGGAAGTACGGCGTCGATCCAGACCTGCTGGAGTCGCTCGTTGATGACGTCGAGCGCGCGCCGGTCTCGGCCAAGGACCGCGCGTTGTTCCGCTACATTCGCAAGCTCACCTTGGAGCCTGCCAAGGTGGTCGAGTCCGATGCACGCGCGGCCTTCCACGCAGGGGTCGAACAAAGCGCGCTCCATGACGCTGTCGTGATCTGCGGCGTCTTCAGCTGCTACAACCGACTCCTCGACGGCCACGGGATCGGCGGGTCGCCGGAGGCGTTCACCGATGGGGCAGGGATGCTCTACCGATATGGCTACCGGATCCCTTGGTTTGCTCGTTTCTTTTTCAAACCCTGAGGACACGTGCCCGCGAGCTGCCGGGTCGCCTGGGTGTTAGAACTTCAGACGTGGATCCTCGTGTTGCGGCTGCGGCCGAAGCCCTGACTCGCGGTGATCCGCTTGCGGCGCTCGACCGAGTCGCCCTCCGCGAGGATGCGATGGGACTTGCGCTACGGGGAACAGCGATGGCGCAGCTGGGGGATTTCGTCTGTGCCCGCAAGCTGTTGCTCCGAGCACGTGAGGCCGGCGAAGGGGTGACGGCTGCCCGGTGCGAGGTCGCGCTGGCCGAGGTGGAGGTCGCGCTCCGAGAACTGACCGCCCAGAGCGAGCCGCTCGTTCGGGCTGCCGAAGCGCTTCGGCGGGCAGGGGATCATCACAATGCTGTGCTTGCCTCGCTGGTGCTGGCCCGTCGGTCGCTGCTGCTGGGTCGAGTTGAGGATGCTGCGGCCTGCTGCAGCGCGTTGGACCGTCGCACCGCTCCCCCGCGCTTGCGGGCGATCGCGGAGCTCGTGCTCGCCGAGGTGGAAGTCCGCCGGGTGCGGGCCGCCGACGCTCGCTTGGCTCTGGAACGGGCCGGCGAGGCGTTGTCCGCGGCGCCGATACCAGGGTTGCAAGTCGAAGTGGAGCGGGCGCTGCACCGCCTCGAGCAGCCTGCCGCACGACTCGTCCAAGGAGGAGAAGAGTCCTGGGTCGATCTTCATGATGTCGAGTCTCTCCGCGGTGCGGACGTGCTCGTGGTTGACGCGTGCCGACGCAGTGTTCGTGGGCCGGCCGGGGAAGTATCTCTGGCCCGTCGAGCGGTGCCGTTCGCCCTGCTTCAGGGCTTGGCACGCAGCTGGCCGCGACCCACGCCGCGCGAGGCCTTGATCCTCGATGTGTTTGGCGCCCGAAGGATTCAGGAGACCGACCGCGTCAAGCTGCGGGTCGAGTTGGGGCGTTTGCGGGCCCTGATCGAGGACGTCGCAGGCGTGGAGCCGGAGGGAGAGGGGTACGTCTTGCGGCCGCGGGCGGGTGCGGTGGCGCTGCTTGTGCCGCCCTTCGATGGGCCCGGGGCCAGCGTCCGAGCACTTCTCGCCGACGGTGCCGCCTGGTCCACGGCGGCCCTGGCCGCGGCGCTGGGCGTCAGCGTTCGCACGGCGCAGCGCATGATCAAGAGTGTGGTCGAATCGGGCGCGGTCGCGGCGGTTGGGTTGGGGAAGGCGAGGCGTTGGGTGCTGATGCCGTCCATGGCTCTGCGGACCCCGTTGCTACTGCCTCGGCACGATGCTTGAGCGGTCGTCCCAGCCGTTCGCGACACCGATGTTACTGCAGCGCTGGAATCCGGCTCTGGTATCGTGATGACATGGGGCGCGGCGTGAAAGTGCGAAACCGGTACGGCCCGTATGAGGACGCGCGGCATGTTGGGGGCGTGACGTACGACGGCACCGTGTTGTGGGCCGCGTGCGGCGACGAGCTGCGGGCGCTGGATCCAGACAGTGGCGAAGAAATCCGCCGTCTCCGGGTCCCTGCGGGCGCAGGCACAGCGTTCGACGGTCGCCATCTCTACCAGGTGGGCGCCGAGCAGATTCAGAAGATCGACCCGCACACCGGGGAGGTTGTCCTCTCGTATCCGGTGCCCGAAGGTGGGGTCGCGACCGGACTGACCTGGGCGGAGGGCTACCTGTGGTTGGGCCGATTCCGTGGGGGGACGATCCTCCAGCTGGATGCCGCGACCGGGGCCGTCGTGCGCACCATCAATGCTCCCGAGTTCGTCACGGGGGTCACGTGGGCCGAGGATGGACTGTGGCATGCGGTTGACCCTCCGGACCAGCCGCCCGCGTTGCGCCGCATCGACGCCGAGTCGGGGGACGTCCTCGAGTCGTTCGAACTCGACGCTGTCCCCGTCACCGGTCTGGCAGCCGCCCAGGGGCGTTTCTATTGCGGCGGGGGAAGAGACAAGCAGGTGCGCGAGCTGGTGCACGACGAGGGCTGAGCGTCGCCGTTGTTACTCCCCCGCGCGGCGCGAGCTCGCTAGAACCTCGGTGTGCCCGCCCGACTCCGACGCGTAGCCTCGTTCCCCTCGCTCGTCGCCGCAGTGGGGGCGGTCCTGCTCCCCAAGTGTCCGGCCTGTCTCGCGGCCTACCTTGCCGCGATGGGCCTGGGAGCGGGGACTGCGGGCGTGCTCGCATCCTTTGCAAGGCCGGGCTTGTTCGCCGTTGCCGGGGCGTCGATGGTGGCCTGGGTGGCCCTTCGGTTGCGTCGTCGGAACGCCGACAACCTTGTTACTCCCCGATGCTCGGTTCGCGACGCAGCATGATGCCGCGCTCCGAAGCGGGAGCGTGGAGACACCGATGACAAACCAAGAAAACGAACTTCGGGTGGCGTCGCGCGACGCATGGCTGGAGGAGCGACGTGCTCTCCTCGCCAAGGAGAAGGAGCTGATGCAGAAGACCGATGCGCTCCGCCAGGCGGCACGAGACCTACCGTGGGTCGAGGTCGAGGACTATGCGTTCACGGGCCCCGCGGGGGAGACGACGCTCTCCGCGCTGTTCGAGGGTCGCAGTCAGCTCATCATCTACCACTTCATGTTCGGTCCACAGGCGGAGACCGGCTGTCCCTCCTGTTCTCTGATCACCGACTCGATCGACCCCTCGCGGCCGCACCTTGCAGCGCGGGACGTTTCTTTGGTGCTCGTGTCTCGGGCCCCGGTGGAACGGCTCATGGCGTATCGCGAGCGGATGGGTTGGTCGGTGCCCTGGGTGTCGTCCGGGTCGTCGCGCTTCAACCCGGACTTCCAGGCGTCGACGGACGAAGTCAACGCAGACGGGACGTTCTTCTACAACTTCGAGAACATGAACCGGTATCCGCCCGGGGAGCAGCCGGGAATCAGCGTGTTCCGCAAGGGCGACGACGGCCGGATCTTTCACACCTACTCCGCGTATGCTCGCGGGCTCGAGGTGTTCATGCCCACGTACACGCTGCTCGACTACGTGCCACAGGGGCGAGACGAGCACGGACTTCCGTGGGGGATGGCGTGGGTCCGCCGCCACGACGAGTACGAAGACGAGGCCGGTTGATCGGACCTCGCACTCGAGCCCCAAAACTGTGGCGCTCGGGTCCGGCTCAGGTCAGGCCGACGTAGGGGCCGGTGCAGTGCTCGGGGCTGCCGAACACCTGCCGGTCGTCCCCGAACAGGTTGAGAATCGCGACCAACAGGTTGTTGTGCGAGTCGTCTGCGATCCCCTCATTGCGAAGGAATCGACCCCCCCGCATCCCCCCGCCGCCCCCGGCGAGCATGAACGGCATGTTCGTCTTCGCGTGGGTGGAGGGGTGTGCGAGTTCGGTCCCGAAGAACACGACAGACTCGTCGAGCAACGTGATGCCGGGTTCCATCTCGACCGCATCCATCGTTTGCAGCAGGTACGCGTGCTGCTGGCTGTACCAGGTCGCGATCTGCTCGCATTCCTCGGGGCGGAAGCCGCCGTCGTGTTGGTAGTAGTGGTGGTGCTGCTCGAGTCCGAGCCAAGGGAAGGTGTGCTTCGCCTCGGTGTCGGTCCACTGCAGTGACGCGACAGGCGTGATCTCGCAGGCGAGCGACATGACCAACATGTCCGTCATGAAGCGGCCCACCTTGGGGATCGCTTCGTCGGTTGTGGCATCGACGACCGAGCCGTTGTCGGTCGAGTTGAGCCCGGTCTGGGGGTCGTAGTCGGAGGTGTCGACGCGTTCGGGAATCTGGCAGATGTCGGTGGGCACCGGAAGGTCGCCGATCGAGGTCTCCAGCTCGCGAATCTTCTCGAGGTGTTGCTCGAGCTTCTGGCGGTCGGCGGTGCCCATGCCGGGCGCGAGGGACTCGAAGCGACGATCGACGAAGTCGAGGATCGACTTCTTGCGGGCCAGACGAGCCTCGAAGTCCTGCCCAGTGTCGGGATCGAGAGCGCCGAACAAGCTGTCGAACATCGCCTGCGGATCGAGCCGAGGTGGGATCGGGTCGAACGTCTCGTTGTCCTCGAAGTTGACGGTGTTGATCGGATGCAGCAGTCCGTGGGACTTTCCGGTTCCCCACCGAACCGCCATCTGCAGGCTCTTGCGCGGGAAACCCTTACTGATCAGGCTCGCGATCGCTTGATCGACCGAGGGCCCCTGAGCGTAGCCGTCACCGCCCTGGGGCGTTCCACATAGCCACGCGATGATGCCCGATTGGTGTTGCTCGCCGATGGCGCTGCGCATGGCGAGCCCATCCATCACCAACAGCTTCTCCACGACCGGCTCGAGCGGCGCGAGAATGGAGCTCAGCGCGAAGTCGTCCTCGGTACCGGTGGGACGCCAGCGGTTCTCGCCCTGGCCGTCGTCGGTGACGTTTCCACCGGGTGTGTACACGGTGACAAAGCGCCTGGCGCAGCCTTCCTTGGCGTGGGCGGTTCGAGCCGTGCCCATGATCTCGAGCCAGGGCAGGGCGATCGCCAAACCACCGGCGCCTTGCAGGACGGCGCGACGAGAGAGCTTCTGAGTCATCCTACTGTCCCTCCGAGGGCGCCATGTACAGGAAATCGTCGGTCTGTGTGAGGTCGATGAGGAGCTGTTGGACGTCGTGCCCCGAGGCTTCGAACTGGTCGATGAGTCTCTGCTGGGTGCACGCGTCCGCGTCGTCTGCGGTGCGTCCGTACGCGAAGTTGGACCAGTGGGTCACGAAGCAGGCATGCGTTGCATCCGAAGCTGCGATGCCCTCGATCAGCTCGAGTGGCCCCGCGACCTCGCCGAACCCGGGCAGCGCTCCACTGGCATCGATGGCGACGCCGTTCTCGTCGTCACGCCACAGGCCCACGGCGTCGAAGTTCTCGAACGTCAGTCCAAGCGGATCCATGAATGCGTGGCAGCCTGCGCAGGCGGTGTCCTCGCTGTGCTTCGAGAACCGCTCTCGGGCCGTCGATCCGGAGTCGGGATCGGGCGGCGTGACCTCCTCGGCGACGTCTCCGGTGGGGATCGGGATCTCTGTGCACATCAGCGCCCGCGTGATGAAGGCTCCGCGGGTGACGGGGTTCGTCTCGTTGGAGTGGATGGTCCCCGCGAGCATGCCCGCTTGGGTCAGCAGCCCGCGGCGCTGGGTCGGGTCGTGCTCAACTCGGACGAAGCCGTCCCCGCTCACGCCATCGATTCCATAGAAATTCGCGAGGGTTTCGTTGACGAAGGTGTACGGCGCGGTGAGGGCTGCGTCCCACGTCCCCGAACCCTCGAAGATCTCATAGGCGAGGAAGGTCTGAACCTCCTCGCGCATCGCAGCGCCGACTTGTGCGTCGTAGCTCGGATAGCGCTCCGGGTCCCTCTCGAGGTACGCCAGGCCGCTGATCGGGAGCGCATTGTCGAAGAAGAAGCGGACAACGGTGCGGGCTCGGGGGTCGGCCAGCATGCGCTCGGCGTGGGCCAGCACCTGGGCCCCTGAGACGAGGGCATCGGCATTGGCGGCCTCTCGCAGCGTGTCGTCGGGCATCGTCCCCCACAAGAAGTAGGACAGGCGGCTCGCCATCTCGTGGCTCGTGGGTCGCAGGCGTCCCTGCGCGTCGGTAAACCCGCGCTCGACCCGGTACAAGAAATCGGGGGACTGCAACAGCACCTCGACGATCCCTGCGGCGCTGGTGGTGAAGTCGGCATCGGCACGCAGGGTCTGCTCGAACGCGGCGAGCGTGTCGACTTCGTCCTCCTCCAGAGGACGACGGTACGCGCGTGCACCGAACCCCTCGATGAAACGACGCGCACAGGCATCGGTCGCCGCCGCATCCTCGGGGTCCAGGTCGGCGGAACAAGGCGCGATGAGGGCAAACGCTTCGGTGGTGGCGGTGGCCTCGAGCGCGAGGGCCTCGGCCGCGACGTTGTATTGCTCGGCGAGCAGGCTCGACACGGACTGCGCGCTGGCGTCGTTTCCGAAGCCGTTGGCCAACTCCTCGCTTGGGAATCCGTTCGCGGGGAAGCTGTCGGTCTGGAGGAGGTCCCGGACGGTGTTGTTGTATTCGAAGCGGGTCAGCCGGCGTAGGGTCGTGCCGCCATCGTGTTCCTCGAGGCATGCTGGCACCCCGGAACCGCCGGATTCGTCCCCGGATTCATCGTCCGCGGAGTCTGTGCCCGCGGCGCCATTGGATTCGCCGGCGGCCGAGACTCGGGCGCCCTCGTAACACCCACCCACCAGAGCCAGGCACAGGCTGGAGGCGACCCCGACCCGGAACCCGGCGCGCTTGCGTCGCCTCTTCAGCAATTCCCCCGGCACCCCTTCACCGTCACACTTTCGGGCTCCGCATCGGGCCGCTTTCCGCCCAAAAAACGGCCCGATGCAGACCTCGTGGGCTGGCTTCCGCTCCTTCCATTGCCTTTCCCACAACGCCGCCCTCGACAGTGGGAGCCGATCGGAGCGACTTCATGTAGCCTCTGCGGCCGATGTTGCGACTCCCCCCCGATCGGGCCGCCGAACGCGTGGCTGAAGCGCTTGTCGGTGGGCAGCGAATGCGGGTGCTCGGCGCGGACGGGCCGGTGCGCGGGTTGTGCCTGGCCCGTGCTGCCCGGCACGCTTTGGGCGAAGCCCCGGTCGTGATGCTGGCACCCGACGATGTGACCGGCCGCGCGATCGTGAAAGACGTCGCGTTCTTCCTCGGTCTGACGAGCGATGACCGGCACCAAGACGGTGAAATCCTCTACATCCCCGAACTCGACGTCTCGCCCTATGCGGATGTCTCGGCCGACCCTCGGGTGGTGGGGGCCAGACTCGCTGCGCTTGGACGGCTCCTCGGCGATGACCCGCCGAAACTGGTGGTGACGAGCGTGCGCTCGTTGGCCCGACGGGTGATCCCCAAAGATGCGTTTGCCCGGGTTCGTCAGGCGTGGTCCACCAACGACGAGATCGATCGGGATGTGGCCGCGAGCGCGCTCTTGGCCGCGGGGTACACCCGCGTCGACGTCGTCGAGGACCCCGGAACGTTCGCCGTGCGAGGCGGGGTCATGGATGTGTTCGTCCCCCGTTACCACTTCCCACTGCGTATCGAGTGGTTTGGGGACGAGATCGAGCGCATGCGGATGTTCGATCCGGACTCCCAACGGAGCCTGCGTGACGTGGAGTCGGTGATGATCGACCCGGTGCGGGAGACGATCGTCACCCGCACCAGCGAGGTTCGGGGGGCGCTGCTCGAGATCGCGGATCACGTGACCGCACCCTCGAGCAAGACACGACTGGTCTGCGACAACGTGGACAAGGGCGTCGACTTCTTCGGAATCGACGCGTTGGCGCCAGCATTTCACGACCGGATGGACCCGCTGTGGACGTACCTCGAGGACGCCGCATGGTACGTCGAGGATCGGTCGGCCTTGGTGGGATTGGCCCATCAGCAGGCCGAGGTCCACTGCGAGGCGTACGAGCGCGCGCGGGCCAACCACAACCTGGCAGCCGACGTCGACGCATTCTTCGTCCCGCCAGAGTCTGTGGACGAGATGCTCGCGGCTCAGCCCGTCGTCGCGTCGCGGGTCGAGACCGCGGGGGACGGCTCGGATGATCGCCCGACGATCACGATCACCTCGGAGCGCTCCGCTCGCCTCCGTTTGGAGCTGGAGTCGGCGCGGGGCCGCAAAGAGGGCGAGATTCTGCGGCCTGTGGTCGACCACATCCGTCGACACACCCGGGGTCCCGATGACGACACGCCGGGGCCGGCCTGGAAGGTCGTGATCTCGGCGCCCAACGTCACGCACGCGGAGCGTCTCACGAGCCTGTTGCGCGGCTACGGACTCCCGATGGAGCCGCCTCGCGGACCCGAGGGGCACCTGCTGGCGATCAGTGCCACCGACCAACTCCGTTCGACGGTTCAGGTCATCGCCGGCGAGCTCTCCTCGGGCTACGAGTCGCCCGAAGAGCGGTTCTTACTGCTGTCCGAAGCGGACATCTTCGGGCGGGTCACGAAGAAGGCGCGGACACGAAAGCGCAAGGCTGGCCTCGGAAGTCTCACCCAGCTGCAAGAGGGCGACTTCATCGTGCACATCGTGCACGGCGTGGGCCGTTATACCGGGCTGACCAAGCTGGCGATGGGTGGGGTCCCGGCGGACTTCGTGCTCGTCGAGTACGCCAACAAAGACAAGCTCTACCTCCCGGTCCACCGCCTCAGCGAGATCGATCGCTACGTCAGCGCGGACGCGAAGCCGCCCAAGCTCGACAAGATGGGCGGGACGTCGTTTGCGACGAAGACCGCCAAGGTCAAGGCCGAGGTCCGGCAGATCGCCGAAGAGCTGCTGCAGATCTACGCCCAGCGGGAGGCGCTCGAGGGGCACGCCTACCCAGAGATGGCGGAAACTTCAGCGTTCGAGGCGACGTTCCCGTTCGAAGAAACCGCAGATCAGCAGGACGCGATCGATGCGGTGCACAAGGACATGACCCGTCCCCAACCGATGGACCGGTTGGTGTGCGGGGATGTGGGCTTCGGCAAGACCGAGGTTGCGCTCCGCGCTGCGTTCCGCGCTGCCATGTCTGGCAAGCAGGTCGGGGTTCTGGCGCCCACGACCGTCCTCGTCCAGCAACATGCCAGCACGTTCACCGATCGCCTCGAAGCGTTTGGGCTCGAGGTCGCCAAGCTCAACCGGCTCACGGACAGCAAGTCGCGCAAGGCGATCATGGAGGGCCTCAAAGATGGCTCGGTCGATGTGGTGGTGGGGACGCACCGCCTGCTGAGTCGTGATGTTCGCTTCAAGGACCTGGGTCTGGTGATCATCGACGAGGAGCAGCGCTTCGGCGTCGCGCAAAAAGAGCGGTTCAAAAAGCTCAAGACCCAGGTCGACGTGCTCACCCTCAGCGCGACGCCGATTCCGAGGACACTGCACCTGTCCCTGCTCGGTATTCGCGAGATCAGCTTGATCACCACACCGCCGGTCGACCGCCTCGCCGTACGCACGTACTTGACGCGGGCCAGCGACACCGTGCTCGAGGAGGGCCTGCGCCGCGAACTCGCCCGCGGCGGGCAGGCGTTCTACGTGGTGCCCAAGATCATGGGCATCGAGGAGCATGCGGAGAGGATTCGCGCCCTGGTCCCCGAGGCTCGGGTGATCGTGGCGCACGGCAAGATGCCCGCGGAGATGCTGGAGAAGGCGATGGTCTCCTTCGTCGAGCACGAGGCGGACGTGTTGGTGTCCACGACGATCATCGAGAGCGGTCTGGACATCCCGCGAGCGAACACCATGTTCATCTCCCGGGCCGACATGTTCGGGCTCTCGCAGCTGTACCAGCTGCGCGGACGGATCGGCCGGAGCAAGCACCGCGCGCACTGCTACCTGATGGTCGGCTCGCTCGAGAAGCTTCCCCCCGAGTCCCGTCGGCGCCTCGAGGCGATCGTGAAGTTCTCCGACCTGGGCAGCGGCTTCCACATCGCGAGCCAGGACCTGGAGATTCGAGGGGCCGGAGAGATCCTTGGGGCCCGGCAGTCCGGGCAGATTCAAGCGATCGGATTCGATGCGTACTCGAGGATCCTGACCGAGGCGGTCGCGGAGCTCAAAGGTCAGCCGATCGTCCGCGAGACCGACCCCGAGGTGGCCTTCGATGTGCCTGCGTTCTTGCCCGACACCTATGTCGAGGACACCGGGCAACGGCTGGACCTGTATCGTCGCCTCTCGCTCGCCCCCGATATCGACGCGGTGAACTCGGTGATGGAAGAGGTGCGCGACCGATTCGGCGAGCCCCCCGAAGAAGCGGTCAACCTGGGCTTCGTCATGGGGTGCAAGACCTACGGGCGACGGCTGCACGCGACGGCGATCGAGAAGAAGGGGGCGCGTCTGAGCGTCCGATTGCGAGACGACACGCCGATCTCGGCCGAGGTCGCCGCGAAGCTTCATCAGCTCACCGAGGGCCAGATGCGGATGGCCGGACCCGATCGCATCGTGGCGGCGTTGCCGGATACCCCGCGAAGCGCGACGCAACTCGAGGCCGCACGCACCGCGCTCGCAGCCTTGGTCACGTTGGGTCCAGGCTGAGTTCGGCCTTGTGCTCAGGACGTTCCGATGGCTGAATCGAGGGCGTGCACCGTCTTGTTGCCCTGGCCATGGTGATGGCCACGCTCGGCTGCGATGTGTCGGAGGGGGTCCCCGAAGGCAAGCTCGCCGTCGTGGGCCCGACGGTGCTCGGCCCCGAAGATGTCGCGGCCGCTCGGAGTCAGGTCGGAAAGTACGGGCAGCTCCGCTTCTCCGGTCCCGAAGGCGAGGCGACGATGCTCGAGGCGCTCATCGGCACCGAACTGATGGCGCTCGAGGCGGAGGAGGCCGGCCTGAACAACGACCCCAGAGTGGCGTTTGCTCTGCGCGAAGAGATCTCGACGGTGTACCTGACCACGCTTCTCGAACGGGCGGTCCCCAGAGACGCTGTGGCCTCCGACACGGACGCGCTGCGGGCGTACTACGACGCGCACCCCGATGCCTTCATGGTCCCCGAGGAACGCAGCGCCCAAGGCGTCGTGTTGAAGACCTTTGACGAGGCGGACCAGGCTCTCGCTGCGTTACAGGCGGGAACGAGCAAGCTGACCGACCTGGGCGACGTGTTCGCGACCCCGATGCAAGCTCGGGACGATGCCGAGTATCCAGCGTTCCACCCGTACCTCTTCGAGGAGGGGGTCGAGGTCGGAGACTTCCTCGCGCACCCGGTGTTCCTGGGGGAGTCGCTGTTGATCGGTCGGGTTCAGAAGATCGCCCCCGCACACCTGCGGGGCTTTGACGACCCCGCCGTGCAGGAGCAGCTCGTTGAAGCGGTGATCCAGCCACAGCGCGAGGCCGCTCGGGCTGCAATTGTGGAGCGACTCGCGCAGGGCCAGCCGCCGCTGTGACCCGTTGCGCTGCAACGCCATCCGCGCCGTGATACCCATCGTGCATGCGCTCCGCCCTCGCGCTCGTGCTGTGTTCCACTCTGGCGTCGTTCGCCGTGCCCGCGCGCGCCGCCGCGCCGGCTTCCGCCCCGACACCAACAACCGGAGGACGGATCGAGCTCGACCGAGTCGCGGCGGTCGTCGGCGACGAGGTGATCCTTGCCAGCGAGCTGCAGCGCTCGGCGGCTCGCCACCCCCTCATGCAGGAGGGCATGGCCTCGCTGCCCGCGGGCGCGAGTCCGAAGATGATTCAGCAGAAGTCGCGCGAGGTCACCGCCAAGGTCCTCGACGAGCTCATCGACCTCGCCTTGATGCGGGCTGAGGCCGTGAAGTTCGACATCCAGATCTCCGAGGACGAGGTCGACAACGCAGTCGCCGACATCGCCAAGCAGTACCAGCTGACCATGGACGAGCTGCGCAAGCAGGTGGTGGCGAGCCCGGAGTACGGAAGCTGGGCCGACTACCGTGGCGAGGTCCGCGATCAAATCCTCCAGTATCGGCTCCCGCAGTACCTTGCGACCTGGTCGGTCAGCGAAGCCCAGGTCCGCGAGCACTACCGGAAGATGACCAAGGACGAGTCGGCGAAAGTCGGCGTGCGGCAGCTGGTGTTCAACCCTCCGACGCAGAAGTCCGGCGACCGAGACCGGGTGTTTGCGAAGGCGCAGGCGGCAGCGCGGTCTCTTCGAGACGGCAAGGAGATGGACGAGGTCGCGCAAGGCCTCGGTCAGGAGTCGCCGAACCGTTCCATCGGGCGGGGCGACGTTGCACCCGCGATCGAGGACGCATTGTTCGAGGCGAAGGACACCCAGATCGTCGGGCCCTTGGCGTCGGGGCAGGGGTACGTCGTGTTCCAAGTGCTGCAGCACGTTGAGTCGGCCGCGCTGGACTACGAAAAGGCCAAGGACCGTATCCGGCAGCAACTTGAGGCCGAAGCGTTCATCAAGGCGCAAAACGAGTTGCGGACCCAGCTGCGCGCCAAAGCGCACATCGACATTCGCGTGTAGCCGGTGCGAGGGGTCGGACCTCCGCGGTCCGCGCCCTCGCGAAACCGGTCGCTGGGGAGTTCCGCGGCCCCGCGCCCGGCCGGTTTGCGGGCCGTTCACGTCCTGATCACGCCCAGTGGGTTGCGAGACCACGGCCCGGACACAACATGAAGGGGTGAGGGCGGGGGTTCCTCACGTGTCCTGTGATGTCGTCTCCTTGGAAAACCATCGCCGCACGCAGCGTTGTCGGCGCCGGGCTGCTCGCCGCAGCGTTGTTCGGTGCGTCCAAGACCGCCGAGGCTGACCTTCCAGGCCTCGACTCACAGACCCCACAGGCCCTCAGCCCGCTGCACTATCGCTGGATCCCCCGAGCCGTCGAGTTAGACGCTTCGCCGGGTGACGGTGCGCTCGCCCGTCGATTCTCGGGCTTGGCCGTTCACCTCGAACGTACCTCGCCTGCAACGCTCGATCCGGTCGTCCAGGCCCAGCTCGACGGAATCGTCACGCGTGCCTCTCGAAGGGCGGACCTTGCGGTCCATGCCCGGGACCTCCGCACCGGGGCGGTGATGTACGACCACGGTGGGGACACTCTGCTCAATCCGGCGAGCAACCAAAAGGTGCTCACGGCCGCAGTCGCGCTGGACCTGCTCGGTCCCGAGTACACGTTTGAGACTCAGGTGTTCCGTGCGGGTCGAGACCTGATCCTTCGGGGCCAGGGCGACCCTTCACTGGGTCGCGACGACCTCCAGGCGATGGCGGTGATCGTCGCCGAGCAGCTCAAGCTCGGTGACGTGGATCGTCTTGTGATCGACGACAGCGCGTTCGCGGAGCGCCGGTTCGGCCCCGGGTTCAGCGACGAGGGAACCAGCGCCGCGCACGAAGCTCCCAGCGGTGCGCTCGCGGTCGACTTCAGCACGATCGAGGTCCGGGTCGCACCCGCTGTGGGTTCGTCCGTCCCTTCGGTCGAAGTCGACGCCGTTGGTGCGCACGTCGAGGTCCGGAACGAGGCAAGCGTGGGCCGACGTGGCGTCATCCTGGTTCGAACCTTCGCCGAGGGCGACAAGACCATCGTTGCGGTGCACGGCTCGATGAGCCGCAAGGCTCGTACGGTTGTGGTTCGGCGTCGGGTTCTCGATCCTGGGTTGCACGCTGGGACCGTGTTCGCGGCCCGGCTCGCCGAGCAGTGGGAAGCGGAGCCTTTGCCCGTGGTCCGCGGAACCCTCGGCCCTCAGGCGGAACCCATCATGGTCAACGACTCCGCCCCCTTGGCTGAGGTTCTCGACCGCGGGCTCGCCTACTCCAACAACTTCATCGCCGAGCAGGTTCTGCGCACCATGGCGTGGCGAGTCTTCGATGAGCCTGGAACCTGGGCTGGAGGGACCGAGATCGTGCAAGCCTACTGGGCCGGGCTGGGTCGAGCGGACGGGGTGGTCATCGAGAACGGGTCCGGCCTCACCCGTCGAGGACGGCTCACGGCGGAGGGACTCGTGGACGTACTCGTCGCGGCCTCGCACGAGACGCCCGAACTGCTCGATGCGCTTCCGGTGTCGGGCGAGCCTGGCACCCTTCGTGCCCGCCTGCGACGGGCCGACGGTCGCGTTCGGGCGAAGACCGGCACGCTCAACGGGGTCAGTGGCCTCTCCGGGGTTCTTACCGACGGCAGCGGGGATCCTGCGGTGGCATTCAGCATTCTGGTCAACGCAAAGTCGGCCGCCCATATGCCTGCGGCTGCGCGTCGGAGGGTCGAGGACCAAGTTGTCCTCGCTTTGCTCGCCCAGATCTAGGGACGCCCCGAGTGCGCTGGAACCGGAGTCTGGTGGAGTTCTCACCGCACCGGAAGCCGCGCGTGCTTGTCTCGCCGGGGCAGGCAGCGCGCTCAGAGAGCCGTTCAGATACGGGCGGGAGAGTCCGCGACGGTTTCGGGCCCGTGGGTGAGTACGCGATGGATTTTGGAGCGGAGCGCCTTCTCGTCGAACGGTTTCGCGAGGTAGGCCACCGCTCCGTTGCGCAGGCCCCAGTAGCGGTCGTGCTCCCGCGATAGATCTGTCACGAACACAACGGCGGTCTTCGTCTTCGACTCGACAGCCAGGCGCCGCAGCAACGTGAGGCCGCTGAGGCCGTCGAGCAAGATCTCAGAGATCAGCAGCTGTGGCTTGTGCTCGCTGCATGCCGCGAAGGCCGAAGTCCCGGAGCTGGCCTCGTGAATCTTCACGTCCATCTCCAGCTTGGCGCCGACCTCGGTCACCAACGCCACGAGCTGCTCCCGGGTGGCGACGTCGGGCTCGGCGATGACGACGTGGGTCGAAGCGTTGGACATGAATGACCTCAAGAACGGTTCGGGCTAGTTCGGCCCGGTGGTGACTGGCGCGCGGCGGCGGTGGACGAGTCGGGCGCGAGCGAGGCGATACAAGATGGAGGCCACCGCGAACGTGCCCGTCCGCGTCTTGCGGGCCACGTCCTTGACGCTGTTGCGGCCGTTGAGGTTTTCGAGGATGCCCAGCTCTTCGCGTGCGAACCCGTTGCGGCCCACCCGGGCGACCTCCGGGTCGTTCCGGACGTAGACCTCGTCGACGTGCGGCATGTGGGGCCCCATCTCGGCGCGGCTCGCCTCGCGACGCAGCGCTTCGAGCAGAGCATCGGAGATTCGCAGCTCGGCCCGGCCGGCGGCAGCTTTGGCCAAGGGGTGGAGCTCATCGAGCACCGCGAAGGACGCCCGCCCCGAGGACCATCCACTGACGTGGCAGACGATCTCGATCGCCTGATTGATGAGGACGCGGGCGAGTTCGCCGCGGCGGAGGTGGCCCTCTTCGAGCAGTCGCTCGCCCAAGAGTTTGCCTTGGGGGTTGGCGGACGTGGCGACGCTTTCCAAGGTCTCGTCCGAGAGAAAGCCTGCCTCGACCACGAAACGACCCAGCCGCAGGTCTTCATCCGCGGCTCCGGTGATCTCGGCCATACGGACCCGGCCGCGGTCGAGGTGAAGCCGGCACACGGCGGCGCCTTGGGTGAGTTCGAGAACGCCTCGAGCCGCCTCATCCTCGAGCATGGCGAGGAGGGACTCGAGTCGGGTGTTGTCGAGATGTGCGGTGAGGGAGACGCCGGGCTCCGGGGTGGGAAGCTGCGACAACGCGACGAGCGAGGACTGCAGGCCCCGGAGTTGTTCCGGGCTGAGGGTGACATCCGGCAAGTGTTGCTGGAGTGTCTCGACGAGTCGGGTGATCGCCTCTTCGCCGGTCCGCTGCGCGATCTCGGGCGCCGGGGGCGGCGTCGCTTCCACCGCCTCACGCAGGGCCTTGAGCAAGGCTGGAGTCGTGAACGGCCGACGCAGGGACGGCAGACCCTCCGACCCAGGGAAGGGGGTCGGGTTTGCGCGGCTGACCAGGAGGACGCCGGGGAGCTCGGACGCACCTGGCACTTGGATCAGGGCCTTGAGGACCGAGGCCGAGAGCGCGGGCGAGCTTGCGGTATCCAGCAACAACACGTCGATCGTCGCGCTGCCGCCAGGACCGTGTGCCTGGCAGTGTTCGACTGCTTCGGTCTTGTTGCCGGCCGTGTAGACCGAGTAGCCGGCGAGCCGGAGGCCGGCTGTTGCCAGCCGGGCCGTGGTGGGGTTCGGGTCGAAGTACAGAACGCCGGGCGCGGTGTTTCCGCTGGCGTCGGTCGATCCCGTGTTAGCCGAGTCCGTCATGTCGGTTCGTTCAGGTGCGAGGCCCGCGAGCGGACGCGGGGGCGGACGACGGCCGCAAGCATACTCGTTTCGACGTCGTCCGTGGTAGCGTTCGCGCCATGGTGATGGAGTCGCTGCAGCGGCTCGATCCGCCTCGGCGGCTTGGGAAACTGACCTTGCTGGCCCGCCTCGGTGAGGGGGGCATGGCGAGTGTCTACGTGGCCACGGTCGGCGACGGTCCATTGGCACGTCTCGCCGCGGTGAAACTCCTGCGGGCCGGCGTCCCAGACATGGACTACCGGGGGCGGTTCGAGGATGAGGCGAAGGTCGTTGTACGCCTTCACCACAACAACATCGTGGATGTGCGAGAGGCCGGCGATGTCGACGACCAGCTCTACATCCTGATGGAGCTGATCGAAGGGCGCGACCTCTCCGACGTGTGGGATCGCTGCGCGGAGCGGGGAAAGGCGTTCCCGATCCCGATCGCGGTGCACATGTTGCGGGAGATCCTCCGGGGTCTGCACTACGCGCACACGTTTCCCGGTCTTGCGCTCGTTCACCGGGACATCTCTCCGTCCAACATCCTGATCGACTGGGCCGGGGCGGTTCGGTTGGCCGATTTTGGCCTGGCCACGTCCGCGATGAAGGCCTCGATGACGGTCCCCGGCGTCGTGTTCGGCAAGGTCGGCTACATGGCGCCCGAGCAAGCGCTCAGCGAAGAACTCGATGGGCGCGCCGATGTTTACAGCTGCGGCGTCGTGCTCTGGGAACTCATCACCGGGCGTCCGCTACGGGGCGCAGGCATCGACACGCAAGCCGTCGCGGACTGGAAGGCGGCGCGGCCCAGCGCGCTGTCGAAGCGGGTGGACGGAGACCTCGACGCGATCGTCCACCGCGCGCTGAGCAACGACCGACGGGGGCGGTACGAGACCGCGGAGGCGTTCCTCCAGGCCCTCACGCAGTGGCTGGCGACGAACGCCCCCGAGACCACCCAGGAGACGGTGGCTGCGTTCATGCTGCGGCTGTTCGGGGAAGCCCGAGAAAAAGACCACGCCGCGTACTCGGCCCTGCTCGAGCACGCGCCTCGGACCGCGGAGTTCAGGCGGGGAACTCGCTCCACGCGAGACCTGGTGCCGCCCACCTACGTGGAGAAGATCCCGCCCGGCACCGAGCTTGCCGAGCGCTATCGGGTCGAGCGAACGCTGGGACGCGGCGGGATGGGTGTGGTCTACCTCGCGGAACACATCGGCGTCGGACGCCAAGTCGCCGTCAAGGTCTTGACCCACGACTGGAGTCGGCACGAGGTGGTGGCGCGTCGGTTCAAAGAAGAAGCGCGTGCCGCCAACGCCGCGAACCACCCCAACATCGTCGAGGTCTACGACGCGGGACGGCTGGACGATGGTCGCCTGTACATGGCGATGGAGTACCTGACCGGCCGTTCGCTGTACGAGGAGATCTGCGAGGTTGGCCCGCTGTCCCCTCTTCGCACCTGCGAGGTCATGGGCGCCGTTGCGGACGCCATCGGGGCTGCGCACCACGTCGGCATCGTGCACCGCGATCTCAAGCCGGACAACGTCATGCTGGTGCCCGAGGACGACGGGTACCGGGTCAAGGTGTTGGACTTCGGCATCTCCGCCAGCGCGGTTCGTAGCGCCGAGGAGCAGCGGCTCACGCGTCCGGGGCACTGCGTCGGGACCCCGGAGTACATGGCGCCCGAGCAGGCAAAGGGGCACGACCCCACGCCCCGGTTCGATGTCTACGCGCTCGGCGTGATGATCTACGAGGCGCTGTGTGGCGATCCGCCGTTCATCTCCGAGAACATGGTCGAGGTCCTCACGCGCAAGGCGACCGAGCCCCCGCCGCCACTGGCGGAGCGTGTAAAGGGGTTGCCGGCGGCGTTGGTGCAGTTGTGTCACGCATGCATCGAGGTCGATCCCCAGCGACGGCCCAAGAGCGCAGATGATGTGGCGCAGGCGCTGCAGAGTATTGGCGCCTCGCTGCAGAGCGGGACCCCGCTTCCGACGGCCGCCACGACCGAGGTCGACATGGTCGTGCGGCCGTCCAAACCCGCGGTCTCGGAGTCCGTTCCGGCCGCGAGGCGGCGCCGGCTTTGGGTGGGCGCCGCGGCCTTGATCGCCGTGATTGGCGTTGGGCTCAGCGCATGGCAGTTGTCCGTTGCGAGGGCCAGGAGGAGCGACGACTCCATTGCCGCCGCATCGTCGAGCCCGGGCTCCGCACCCGTGCCGCCCGCGCAGTCCCAGCTGCCCCCGGAGGTCGAGGAAAAACCGAAGGCGGTCGAGGTGCCCTCGGACCCGCGACCGAGCCAGCCGGAGCCCGAGCCGGAGCCCGAGTCCGAGTCCGACGCAGCTCCCGAGTCCGAGTCCGAAGCAGCTCCCGAGCTCGCTCCCGATTCCGAGCCGGAGCCCGAATCCAAGCCCGCCGCTCGGAAGACCCCTGCTGCGCAGACCCGTGCGTGCGCGCAGACGAGGGCCGAGGCCCTCGGCGCGTTGAAGCGGGCCGATCACCGCACGGCGTACAAGCAGTCCAAGCCCAAGAAGTGCTGGAAGGGACACCAGCGAGACCGGACCCGGGTGTTCGTCGAGGCCGCGTTCCAGCTCGGCAAGTACGCCGAGTGTGTGAAGGCCGGAGAGCGCTCCAAGGACCCGAAAGTGAAACGGACCGTCGCGACATGTCGACTCAAATAGCCGCCCTCTTGTTGGCCACGCTGACCGCCGGGGCTCCGGCTCGTGCCTCACTGGATGTTGACGCGAGCGCCCTCGGCGAGGCCGGTCCTGCGGTCGGCGAACGCCTCACCACTCGGGGAGAGCGGGTCCTGCGTGACGCCGACATCCTCCCGGGCACCGACCCGAGCGACGCGCTGATCTCGATCCGGCTCGACACCCTCCCGGACGCGGTTGGCTACCGCTATGCGTACACGGTCACGCGCGACGGCGAACTCGTCGAGGGGACGCGGGGCGCGGCCGAGTGTCGGCTGTGCAGTGAGGCCGAACTCACCGAGCAACTCGACGTGGCCATCACACGCCTGGCCGCTCGTCTTCAGCCTGTGGACACGCCGGAACCGTCCGAGCCCGTCGTCGCGCCGGCGCCTGTGGTCGTGCCCACACCGAGCAACACCGAGCCGGTCTGGAGGGTCGGCCCGATGGGGGGCACAGGCATCGTTCTGACCGGGGTGGGAGGGCTGGCGCTCGGGCTGGGTGCGGGGCTCGCGATCGCCGAGCCGGTGCTCGTTGAAGGCAACGCCGACCGCAGCGCCGCGGTGTCGGTCGCCGGACTTGCGGTCGCTGTGGCAGGCGTCGCGTTGGCCTCGACAGGGGTCGCGCTCATGCTCGTGGAGCGAAGTCGGAGCCGTCGCCGGACCCAAGCTCACTGGCAAGGCACGACGCTGTACTTTTAGCCGTTGACGATACCGTCGGCCGTCGGCCCGTGCAGGGTCAGCCGCTGCAGTGCTCGACAAAAGCGCGGAAGATAGGCCCGCCGTCGGCCCAGCCCTTCGCGTCGGGGTCGCTCGCGACGCGGTTGGCCTCCAGCCATTCTGGGTGCCACTGCACGCCGACGACGAAGCGCCCCTCCTCGACGCGTTCCACGGCCTCGAGCACGCCGTCGGGCGCGACCGCCGTCACGGCGAAGCCTTTGGGCGGATCCTTGATCGACTGGTGGTGGATGCTGTTCACCCCGAGCGTCGTTGCGCCGCCGTACGCCGACGAGACCCAGCTGCCAGGGGTCACCGAAACCTCGTGCCCAAGCTGGTCATAGCGGTGCCAGTCTCGGTGCACCAAGGTGCCTTCGATCTGGGTGTTGATGTCTTGCCACAGCGTTCCTTCGAACGCAGCCGTGATGACCTGGAGACCGCGGCAGATCCCGAGGACCGGGGTACTGGCAGCTTCGGCACGCCGGATCAGATCGATCTCATACGCGTCGCGAATCACGTCGCCCGACCACTCGGGCTGCATCGGTGTTTCGCCATAGCTGGTGGGAGAGACGTCCGCACCTCCGGTCAGGAGCAGGCCGTCGAGGTCCGTGGCCTGGGCCTCGATTGCCGCCGGGTCGTCCAGCTCGACCAGGATCACGGGGTGTCCCCCCGCGCGCCACACGGCTTTGGCCATCCGGGACTCGACGTACTGAAGCGCCTTACCGCGAAAGAGGGCGCGGTCCGGATCCTCGTGCATGAAGTTACAGGAAACGCCGATTCGGGGACGAGCACTCATGGGCGGAGAACAAACAGAGGAATTTCGATTTCGGGCTGAGACATGCCGCCGTGACTTCCGGGCATGACCATCGGGTCCAGGCCCGGAGGAGTATGGATCAGCGAGTACCCGTCCTTGCAGAGCAGAACGTAGTCGCCCAGTCGGCGGCGCAGCTCCGGGTGCGGCGTACCCGGTCCGAATGCGCCGGAGTCGAGCAAGAACTCGCCGGGGATGCAGGTGCACGCATCGCCCAGCTCTCGCTCGACGAGCTCCAAGAAGCGTTTCTCGTAGCGGGGGCGGACAAAGCAGTTGAGCTGTCGCTGGTCGCCCCCTGGGGCTGCGGCGAGGCAGTCCATGAAGCCCTCGAGGGTCGACACATCGATGCAACGCTCCGCATCGACATCGACCAGCCCGTGATCGGCCAGGATGCAGATCGCGACGCTCTGCCCGGCGAGGCGCGACTCGAGGTCGGCCAGCGCCACGTCCAGCTCTTCGAAGTGGTGGGCGACCTCCTCGTGCCCGATGCCGTGTTCGTGGCACAGACCGTCGTATCGCGGCCAATACACGTAGCCAAAGCGTTTCTCCCCTGGCTTCTCCGTGGCGAAGCCTTCGACGGTGTCGACCATGCCGGGCAGGTCGAGGTAGGAGCGTCGGTCGGACCAACGGGTGCCCACCTGTCCAAAGGGGACTTCGGGAATGTCTCCGTAGGACAGGAGTCCCCGGTGCACCTGCATGGTCTCGACGTAGGAGGGAACCGCGTAGTACGAACGAAGGTCAAAGCCCTCTGGGAGCAAGGGGGAGCCGATGCGACTCGTCGTGCGTAGAACGGTCGAGAGCACGCCAAGGTCTGGAAGGTGCAGGTACCAGCTGAGAATTCCGTGCTCGGTGGGACTACAGCCGGTGTCGAACGTGGTCACGGCAGCGGCCGTCGTCGCCGGAAACACCGTCGTCAGCTGGCTGTGTGGGTGTCGGGCGAAGAAGCGCTTTCCCAGGCCGTTGTCGAGGTGACGCTGCAGCTGGTGCAGCCCCAATCCGTCGAGAACCATGTACAGAAGCGTGTCCACCTCGCGCAGCGGCGCAGGGTCCAGGCCCGCGAGCGGCGGATGCGGAGATGTCCCGCCACGCGCACCGATGAGCGTGGCCATGAGGTTGACCGTCGACCCGCCGTCGTAGTCCGGGAGGACGTTTCCCGAAAGCAGCCCGTGCTCCACCCGAGGCATCCCCAAGATCGTGGGGTACCCGGGCACATTTCGCCAGCCTTCCTCGTTCCCCGGGCGGCGCGGAACGCCCTCGCGAAAGCCTAAGGTGTTGAAATGAAGACGTTTAGTCCCTCGCAGACGAGGGGCGTCCACCCGCTGCGCGAACGAATGCCGCCGGGCTCGCGACAGCCCCGGTGAGGCGAGAAAGCGCGCCGAGGGGATCGCTTCGACCCTGCGGCGTCCACAGCGTACTCCTCAACGCGGACAGCGTGGCAGCGAGGCTGTGCGGGCCGTGGGCCCAGCGGTGTTCCGCGAGCGCGTCACCGAGTGGATAGGTCTCGTACCGGGCGGCGTACCCGTGCGGGTGCGCGAAGAGGTGCATGTGCGTGGCGACGGTGGCGTCGCGAGGGTCTCGGGGCGTGCCCTCGATCTGCTCGTAGACACGGCGAGCCCATGGGAGAGGGGAGCCGTCCGTGTTGGGGTTGAACTCGGTATGTAGCGCTCGGTCGGCGTAGGCGAGGGCGAGCTGTCGCAACGCCGGGCCTCCCCATCGCGCGCGCCGGGCTTCGGACAACACCCGTTGGTCGACCTCCTGCTCGGCGAGTTCAGCGACGGTCGGCGCATGCCAGGTGAACGGCTCGAGCATCGTCGAGGAGAACTCCAACGCGTTGGGCGCGAGGCGAAGGCCACCTGGAGCGGTGAGGGCCTCGGCGGCGTGGCCGACCTCGTGCAGGAGTGTGCGGAGACCTGCGAGGTCAAGCTCGCCGGGGAGCGAAGCGCAGATCGTGATCGCGGCCTGTGCGGCGAGGGGAACATGCGTCCATGCGCCGGGTCGCTTTCCGGGCCGCGGAGTGACGTCGAACTCGACGCGGGCGCTCGGAACCAGTCCTTGAAGGAGAGTACGTAGCTTCTCGACGACCACGTCCCGTCGAAGTGCGAGGCCAGGGGTGGGTTCGGCGGTGGTGTGGCGGTCCCAAGGTGCGGGAGAGCTGGGCGTCTTGGTGTGAGCGCGGGCGGCTTGTGCCATCGTCTCCAACCAACCGCTCGTGTGCTCGGGGCCGACCGCATCTCGCCGGACCCAGGCTGCGTAGTTCGGGAAACCGAGCAGCCGTGCTCTCTCTGCGCGGAGCCGGAGGATCTCGAGGGGGAGGTGGGCGGCCGCTGATGCGTGGTTATGGAAGGCGGCCCAGGTGTGCTCGCGTTGCTGGGTGCTGGTTTGTGCGCGCAGCCGAGCTCTCACGACGAGCGCGCTCGGCCCGGTCGCTGCGTGGTCGGAAAACGCTCGGGTCTGTTGTCGAAGCGCCCGGTCGAGCGCGGGCAGACGTCGGCGATGAGAGAGGTCGAGGCGGGCACCCGCGTCTTCGAAGTCGCGGCGAAGCTGCAGCCACTGGGGTCCTTCGGGTGCATCGCGCTCGAGGGTTCGCAGCAATGCCGGGTCGGCGAGCGTCTCGCTGAGAACCTCATCCACGACCTGCCGCGCGTCGCGAACCGCACGCGAGAGTTCCGCGGTTCCGCGGACGGAGGCTTCGTGCTCGGCTCCATCGACCGGCGCGAGCAGCCGGGTCCGAGCCGCAGCAAAGCCCGCCGCAAACCCGCGCGGGGCTCGGGCGAGCATCAGGGTCTCCTGCTCGAACCGGGCCTTCGCCGCCTCGATGGCGGCGGGCAGGCGCTGTACGAACTCGCTCAGGCCTTGGGCCCTGTCATCTCGCGGGGCACGACCCATTGGTCGAACTGCTCTTCGGTGAGCAACCCGAGCTCCAGCGCGGCTTCCTTGAGCGTCGTGCCGTCGACGTATGCCTTCTTCGCGATCTTCGCCGCGCTGTCGTAGCCGATGTGTGGGTTGAGAGCGGTCACGAGCATCAGGCTCTTCTTGAGGTTCTCGTCGATGCGCTCGAGGTTGGGCTCGATGCCCTCGGCGCAGAACCGGCGGAAGTTGTGGCAGGCATCGCCCAGCAACAGGGCGCTGTGCAGGACGTTGTGAATCATCAGCGGCTTGAAGACGTTGAGCTCGAAGTTGCCGCTCATGCCGCCGATGTTGACGGCGACATCGTTGCCCATGACTTGGGCGCAGACCATGGTCATCGCTTCGCACTGGGTCGGGTTGACCTTGCCCGGCATGATCGATGAGCCGGGTTCGTTGGCGGGGATGATGATCTCGCCGATGCCGCAACGGGGGCCCGACGCGAGCCAGCGGACGTCGTTGGCGATCTTGTTGAGTGCTGCCGCGAGCAGTTTGTAGGTGCCGTGCAGGCGCACCAGAGCGTCGTGGGCCGCGAGCGCCGCGAACTTGTTGGGTGCCGTGACGAAGGGCAGGGCGGTCAGCGTCGCGATGTGCTGCGCCGAGGTGACCGCGTAGTCCTTATGGGTGTTGAGCCCCGTGCCCACCGCAGTCCCACCGAGCGCGAGCTCGTAGACGTCGCCCAGCGCGCCGTCGACCGCCCGCATCGCGTGGTCGAGCTGGTCGACCCATCCCGAGATTTCCTGACCCAAGGTGATGGGCGTCGCATCTTGCAGGTGCGTACGGCCGGTCTTGGTGATGTCTGCGAAATCCGTCGCCTTTTGGGCCAGCGTGTCGCGCAACGCTTTGACGTGCGGTTGCACGTGGTGAACCGTTTGCCACGCGGCGGCGATGTGCATCGCGGTGGGGAAGGTGTCGTTGCTGGACTGGCCGCGGTTGACGTGGTCGTTGGGGTGTACGGGGCTCTTGCTCCCCATCTCGCCGCCGGAGAGTTCGATCGCCCGGTTCGAGATCACCTCGTTGGAGTTCATGTTCGTCTGGGTGCCACTGCCGGTCTGCCACACGCGCAGCGGAAAGTGCTCATCGAGCTTGCCTTCGATCACCTCGTCGGCGGCCTTGACGATCAGCTCCACCAGGTTCGCTTCGAGCGTGCCCAACTCGCCGTTGGTCATCGCGGCGGCCTTCTTGAGGATGCCGAGTGCCCGGATCATCGGGCGTGGAAAGGTGTCGTTTCCGATGTCGAAGTGGTGGAGTGAGCGCTCGGTCTGTGCGCCCCAGTAACGGTCGCTGCGGACCTCGATGGGGCCCATGCTGTCGGTCTCGGTACGGGTCTTGATCGTCATGGCGGTGCCTTTGGGACGGCCGGGACGTTAACACGGTCCGCAAGCGGCGTCCGCGGGCTGGTAGAGTCCCGGCGCATGGACGAGGCTCCCCAGCCGCCCCGATCGAAGCTTCGGGCGCGCGCGGCAAGGGTGGAGATGTTTCTCGAGCAGTTCGGGGTCCGTCTCGTGCTCTCGATAGCGATCATCGCGAGCCTGATTCCGTCCAAGCAGGCGGACGAGTACGACCTGTGGTTTCTCGCCCTGTTTGCGACTGAGGTGGGCCTGCGCGTGTTCACGGTTTTCGTCGACCCCCACCGTGCGGAGCCGGTCGACCGCTTGGGCGCCGCGAACGAAGAGGGCGTGGATGCGCCCTACCAGGGGGCTCGGCGGCGCTGGGCTGCGATCGCTCTGCTGGTCATCGACAGCGTCGCCCTGATCTCGTTCTTACCCCTGCCCGTGGGCACCGCGGGCGCGCGGTGGCTCCGGGTGTTCCGCCTCACTCGGATGCTGCTGCTGTTCGGCTATTGGGCGCCGCTGGTTCGCGACCTGGTGGGCATTCTGTCTCGCCGGGAGCGGGCCCGCCAGTTGGTCCTGATGGGGTTCGTCGTCGGGGTGCTTTCGTTCGCCGGCGCGGTGTTGCTGTACTACCTCAGCGACTCCCCGGTCGACGTCAACGGGGACGGCGCGGTGACGGAAGCAGACCACTCGTTCTCGGCGTTGCTGTGGTGGTCCTTCCGCCAGGTACAGGACCCCGGCAACATGATGGCCGACCCCAAGGCGCTGCCGGTCGTCTTGATCAGCCTGCTCCTGACGGTGTTCGGCTTGTTCTTGGTGTCGTTCCTGATCGGCTTGGGCACCGACGTGGTCCACGAGCTGATCGAGCTGACACGGCTGCGCCCGCCGGGTCTGCGCGGTCACACGGTGGTCGTCAACATTCGTCCCTCGACCCGCCGCCTGCTCCACGAGTTGATGCGGTACTACCGAAAACTCGTGCCCTCCGAGGCGCCGCTGCTGTCCTCGCAGTGGTTCACGGACCTGCGCCGGCGTGGGGTGCTGGGCACCCGCTATTTGGTCGTTGGCGATCAAGACGACCCGCCCGACTTCGTCCGACAGCCCGAACTCTCTCGCATCGTCTATCGGCAGCGGCCCGAGGACGAGGAGGAGTTGATCGTTCGCGCGGACCTGCTGCTCGCCAAACGCATCGTGCTGCTCGCGGACCAGGCCGACGCCAACGCCGACGCCGAGACGATTCGCACGATGGTGACGTTGGTCGAGCACGTGCGGGAGCGCGAGCGCGCGCATCGAACCATGCAGCGGCAGCGGGTGTTGATCGCCGAGGTACTCGATGAGAGCAACGTGCCAGCCGCTCAATCCGCGCTCGCGACCGGCTCGTGGAGCTTCCGGGGATTCGTGGTGCCCACCGAGAAGCTGTTGGCGTTGTTCATCGCGTCGGTCGTTCGCAGACCAGGACTGGGTGAACTGCTCGAGGAGCTGCTCACCAGCCGAGGTCACGAGATCTACACCTGCTTCTTCGATGCTCGCGGACTCAGCTTCTCGATGGAGCAGGCTCCCGACCTCGGCTCGTCCGCTCGCGGGGCTATGGATACGCTGCTGGAGCGCGGGTTGGCGCGGACCAAAGATGGCGGTCGCGTGATCCCGTTGGGCCTCTTGGTGGAGCGCTCGGGCAGGCCCGGCGAGCGAGACTTCGATGTCACGATCAACCCTCCGGACGACGAGACGCTGCCGCGAGTCCGGGGGTTCGTCGGCATCGCGGACCGGTTTGCTTCCATCTGGTCGATCGCCTCCGATCTTCCCGAGCGTCCCGGACCCGACGGAGTGCTGGAGCCTGCGCCTCCGGACTTTTCGTTCCCGACGCTGGCGCGGACACACCGTCGCAAGACCACCCGCATCCTCGTGTGCGGCTTCAGGCCGGGCTCGATCTACATGCTCGAGGAGTTGTTCCGCAGTGATCCCGGTGGAGAGGTGTTGGTGTTGGTGGAGAGCGCGCAAGCCCGGAACGAAGCGTTGGCTGCGCTGGACGCCCACAGTGAACTGGTCAAGCGCGGCCTGATGCACGGCCGGCACGGCGTCTTCGAGCGGCAGGTCGATGGCATGATCTCGGTTTCGTTGGACCGGGACAGCTCCAGTGGTGTCAGCGCGATGCATCTGAGTGTGGCGGATACGATGGCGTCGCGGACCCTGGTCGACCTGCCCGCGGAGTTCGGTCATGTCGCGGACCTCGACGCGATCATCTTTGTCGCCTCGGACACCGAAAGCGCCGACAAGCGAACCGCGACCACGCTTCTCAAGCTCGAACAGCTTCTCGACATGCGTGCGCCCGAGCAGACCCGACGTCCCCGCGTGGTCGCCGAAGTCGTCGATGGACGGCTCGCGACCCGTCTCGAGCAGCGCTATCAGAAACTCGGCATCGACGACGTTCGCGTGTTCTCCACCCAGGAGTTGCGGGCGTACTTCCTCTTCCAGGCGGTCGTGGTCCCGGGCTTCGACACCGTCTATGCGGAACTGCTTGGATCGTGGGGGCAGTCGTTCGTGCACCGGCACGTGGTTCCGCAGCCGACGGGTTCCGGTGGCCGCTGTTCCTTTGCGGCGCTGGCGGTGCATCTACGGAATCAGGGGGACGTCCTCATCGCGGTCGAACTCGCCGGGCCCACAGGCCGCATTTCCCTTTGTGTCGCCCCATGTGGCGAGGCGCAGGGCACCGAGTTTGTGCTGAGCGAGCTCCGTGGGGTCTGGGTGATCGCGCCCGACCATCAAGACTCGGTCGCGCAGACTCGACCCCTGTCCCCGAGCGCGTGATCGCGTTGGCGAAGCGCCGGGCATCTGCGAGTCTGACGAGATGAGACTTGGACTTCGGGCCGGGCTGCTGCTCGCCGCGGTGAGCACGGTGGCAGGATGCCTCACGACCAACCCCAGCCTTGATGAGGACGAAAGCACCGGGGCGGAAGGGGGCAGCACGGCGGCGACCGACCCCACAGGCGCGCGGACGGGGACGGCAGGCGATGCGAGCACGACCGGTCCAACAACGGGGCTGACCACGGGTGTGCCTGCCACCGAGGGGACGTCCTCGGGAGACTCGACCGCAGCCGAAGAAACGGCGGCTCCGACGTCGGAGTCGGACGGACCCGATTCATGCGGGGTCGGGAACGTTTGCGTGGACGAGCCGCCAGCAGGATGGTCGGGTCCCGTGGTTTGGGCGGACACGCCTGTCGCGGACGACTCCCCCGGCTGTGGGGCCGCGTACCCTGAGCTCGCCTTCGAGGCCTTCGACGACCTTCAGGCGGCGCCGGCCGAGTGCGATTGCGAGTGCGGGACGGCGACCGGGGCGAGTTGTGCCCCGATCGTCTTGGAGCACCACGGGAGCGATAGCAGCTGTCTCACGCCCGAAGACACATTTACGATGACCGGGACCTGCTCGACTGCACCATCCGGGGCGTCTGGCGACTACTGGGAGATCCCAGAGCCGGGCGTCACTGGGGGGTCCTGTGCACCTTCAGGCACGACGAATATCCCGAGCGCCAGCTGGAACTCTGTGTCCACGGTGTGCGGCGGTGCGGATGCGGCTGCGGGTGTTTGTGGCGCTGGCGCATCTTGTCTGCCCGCGCCTCCCGAGGGGTTCGAGGCACGGGCGTGCGTTTGGCAGCCGGGGCAACTCGAGTGTCCGGCTGGAGCCTTCTCCGACCGGTTCGTGCGTCACGCCGGGTTCGACGACTCGCGGAACTGTGAAACGTGCACGTGTGGGAGCGCGCAGGGCGAGTGCGACGGCACCGTCGTCCTGCTCAACTCGTGCGGCGGCGGTGGCGGCAGTGGCAACGTCGCCATCGGAGGGAGCTGCACGAGTGTTTCTCCAAGCATGAGCGGCGGCCTGTACAACGCCGCGACCCTGTCCGTCAGCAACGTGTCGTGCGAACCATCTGTGGGAACAGCGATCGGAGAGGCCGAGCCCACCGATGCATACACGCTGTGTTGCATGGCGCTGGAGCCGGTGGATTAGGCCGCGCGCTGGGGCACGGAGCGCACAAGGGCCGACGCGATCGGACCGCAATTGGCGCAGAGGCCGGTTTCTGCGATCCTATGGGCCTATGAAACTTGGATTGCGGATCGGGCTGCTGGTGACGGCGGCGGGTGCACTGGCGGGCTGCCTGACGAGCAACCCCAACCTCGAGGAGAGCGAGAGCTCCGACGGCGAGGGAAGCACGGCGTCGACCGAGCCTACGAGCGGGGCCGTGACCACCGAGCCGACGACGGGTCCGACGACGACCGCCGATCCGACCTCGGACGGGCCGACCACGCTCGACCCCGACACGACCGACACCGAGCCCACGGATCCGACGTCGGACACGGATGAAACCTCCGGGCCGGCGTCGTGTGGTGATGGGAACGTTTGCGCGCAGGAGGCTCCGGCAGGTTGGGCCGGGCCGGTGGTGTGGGCAGAGACGTTGACGACCGACGAGACGCCCGAGTGTCCCGCAGCCTATCCAGATCTTGCGTTCGAGGCGTTTGACGACCTCCAGGCAGCGCCCGCGGAGTGCGACTGTGAATGTGGGGCCGCGAGCGACGTGAGCTGCGCTTCGATTTCTCTGGAGTATCACGGGACCGACAGCAGCTGCCTGACCTCCGAAGACGAGTTCCTCGTATCCGCCACCGGGGCGTGCAATGCGGGTCCGAACGTTGGGTCCTCGAGCCGTCGGTGGGAGGCGCCGCAACCGGGTGTGACCGGGGGGGATTGCACGCCGTCGGCGACATCGATGGTACCCGTCGCGAGTTGGAGCGCGGCGAGTACGCTGTGCGGTGGGGTGACGCCGAGCGAGGGAAGCTGCGAGCCGTCTGAGGTCTGCGTAGCTCGTCCGCCGGAGACCTTCGAGGGGAGACTGTGCGTCTGGCAGGCCGGCGCGTTGGAGTGTCCTGATGGCGCGTACGCTGACCGATTCTTGCGTCACGCATCCATCGACGACGATCGGAACTGCGCCACATGCACGTGCGGAGATCCGGAGGGAGATTGCAACGGCAACGTGATCTTGCGTCCGTCGAACAACTGTTCCGGTGCAACGGGGTCTGGAAGCGTCCCTCTCGGCGGCGGCTGCGTTTTGTCCGCCGATGACGTCCACTCTGTGGAAGCAGGAGCACTGTCGGTCAGCAACGTCTCTTGTGAACCGTCCGTCGGGACCGCGATCGGCGAGGCGGAGCCGGACGATCCGTACACTCTGTGCTGCCTGACCGTCGAGTAGGCCGGGTCGCACCCGTAACGAGATTCAGCTTCTCCCGTAGTGCAACGGGCGTCGCCTCGATACGATGGCGGGGTCAGCAAGCGCATGGCTCAGGGCGAAGACAATGATGGTGCGGCGGATGGTTCCCGCCGTGGGTTCTTGACGATCGGGTTCTCGGCGGTAAGCGTTGGGCTTGCGGGGGCGACTCTCGGCCCAGCGGCTGCGATGTTGGTTCACCCGCTGGGCAATGCGACGACCAGCGGCGCCGACGAGTTCGTGCCGGTGGGTGGTCGGACTGGGTTCGGGGAAGACCCGGTCAAGGTCGATATCTACGCGGATCGGGTGGATGCCTGGAACCGTGTCGTTCAAGTGAAGGTGGGGTCCGCGTGGGTCTTGGCTCAAGGGGACGAACTCGTGGCGTTCTCGACGGTATGTCCGCACCTCGGGTGCGGCATCGACTACGTGCCCGAGAAGAAGAAGTTCCTCTGCGCGTGCCACAACTCGTGGTTCACGATCGAGGGCGGCGTCGAAGAAGGGCCGTCACCGCGGGCGATGGACACGCTGGAAACCCAGGTCGATGAGAGCCTGGTTCAGATCCGCTACCAGCGGTTCAAGCAGGGCATCGAAGGCAAGGAGCCGATCGTATGAGCATGCTCGACAACTTCGTCGACGCGGTCGAAGACCGCTTGGGCCTCATCTCCAGCTGGGAGATGTACCGGGACCGGCTCGTGCACGGCGGCGTTCGCCTTCGCCACGTGTTCCCCGCGATCATCACGTACCTGTTCGTACAGCAGGCGGTGCTCGGCATCGTGCTGGCGACCTACTACAGCCCGTCTGCGACGGATGCTTGGGCGTCGACCGCCTACATCCAAGACCAGGTCACGATGGGTTGGTTCGTCCGCGGGCTCCACTACCACGGCACCTCGGTGTTCATCGTCGTGCTCGGTCTGTGGCTGACACAGATGGTGTTGCACCGCGTTTACCAAGCACCGCGCGAGGTCACGTGGTGGGCGGGCATCGGGATGCTTGGCGTTGGACTTGCGCTGGGTCTGACCGGCAACCCGCTCCCGTGGGACCAAGCGGGCTACTGGGGCATTCAGGTCGAGCTTTCGATCGCCGAGCAAACCCCGGGCGGGGAGATCATTCGAACCCTGGTTCAAGGCGGTTCGGATGCGGGCAACCTCAGCATTCTGCGTCTGTATGCGCTGCATGTATTCGTGTTGCCGGCGGCGTTTGTAGGACTGATCTGGCTGGTCAGTCGACAGCGTGCGCAGCACGGACTGCCCGCGCCGGAGAGCATGTCCGACGCAGAGGCGCACAAGACGACCCAGCGCTACTTCCCCGCGCAGGCGTTCCTCGACATTCTGGCGATGGCGGCCGTTGCAGGTTTGATCGTTGCACTGACGATCAGCACGCACGGGGCGGAGCTGCTCGGCCCCGCGGACCCGACGGAGAACTTCCAGGCGCGGCCCGAGTGGTACTTCCTGTTTCTCTACAAGCTGCGGATGTTCTTTGAAGGGCCGATGGAGCCGGTGGCCACAATGGTCATCCCCGGTGCCGCGGTCACGTTCTTGCTCGTCGCGCCCTTCGTCGACAAGGTTGCGGGCAAGGCGGGTCGGTTCCTCATCTTGGGCGGGATGGGCGTGCTCATGACTGGAACGGTCGGCCTCACGGTCTATGGCTTGCAGTCCGACGCTGCGGATGAGGAGTTCCAGAAGTCCGTCGCTGCCGCCGAGGCTTCGGCGGAAGAGGCTCGCGCATACGCCAAGATGGGCGTGGTCCCGCTGGGCGGACCTGCGGTGTTCTTCAACGACCCCGAATACCGGACCAAGATGCTCTACAAGGAGCACTGCCAGGGGTGTCACGCACTCGGTGGCGTTGGCGGAGACGAGGGCCCTTCGCTCGAGGACTACTCATCCCGCGCCTGGGTCTCGGCGCTCGTCCGGAACGCGGCGGACCCGCGGTTCTTCGGCAACACGAAGATGAGCGACGAGATGGAGGCCTATCCCGAAGCGGACCTGCCCGCCGAGCAGTTCGAGCCGTTGGTCGAGTACCTCATGCAACTGCAGGGCGACCAAGTCGTCGATGAGGCGCTCGCGAAGAAAGGGGCTGAGCTCTGGGAGGACGAACTCGAGTGCAACGCCTGCCACGAGGTCGAGCCCGGTGAAGAAGGGGACGGCCCCAACCTGGACAGGCACGGCTCTCAGGCATGGGTTGCGCGTGTGATTCGAGACAGTGCACAGGGCGACCTGTTCGGGGAGTACGCGGCCATGCCGAAGTTCGCGGACAAACTCTCGGACGCGGACATCAACGCGCTCGCCGCCTTTGTCGTCAAGCAGCGCGGGCAAGAGCCGGTCGAGGTGACCCCGACGGCCCAAGCGGAGGCGGTCGAGCCGAGCCCCGAGCCAGAGCCAGAGCCAGAGCCAGCCGAAGCGGCGCTCGCGGCTGAAGCGGTGGGGGATGCGGAGCCCGCTCCAGACGGAGAGGGCACGGCCGTCGAGGAGGAGCCAGCCCCGGATGCGGCGGAACCCGTCGAGGAGCCTGAGGCGGTGCCTGCTGTGGCCGCCGAGCCCGAGCCCGAGCCCGAGCCCGAGCCCGAGCCGAAGAAGAAGAAGGCCAAACCCGCGCCGAAGCCGAAAGCGAAGCCGAAGCAGCCAGCGACGGACAAAGCGAACGGGCGCAAGGTCTACATGTCCAAGTGCAAGTCGTGCCACGGCACCGACGGCAAGGGCGAGACCAAGTTCGGCAAGAAGCTGGAGTTGGCGTCGATCACTCCGATGGGCTTCTCTCGCATCAAGAAGGCCGTGACCAAGGGCATGCCAGGGACGAAGATGAAGTCGTATAGCAAGAAGCTCAGCGCGCAGGAGATCGCCGACGTCTCCGCCTTTGCGAAGTCGCTGTAGCCGCAGTCGCCGTAGCGAGAACTCGCACACCCAGGGGGCACCGCGCTCCCTGGGTGTTCTGCGGTTGCGCTTGGCAACAAATCAGGCAACTTTCGGGCGTGTCGAAGTCTCGACCCCCATCGCGCTGGGCGACCGGCGCCGCCTTGAGTCTGTGCGTGATCGCTGCGGCCGGGGCGACCTGCGGAGGCTCTTCCACGAAGCCTGGCGCGACGGCGGAGCAGTCCTCAGCAGACGGAACTCAGACCCCGACCCCCCAGGAAGGGCGCGCCGAGTTCCACCTGTTCTCCTTCGCGCGCGTGGCCGGGACGATTGCGCCGTGCGGCTGCACGACCGAGCCGCTTGGAGGCTTGCAGTACGCGTTCGGCTACATCGAGGCGGAGAGCTCGGAGACCAACCGTCTCGTGCTCGAGCCCGGGTCGTTCCTGTTCCCGGAGAAGGATGGCCCGTACTGGCCCGAGGACGAGGCCGCATGGGAGCAGGCCCGCGATCGGGCGAAGCTGCTCCACAATCGGTTTACCGCCCTCGGTTCCGCGCTCGTCAGCGGCATCGGTCCGACGGACGTGGTGTCCCCTGATGGGGTCGCACCGCTGTCGAGTTTCGGCATGCCCCGCGTCGCCGCCAACGTCGTTCTCCCAGCGCCGGCCAAGGCCGTTTCACTGCCGCCCCATCGGATCGTCGAACTCACCGACCACGGCGTGACATGGAAGGTTGGCATCACCGCGGTCGTCGATCCCGCGCTGCCGGGCGCGGACGCGCTCGGGACCATCGCGGATCCCGTTGCCTCCGCGGCTCGGGTCACCGACGCGATGCGGCAGGCGGGGGCGCAGTTCACCGTGGTCCTCGCGCAAGGCGATCGGGCATTCGGAGAGTCTCTGGTTCGAGACGGGACGGACCTCGTCATCGTCGCCATTCCCCACGGTGCTGAGCGAGAGCGCGTCGGTGCCCCGGCCTCGAAGATCGGCAACACGTACTTGCTCGAGCCGGGCACGCAGTTGCAGACGGTGACCGAGCTGGTCGTTTCCGTCGACGCCAAGGCTGGCTCCGTGCCCACCGTCAGTGCATGGGACGTGGTGCCGCCGAAGTCGGTCCTCACCGCCGAAATCGCCCGCGTCCAGGCACGGATCACCAAGTTCAAGTCGGATCCCGACGCGGACGCCGGGTTCATCGCGAACCTCGAGGCCGAGAAGAGTCGGCTGGAGGCGCAGCTCGAAGGGAAGGCGGAGGGGCCGGCGCAGGGGGTGTTCGAGCAGGTCAAGGTGACCTGCAAGCTCCCCGTCGACGACGTCGCCAAAACCGCGTTGGGCGACTATGACAAGCGTGTTGCCGCGCAGAACAAGGAACGCTTCACCGGTGTCAAAGCCCCCGCGCCCAAGGACGGCGAGGCGGGGTATGCCGGCATTGAAGCGTGCTCAGACTGTCATGACGAGGCGGTCGAGTTCTGGGAAAACACCGTACACGCCAGCGCGTACGAAACCCTCGTCGTCGACAACAAGCAGTTCGACCTGAGCTGCGTTGGCTGCCACGTCACTGGCTTTCGCAAGCCCGGCGGGTCCGAGGTTGTTGAGAATACCGGGCTGGTCGATGTGCAATGCGAGGTGTGCCACGGGCCCGGCTCATTGCACGCCGAAGACGGCGGCGACGACATGAGCCTGATCAAGCTCGAAGCCCCTGCCGAGCTGTGCGCGGGCGAGTGCCACACTCAGGAGCACTCCGACACCTTCGAGTACGAAGCGTACCTGCGGGACATCCTCGGTCCCGGGCACGGCGAGGCAAAACGAAAACTCCTCGGGGATGGCCCGACGGGACATGACCTGCGACAAGCCGGCCTGGCGAAGGCCGGCGGCAAGTGCAAGAAGATGTAGCGAACGGCGGACGTGGCCCCGATCGCGGACATGTGTCCGTGAAGACCAATCGCAGTTGTTGAGCGATTGCGGCCCATGCGAAGGTTGCGGGATGAACCCTGGCTATCGCGTCGCCCTACTGAGCTTTCTCGCGAGTGGCGGGTGCTTCAGCCCCAATGCTGCCGCAGACACGGATGTGGCTTCCGACACGAGAGACTCGTCGTCCGGAGGCGGTGAAAAGACCGGCTCCGGACCGAGCACGGGACCGGCGGAGACCGAGTCGACAACAGGAGCTGGGCCGGCTACGGAAACGGAGCCCACCGGTACGGACCCGGTCAACACGGACTCAAGCGGCACTGAGCAGTCTGAGGGCACAGATACTGGAGGTCGAACGGTGTGCGGAGATGGAGCCGTGGAAGGCGATGAAGTCTGCGACGACGGCGTCAACGATGGATCGTACGGTGGGTGCGAGTCGGACTGTGCTGCGTTCGGACCGTTCTGCGGCGACGGTATGGTCGACGGACCCGAAGAATGCGACGACGGCGACGATACGCAAGGCAACGGATGCAACAGCGATTGTGTGCCTTCAGGCCTTGAACTGTGGACTCACGAGGAGCATCAGACGCCGAACGACGTCTGTGTCGCCATCGTGACGAGCTCCTCTGATCATCTGTACCTGGCGGCGCGAATCGACAACCTTGACGGCGGGGAGTTCGCAGGGTCGTTCTATGCCCAACGGCTCTCGGCCTCGGGTAGCGTAGATTGGGAGCGCGAGCATGGACCGCTCGCGTCATCGACACAGCACGACTATGTGACCTATGAAGCCGCGGACGCGGGTGACGGGGTGGTCGTGACGGGAGCTCACCGGCTCAGTGCGACCCAGAACCCCGTGGTCACTGGTTACTCGGACGTTCACAGCGTGAAGTTGTCGGCGGCGAATGGGGACGTTGTTTGGACTCGGAACGATGAAGGGCCAGCGTTCCCGGTGGGTATCGCGGCGGACGACGATGGGGAGTTCGCCGTTGCGGCGTTTGCGGGAAACAGTTTCGATTCCTACATCTTCCGAGTGTCGGAGGGCGGCAATGCTGTGGGTGGGGCGGACATCACTCCGGGAGGAGAGGTATCCGCGATCGCCTTCGATCCGGCCGGATCGTTCCTGGTCGCAATGAGCCCTGCGCAGTCGGTCATTCAGCGTCGCAATGCGGGATTCGGGGTGCTCTGGGAGGCAACTCTATCTCCTCTGGGAGATGTCCTCGCACTCACCGTGGGAGAGGGCAGCGATGTCTTTGCAGTTGGGGGGGGCTGGGTTGGCCGACGGGCTTCCGCCGACGGGTCGGAGGTTTGGACTGTGCAGAGCAACGACGTCGCGGCGCTCGGAAGCTCCGTGTCGGTAGCCACGACTCCCGAGGGGGACATCGTCGTCGCCGGTGTGCGGCAGGGCGCGCCCTGGGTCGCGCGCCTCGACCCCGAGGGCGGGCTACGGTGGTCCCGGTCGGCGGGGGAGGACGGTGCATTTGCCTCTGTCGGGGTCCGCACCGATGGCTCGATCGTCGCGTGCGGAACGATCGATGGCGGCGGTCAAGGGGACAACATCTTCGTCGCCAGCTACACGCCCTAGTTGGCCGAACTTGGCTCGGCGGCAAGGTCCACTGTCTCCGGCGGATGGACCTCTGACGAGGGATCTATCTCGCGAGCCTTCTCCAAGAGACCCCGTACGTTTTTCTCTTGGCCCAGCCTTGTCTGCACGGTTGCGGCCGTCACGTACAGCTCGGCCGACTTGAACTTCGACTTCAGCGTGGGGGCCAGGGCCTTGGCAGCGGCTTTTGCGTCGCCCGCCTTGAGCTGCGCCTGCGCGAGCATGACTGCAGCTTCGAGGTTGGGCCGCAGGGCGTAGTTTTTCTGCGCGAGTTCCAGGACGAAAGCCGGGTCCTCGCCAAACTCGATGTAGTGCCCGAGCGCGTGTCCGTAGGCCGCCTCCGGGTATTTCTCCATCTGCTCTTCGTAGCGCTTGCGCGCCTTGGCGACGTACGCTTTCGCCTCATCATCCCTGCCTTCTTCGAAGAGGATGCCCGCCATGGCGTCCATGAATTCGGGGTTGTTCGTCCGCTCGAGGATGTCGAGGTAGAGCGTCTTGGCTTCCTCGGTCTTCCCCTGCAGGGTCAGAATCTCGGCGATGTGTTCGTCGATTAGCCAGTACCCCTTCAGGAAGGTCTCGGCCTCTCGATAGTGGGCGAGGGCATCGTCGTAGCGGCCACGGTCCAGGTCGAGGAGGCCGAGGTTGAGGTGAAGCCACGCCGGAGGCTCCATCGGCTTGCCGTGGTAGCTCTTGAGTGCCTCGCGGAACAGGGCTTCTGCTTGCTCGAACTCGCCGGTCTTCCATCGGTAGACAGCGACCGAGGCAAGGTTGGAGCTCGTGCGTTTCGAGGCGAGTGAGGCCTCGAAGTGTTGCTCCGCCTTCTTGGAATCCCCGGCTTGCATCGCGAGGTTGGCCTCGAACGCTTCGATGCTTGCTACGCCGCCCGGAGAGCGGTCCGCAGATGGCTTCGCGGTTTCGAAGTCGGCCCGGGCTTCGGGGAGGCGATGTAGCGTGTAGTGCAGCTTCGACCTGAGCATGAATGTCCCCGACGCCGGCTTGTAGTCAAACGCGATACCGAGGGCGGTCTCTGCTTTCGCGTAGTCCTCGTACGAACCGGTGAGACGCGCTCGCTGCATGAAGGCGGCGGAACTGCGCTCATAGTTGAGCCTGTTCGCGGGAGCGTTCTTGATGAGCCCGTCGATTCCTGCGATGTCAGTGTCGAGCTGCGTGAGTTCGGCTGCGTATGTCTTCCGCTCCCGGTCGCGTTGCGCTCTGTTCTTGCGCTTCGGCTTGGGCGTCGCCGCGGAGTGGGACTGTTCTTGAGCAGCCTTGCCGAGCTTCTCCGCGCTGGCGTCGTTCGTGCCCGAACTCTTCGCGGGGGGCTGCGTCGCACGCTGCTCCGGAGCGGGGGCTGACTTCTCGCAGCCAACAAGGAAGCCGATTGAAAGCACAACGAGGAGGGGAGGACGTGTGCGCATAGTGCTGGTTTCAGACGAAAAAGCGCGAGGCCTCGGCTTGCGCCGAAGGCCTCGCGATCTTGGACTCGGTCCTACTCGTGAGCAGGTGCGAGGTAGGGGAAGCCGGCTGCGAACTCGACGTCGTTCCCAGATTGCGACAGACCTTGTTGGCCGTCGGTGTCGGCGTCGAGATCAACGAACGCTTGCAAGACCGGGAAGTTGAAGGCCTTGCCTCCGTCGAGAACATCAAGCAGCAGCACCGCGAGGATGATATCGACGACCGGTACGTCGAGCGCACGTCCGTTGGGGAAGCCAGAGGGCATTCCAGTGTTCAAGAGGACCACATCCGGGAAGATGAATGGTCCGCCCTGGGCGACGCAGGTGTCGTTCGGGTCGATGTCTCCGGGAGGGTTGCAGATCAGCCCCTCGATCTCCCCAGGGGTCGCGTCGGGGTTCAGTGCGCCCAGCGCAACCCGCAGCTCGTCGCCGAGTCCGTTGCCCACTCCGTTGCCATTGTGAAGGAACGTGAGCGCGCCGCCGACGTCGGTGAGGAAGTCGCCCGCTGCATCGTTGGTCGGCGAAGCGGCGTTGTAGGCGTCCTTGTTCGCCTCGGCGATCAGGGCCGTGTTGACGGCGGGGAAACCCTGCCGGTCGACTTGCGTGTAGGCATCGGGAGCATCATCCCGGAACTCGTAGAGGTCCGGATCGATGTCGTCGGTGTCCGTATCGGTGTCGCCGTCGGTGTCCGAGTCCGTGTCCGTGGTCGGGTCGGTGTCGGTTGTGTCCGGGTCGGTCGTGGTCGGTCCCGTCGTAGTCGGGTCCGTCGTCGGACCCGTCTGCGTCTCCGTGACGGTCATCGTCGTCGGGTTGTCCGTGTCGTCGGTGTCTCCGGCGGGATCGTCGTCGACAACGCAGCCTGTGGAGAGGGCGAGCGCGGCCGCAAAGGAAGCGAGAGTGAGTTCTTTGAAGTTCATTTCAGTCTCCCTTTCCGGTTACTCGGAAATGCGGCCGGTGGTGGCCCAGAGCTGGAGGAGGCCGTCAGCGTTCTTGTTCAGCGCGGCAGCGGTGTCGAACTCCAGAACGATCCCATGCACGTTCGTCCCGGCAAGTGCGTCGGGAGCCGGTGTGATCGACGCGGGGAAGTCCGCGAGGCTGCCGAAGGCGAGGTCGAAATCGGGGGTCTTCGGATCGTCGTCGTTGTCATCGTCGCCAGCGTTGGCGATGGTGGCTTGGAAACCTGCGAGGTCGAAGAAGAACGGGTCGTCGAACGTTCCAGCTTGAGCGAGGTTGCCGTCTCCGCCGTCGATCTCAGTGCCGACTGCGCCCTGGATTGCCCCGTCGACTCCGGGAAGGTTTTCGATCTGAACTCCCCAGTCGCCCAGGCCGTTCTGAGCGAATCGGACGTTGATCTGAATGTCCGACTCGTTGTCGTTGCTGTTGTCGTCCGGAAGCGGGTTCTGAGGAGTCGTCAGACCCGCAGCGGTCGCCGTGTTGTCGATGTGCACCGTGTACAGGACATCTGGGTCGTACAGCGCTTCGGCGCCAGGGCCCTGGAGGGCGGCGAACGTGATGACGGCGACGATTTTTCCGTCGTCGGTGTGCCACGCGTAGAAGTCAGCGATGTCGGCTGCGCCATCAGCCATCGTCCCGGGCGCGTCGGCGTGGTCGGCTGCGACCACTTCTTGGGACCCGAGGGTCATGGAAGCTGCAGCGAGCAGGGCGATGCCCCCTACAGCGGCAAGCGTTGAAAGTCGTTTCATGTGATCAGTCCTACTTGGTGGAGTTGGAGCGGTCAGCGCCCCGGAACGCCCGGAGGCGCGGAGTGGGGAACGTACGGTCGCTGCAGCGGACCCCCGAGCTGCAGGCACGTTCGAAAGGTAAGGTCCTTATTCGCGTACGGTACAACGCGAAGAGCGGATCGGGCAGGGGTTGTTTTTGATGTCGGGTTTCCGATCGAGGGCCGACTTGCCAGCCTTCAAGCCGCCACTGACGTGGGC
The DNA here is from genome assembly GCA_050633305.1 of Nannocystales bacterium. GTDB lineage: Bacteria > Myxococcota_A > Polyangia > Nannocystales > Nannocystaceae > CAJXVA01. The sequence goes on from JBOEGF010000009.1 coordinate 274,528, forward strand.
AGACGTACCTCTTTCGCTGAAACCGGATCGGGCGTTTGGGATAGGATGAGTGGTGCCTTGCTCGACCTGGATGCTCGGCACTTCTCGGGCCGACACGACGCGGCGACGATCGTCCCGGAACGCCGTTCGCATCGGGCGGACGGCGGCCCAAAAAGGGAACCGATGCTTTGAATCGGTCGGTCGCCAAAGCCGTCGCTTCCTAGGCCAAAGCCACACTCGGAGAATCCGGATTCCATGACGCACAAAACCGCCCTCGCCGCTGCCTTTTCTGTCGTTTTCGCCGCTGGTCTCGTCGCCTCGAGTGCTCGCGCAGCCGAGGATGGTGCCGCGCCGAAGCCTTGCGTGGCGACGTCGTTCAAGATCGCCAAGGTTGGGGCGAAGTGCGAATCCGAAGGACAGTCTGGCGTAAAGAAGATGATGAAAGCAGCGGTCAAGAAGGCCAAAGCCGCCGGCGTGACCGAAGGCATGAAATGCAAGGACTGCCATGTCGACTTGAAGAGCTACAAGCTCAAGGGCGACGACCCGGTCGGCGCGATCAAAAAGTGGCTCTAGTCGCGGACGGACGGACGGCATCCCGGACGGGCGGTGGCTCGTCCTCGCCCTGATGTTGGGCCGGGCGTGGTCGTCAGGCCCCTGCCGCCGCGAACAGTTCTGACACAGCCCGCACCATCCCGTCATCGCCCGGCGACTCGGCAGTGATGGTCACCTCGAAGCCCTGCTCCTGCAGGGCTTTGGTCGTGACGGGGCCCGCACTCACGATGGCGGCGCCGCGCAAAATCTCATCCGACCGGTCGGGCAGGGCTTCTCTCAGGGTGTCGCGAAGGTGCTGACCGGTTCGACCGCTGTGAAGGCAGATCGCGTCGACACCCTGCCGCACCCAGTCGATCACACCCGACGGTGGCCCGGGTCGTTCGGCCCGGTAGCCGATCGCGAGTTGGTAGCGACCACCCGCCGCTGAGATCGCATCGCTCAGGGTCTCCCGTCCGTCGCGTGCCCGGACGTGGATCCATCGGCCGGCCAGGCTTGAACGCTCGGTCAGCGCTTGGATGATCCCCTCGGAGCTCGGGTGGGTGGGAACGATGTCGGGGACCAGGTCCGCGGCGGCGCACGCGGAAGCGGTGGTGCGACCGACGGCCACCAAGGTCTGCTCGCCGTGGTCGGCAAGGTCGATCCCCAACCGCGCGAGGCTTTGGGCGAGGGCCTCCACTCCAGCCCGACTGGACACGATGATGCCGTCGTATTCGCGCATCGCCCCGACGATCCGGTCGAACGCATCGGGATCCTTGGGACCCTCGAGCTTCAGGCACGGAAGCGCGACGGCATTCGCGCCCAGCTCGAGGAAGCGGTCACGCTGCACGTGGGCCGCAACCTCCGGCCGTGTGGTGAGGATGCGCCGGCCGTGGAGGGGACCGCGCACGTCCGGGGACCGTGCCATCGAGGAGCAGCTTGGCGTATCGCCCGACCTCGGTCCATAGTCCGGGCTTGTCATGAGCATCTCGCGCAAGACCGTCCTCGTCGTTGGAGGTGGGCACGCTGGGCTCGAAGCTGCGTTCGCCGCAGCTCGGGTCGGCGCCAAGGTCCGTATGGTGACGGGCTCGGTCCGGACCGTGGGCCAGACGCCGTGCAACCCATCGGTTGGCGGGGTCGCCAAGGGGCACCTCGTGTTTGAGATCGACGCGCTCGGTGGATTCATGGGTCGGGCTGCCGACGCGACCTGTATTCACGGACGGGTTCTCAACCGGTCCAAGGGGCCGGCTGTCCAGTCCACGCGGGTTCAGGTCGACAAGGCGAAATACGGTGCTTACGCGAGGGCGGCGCTGACCTCCCATCCGGGCATCGAAGTCATCGAGGGCCTCGTTGCCAGCGTGGTGCTGGAGGGGGATCGGGTCCGCGGGGTCGCGCTCGTCGACGGGTCCGAAGTTCCCGGCGATGCTGTCGTCATCACCACGGGAACGTTCTTGGGTGGCCTGCTGCACACCGGGGCGACCAAGACCCCCGGCGGCCGAGCTGGGGAGGCGCCCGCCAACGGACTCTCGGACAACCTGCGGGCGATGGGCTTTCGGCTCGGTCGGCTGAAGACAGGGACGCCCGCGCGGCTCGACGCTCGGACCATCAACACCGACATCACGGAACCGCAGCCCTCCGAGGACCCCGTGCCGCGCTTCACGTTGCCCGACGACGTCGAGCCGCCGCCTCCATTGATCGAGCAGGTCCATTGCCACCTGACCTGGACCAACGCGAACACCAACGCGATCATCAAGGAACACCTGCACGAGTCGCCCATGTACAGTGGCCAGATCGAAGGTCGCGGCCCACGGTACTGCCCGTCGATCGAAGACAAGGTCGTGCGATTCGCCGATCGCGACCGTCACCAGGTGTTTCTGGAGCCCGAAGGGCTGGACACCCACAGCGTCTACCCCAACGGCATCTCCACGAGCCTTCCGGCCGAGGTTCAGGCCAAGTTCATCGTCACGATTCCGGGCCTCGAGAAGGCTGAGATCCTCCGTCCGGGCTACGCGGTGGAGTACGACGCCGTGGATGCGCGTGCGCTCGACCATCGGTTCTCCTCGAAGGCGCATCAGGGCCTTTACTTCGCTGGGCAGGTCAACGGGACGTCCGGGTACGAAGAAGCCGGCATTCAGGGGCTTCTCGCGGGGGCCAACGCGGCGCTCGAGTTGGTCGAACGTGAAGCGCTGGTCGTGGGTCGAGACGAAGGCTACGCTGGCGTGCTGGTGGATGACCTGGTCACGCAGGGGTGTGACGAGCCGTACCGCATGTTCACGTCGCGGGCGGAGTATCGGATCATGCTTCGGGAGGACAACGCCGACGCCCGGCTCTCAGGCCTGGCGCTGTCGGCCGGTTTGATCTCGCAAGCCCGCTTTGACCGGGTGCAGACGCGGCGGGCCAGCATCGACGGGCTGTGTACCGAGCTGACGAAGAAGCGCTCCATCGAGGACGCGCCCGCATGGCTCCAGGGTCGGGCACGAGCACAGCACACCTACGCCGGCTATCTCGACCGGATGCGGGCCGAGGTGGCACGGCTGCGAGGGGACGCGGCTACGGACCTTCCGCTGGCAGCCGACCTCGACTACGCCACGCTCGAAGGGTTGAGCAACGAAGCCAAGCAGCGGCTGGCCGACGTACGGCCCACGAGCACGGCGCAGGCATCCCGGATCCCGGGGATGACGCCGGCTGCGCTGATGTGCCTGTGGGCACATGCTCGTCGGGTTCAGAAACAGGCCGGCCGGACGAGCGCATCGCGCCACCCCTCCGCCGGGTAGCAGCGGGTATCTGGCGGGCCCGAGGCGATAGCGGCACCCGCAGGAAAGGACATCTGTCCGCGGATGCGGCGATGCGGGGCAGGGACGGGGGTCTAAAGGGCCCGCGCGCCCTTGATCAGGGAGGCGAGGACCGTCTCGTCGATAGGGCTGAGGTCGTTGAAGCGGATCCCGATCCCGTGGTTCCCCGGCAGCGCGTCCGGACTCGCCGGCGTGGGGGCCTGCAGACGGACCACGGTGGCTTGAAGCGACAGCGGATTCCGGGCGGCCCCGCGGCTGACTTCGACCCGAACAGTCTCGCCGATGTCAGCCTTGCAGACGCCGTGGAGCAGGGCGCCTGCGGTGGACAGGTCCAAGGTCCGGGCGCTGAGCAGCATGCGACCCCGGTCGTCGAACAACTTGAACGCGACGGCCACGGTCACTCGAGGGCGGCCCCGGCGGTCCTGCGGCGAACTCGTGCTCATGTCGACATGTGTCCCCTGCACACCGACCTCATACCACTTTGTGGTGGGCGGAAAAATAGGTGTGGAGCGTGATCTCGTCGGTGGGAGTCATTGCGCGGAATTGCACGCCAAAGCCTCGGGGGAGCCCTTTGGCCGGAAATAGGTTCTGCCAGCGAACCTGGACGCTCAAGCGAAGCACATCGGGGAGACCCGGTGGGTGCGGCGCAGGCGGATGCAGCCACAGTCGAAGGGCTTGTTCGACGGGCACGACGAGATCGCTCTCGATGAACGCGCCCCCGACGGAAACGCCGTGCGTGATTGCGAGCGTGGTCCCGGCAAACGCGCCGGCGGGTTCGACCGCCGGAGCAACCGCGACGACGACCGGCCAACGCAGCTTCTGGCGGGGTCGGTAGTGTCGTCGAGCTTCGCCGAAGCCCGGGGTCGAAGGTTCGTCGGGGTCGTGCACCCGCCGGCAGTCTACCGCGTCCCGGCGTGCGCAGACCCCGGTTGACCCCGCGCCGCGCACTTGTCCATAGTGCGCGCCTTGAAGGTCCACCTCATCGGCGTCGCAGGCACTGGCATGGGTGCACTGGCTCAGCTCCTCCAAGCCGCTGGGCATGAAGTCCGGGGGTCAGACACCGGTATCTACCCGCCGATGTCCGATCAACTCGATGCCGCTGGCATCCCGGTGATGGTCGGGTTCCGAGCCGAAAACCTCGAGTGGGGTCCCGACTGCGTCGTCGTGGGCAACGTGTGCTCATCGAGCCACCCTGAGGTGGTCGCCGCCGAAGAAAAGCAGATCGCCCGCGAGAGCTTCCCGAGCATGGTGGCGCGCGCGCTGCTTCCGACGCGGCACAGCCTGGTCGTCGCGGGGACCCACGGCAAGACCACGACCTCCAGCGTATGCGCTTGGCTGCTGGAGGCATGCGGTATGGCGCCGTCGTACCTGATCGGCGGTGTTCCGCTGAACCTCGGTCGTGGCGCTGCGCTGCGCGAGGGCGGCCCCATTGTCTTGGAGGGCGATGAGTACGACTCGGCCTTCTTCGACAAGGGCTCCAAGTTCCTTCACTACCAGCCGAAACGAGCGATCCTCACCGGGGTCGAGTACGACCACGTCGACATCTTCGACGACTTCGAGGCCATGCGAGAGACGTTCCGCAAGTTTGTGCGGACGATTCCCGAGGACGGAGACCTGATCGTCAATCAGGAGAACGCCGAAGCGATGGGCGTGGCGGCGGAAGCCAGCTGCAACATCCTCACCTACCGCGTTCAGCCCGAGGGCGGCGACCCGATGGCGGCCGACTACACCGCCGTGATGTCGAGCGCCGAGGTGAAGCGCACCCGGTTTGAGGTCTTCGAGCACGGCGAGAGCCTCGGCGAGTTCTCCACCCAACTCGCCGGTGCATACAACGTCGGCAATGTGCTGGCCGCGATGGCGGTCGCGCGGCGGGAAGGGGCGAGCGCCGACGCCCTTCGCAGCGCCGTCTCTCGGTTCCGGGGGGTCAAGAAACGACAGGAACTCCTGGGCATCGCCGCGGGCGTGCGCGTGGTGGAGGACTTCGCCCACCACCCCACCGCGGTGCAGCTGACCGTCACCGCGTTGCGGAAGCGGTACCCGTCGAAGGCGCTTCACGTGTGCTTCGAGCCTCGGAGCAGCTCGTCGAGGCGCGCGGAGTTCTCTCAAGGCTACGTTCGCAGTTTCGACGCCGCCTCCGCGGTGTACGTGGCACCGGTGCACCGGCCGGACAAGGTCGCGGACGACCAGCGTCTGGACACCGAAGGGCTGGCCTCGGAGATTCAGGCCCGGGGGGTTCCGACCCGCGCCTACGCGGACATCGAGGCGCTGCGGGAAGCGGTGCTCGAGCGTGCCGTGCCCGGCGATACGGTCGTGATCCTCTCGTCAGGGGACTTCTCCGGGCTCGGATCAAGCCTGCTGTTTGGCTTCGGAGACCCCGTCACGTTCGCGCGTCCGGACGATGCCGGGGCGATCTCCGGGCTCCTCGAGGGCTACGGTCAGCCCGGAATCGTCGACGACCGTGATGTCGAGACGCTGGTCTTGCGAGCCCCCGGGAGTGTGGACGGCTGCGTGAGCCTGAGTCTGCGGGGCGAGTCAGCCTACCTCTTCGGCCTGGCGGTGGCCCCACAACGCCGAGGACAGGGCCTGGGTTGGGTGCTGGGCGACATCGTCCTTCGCCGTGCCCGTACCCTCGGCGCCAAGCGCTGCTATCTGCTGACCAACACCGCGACCGACTTTTTCGCGAGCAAGCTTGGGTTCTCGATGGTGCCGCTGGAGGATGTGGCATCCGAGGTTCGCGGCGGCGAGAACTTCGCCGTCTCGGCGGCCTTGCCAGGTGCGGTCTGCATGGTATTGCGGCTGCACAGTTCGACTCGCGTCGAGTCTTGAGAGGGCGGCGGGCTCTCGGTCGGGGCGTTGGTTCCTGGCCAGCATGGGATGGAGCCCGTGGTGGCTCGGGTTGACTCCGGTGGGGTCGCGTCCTAACGTCCGCCGCAATTGCCAGGAGCCTGAGGCACCGTGACGGCGAAGCAGCTAACCCCCGAAATTGAGGCGTGGATTGAGCAGCGCTGGTCGCGTTTCCCCGAGGGGGCAGCAGGCAAGGCGCTCACTCTGGGCGTATTGTATCAAGCCCAAGAAACGTTCGGGCACGTCGACACCGAGGTGATCGATGTCGTCGCGGATCGGCTGGGCGTCACGCCTGCGCATGTCCGCGGTGTTGCGACCTTCTATACGATGATCAACGAGCGTGACGTGGGGCGGTATCACCTCCAGGTCTGCACCAACATTGGCTGCATGCTCGATGGTGCCTACGAGATGTTCGATCGCTGCAAGGCGAGGCTCGGGGTTCAGAACAAAGGAACGACGCCCGACGGCAACGTGACCCTCTCCGAGGTCGAGTGCCTGGCGGCATGCGGCTATGGGCCCGTGGCTCAGATTGCCGAGCGCGGGAAACCCGAGATCCCGCTGTACTTCGAGCACCTCGACGAAAAGAAAGTCGATGCGATTCTCGATGCCCTCGAAGCGGGCAACGTGCCCACCGAGCTGGGGCGCTGAACGACTGAGGCACCGATGGCCGAGCACCTCAAGATCATCAGCACGCATTTCGACGACCCGCAGGCGCGTCACCTCGACCACTACGAGACTCACGGCGGGTACCGCATGGCCCGCAAGTCCTCCTCCATGGCCCCCGCGGACATCCATGGCGAGGTCAAGACCTCCAACCTTCGTGGGCGGGGTGGGGCGGGGTTCCCCACCGGCGTGAAGTGGGGATTCGTTCCCAAGGATGCGCAGACCGTCTACCTCGTTGTCAACGCCGACGAGTCCGAGCCGGGGACCTTCAAGGACCGGCACATCCTCTATTGGAATCCCCACATGCTCCTCGAGGGCATGATCATTGCGGCGCGGTCGTTGGGGGTGCGCAATGCGTACATCTACATCCGCGGGGAGATGCAGCGCGAGTTTCGGGTGCTACAGGATGCCGTCGATCAGGCCTACGCCAAGGGCTACCTGGGCGAACGCATCTTCGGGTCGGACTTCGACCTGGACATCACCATCTGCCGGGGCCTGGGCGCGTACATCTGCGGGGAGGAGACTGCGTTGCTGTCCAGCCTCGAGGGGGGACGCGGCTGGCCGCGACTCAAGCCACCGTTTCCCGCGGTCAAGGGCCTGTGGGGACAGCCCACGATCGTCAACAACGTCGAGACCATCGCCAACCTGCCGTGGATTCTCGAACACGGCGGGCAAGCGTTTGCCGACCTCGGCGTGGGGCGCTCGGGCGGCCTTCGGCTCGTGTCGGTTTGCGGGCACGTCAACAAACCGGGCGTCTACGAGCTTCCGCTGACCGTCACCGGCAATGACCTCATCGAGATGTGTGGGGGAATGCGCGGTGGCAAGGCCGTCAAAGGCGTCATCCCCGGTGGTGTGTCGATGCCGGTGCTCACCGCGGACGAGCTCGATGTGCCGTTCGAGTTCGACGCGCTGCAAAACGACGAGCGCATCCGCGAGGTCGAGACCGCCCCAGGGGTGAAGTTTGACCTCGGCGGGGGCCGGACGCTGCGCACGATGGCGGGCTCGGGCGGTGTTGTGGTGATGGACGAGACGACGGACATCACCAAGGCGGCGTGGCGGATCCTGCACTTCTTCGCGGACGAGAGCTGTGGTCAGTGCACACCGTGTCGTGAGGGCACCGGTTGGCTCGCCTCGGTCGCGCACCGGGTCGCCTTCGGGCACGGTCGTGCCGGCGACGTCGAGTTGATGGCATCGATCGCCGACGGCATTGCCGGCAACACGATCTGCGCCCTGGGGGACGCGGCGGCTTGGCCCACGCTCGCGTTTCTCACCAAGTTCCGGTCCGAGTTCGAGGACAAGGTCAAGAACAGTCATGATTCGGCACCGGTGGGTGCTGCAGCAGGAGCCTCGTGAGCCTGAGTTTGCAAACCTTTGCCCCCGCAGGCGGCTCCGTGGAAGGAGCCTGGCCCGGTGAAGCGCCACCTCCGGGCGCGTTCTCGCAGCTTCTGACTGGCGTCTGGGACTTCCTCATCCACACGACCGGCGCCGAGTATCTGTTCTTCACCTTCGCGTTGCTCGCGGTGTTCTGTGCCGTGGTGACCGTCTCGCATCGCAACCCCGTGGTGGCTGCGGTCTGGCTGGTCGGGTCCTTCTTCTGCGTAGCGGTCTGTTACGTGATGCTCAGCGCCACGTTCCTGGCTGCGCTGCAGGTGCTCGTCTACGCGGGCGCGATGATGGTGCTGTTCGTGTTCGTGGTGATGGTGCTCGATGTCGACGAGCGCGGCGCCGCCAAGCAGCCCCACACCCGAAAGTCCCGACGTTGGCCCTACTACGGCGCCACTGCGTTCCTCATTAGCTGCGTAGCCTGGGTGCTTTGGGGCACGCTCACCCGCCAGTTCCACACCCCGGGTCGCACGATCGGGTCGGACTTCGGTACCGCCGAGTCGGTCGGTCGCGAGTTGTTCGGACCGGCGTTGTTCGCCTTCGAAGGGGTGTCGCTGCTGCTGTTGGCCTCCGTCATCGGCGCGGTGGTCGTGGCGCGCTCGCGCCGTGAACGTGTGAAGGAAGCGGTTGCACTGGGGACCTCCGACGAGGGGCTTCATCTCGCCGGGCTCGGCGCGGCCGACGATGATCCCGGAACGCCGGAACTCACCGATGCCGAAGTCCGAAGGCCGTCCCCCGCGATGGACTTCGGTCAGCCTTCCGCGGGCGGCCACGAAGGAGGCAACTGATGATCTCCATCACCGCGCCGCTGTACTTGGCGTTCGCCCTGTTCCTCATTGGCATGATCGGCGTGCTGGTGCGCCGCAACGTGCTCATCATGCTGATGAGTGTCGAACTCATGCTCAACGGCGCCAATGTGGCGCTCATCGCTTTCTCCCGGCTGTGGGGGAACCTGGACGGCCAGGTCTTTGCGATGTTCGTCATTGGTGTCGCCGCGGCCGAAGCCGCGGTTGGCCTCGCCATCGTCGTCAGTCTTTTCCGCTCGCGAGCGAGCGCCGACGTCGACCAACTCACTGTGCTCAGGGATTGAACGGACGACCCATGGAACACACGCTGCTGTGGATCCCGCTGTTCCCCTTGATTGGGGCGCTGTTCAACCTCCTCCTCGGTGGGCTCATTGCCCGCACGTTCGGGCCGCGCATCGGCAAGGAGGTCGCGCATCTGATCGCCATCGGAGCGGTCGCGTTCTCGTGCTTCTTTGTGTTCTCGCTGGTGCTTCAGCCAGGCCACGGGCTGGGCTTCATGCACCTGATCGCGACCGGGGATCTGCGGGAAATCATCCCCGGACCTGGCCGTTCGGGACATCGCATCGTCGACCAGGTTTATCCGTGGATCGTCTCGGGTGACACGATCGTCTACTTCGAGTTGCTGCTCGACAACCTTTCGGGGTTGATGTGCATGATCATCACGGGCGTCGGCCTGCTGATCCACATCTTCTCGGTCGGGTACATGGCCAAGGACGAGGGGTACCACCGGTACTTTGCGTACCTGAACCTGTTCATGGCCTCGATGCTCATCCTGGTGTTGGGCAAGTCGCTCGTGCTCACGTTTGTCGGGTGGGAGGGCGTTGGGCTGTGCAGCTACTTGCTCATCGGCTTCTGGTTTACCGATAGAGCGAAGGCGAGCGCCGGACGCAAGGCGTTCATCACCAACAGGATCGGTGACTTCGGCGTCGTGCTGGGGATGCTGATTCTGTTCGGCGCGGTGAACTCACTCGACTACGACGCCATCCGTGGTGCGTGCGCGTCGATCGCCGACACGCCGCTGCTGGCGGATGAGACTGCGATCTTCGGCATCTCCGCTGCCACCGCCGCCACGCTGTGCATCTTCATCGGGTGTGCGGGCAAGAGCGCCCAGATCCCGTTGTACGTCTGGCTTCCCGATGCGATGGCGGGGCCGACCCCCGTCTCCGCACTCATTCACGCCGCCACCATGGTGACCGCGGGCGTGTACCTGTGCGTGCGGTTGAACTTCTTGTTCGCCCTCGCGCCGCTGACGATGGCGACCATTGCCCTCGTCGGCGGCATCACGGCGTTCTTCGCGGCCACCATCGCGATCACGCAGAACGACATCAAGAAGGTCCTCGCGTACTCCACCGTCTCGCAGCTGGGCTACATGTTCCTCGCGGTCGGGATGGGGGCGTGGGCATCGGCGATGTTCCACGTGATGACGCACGCCTTCTTCAAGGCCTGTCTCTTCCTCGGTTCGGGCGCGGTCATCGAGGCCTGCCACCACAACCAGGACATCCGAACGATGGGAGGGCTTCGAAAGCCGATGCTCGTCACGTCGTTGACGTTCCTGATCTCGTGCCTGGCCATCTCCGGGGTGCCGTTCTTCTCGGGCTTTTTCTCCAAGGACGAGATTCTCCTCAGCGCCTACACCCACGCCAGCGCGTGGTCGCCGGGCCTCAACTACGCGGGGTACCTGCTGGGCATGGCCGCGGCGCTGTGCACCGCGCTTTACATGTTCCGGCTGTACTTCCTCACCTTCGGGGGCAAGTGGCGTGGCGACTCCCACACGTGGGAGCACCACGTCAAAGAGCACTGGATCATGTCACTGCCGCTGGTGGTGCTCGCGGTCCTCGCCACCTTCGGTGGATTCTTGGGTTACCCGCACGCGCTGCCCTGGCACGACGCCCTGCCGCACGTCCTGGATGCGTGGTTGGAGCCGGTCGTGGAGGTCAGCCACGCTTTTGGTGGTGAGTACGCCATCGGCTTGCGCCACCAACTCGATGGCAGCCCCATGTGGTTCGCCGACGCGTCCGGCGATCACGTGAGCGCGACCGCCGAGTACATGTTCATGGGGATCAGCGTTGCGGTCGCGTTCGTGGGCATCGGCATGGCCTACGCGCTGTACCGCCGCGGCCCGTCGGAGGCCGCCGCCGCCTGGGCCAAGCGCTTCGGTCCGCTGCACACGCTGAGCAAGGGCAAGTACTTCGTCGACGAGCTGTACCGGACCTTTATCTTCACCCCGCTGCAAGCCCTCTCGAAGGTACTGTGGCTCGGTGTCGACAATGCGCTGATCAACGACTTGGGCGTGCACGGCGTCGCAGGCACGGTCGGCATCACCGGAAGCGCGGTACGTTCGTGGCACAACGGGAGCTTGCGTCGCTACCTCGCGACGCTCGTGCTCGGCTTCCTCGTCGTGCTGGGCGCGGTGTACTTCAACCCGCGGGTCTCCCAGGTCGGGCCGAACGTGCTCAACAGCGCTGACCCGGGGGGTCTACGTCCCGAGTTGGGCGGCGTCCCCGTGGACTGGGGACGCTTCTGGTATCGCAACGCCGATCCTCCCACCCGCCGCTCCGATGCGGCCGCGAAGCCAGCCTCCAATGTTGCCCGTCCTCAGGATCCGGTCCGCGCGCCCAGAGTCGCGCCGGGTGCAGCATCCGCTGGAGGTGCCCGATGAACGACTTGCTTTCGCTTCTGCTCGTGCTTCCCCTGGTTGGGGCGGTCATCGTCGCGACCCTCCCGCAGAAAGAGACCAACCTCGCGAAGGGCGTTGGCCTGGGGTTGTCACTTCTGGTGTTTCTGGCCTCGCTCCCGTTGCTGACCGGCTTCGAGACGGGCGTCGCGGGCTACCAGTTCGAACAGAACGTGCCGTGGCTCGAAGACTTCGGCATCCACTATCATGTGGGCATCGACGGGTTCAGCCTGTGGATCATTCTGCTGACCACGCTGCTCACCCCGTTGTGCATCCTGGTCGGCTGGAACTCGATCCAAGAACGCGGGGCGGAGTTCGTCGCGGCCATGTTGGTCCTCGAAACCGGCATGATCGGGAGCCTGGTCTCGCTCGACCTCATCCTGTTCTTCACCTTCTGGGAGCTGATGCTCATCCCCATGCTGCTGATCATCGGTGTGTGGGGCAGCGAGCAACGCGTCGCGGCGTCGGTGAAGTTCTTCCTGTACACGATGCTCGGCTCCGCGTTGATGCTCGCGGCGATCATCTATCTGGCCGTCCAGCACTACAACGCCAGCGACGGCATTTGGACATTCGACCTCGTGGCGTTGCAGTCCGTGGTGCTCACGCCCGAGCAGCAGATGTGGTGCTTCTGGGCGTTCGCGATCAGCTTCGCCATCAAGGTGCCGCTGTTTCCGCTGCACACCTGGCTGCCCGACGCACACACTCAGGCTCCGACGCCGGGCTCCGTCATTCTCGCGGGCGTCTTGCTCAAGCTCGGCTCCTACGGCCTGATCCGCTTCGCGTTCCCGCTGTTCCCGTTGGCTGCAGGGGAGTGGGCTCAGACGCTGGCCATTCTCGCCGTCGTCGGCATCGTCTACGGCGCTCTGGTGGCCTGGGTGCAGACCGACGCCAAGCGCCTGGTCGCCTACTCGTCGGTGAGCCACATGGGCTTCATCGTTCTCGGCGTCGCAGGCTTCAGCGTGCAAGGGCTGACCGGCGCCACCTTCCAAAGCCTTGGGCACGGGCTCACCACCGGCGCGTTGTTCATGGCGATCGGCATGTTGTACGAGCGGCGGCACACTCGTCTGCTGTCCGAGTTCGGAGGCCTCGCCAAGGTGATGCCCTGGTTCACGGCGTGTTTCATGATCGCGATGCTGGGCTCGGTGGGCCTCCCCGGCCTGGTCGGCTTCGTGGGCGAGTTCCTGATCCTCGTGGGCACCTACACCCACGGCGGCATGATGCTGTACGAGCTCCCCGTGCTGATGGTCGTCGCTTGTAGCGGCGTGGTGCTGAGCGCCGTGTACCTGCTGCATCTGTTTCAGAAGCTGATGTTCGGCAAGATCACGCACCCACAAAACGAAGGCCTGCGGGACCTCAGCATCCGAGAAGCAGTCTGCTTCCTCCCGGTCCTGGCGTTGATCATCGGCATGGGTGTGTACCCCAAGCCCTTCATCGAACGCATCGACCCCACCTCCCAGGCCGCGGTCGAGGCGTTCAACCTCAAGCGGTGCGTGTCGATTGTCGCCTCCGCGAACGAGCGCGCGGTCTTGATGGAGGACGCTACCGAGGCGATGGCCGCCTGTGCGACTCCGCAGACCGCCAATGCCGTGATCGGACGGACCTACGGCGACACGCGTGCCGTGACCCAGCGCCGCAAGGTGCGGGAGGCAGCCCTCGAACGCGCAGCTGAGGCTCGTGCCGCGTCGGCGGATGCAGAAGGAGGCGCGCGATGACCTCGTCGTTGCTGGCCTTGCTCGCCCCTGCTGCTCCGGCTGCGCTCGCGCCGTTGGAACCGTTGGGGCAGGGCGCGCAGACTCTGGCCGATCTGATGCATCTGGCACCGATGATGATCATCGCCTTGTGGGCGCTGCTCGATCTCGCGGCCGATGCGTACTCCGGACCCGGCACTCGAGCCTTCGAACGTCCTCTGTCCCTGGCGGGTCTGGGCTTTGCCGTGGTCGCCGTTGCGATGCAGCTGGGCGACCCCGCCTACGACGCAGGCATCGAGGTGTTCTCGGGCTTCCTGGTCGTGGACCACTTCGCGCTGTTGCTCGACGCGGCTGTCATCGGTGTGGTCGCCGCGACCGTGTTGTTCGCCGGTGACTTCGCTCGCTCGCATCGTTTCGAGTACGGCGAGCAAGAGGCCTTGCTGTTCATCGCGACGTTCGGGGTGATGGTGCTCAACCACGCCAACACGCTGCTCGCGGTGTTCCTCGGCATCGAGACGATGAGCATTGCGGTCTACGTGATGGTCGGCGCGCGGTGGAACTCCAAGCGCTCCTCTGAGGCAGCGCTGAAGTACTTCATCATGGGTGCGTTCGCCTCCGGGCTACTCGTGATGGGAATCGCACTCATCTACGGTGCGACGGGGACGGTCTCGCTTCCCGAAATCGGGGGGCGGATCAGCCCGTTGTTCACCGGGAAGGGCTCGTGGGGTGCCGCGATGCCGGAGGTCATTGGCCTGCATCAAGGCATGGCTGGCGCGGCCGCAAACGCGGCGCAGGACCGCGCGATTGTGGCGTTCGCCCCGATCGCGCTGCTCATCCCCGGCATCTTGCTCACGACGGGGGCGCTCCTCTTCAAGATCAGTGCGGTCCCGTTCCATATGTGGACGCCCGACGCGTACGACGGTGCGCCGACGCCGACCACCGCCTTCATGGCGTCCGCGGTCAAGATCGGCGGCTTTGCCGTCCTGCTCAAGTTCCTTGTCGTCACCCTCCAGACCTCGCGTCTGGTGCACCATCCCTACGGCTGGGCCACGATCGTCGGAGTCATCGCCATTGCGACGATGAGCGTGGGCAACTTGGCTGCGTTGCGGCAGACCAACGTCAAACGCATGCTCGCGTACAGCTCGGTGGCGCACGTGGGCTACCTGCTCATCGGGGTGATTGCTGCCGCGTTCTTCTACGTCGACAAAGCGGGCGGTCAGCTGACTGAGGTGGACCAGCTGCTCTGGGCGCGGGGCAACGGCAACCTCGCCCTGGCTTCGGTCTTGTACTACCTGGTGACGTACTCCATCGCGACGATGGGGACGTTTGCCTGCGTCGCGTTCTACGGGGCGAACAAGAAAGAAGCGACCGGGATTCACGAGTGGGCGGGAATGGGCCGCCGTCACCCGGGCATCGCGTTGGGCATGACGATCTGCTTGCTGTCCCTGATGGGTATGCCGCCAGTCGCCGGTTTCTTCGGCAAGCTCGGTTTGTTCCGCGTTGCGATGACCAGTGGTGACCCTTTCCTTCGTTGGATGGTCATCATCGGGGTCGTGAACTCGGTCGTTGGCGCGGCGTACTACCTGCGCGTCATCGTTGCGATGTACTTCCGCAAGCCACCGGAGACGGAGGTCGAGGTCCTCGCCGGCGGAGGCGTTCGCACGGTCGTGGTGTTGGCGGCCGCGCTGAGCATCGCCGCGGGCGTTGGAGCCCGTCCGTTGATGGACCTGTGCCGAATCGCTGCGGCCGGGACAGGACACCGGGTCGGCGGAGAGTTCCGGCGGCAAGAGGTTCAGACCGTCCGCGATGCGATCGAGGCGCGGGGGGCAAAGCCTGAGCCCGAAGCCGAGGAGCCCGACCCCGAAGCCAAGGAGCCCGACCCTGAAGCCGAGGAGCCCGCCGCGGCGACACCAGCGGCCGTGGACGCGCCGAACGGCAAAGCCAAGCCCTCGCAAGACGCGGAGCCTCAGCCGGCGGCCAAGGCCAACCCCAAGGCCGACGCCAAAGCCAAAGCCAAAGCCAAGCAGCCGAGCGAGGTTCCGCCGGCCGCGGGCAAAGAGGCGCCCAAGCCGGGCGGCCCTGCGAAACCTGGCGATGCGCCGGCGCCAGAGAAGGGCGGGAAACCGACCGTACCCGCCGCTGTGGGCGGGGACGCAAAGCCGCCTGCACCCTGACGCGGGCTTTTGCGTCTCTTTCCGGCGCTCGCGTGCGAAATCCCGCCGCCGCCACCGGGACAGCCTGTTAGCGTTCGCCCGCGATGAAGGAACTGCAGAGCTACTTGGGCGGGGCATGGATCAGCGGCAGCGGGTCTTCCAAAGAGGTGGTCAACCCCTCGACCGGCGAGACGCTGGCGACGCTGCGCAATGCGGGCAGCCTCGCCGAGGCGGTCGCGTACGCTCGGACCGTCGGTGGCAAGAACCTGCGCGCGATGACGCTTCCCGCGCGGGGCGAGATGCTCAAGGCGCTCGCGAAGCTGCTGCACGAGCACCGCGAGGAGCTGTTGGACCTCTCCGTGGTCAGCGGGGGAAACACCCGCGGTGACGCGAAGTTCGATGTCGATGGCGCGACCGGGGTGCTCGGCGCCTACGCGTATCTCGCCAAGAGCTTGGGTGATGGACCCTGGATCTCGGTGTCGGAACCGGTCGAGATCATGCGCGGCTCGAAGATCAAGGCGCAGGACGTCTTGGTGCCTCGCCAAGGGGTCGCGTTCCACATCAACGCGTTCAACTTCCCCGCGTGGGGCATGGTGGGCAAGCTCGCGGTGGCGCTGCTTGCCGGGATGCCCGTGGTGTCCAAGCCCGGAACCAGCACGGTCGCGCTTGCGGCTCGCATCGGCGAGATCATCGTTGACTCGAAAATCCTTCCCGAAGGAGCGTTTTCGTTGCTGGTCGGTTCGGCCGGCGACCTGTTGGATCAGGTCCAGGGGCAAGACGTCATCGCGTTCACCGGTTCGGCCGACACCGGCCTCCGCATTCGCAGTCACGAGGCCGTCATGCGTAGCGGCGCTCGTGTCAATGTCGAGGCTGACAGCCTCAACTCCGTCATCGTCGGTCCCGACGTGGAGCCCGGCTCCGAGTTGTTCGACCTGCTCGTCCGAGACTGCGTCACCGAGCTCACGCAGAAGGCCGGCCAGAAGTGCACCGCAACCCGTCGTATCCTGGTGCCACAGAGCGCGCTTGAGTCCGTTCGCGAGGCGCTGTTGGAGCGGCTGGGCGACATTGCGGGGCGGACCGGCGATCCCAAGCAAGACGGCGTGCGCATGGGGCCGTTGTCGACACGCGGACAGCTCGAGGACGCCCGGAAGGGAGTCGCCGCGCTCGAGACCCATGCTCGCCGGATCCTCGGCGATCCCGAGCGCACTGACTTCGGCGGCGCCCAGGGGTACTTCTTGGAGCCTGTGCTGCTCGAAGCCACGGCCGAGGCAGCCAAGGACCCCAGTTCGCAGTTTCACCAGCGTGAGGTGTTCGGACCGGTGGCGACGCTGCTGCCCTACGACGGTACGGTCGAAACCGCAGCGGCGATCATCGCGGCGGGTCAGGGGAGTCTGGTCAGCACGCTGTACACGGACGACCGAGGTTTCGCCGCGACGGCTGTGGCCGAGATGGCGCCGCACCTGGGGCGGCTCGTCGTTGCATCCGAGAAATCGGCGCCCGCGTCGATCAGCCCCGGATGCGTCTTCCCGGTCGTCGTGCACGGCGGACCGGGCCGCGCCGGTGGGGGGGCGGAGCTTGGCGGGATCACCGGGCTCGCCTTGTACATGCAGCGCACGACCATTCAGGGCGGCGGCAGCCAGCTCGCGCGTATGCTGTGATTGGTGGCGGCGTCCTCCATGTTGACGCTGCTCTTCAACGCGATCCTGCTCGGTCTGGCGCCGCCTGATGGGGCCGCCGAAGACCGGGTGGTCGTGCGATGGACCGCCCCAGCTGGGTGTCCCTCGCAGGACGAGGTCCGAACGCGTGTGGAGGGGCGACTGCCCGCCGTCGCGGAGCGGACGCGGCTGCTCACGGCGGAAGGGGTCGTGACCGGGGGGCCCGATGGGTTTGCGTTGCGACTGCGTATGGAGCGTGAGGGAGGCTCGGACGCGGCGACCGTGCGTGACTTCGTCGACCCGTCGTGTGACGTGCTCGCCGACGCGGTGGCGGTGGCGGTGGCGCTGGCGATTGATCCCACGATGCCCGAGCCCGAGCCCGAGCCCGAGCCCGAGCCCGAGCCCGAAGAACGCATCCCGGACCCTGAGCGCGTCCCCGCGTCCGAGCGCGTCCCGGAGCCCACGCACGTCCCAGCGTCGGAGAAAAAGTCAGAGGCTGAGCCCGCTTCCGGGCCTGCCGTGCGTGGCTGGCCCACCTCCCGTGGAGCGCTGGGGCTCGAGCTTGCCGGCTGGGCAGGGGGCAGCCTCGGCGTTCTTCCCGGGGCGACGCCGACGGTGGGGGCCTCCGTGGCATGGCTGAGCGAGCGCTGGGCGGTCGTGGGCCGCGGCGGACACGAGTTCAGGCGCTCGACCGGCGCGGGCTCGCCGGGTGTCGCGGTCCGGCTGACCCGAGGCTCGGTCACGACTGGCCCGCGCTTCCAGCTTCCTCTCCGCTTGGACCTCCGCGTGGTCGCGGGGGTCGAGTTTGGCGTCGCCAACGGTCGCGGATTCCAGGTGCCCGGCGCGGGCGAGGATCGGGTGTTCTGGCGGGCGTTCTCGGTCGGTGCGACGTTTGCGCATCGTTGGGACTCGGGCGGGTTTGTCGCGCTCAACGCGGACGTGCGAGCGTCTCTGGGGACGGTCCAGTTCGTCGTGGCCGGAGGGGACCGGTTGCACGTCCTGGGGCCCGTGGGGGGCACGATGCGGCTTGGCGGCGGCGTTCGTTTCTGAGCGATCCGCTCGCCTCGCAAAATTTGGATCACGACGAGGCCATGGCGGCGACACTATGGGTGCAGTCGGCTCCCGTGTGCCTTCAATGGGCTTCGAGAACACATTTCGACGGCGATACCCGCTCGTCTGCCGACTCGTCCGCGGTTTTGGTGTCGCGTCTCCCCAGGTGGAGGATGCGGCGCAGGAGGTGTTCATCGTGTTGTACCGGCGCAGAGACGAATTCGTAGCGGGGGGCGTCGTCCCCACGCCGCTGCTGTACGGAGTCGCGCGGCGGGTCAGCGCGAACGTGCGGCGCAAGGAAGCGCGACGGCGTGATCGCGATGTCTTGGACGCCCGGCGGCTCGTCGCCGTGGGCACGGGCGCCGAGGACCGACTGGAGCTGCAGTCTCGAGCTGCGGTCGTTCGTGCCGCCCTCGAGGGCATGGACGACTCGAAGCGCTGCATCTTCGTGATGGTCGAGGTCGAAGGGATGACGGTGAAGGCATTCGCGGCGGAGTTCGGGATCAACGTCAACACCGCGCACGCGCGGCTTCGTGCGGCTCGTTTGGCGGTCGAGCGCGCCGTGGCTCGTGCCAAGGCCAAGGCTCAACCAGGTCCGGCAGGGGTGTCGCGATGACGGTTCCCAGGCCCCTCAGTCGCGATGCCGCCCAGTTCGTCGACGCGTTCCGGGACGAGGTTGCGGTCGATCCCGATGTGAGTGCCGCGTGGGCCCAGTTCGAGGAGGAGATTCAGCCCCCCAAGCGGCCGGGTTCGCTGGTGTGGCTCGGGGCAGCTGTGGCTGTCGCTGCTGCGGCTGTTCTGGTCTGGGGGGTTGTCTCGACAACGTCGATGCAGGGTGCGGAGGCCGAACGTGGGCAACAGGCGTCCGACCGCGCGGCGACGGAGTCCGGCCGGGTCGCCCCTTCGCGGTCGGTCGAGCCGGAGTCGACACCGGCGCCGACCAGGCATCCGAAGCGTGCGGTCGTGGTCCCCAGCGCCGCCGATGTAGAGCCGGAGGAAGAGACCCCGCGACGACCCGCCACCGCCGGACCTGGTCGGGCTCCGACAGCGAAGCGAGACGAGGCTCCTGCGGCGAGTCGTCTCGCCGAAGAACTCCGGCTGCTCGACAAGATGCGGGCGGCGTCCAAGGCTGGCCGACACACGCAGGTCCTGCGGCTGGTCGCCCAGCACGCCTCTGCGTTTGCCTCGGGTCCGTTTGCGGCGGAGCGAGAACTCGCGAAGGTGCGGGCGCTGTGCGGTTTGGGACGGCTCAAACAGGTCCGGGCCGCGCAGTCCGGGTTTGCGAAGTCGCACCCCGCGAGCCACCTCGCTTCCCTGGTGCGCGACGCCTGCCCGCGAGCCGCGAAAGAAATCGAAAAAACGGATCACGACCGATGACCACCCGCGACAACAGAAGCAGCATGAACTCCTTGCGATTGATGCGTTCCCTGCTCGTCCTGGTGCCCTTGGGCTTCGCAGCCTTGGCCTGTGACACCGGCGTCGTGGGTCAAGAGCCCGACGTGGACGTCGAAGATGATGGCGACCCCGCCGAGTGCGACCCCGGGTTGATCTGTGGCGACGCGATTTCGTGCATCGATGG
>JBOEGF010000010.1:0-905914 GCA_050633305.1 Nannocystales bacterium
CGTTGTGGCGCAGCCGCATCCGAACGGTCCCCGCGGGGAAGACGACATCGCGATCGCCGGCGTTCCAGCGGGCGAGCGCGTCAGCGTGTTCGCGAGGGAAGTCCTTGCGAAGCCGCTTCATGGCGACGCGCTGGGCGACGGTCTCGGTGGAGAAGTTCGGCTGGCGTCCGAAAAGCTCCTCGCCGTCCTTGGGAAGGGTACGCCAGTGAATCTTGAGCGCAGCCTTCATTCCGAGCACCGGCTTTCCGGCGCGCTTCTGGGCGAGCTCGGTCTCCTTCTCGGTGAGGGCTTCGCGAATCTTGGCGCGGAGCTCGGCATCGGAGAGCTCGGACATGATGGGCGGACGGTCGAGCATGAGAACGGCGGTGTCCGGGAGCTTGGAGCGGTCGGCAAGGGCAGCTCGGCCCGAGTCCTGCGAGCTCTTGCGGTGCTTGTGCTGGACCTTCTTGGACCACAGGCCGACGGCCGGCTTGGCGACGACGTACTGCTTGCCGTACTCCATCCGCAGGGAGTTCGAGCCCTTCCAGTGCGCGGTCTTGTGGACGATGCCAGCGGCGACGGCGTTGGCCAAAGTGTAGACGCAGTGCCGGAATACCCGGCCGCCACCGAGCACGGTCTGGATGCCCGGGTCGCGGTCGAAGAAGGCGCCGCTCGTGCCGCGAAGAGCATTGAGTTCGCGAGCGATGAGGGCGTTGAGGTCTTGGAGGAAGTCGGTGATACAGCCGGCGCCGTTGTTGGCGACGAGGTGGTAGTGGGTGGAGATGAACTCGAACTCGTAGAACTGCATACCGGTCTCCTCGCGGTGGCGACAGGAGACGACGCCGAAGCAGAAATCGACGACCCGGCGAACAATGGGCTTGGGCACAAGACGAAAGCTCTGGTGGACGCACCGGCAAGTCACGAAGACGGTGGTGTTCGGGTAGAGGTTCCGCGGGCTGGACATCGCAGGAGCTGGTCGGCCGTCGTCGAGCATCGTTGCACGGAGGTCGCGTTCGGAGATCGATACCCTGATCCCGAGGTGCAGGTGGCGGGATCACCTCGAAGCTGTCGCGACGAATCCTCGTTGAGGTGCGGGACGAATGTAGAGTCGCTACGCGCTCACCCAGGCCGAATCTTCGATTTCTCAAATGCGACAGCGCTGTCGCATTTGAGCCCTCACCCGAATCACGGACGTGGTGGGGAACCCGCTGCGGCGTTGGACTGGGGTGGTGGGAGCTGGAGGATGTGTCGGACCGGGAGCTCGCGGTGGTGGAGATGCTGGAGCCGGAGGTGTTTCAGACTACCGACGCGCGAGTGTGAGCCGGAGCCCGAGCCACACTTCGGCCCCGCCGATCGCGAGGCTCGCGGCTCCGTCGGGGGGGTGGAGGCGGCCGGAGGCCCAACCTGCGCGGGGGTCTCCAGTGTACGAAACGCCGACCGTGGGACCGAGACCCACGCGCAGCGGGCTGGCTGAAGGCTTCAGCCACCACAGCGGAGAGACTCCGATTCCGGGCCCGAGCAGCAGCCCGGGAACCGGGGCGTCGTCCGACACGAGCTTGGCGGACTCCGCGACGGCCCGCCACCCCTCGAGAGCCAGGTGAGCTCGCGCCTCGAGCTCGAACCCAGACCGACGCCAGGAGTAAGCGAGGCCGAGCTGACCGCCGAAGCGGTGGAGCGCTGCGCCACGCCTCTGCCATCCAAGGTACGAGAGGCCGCCGTCCACGGTCCATTCGTCGAGTCGAAGACCGAGCCGGAGACGGGCGCCCGGTCCACCCCATCGAGCTTCGGACGCGTTGGGCCCCGCACCGACCGTCGTGATCGCCTCGACGGTCCCGCGCCACCTCGTACCGTCCGTCGCGGGTGGGTGGGGCTCAGCGGCCGGCAGGGGGGGGTCGGCGACCTCGGGGGGCGGCGGGGCTGCGTCGGAAGGGGCGGGCGTCTCTTCCGATGTTTCCGCCTCGGGCTCCGTCGGAGGAGGAAGCACCGATGAGCCGGGGTCTTCGTCCGGGACGAGCTGACCTTCGGCGACACCTGCGAGCAGGTTTGCGGCCGCGGCTGCGATGACTCGAGCTGCGTCGTCCGGTTCTGCCGGGACTGTGCGACGAAAGATCCTTCCGTCGTCCATCACCAGCAGCAGTTCGTACCCTTGCCCTTGGGTCCGGACGTGCAAGGTTGTGGAACCGTCCGAAGGCGCCGGAGCTCCGGGGGTGATGACCTTCAGCTTGGGTGCTCGTAGACGCAGCTCCGAGGCGAGCGAATCGGTGTCGACGCCCGGCGCGTCGATCGTCACGGTCTCAGATGCGGGACCGGACGCCGCGCCAACGGCCGCGCACAGCGACATTGCCAGCGTGAAGGCTCCGGTTCCACTCATGGCAGACAGATGGGGTCCCAGCAGTCGGTGTTCTGTTCGGGTTCGCAGGCATACCAACAGCCGTCGACACTGTTGTCGTCCTCGCAGCGGTCGACACAGTCGCCATCCCCGGGTTCTCCGGTACAGAAAATGTCGCTACAAGCAGCAGGGAGCTGGCATTCGAGCTCGGGTCGCCAACAGTCTTGGCTCTGCGTCGCGTTGCAACGAGGCCAGCAGCCAGCGATGGTGTCGTCGTCCTCGCATCGGTGAACGCAGTCGGGAATCTCGGGGTTGTCAGCGCACAACGTGAGCTCGCATCCGACGATGGGGGGAATGGGACCACCAGTCGCGGTCCCGTCCTCGGTGTCGGTGTCGGTGTCGGTGTCGGTGTCGGTGTCGGTTGCTTCTGCGGTCGTGGCCGACGAGGACGCGCCCGATTGATTCTCATCGAGAAATTTGTAGTCGGCCGTGCACCCGAAGTGAAGGAGAGCCTCACCGCTCGCCACCAAGACTCGAATCAGAATAGGGAGACTACGGCCGGGCATCGGGCGTCGCTTCGAGGACTCGGATACCACGGCGCCTGTGGGCTCCCTTGGGGTAGGTCTCGAGGTAGCTCTGCCAACAGGCGCGCCGTTCGGATTCGATGGACCGGCGACACAAGCCGGCCTGGGCATCGTCGGCGTGCGGGCCTCGCGGATAGGCAGCGAGGTATTCCTTCCATCGGGACTCTTCGAGCTGTGGGCGTCCGCTCTGTCGAGCCAAGGCAAAGAGGTCGCCATAGGCCAGGTGCGCCCACTTGGTGCCGCGACCATCGGCGACGACCTGCTCGAACAATGCCGTGGCTTGTTTGAGGTCTCCGTCGCGCCACGCCGCTTGGGCCGCCTTGTCGAGCACGTGTAGAGGGTTGGGCGGGGGGGTTGAAGTCTCGGGGGGGCTTGGCCGACGACGAGGGCTTCGAGGCGTGGGAGGGGGAGGGCTCGATGGAGGCGCGACTTGGGCCTCGGGAGCTGGCTCGAGACTGGCCTCGGGAGCTGGCTCGAGTGGGGCGGGTGAGTGAGTCCGAGGTGTGCTGGTGCGAGGCGGTCGGGCGCTCGCGCTGCTGGTGGTCACGGCGGTGTCCACGAGATCGGCGCTCAGAAGTGTCTCTCGAAGCTCCGGCCGCCGTTCCGTCGTCGAGCTGTTCGAGCGCGCGAGCACAAACCCCAAGCCGACGAGTGCGAGGGCCGCGGCTGCCAGGGCCGTCCACCGCGAGAGTCCGGTGGCGAAGCTGAGAGGGCGTGACGGCTTCGTCTGCCGACGCTCGGTCACCGCCTTGTCCGCAGCACGTTGGGCATCGCTGACGAAAACCTCCAGCTCTTTCGGTGTTCTGCCCTCGTCGCCGGGGGGAGGGATGTTGGCCGCATCTGGTGCACGGGCCAACGCGCGGTCGAGCATCGAGGCATCGACCGCCTCGTCATTCATCTCGTGGGCCCGACGCATCATCTCGCCGAACTCTGGCGGCGGACACGGGTCATCGTCGAGGACCGAGAGGGTGTCCTCGAGCCAGTCGCCCAGCGACGCGTCTTCAGAGTCTTGCCGGCCCACCATTGTCAACTTTCCTCCATCCAACCCAGGCGGGTCAGCTCTTTTCGCAGGAACTTGCGGGCTCGCGAGGCCCGAATTGCGACCGTGTTCTCCGTGACATCCAAAATGGCCGCAGCTTCTCGTTGAGAGTGCCCGGCGACATCTCGCAGTAAGAATGCCTCACGGAGGGGCAGCGGCGCAGCGGCCAACACCGCGTAGAGCGTCTGCAGACGAATGCGCCGTAGGGTGCCCTCGTCGGGGCACTGGCCGCGAGGAGGAGCGGACTCGGCCGCGCTGGCGACCGAATGTTTCATGCGCCGTGAACTGCTTGCGACGCGCCAATGACGGCGGACCACGTTGAGAGCGACACCGTGCAGCCAGGTGGAAAAACTGGACCGACCCGAGAACCGCGCCAGGCACGTGAGCGCCTTGGCGAAGGTCTCCTGGGTGAGGTCTTCTGCGACATCGCTGTCCCCGGTCAGAAGACGGATGTAGCGATAGATCGCGTCGAAACGCCCCTTGTAGATCTCAGCCCAGGCGTCGACGTCGCCGCTCTTGGCCCGAGCAACGAGACGCTCGAGCGCGGTGTCGGCCGTGCTCGTGTGCCCCGCAGGAGTCCCGGCCTGGGTCTTGGACTCGCCTACCAGCCGAACGACTCGCATCCCTAGCGCACCCATCCTCGCCCGAATGAACTGTCCCGACGGACCCCTCGTGCGCTGCGCTCGTGTCGTCCCATCCTACGAAGCCCGTGGTCCGTCGCTGGTCGCGTTCGGGTGCGAGTGACGCGGCGCGACACACCACGCGCAGCCTCACCAACCGCCGCGAGCATGTGTGCGTAGGACCGCCGGGACAACTTGTCGTAGAGAGCGCAACGCATCAGCCTTAGCCCTTGTCTGGCCTGTCGCCGGGCTCATCCGTTCCGGTTGTCGCCCCATGTGTGTCCGGCTCCGGCTCGTCGGCACCGGTGGTGGCGCCTGTGGGGTCGTCGTCGGGGTCGGGACACTCGACCTCGTAGTTCCAGCAGTCGCTGTCTTGGCCGTCGGCGCACTGGTACCAGCAGCCGTCGACGGTGGGGTCGTCTTCGCAGCGCTCGATGCAGTCGGTGGCGTCGGGGTCGTCCGCGCAGAAGAGGGGCGAGCAGGTGTCGTCGGCTGCTGTGGTGGCGCCCTCGGACTCGGCGGGGTCGGGCTCGCAGCTCGTCTCGAGCGACCAACAGTCGGCGTCTTGGCCGTCAGCGCACTGGTACCAGCAGCCATCGACCGCCGGGTCATCTTCGCAGCGTTGGATGCAGTCATCCGCGCCGGGGTTTTCGGCGCAGAACACGGGTGCGCACTCGGAGGTCTGCTTGAGGAGGTCACAACCGAATAGCGCGAGTGACGCGACCATCAGATGTAAGGCTCGCCTAGGAAGTTTTCGTCCGCGAATGGCTGGAGTCTTCATGCTCAGACTGAGTGCCACCAGGCCCCGAAAACCTTTCACGCCAAATGTTTTGCGAACCCTTTTCTGCCCTGGGGACTCATGCCCACGCCCCACGACCTGGGGCCGAGGCATCAACAATGAAACGAAACCTGGCCAACTGGGAACGCTTTGCACGGATCTCCGCCGGACTCGCCGCCGCCGCCGCGGGTGTCCTCCTTCTCGAACCCTTGTGGCTCCAAGCGGTGGTGGGGCTCTCAGGGGTTGGATTCAGCCTCACGGGGGCGGCCGCGCGCTGTCCTGTGTGTCACGTCGCCGGGATTGGAACGTACAAGGGACACGAGTCGTGAACAACACCGCTGACGATCTCGAGCGCGCCGTGTCTGGAGACTCGGGCGCGCTCGCCCAGCTCGTGCGAGCGCACCGAGGTCCGTTGCATCGCTACGCCCTTCGGGTCTGCGGAAGCTCCGCGGATGCCGAGGACGCGACACAGGCAGGCCTCGAGAAGATCGTCCGCGACCCGAGCCAGATTCGAGACGCGAGGAAGCTGCGTCCGTGGCTTTTCACGGTCGCTCGAAACTACTGCCTACGGCTGGCCCGACACGCATGGCGCTGGGCCGTCGTGCCTCAGACCGAGGTTCCGACCGAAGACACGCTCAGCCCCGAGGATGCGGAGCTCGTGCGTCGCTTGCTCCACGCGATTGCCGCGCTCGACCCCACCGACCGCGAGGTCCTGATCCGTCGCGACGTGCTGGGCGAGCGTGGAGCGGACGTGGCGCGTGAGATGGGCGTCTCGCTGCAGTCCATGAAGAGCCGACTCCATCGGGCCCGCAAACGCTTGGCTCGACAGGTCGGCTGAGGTCGGCCGACGCTTGCGCTGTGTTGGCCGGAGTCCTCGGTCAGCGACAAAAAAGACGATGAGCCGCCGATGGGGAACCCGGTGACTCGGTCCCGTTGCAACTTCGCGAGAGGCCGAGCGTCTAGGAAGATGTTGTGAAGCTTACGCGAGACCGCGACCCAGCCCGCGGGGTCCTCCGTATCGTCAGCGCAGCGTGGTTGACTGTCGTCGCGTGCACACCCACGGGGAGCACCGACAAGGCCCCCACACATGCCTCACCGTACGAACTGGGGGTCATGTTGCATCGGGTCATGCCCGGAGAGTCGCTGTCTGCGATCGCAGAGCGGTACGCGGTCCGTGGAGGGTGGCAAGCGTTGGCGACGCTCAACGACATCCCGAACCCAGACGACCTCCGGGCCGGAGTTGGTCTGCGCGTGCCGTTCAACATCACGAGCATTGGACTCCCGGGATTCCGCCGGAGCGTTCTCCCGCCGTTGGACCGGTCACTGTGCGATACAAGGATCGCCTCCTCACCGGTTGCCGTTGAGCAGGTGGGCTGTGTGCAAGCGTCCTGCTCAGACCTCGGAGCCACGCGAGCCTGCGTCTGTTTCGACGGGGACCACTGGCGGGGATCCATCACTGGTACGCACGCATGGACATGGACCCTCCCACCTGTCCGCGCAGACATGGACAGGTTCATGTTGCAGTCCATCGACCTGGATTCGAACGGTGTCGACGAGTGGGTGTTTGCGATGCACGTCAATACCTCGAACGGGGTCGGCATCCCAACCACAGCCGTGGCTGTGTTCGATGAGAACCATGCCACGCCGCTACAGTTTCTGACCCATACGATGCCGCAGAGCCTGGCGTTCCCGGACGTGTCGGGAGAGTGCCTCGTTCGCACGGATGAGGTCGGGGGTGCAGTCGGACAACGCGGAGGGAGCGGGGTGTACCGCACCTCGCAGGACTACCACTATCGCGACGGAACGCTCAGACCAGTCTGGACGCCCGTCGTGGTTGGCACGCAGATCGGGACCGGGGAGACGGAGCCCGTCGAGCGATGGCCCGACTACGCCACGTCCGAGGACGAGCTCCGACAACATGGGCTCGTTGTCCGTGTCGCTCGACCATCAAAGGGGGAGGGTGGTGTCGAGTTGACCGTGGACCACGGCGAGGGGGAGAGCGTGTTTCAAGTGCAGACGCTCCGGCTCTACGAGCATGCGCTACCCATCGCCTACAGTCCCACGAACCTCGGGGCGCTTGTGGGACTCCAAGCCACCGTCGCGAAACGGTCCGAATGGGATACGGAGTACGTGGTGGACCTCGAACTCGCAGACTCGGAGTCCGCGTTTCCGACCGCGCGCTGGAGAATCCTTGGAGTTGTTCCGAGCGAGGTCCCGCTGTAGGACGCGTGCGTCGCAGCGGTGAGTCGCTCTTCCACATGCGTGGCTTGTGCGAACGTGACCACGACCTTCGCGGTTTCGCCCATTGCCGTCCTGGATGAGCCCGAAATGGCATCCGTATGCGGGCGAGTGCAGTGCTAGCGTCGTTCCGATGTCGAGATCATGGGGGACACTCTTGGGATGCCTGGCGCTTAGCGCTGCGGGCTGTGGCGACGACTCCTCCAGCAGCGGGTCGGGCGGAGCCGACTCGACGGGTGCCCCGGCAACGACCGAAGCGAGCTCCACTACCGCGCCAAGTGGGACGACGTTGGCCACGATGAGCGGCGAGGCGAGCACCGCTGCTGCGTCGAGCTCGGGGCAGGCGGAGGGGACCGGGGCGACGAGCACGGGCGAAGGGGCGACGAGCACGACGGCGGCGTCGTCGAGCGGAGGCGTCGGATCTGAAAGCAGTGGCACGACGGGAGGGGCGGTCATCGACTGCAACGACGTGAAGCGTCAGCCGTTCGACTTCAGTTACCTATGGGTCGCGAACTCGCCCGAGGGAACGGTTTCCAAGATCGACACCCAACTCGCGACGGAGGTTGGGCGCTACATCTCGGGCCCGGGCGGGGTCACGGACCCCTCGAGGACATCGGTGAGCGCCGATGGCCGCTATGCCGTCGTGGTCAATCGCAATGGCGGCATCTCGATGATCGCGGCGGAGACGGACGAGTGCATCGACGCGGATATCAGCGGTTCGATCGAGACCTCGTCGGGCTCGGATGACGTGCTTGCGTGGGGCGAGGACGAGTGCGTGCTCTGGAACGTCGCGTTGCCCGGGACCGGGAACACGGGGCCCCGGCCGGTGTCGTGGACGATCGGGGAGCAAGACCCCGTCACCTGCGCGTACGCGATTGGGAACGTCTGGGTCGGCTGGTACGACGATGGCGCGAACCAAGGCAACTTTCGTCTCCTCGATGGCACCACGGGGGCGACGATCGCAGATGTCGCGGTGCCGAACTGGTCTGGAGAGTCGTTCGGGCCGTACGGCGGGGCGATTGACGCGGACAACAACTTCTGGGCGATCGGATGGGGCGGCAACGGTCCGGTCATCCGTATCGATGGGGTGACCAACGTCGCGACCAACTACGGTTCACCAGGCGGATGGATCTACGGCATGGGTTTGGATCTCGAGGGCAACACGTGGGCGACAGGGTGCGGAACACCCGATGTCTACCGCTTTGATGCGGTCGCGGAGACCTGGGAAACCGTGGCGAACATTGCGGGAGCAAGCTGTCTGCGCGGCATGCAAGTCGACTCCAACGGCGTCGCTTGGATCGCAAAGAACAGTCCGTGCGGGTTGGCTTCGATCGACACCACGACGGATCCGCCAACGGTGCTCGACGCCAACATCGACCTTCCTGGGTGTTCGACACCTGTGGGGGTCAGCATCGACGCAGAGGGCTTTGTCTGGGTGGTCGATCAGGGGAGCAACCGCGCGATGAAGTACGACCCAACCACAGGGATGGTGGACACGACTGTCGAGGGCTTGGTCGGCCCCTACACCTACTCGGACATGACCGGGGCCGGCATCGCCGCGCAGATCCTCCCCAGCTAGGGAAGGCCCCTAGAGAGACGAACCGCTAAATCCCACCCGCCAGTGCACGCCTGGGACCAGCTGTGGCGGTGTCGCTCAGCGCTCGCCGTGTACCCGACACAGCTTCGGCCTCACTCCGAACCACAGCTACCCCCAGACGCGCACTGACCCGCGCGATTTAGCGGTTCGTCTCTCTAGCATCCTGACGCTGTCGCTTGACAGCCTAGGTCGGTTGTCCTAAAGCATGGTAGGGCAACCGTCCTAGTCATGGAACCATCCACGCGCGAACGCATCGTCGAGGCGGCGGACGACCTCTTCTACCGTCAGGGCTACGAGCACACGTCGTTCGCGTCGATTGCGAGCGCGGTTCAGATCTCGCGGGGAAACTTCTATCACCACTTCAAGTCGAAGGATCAGATCCTCGACGCGGTGATCGACCTGCGACTCGAGAACACCCAGGGGATGCTGGACGAATGGGAGCAGGAGGCATCCTCGCCGCGGGATCGGATCCGCTGCTTCGTCCGTATCCTGGTCACCAACCGGGCAAAAATCGAACTCTACGGGTGTCCTGTGGGGACACTGTGCACCGAGCTGGCGAAGCTCGAACATGCCGCCCAGGACAAGGCCGCGCGGGTCTTCACCCTCTTCCGGGGCTGGCTCACCCGCCAGTTTGAGGCTCTTGGGCACGGTGCCGCATCCGACAACCTCGCGCTACACGTTCTGGGGCACAGCCAGGGGGTCGCTGTTCTCGCCTCGACGTTTCGCGAGCCAGACTACATCGACCGTGAAGTCGAAGAGGTCGAGCGATGGCTTCGGCGGCTTCGCAAGCCCAGGAGTGACGCGTGAGTACCCTCTTCGTGGCAAGCGATGGCCAGCCGCGATGCCGGTGGGCAGGCACGGCGCCAGACTTCATCGAGTACCACGACGGCGAGTGGGGCTTCCCCGTGGGCGACGACCGCACCCTGTTCGAAAAGATCTGCCTCGAGGCATTTCAGTCCGGCTTGAGCTGGCGAACGATCCTCACCAAGCGGGAGAACTTCCGGCAAGCGTTCCACAACTTCGAGATCGACCGCGTGGCTCGGTTCAACAGCAGGAGCGTGGAGCGCCTGCTTCAAGATGAAGGCATCGTCCGCAACCGCGGGAAGATCGAAGCTGTCATCAACAATGCCCGCCGAGCCCGAGAGTTGATCCAAGAGTATGGGTCGCTTGGCGCTTTCTTGTGGAGCTACGAGCCTGCGGAGCCTCTCTGCGAGCCACAGACCGTCTCGGTCACTCCCGAGTCCAAGGCTCTCGCCAAGGAACTCAAGCGACGGGGTTGGAAGTTCGTGGGACCGACCACCATCTACGCCTTCATGCAGGCGATGGGCCTGGTGAATGACCACGCCATCGGCTGCGTGAGCCGCCCCCGCGTCGAGGCGGCGCGGGCGAAGTTCGAACGACCATCCCCGACGCCGTAGTCCTCATGTTCGCGATTCTCCTCGAGTTTTCTAGCCAGAAGTCCCAGGCTCCTTCGCATATGGAGGGCCACAACGCCTGGTTGCAGAAGGGCTTCGATGACGGCGTGTTCTTGATGTCCGGCAGTCTCCAGCCCGGCCGCGGTGGTGTTGTGCTCGCAGCCGGCGAAGCGCTGGAAGCCGTGCAACACAGGGTCGCTCAGGACCCGTTTGTGGAACACGACGTGGTCAAGGCGACCGTGCTCGAGTTCAGTCCGAGCAAGGCCGACCCCCGTCTGCAGTTCCTCGTGGACTGACGACGCCGCGAACTCGAGCACCGCGGTTCGAAGTCGTCCTGGGTCGGTGGCATCCCCCATCGCGCCGACGAGGCGCTGCAGCGCCGTGTCGTTCCCTCCAGCTCCTTGCCCTGGCTGTCGAAGAGCTGCTCGCACGCGGTGCTGTAGCCAGGCGCGATCTGCAGGTCGGCACCGATCGTGAACAGGCCATGTGGAACATGCTCCCAGACGTCGAAGCGCCTGGCTCTTCACGCGTTCCTCGGCACCGGAGAAGTCGGAGAACACATCGGTGTAGCCCTCGTTCACGAACAGGCGACGGCCTGCGGCTACCCGGACCGGTGGTGTCACGGGCACACGACGACATCACCCGCTTCAAGCTGCGGTGTGTCTTCGAGCTGGAGCCGATCGAGTTCTTGCCAGGGCATGTCGGGCGCGTCCGAGCGAAAGGTGCGGAACTCGGTCGGGGACGCAACGACAAGGATATTTCGGTGCATGGCGGTCCGTACGAGTGTGTTGCTGAGGTCCGGTGCCAACGTGGCTGCGTGGGTGAACGTGTTGCTGTCGTCGATGGAGCCCACGACGACCCCGGCTGCGCCGCCCATCGCGAAGGCTCCGTCTGCGAGTTCGATGATGTTGTGGCGATCGGTCCATGGGGGCTCGGTCGCCGCAACCATGTCGAAACCCGCGGATACGAGGGTGGTCTGTTGGTCGAGTCGACCGGAGGCGACGAGGAGGGCGTCCAGCGAGGGGACCCAAACGAGATCATCCGCGTTGGTGAGGCTTGTTTGCGGGACCAAGGGGTCCAAGGGTCCGAACGTGAGCCCGGCATAGCTCAGACTTGCGAGCTGCAGTGCATCGCCCGGCATCGCCAACCACAGGCGTTCGTTCTGCTCGTCGAGTGCGAGGCGCGGGGGGCCGGTCGCGTCCAACACCCGGGTCTCCAGGGGCACCAACCCTTGGCTGACGTCGAAGAGCTGGAGTTCGAACCCTTCCGTCGTCCTGACCGTGGCGAACAACAACGCCTCGTCCGTGCACGCCAGTTCAAGGACCCCGGGCAGGGGCGATCCACTCGAATCGGGGGGGAGTGTGTCGAACGGCCGCAAGGACACGACGACTCCAGCGGTGTGCATGGCGTGGACGAGGCGATGACCACAGTTCTCGGTGGCGCGCGACAAGCCCACGGGCGCAGGTTGGTGGGGGGGAAGGTCACGGTCGAGCTCACGAGCGAGCAGGCCATCCCGGTCGATGGTGATGGTGCGAATCGTCCCTCGGCCATCGCCAAGTTGGCCGACGAAGCAATGGCGTTCCCAGATACAGAGGTCGGAGCATCCATCCCCGACGTCGTTGTTGCCGTCATCGCAGACTTCAGGAGCCTGGAGCTGACCGTCCCCACACTGAGGGGAGGGCCCGCAAATACCCTCTTGGCATTCGAGGCTTTCGCCGCACTCCCCGACCTCGCAGGGGCAGCCTCGGGAGCCACGAGGACAGCCGCCCCAGTCGCCGCCGGGGGGTCCTCCGTCGCGTGTGGAGGACCCCCCGGCGACGACGGTGGTGGCCCCCGCGGTGGAGGTGTGGGTCTCTTGGTCCGTGTTTGTCGAGCTCCCACCGTCCGTGTCGACCGCGGCGGGCGAGGGCCCGCACCCGAGCGTGAGCAGCAATCCGGCGACGGTCCTTGTCGCATGCATCCGTGGAGCGTAGCAGGGGCCGGGTCGAGGGAGCGGAGGCGCGAGGGGATGGTCGGTTTCAGCTTCGAAACGCAGACCACGAGACCAAGGCGAGGGGCGCGAGACCCACGGCATCGGCGATGGCGATCGAGCGAAGAGGTCCGGTGAGCGCCCCGGCACGCAGTGCGACCAAGAGGAACCCGACCATGGAGACCGCGAGGGCGAGCGTGGCAAGGCGTCGTACGGCCGGGTCGAACGCCGCGAACAGCGACACCAGGACCAGTGCCGCGAACAGGGCGCCTCGGTGGCTGAGGAGCACACCCGTGGTTCCGGATGGGTTGGCACCATAGAGGCGCTCGAGCACCGCCGGGCGCACGAGCGCGAGCGCTGGCGGTGCATGCAACGCGGCCAGCAGGAACCACGACCCGCGTACGGCAAACTCCAGCGACATCCTGAGAAGGGTAGGCGAGGCGGACCGCGGCGGCTTTCAAGAACCGGCTGCGCTCGAGTCGACCCGCGACTCCGAACTCTGGCCGCGACCGTGTTCGCTGTCGTGTCACACTGGCATGGTCGGAGTCTGTTGAGCGCAATGAGGAACTCAACCGAGAGCAGTCGCATTACACCGGACGCACAGAGGCGCAGGTGAGCGCCGAGAGTCTTGTCGAGTCCGGGGCGGCCCTGCGGTTGCCCGAGGTTCCCCGGATCATCGTGGGGCGGGGTCGGGTGCTGTACGTGGGCCCGGGTTTGGACCTCCGCCCCCACCGTAACGCCGCGGCGACGGTGGCGATCGGTCTCGAGGCTCCGTTCGACCTCGAGCTGATCGCTCCGGTCGCGGCGGCGTCCTCGCCCCATACGGTCGCGCTGATCGAGCCGGGGACGATGCATCACCTGCGCGCCCACGGAGCGATGGCGTTTCTCTACCTCGACGGCCTGGGAGATGACGTCGAGGTCTTGGCTCGGGGGCTTTCCGGGGGTTGTGTCGGCCAGGTCGCGGCCGCTGCCACGCATCCCGGAACACGAGTCCTCGGGGCGGTCGTCGAGGCGCTAGGGCTGCGCGACCTGCAGGTCTCCGAGGCCCTTGCACCGACGGTCCGGGAGATCGACCAGCGTCCGGAGGACTTCCCACGTTTGGTCGACGCAGCTGCGCATGCTGGACTCTCCGAGTCCCGGTTTCGGCACGTCTTCCGCGAGGTTGTGGGCATGCCGTTTCGACGCTACCGGTTGTGGCGGCGGATGGCTGTGGTGGCATCCGAACTGAGTCACGGACGAACGCTGACTCAGGCCGCACTCGCAGCGGGGTTTGCCAGCTCGGCGCATTTCAGTGAGTCGTTTCGGAAGATGTTCGGCATGACAGCATCGGATCTGCTGCGCACCGGGGCCCGGTTCGAGTTTGCCTAGCGAACGGGGGTCTTGGAGATGACATACCGTAGCCCGCGAAAACTCGGGTCCGTGCAGAATCGGAGCACTCGGGAGGCGCTGACCTCTCCGTCGACCAAGGTGACCGTCCAGGGCCCGACCACACCCGAGTTGCCCGGATGGAGGACAAGCGAGTCTCCCGAGCGCTTGTCGACGAAGCGGACAGCGTGTTGACGTCTTCGAATGCACTCGTCGGAGTCGAGGGCGACGACGCGGCTGCGCTTGATCGAGACTTCTTCGTTGCCCTCCCATCGCCCCTCGTGGACCGCGAGCAGCAAGGCGCCCGTGGAGTCCCGAAGTTCGAGGTGCCCGTAGAAGCCTCCCGCGAAGTCAGGGCCTGAGAGTTGGCCGTGCACGGTGACGCGTTCGCCAACCGGAAGAGGGTGGGGCAAGAGCGGGAACCCGACCGTGCCCTCGTAGGACTGCTCGTCGAGGCGCAAGGTTCCGTCGGCTTGCACAACTCCGCTGCGGGTCGAGCCGTGAGCATCGAGCCCAGCACCGGACGGAGCGATCACTTGCGGAGGGGGCACGGAGGCACAGGCGCCGAGGCACGCGAGAACGAGCCACGACAGGACAGGGGCAAGGTACGTGGTGCTCACGGCTGTTGTGTTCGCTGCTTTCGGCATGCCGCACGAGTCCAGAACACCATCGGGATGCGCTCCGTGCCTTGGGGCAGCTGTGGGCGCCAGGGACCCAACCGCTTCCGCATGCAGCGAGCTTGTGCCTCGCATGGGGTGTCGACGGTGTCGCAGGGCGGGCAGGTCCGGCCGGTCTCCACGACCGTGCCGTCCGCTGTGGTTGTGCGAGCGATGGGGATCCGTTTCCTCGTGTGGCCGTGGCCATAGGCGTGTCCAGCCTCAGATCTCTTTCGCAGCACAGGGACGAGATTGCTCTCGCAGTGGCAGACCGTCCCATCTTGGAGCTCGGGGGACGAGTCCTCGCAGCGGACCGCCAGATACGGAGCGGGGGAAGGCTCGAAGTCGATCGCCGTCTCGTCAAAGCGAACGAATCGCCCGTGAACTTCGGTATCGAGGATGGCGCCTGCGCTCCCACTCATGGTGCCGTCCGCATGGGAGACCTCCATGCCTTGGCCCCGCTCCTCCAGCCTGTCTGCGATCGAGAATGCTCGGACGACGCGCGTGCGGTCACCCGCCGCGCCGGAGTTCGACCATGGTCCCCGCCACACCCATTCGGAGTCGTCGCGCACGAGCTCACGACACTGCTGGGAGTCCGGGCTCAGCACCCACAGTTGTCGGCTTTGAAGGAGCCTCTCTTGGACTTTGGCCACGGAGCGTCGATAGTTCTCGAGCTCGGTGGCGTACGCGGACTCTTCCTCAGACGGGGCGAGTGCCTCGCAGGAGGGAGATTCGGGGTTGGGGAGCGCAGCGTCGGCGTGCTCAGTCTGTGGACCTCTAGGGGGGACCCGCTGCTTCGGTGGAAGAGGTCGGCCTGCGTCTCCTCCACCCGTTTCGACGTCGGAGCTCGGGGCGGTGGGTTCGGGCTCGGTCGATGCGCGCTCTAGAGTACATGCGCAGAGGACAAGCACGATCGCGTAGCGCCTGAGACGGGGCATTTTAGGTGGAACGTGCAGGGCCACTCGGTTATTCGCCCCCGCGGAAAACCTACGGTCTCGTTGGCACTCGATGCGACGGCGATGAAGTCTGACCTAACGTCAGGTTCCGGGCTCGGGGTCGCCCGGGCCGCGAAGTCGGGTGCCGTTGTGGGCCGGGGGCGACCACGTTTCTTCGCTGAGGGGTTGCTCCGTCGACGGTTGCCGTAGACGCTACGCCTCGTGGGTGAGGAGCGTGGGATCGGGGAAGGTGATGCGCAGCCGTGGTCGCTCGAGACCGTCGCACGATTCGGGCAGCTACTCCTCGACGGGTTTTCCGTCATCGACCCGCAGGGGGTTCATCTCGCGGTCAACGATGCCCTGTGTGAGATGGTCGGCTACAGTCGCGAGGAGCTGGTGGGGGCGACCAGCGAAGGGCTGTATTGGCCTGAAGAAGAACTGGAGACGATCCGCGCCGCCTTGGAACAGACCCTCGATGGGCACTTCCGGCACTTTCAGCTCACCTTCTGTCGCGCAAACGGGGAGCGCTTCCCCGTCGTGGTCAGTCCCAACGTCGCGCTCGATGAGCACGGCGAGCCGGCTTTCTACTTCGCGACCGTCAAAGACAACAGCGACATCGAACGGGCCCACGAAGCGCTCAAGGAGAGCGAGGTGCGCTATCGGGCGTTGGCGGACTCGACGCCGTACGGCATCGCGGTCCATATCGGTGGTGTCATCCGCTATGCGAACACCGCGGCCCTCGAGCTGTTCGGCGGAGAGCTACCCGCGGTTGTTGGCCAGCGTTTGGAGAGATTCGTTCACCCCGACGACCGTGAACTCGTCGCAGCGCGCGTGCGGGGGCTGGTCGACGAGAACAGCTCCGCCCCGTGGGCACGCGAACGCTTCCGCCGACTCGATGGTGCCACCTTCCACGCCGACGTTGCTGGGGTCCGGATCCGTTTCGAAGAGCAGGACGCGGTCCAAGTGGCGTTCCGTGACGCGACGCGTGAACTCGAGCGCGAGCGTCAGCAGGCGGAGAGCAACCGGCTCGAAGCGATCGGGCGGCTTGCCGGGGGGGTCGCCCACGACTTCAACAACCTCCTCACGGTGGTGATGGCTGCGTGCTCGTTCGTGCGTGAGCACGAAGGCTTGCCCGAGGACCTCCGCGCCGATCTACAAAGCGCTTCAGAAGCAGCACGCCACGGCTCGGAGCTGACCCGACAGCTGCTCGCCTTCAGCCGACAAGAGCCGCCCCAGCTCACGAGTGTTGCTCCGGGAGAGGAATTCAAGCGGCTTGGGAGCGTGCTCGAGCGAATGGTCGGTGAGGACGTGGTCCTCGAGGTCGACATCGCGAAGGACTGCTGGCCGATTCGTGCCGATCGGACTCAGTTTGAGCGGGTCCTGCTGAACCTGGTGGCCAATGCACGAGCCGCGATGCCCGAAGGCGGCAGGGTTCGGCTGCAGACGACAAACGTTGCCGGTTCGAGTCTCGGCGATGAGGTGGATGTGCCTGCAACCCAGGACTTCGTGCAGATCGTTGTCGACGACGACGGCGTGGGGATGGACGAGACGACCCGTGGTCAGGTGTTTGAGCCGTTCTTCACGACTCGGCGCGCACAGGGCGGGACCGGGCTAGGTCTGGCTACGGTGTACGGAATTGTCCGCCACTCGGGAGGGGCGGTCGTCCTCGATTCGGAGGTCGGCAGGGGAACGACCGTCACCATCCTTTGGCCCCGGACGAGCCGCGCCGTGCAAGCCGCATCCCCCTGCCCGCAACCCGAGACCGCCGGGCGCGAGGTCGTGCTCGTCGTCGAGGACCAGGCTCCGGTGCGCAAGGTGGCGGTACGCTCGCTGCAACGGGACGGCTACACGGTCTTCGAGGCTGAGGGCTACACCGATGCCATGGCGTGGCTCGAGAAGGGCGAACCGCTCGATTTGCTGCTCAGCGACGTTGTCCTGCGCGACCGTACCGGCCCGGCGATCGTCGACGCAGCGCGAGTGCTGAGGCCCACTCTGCGGGTGCTCTTCATGTCGGGGTATTCCGACGTCGCCGCCCTGCAGGAGCGCTACTCCGCGGTGCCGCTGTTGCAGAAACCCTTCACGCCGTCAGGCTTGGGCGCGGCAGTGCGTGCCGTGCTCGAAGCCGAAGAGCGCTCCTCGGACTCCTGAGGGCGGCGGCCGTTCGCGTGGATCTGCACGACACGGAGCGAGCCAGGCCTTGGCGAGTCAAGGCTTGGGACGGATCGCTCGCTTCGTCACAGCTCCGTGACGGCTCGGAAAACGCTTGGAGTCTTCCCTAGACGCCGTGTGTGTGGGCACGGTGTCACATGCAAGGTGACGGCTTGTTACGGAGCCGAGACAAACGCGACACGTCCTAGCCATGGATGCGCCCCATAGTTCGCGAGCCGATGTTCGACGGGTTTCGCCCAGAGCTCCAAGGCTGGTTCTTCGAGAGAAGGGTCCTACCGAGCGCGATTACGCTGGGCGTATTGCTCGCTGGCGCTGTGGCGTATGTCGCGACGCTCGAGCGCGCGGAGGAGACTGTAGAGGTTGCGCTTGGCGACCCGGAGCTGAGCGATTTCTCGGTCGAAGAGGAAGAGCCGGAGATCGAGGAAGAGGAGCCTGAGGCCGAGCCTCCGCCGCCCCCGCCTCCGGACGCGAAGGTCAAACGGGTCAAGAAGCCGACGCCGAAGCCTAAGCCGGTCACGCCGATCGCCAAGCCAACCGATGCCGCGGACGAGACCGACAAAGAGAAGGTCTACGAGATCCCGATGGACGGCCGCACGAGCCGGACCGGCATGGGCGGCGGGACGGGCAAGCCGACCGGTGCGACGCAGGCGAAGAAGCCGGCCAAGCCGGCAACGCCTAGGCCGAAACCCAAGAAGAAGGCGAAGAAGAAGCCGATCGACCCGACGAAGCCCGTCGATCGGCCTGAGAACGCCACCGTGCCGAAGCCGTTGCCCAGCAACGCGCAGCCCTCGTACCCGAAGAAACTGCGCGAAGAAGGCATCAGTGGGCGCGTGGTGCTCAAACTTCATGTGCACCGCGACGGCAGCGTTCGCGGAGCGAAGGTGCTGTCCAAGAAGAACAGCGCCACCACCGAGGACGAGAAGAAGGCCGCATCCGCAGCGTTCCTCAAATCGGTCATCAAAGTCGTCAAGTCGTGGCGCTTCAAGCCCGCGACGCTGGCCGGAAAACCGATCTCCGTCTGGCACAAGGTCAACATTCCGTTCGAGCTCACCGACTGAGCCGACCGAGCAGCCAACCAAGAAGCCAACCGAGAAGAAGGAGCGATTCGATGGAACTGTCCCTCGTAGAAATCTGGGCCGAAATGGGCATCCTGTCCAAGGCCGTGGCCGTCTCGCTGGTGGCCATGGGCATCGCCAGCGCCTTTGTGGCGGTGGAGCGATTCTTGGTGTTGCTCAAGGCGCATCGCATCAGCGTGGCGTTTGCCGACAAGGCCCGTCCGCTGATGGAAGCCAAGGAGATCGATACGCTCTACGACCTCACGCGTGGCAAGGAGTTCGCGACGGGCCCGCTGCCTCGACTGCTTCGCTTCGGCCTCGAGTCGTACCGCGCCAACACCAACGACAAGGCTGTCGGCCCGGTCGAGATGGCGAAGCGCGAACTCAACCGCAAGCTCGAGATGATGGGCACCGAGTCTCGGCGCGGCATGGGCATCCTGGCCTCCACCGGTTCGACCGCACCCTTCATCGGTCTGTTCGGGACCGTCATCGGCATCATCACCGCGTTCCAAGGCATCGCAGCTGCGGGCGGCGGAGGCATCGGTGCAGTGTCGGCGGGTATCGCAGAAGCACTCATCGTCACGGCGGTCGGCCTTGTGGTCGCCATCATGGCTGTCCTCGTGTTCAACGCGTTGAGCTCCAAGTTCGACGCGTTCGACCAGACCATGCAACACGCTGCCAGCGAGCTGGTGGACTACCTGGAGATCGCACATGGGAGCTCAGCTCAGTAGCGGTCGCAAGAAGGGCGCTCAGCCCAACATCAACGTCACGCCGCTGGTCGACGTGGTGTTGGTGCTGCTGATCATCTTCATGGTCGTGCTCCCTGATGTGCAGGGCGGCAAGCCGGTCGAGATGGTCAAGGTCGCCGCAGCCGACAAACACGCCAGCGACGTGGAACCGTTGACCGTGACGATCGATCTCTCCGAGGTCTACACGTGGGACGACGCGGACACGACCCGCGACATCGCACTGGGCGGACTGCGGGCAGAGTACGCGCGTGACCCCAAGCAGAAGGTGCTTCTGCGGGCCGACGCCGGGTTGCGTTACGCCATCGTCCGCGACTTCTTCGCGGATGTGCAGGACATCGGCTTCCCCACGGTCTCGTTGGCCGTCGGTGTGGGCGCCGAGTGGAAAGAGGAGAGCTAAACCATGGGCATGGCCATCGGGAGCGAAAACGGGAAGACCTCGGTCAAGCCCGACATGAACGTCACGCCGCTGGTCGACGTGGTGTTGGTGCTCCTCATCATCTTCATGGTGCTCGCGCCCGTGGTGACGGAGGGCTTCGATGTCCGCCTGCCGCCCAAAGACGAGACGGACCAGCGACTCGACGAGTCCAACGACCCGAACAAGCCGTTGGTGCTTTCGGTCGCGGAGGACGGTGCGTACGAGGTCAACTCGGTTCGCATCGAGCAAGACGAGCTGCCTGGTCGGCTCAAACGGATGTTCAACGCCCGTCCCGACAACGTTCTGTATGTCGATGGTGCGGACGACGTGGCCTACGGTCGCGTGCTGCAGGGAGTTGACTTTGCCCGTAGTGGTGGAGCGGCCCCGGTGGTGATGATCACCAAGAAACTCGAGTAAGAAAATGTCTGCCCGGCGAGCTCAGTCCGCGTTGTTTTGCAGCGCGTTTCTTTTGGTGCCCTCGTATGCACTCGCGGAGGTCGAAGACGACGCTCCATCGCTTCGTCGGGACTACAAGGGACCCGAAACGTCGCCCGAGCCAGAGCCGGGGGAGGTCGAAGTTGTGGCACCGCCGCCCTCGGAGGCCCCGGCCGAAGGCGCCGCTCCGCCGGTCGACGATGCGCCGGAGCCGGTTCTCGAGGAGCCGGAGCCGGAACCCGAGCCTCCTGCGGTCGCCGATGTTGCGATGGACGAGGAGGAGGGCGACTTCGGGTTCGACTTCGTCGACCTGACCGAGGACGAGGACGCGCTCGCCGAGGAACTCAAGGTCGAGACGAAGAAGGTCCGCGGCAAGGCAGGGACCGTCACCGGCCGTGTGCTCGACTCGAGCACGGGAGAGCCACTGATCGGTGCATACGTCGAGGCGATCGACAGCGAGTACAAGACCAAGACCGACGTCGAGGGGAATTACACCCTCGAGCTGCCCGTCGGGACCTGGGAGATTCGTGTTCGCTCGGATGCCAACGAGCCGCGGCGGATCTCGAACGTGGTCGTCGAGGACGGGGCGAGTCAGACGCTGAACTCCGAGCTCCGACCCCTGGAGGGCGCGGGACAGACGGTGCTCGTTCAGGCCGAGATGAACCGCGAAAGCGAGGCGGCCCGGCTGCAGCAACGCAAAGAGTCCAGCGCAGCCCGGGACCTGATGAGCCGCGATGAGATCGCAAAGTCCGGCGGGGGGTCTACCTCCGCGGTCGCGCGCCGAATCGTTGGCGTGACCGTGGTCGGCGGTCGCTACCTCTTCGTCCGCGGCCTCGGTCACCGCTACGTCAACACGCTGTTCGACGGGGCCCGCGTCCCAAGCCCCGAGCCTGAGCTGCGTACCGTCCCGCTCGATATTTTCCCTTCATCGGCTCTGTCGGCGATCAACGTCCAGAAGACGTTCACCCCTGATGTCCCCGGCGACTTCGCGGGGGGATCGGTTCAGCTCGAAAGCCGCGAGGTGCCCGACGACCTGCTGGTCTCGGTTGGTGGGCAGGCGGGTGCGAATACCGCGACGACGTTCCGCCACATGCTGACCAACGGGTCGTTCGCTGCCGATTCGTTTGGCTTCGGCAACATCCCGCGCCGGCTGCCGGGTGTGCTGCCCACGAATACTGCCGCCAGCCGAGGGGTGCTCGACGAGGACTACCAGCCGGTCTACTCGGCCGAAGAGATCGAAGCGTTCGGTGACGCGATGTACACCGATACGCGCATGCGAAGCGCGAAGGCGCCGCCCAACTTCGGTGCCAACGCGACACTCGGCTACGGCTTCAAGCCGCACGGCGAAGACAGCAAGCTTGGGGTGCTGTGGACGGCACAGTACAAGAACGAGCACCAGACCCATCGTTTCAACACGCCGATCCGGCAGTACCCGATCTCAGGGGAGCCGGGTGTGGACTACGGCGGCAAACGGACGCGCAACACCGTGGCGTGGTCCAGCGCGGGCCTGGCCAAGTACGACATCAACAAGCAGCACCGCCTGGAGCTGTTGGGCTTCTACTCTCGGGAAGCTGAGGACGAGACTCGGCGCCTCAATGGCATCGCGCGCAACGTCTCCGGTCCCGACCCCGTCATCTCCACCCGCATCCGATACATCATGCGGTCGATCGCGATGACGCGATTGGGTGGCAAGCACGAGTTCCCGGGGGCCAAGGGGCTTCAGCTCGACTGGTTTGGGTCGTACGCTCAAGCGCGTCGCGACGACCCGTCGATTCGCGAGAACTTCTTCACC
The DNA here is from genome assembly GCA_050633305.1 of Nannocystales bacterium. Lineage (GTDB taxonomy): Bacteria > Myxococcota_A > Polyangia > Nannocystales > Nannocystaceae > CAJXVA01. Next base: position 22,120 of record JBOEGF010000010.1, read on the forward strand.
GACGCGGACGGCGACGGTGAGTATATCTTCGACCGCGGAAACGACGGTGGAAAGCAGACGTTCCTCGACCTCACGGACCATACCGAGAGCGGGGCCGCCAACCTGACGATGCCATTCAAGCAGTGGAATGGTCTGAAGGGCAAGGTGAAGGCGGGCGCGTGGCTGGAAGGAAAACAGCGCTCGTTCGATGTGCGCCGCTTCCTGTTCCAAGGCGGACTCACCGAGCTGATCCCGCCCGGAACCGGGAACGTCATCAACAAGAACACGACCGGCGGCGGGCCCGACGAGAACGCATTTTATCTGCAGGAGGCCACTCGCCCCTCGGACAACTACCGGGCGTCGCAGGAGATCTACGCAGGCTACGCGATGACCGAGCTCCCGATGGTGCGCTGGTTCAAGATCGCCGGCGGAGCACGACTCGAGTCGAGCACCATCCGTGTTGAGCCCTACGACCCCTACGCGGACCCCGACGCGATGGCCGACGAGGAACTCTCGCAGGTCACGCTCGCCAAGCTCGACGTCTTGCCGTCGGTGTCGCTGATTTTCTCGCCGACAGAGAAGCAGAACATTCGGATGTCTGGCACCCGGACGCTTGCCCGTCCTGAGTTTCGCGAGCTGGCCCCGTTTTCGTTCACCGACTTCGTCGGTGGTGCCGAAGTCATTGGGAACCCGAACCTCGAGCAGACCAAGATCTGGAACGCGGACCTCCGGTGGGAATGGTTCCCCAGTGGAAACGAGGTCATCGCTGCGTCGCTTTTCTACAAGTACCTCGACGAGCCGATCGAGCAAGTTCAGCTGCCGCGGATCCCGTTCCTGTCCAGCTACCGAAACGCGGATGCAGCCCAGAACGTCGGATTCGAGTTCGAGGCACGCAAGAACCTGGAGTTTGTGTGGCGGAAGCTCGAGGACGTCTCCTTGGGTACGAACTTCACGTTGCTTCACTCGAGGGTGCAGCTGCGGCCGCCCTGCGAGCCGGGTCCGGAGAACGAGTGTGGTGCCCTCTCGGACAGTGATGTCTCCACCTCGCGGGTTCGACCGCTGCAGGACCAGTCACCGTTCGTGATCAACGCCTATCTGGACTACGAGAACGAGGACTCTGGGACTGGGGCCCGCGTGCTCTACAACATCGAAGGCCGAAAGATCACCAACGTGGGCGGACTGGGACTACAGGACGTCTATTTGACGCCGCGCAACAAGGTCGACCTCACGTTCACTCAGCGGCTCTACAAAGGCTTGGACCTCAACCTCTCCGCGGAGAACGTCGCGAACGCGCCGTGGGAGTGGAAGCAGGATGATCGCGTACTTGAGCGCTGGCGTGAAGGCGTCACCTTCACGATCGGTCTCTCGTACGGCTTCGATCGAAGCAAGCAATACGACGAGTGACGTTGCTGAGACGTCACCGCGAGTTGACGCTGCCGCGGACCGCCCGTGACCGACCTCGTGCACATTGCGATTGCGAGAAACGCATGAAGACTCTGACTCCAATTCTGATCGCCGCGGCACTGCTTGCGGCATGTGATCCCGAAGCCAACGAAGACACGGGCGACATGGGGAGCTCGCAGGGGGAGAGCGCCGGGACGGGCGAGGCGGAGACCGGCGACGAAGACACGGGCGGCCCGAGCACGGCATGTGCGGACGCTGCTTCCGGGCCCACGATGGGAATCAGCGCCGATATCGAGGGCGACATGATGCTCACTTGCGACACAATCTGGGTGCTCGAAGACATCATCTTCGTGCGCGGCGGAACGCTCACGGTCGAGGCTGGTACGACGATTAAGGGCACCGAAGGCTCCGCTCTCGTCATCGAGCAGAACGCGACGATCGTCGCTGAAGGCAGCGCAGACGCTCCGATCGTCATGACGTCGATTCAAGCCGAGGGGGCGCGGGGCCGCGGTGATTGGGGCGGTTTGGTTCTGCTGGGCTCCGCGCCGACGAACCTCGAGGGCGGCGTCGGTCAAGCCGAAGGGTTCTCCAACCCTCCGGCGTACGGTGGCAGCGACATGGCGCACAACTGCGGGTCGCTGGAGTACCTGCGAGTCGAGTGGGCGGGCTTCGCCATCGCCGAGGGCTCGGAGCTCAACGGGATCACGTTCTACGCGTGCGGCACCGATACATCGGTCAGCTATGTCCAAGTGCACATGGGTGCGGACGATGGCATCGAGATGTTCGGCGGGAACTTCAATGCCGACCATATCGTGGTCACGGGCGCCGAGGACGACAGCATCGACTGCGACCAGGGCTTTCAAGGAAGCTTGCAGTACGTCTTCATTCAGCAGGACCCCGCGATCGGTGACAACGCATTCGAGTGGAGCAACCAGGGAACTGACTTCTCCGCCACCCCGATCACATCTCCCTCGGTGGCCAACGCCACCGTCGTTGGGTCCGGGTCCGGCGGCGACAAGAGCAAGGGCCTCACGCTCAAGGAAGGCGCCGAGGCGACGCTGGTCAACTCGGTGTTCGGGAACTTCACCAACGAGCTGGTGTTCCTGCAGAACCTCGAGACCCAACGCGTTGCGGAGGGTGGAGGTGTTGTGATCGAAGGGAATGTCTTGTTCGCATCCGGAGCGCCGGGGGTGGATGACGAAGATGGGTCGGACATCACTTGGACCGCAGAGGACCTTCAGAGCTTTCTCGACGACGGAGGCAACGTGGATGCCGACCCGATGTTGGGGTCGACGCAGTGGGGGAATCCTGACATCGCGCCGATGACGGGTTCCCCTGTCGAGACGGGTGCGGTCGACCCGGGGACGGGTTTCGAAGCTACGGACTACGTCGGTGCCATCGAGCCCGGTGGCGACGATTGGACCGTGGGCTGGACCAACTTCGAAAGCTGAACCCGAATCGCGGGGTTGTTCTCGGCCGCGCTTGACTGCGCGAGTTCGGTGAGCACCTCGAGCCTTCCGCCTGCAACGGGCGGGGGCTCGGATTGTTGGGTTTGAGTTTACGGTCGAGTCGGATCCGCTCGTAACACGTGTCTTAGCCCCCACACGCCGATCATCGGCCCTGGCAGCAGAAGTGTGAACAACCACGGCTCGGGGATGTGTGGCGCAACCCAGCTCAGCAATGAGATCGCCGGGATGGTCAGCGCAAACCCCAGCGCGTTCATCACGGTCAGGCCTGTTCCGACCTTGTCGGGTGGAGCGGAGCGAGCGGCCACCGCCGAGAACTGTGGCGAGTCGCCGGCCGCCATCACACCCCAGAGCACCAAGAACGCGAGGCCGGCCTCGGCTGAGCCTCTGGACAACACGAAGGGGCTCAGCAGGCAGCATGTTCCGGAGCCGGAGAGCAGGGCGCCAGCGACTCGCGCGCTGCCCCAGCGCCGCGAAGCGAAGCCTCCCGCGACGCAGCCGATGCTGCCCGCTCCGATGATCGCAAACGCCCAGCGACCGTCGCCAGCCTCCTCGCCCGCCACCATCTGGACCGCAAACGGGACGAACGCCCAGAATGCGTAGAGTTCCCACATGTGCCCGAAGTAACCCAGCGCGGCGCTGCGAAAGTCTCGGATCGCGAAGAGGTCGAACGCGTCTCGAACACGCCCGGGGCGACCGCGACCGACGCCGGGTCCTTCGGGGACCGTGGCGACCACGGCGACTCCCCCAGTGAGCGCGAGTCCCGAGGCGGTGAAGACGAGTGCTCCGGGGTCGAGGGCCAGGGAACGGAGCAGTTGCGGGAACGCGGTGCCTAGAACCAGCGCGCCGACGAGGAATCCGATCGCCGATCCAAGACCATCGCGGAACCACGATGCGGCCAGTTTCATCCCCACCGGGTAGACCCCCGCGAGGCTGATGCCGGTGAGCACGCGCATCGCCATGAACCATCCGAACGACTCGGGAGCGATCATCGAGGCCGCGTTTGCAGCTCCGGCGAGCGTCGCCGACGCGGCAAAAAGGTGGTGGCTGCGGATCCGGTCGGAGAGTCCGCTGAACGCGAACAGCAGCGTGCCCGCGATGAATCCCAGCTGGACACTCGAGGTCACCCACGCCAGTCCGCCGGTGATGCCGGACCAGTGGTGAGCCAGGTCTGGGAGGACCGCGTTGCCGACGAACCAGACTGAGCTGCCAGCGAACTGAGCTACGACGATCGTAGGCAGGATATGCGGCGCAGGCCGCGACGAAGACGAGTCGCCCACCGGGCGGGAGGGTAGCAGGAGGGCCTCGCCCGAACACATGCGAGACCTTCCCGCATCGGGACGCCGTCGCCGCCGGGGCTGCCCTGTTGGAGCCGCGGGGCATTGATCCCGACCATGTCCGGTACCTCGTAGATGATACAGGTCGATAGTGGCGAAGCTCGATCCTTCCCAACTCGTTGCACTGCACGCGCTGCTCGAGGAGTGCCATGTCACCGCGGCAGCGCGACGGCTCGGGGTGACGCAGTCCACGATGAGCCACCGGCTCCGCCAGCTTCGCGATGAGCTCGGCGACCCGCTGTTGGTTCGTCAGGGTCGAGCCCTGGTGCGAACCGCGAGGGCCCAGACACTCCTGGGTCCGCTTGGGGAGGCTCTTGACGCATTGGAAAAGGCCGTGGCCGATCCCGAGCCGTTTGACCCGGCACGTGCCGAGGTGGAGGTGCCGATCGCCGTCCCCGACCTCCTCGCGCCCGTGCTGCCCCGCATCATCGGAGTGCTTCAGCACGAATCGCCGCAGTTGAAGCTTCGGATCATCCCGATTCCGCGTGATATCCCCGAAGCTCTTGCAACGGACAGCCGCTGGTTGGTGCTGGCCCCCTCGCATCTGTCGAACGACACGACCCGCTCTCGGGGCCTTGGCGAGCTGCGGTTCGGTGCAGTCGCGCGGACCGGCCATCCCGCGTTCCGAAGCACGCTGACGCTCAAGCGTTGGCTCGCGTATCCGCATGTGGTGGTGAGCGTCGGCAATCGTTCCACGAATCTGGTCGACCAAGCGCTTGAAGAGCGGGGTCGAAGCCGCAACATCGGGCTGACGGTGCCCAACTTTCTTGCCGGCCTCATCGCCGTGGCGACGTCCGATCTCCTGATGAACGCCCCCATGCCGCTTGGGCGCGAAGTGACGGAGCTGCTGGGTGTCCGGACCCGCAAGCTTCCCATCCCCGTCGAGCCGGTTCGTCTCTCGGTGCTGTGGCATGAGCGGCGGCATCAGGAGCCGGCGCATGTCTGGCTCCGCGGGCGTTTGTACGAGCTGGTCCGGGCATGGCTTCGACCATCGACCGATTGACGGTCATATCGCTATGGTCGGGGACCATGTATGGCGTGACGAGTATCGATTGTACGCATGCTCGATGAGGTCCTAGCCTGTGGTCATGTCAGCCACACTCAAGCGGCTCGAGGTTGGGGACCTCGTCCCCGGATTCGAGCTCCCCACGGTGCGACACGGCGTTCTTCGAGTACCGCAACCAGGGCTCGTGCACCTACAGTTTCGACGGTTTGCCGGGTGCCCGGTGTGCAACGTCCACCTCCGAAGCTTCGCGCGTCGACATGACGAACTCGTGGCCGCCGGGGTGAGGACGGTCGCCGTATTTCACTCGACCCTCGACGAGCTACGCGATGCAGGTGGCGACTTCCCGATGCCCATCGCTTCGGATCCAGGAAGGCGGGTGTACGAGCAGTACGGCGTGGGGCAGTCGCTGAAGGCGCTGCTGCACCCTCGAGCGTGGTGGAAAGGGCTCTGTGGCGTGGCGCAGACGCGGCAGCCATGGCGTGGAGCGAGTTCGCCCCTGGGCCTGCCTGCCGAGTTTCTCGTCCGGGCCGACGGCAAGCTCCTCGATCTACACTACGGGGCACACGCCGACGACCACTGGGAGGTCGACGAGCTGTTGGCGCGGGTGGCCAAGGTCCGCGCTCATTCGCTCGAGGCGGCGGAGGTGGCCTCGTGAAGCGGGTGCTCTCGTGGGTCCTCGGGGGTCTTCTCTGCTCCTGCGCGAGTGGACAACCGCCGACCGCAGCGGTCGAGCTCGGGGGTCCGCAACGGCCAGCACTCGCGGAGTACAACCTCAAGGACTCGCTCGCCCTCCAGGGCTACGATCCGGTGAGCTACTTCCCCGAGGGTGGCGCTCGACCCGAGCCCGGGGATCCAGGCCAGGCCCTACGCTACCGAGGTGTTGTGTATCGCTTCTCGAGCCGTGCCAACCGCCGGAGGTTTGAGGCGGAGCCGGGGCGGTACGAGCCAGCCTACGGAGGCTGGTGCGCATGGGCGATGGCGCGGGGCTTCCGCGTCCGCATCGACCCCCTGAGCTACACCCTCCAGGATGAAAAACTGCGATTGTTTTATCGCAACCCCATTGTGGACACGCGTGCGAAGTGGCTGCGCGGCGAGTTCCAGGAACTTGCCGGTGCGGCCGATGACCACTGGGCTCGACGCAGCGAGGCGGGCTGAGACGGTCTGCTTGGCGTTGTTCACGAGACCCAAAAAATGCCGCCCACGAACGGAGCGTTCATGGGCGGCGAGGAAGGTTTCGGAACAAGAGCCTCTGCGGGAGCTCGAACAAGAGTGGGGAGAGAGTTCGACCCTTCGTGCCGAAGGAACTCGGCCTGCACGAAGGACACTTGACCGAACAGCGTGCTCCCGTAGAGGGCTCGCGGGGGTAGTGCGGGGCGGCGGGGTGAAGGTTCCCGGGTTGCCGAAAAAACGACCTGGGGCAGCAGACGCGCCGTTTGTCCGTCATTCCGCCAGTCGTGCTGCGAGCGCTCCGACCGCGGTGTTCAACGCTTCGCGGTGCTCGGGATCCTTGAGGACGCCCGCGTCGAGGTCGAACTTCTTGTAGAAGCTCGGCACCGAGAAGCTGCCGACGACTTCGGCGGCAAAGTGGGCGGCGGAGCCGAGCGCGGTCTTGAGGACATTGCCACCGCCTCCGCCGCCTGGCGATGTCGACATGATCGTCATGGGCTTTCCTTGGAAAACCTTGGCGTCGATACGGCTGGCCCAGTCGAAGGTGTTCTTGAAGGCGGCCGTGTACAGGCCGTTGTGCTCGGCGTAGGAGATCAGCAGCCCGTCGGCTTCGCCGATCTTGTTGAAGAACCGCTGGGCGGGCTCGGGGATGCCACCCTCCTTCTCCCGGTCGCTGCTGTACACGGGCATGTCGTAGTCGCGGAGATCAAGAAGTTCGATGTCGGCGGCGGGCAGGACTGCGAGGAGCCGGTCGGCAGCATGAGTGACCAAGGCTCGGTTGATCGATGTGCTCGAGGAGCTGGCGGCAAAGGCAAGGATCTTCATCGTGGTGACTTCCTGGAGTGGTAGCGAGTGGCGAGGAGGGAGGGTCAGCCCGCTTTGGGGGCGATGGGAGCTCGGGTGAACCGGCCCCATGCGATGAAGGCTGACAACGCGCCGAGGACGATCGAGGGCACGGTGCCTGCGATGTCGCCCGAGAAGATGTGGGTGAGGGCGGCCAGCACCATGACCAGGGTCAGGGCTGCTGCGGCAAGTGGCGTGAGGCGAGGCGCAATGCGGAGTCCGGCTGGGAGAATCAGACCGACGGCACCCAGCACTTCGGAGAACCCGGCGATGCGGAGGATCGCGAGTGGTTCGGCCATTCCCGCTGCCGCCAACTCAGCTCCGGGCGAAAACGCCTTGAAGCTCCCTGCCATGAAGAATGCAGCGGCGCCCAGCAGCTGGGCGACCCAGAGGCCGCGGTGTAGGTTTTTGTTGCTCGTGGTCATGTCGCCTCGTTCGGGCCTTGCTCGTTGCTGCCCTCGACAACGAACCTAGTCCTGCTCCATACTCGACACAACAGGGGCCATTCTGGCATCTGATGCTCATTTTGATCACAGCTGAGGTGCCATGAAGATCGCAGAGGACTTCGATGCTTTCGTCGCCATCGTGGAGGCAGGGAGCGTCAGCGAAGGCGCGCGCGCGCTTCGAATGCCTCGTGCAACCCTCTCCAGACAGCTTGCGCGCCTCGAGGAGCGGCTCGGCACACGGCTGTTGCATCGCTCGACCCGCCGCATGGTGCCGACCCCAGCGGGCGAGACCCTCTACGCCCGCGCCCGAGGGCTGCTCGACGCCGCCCATGCGGCCGTGGAGTCCGTCCAACGCCTCGACGACGTTCCTCGGGGGCCGTTTCGGATCTCGGCCGCGCCCGTGCAAACGCCCGTGTTGGGGGAACTGCTCGCGGAGTTCGTGAAGACCTATCCGGGCGTGTCCGTGCAACTCGAGACCACGACGCGTCACGTGGATCTGGTGGCGGACCACGTCGATGTCGCGCTTCGGGCGGGAGTCGTCCGCGAGCCGAGCCTCATCGTGCGGCCCTTGATGCGTACGGAACTGGTCGCGGTTGCCTCGCCCGAGTACCTGCAAGATCAGGGCACCCCGGCGAAGGTTTCGGAGCTCGAACGTCACGCGTGCATGGGCGGATTCGAACGTGGTGCGCGTCCAGGAAGCACGTGGCCGTTGCTCGAAGGAGGCACCACGCCGATCTCGGGACCCCTGGTCACCAACGACATGATCGCGCTCAAGGGTGCAGCGCTCGGGGGCTTGGGCATCGCGTTGCTCCCACGTCTGCTGATTGAAGCAGAGCTTGGGTCCGGGGACCTCACGCCCGTGTTGCCCGGTGTCGTTGGATTGAGGACCTCGCTTTCGCTCGTGTGGGTCGAGCGGGAGTTCATCGACCCGAAGGTTCGCGCCTTCGTCGAGTTCGCTGCACGGTGGGCTGCGGACGGTCGGTTCGCCACCTGAGCGGGTGGCCGCCCCAAGACGTGCACGCTGCGCAGGGCCGGAAGCGTTCCATTCCGGCCCACCATCCTTGCACTTTGGCGTAATCTGGAACACTTTTTACCGACCTGTCATTGCGGCCAGGCCGCGTTCTTCGCATTCCGAATCTGTATGCCGAAGGAATCGACAAGCAGCGAAAACATGACTCTAGAGGGCGATGTGCGGGGTGAGCCGACACTAAGTCGCCGCAACATCCTGGCGGGAGCGACCACTGCCCCCGCGGTTTTGGCAGCGATGGGAGGCACGGCGACGATGCTCGCGTCTGCGCCGGCCGAGGCCGAGGTTCTGACCCCCACCAACCAGATCCGGCGGTTTCGAGACGCCGCGAACCTTCGCAAACACGCCGCCTGGTACCAGTTTGCGGAAGCCGTCAGCCGTCCGGCGCAGGAGACCAACGACGACGACGACATCTATGCGGACTACCGCGGAAGTTTCCACAAGTGCCTCCCGCACAACGACTTTGGCGAGGTTGATCCGGCGGCCTACGAGGCGCTTCGTTATGCGTTCGATTGCGGCGACCCGGATGCCTTCGACGCAATCCCGCTGGATGGAGCGGCCGACCGTCGTCTCGCGAACCCTCAGGGGGCGCTTGCCTTCAACCTGACCGGCATTGATCCGCACGCCACCCGCATGCGCGCTGCTCCGGCCTTCGCGAGTGCCGAATCCGCCGCGGAGATGGGCGAGGTCTACTGGCACGCCATTCTTCGAGACACCCCGTTCGCGGACTGGGGCTCGAGCGCGCTGGCTGGCGATGCAGTCGACGATCTCAACGCCTTCAGCGAAACGGTGGGCCCCACCCAAGGTGGTCTCGTCACCGCCGCAACGCTCTTCCGTGGCCCGACCCCCGGAGACCTGGTGGGTCCGTACGTCTCGCAGTTCTTGCTCAAGGACGTCAACTACGGTCAGGCGTTGATCGAGCAGCGCTACAACACACCCGACTCCACCAACTTCATGACGGAGGTGGCCGACTGGCTCGCCGTCCAGCGGGGTTCAGCACCGGGCGCATCGATCAGCTACGCGGCGCAGCGTCGTTACATCTACAACGCCCGAGCGCTGGGGGAGTACGTCCACATCGACGCGTTGTTCCAGGCCTACTTGTTCGCTGCGGCGATTGGACTGGGATTCGGATCCGCAGCGCTGGATGTGACCCCGTACTCGGGCAACCCCAATCAGGGCGCCTTCACGACGCTGGGCGGGCCCGACGTGCTCGACAGCGTCTCCCACGTCGCGAACCTGTCGCTGCGTGCAGCCTGGTTCCAGAAGTGGGCTGCGCATCGACGCCTTCGCCCCGAAATGTACGCCGGTCGTGTGCACTTCACCCGCACCGGTGATCGGAACTACGGGTTGCCTGCGGAGATTCTCAACTCGGGTGCGGTCTCGATCCTCGAATCCGAAAACGGTACCGCGCTGCTGCCGATGGCCTTCGCCGAAGGGTCTCCCACCCACCCCTCGTATCCGGCCGGCCACGCGACTGTGGCGGGCTCTTGCTGCACGGTGCTCAAGGCCTTCTTCGATGAGTCGTTCGTCATTCCAGACCCCGTCGTTGCGTCGAGTGATGGTCTGTCCTTGTTGCCGTACGGGGGCGGGGACCTCACGTTGGGCGGGGAGATCAACAAGCTCGCGAGCAACATCTCTTTGGGTCGCGACTTGGCCGGCGTTCACTATCGGTCTGACGGTGTCGACGGCATCCTCGTGGGCGAGCAGATCGGCTTGGCGTACTTGGCTGACATCAGCCGCGGATACAACGAGGACTTCGGTGGCTTCAGTCTCACGCGGTTCGACGGCAGTGAGGTGTTGGTCGCCGACGGTCAGGTCTTCGACGTCTGATCGAACCTGCGGCTGGACCGACCGGAGCCTCCGCGTCCGCGAGGCTCCGGCTCTTCGTTGGGCAACTCGGGATCGGAGCGTGTCTGGGATCACACCGGGGTGGTGATCGTTGCACTGGGCGGGAGCACAACCGAGCCATGTTCCGCCTCTCTAGCCTTCTGCTTCTCCCGCTCCTTGTCCTCCCCGCCTGTGAATCCGAACCGAGTGACAGCGAGGAGGTCGAGACCGAGGTGGAGGCGGTCGTCGAGGCGACCGCCGATGTTGCCGTATTTCTCTGCGAGTGCTCACTTTCGGACGCCGATGAGGGCGTGGACGCCTGCAACGAAGCCGCTGAGGGTGTGTTCGACGACACGGTGAACGAGTGCGTCGAGGATGTTGTCGCGATGGACCCGGAGTCGCGGGAGGTGATGCGGTGCAGTACAGCTGCGCTGCGCGGGCTTTTGGATTGCTACGAGAGCGCCGGTCTGTGTCCGGACGGTAGCGGCTCGTCGAGCTCCGGGCCTGGCGCGGACCCCGATATGGGTGAGGAAGAACCCATCTCCGACGACACCTGTGGTCACGCCTTCGAAGCTGATATCGAAGCGTGCGGCCAGCTCCCGGCCACAACGCAGGATGCCCTCGACACCTGTCTCGTGGGAGAGCAGAGCGGATCGGGGAGCTGCCGCGGCGAGACCTGCTGACACCACACCTGCACCGCAGCCCAATTCCGAGTCCCGGCACTCAGTCGCGCTCAGGACACAATGCTTCAAGGAGTGCCCTCGGGTGACGGTTCCACGGGGGATGCGGGGCGTCGTCAGCATCGATCTTTTGGTCGAGGAGGGTGCCTTGATTTCGACCGTTGACGGTCGGGCGTTCCTCGTAGATGGGGTCTTCGAGCGCGTCGTCGAGCGAGATCCACTGGACGTCCCGGGCCTCCAGCGCCGTGAGAAGCGGCTCGATCATCTCCGCGTCGAATGCTCCGGAGTGCAGAAGCAGCACGTGCGGGATGCGGCGACCGTAGAGACTCTGTGCAGCAGCATCCGACCACTCGAGCATCTCGACAGCATGGTCGACGAAGGTCTTCCGCAGCGCCGCAAGTGCCTTCTTGTCTCCGATCTTGCGACAGCGGGCGTAGGGCGGGTTGAATGCCCAGTCGTAGAAGTCGATGGTGACAGGGACGTTTCGGTAGCCTCGCTGCTCCAGATGCTTTCGGATCGCGATGGTGTCCTCACGAGACATTCCCTCGAGGAGGAAGGGATAGCGAAACGTCGGCGTGCGACTGCCGTTGAGCGCGAGTTCCTCCAGGAGTGGCTCGTTGGCCGCGATGTCTTGGAAGTACGCCTTGAGGTCTTTGTCTCGAAGACTCAGATGGTTGTACGTGTGATTGCCCAGAGGGTGACCGGCAGCGGTCCACGCCTCCAAGGCTGCACGGCGCTCAGGGTGACCCTCGAGTTTCCCAGCGTTCACGAATCCATAGACCTGGGGAACGCTGTGGGCTTCGAACGCCGTGAGCAACGCACGGTGAACCTCCAGCGCCGAGAGTCCAGGGACGACGGGGCCATGCGCTGGAAGGTCGTCGACGGTGATCGCGATCTGCAGCGGGCCCAGCTGCGCCCGTTCGGGGGCCGGTTCAATCGGCGGGGCGATGGCCTCCGGCACCTCGGGTGCGGGGCAGGTGGGTGGGGTGACGACGGGTCCCTCGGTCTTGCAGGACAACACCGAGAGGGCAGTGCCGAGGACGAGCAGCTTCGAGAGCAAAGGGGGCCTCGCCACAGTGCACATGGTCGCACGTCCGGACACCGTCTTCTCCCATGAACCCCATCCGGAGAGCCTAGGTGGGTGCATGACGGGCCCCCGGTGTCGGAGGGGCCCGCCCTTGGAGAGCCCTACTTCTTTTTCGTCGTGACCGCCGTACCAGCGCTCTTGCCGGTGGTCTCGGGGAGAAGCACGCCGTCGACGTAGCGTTTCTCGTTGAAGAACCGCTTGGCGGCCTTCTGCACGTTGTCCTTGTTCACGCGCTTGGTTGCCTTCTCGGCATCGCCGATCTCGCTGGGATCGGTTCCAAACCGATAGTGCTTCGCGAGCTGGCGCACCCAAAAGCGGTTTTCTTTCACGTCGGTCTCGAGTCCCCGGCGGCGAGCCTCGATGACCTTTTCGATGACTTCTTCGCTCGCACCCTCGGTCTTCACCTCGGTGATGATGTCGAAGACCGCCTTCTTGAGTTTCTCGACATTCTCGGGGGCACAGCCAAAGCCGATTGTGTACGAGTACTCGGCCCGGGGGCGCCGTTCGATGCGACCGAAGCTGAAGGCCCCGTACACCCCGCCCATCTTTTCGCGGAGGACTTCACGCAAGCGGATGCCCATGACATCGGCGAGCATCTCGATGTCGTCCTGGCCCTCGGCGCTCCACTTGGCTTTGCCGTGGAAGGTCATCATGACGAACGCCTTGGGATCCTGGCCCTTCTTCACGGTGAAGGCCTTCACGCCCTTGGGCTTGCGTGCGCCGATGTCCTTCCAGTTGTCCTTGCGCTTCTTGGTCGGAAGCGTCGCGAGATAGGTCTTGGAGAGCTTCCGGAGCTGCTGTTTGTCGATGTTCCCGACAAACACGAACGTGAAGTCGCTGGCGTCCGCGAAGCGGTCCTTGTACGCCGCCATCGCTTGTTCGAGGGACACCTTGTCGATGTCCTCCAGCTTCACCGGGACACGGCGCTTGTGGTTGCTGCTGGTCTCTGCCTGCAGGCGCTCAAAGAAGACGGATTGAGGGTTGAGGTCGCGGTTGCGGACGAACTCGCGCTGGCTCTCCTTGAAGGCAGCGAAGGCCTTCTCGTCCGCCCGTGGCGAGGTGAACGACAGGTGAATCAGCTGCATCATCGTCTCGATGTCCTGAGGCGACGCGCTCCCGCGCAGGCCCTCCTCGAGCTCGTTCATCGTGGCGCGGACGGACACGTCCTTGCCTTGGAGGAACTTCCGCAGTGCGACCGCGTCGTGCTCTCCCACGCCGCCTGCACCCGCGACCGAAGTCGCAAAACGTCCTGAGGCGAACACCTTGTTCCCGATGGCCGACGTGCCGCCGGGGCTGAAGGCTTGCATCAGGACCTGGTCGTTCTTGAAGTCCGTCGGCTTGACGACGACTTTGACCCCGTTGCTCAAGGTCCACTCCACGGTCCCAATCCCGTCGAGCTTCTTCTTCGATGTGATCGTCCCGGGCTCGGGAACCGCCGCCATCAGCGATGTGCCTGTGGCTTCTTCCGTGTAGGGCTCGATCTTGGCTTTGCTGACGTCGTCGACGACGGCCAGGAGTGCGGACTCCTTGGGCATCTCGTCTCGCGCCGGGCCGCTGGCCATGACCACGCGGTCCTTGCTCGCCATCCATGTGGTCGCCGTCGCATTGACCTCCTCGAGCGTCACGCCGGGGAGCATCCGTTTGGCAAGCTCGAGCTTCTGAGCCGAACCCGGCAACGCTGCGTCGTTGAGGAAGGACTGGACGATACGACGGGCGTGGCTCCGACCCTTGACCTTGTCGTCTTCGGCGGCACCCTTCTCGTAACTTCGTAGGACGTCGGCCTTCTGTCGTTCAAACTCACTCGCCAGGAAGCCGTGTTTACCGACGCGCTCCACCTCGGTCAGCAGAGTGCGAAGCGCCTCTTCCGACTCTCCGGTCTTTGCCATCGAGAACAGCTGGAAGACGTTCGCCGCGCGACCCATCGTGTTGGAGAACGAGAACGCGAACATGAACGGTGAGTCTGGGCTTCGACGAATCTCGTCGAGGCGCGCGCGGAGCATTCCGTGGAACAGGTCGTCGACCAGCTCGTCGCGGAAGTCGGCTTCGGTGAGCATGGGCGTCGCCGGCCGCTTGATCGCGACCGACACCTGGGTGCGCGATGCCTCCGGGTCGGTGACGACGGCGGCACGTGTCTTGTCGAGGATCGGGACCTCGATGTTGGTCCGGGGGCGAGCGGCCTCGGGATTTTTCAGCTTGCCGAAGCGGGCCTTGATCTCCTGTTCGACTTTCGCGGGATCCAAATCACCGACGACGACGACCGCCATGAGGTCGGGTCGATACCAGTCCTTGTAGAATTTCTTGAGGGTGTCGACCGGGGCGGTCTCGAGGATCTTCTTCTTGCCGATGGGTTTGCGCTCAGCGTACTTCGAACCCTCGAGGTAGATCGGCCATTGCTGATCGAAGACCCGCTGCGACGCGCCCCGGCCGAGCCGCCACTCTTCGATGACCACGCCGCGCTCCTTGTCGACCTCTTCGGGGTCGAAGGTGATCGCCGACGCCCAGTCTTCGAGGATGTCGAAGCCCTTGGTCACGGTCTTGGGGTCGTCGGTCGGGACCGTCAGCTGGTAGACAGTCTCGTCGAACGAGGTGTACGCGTTGAGGTCGGCACCGAAGTCCATGCCCGACTTCTCGATGTAGTCGATGAGCGTGTTCTTCTCGAAGCGCTTGGTTCCGTTGAACGCCATGTGCTCGACGAAGTGAGCGAGACCTTGCTGGTCCTCGTCCTCGAGCACCGAACCCGCGTCGACCGCGAGCCACAGGGCGGCCCGGTTCTTCGGAGCCTCGTGTTTGCGGATGTAGTACGTCAGCCCGTTGTCGAGCTTGCCGACACGCACGGTGGGGTCGGCCGGAAGGGCGGGCGACTCGGCGGTGGCTTTGGCGTCGTCGGTCGCCGTGACCGGAGCCTTGGGGTCTTCCGTCGTGGGCTTCTTCGTCGACGCAGAGAAGCTGCCGGAGCAGGCGGAGAGAACGAGCACGAGAGAGAGGGCTGCGCGGGAGAGCTTCATGGGCGGGCTGCTTGTGTCCGAGGGGTCCGCAGGGTTTCATACGGGGTCACCCGAGTACGTGAGTTCGGGTGGGGACGGGTCCGGTCGTGAACGTCGTCATCATATCCGCTTTTTGTTATATAATGCTTAGGTTATGTTTTCGTGTGGCCAGCAGTGACCGTCTGGATGCCCGATTTTCCGCCCTTTCCGATCCGTCGCGCCGGGCGATCTTGCTGCGGCTTGCAGCTGGAGAGGCGACGGTCAGCGAGCTCGCGGCTCCGCTCCCAATCTCGCAGCCAGCCGTCTCGCGGCACCTCAAGTTGCTCGAGCAGGCGGGCCTCATCGTCCGGCGCATCGATGGCCAGCGGCGGCCGTGTCGCCTCGCGGACGGTGGCCTCGACGAGCTCGACGCGTACCTCTCCAAGCTGAGGCAAGCCGTCGACACACAGTATGCCGGCCTCGACCAGCTGCTCGAGCGTATGGCGGCAGAGACCCCGCCCAAGCGCACCCGGAAGAAGCGGCGATGAGGATGGCGGTGGGTACCCACCGTCGTCTCGGCCGCGAAGCGGTGTGCTCGACCTGGACCGACAAAATAACAAAAAACAAATGATCGATTCAGCCGCTCGCGCTTCTGCTCCGACGATGAACCCCCCGCGACTTGCCCTCTTGCTCGCCCTCAGTTTCGTTGCCTGTGACAGTGGCTCCAGCGAGGCCGCCAAGCCCACCCCCGCAAAGGCCGAAACCGAGGTCGGGACCAAGGCCGCAGAAGCCAAGGGCTCCGGTCCCGCAAAGGCCGTTGCACCACCGGCGTACACACTCCCCGACGGTGCCGAATCCAAGGGGACCGCCCTTGCACAGAGGTTCTCGAACGACGACGCAGACTTCGACATCGAGTCCGCGAGCGATCACCGCACGGGTCTCCTGTGGGTCGCAGCCAAGGGCGACAAGCCGGATCAGGTGGCGGCCGCATTGCGACGATTGGACGAGCTGGATTCCGAGGCCTACGACCCGCTCCCCGTGAAGGTTGCTCTGGGTCGGTTGGACAGCAAGAACCCCGACGTGTTCGGGGCTGCGGTTCAGCTGGTCGGTGCCGCGATGTGGTTCGAACCTGCGGACCCGCTAGCAGTCCAGTCTCTGCGCGCGATCGTGGAGGGTGACTCGACCACGGAACGGAAGGCTGAGGTCGCGCGCATGATCGATGGGCGCGACGATGCGGCCTTCTTGGCGCTTGCGAAGTCCGCGTTGGGGGCAGAGGAGCCTGAGGTTGTCGCGTACGCGCTGTCCAAGCTGCGACGTCGCAAGACACCGGATGTCCGCGCCGAACTCGAGACGCTCGCCAAAGCGCGGCTGGATGACGAGAATCCTCAGCTCGCCGCCGAGGCCCTCGACGCCTATGCCAGGGTGGCGAACAAAGACGACACCGCAGCCCGCGCGGCGATCGAGTCGCGCCTCAAGTCGAAGCACCCCATCGTCCGCGCTTATGCGGTGGTGGCTTTCGCTCGGGTCGCGGGCAAGGCCGCGGCACCTGCAATCGCCGAAGCCATGAACGACACGGCAAAGACAAGTGAGCGATTGAAGGTGCGCTACGCCGAAGGCGGCGGGTTTGGGGTGGGCGCTCACCAACCCGTGCGGGAGGTCCGGCACATCGTCCCAACCGCACTCTCGGCTGCAGACCCCGGATTCAAGCGGAACCGCGTGGACTGGAACAAGCCCGAGTCTGTCGAGGCGTTCGAAACTCAGGTGAAGGGATGGGCCAAGAAGGCCGGTTGAGCGGACGCTCAGGACTCGCGAAGCGACCGCGCCCAGCGCTCGAGATCGTCGAGGCTGGGCCGACCGTGCACGTCCGCCGCGCGAAGTGACTGCATCTGCGCCAGCAACAGCTCCCGACCGCGGCGGAGCCGGCTGCGCACAGTGCCTTCGGGAACCTCGAGGACCTCTGCGACTTCGGGCGCCGTGAGGTCTTGCCAGTAGAAGAGCTCGAGCACCAGCTGAAACGAAAGCGGAATCCGGCGGAGGCCCTCCGCCAACAACCGTTGTTCTTCACGGTCGACGACCACCGTGCTGGGGGTTGGGTCGAGATCCCAGACCGATGTGGCCTCGGGTGCGAACAGGTCGTTGTCTCGGCTACGGCGTCGGAAGTGCGCGATCAGTTCGCGGTGCGCGATGGTCAGGAGATAGGAGCGGAACTTGGCGCCATCGCGAACGGCGTCGCGACTCTCGACACAGCGCAGAAACGTGGCCTGAAGCAGGTCATCCATCACATCCGCGGCCTTGTTGGCGAAGAAGCGCACCAACAGTTCTGTGTGCCGGCCGATGAGGTCCGCACCGGCCGCCGTATCGCCTGCTCTCCAGGCTTGGAGTAGCTTCACCTCGTCCACCACGCTGCACGTTGATAGCAACCCGGACCCGCCCGCACAATTGCCTCATGCGAGACTTCGACGGACTTCTACGACGCGGGACCACAGTGGACCCGCTCGAGCTTCGGCGTCTCGTTGCATCGGTGCGCGCACGGGTGCTCGGCCGAACAGAACGGACGACGCTCGGCCGCTACGTGCTCCGCGGCAAGCTGGGCCAGGGGGGATTCGGCACCGTGTATCGCGCGTTTGACCCCCAGACCCAGCGTGAGGTGGCCGTAAAGGTGCTGCGGCCCGACCGAGGACGACGGAGTCTCCGCGATGAAGCACGAGCAATCGCGGCGGTCGAGAGCGCCCATGTCGTACGGGTCCTCGACTATGGCAGCGACGCAGAGCGGGACTACTTCGTCATGGAGTTGGTCGAGGGGCAGTCGCTGCGGGGGTGGCTGGCGGGCGATCTCGAGAAAACCCTGCTCGTTCTCGACGACCTGTTGCGCGGCGTGGAGGCGATCCACGCGTGTGGACTCGTGCACTGCGACCTCAAACCGGAGAACGTCGTCATCGATCTGCACGGTCGAGCGGTCATCATGGACTTCGGACTCGCGCTGCCTGTCGCCGCACTGCGGGAGCGAAGCGATCCCGTGGGCGGAAGCCCCCCGTACAGTGCGCCAGAGCAGTTTACTCAGGCGGCACTCGATGCGCGGGTCGATCAGTACGCGCTCGGCAAGATCGGACTCGAGCTGTTGCCACCAGAGTCGGAGCCGCGTATCCGAGCTGTATTGCGTCGTGCGAGCGCTCCGAGCCCCGACCTGCGGTTCGTATCGGTCGCTGATTTTCGTAGAGCCTTGCGGAGGCCCTCCCCGCTGGGGACCGCAGGTGCGCTGACGTTTCTCGTCGCTCCGATACTTGCCGCCGTCGGTTTCGCGGCGTTGCCGGCGGCACCCACAGCCGAGAGCTCGCCTCAGGAGGTCTCCGCTCGGATCCCCAACGACGCGCTCCGTGTCGAGTTGTTGGCGGTGGACGCCCTGTTGGAGGCAGAGCACCTCGAGGCAGCACGTGTTGCGTTGGACGCCATCCCCCGCGAAGTGTGGTTGGAAGGCGACGCGTCGGGCCAGGCTGACGAACTCGCGATGCGGGCCACGCTTGCCTTCCAACGCAACGATGTCGATGGAGGTCTCGACGCCTTGGAGTCGGCGGTGTGGGTCGCAGTCGAGGCCGATCGGTATCAGAGCGCCGCGCTCCATGCCACCGAACTCGCGGCTCGCATCGCCCAGCACCTCGGTGACGCGGAGGCCGCCGCGCGAATGAGTTCGCTGGCGTGGTTGGCCGTCGAACGCGAGGGGTCCCCGCCGCCTCTTGTTGCTCGCTACTGGAATTCGGTGGCTCATGTCGAACGGTTCTTGGGGCGACCGGAGGGAGAACTGGATGCGGCGAAGCGTGCCGTCGAAGCTCTGGAGAACACGGCGGACGGTCCCAGTTGGCAGGAACTGGGGACGCTCGGGTTTGCCTACACCTCGGTCGGTGACTTCGAAGGTGCGCGGCTCAACCTTGAACGCGCCCTGGAACGCGGTGCCGACGACCCAAGCGCGCACGCCATCGTGGCGCCTGGACTCGCCGACCTGGAGTTCCAGCAGGGGAATGTCGGTGCTGCAATTCGGATGGGTCGGGCGGTGGTTGAACACAGCGTTGCTGCGAGAGGTGCCGACCATCCCTTCACGGTCAACGCGAGAGCACAGTTGGGCCTTTTCCTGATCGAGCACGATCCGCCGCAGGCGGTGATCGAGCTGCGTACCGCAGACGCGCTCAACGCCAAGGCCACGGGGATCTTCGCGCAGGTCGTGCGCGCCAACCTTGGCCGCGCACTCGCGGGTGCAGGCAAAATGGAAGAAGGAGAAACGCTCCTGCTCCGAGTGTTGGCTGACCTCGACGCCGCGGGTACCAGTCCAGCGTACGATGTCGCCTTCATCTGGGGCATGCTCGGAGAGGTGCGCGAGATGGCGGATCGGCCTCATCTCGCACGAGATGCGTACGACCAGGCGCTCGAACGACTTCCTCCTGATGCGGAGATGGACAGCCTGCGCGAAGACCTCGAGGAGAGGCGCGCCGCGGTCACGCAGACGGACTCCGCACCGTGATTTCGGGCATGCGGTGGATGCCTACTGCCCGGAGAAGCGATCGAACAACGCATTCGTGTTCATGCGCTCGTCCGGCTCGCCTCGCTCGGTCGCGCGAACCGGGTGTTCGCTCTCGTCTTTCCACTCGATGTCTGGCCACCACCGCGTGGTCTCGGCCAGGGTTGAGAGCTCGATGCTTTCACCCGGTCGAGGCGTCGCCACGGTGACGCCGACGGCCTCGGCCTTGGCGTGCACCCGCTCGACCGGCGCCGTCCAGGCGTGTGGGGCGAGCCGGAACAGCCCCCAGTGGACGGGTAGGAGCGCCTTTCCGCGGACCATGAGGTGGGCGAGCACGGCTTGCTCGGGGCCGAGGTGCCAGTCGGGCCAGCTGTCGTCGTACTGCCCGACCTCGATCATCGTGAGGTCGAAGGGGCCGTATCGGTCACCGATCGTCTCCAGCGCCGGGAAGAGGCCCGTGTCTCCTGAGAAATAGACACGGTGTTGATCGCCGACCAGTGCATATCCTGCCCACAGCGTGCGGTCACGTGTGGCGAGCCGACGCCCCGAAGCGTGGCGTGCAGGGACACAGGCGACGCGCAGCCCGCGAACATCGGCTTCTTCCCACCAATCGAGCTCGGTGATCCGCGTGGCTGGGACGCCCCATCGTCTTAGGTGCGTTCCGACCCCCAGCGGCACGATGAAACGAGTGTCCCAGTCCGCCATGCGCCGAATGGTCGTGTGGTCGAGGTGATCGTAGTGGTCGTGGGAGAGCACGACTGCGTCGAGCGGCGGAACCTCGTCGAGGGGAAGCGGAGGGGCATACCACCGCTTCGGCCCGACCCGGGCAAACGGCGAGGAGCGCGGGCCCCAATGCGGGTCGGTGAGAATGGTTCGACCATCGATCTCGAGCAGAACCGATGAGTGGCCAAGCCAGGTCGCGCGTAGGCCCGAGGCCGGGGGGGTCGCGAACGACTCCCGACTCCGCGCCACGACGGGGATCGGCGTCTCGGGCTCGCTCTGTGTCTTGCGAGAGCCGCCCCGCAGGGCGCCCCAGAAGTCGATGTACAGAGGCTGCGGGTTCTTGAACTTGCGTCGCTCGTACAGGGGGGACCTGCGTAGCTCGATGCGCTCGGCTCGCCGCGGGACTCGGCCGAATCCGGCGCACCCCGTTGCGATGGTCGCCCATGCGGCGATGATGACAAACGTCCTCACGGCTCGTGACCTCAACCTAGTCGCACGTCTGGCGCCTGGTCCAGTTAATCGAGGACCTCGTCGGCTGTTGGCGCCCCTCGCGGGTCGTTTGGCGCGCGTGGCAAGTCCTCGCCGCGCCGAGCTCTCGTACTGTACCGAGGTGAGTCTTGGGCCCTCGATTCGATTGGCGGTTGTCGGCGGCGCGTTGGCCATTGCCGGACTGGCCGCCTTCATGGCCGCGACGGCGGACTCCACACGTGCCGCGGTGACCGCCGGGCAAGAACACGCCGGTGACGTCTCGCCGGAACTATCGCAACCGCCCCCGGCCGTCACCACGGGGCCGCCCGAGCCCGCCCTCTCGCTCGGGGCCGCGCCGAGCGGGGACCGGCTGGCGCGGATGCAGGCGTCGTCGCAGTGGTCACAGGGGATCTTCGTCAACCCTCAGCCTTTGTGGAACTCCACGACGCTGACGATGAACGAGATGATGCGCCGACCCTCGCACGCCGTCCCTCAGGGACCGGTCGCGGTCGAGGAGGTGGATGCGGTTCGCTTCGAAGTCCCCCCCGAAACCGGTCTGCGCGTGACGTGGTTGGGCCATTCCACGATGCTCGTGGAGATCGACGGTGCTCTGATTCTCACGGACCCGGTGTGGGGCGACTTCGCAGGTCCCGCACAGGGGGTTGGCCCCGACCGTTGGTATCCACCGCCGCTCCCTCTCAAAGACCTTCCCGACGTCGACGCGGTCCTGATCTCGCATGACCACTACGACCACCTCGACACCCCCACGATCGTGCAGCTCGCAAAACGGGACGTCCATTTTGTCGCGCCATTGGGGGTCGGCGCTCACCTCGAACGATGGGGCGTCCCTGCCGACCGGATCTCCGAGGTTGACTGGTGGGACGAGGTGGAGCTGGGCTCGGTGAAGCTGACCTGCACGCCGGCAAGACATGCGAGCGGGCGAGGGTTGTTTGACCAGAATCGGACGCTCTGGGCCGGGTACGTGATGCGTGGGGCCGAGCACGCGGTGTACTTCTCTGGTGATACCGGGCTGTTTCCGGACATGAAGACCATTGGCGAGCGCTTGGGGCCGTTCGACCTGACTATGATCGAGGTCGGTGCGTATGGGCGAGGTTGGCCAGATTGGCACATTGGACCCGAGCAGGCGGTGCAGGCCCACGGTTGGCTCCGCGGCGAGGTCTTGCTTCCCATTCACTGGGGGCTCTTCGACCTCTCGGCCCACGGTTGGACCGAGCCGATCGAGCGGGTCATCGTTGCGGCCGAGTCGGCCAACGTGACCCTCGTGTCTCCTCGCCCCGGAGGATGGTTCGAGCCCGGGCGGCCGCCGAAGCTCGAGCGCTGGTGGCCCAGCCTCCCGTGGCGGACAGCCAACGATGCCCCGATCGTGTCGACGAAGCTCGACTGACGGCGGGGTATCGCTTCCGCATCGGAGCACTCGTACCCGTCCTGTTCTCGACCGCCGGTTTCCGCCGATGGCCCGTTCTCAGCTCGCCTCAGACGGTGGTCCTGGGGGCGGGTCTTCCACGAATTCGGGGCGGCTCAACTTTGGTTGCCGTACGCCGATTGCTCGTACACGAGGACTCGTCTCCTCGTTTCGGCATGTCTCGCGAAGAAGAACTCGAGAAGCAGCTCACCGCTGCTTCGAACCAGGCTCTCCTGGAGCGCTGCGTACAGGGGTCGATCTTCTATCCGGTCCTCATGCTGATCGCTCTGTTGGCGACCGACTGGAGCACCGAACACGTTGGCGCAAGCGCAGCGGTCCTGGGCGTCATGCTGGCCGCCGCGACCGTGCGATTCGTCTACCTCCGGCGCCTCCTCAAGACGCCCTCGTCCTATCTGGAGAGGTTGCCATCGCTCTTGGTCCCTGCGCTCTTCGCCCCGAGCCTTTGCGTGGGTCTGTTTACGGCCGCAACCCTTCACCTCTTCGGGATCACGAGCTTCAGCGCGATGCCGGCTGTCCTCGTTGCGATGGGCATGGCCGCAGGGGGGACGAGCGCTCTCGCGATGAAACCCAGGATCCACCTGGTTTTCCTCGGTACCCTTCTGGTCCCGATCGGACTCGCCGCCTTTGCCTTGGGCGCAAAGTCAGGCATCAGTGTCGGGCTCTTCACGGTTCTCTTGGTGGTGTTTCTTCGCCGCGAGGGGCAGGCCGCGCATGCCGACTTCGTGGGACTGGTCGACCGCGAGTTCGCCCTGCACGAAGTCGTTGCGGAGCTGAAGGCCAAGCAAGGCGAGTTGGTGAACGCCAACGACAGCATGTGCTTGGTCCTCGACAACGTTGAAGAAGGCCTGTGCGTGATCGACACCGCCGGGAATATCGGACCGCACAGTTCTCGCTCATTTGAGCGTCTGTTTGGGACCGCAACTCCGGGTCAATCTTTTGCTGAGCATCTTGGGGACCGCGACTTCGCGGACTGGTTCGGAGTCTCGTTCGAAATGCTGGCCGAGGGCTGCCTCGACCCTGAAATCGTTCTCGAACAGCTCCCAACCACGCTCGAGCACAAAGGGCGCCACCTACGGTTCGGCTACACGTTGATCGAGCGTGCCGGGGAGGTCGAGGGGGTCCTGGTCGTGGTGGACGACGTCACGGACCGACTCGCGGCCGAGGAAGCCGAGCGTGACCAGGGGGAGATGGTTGCTCTACTTCGACTTCTTGCCCGTGATGCTGATGGGTTTCGCGAGTTCCGGGTCAGCGGTGCTGCGCTCGTTCGGCGTCTGCTCGACGCCGACGAAACACCGAGCGAGGAGCGCCGGACGCTTCACACTCTCAAGGGCAACGCCGCACTGATGGGCGTCGACACTGTCGCCAAGTATTGCCACGACTTGGAGAGCGAACTCGATGGAAGCGGAGATCGAATCAGCCCCGCGAAGCGGCGTCAGCTCTCCGACGTGTGGGCTGCGACCGAAGCTCGAATGACCGTCATTTTCGGCGAGAGGGAGGGAATCATCGAGATCTCTGAAGCCGAGTACAGCTCGCTGCTCGACAAGATCGCCGGAGGCGCCTCATCCCGAGAGTTGGCAGAGCTGGTCCGAGGGTGGAGGCTTGACTCCGTTCCGCAGCGGCTCGCCCGGATGGCGAGGAGCGCAGAGGTCCTGGCCGTGAAGCTCGGCAAGCAGCTCCGCATCGAGTTGGACGGGTCGGCCATGCGTCTCGACCCTTCACGCTGGCGCGAATTCTGGTCTTGCTGCGTCCACTTGATTCGCAACTCGGTGGATCACGGAATTGAAGACCAAAAGACGCGGGTCGCCCGTGGGAAAGACGGGACGGGAACGCTTTGGCTCTCGATGGAACGGGACGGCGGGGACGTGGTCATGCGTGTGCGGGACGATGGCGGTGGGATCGACTGGGAGCGTGTCGCTCTCAAGGCCGAAGCACTCGGGCTGCCGTTCGGGACGCAAGATGCACTTGAAGCGGCCCTCTTCACCGACGGACTCTCCACCAAGGATCGAGTGAGCGCTACGTCTGGACGAGGGGTGGGTCTCAGCGCCCTCGCGAAGGAGACCCTGCGTATGGGTGGGTCTCTCCACGTCCACAGTCTGTTCGGTGAGGGGACTCAGTTCACGATCCGCATCCCGGATGTGCCCGTGCTTCCGCAGCTGCAGGCCGTCGGAAGCGTTTCCTAGGTCCTGTTCATGTCGCGGACATCTTCGGGGCGCCGGCCACTTGGCCCGTCCCACGTTCGCAGCGTCGGGTATGGTGGCCAGTCGGGTTGCGTTTCACCCCGTGCCCACCGACGACGACAGAATCGCCACCGATAGCTTCACCGAGTTTGTCTGCGTGGTGATTTGGGTCGGCTCCGGACTGCGCCCGATTTGCCGCTCGACGACCCCTGCGGACCGACCCCTCGCGTTCCCCAGGGCGTCTCGACCCGAGGGGAACATGCTCAGCAGAAAAAACGACGAATGCGACCGGTCCTGGAGAACGGGAGGTTACATGAGACTTGAAATGCCAACCTTAGTCTTTCCTTTCGTCGTCTGCGCGGCCCTGGTCGTCTTGTCGGCGTGCGACGCCGGTGAACGGCGGGACGACGCTCATGAGTATCGTCGCGGTCAAGGACCTGGACGGGTTGCTGCTCGGCCTGGCGATCTCCGGCGATCCCGACTTCCAGGACAGCGTTGGCATCGAACACACCGACGCGGGGTGCTCGGTGGACGAGACAGGCGTCATTCCCTTGTGCGCGGTCTACACGTTGGAGGACTCCACGCTCGAGCTCCTCGGTGCAGGCGAGGGTCTGTTGGAGACGTCCGATGGGGTCTACCGCGTCCGTCAGGAGGCGTTGGGTACACAGGTGGGCAACCCCGACATGCCGGACTTCGTGACGGCCACGGTCTTCCTCGAGAGTTGAGGTTAGGCCCCGTGGGTTGGTGAGCGAGGGCGGGCCTCAAGGGCCGTCATCCGTGGTCGCGAGCCGCAGCCCTACGCGAGCTGGACGTCGGTGTTGAACTCGCGGGTGATCTTTTCGTTGGTCGGATCGACCATGAAGACGCGGGCCTTGCCCGTCTGGCCGTCGAACTCGGTGAGCAGCCAGATCTCGATCGCCCAGTCCTCGGTCTCTGCCAGACACGGGGGGGCCCAACCGATGATGACCGGACCGCCCAGACCTTCGGAGGCCCGGCTTGCGGCGGCCCGTTGGTATCCTTCGTAGGCACGGACGCAACGGACGGCGGCATCTGCGACAAACGGCTCGACCTGCTTGCGCCAACCGCTGAGGAATCGGAAATCCTCGAACGTCGCCGTGCCCGGCTTGAGAACGCCGACATAGGTCTCGCTGCCTTCGATCTCGGCGTAGTCGGGGACGTCGAACTCGGGGTAGAGGTTCGACTCGCCGATCTCTTCGTCGCGGGCGTTGAGGATCCGCTGGACGTGTCGGTCTGCTTCGTCGTCGTAACAAGCGAAGACCCGCAGCAACATGAACTGGCTCGGTAGTTGGTGGTCCCAATCGAGAACGACGCGGACCGAGCGAAAGCGGTGGTCGGAGAAAGCCGAGAGCGGTGGAATTGCGCTCGCCAGTGCCTCGAGCTGCACGCCCGATGGCTTGAACCCTTGGTCGGCGAGACGGACGTGGACCTTGAGGTCGTGGAGAACGGTATTGCGCACCCGTTCGGTGTCCGCGTCGCGATCTGAACCTCGGCTCACCTAGGCCACCGAGACCTTTCCTGCCTGCGTGGCAGGTTGACCAATGCCGGGGGCCGAACGCAGAGCGTCGATTAACTTGGAAACCGCGGGCTTCAACTTGAGGCTCGGAGGGTGGACCACCAATCGGCTGGTCACGTGCAATACAGTTTCTACTTCCACGAGTCCGTTCTGGCGCAGCGTTTCACCACTCTCCACGAGGTCGACGATCTGGTCGGCCAGGGAGGTGAGGGCACCGAGCTCGACCGAGCCGTACAGCGGAATGATCTCCGCCGCGATTCCCTTGGATGCGTAGTGACGACGCGCGAGGTTGGGATATTTGGTGGCGACACGAACGCTCGTGCCGCGGTGCAGCGAGACCGGAGCGTCGGAGGGCTCCGCGACCGCGAGTCGGCAGGGGGCGATGCCGAGGTCGACCGGTTCGTAGAGGTCTCGACCTTGCTCCTCGAGCGTGTCTCGACCCGCGATGCCGACGTCGGCGACTCCATACTCGACGTAGGTCGGAACATCGGTCGGCTTCACCAACAACAACCGATGTCCTCCCTCGAGGTCGAGCGTCAGCTTGCGGCCTGCGTTCTCGATCGCGGACGCGATGTCGATGCCGGCCGCCCCGAGCAACGGAGTCACCTGCTCGAGGATGCGCCCCTTGGGAAGCGCGAACGTGAGGCCCCTACCCACTGCGCGCCATGGTAGCTCAGGATTCCCCGGCTGCGGGTGGGAAGGGGCGGTGGCGCCAGTGAGGTGGACCGAATCAGGCCCGGGCTCCCGAGAGCCTGCGAATGCGTGCACCCAGGGGCCGCAGGCGCTCCTCGATGCCCTCGTAGCCGCGGTCGAGGTGGTACACGCGCCGCACCTCGGTCACGCCCGACGCGACCAGGCCCGCGACCACCAGAGAGGCGGATGCGCGGAGATCGGTCGCCATGACGGTGGCGCCCATGAGCTTAGAAGGCCCCCGAATTACCGCCGAATTCCCGTTCACCTTCACGTCTCCCCCCATGCGCGCCAACTCGGGCACGTGCATGAACCGGTTCTCGAAGATGGTCTCGGTGACAATGCTCTGCCCGTTAGCGCACAACGCCAGCACCATGAACTGGGCTTGCATGTCGGTGGGGAACCCTGGGTAGGGCCGGGTGCTGACGTCGATCGGGAGGATCTCTTCGGGCCCGATCACACGCAGACCGTCAGGCTCGACCCGACACTCGACCCCGGCCTCTTCCAGCTTGGCGATGGTCGCGTGCATGTGGTCGACGGGCGCGTGTTCGAGCAACACGTTGCCCCGCGTGACGGCGGCGGCGATAGCGAGCGTGCCGGCCTCGATCCGGTCGGCGATGACGGCGTGCTCGATCCCGGTAAGGTTGTCCACGCCTTCGATCTCGATGACCGAAGTTCCGGCACCACTGATGCGGGCTCCCATCTTGTTGAGGAACCGGGCCAGCTCCTCGACCTCGGGCTCGCGAGCGACGTTTTCCAGTCGGCTCGTCCCCTTGGCCAGGGTGGCCGCCATCATGACGTTTTGTGTGCCGCCGACGGTGACCTTGTCGAAGACGAACGAACCGCCTCGGAGGCGATCCGCCTCGAGCTGGACGTAGCCGTTGGCGAGCTCGATCTTGGCGCCGAGCGCCTCGAGGCCCTTGAGGTGCTGATCGATGGGGCGGGCCCCGATCGCACAACCGCCAGGCAGCGAGACGCGGGCTCGGCCGTAGCGGGCCAGTAGCGGACCCATTACGGTCACCGAGGCACGCATGGTCTTGACCATGTCGTACGGTGCTTCGAGGGGCCCACTGCGCACCCCGGTCGGGTCGATGCGCATCGTGTGCGTGTCGGTCATCTCGACTTCGCAGCCGAGCTGCGCCAGCAGGCGGCCCATCGTGCGTACGTCGGAGAGGTTGGGGATATGGCGGAGCGTGCTGGCGGTGTCGCCCAGCAAGGCCGCGCACTGAATCAGAAGCGCAGCGTTCTTCGCTCCGTTGATTCGTACGTTGCCGTTGAGGGCGCAGCCGCCTTCGATGACGATTTTGTCCATGAGAACTCGGTGACAGGACGCGACAGTGTCCGGCGTCTATTCCCCAGTGGGGGTGCCGGGTTTGGGAACGATGTAGGGCTGGCCGTTGTCAGGGGCCGCACTGGGAACGGGAGCGACCGGTTTTCGACGATTCGCTTGAAGGATCGCGTCCGGGTCGGCCTGCATGGCGAGCTGTTGTTCGACCCCCGCGAGCACGTCGTCCGCGCGGTCCCACCCATGCGAAGCGAGGCTTCCGGGGCAGGCATCCGCAGTCTGCATCTCCCAGGTGCGATCGATCGGCGCCCAGGACTTGTCCGATGTGGGCTGCGGGAAGCTGTGGTGGAGGCGGTGCTTCGACCACATCGGCCGACCGTGATCGAGGTTGATCAACGTGAACCGCTCGCTCCAGATCCCGATGGTATTGCTGGCGTTGACGGGGCCGTGACCGTCGGTCCATGTCCCGCGCACCAGCGCCATGCGTTCGTCCTGGTGCTCGAAGATGCCGACCAACTCGTTCTGCCAGTCCTGCGTCACGCAGGTTCGGGCGTGGTTCTCCGGACCACCGCCGCCGGTCTTTGGGTCGACACAAGCGGCGCGGTTGCACTTGCCGGCCACGCGGTGTCCCGTCCAGCGCTCGCCCAGCCCGGTGAGTCGCCCGGTGAGTTCGGGCCAGCCCAGCGTCATCGCGTCGTCGATGGGGTCCCACGTCTGCGGGAGGCATCCCGCCGTGGGGGACGTCGGGCCGATCTCCGTGGGTGAGATGGAACCGGTGTGCTGGGCGCCTTTCTCAGCCCGGAATCCTCGGTAGAGGGTCTGGACCTCGACGAAGGGTCCGTCGTTCTTCGGCTTGGCGGGAATGCCGACCGAGAGGAACGCGACGCTGTCCGGCTCGTGCATGAGGTCCGGCTCGTTCTGGACCTCGATTCGGATCACGTGTGGGCACCCGGGTGCCGGGGCCTCGTAGGCGAGCGTCGCGACAGCGGTGTCGGCGACCGTGGGCGTGATGCCGAACGGTTCGAGCGCCTCCACCAACTTGGGAAGCTGTCCATGCGACCCGAGCGTCGTGTCGGAGCACGACGCGAGCATCACGGCGCCGAAGAGAATCGCGCGCTTCACGTGCGAGGGACCATGCCAAATCGCCGGCGGGGAGGGAAGGGCGAGTACCCCGCTGACCGCGCCAAGCGCTCGATTCGGGGGATAGCCCTCCATGCCGCCCAGCTGGTGTCCTGCGCTCTAGAACGCGACGCGCATCTCGAATGCGACCGTCCAAGGACGCGGGCGTGTGAGTCGAGCGGCCCGCTCGTCGACGGTGTTGAGTTCGTCCGTGAGCTTGGACCAGGCCTCGCAACGTTCGGCTCCCCGGGGTGTCTCCCCACCGACCGTGTAGCAGAGGTTTCCGCCGACCGCGAACGTCTTGTCGTAGCGCAGGCCGATCGCGACGCGCTCGGTGACGTAGACAGGAACCCCTGCCCCGACGGTGAACCCGAGACCGGACTCCCAATACTTCACCTCACCGTCGACGTCTTCGACGTCTGCGAGATCGACCACCCTCCGAAAACCAACGCCCGCGGATACGTACGGGTCGAAGCGCCCACGGGATGCGGGGAAGAACTGCAGCATGGGTCCGACGTGGAAGAAGCGAGTGCTCCCTCTGGCGTCCTCCGTGAAGTAGAGGTCCGTGTCGGTTGAGGCTGGTGTGTCGAATCTGCCGCCGACGAGGGAGGCATTTGCCCCCAGCGCGACGTGCCCCCAGCGATAGCCCGCCTCGAACCGACCACCACCCAGCGCCGCCATGTGGCCGCACCACGACCCGCAATGTCCGGCGCCCGCGCTCAGGGAGACGAAGCCTCCGGCCCTGCGCGGCTTCGCTGTGTCCGGGGGGGCGATCTCTTCGTCGGAGTAGCGCGGGCGTTCTTCGAACGGGGGCGGCTCGTGGTCCACGGCCCTCGGAGTGGACCCGGCGACGCGGTCTGGCACACTCGGGGAAGGCTCGGGAACTGGTTCGACGACTGGCTCGGAAATCGGTCCGGGAACTGGCGCGACTTCAGCATCGACTGCCTCCGCTTGGGTTCCATCTGCAACGTCCGATGGCGGGGACTTCGGGGCTGCGGGGTCGGAGGCCTTGGACTCCGGAGTCGCCGAGACTCCAACGCCGTCGGGTCTTCCCTCCGGTTGATCCGGCCCGGTTCGTGGTGCGAGAGGCACCGGCTCGACTGCTAGCAGCACCGCTAGAACGACAACATCCATGTTGCAAAGGGGTGTACCAGAAGTCCGTGGTCCGGGAGGGAATAGATGGAACGATGGCCAGGCGAAGCGAGCTGCGTGAAGGGCTCTGTGCTCGCATGTTTGCTGCGGGACGATTTCTGGCCGTCTCCGTGATCGAAACGCTTCCGGTGGCGTCTACCCCTCTCGACGTGCACGTCGAGATGACAAACAAGCTTCGTCCGTCCGGGACCCTTGGGTTCTTCCTGGGCATCCTCTCTCTCGCGTGTGGTGGCCAGGAGGCTCGGAGCGCTGTTGAGGATACGGACACCGCGACGGACGGCGACACCGACACCGACACCGACACCGACGGGGCTGACCAGGCTCCCGAACCGGATTTCGCTCTGGTGTATTGGCAACGGCGGCCTGGGCCCAACGGCGACGTCGCCGCGGCGACGTTGGTGGAGTCCCTGGACGGAGTGCTCCACGAGCGGGATCTCGGAGCGGATCGTCTCCCTGACGGTGACCAGTGGCGTCGATACTACGCCTCGCAGAGTCTTGCAGGCCGATGGATGTTCACCCGGGACTTCGATGCTACCGGAGGGGGGAGAACGCGACTGCTTGACATTCACGCTCCGCTACACGAGGAGGCCCCCATCCAGCTGGGAGAGTTCGACTCCGGATCTGGGTGGACCTACTTCTTGAACGAGACGACGGTCATGGTCACCAACGCGGGCGGCGGTGAAGACGGTGAGGTCAGCTTGCTGGACCTGGAGGGGCCCTTGACTCCTGTGCCAACAGGACGCATCGCCCGCAATGACATTGTGTTTAGCACCGGAGATGGCGAACACTTTTACTACTATGGCGGAGAGGCCGACGGGTACAATATCATGCGTGACGATCTCGACCCCGCCACGCCGGCTGTAGCGGTGACAGACATCCCCAGTGGCTATCGGGTATCTTCGTCATGGCGTGACGCCAGCGTGAGTACGTTGCTCGTCGGTGTCGGCCCATTGGGGGCTGGAAACTCCATCTCGAGATTGTACGCGTATCCAGGTGGAGAAGGGCCCGCTGTCCTATTGGAGGAAGTGACCGGTGAGGCCGAGTTGGGGGGCATCTCGCTGTCCGATGATGGGCAGTCGTACGCCGTCACGACCCTCGAAGCGGCTGCAATCGGGACTCCGAATGCAGTCGAAACGCGTGTAGGAAACGTTCTTTCTGGCGACGGGCATTCTGTCGGTGGAAGCGGGGCTCCTGATGTCATATTCCTTCCAGGAGGCGCAGGCTATGTGCATTGGGTCGACCACGGTGACGCCGAAGGAGCGTACATCTCGGATCTGGCGGGAGAGGATCAGGTGACCCTCCACGACGGTGAGATCTCATTTGCGACACTGTGCGGTGATCTCATCTTCACACTCGGTGGTACGAATGAGGGACGCCCAATCCGACTGTACAACCATGCCGGAGAACGTGTTCCGGTGGAGGGCGTTGAATCTGTCCTCGAAGGCCCGGCGGCGTCTATTGGTTGCAGCTCCACCCACGCGTACGTTGGATGGGGCGACGAAGGCTACGTGCTGTTGGGTCTCGATGGGGAATCGGTGACCTACGTCGCAGACGTTGGATTCGATGTGGAAGGCTGGAGGCTGGCCCCGGGGTATGCGTTCGAATACCATGGCACCGGAGCCTCTTCGGTCCTGACGATGCGGACGAACAGCAGCCCCGACCCCGTTGTCCTCGCGCAAGGCGAGCTTATGAGCCTCAGCGTAGTCCCCTAGCGAGGGGGGCGTCCCCTAGAGCGGGCGCAACACTCAGTCGAAGTGCAGCACGGACCGGGAGAACGACCGAACACTCCGAATGGTGTTGGCGTCTGCGCGGTACCCTTGGCCTTCGAGCGCCTGGTTGCCGACGTACTGGATGTTGTCGGCTCCATAGACGGGGACGCCCACGATGCGGCTGATCGCTTGCATGAGCCGGCCGCCATCCGCGGCGGCGTAGCAATGGATCATGTACAGCGCTGCGTCCGGCGCGAGTGCGCCCCGCAGGGTCTCCAACGACGACCGATGCTGAGACAGGTTGCGCGCGGAGACGGCGTCCTGTCCGAAGAACAACATGACCTCGGGTCGCTCTCCGGGTCCAACGAGTCCGTGGTCTTCGAAGACGACCTTGCTCGCGAGCTGGCCTCGTTCGCGGGTCCGAGTGACCAAGCCACCGCACATCTCGCGGAGGTTGCGGGCGCCGAAGAAGAGCGACGGATGGGGGGCTGACTTGGCCCGCGTGCGGAGGCGCGACACCGCGTCGACGGCGAGGTCCGAGATCGGTGGGGTCGCCGCTGTGCCAGCTCGATACTGCTGCCAGCCAACGTCGATGGTGCCAGCGGGCAGTCCTACGACGCGCTCAGCTTCTCGTTTTGCCGGCGCCGTCTTTGGCCCAGCACCCCACACCCAGTACAACGGTCCGCTCATCCGTGATCTCCGACGTCCATGTAGGCCAAGGTATTCTAAGGCCTTACGCACCTTCTTCGTGTGGGTTTGTTGCGGGTGTCGTGCAAAGCCGCTCTGACCACGAGGCGCCGTTCGCGCGATCCGGGAGGAGCCGCGCCAGAGGGGACGCAGCCCGGGCGTGCGCCCGCCGCCCGCAAGTTTTCGACGCGATCGGTGAGGAGGGAGGCTCCTGCGAAAAAGTTGAGATGCTCAAGCGACCTGTGCCTCCTTGGCAGCATGCGACGCGCTCCCACGTCAACGTTTCGTCGAATCTCCGCGGCCGTCCTCGGCCTTGCGGCCGTCTCGTTCGCTCCGTTGCCCAGTCTTGCCGCCGACTCTCTGGCGACGCCGATGACAGGACAAAATGCGCGGGAGCTGTGGCCGCTGGATGTGACGGTGGAGATCGTCGATGTGACGCCAACGCGAGACGCGAAGAAGGGGCGGATGCCTCGGGTGATGCGTCCGCAGTCCGTCACCGTTCGTGACGGGCATCGTCTCAAATACTCCGCTGTGTTGCTGACCCCCAGCGGCCGACACCGTCTAGACTTGGCGGTCGTCCCTCACCATCACCCGGATGCGGTGGAGGTGGAGTGGGACCTCGAGGTCGCCGAAGCCCCGTACCAAACCGTCAACGTTGGGGACTACTTGCTCCATCGGCTGGGCGTTGGACCCACGTTGAAGCTTGACGATGAAGCTCTGGTCGTTGCGCGGGCGGACATCGAAACGACCTCTGAAGGCCGGTTGCGGCGTCGAGTTCGGGTGGGTAGCCAGGTTTACGAGATCCGCATTCGGGCCGAGGTTTCGCGCGGTTGACACCCCCCGTTGCCGTGATAGAACCGCCTTCAAGTGCCCGCGAGATACCTATAGAGGGTGTTCCGGGCCCACTCCTTCGCCAACGAAAGACACCCACGATGCGATCATTTCTGCCCCGCCTCGCCTCGTTCTCCCTCGTCGCCGCTGCGTTCGCTTTGAGCGCGCCGCTCGTGGGCTGCAAGAAACCAGAATACCCCGAGTGCAAGAAGGACAAGCACTGCAAGGCCGACCTCGGTGAGAAGTGCGTCGACGGCAAGTGCCAGAACTGCACCACCGACACCGACTGCGCGGGCAAGGGTCCGGCCGGTGAGGACCTGGTCTGCTTCGAGTTCCGCTGCACCGATCCCAGCGCCATCCCCACCGGAGACGGCGGCCAAGGCTCGCTCGGCTCGCCATGCACACAGAGCTTCGACTGCTCCGGCGGCCTCGTCTGCACGGCGGGCGCCTGTTCGAGCTGCGTGGATGATCTCTCGTGCGACGGTGGAACCTGCGATTTGGCCACGGGCACTTGCTCGGGTGGCGGCGCAGCGGGTGGTCAGTGCACGACGGACGACCAATGTGCGATGGATGAAATCTGCGATGGGGGTATGTGCGTCTTCTCGGGCATCGAGGGCGGCGGCACCAACCCATGCGGAATCGACGCAATCTTCTTCGGCTTCGACAGCCCCAAGATTCAGCCCGAGGCACAGGAGCAGCTCGATCAGATCGCAACGTGCCTGGTCGAGCAGGGCACGCTCGTCTACCTCGAAGCACACGCCGACGCGCGGGGCACCGAGGAGTACAACATCATGCTGACCGACCGTCGCGGTCAGTCGGTGAAGAGCTACCTGGAGACCAAGGGTGTCAGTGGAGAGAACCTCCAGGTCATCTCCAAGGGCAACCTCGAGGCGATGGGGACCGACGAGTCGTCCTGGTCCAAGGATCGCCGTGTCGAGTTCATTTTCCCCTAGTCGCTAGGCCCATCCGCTCGAGGTTGGGCTGCACGTCGGAAAACATCATCATGAAGACCATGAGCATCTTCTCTTTGGTCTCGCGACGCACCAGGGCTCTCACGTATGTGGGGGCCCTTGGGCTTTGCGGGGTTCTGTCGTCGGGCTGCATCGCCCTCAAGGCCGATCAAGACGATCTGGCCAAGGAGGTCGACAAGCTCCGGAAGGAGGTCCTCGCGCAGGACAAGAACACCGAAGAGACGCTGGCCAAGGTGGAGACGCTCACCGAGCAGCTCGAGACCAAGCTCGCCGAGCTCGACGAGGTGCTTCGCCGCAACCAGGCCGACCTGGGCCTGCGGGTCGACAACCTCGAGACCGACACGCAGGAGCTTCGCGGCGCCGCCGAAAATGCTGATTTCATGGCGACCGCGGCCAAGCAAGAGTTGACCGAGCTTCGTGGCGACGTCGACATCCGCTTGCTGGCGCTCGAGGAAAAGCTCAACGAGGCGACGAACATCCCCGAGAGCAAGACCGAGCTGTGGTCCGAAGCCGACAAGCAGTTCAAGGCCAAGAAATTCAAGGTCTCGCGTCGGCTCTGGCGCACGTATGAGTCGCGCTACCCGACGGACTCCAAGATCGCCGAAGTTCGCTTCAACATCGGCCTCACGTTCTTCAGCGCTCGCGAGTATCGCCAGGCGCTCGGAGAGTTCTACCGAGTGATTCAAGAGAGCCCGAAGGACGCCGTCATCCCCGACGCGCTGTACTACTCGGGTCTCGCCTTCGCCAAGCTTGGCCAGTGCCAGAACGCCATCGCCTACTTCGACGCGTTGCGTCAGAAGAAGACCAAGGCCCCGGCGCACTACAAAGACAAAGCGAAGGAGCAGATCGGCATCCTCAAGGCCGACAAGGGCGACATCTGCAGCGACGCCAAGAAGCCCGCCGCCGAGAGCTAGCTGCCAGTTTGGGCAGTGCCCGTGCCTCGACCTGGCGTCGGCGGAGTATCCCCACCTCGGCGACGACCGTCCGGACACATCGGTGCGTCAGAAGCGAAGGACGGCTCCCGTCGCCCCCAACTGTGCGTCGCGTTGGCGTCGGGCGAGGACGGCCCAGATGACCCCCGCACCGATCGCGAGGCCGGCACCTACGGCTGTCGTCGCGACCCCCGCGGTGCGAAGACGGCGGTTGCGGGTGCTCAAGTCACCGTAGTCCCCTTCGTTCCGCGCATCGCCAGGCGTTGGGGTGCTGACGGACGCAGCTCCCAGGAGCCCGGCCCCGGCCGCAAGTGTGCCCAGCCCGACGCCCATCATGGCTGCGGGCAAGGGTCGTCGTGACCACGGCTTCGCCGACGAGGCGGGCTGCGGCTGCGGAGCTGTCACCGCTTGACTCGGCGTTGGTTCGGTTGCCGTCGCTGCGGGTGGCACCAGGGGTTCGGGTGTCGTGGCAGGGGTGCACTGTGCACTGAGCCTCCGAGCGTCAGCCGCATCCTCTTCGGAGGCAGCCACCGCAAACTGTTCAAAGAGGCGATGGGCGTCTTCGCAGTTGCCCGCGATGCGCTCGACTTGAGCTCGGGAGTAGAGGAGTTCCGGTCGCGGATCAGCGGCATAGGCCTCGTCGAGGATCCGGCGTGCGGCGTCGAAGTCCTCGGCTGCGACGTACTCGGCAGCGGTGCGCATGGCGTCCTCGACGGGAGCGACGAGCAGAGCGGAAACAATGAGCGGGAGGAGCGACACGGGTCAGTGGCGGAGGCTTGGTGGCCGGAGATCGTTGTCGGTAGAGGCGGGCTTGACGGGGTCGGTCGTCGGCTTTGTCGTGGAGCGTTTCTTGGGCCGTCTTCTTGATGCCCGCTTGCGGGCGGCCTCGGGTGCTGCTGTAGGGTCCTCTGCCCGCACGGCCGCAGGGTCCGCAGCGGTCGCAGCCGGGGAATCCACGGGCTCGGATGCACTGACGCGTCCTTGCTGCTCGACCGTAGGCGACGCGGCGACGCTCACAGGCGGTTCGCCTTGCTCGGGGGTGACGGTGGGTGCCGGGGTCAGCTGCGCGACGGGTGGGGCCGGAGTCCACGCCCAGTACGCGGCGATCGAAGCAGCGGCGGCGGCGACAGCGACGTAGGAGAGAACACGACCAGCACCCGAGGGTGCCGTGTGAGGCGCCGGAGTGGGTACGCTGCCGGGCTCGACCACCTCGGTTTCTTCCGGAGCTCCGGGCGAGGTGGCCTCGATCTGTAGCTCGGGCAGGGGCACATCGCCGAGGAGGTCCTGCAAGAACCCGCGAAGCGGAGCCGGTCCGATCGTGAGCCCTTCGTTCGCTGCGAAGTCGTCCAATGCTTCGCGGATGTCCGCTGTCGTTTCGAATCGGTCGTCGCGGTCGACAGCAAGAGCGCGTGCAATGACGTCTGCAAGCTGCAGCGGGAACTGCGGGTCGAGCTCGCGCGGACCAGTGTAGTCCCCTGAGATGATCGCGTTCATGATCGAGAAGTCGCTGTGTCCGGCGAACGCACGCTGTCCGGTTGTCAGCTCGTAGAGCATGATCCCGATGCAGTAGACGTCGCTACGGCGGTCCAGCGGGAGGCCGCGGCACTGCTCCGGAGACATATATCCGGCCTTGCCTTTGATCGTGCCAGTCCGGGTGTGTTGGGTCCCCGAGAGCGCTTTGGCGATGCCGAAGTCGACGAGCTTGACGATGCCGTCGAACCGCACGAGCACGTTGCCCGGCGACACATCGCGATGGACGATCGTCACCCTCTTGCCCCCGTCGGCGGGCAGGTCATGGGCGTAGCTCAGCGCATCGCAAGCCCCCGCAACGATACTCAATGCGCAGTCGAGCGGGATGGACTCGGCTTTCGCGGTCAGGCTCGCGACGTTGCGCCCATGCACGTACTCCATCGCGATGAAGTACTCACCTCGGTCGAACCCCAGATCGAAGACTTGCCCGATGTTGGGGTGGTCGAGCTGCGCCGATAGGGACGCTTCGTGGCGAAACATCTCCATGAAGCTGGCGTCGTCCTTGAGGTGCGGCAGGACGAGCTTGAGCGCGACGGTCTTGTGGAAACCTTCCGCGCCGACGGCTTTCGCGAGGTAGAGCTCTGCCATGCCGCCGCGCGCGACCCTGTGGCTGAGGACGTAGCGACCCAGGCGTGTACCCGGCGAGAGCGTGCGTGCATCCACGGGCGGGGCTTGTCCGCGACTACCCATCGCTTGCCTTGTTCGGCACGAATTTGGCCGGAGCCTCGACGCCGGGTCCGACGAGCGAGCGTGTCCACCGGGCGAGGTCGTCGATCAAAGACTTCGAGATCCTAGGGCCGGGTGCGAGGTCGTGAACGGAGGTTCGCAGCTCAGCGCGTGCGCGGCTGAGGCGGTTGCGGACCGTGCTGACGGGGATCCCCAAGACCTCCGCGATTTCCCGACCGCGCATGCCTTCCCAGTAGTGGAGTTGCATCGCGATCTGCAGGTCATCGTCGAGGCGGTTGAGCGCGAGGAGGAGAACCCGTTGCTCGTCCTGCATCGCGACGATGCCGCTGGCCGTGAGACCGGTGTCGGGACCGCGCCCCTGCACCTCCTTCATCGCGGCATCACCTCGGTGCGCTTTCCGCAAGAACTGCAGCAGCTTTCGGCGGGCGATACCAAAGAGGTACGCGCGGAAGCTGGATGCCTCGGAGAAACGGTCGCGGGCCTCGACGGCGGCGAGCAGGGTGGCCTGGGTCAGGTCGTCGGCGACGTGGCTAGCCTTGACCTCAAAGAAGCGAGAGACCGCGCCGTAGTGGCGGCGGATGAGCTCGCTTCCCGCGGACCGGTCGCCATCGCGCCATGCCGCCAAGAGGCCGAAATCCCGCTCCATGGCCCTGATGGTAGCACTGGAGCCCCATTCCGAGTTTTCTGCGGATGTTCTGCGGGCTGCGACGACTTGGTGAGCGATGACCCGACTTGGCATCCTCTTCTGCGGCTTTGCGCTCATCGTGGGGTGTTCCGACTCCGACCCGCCTGGAGCGGTCGGAGGCGAGACAAGCGCGGGAAGCTCAGGCGATACGAACGCCTCGGGTCCCACAGACCCTGGGTCTGGATCCGAGGCGACGTCGTCCGGTGGCGGGGACGTTCCCTCGGCGGAGAGCGGCTCGACTGCGGGCGATGATGGCTCCACTGGCGACGTCGGGGAGGATCCGCCCTCATGCGAGGACGGTCCTGCGCCCGAGGTCTGCGGCAATGGGATCGACGAAGACTGTGACGGCGAAGACTGGGCCTGTCCGGAGGCAGCGGTCCACGTCGACAACGTATCGGGAGATGACGGCGCCGACGGTTCTGCGGAGAACCCGGTCGCTTCTGTCGCCCGAGGACTCGAACTCGCGGAGTCGGGAACGGTCATTTTTCTACAGGCGACAGAGCTGGGCTACACAGGAGCCTGCATCACCGAGCCAGGGATCTCGCTCGTGGGGTGGGGTGGCCAACCGGTCATCGATCAACGCGTCGAGTGTGACGGTCGAGCGGCGCTCATCTTCTCTCGCGCCGACGACTTTCGGATTGAGAACGTGCGGCTCGACGCATCTGCGCTGGGGGGGCTGCGCTTGCGGGCTCTGATCTTCTCCGGCCTTCCCGATGCGCCGATCTATCGAAACGAGGCCCGCTTCGTCGATGCTCTCGGTCCGGGCGTCGGCCCCGATGGGCGCTCATTGATCAGCGCTTCGCTCTGCTACGACTGCCTGCTCGAGTACAGCTCCTCGATCGAATCTGAGGACCACGGCATCTACTGGACCAACCACCAAGACGGGTCGGTCATTCGCGGGAACTACGTCGCGCGGGCCGACGGCGCGTGTCTGCAGCTCAACGCCGACCCCGAGACAAATGACCCGATGCACCCGTTCCAGGATGGGATCATGTCCGATGGCCTGGTGGAGGACAACGTCCTCGAAGACTGCGGGAACGAGTCCGGCGGCGCCGCGCTCAACCTCGCGGGCGTCCATGACACCGTCTTCCGGAACAACCTGATGTTCGGAAGCCCTTTCAACGGCGGCGTGGCGATGTGGGACGACGGCTACAGCGACTGGGGGGAGGCAGGAGACTTCGACTTCGGGTGTGTGGGCAACGAGTTCGTCCACAACACGATCGACTGCCGTGGATGCGACCGTCACGCGTTCTCACTGCGCAACGGGAGCACATCGAACATCGTGCGGAACAACATCTTCATCACGGCGGAATTCGACGCCGTGGCCGTGGACTCCGAGTCCAACTCGGGCAACGACGTCGACTACAACGTCTACCTCGAGGGCACGATCTTCGAGGGCGTCGACGGTCAGTGGGTCGGTATCGAGGCGTGGCGAGTGTCGACCGGTCACGACCTCAACAGCTTGTCCGTCGCACTGGGGACGCTATTCGTGGACGAGGCGGATGGCGACTACCGTCTCGCGCCGAACAGCCCCGCCATCGATGCTGGCTCCGGGACATCGGTACCGTTCGACTACGATGATGTGCCACGACCCCAAGGCACCGCGCCGGACCCCGGAGCCTTCGAGTTCGTCCCCTAGTGTCGTGACAGCACACGAGGTCTCGCCGGGTCCGAATGGTTCACCGGCTGAGCTGGAGCCGGAGGCGTGGGGGGACCGCGCCGCTGGTGCTCCAGTACTGTACGTTGTCGGCAGACCCGGGCTCGACGGAGAGGTATAGGAAGTCTCCCATGACCAGCGATGGGTCGAGCTTCCACTGTACGGTCTGTCCCAACGTGACCCCGCCGCTGGGAGCGTCCGAAGGCGTGGAGGTCGGAACTGCGGCAGGTAGCCCATCTTCGAGCCCGGCGGCGGAGAATGGCTCGACGGGGACGATGCGTCCGGCTGCCTCGGAGGCAGCGTCACCGGAGTCCGCGGCGGTCAGCTCGAGCCGTATCGAGAGGATGCTTGTGACCTCGGGTAGGCCGCTCAGCTCGAAGATGAGGTAGCCCGTGGATTGCTCGGAGCTGTCGCCGTCGAAGATATCGACGTCGATGCGCCCGGGTCCGGCGAATTGTTCGCACTGTACGGGGGGGGTGGACGCTCCGGCACAACCCGCGTAGGAGGCGGGGAGCACTTGTTCCGTGCTGCATGCGTCTGCGAGTCCGTCGCCCGCGAACGGGCCCCAACGACGTCCAGGTTCACAGGCAACGTCCGGGTAGCTGCAGTACGCGTTGACTTCGCATCGCCCGGATGCTTCGTCGACGACGCACTCCGAATCCGTCGCGCACGGGTACGGCTCTGGCTCCCCGCAGGCGCAAGCCAAACTCAGCCAGACACACACCAGCGCGACCCCGATATGCGGGGTGGGAGGTCGGTGTCTCACCACAGTGAAACCTATCAGTCCGCGGTCGTGAAGCAGTGCGATGGCGGAGTCGCCGACCAGCTGGTGTGAGGCGCGATTGCGCGATGCGGCCCACTCCGTCGTCCGGGGATGGAGTGGGCCGTGTGAACGCCAAGGCTATGATAGGATAAGCTTTTCTGACATGCTGGATATCGGCTTGCGCCCAGGGAACCGTCAAGTCGTTTGACAGCTGTGTTCGTTTGGGTAGTTTTAGATATGCATTGCTCGGCGTTGTCTTGCCTCTTGCGCCGGGGGTTCCTGACCGGGTCTTTCGTGCTTCTGCTCCCCTCCTGCAGCACGGTCACAACACTTGAGAGCTCGGAAGAGACGGGAGGGCGGGCGGAGACGGAAGAGGCTGGAGGGATCATCCCCACGGGTTCGGCGGAGGGGTCGAGCAGCGAACCCGCCCCGACCGCAACCGGCTCCAGCTCGGGAGGCGACAGCTCGGACGAGGGTGGGAACTCGTTCTTGGATGGGTCGACGTCGGGTGCAGGCGTGTGCGGGAACTCGATTCCCGACGGCGTCGTTCGGAGCAGTGTGGCGGACTGTTCCGTCTTTGCGCAGGACTGCTGTCCCGGCGAGGCTTGTCGTGCATGGGCGAACGACGGTGGCTCGCAATGGAACGCGACTCGATGTGTACCGGTGGACCCCGAAGCGGGCTCTGTCGGTGAGCCATGCACGGTCCAGGGGAGCGCCGTCACCGGTCTCGACAGCTGTGACGTCGGCCTGATGTGTTGGGAGGTCGATTCGGACTCGTTCGAAGGGACGTGCATCGAGGTCTGCGGCGGATCGGAGAGCGAACCGACGTGCTCGAGTCCGGATGACGTTTGCGGGATCTACAACGACGGCGTCTTGGCCCTATGCCTGCCAGGCTGCGACCTGCCGACGAACGACTGCGAAGGTGATGACGTTTGTGTCCCGGCGGGGGACGACACCTTCGGTTGCATCGACGAGGGCTATCCGCGGTGTCGGGCCGGGACCAGCGAGGTTGTCCCGTCGCAGGGTGCGGACTGTTCGGAAGGTGAGCCGTGTTGCGCGCCATACTGCGACCTCGCTGATGGAGCATCGTGTGGAGAAGGGTTCCTGTGCGTGTCGTTCGACGCACCCTATCCGGCGTATCCTGATCTCGGCGTGTGCGTGCCGGACGTGGAGCGGTAGTGGGTGACCTTCGCTGGCTCAACGGCGACCGCCAGTGGCAGGACTTGTGATGGACCTTGATGTGATGCTCTCTTACGTTTTGGCGTGTGCGTGTCACCGATGTGAGGGGCGCTCCCGGGTCTGAGCTGGGTGATACCTTCGGGCCGTGAGCAAGCCTCGTCGTCACGGAGAGCCCCGCGACTCGGACACCCCTCGTCAGGAACCGCTGTACGACGAGTCCGTCGCGAGCCCCTCGCATGCCGAGCACGCCCGGTCTCTCGTGCAGCGGGTCGACATGGGCGTGTTGTCCACGCACCACGCCGAGCTCGACGGGCACCCCTACGGCTCGATGGTGATCTACGGGCTGCACGAGGGGGCGCCGATTCTGCTCATCAGTGGCCTCGCGGAGCACACGAAGAACCTGGAGGCATCGCCACGGTGTTCGTTGCTCGTGCACGAACGCGGCCCAAAGAACCCGTTGGCGCTGTCCCGGGTGACGCTGGTCGGCGAGGGATCCAAGGTGGTCGGACCCGAGCGTGAAGCTGTCGCGGCATCGTTTCTAGCTCGACACCCGGATGCGTCCTACTACGCGGACTTCACCGACTTCGCGTACTGGCGCATCGATGTGACCGGAGTGCGTTTCATCGGAGGCTTTGGACGGATGTCGTGGGTTGAGCCCGAGCCGTGGGCGAACGCCCAGCCGGACCCCTTGCTGGATGGGGCGAAGGGCATCATCGAACACATGAACGCGGACCACGCGGATGCCCTGCGTTTGTACTCCGAGGCGTTCAGCCGCTCAGGGCCGGTCCCCGAAGCGGTGATGACCGGTGTGGACCGGTACGGTTTCGAAATGTCCGTGACGACCGAGCAGGGCGCACGTCCGGTTCGCATCGCGTTCGATGAGCCCGCGACGGATTCGACCGCGGTGCGCGAAGCGATGGTCTCGCTGGTCAAGCGCGCGCGGGAACAACTGGGCCGCGAACGCTGAGCTCGGCGGGCTGTCTCGCGGTCGAGGTCCACGGCTGAAGCAGCGCAGCCGCGGCCGGGGCGACACAGTATTCGAGCGCTCGCTGCGCCACCTCCAGCCGCTGCTCCGCGGTCAGGCGACCAACCACCCGCAGCACCGCCGGCTCGAGGCTGTCGGAGATCGAGACTGCACGGGGGACGGCGTCTTGGGCATGCGCGAACGCTTTGGCCACTGCGGCGCGCAGCGAGTCGTCGCCGCGACGGAGCATCCAAGCGAGTGCGGACCATGCGAGCTCGGCATGCCGAAGCTCTTGCTCGGCGATCTCGGAAAGGACCGCTGCGACCGAAGCATCGGTGGCATGGGAAGCTGCAATGTCGAGCTGCATGGCGGAGATGGTCTCCGCGATGCAGCCCTCGGTCGCAAGCGACACGGCCGAGGCGATCGGGTCGGACGCATCGTCGAGGGCTCCTTCGATGGGCAGCGCACTGGGGCCCAGATTCACGCCCCCGTAGGCGCGGGCCAGGCCAAAGAACGCACGCGCGTGCTCGACCTCCTCACTCATCGCTGCCTGGGCGCCTGCGATGAGTGAGGACGGCGCACCGACACTCATGAGCTGGAGGACGAAACGAGAGAACGAGGCTATGGACGCCGCCTCGTGGCATCCCTCTGCTGCCCAGGCTTCGCAGAGGACTGCCCGGGTCGAGGCTGAGAGTCCCGCAACGTTTGGCGAGCACGACCGCCACCAATCGTCACGTCGCACGACTTCGGGAAGTCGCGCGGCACCGCGGACGAGGAACGGACGGCCCGGGCACGACTGGCCAGGTTGAACGACCACCCATGCACAGCAGGTTGTCTCGCCAAGGAGAAAGGGTTCACACGCGGTCCGCTCCGCGAATCCGTCGCAAACCAGGCAGTCCCAGGCCGCGTCGAGGTAGTCGTCCTCCGTCTGCGTGTCACAGGCAGCGTCCGCGACTCCGTCCACACAGATCGGGATGAGGACCTCGTAGGGCCCAAGCTCAGCCTCACAATCCGGTGCTCCCTCCACGGGCTCGCAGTCGGTCTCAAACTCGCCTACGTCCGGGATTGCACCGATGTCGACGAAGGCATCTCCGATGTCGAACCGTGGGCCTTCACCGAGACCCCCGGTGTTGGGCATCGTGGGGTCACCGGAGGTGCTTATGGCCGTCGTGACTGGGGAGGTGCTCGGTGCCGTTGTCGCATCGCTCGACGTTGCGCCGGCGCTCGTCGTGCCAGTCGTCTCTGAGCCTTCGGTGTCGACGACGGGGCCACACCCGCCACCACCCATCGCCAACCCGAGTGCGACCGCCGCTCGAAGCCTCCCCGAGATTTCCACCCAATCCATCTGGTGCGATTATCCCTCATTTTCTCGCCGATGGTGGGGGGCCGGCGATCCATTCTCCGTCTACGTCGTCGACCTGCGGGTTTACCTCCAGGAGTGACCACATCCCGTCTCTCCCCTCCCGAGAGGCCACAACGCTGTGGGGACGCCCACTCGGTGTGTGATGCGGGCGACTTCCTACGGGGACTCCAAGCGGTGCAGCTCCGAGCGGAGTTCCAGCCCGTCATCGCCTTGCGTGTTGCAATGCAGGACGACGAGGGCACCCTGGGCATCGAACGCATGGCTCACGCCTGCGTTGCAGCCCGGGGTCGTGTGCGTCCACTGTTGCTCCTCGTCTTCGATGTTCACGTACGCCGCGACACCACAGTCCGTCGCAGGGTCGAAGCTCTCGGCGCAGTTGGAGCGCTCGCTGCCCACGTAGCCGGTGGGCGAGTAGGCGCTGCCGAACACCAGCTCCGGGTCGACGAGGACCGTCGAAAGGATGCTGGCATCGGCGGAGACGGTGACCACCGCACGGTCATCGATGTCCACGACCGCGAGCGCATTTCCATCCTCGCCGAGTCGGAGATCATTGATTCCGTCGGTGCCCCCACT
Organism: Nannocystales bacterium; assembly: GCA_050633305.1. Classification (GTDB taxonomy): domain Bacteria; phylum Myxococcota_A; class Polyangia; order Nannocystales; family Nannocystaceae; genus CAJXVA01. The sequence goes on from JBOEGF010000010.1 coordinate 66,982, forward strand.
TGCGGGGAGGCGAAGCTCGGCGAGGGTCTGGAGGTCGTCGTCGACCCACACCAGCCATGCCTCGGCTTGAGAACTCTCGGGGGACGTCCCCCAGCTTCCGCCGAGCAAGAACCCATGTTGCTCGGATACGAGGACGGAGTCGAACAGCGTACCGCGGCCCTCGGAGTTGGTCCACGTCCGGGTGGCCACGATGGCGCCGAGACTGTCGAGATGGACGGCCCAGCCGTACACGGCATTGGGGTTGTCCTCGGCGAGTTCTAGGCCTACTGCGACGGCGCCCCCATTGCCCGTCGCGGCGACACTTCGCGGTCTGGATGGGAGCGTTGTGGTCCACAGTGGCTCTCCATCGGCGGAAAACTTGGAGACCGCATTGTCCGAGACCGGGATGTCCGAGTAGTCGACGAGCGAGATGAACACCGAACCGTCGGGCCCCGTATCAAGGCCGGTGAGGTCACGCTCTTCGAGCTCGCCGAGTTCGTTTTGCGAAAACGGAAGCGAGCGTTCCCACTGAAGTCCGCCGTCCTCGGCGAAGGCTCCAACCCACATCGCGTCGTAGAGGGTCAGGTCCCCGAATGTCCCCTGATAACCGGAGACTCCTGCGGCGACGACGGAGCCATCCTCGCGAACGTCGAGGTGCTGAATGGACCCGCCCTCGAGTACGCCAAGAGACTCGCTATCCGCGGTGGGGATCGAGCCTTCACCCGATTCGCCCGATTCACCCTCGGAGCCTCCCGTTGGTTCGTCTCCGAGAGACTTCGAGCCGGGGTCACAGGCAGGACCCGTGGCGATGGATGACAGGCCGACGATGAACGTTACGTGCTTCAAGTTCATGGTTATGTCGGTTGAGTGCACGGCGACCCGAGAATCCGTCACGGGTCCTGCGAAACTTTGTTGTCGCCAACGAGCCCGCAGCGTTGCCGCACTTTCGCGGTGAGTGCTCCACGGGGATGGGCTTGCACGAACGCGGTTGCTCGCCGGGTGTCGGTGGCCTCGACCATGCATGCCGCACTCGCGGCGATGGCCTCGCGCTCGGTTGTGAGTTGCGGCGCGTGGAATCCGGTTCGATGAAAGTCGCAGAGCGCGAGCGCCTCCTTGGGCTTGCCGCGGTCCAGCGCGGACTCTGCCTTGGCGATGAGGTCGGCTTCCGCACGCAAGGCGTCCGCTGTTGTCGACGGTGACGGCGTGGTGGTCTCGTGAGCGGCGGGCGCCGTGCGACGCGGTCGGGGTCTTGTTCGGGGCGCGACTTCGACCGGCGGACGTGCGGGGTTCGTCGGCTGTCCTCGGTCGACAGGAAGCGAGGGCGCGGGCGTCTGCTCGGAGGGGGGACCGAGCTCGGGGTGGTACGGCTGTTCAATCGGGGGGGGGACGCCCGGGTCAGACTCGGCTGGTGACCGGCTGGCGATCCACGTTCCGCCTGCGGTGACGACGGTTGCGACGACCAGCGCGACTTTTCCGAGCATCGGAGCCGCGGGCACACCTGTGGGGACGGGCGGTGCATCGACGTGCGCCAAGAGGCTCTCGAGTCCCCGCGACTCGGCATCGCCGCCAGGCGTCGCGGCAGGGAGACCATCGTCGATGAGCTTTCGAAGCTCGGGGTCAAGCGGCTCCATGGGTCCCTCCTTCGGCTTTCTGTAGCGCCTCGAGCGATGCCTTCATGCGACTCCGAGCCAGGCGAAGCCGGGAGTACACGGTGTTGAGTTTGGTGCCCATGACCTGGGCGATCTCGGGGGCCTGCAGCTGTGCGACTTCCGCGAGTACGAAGACCTCCCGCTGCTCCTCCGGGAGCTGACCGAGCAGCCGGTCGAGCCGGGCCAGGGCGGCCCGTCCGTGGACTGTCGATTCGATGGTGGGGGCCCGGGCCGGGGCCTCGGGTGGAAGTGGGTCGGTTTGTCCGCGTCGCACCCGAGTCCGGTGGCGTCGCGCAACGCGGAGCGCAATTCCGTGGAGCCAGGTCTGGACGCTCGACTCGTTTCGAAAGTCCGCACGACGACGATGCAGGACCAGGAAGATCTCCTGAACGACATCCTCAACATGGCTCGGGGGGACGCCCAGCCGGCCGACCAAGGCCCATGTGGAACGAAAATGTGTTCGGTACGCATCGACGACCCATGCGGATGCAGGGTCCCGGCGCTGGCGTGGCTGAGCCCCCACACCTGCTGAGTGCACCCGGGCCTTCTTTTCCGTCACGGCAGCCGCCGCTCGATCCCCAACATGCCCGCACCGCCGAGTCGGGGGCTTTCAAGCAGGTTCTGGCGGTCGCCGATCCGAAACGCCGGGCGGGCGAGACCCACGGCAAGCAGGGCATCGAGGCAGAGGCGCCACTGCGGGTTCCACGCCCACCGAAGTCCTGCAAGCGCGTGGGCGCCAACCCAGACCGCTCGCGGGCGACGGGGGGCGGGAATTCCGACCCCTGCGCCAAACACCGCACCGACAGCAGGTCCCGCACAGAGCGCGGCTGTGACGGATCCTCGTCCGGGCTCGTAACAACCCTGGACGTTGGCGGCCACTGCGGAGAAGCGCCCCCCGACGGTTGTGCCTGGATACAGGAGGCGGCGAGGCGTTTCGTAATGGCCAGCGACTCGTACGGCCCATCGGTCGCCCCTGAGAACGTACCGAGCGCCCAGGCGCGCGCTGACCGCTGGGACGTGGATGGCGGCGACTCCCGCGTCGACACCCACCCAGTGCGTGAACGGGGGACGGAGACGCGTTGATTCGTCCGTTGGCTGCGAGAAGACGGGGGCGGGGGCGGTTCGAGGTTGTTCCGCCTCGGGTGCGGGCTCGCGGGCGGGCGGAGGCTCGGGTGTTGGAACGAGGGGGACGGCCGGCTCTGGCCGGGTGGATGGTGGCTCTGCGGGCTCGGGTTGCGCGTCGCGTGCCACAGCGATCACCACCATTGCGGCAGCCATCAAGTCCTCGCATGACCCTGCCGTGAGGAGGCGTGGGTCGTCTCCGTCGATGCGGACCTCCGCCTGCCAACCGTTGGGTGTTGGCTCGACCTGCACCTCGCTCGTTCCCTGCGAAGCGTCGGACTCGAGCTCGGTCTCCAGGTACCCGGCAGCATCCGCCTGGGATGGACAGTCCGCAGGGGCATGCCAGCGAAGACCTCGCGCCTCCGGAGCGGAGAGAAGCAGCAGCGTGACAGACGCGGCGAGCACGTGCCGCGAAGAGTGCCAGAAACCCGGGAGTGTCGGAGATGTCCGGGTGCGCTATCCATACGCGTCCATGGGAATCGTCCTCTGGCTCGCGGTTCTCGCGAGCGCTGGCTGGCTGCTGTGGCTGTGGCTGTCCCGGGCGCGCCGAGTTGCGGTGGCAGGACGTCAGGCTCAGCGCCACATCGAGTTGGAGCGCGAGCGGCCTGGCGCGCTGCCGTCGGCATCGATCGAAGTCTCGTCGGCAGCAACCATCGAGCCAATCGTCGAGCGCGCCCCGTGTGCGGCGTGCGGAGGAGCGATGCACGTCGACGTGCACGAGGTCGAGGACTACGGTGGGGGCCGCCTTCGCCGAGTCGAGGCGCGGTGCGGCAGCTGCAGCCGGCCGGTCACGACTTGGTTTCGAGTTCGGGTGTCGCTGCCGAATTGAGCGGAGCGTTCGGCACGCTCACTTCATCTGCTTGGCCACCCGACACGCAGGCTTGGCACCGAGCTCGCATGCCCGGTGCGCATCGGCGCGGCCGCCGGACTTATCGCCGCCGTGCCACCGCGCGCCCGCCCGCTCCAAAAGCGCCTCCGCATGGTCGGGTTGTTCTGCGAGAAAGCGATCCCACATCTTCACAATCTCTGCGAACCGCTGCTCCCTTGCGAGTGCTTGGTCGAGCTTTCGGTGCAGGGCGAGGTCCTTCGGCGCATTCGCGACACGCTCTTGCAGGGCAGCAAGGTTGGTTCCCGACAGCCCGTATTTGGTCTGAGGATCACCCGCACCCGGAGAGATCGCATTGGCCAGCGCACGCAGCCTCCGGTCCATCGTGTCGTCTCCTTTCTTCCCCGCTTCGCGCGCGTCGTACCGCAGGCGTTCGAGAATGAAGCGGGTCGGTTTGTCGATGTCCGGGTTGAGCGGGTCGAGCCGTCGCGCGAGCAGAATATCCTCCGCGGCGGCCTCGAAGTCTTCGCGTTGCTTGTGGACCCAGTGCCGCCCGACGATGCATGCCCGAGCCTGAGGGTCGACGTTGAGACCCGCCTCGAAGTGGGGCATCGCGTCACCGTGTCGGTTGAGCCTGACGAGGAGGTCGCCATAGAAGCAGGAGATACGGGGGAGAGGACCCCGAGAAACCGCCGCCGCGCAGGCTTGGAGGGATGCATCCTTCCCGTCACGTTGCCAGCCGCTTCGGCACTCGTCGAACTCGACGTAGGCAGGGACGAGGGCGAGAGCAGGATTGGTCTTGACCTCGGCGGGCATGAACTTCGCGGCGTCGAGCATCTCGGCCTTGGAGCCTCCCCAACGCGGCGCGTGGTCCAGCACCCACGCGGCGCGAGGCGCAAAGCATGTTGGACACTCCTTCAGAGACTGGTCGTAGAGACGACGCAACTCTTCCCGGGGTGCTCCGGTGCCGCGCAGCAGATGCTGTTTGGCGGTCATGAGCGAGACGGCGTTCGGGCGGAGCTGGAGCGCAGCGTCATAGTCGGCGATCGCCTCGGCGGCTCCGGACGCGAGGGCATCAAACTGCTCCCGGGTTGTCTTGTCTGCGGTCTTGCTTCCCCGTTTCGACCACGCGGCTTTCGCCTTCCAAGCCCCGCGGGCGGCGAGGGCTCCGAAGGACTTCGGAGTGGCCGCGACCCAGGCATCGAGCAGCGGGCCGAGCGTGGGGTCCGCGATCGCGAACGAATTCATGGCTTGTTCGGGCCACGCTTCCTTGGAGAGGTCGTCCTCAAAGGCCGACTGCATGTGCTCGAACGCGGTGTTCAGGTCCGGGAATCGCTGCGCGCGGAGCAAGGCGAGCAAGACCGTGCTGTCCGGGCGGGAGAGGGGACGGCCGAAGGGATCGGTGCCGGCCGAGCCAACGAACGGGACGCCTTTGGGGATCGCTGGATCCGTGGGGCGCTTGGGTGAGAGGTCGGGTGCGCTACGCCGCTCCGTGGACTGCGGCAATCCCCGAGACGCGGCCAGGGGGACATCTTCGTTGAACAGATCACAACCGAGCAGCGCGAACGCTGCGACTGAAACGGCAACCATCCTGGTCATCGAGGAGATGATGACAGCTTCCTTCGGACACACCGACGGCGAAGGTTTGCGTTGGCCAGGCCGGGGGCTGCGGTTGTCCACGGTCCTGCCATCGAGCCGTGCGTCCACGCGCATCCATACACCGCGTATCCCTCGACGATGGCTCGTTCCAAGGACCGGCCCCAGCACCGAATCGAGATCGGGAGTAACAGCGCGCCCGGCAGGTGCGAACATGGCCGGAAGCCCATGACTGACGCACTCGCACAGCCGCTCACCTTGACGCAGGACGTCACACTGCCCAACCGAATTGGAAAGGGCGCGATGAGCGAGAACCTGTGTGAAACGGATGGTGCTCCCACCGAGGGACTGCTCAAGCTGTACGAGCGCTGGGGCCGAGGCGGCGCAGGCATGTTGCTGACGGGCAACGTCATCGTGAAACCCAATGGGCGGACCGAACCCCACAACGTGGTGATCGAAGGCGACCGGCATTTGCCCATGCTGAAGCGGTGGGCCGACGCCGCGCAGGCCCAGGGCTCCAAACTCTTCATGCAGATCAACCACGCGGGTCGGCAGACCATGCGCGCCGTAACCTGGGAGCCTGTTGCCCCGTCGGCTGTCGCGGTCAAACGTCCGGGGGTCTTCAGTGTGCCACGTCCGCTCGAAGACGCGGAGATCGAGGACCTCATCCAGCGCTACGCGTTTGTGGCCTCGCAAGCCTACGAAGCCGGATTTGCGGGCGTGCAGATTCATGGTGCGCACGGGTACTTGGTCAGCCAGTTCCTCTCCCCCCTGACCAACCTGCGAACCGATCGGTGGGGTGGGTCGCTGGACAACCGAATGCGCTTCCCCGTCGAGATCGCCAAAGCGATGCGCAAGGCTACGAGCCCCACGTTTGCGATCTCGGCCAAGCTCAACTCCGCCGACTTTCAACGTGGAGGGTTCTCTCCCGAAGACTCGGTCCTCGTGGCCCAAGCGCTCGAAGCCGAGGGGCTCGACTTGCTCGAGATCTCCGGTGGAAGCTACGAGAAGCCCGCGATGATGGGCGCCGCCCGAGAGAGCACGCGCAAACGCGAGGCGTACTTTGTCGAGTACGCAGAGACGATGCGTCAGACGGTCAAGATGCCGCTCATGGTGACCGGTGGGTTCCGCACTCGCGCGGGCATGCTCGAGGCACGCTCAACCGGCGCCGTGGATGTCATCGGCATTGCGCGCCCGTTCGCGGTCGACCCCGACTTGGCCCAGAAGATCTTGGATGGGGACGAGACCCGCCTGGACCACGGCGACACCAAGGTCGGCGTCCGTCTGTTCGATGACCTGATGCAGCTGTGGTGGTACCAGGAGCAGATGAAGCGGATGTCGCAAGGGCATGAACCGGCGGCGCAGATCGGGAAGCTCGGCACGTTGGTGCGGAACTTGGGCGGGGTGTCGAGGCACGTGATCGCGCGACGGTTCTCGTCCTCGCCATCCTGAGTGTCGCGGCCCGGTGTCGGTTCGGGCGGTGCGATGGAGGTCGCCTTCGCACTCGGTCCGACACTCGACGCGACCGAGGTGAACGGCGCCTCCGATTCGACTGTAGCGGCGCCAACGGGATGTTCGTTCCGGGCGGCCGAACGTTCGATCTTCGGGAGAAGGAGCCGACAGCGGCGAGTTGCCCTGCTACGATTTCACCTCGGTTCGCGCGAACGGTCTTGTTTCGTTGCTTAGATCGCGGGGGCTGGTTTCGGGTTGGGTTGGGTTGAGTTGAGTAGCCACGGGAGTGCAGTTCCCCAAATGCGAGGCGATAGGCGATCATGGAAACCCAAACAAACTCCACCCGACTTCAAGCTCTGATCCCCATTGTCGACCGGCGTGAACACGCGCGTGTCTGCAGCAATATCCGCTGCGTCGTCAAGACGCGTGGCGGCGTCGGTGAGTACGGAGTGGGAGACCTTTCGATCTCGGGAGCACTGCTCACCGACGGACCGCGACTGCGAAACCGGTGCCCGTTGATCGTGCTGCTCCGCGTGCCGCTGTACCCGGAGGTGCGAATCCCCGCGCGAGTCATTCGGACCGGCGTCGACGAAGACGGACGTCCCACGGCCGGCATCGAGTTCGTGCACAGCAGCGACGTGACCCAAGACCACATCCAGGCGGCGTTGCTCTCCGAGTTGGAGCGAAGCCGCAACGACGGTCGCATCGCTGATGTGCTGCAGGCTTGAGCCGACTCAGCCATTGAGCAGCGAGGTTCGCGTCTTCGGGTAGCGCGGGCCCGAGAACGCACCCGCGGGGGCAAGCTTGTCCAGCTCCGCCAACTCGTCTGCGCTCAGCTTCACCTCGCCGGCGCGCCGGTTCTCGTCCAGCCGATGAATCTTGCGCGTACCAGGGATCGCCAGCACGTGCTCTCCTCGGGAGAGGACCCACGCCAGCGCCAGCTGTGCAGTCGTGCACCCATGAGACTCGGCGAAGGTCTCGAGGCGAGCCAACAACGCCACGTTCGCATCGAGGTTCTCACCCTGAAAGCGCTCGCTCGATCGGCGGAAGTCGTCCGCCGCGAGTGCGTCGGCGCTCTTGATCGCGCCGGCCAAGAATCCACGCCCCAGGGGGCTGTACGCGACGAACGCGATACCGAGCTCGGCGCAGGCGGGCAGCGTGGTCTTCTCGAGGTCTCTGGACCACAGCGAGAGCTCACTTTGCAGCGCGGCGATCGGGTGCACGGCGTAGGCGCGACGCAGGGTCTCCGGAGCTGCCTCCGACAAGCCAAGAAAACGAACCTTGCCTTCTCGGACCAGGTCTCCCATGGCTCCGACAGTGTCTTCGATCGGCACCTGTGGGTCGACTCGATGCTGGTAGTAGAGGTCGATCGTGTCCACGCCGAGACGGGCCAAGCTCGCCTCGCAAGCTTGTTTCACATATTCGGGGCGACCGCTCACGCCATCGAACGAGCCGTCCTCTCCACGCTGAAATGCGAACTTGGTGGCCAGGAAGGCCTGGTCACGACGTCCCGCCAAGGCCTTGCCGAGCAACCGCTCATTGGCGCCGACCCCGTACATGTCCGCGGTGTCGAGGTGGGTCACGCCGTTGTCGAGTGCGTGGTGAATGACGCGGATCGACTCCGCTTCGTCCGAGGGCCCGTAGAACTCGCTCATTCCCATGCAACCCAGGCCGATGGGGGGCAGCGAGGGGCCGTGGACTCCGAGGGCGCGTTGCATCGTGCTCATGGCAGAGGGGTAGTCCTTGGCCGCCGGGGGCCGCCACCTCGAAAACACGTGACGTCTTGCCCGATTCTGCGATCGTGGCAGGCGCTTGCCCGATCCTGCGATCCCCCGGCCCAATCGTGCGCTTTGAGCAGGGAGCATGGACGGCCGGCATCCATCTCGTCATGCTCGGGACCGATGCGCACCCTTCGTCAGCTTCGCCGGCTTGTCCTGGCCCGGGCCGAAGGCGAGGGCCACACCGTGACCGCCCTTCCTGGACTTCGGCTCTTTCGTACGACGAGCCCGGTTTGTGCGAAGCGGGTCGAGGCTCGGATGGTGACCTTGGCTGTGATCCTCGAGGGCCGCAAGGTCGTGGGATTTGGCGACCAAGAGTTGGCCTACGAGCCGGGCCACTACCTCCTGATCACCGGGGAGAGGCGCTACAAGGCCTCGATCGAAGGAGTGAGCGCCGAGCGCCCGTACTACTCGGTGTCGCTGGAGTTCTCGCCCGAGCAGGTCGCAAAGGCTCTGCTCGCGCTGACGGACGCCGGTGTTCGTTTCCAGGACGATGAGGCTGATAGCCCGGCCGTCACGGCGCGACTCGAAGCACCGATCCTCGATGCTCTGGTGCGCCTGGTCGAGCATCTCGATGACCCCGTCGCGCTCAAGGTGCTCGCGGCCGGAACGGTGCAGGAGCTGCTGACACACCTGCTCCGGAGTCCGTCGGGGGCGACGTTGCGTCGCGCAGCTGCAGTCGACGATGGCCGGATCCTGCGAGCCCGGGTGTACCTTCAGGAACACGTTGGCACCCGTGTGAGCGTGGATGACGTCGCGCGGCATGTCGCGATGAGCTCGTCACACTTCGCACATCGCTTTCGCGAAGTCGTTCGTGTGAGCCCCATGCAGTACCTCAAGCATCTGCGGCTGGAGCGGGCTCGCCTGCTGATGCTGGGTGAGGGGCTGGGCGCGGCCGAGGCTGGCGTGAGCGTGGGCTATGCCTCACCGTCCCATTTCACACGCGACTTCAAGGGACACTTCGGTGCACCACCGGCGACGTATCTCAGCCGCTTCCGATAGCTGGGGCGGGCGCTGCCCGCCGTCGGCGGTGGTAGGTTCGCGCCATGCTTCCCCTCGAGGCGCGGTCGTGGATCTCGAGCCAGGATCGAGACGTTGCGAAAACCGCAGCGCTCCATTCGACCCAGGGCGAGGTGTGGCGCGTGACGCTGGACGATGGGCGGTGTCTGGTGCTCAAGCGTGCGTCGCGGGCAGCGATCGACCGGGAGTGCTGGGGTCTCGACGTCGCGCGTGGGATCGGTTCGAGTCCGAGGGTTCTGGCACGGCCTGCGCCGGAGCTCGTGGTGCTGAGCTGGCATGACGGTACGTCTCGCGTGGACGGAGAGGTCATGCGCAGCGCGGGAGTCTGGCTGCGAACGCTGCACGCGTGCGAAGGGGCGTTCGAAGACCCGCTTCCGGTGTGGGATGCGATCGGCCGCCGACGCGACGCCTGGCTCGACCGGGCCAAGGACCAGCTGCCCGGGCAGACGAGGAACAAACTCCGCGCTGCGATCGACCCCGCTGTGTTCTCGGGGCTGAAGCGGTCGGCCTGCCACCGCGACTACACGCCGACGAACTGGCTCTGGGACGGTGCGCTCACCGTGATCGACTTCGGCCAGGCGCGTCCCGACGTTGCGCTGTGGGACCTCGTCAAGCTCGAGGCGGAGACGTTCCACGAGTCCCCCCTGCTTCGCGCGGCGTTCTTCGAAGGCTACGGCCCGCTGGACACACGGGACGAAGAGCGGCTTCGACAACTCGTGCTCCTGCATGCCCTGCAGACCGCGGCGTGGGGGGATGCCCATCATGACGCGGCGTTCTCGAGCTTGGGACGCCAGATCCTCGACCGGCGCCTGAGCTGAGGAGGGAGCGGTCGCGCTCGTCCGCGCTCGTTCTTTGGGGGCCTTCGGTTCTTCCCTAAGAATCTGCAACAACACGACGACGACGACGTCGGAGCACCGCCGCAAGGGCGAGCAGCGAGAGCCAGCCCGCGTCGGACGGTGAACCGGTTCGGCAACCATTGTTCGGGAGAACAGCAATTCCCGCACCATCGGTATCTGTTCCCGCGCTCCCATCGCTAGATTCGCCGCGCGTGTCGGTTGTCTGCGGTGGGCTGGGCTCGTCTCCAGTTGTGCCCTCGCTCGGGTCACCGCTCGTGGTGTCCCGAGATCCGCTTTCCGAGCCCGTTGGGCTCGTCGCCGTGTCTCCGGTTTCACCGCCGCTCGACGAGCCACCGCTGCCTTGTTCCACTTGGTACTCGAGGTTGTCGCTGCACCCCACGTTGCCCGCCGCGTCCTCGGCACACAATCGGTAGACGACGGTTCCCGAGACCCCACGACCCGGAAGCTCGACTCGAAAAACGTCCCCGCCCATGAAGGTGGCGTCCACGGTGAGCGCCGCTTCATCGGGGTTGAGCTCGGCATAGGCTCGCTCGAGCCGAGGCCCCATGTCGCTGAGCGCTCCATCGCTCACCGCGAAGTGGGTGACGGCGACCGCACCCGACCCGACCGGTTCGGTGGGGGGTGCTTCGGTGACGATGATGTTCGGCGCCGCGGTGTCGACCTGGACAGCACTGGAGCCGAAGTGCACCCGGTTGAGGAACGACCCGGACTCGCCCTGCCCGGTTGCGATATCGAGACGGTCGTCCCCGTTGAGGTCCCCCATCTCTGCCCACAGGCTGCTGTCGGTCGGCCCGTCGAAGGCGTCTGGCTGATACGTGAACATCCCGCTGCCGTCATTGACCAGCAGCCGCTCGGGGGTCCCCAGTGCGACCACGACCGCATCCATGTCGCCGTCGTGGTCCACATCGGCGCACACGATCCCGTTGTCATCCGAGCCTGGGTTGCCACTGACCTGCGCGACGGTGACATCGGTGAAGCCTCCGCTGCCGTCGTTGACCCACAATCGCTCCGTGTAGTTGGGCCCCTGGTTGTCGATCCAGACGTCGAGGTCACCATCGCCATCGACGTCGCAGATGCCTGGCCCGTAGTGGAGGCCGCCCGACGACGAAAAATCGCTGTCGGTGAATGTCCCGGAACCGTCGTTGATCCAGATCCGATTGTCGCCGAAATGCGCGTTGGTCATCAGATCCAGGTCGAAGTCACGGTCGACGTCGAAGAGGTCAATGTCATTGAGGTCGGGACCGGCGTCGAAGGGGATCGCGTCGGCCAGCACTTCAAACGTCCCATCTCCGTCGTTGAGATAGACGACGACTTCGCCGGAGGAGCCGGTGTCGGCGATCAGGATGTCGAGATCTCCGTCGTCGTCGAGGTCGCCCATCCGCGTTGAGCCCACGCCGAATGGCTGGACAGGCAGACGGTCTGCGGCTTCATCTGTGAAGACTCCCGACCCATCGTTGATGAACAGCGCCGCGTTGCCGGTCCCGTTGACGGGTGCGTAGAGGTCGAGGTCGCCGTCGCCGTCGATGTCTCCGATGCCCATCTGATGCACGCTCGCGGCATACCCTCCAACCGCTGCTGCGGAGACGTCGGTGAACCCACCGCTTCCATCGTTTTCGTAGATGACGAGCGGTTGTGAGCCGCTGCCGTTGGGGAATGCGATGTCGAGGTCGCCGTCCCCGTCGAGGTCGGCGACGCGGAGGTAGCGGGTGTAGCAACCGCCGCCCGCACAAGGTTGCGTGCCGAAGATGCCCTCTTGGTGGGTGAAGAGAGGTGGTGAGCCGGCGGAGGCGACCGAGGAGGTACCCCAAAGAGCGACTGCGCCCATGACCGTCAAGAACCGAGCTCGCGCCGAGGTGTCATCCATCCTTCGTAGATGGCGGTGGCCTGCCGATCCTTCACGGCCGCTTGGCGCCGAGTTCGGGCGCGGCGGAGCGCTCACATTGGCGGCTTCCTGCTGCAGTGGCGCATCTCCTCGCAGCTGGAAAGGTGACTGCAACTCGCGGGTCCGGCGGGGACCAAGGTTGCGGTTCAAGCCGACCTTGAGTTGGTGGGCCGATCGCCCTGAACCTACCCCTCGTCTGCTCATCGTCGCTCACCGACCCAAGCTTCCGTCGGCGGGTCAGTACCCCGCGGCGCGGGTCGTTTGGGCTGGTCCTGCGCGCAGGCCGAAGTCTTCGCGGGGCGGGGTCGGCTCGCATCGGAGCAGCAACGGGAGTCGAATCCTCGGCCCGGGAATTCGCGGTCGCGATCTTTTTTCCGGCCTGGTGTCGATCAGAGGGGCGCCCGTTCGTCATGTCGGCGGAGACGCCCGCAACGAGCGGGCCACGACGTCCTTCATGTTCATTCTGCAGACCATTCCGCCCAACTTTGGGCTCCGCAACCCTTCCTCGTTCTCCTTGAAGGCTGAGACCTTGCTCCGGCTCGGAGGCTTCACCTACGAACGCGTCGACGCGCGGCCGGACAAGGCGCCCAAGCGCAAGCTACCTGTTCTCAAGGACGGGGACGTCGTTGTCCCGGATAGCGCCCATATTCAGGCATACCTGGAGGCGCATCACGGCGCGAGGTGGGACGCCGGTCTGTCTGCTGCTCAGCTTGCCGAGGCCGCTGCCTTTCGTGCACTTGTCGAGGACCAGCTCTACTTCGTGATGAGCTATGCACTGTGGGTCGAGCACGGGGACGAGTTCCGCGAAGGCGCCTTCCAGGCCGTCCCCGGTGTCATTCGCCGTCTGGTTTTCAACGGTCTCCGGAGAAAGGTCGTGCGCGGCCTGGATGCGCAAGGCCTCGGTCGGCATTCTCGAGCGGAGATCTTCGCATTCGGCGTGGACAGCCTTCGTGCCTTGGAGGCCCGGCTGGCAGGCGTGGAATTCTTCTTCGGCGCGAACCCGACGTCGATCGACGCGTCGGTGTACGGGATGCTGCACAGCCTCCTCCGCGGACCGTTCGAGAATCCGTTGTCTTCGTTCGCTCGGAACAGCGCGGTATTGCCCGGGTATGAGGCGCGCGTGGATGCGTCGGTGTTTGGGCCATCCGACGCCGAGCTCGCAGCTGAGTAGTCTCAGACCACCCCGATGAGGTCGTCGAGGCTGTTGGCGAACGGCTCGGGCGCGGCCCGCAAGGGCCTTCGGCCACCCGAGCTGCTTCGGACCCGCCCAGACGACGAGACCCGGCCACGTGGTCCTTCTCCCTCGTCCGGCTTGGTGTCCGGCCTCTTCGCGGTGTTCTCTGCGGTTGGTTTGCATGTCGCCGGAGACGCCCATCGTCGATGAGGCTGATCGTTCTGTAAGTGTCTGTAAGTAAACACGAATGGTGCGGTTCTTCGCCCCGTACGACGTGAAGGACGCACACGGGCGACGGCCATGCCCTCCCTGCAGTTTCGGCGGGTTGCGGAGAAACTAGGCGCCCCTGGAGTGGGTCTCAGGGCCGCAATGCCTGGTGCCATGCTCAAGATCCGCGACCTGCACAAGACGTACTCCGGGGGCGTCAGGGCCCTGCAGGGCATCGAGCTGGACATCGAGCCCGGCATGTTCGGGCTTCTGGGCCCCAACGGCGCGGGCAAGTCGACGCTGATGCGGACGATCGCGACGTTGCAGGAGCCCGATCGAGGCTCCATCCATCTGGGCGATATCGACGTGCTCGCCAACAAGGACGCCGTCCGCCGCGTGCTGGGCTACCTGCCACAGGACTTCGGCGTGTACCCCAGCGTGGACGCGGTCACGCTGCTCACCCACTTCGCGATGCTCAAGGGCATCACCGCCCCAAAAGACCGCAAGGCCGTGGTGGAAGCGTTGCTCAACCGGGTCAACCTCTGGCAACACCGCAAGAAGAAGCTGGGTGGATACTCCGGCGGGATGCGGCAGCGGTTTGGCATCGCACAGGCGCTGCTCGGTGACCCCCGGTTGATCATCGTCGACGAGCCGACCGCCGGCCTCGACCCGGAGGAGCGTACCCGTTTCCTGAACCTGCTCTCGGAGATCGGCGAGCAGGTCGTCGTCCTCCTGAGCACCCACATCGTCGAGGACGTCGCCGATCTGTGCAGCAACATGGCGATCATCGCGGGGGGCAAGGTGCTGCAGACCGGAGCACCCCACGGGGCCATCGATGCCCTGGCGGGCAAGACGTGGCGCAAGGTCATCGACAAGTCCGAACTCGAAGAACACCAGCGCGACCACACGGTGATCTCGACCCGGCTCGTGGGCGGCCGAACGGTGATTCACGTGTTTGCCGAGGTCGACCCGGGCGAAGGCTTCGACCCCGTCTCCCCCGACCTCGAAGACGTCTACTTCACCACGCTGCACGACGCGCGTTCCGAGGCGGCCTAACATGACCGGTCTCTCTGCGATTCTCGAGTTCACGCGGTTTGAGCTGAAACTCCGGTTCCGGCAACCCGCGGTCTATTTGTTCTCCCTGTTGTTCGCGGCGCTGTCGTTTGGCGCGATGACGACGGACGCGGTCCAGATCGGCGGGGGCGGCGGTCAGACGATGATCAACGCCCCATTTGTGGTCGCCCAGATGTTGGCGATCATGAGCGTGTTCGGCATCCTCCTCGTCACTGCATTCGCAGCCGGAGCCGTGGTTCGCGACTTCGACGACGGCTCGTACGAACTCTTCTACACGAAGCCGATCCACCGCCGGGACTACCTCTTGGGTCGATTCATGGGTGGCTTGCTGACGGCGATGTTCGTCATGTCGGCATGCTCGTTCGGGATGATGGTGGGCTCGGTCATGCCTTGGCTGGACGCGGAGCGGCTTGGCGCATTCTCGGCCGCCACGTTCATTCAGCCGCTGGTCGTGTTCGTGTTCCCGACCTTGTTCGTCCTTGGGGCGATCTTCTTCGCGGTGGCCACGTTCACGAGGCGGATGTTGTGGGCCTATGTCTCGGTCGCCGGGCTCATGGTGCTCTTCGCCGTGTCGGAGGCATTCGTGGGTGACCTCGACAACGACACGATCGCCGCGCTAGTCGACCCGTTCGGCATGTCGGCGTTCACGCTCGAAACTCGTTATTGGACCCCGGATGAGCGGAACACATCGCTTGTGCCCTTTGCCGGGACGATCTTGCTGAACCGCATCGTGTGGTCGACGCTGGGCGCCGTTGTGTTGGCGTTCACCGTGTATCGCTTCCGTCTCGTCGCCCCAAGAGTTGGCTCGAAGCGCAAGAAAGGGGAGGTGACCCCGTCGCGTACGGATATCGCCATTCCGAAGGTCTCTGTCGACTATGCGTTGGGGAGCCAGCTTCGGCAGTGGGCGTTCTCCACTCGAATCGAGCTTCGCGGGGTGCTCACCAGCACCGCGTTCCTGGTTCTATGTGTCTTCGCCGTGCTGAACGTTTTCGGTGGTGCGTACGGGACGACCAACCAGATGTACGGCACGCCGGTGCTGCCGGTCACCAACCTCATGGTCCGGGTGATCGACGGCGCCATGGGGCTGTTCTTGCTCATCATCATCACCTTCTACGCAGGCGAGCTGATCTGGCGGGAGCGAAAGAGCGGGATGTCCCGAGTGATCGACGCGATGCCCTCGGCCAACTGGGTGTTCCTGTTGTCCAAGCTCTCAGCCCTGCTCGCGGCGGTGGCCGTGGTCTGCGCTGTCTCCGTGCTGACGGCGATTCTGGTTCAGGTGTTCGGTGGGTTCACCGACATCGAACTCAGTCTCTACATCAAAGGGGTGTTCGGCGTGCAGTGGTCCCAATGGGCTTTGCTCGCGATCCTGGCGTTCTTCTTCCAGGTCATCACGAACCATCGATTTGCCGGGTACGGGTTGGTCGCGCTGCACTTCATCCTGCAGATCGCTCTGCCGATGCTGGACTTCGAGCATCGCTTGTATCGCTTCGGAAGCACGCCTGACGGCACGTACTCGGACATGAACGGGTTCGGCCACTGGGTCGACCCGATGCTCTGGTTCCGGGGCTATTGGGGCTTCGCAGCTCTCGGCCTGGTCCTGTTGGCCAACCTGATGTGGGTTCGTGGGTCCGATCCCCGTTTCAAGCTGCGGCTCCGCGAGGTTCGGCATCGCCTCTCGCCGGTCTACCTCGGACTGTTCGCGTTCGCGGCGGCTGGGTTCATCGCCAGCGGGACGTACGTCTACTACAACACCAACGTCCTCAACACGTACAAGCCCTCCAAGTGGTCCGAGGACCACATCGTGGAGTACGAGAAGAAGTACAAGCAGTACGAAGATCTCGCCCAACCGCGGATCACGGGGACCAAGCTGGATGCCGCGATCTACCCGCAGGAGCGACGTGTCGAGCTCAAGGGCACGCTCACGCTCGAGAACCGAAGTGACGAGTCGATCGAGACGTTGCATGTCTTGCTCGACTCGGACACGCAGTGGCCGCTGATCAGCCTCGACGACTTCCACACGCTGGAGACCAACGACGTCGAGATCGGTTACCGCATCTACCGTCTCACCTCTCCGTTGGAGCCTGGCGGCTCCATGGAGGTGCAGTTCGAGTCTCGCTATGAGGAGCCCGGGTTCAAGAACAGTGGGACCAACACGGACATCGTGGAGAACGGCACGTTCTTCCACAACGACCGGTACATGCCGCACTTCGGCTACAACCCGGACCTCGAGATGTCGGATGCGGACGAGCGCCGCAAGCGAGGCCTACCCGAGAAGGCGCGCATGCTTCCGGTCGACGACATGGGAGGCCGCGCCAACACCTACGTTTCGCGCGAAGCAGATTGGATCGACTTCGAGGCCACGGTCAGCACGAGTCTCGATCAGATCGCACTGGCGCCGGGCTACCTGACCAAGGAGTGGACACAGGGCGACCGTCGCTTCTTCCACTACGAGATGGATGCGCCGATCCTCAACCTCTACGGATTCCTCTCGGCTCGTTACACCGTCGCTCGCGACCAGTGGAATGACGTCGCCATCGAGGTCTATCACCACGCGCCGCACGACTACAACGTGCAGCGGATGATTGAGGCCGTGAAGAAGTCGCTCGACTACTACACGGCCAACTTCTCGCCCTACCAGCATCGGCAGGTCCGCATCGTCGAGTTCCCTCGCTACGCCAGCTACGCGCAGTCGCTTCCCAACACGATCCCGTACAGCGAGTCGATTGGCTTCATCGCGGACCTTCGCGACGAGGACAGCATCGACTACGTCTTCTACGTGACCGCCCACGAGATCGCGCACCAGTGGTGGGCACACCAGGTCATCGGCGGCAACGTGCAGGGCAGCACCGTGATGTCCGAGACGCTTTCGCAGTACTCGGCACTGATGGTCATGGAGAAGGAGTACGGCCGGGCCAAGATGGCGAAGTTCTTGCGGCACGAACTCGACCGTTACCTGCAGGGGCGGGCCACCGAGCGCAAGAAAGAGCTGCCGCTGATGTTGGTCGAGAACCAGCCTTACATCCACTACAACAAGGGCAGCTTGGTCATGTACACGCTGCGCGAGTACATCGGCGAGGAGGCGCTCAACCGGGCGCTCGCCGGGTACATCAAGAAGGTCGGTTTCCAGCGAGCGCCGTTTACCAACAGCATCGAGTTCGTCGAGGCCATCCGGGCCGAGACGCCGAAGAAGTACGCGTACCTCATCGAGGACCTGTTCGAGACCATCACGCTCTACGACAACCGTATGGAGTCCGCGACCGCCACTGAAGATGGTGCGACGTGGACGGTCGAACTCGAGGTGATGAGCAAGAAGTTTCGGGCGTCGGAGAGTGGTCAGGAGACCGAGACGGAGCTGAACGACTGGATCGAAATCGGGCTCATGGACGAGGATGGCGAGTTCCTGTATCGCGAGAAACACCAGCTCAGCGAGGAGAAGACGACGCTGAGCATCTCGGTGGACGAGAAGCCTGCCAAAGCCGGCATCGATCCCATCGTGATGCTGGTCGACCGCAACCCGGACGACAACATCAAGAGGGTGAAGTAGCGCTCGGAGTACCGGCCACCGTCTCAGCGGTGGTCGGTCTCGCCGACCCGTCCGGCCCAAACGACGGGGCGGGGGTCAGCTGAATAGATTCTCGAGGGCGCCGCCCTTGGAGAACTCGGTCGAGCCAAACGTCTCGACATCGTGCCCCAGGCCCTGTGCGGCGGAGACGAGCAGACGGTTGTGGTAGGTGCCGGACGGATAGGACACCACGCGCCCAGTCTCCAACGCTCCCCCGGCCTGGCCCGCCAATAGAAAAGGAGTGTCTTCGACGGTGTGCGCCCAGCCGTTGGAGTTGTCGGTGCTCCACATCATCAGGCTGTGGTACAGCAGCGAGCGTCCGTCGGGAGTGGGGATGGCTTCGAGGCGCTCCACCAAGGACGCCACCTGGCTTGCGGTCCAACCCAACAGCTGGCTGTACTCGGCCTGTCGTTCGGCGTCGTCGAAACCGTAGTGTGAGTACGCGTGATAGTGCTCGGTGAGCCCGAGGAAGGTGGGGGCGAATGCGAGGGTTCCGCGTCCGAAACAGAACGATGCGGAACGGCTCAGGTCGCAGGCCAAGGCCGCGACGAGCAGTTGCATCATGGCGTCGGTCAGCTCTGGGATCAGCGAGTTGTCTTCGGGGTCGAGCGTGAACGAACCTGGGTCGACGCAGCTCGGGTCGGTTGAAATTGTGGCGTCGATGCGGAGCTCGGCAGAACGAATTGCATCGAGGTGGGCATCGAACCGGGGCCGGTCGTGTGTCGGGATGGCGGGCAGGATGGCGTCGAGTTCACCACCGAGGTGGTCCAAGACGCTCCCTCGCATGATCCTGCGGCGGGCCAGCTCCGCCATGGCTTCGGCGTCGTCTCCGAGGAACGGGGCGAAGTAGCGGGCGTATGCAGCACTCGGGTCATACTCCGTGGGGATCGCTTGAAGTGGTCCGCTGAACGAGAGCGTTCCGCCTCGCACCGCCGGGCTGATCCCCAGCGGAACGACACTGAACGGTGTGGGGGCCGTCGTCGCATGAAGGTAGTCCAGGGACATGCCTCCCGATGCGTTGTAGTTCTGCAGTGGGTCTGCCCCGGTGAGCATCGTGGTGAGGCCCATCATGTGGTTGTTCCCGCCCCGGTTGGCGTGGTTGTCGAGTCCCTCGACGAACACCAAGTGCTCGGCGAGTGGGCGCAGCGCTTCGGTTGCGTCGGGCCAGGGGCCAGCAATCTCCGACAGGTCGTAGGATTGGTCTCGGACCCGGCCGGGAAAGAAGAAGCCGTTCGACTGGTCGGGGTTGGCCTCGTAGTACCAGTGGCCCCTCGGCACGACTCGCCACCCAGCGGGGTGGTACACGCCGATGAAACGTGAGGGGATCGATTCGTCGCCTCCCGCGTGGCTTTGCCGGATTCCCAGGCGGAACACGGGGGCCCCCGCAATCGCGGAAAACCCGAGGAGCTTGAGAAGCCGTCGGCGGCTGGGGTTGAGGTTGCTCATCGTTCGATCGGGGGTTGAAGAATCGCGTCGGACGTGGCGACAGCGAGGACCAACGCGTCCAGCTGCAGGTCGGCGTCGGCGAACGCGTTGGACACATCCTCGAGCAGGGCGTCATCGAGCTCGTCGGTCTCTCTGAGAAGGGCGAACCGCAGCGTCTGTTGGGCGACGCAGCGTTGGACCGCCTCAGTTTGCGACAAGGCGAGTCCAAGCTCGAACACGCCTTCCACTTCGACGTCGTTGCCCGCCCCTGCAAGCGAACCCGATACATCCACCGGAGCGCCGTTCTCCAGTTCACGTGCCCGACCGACCCAGTCGTAGCCCTCGAAAGGGAGGCCCAGCGGGTCGATGAGGTTGTGGCAGCTGGCGCAGGCGGGGTCCTCACGGTGAATCGCAAGGCGCTCCCGCATGGTCGAATCTTCGTCGACGGTGTCGGGGATCGCTGAGATGTCCATCGGCGGGGCGCCGAGGTCGGTACACAACAGCCGCTCTCGGACTGCGACACCACGCTCGACAGGGTGTGTCGACCTGTTCGCCGCGTGGGTCCAGGTGAACACCGGGTGCGAGAGCAGACCGGGGTACTCGCCGAGATAGTTGGCCTCCATCGCCTCGTCGGAGAAGGAAAGTGGGTCGGTCAGCAGAGACTCCAGGGTCCCGCCGTCGCCGTACAGCCGGAACGTCGTATCGACGAAGTCGGTGAGCATGACGGACCTCGACAAGCCGATGTCCGATTCGTATTCGAACCCCTTGAAGAAGAACTCGAAGCGAGTGAGGTCGAGGAGTTCGATGTAGAAGAGCCCGAGGTTGGCTTTCGCGCGGTCATCCGAGAGGAGTCTCGTGGCCTGGGCCCGCAGGACGTCGGGTTCGAGAATCGAGGCGTCGGCGGCCCGCTCGATGAGTTCAGCGTCGGGTCCGGCGCCCCACAAGAAGAACGAAAGCCGCTCTGCCACCGCCCAGGGCCGCTGTTCGCCGGACTCGGGGAGGATGTATAAGGTCCTCGGCGAGAGCATCATCGCCATCAGGACTGCGGCGTAGGCCGCCTCCTCATCCGACTGGGGGAGGACGTCGTCGTAGACCGCGAGCAGTTGTTGCACCTGCTCGTTCGAAACGGGCCGACGGAAGAGCCGAGTCCCGAGGAGTTCCACGGCCGCTTCGAGACAAGCTCGCTCTGAGAGTTCTTCGCAGTCGACCAGGCCATCCGGGGAGGTTGTCCCCTGGAACGCCATTCGGTTCGCGAATCGCTCGATCGCTTCGAGTTGCGACTCCAACACGCCGGCCCCAACGACCAAGCCCGCAACCTCGTTGCTGAAAACCTGCAGCGGTTCGTCGGGTTGCAGCGGCAGGAAGTACGAGTTGAAGTCGTCGTCGAGTTCGAATGCGGCGTAAAACGTGCGGCTGAGCTCGCGATTGGTCAGTCGGCGCGTCGGGTAAAGCGGGAACGCGTCCATCTCGTCGCCGCCTGTCGAATCGTCCTCGCCAGTGGCGTCGCTCGTCGAGCCCTCGGCGCTTTCGCCCGGTCCGCTGTTCGTGGGATTGTTCGAGGCCGCGCCGGATGCGTCTGTTCCGGACTCAGTGCCAGCGGCATCGCCAGCTGGAGGCCCGGTGTAGCAGGCGGCGAGAAGACCCAGCGCGAGGCCAGCGGGGCGCCAACAGTGCGCCGAACGGAAGAGTGAGGGAGGCGTGACCACAAGGGGTTGCTTTCGGGTCCGCGGCGGCACCACGAGACGGGTGCAATGGCACCAGAAGTAGAAGAGGAACTTCTGGCATTGAGGTTCATTTTTCAGTGACTTGGTGTTCTTTTTGTCGGCCTCCATACGAAGTCAGGTCTGAACGCCCTCAGCGACTCCGGGGCTGATCACGGCAAGTCATCGTGCGAAGGCCCTACACGACTGATCTTTCGGATCCAGGCGTCGAACCCGGTGGGTTCGTCACCGACCACGATCGGCTCTGCGGCGGAGCGCTCGAGCGCCTGCCGTAGCAACGCACGGCTGCTAAAGAGCCGGCTCTTCACCGTTCCCTCGGGCACGCCCAGCCGCGCCGCCATCTGCAAGATGGGGACTTCCTGCCAGTAGTAGAGGTCGAGGAGGTTGCGGTGCTCCTCCGGCAGGGTGCGCAGCGCGTCCATCAGTTGCTGAAACTGTTGCTGCTTTGCGAGGGCCTGTGAGGGGGACGCGTGAGGCGCGGGGGAGCTTGAAGGCGCGATGCCACGGGCCGAATACCTGCGCAGCTCAGAGAGAAGGTGTCTGGCGATCGTCAGGACATAGGCGCGAAAACGGTCACCTGATCGAATACGGTCACGGGTCGCAACGACCCGGCTGAGTGTCTCCTGGACGAAGTCGTCCGGATCGTTGGGCGTGCGGCGTGAGAACCGCCGCAAAGCCGGGAGTTGGCGGGAGAGCAGCGCGTCCCCGGCATCTTGATCTCCGGCCCTCCATTCACGAAGCAGGTCTTCGTCCGTTTGGCCGGCCCGGGCCCCTGCTCTCTTCTCATCGACCACCCCGACTTGCCTGTAGTCGATGTGGCACAGGGGGTCAAACCGTAGGCTGCCGGGTTTTTCGTGTCGTGGCCCGGGGCTGTCCCGTCCCCGGGTTGGGGGGAACAGGCCCCTTCAGACGTGGCGAGGCTCGTCATGGACCATGTCCCTAGTGGTCATGTGTCGACCCGCAGGGCGATCGTGGCCGGCCCCGACCTCCCGGACCCAACACTTCCGGGAGACCGAGACGATGGGGTGGGAAACCCCGCGCGCTTGTGTCGCTACTCGAGGTCGTCGATGAACCCGTTGATCGTCTCCCCAAGCTCGACCGGGATGTCCTCCTGCGCAAAGTGAGCGCCGTTTTGCAACTCGACGAGCTCGATGTTGGGGAACTCCGTGGCCGCAAACTGAGCGTTGCGAATCGGGTCTCCACCTGCCGAGGGAGCGACTTCGAGGTTGGACAGCACGCCGGGGAAGATATCGATGACGAGCTTCGGCGTGTCGGTGGTCGAGAGGTACTCCTGGTAACCCCCGACGAAGGCCGTGGCGACGGGGTCGTCGGGGAACGGAAACGCGCGGGGTCCCGAAGGCAGGAACACGTCCACACGGTCTTGGGGCTCCTGCCACGGATGCCGGTAGACCTCTTGAATGTCCTCGGGGAGCTCGATGAAGGTCAGTCCATCGAGTGCGTTGAGGAAGACGGCTTGCTCCGCGACCATCATTTCGCCGACGCCATCGGTACGCAGGGCACCGATGAGCATCGCGAAGTCAGGCGGGAGCGATTCGAGACCTGGGAGGGTGGACCACAGCGTCTCGAACATGGTGATCGAGGCGACCTGGTCGGGGTTCTCCGAGGCCCAACGCAACCCGACGGGGCCGCCGAGGTCTTGGACCACCAAGTGCACCCCCTCGAGGCCGAGCTCGTCGGCAAACGCGTCGAGGAACTCGACCTGCATTGCAGGGGTGTACGGAAGCCCTTCGGGGCGCTCCGAGCGTCCATAGCCGATGAGGTCGATCGCGATCACACGCTTGCCCGTGAGCTCCGGCATCACGTCGCGCCAAAGGAACGCCTGCGTTGGAATCCCATGGACGAGCAACACGGGCTCGCCGTCCGCGGGTCCCGTCTCGACGTAGTGCATGACAGCGTCGCCCACGTCGACAAACTTGGAGCCGCCGGCCTCGGTGATGAAGTCCTGGTACAGCTGTGGCCAGTCCTCGAGGTCGTCGACCGGGCCTGGCCCGCCGTCGGTGTCGGTCCCCGGGTCCCCGGAGCTTTCGCTTCCGTCCGTCCCCGTCTCGGTGTCTTCGGATGTCGAGCCCGTCTCCGAGCTGCTGCCCGTCGTGGTGGAAGGTGTGGTGGTGGCGGTGGAGGCCCCGGTTGAAGGGGATGTGTCGTTCCCTGTAGCCTCGGTTCCAGCGGCTTCGGTGTCGGCCCCATCGGGGGCAGAATCGTCGTCGCTGCACCCGATCGGGAGTAGGAGTCCAAGTGTCGCGGCGGTGGCGATGAGTGCGGATCTGGTCGGCATTGCGATGACTGGAGTCTAGGAGCCGGGGCTCTGGGGACCATCGCGAGCTTCGAGATTCACTATGCACGGATCCGGGATAGTCGGACGCGGATGGCGGCCGTCGCGTCGTTGCCGACCCCCATCTCACGTCGTGCTCAGCCACGCCTCCATCCGCTCCGCAGGACGAAGCGTTCTTTCAGCAGGGAGCTGGGGGATAGTCGGTGCTGAACGAGAGCGTGAACGGGGTGTTGTTCGCGTCGATCTGGGTACCGTCGCCGTCGAAACAACGGACTCGAGCTCGGTACCCGGTGCCGGGCGCGGACCAGTTGACGATCTTACAGTTCCGGTCGGTGCTGCCGTAGTCGCTCACCATGGGGACGTACTCGGCCCAGCTCGCCGGGGGCCATCCGGTGTCCGAGAGCGACACGTTGATGTCGAGACCGACGCTGGCGGTGGAGAACGTCCCGGGCGAGTCGCAGGAGTATCGCGGAAACGACTTGCTATACGAACTGGAGGCGGTCCCAGACGAAATCCAGGTGTGTCCTCCTGCGTTACCCAAGAGCATGGTGTCTTCCATGTACGTGAGGGCGAACTGGGATTGGGTGGCGTTGCCGTCGCTGTCGAAGCACTTCACGCGGGCCGTACCCCAACCCCAGTAGTTTGCGCGGCAGCTGTCGCCGACGTATCCGTTTGCCGTGACGTGAACTGAAGCGTTCCCGAAGTTCATCCCGGGAAGCGTGACGTCGTACGCTTGTGCGGAAGCATTCCACGTGACCGTGTTGACTCCACCTGTGGAGTTCCAGGAGTACGTCGCCGCCCCGGAAGCGGGACTGGAGAGGTACGCGCCCGTTTGGTAGATGCTGGTTCCGGAGAGCGACTGAAATGTGACGACGAAGGCGCTGTCGACATACGCGCCATCGGGGTCGAAGCAGGAGATCTGTGGACCCGTTCCTCCCGCTCCGCCGACTCGTTTACACGCAGCATTGCTGGTGCCGTACGCGACGACTTGAACGTTCATGTATGGGGATGGGGTGATGTCGACGAGGTAGCGACCCGTGCCGAGCTTCGACGATGAGATCGTGCCGGTGTGGACGTCGGAAGCGCCGAGGCTGCCCGAGCTTGTGACCCAAGCCCACCCTGCCTGGTGGGTCGTTGACAGCGAAGGGTCGAGCGGGGCATGCAGCATGAGGTCTGCGTCCGCGGGCGCGCCCGCGGGCTCGTCGGTCGCTTCTGCCTCCCGGCCAAACCCTCCGACTCCGTCGGGGTCGAGTGCGGACCCTTCGTGGTCCAGCAGCGCCAGTTCCTCGAGCTGTTCCTGGTTGTCGCTGGGATCTTGTCCGTCACACGCCGCGAGGAGCGTGAGGGCCAAGGCGGCGAGGCCCGCGAGCATTCGGGGGTGCATTCGGTTGATTGGGTGTTCGTGACGCATTGCGTTGTCTCGTTTCGTTGGAAGCCGAGCGACACGGCCAACTCCGCGTGGCCCGGCCGCGGCGAGCTAGTCGCACCCCAACGCAAAACGTTCCGAAGAATTGTTGCCGCGAAGCCGCAATCCCTCGCGGTGACGAGAACGTCGACGTCCCGGCCAAGCCTGTTGTCAGCGTCGGGGCGGACGGCCGGCTCGGATCTCCGTCGCCCCGAGGACCGGAAGCGTCCGAGCCGTGGCGAGGTCGGCCGAAAGCGGGCGACCAACGCTCGGCGAAGGAGCTCGCTGGGCCGACGAGTTTGCGCGGCCTCGCGCAACCACGGCGCGAGGCCGCCGGTTCTCACGCCATCGCGGCTGTCTTGGATGTTTCCCCAATCCCAGTCGTCGACGAACCCTCCGGGCGAGGCGTGCTCGAAGGCCTCGGTTTCGGAGGGCAGGTTTGGAGTGGGGGGCGAGTAGGGGGGAAGAGTTCCATGAGGCTCGGTCCTTTCACCGAGCCGGGTCGACGCGACGGGGCGGCGTGGCTCGATGGGCAGGTCGTCCGACGCCGGGCGAAGAACGTCCCAACAAACTCCGGCAAGAGGACCCGCAGCGGCGCTCGTCGTGACAGGCACGTCTCTCAGTCGAGCCCGTCGCCTTCCTGGGCTACGAATGGTGCAAGGAGACGATGGGGTCGTGGACGGTGGACCACGGACCGTGCTTGATGGCGACCCCGTCGGCGCGGTACCCCTCATGCCATGAACTCGCGCGTGGCTTTGTGTGCTCTGTGTTTCGTCGTCGCCTGCGACTCGGCGAAGGAGGAGGATTCGTCCAAGAAAGACGCTGGTGCGTCCGACAAGGCGGAGGCGAAAACGGACAAGGACGAGAAGCCTTCGGAGGACGTGAAGCCATCCACGGAGAAGGACGAGAAACCGTCCGAGGCACCGGACACGGCGGCGTCCAAGGAGTGCCCCAAAGAACTCAAGGGGGCGCAGGAAGGCGACGTCGTGATCACGAAGGCATGCGGCGCGGTGCCGGTGACGGCGACGTACAAGGTGAACGGGTCCACGCTCACCCTCGAGGCCGGCGCAACGCTTGAGTTTGCTGATGGCGCCGAGCTTCAGGTCGGGTACTACGAGCCCGCCAAGCTCATCGTGCAGGGCACCGCGTCGGAGCCCGTGATGATGACGAGCAAGGGGGACAAGGCGGCCGGCGTCTGGAAAGGCGTGCGCTTGTACTCCAAGGCCGCCCGCTCCAGTGTGACCGGGTTGGTGCTCGAGTACGCGGGCGAGGACAAGCACGGCGCGCTCAAGGTCGACGCGCCCGATGTCCGCGTCGAGAAATCCAAGTTTCAGCATCTCAAGGGCGCAGGCATCGTCACCGACCGGGAGGCGTCCTTCGCTGCATTCACGGACAACAGCTTCACCGATGTCGGCAAAGTCGCGATTCGGCTCCCGGCCAACGTCGTCGGAGGCCTAGGCATCGGCAACACCTACGACGAAGCTGCACGCATCGTAGTGCCGGGCGGGTCCATCAAGGACGACGCCCACTGGATGGCTCAGGGCGTCGCGGTTCAGATTGGCGGAGAGGTCAAAGTCAACGGGGAAGATGGGGCTCGTGCGAAGTTGAGCCTTGACCCTGGGACGCGGCTCGAGTTCGGTGGGTCCGGTCGCATCGTCACCGGCTACTACGGCGAGGCCACGCTCGAGGCTCGGGGAAGCAAGGACAAGCCGATCGTGTTCACATCCTCCGACCGCGAGGAAGCGGGTTCATGGCGGGGGGTGTTCATCTCCGGCAAGGGCGAGGGGGACTTCGAGCACGTCGAGTTCAACCACGGCGGCAAGGACGAGCGAGAAGGCGTCCTGAAGGCAGACGGTGCCGCCCGACTCTCCGTCGAACAGTGCACGTTCAACAAGAACACCACCGGAGTGGTGCTGCGCGGTGCTGAGGTCAAGCTGACGAAGTTCGCCAACAACACGTTCACCGCGACGCCTGGCTCGGTTCGGGTGAACGCGGCTGTGATGGGGGGCGTTGGGGACGGCAACACCTACGACGCGGGTTCAGTGGTTGTGGTCGAGAACGGGCGCGTGAACGCGGATGCCACGTGGGCCCTCCAACCGGGCGCGCAGGTGCAGATGGACGGCAACCTTCAGGTCTCTGGCGGAAAGCTCGAGCTGCCCGCTGGCTACACCCTCGCGTTCAAGGATGGAGCGTCGATGACGGTGGGGTACTACGACACCGGCTCGCTCATCGCCCAAGGGACGGCGGACAAGCCCATCACGTTTAGCGGGCAGCGTGACGAGGCCGGCGCGTGGAAGGGGCTGAGCTTCCACAGCAAGGCCAGCGCTAACGATGTGAAGAACCTGGTCCTGCGGAACACTGCCGCTCCCGCGCTCAAGATCGACAAGAGCGCCAGCGGAACGGTCGATGGCGTCAAGTGTGAGACCTGTGCGGGGGAGGTCGTGAAGAAGGCCGACGGCTCGAGCTTCGAGGTCAAGAACGCCCAGTAGCGGGCGCTCGAAGAACGCTTGAGAGCCTGTCCATCAGCGGCGTGACATAGGTTGTTCGGCGCTGGATGAGGTGGATGGGCAGCGACGCACGCAGCTGCGGCGCGTCGAGCACCTGCAGGGTGCCGAGGCGAAGCTCTTCTCCGACGCTGCTTCGTGGGAGAAGCCCAACACCGAAGTCGGCTTCAATCATTCGTTTCTGCGCGGTGAGGCTGTCGACCTCCAAAACTTCACTCGAGCCTAGACCTGCAGCAGCCAACTGCCGGAGCAAGAGGTTCCCAAACCCTTGTCCGTCTTCGGAAGCAGGAAACCCGACCCACGTTGCGTCCAGGATCGTCTCGAGGCCGGTCTTGTTCGGAGTGGGTCGGGACCCGGATGCGACAACCACAAGCGGTTCGTCGCCGACCTGTTCGGAGGAGATATCGTCGTGTCGGTCTGCGAAGTAGCGGAGACCGAGCTGAGCGGTGCCGTTTCGGACAAGCTGGCTCACCTGAACGCTCAACGCAGTTCGCAGCTTCAAGTGCCCGTGACCCGCATCGTCGCGGAACCGCTTGAGTCGCGTGGTGAGGTCAGTGGCGGCGAGCGTACCGACCAGTGCGAGCGTGACGATGCCGCCCAAAGAGCCAGCGGAAGCGAGCACGGCCGCGCGACCGTCCTGCACCGCGGCGAGGGTCCTCCGGGCGAAGGGGAGGAAAGCGGTGCCCGCGTCGGTCAGCGTGACTCTCGACGGGAGCCGATCGAACATCGGCTGGCCTAGCGCATGCTCAAGCTGGCCGATCCGGCGACTGACGGCGGGCTGAGTGAGGTGCAGCTGCGTCGCTGCCGCGGAGAAGCTGTGGGTGTCTGTCACCGCAACGAAGGCTTCGATCTGGCTCAGCTCCATGTCTTCGATGGGGGGTATAGCGTATTTGCATTCGACCCCCGGGCCTCCGAGCCGTAGCGTCGATGCATCCGCAGACATGGCGACCCAACAAGAAAAGGCGAGAGCGTTCCTGGCGGCCCACCACAGCAATGAATGCATGCTCATTCCCAACGCGTGGGACGGCGGCAGCGCTCGGATGCTGGAGGCTGCCGGGTTTCCGGCGATTCTCACCACGAGTGCAGGCATTGCCTTCTCGATGGGGCGCCCGGACTACTGCGACACGAACGACCCTCGGAAATTGCCCCGAGAGACCATGCTCCAGCGTCTGGCGGAGATTGTGCGCGCGGTGGATGTCCCGGTGAGCGCAGATCTCGAGGCCGGCTACGGCGAGACGCCGTCTGAGGTGGCGCAGACGATCCGGATGGCGATCGATGTCGGCCTTGTGGGCTGTAACCTCGAGGATGTTGCGGGCGCGACATCGGAGCTGTTCCCCGTCGATGCCGCCTCGGCGAGGATTCGTGCTGCTCGGGAAGCCGCGGATGGGACCGGGGTTCCGCTGGTGATCAACGCCCGCACGGATGCGTTCTTGGTCGGCAGCAACGAGCCGCTCGCGGAGAGCATCCGACGTTGCAATCGCTACCGAGCCGCCGGAGCAGATTGCGTGTTCGTCCCTGGCGTCGTCGACCCCGAGACCATCGGGACGTTGGTCCGGGAGATCGACGCGCCGGTCTCCGTTGTCATGGGGTTGCTGCCCGACTCGCTGGATCTTGCACGGCTCCATGCGTTGGGCGTGCGGAGGGTGAGCGTCGGCGGGAGTTTGGCTCGGATGGCGTTGGCAAGCATCAGCCGAGCCGCGGAGGAGCTGAAGTCTCGGGGAACGTTCGGCTACGCCGCGGACCAGATGTCGACCGGTGAGCTGAACCGCCTATTTGGGGCCGCCTCCTAGATCTTGAAGCGGTGCTTCGTGGTCTGACTGCGCTGGGCTGCCCCGAACCGCGCCCGCTTGATCGCCTTGACGATGCAGTCGACGCCAGCCTTGGCGTGTGTGCCTTTGACGTCGACTCGGCTCGCCCGGCCCTGCGTGGCGATAGCGACCGTGACATCGACACTCTCGCCCCGGAACAGCCCGGCCTTCTTGCCACAGGCGCTCACCTTGCCGTTGAGCTTGCCGAGCGTCTGCGCCACGGCTCGCTTGCTTCTGCGAACGGGGACATCGGCGGCTGGGGCGGGCTCTGCACTGGGTTCCACCGAGGCCTCGACCGGAGGGGTCTGTGGCTGTTCCGGCGGGTTGGGGACGGCCACGGGGTTGGTCGGTGGATCCGCAGCCGCCGTCGGAGATTCGGCCGCCACCGCGTCCTGCACTTCGGGCTCCGCTGCGGGCTCCCGTTCCTTGGAGGGGATGGGGGAGGATGCGGCGAGTGCTGCGGGCTTGGGCGCCAGTGAGGCTTCGTCACCGCCGCGTGTGGCGACCCAACCCACCGCGAGTGCCCCGAGTGCGACCGCGGCAAACATCGTCCCGATCCGCAGAGGTGTCCATGGGGTTGGGGAACCCGCGCCGGCGTCGTCGATCTGCTCGAGCGCATCGATGAACTCGGCAGCGCTCGCGAAGCGCTCGGCGGGGTCCTTCGCCAACGCCTTGAGCACCAGCGCGTCGACCAGGCTCCCGAATCCCGCTTCGGGGCACTCGGCGCTAGGCGGCTTCGGAGCGTTGTGCACGTGCAGGAACACGGTCGCCATCGCGTTGCCAGCCTTGAATGGGACGCGGCCGGTCAGCATCCGGTACAAGATGATGCCCACCGAGTAGAGATCGGAGCGGCCGTCGAGCTCCATGCCTTGGCCCTGTTCGGGAGACATGTAGTCGGCGGTCCCCATGATCGCGCCGGTCTGCGTGAGCTGCTCTTCGGAAGCGCCGTCACGTAGCTTGGCGATTCCGAAGTCGATGATCTTGACGAACTCGGGGTTGTTCTCGCGGGGGCAGACGAAGCAGTTGTGCGGCTTCACGTCGCGGTGAATGATGCCGACGTCGTGCGCGGCTCCGAGTCCTTCGAGGATCTGGATCGTGAGGGCCTTGGCGCGGGACCACGACAGGGGACCTTCGCGCTTGACGATCGCGCTGAGGTCCTCGCCGTCGAGGTACTCCATCACGAAGAAAGCGAGACCATCGATCTCACCGAAGTCGGTGATGTCGACGATGTGCTTGTGGCGGATCTTCGAGGTGGCTCTCGCCTCCTGAATGAACCGGCTGATGGTCTTGGGACGACGGGCTCGGTCTGGCGCAAGAAGCTTGATCGCGACGAGCTTATCGATGCCGCTGTGGCGGGCGAGGTAGACCTCACCCATCCCGCCTTCACCGATGAGGCGCTGAATCTCGTAGCGTCCAGCCAGGACGGTGCCCGCGGCGAGGGCCGGTTGGTCCTCCTGCACCCGCTCTGGTGCGGTCACGCTGGTGTCGTCCCGCGTGCTGGACTCACTCGACCCCACCGCCCGAGTATAGCCGTCTGCTTGAGAGGACGTGGTACACGGCGCTATCATGCGTCGGGTGCGGGGGAGGCGAGGGAGCGGAGGATGTCGGTGGGTGAGCGCTCTAGCGCTGATCCTGAGCGTGGGTGCGCCGCGCCCGGCTTCGGCCCAACCGCCCGAATCAGCCCCCAATGCGGTGCCTGCTCCCGATCAGGGGTCCTTGTGGCGCGATGCGCAGGCCAAGCTCGAGACCGCCGACTACTCGGGGGCGATTGACGCGCTGACCGTGCTGTACGAGCAGGTGGTCCACGATCCCGAGGCTGACGCCCTGCGAAACCGGGTGAGGGTTTCCCTGCAAGAGGCACATGTCGGCGCGTACGGCGTGGACGGTGACAAGGAACACCTCGTCGTCGCGCTGGATCTCCTCGATCGCTCTCTCGAGAGCCTCCCGGAAAGTGAGGCGCCTCAGCGGGAGAGCCTCACCTCACGGCGGGCCGAAGTTCAGGCGCTACTCGACGCACACCCCGAACCCGAGCCGGAACCGGAGCCCGAGCCGATCCCGGAGCCTCAGGTGGAACCGGAGCCCGAGCCGGAACCGGAACCCGAGCCGAAGCCCGAACCCACGGAGCCGGAACCCGTGAGGGACACCGGGCGGCCGCTCATCATCGCCGGGGCGGTACTCGCGGGCGTCGGTTTGATCGGCAATGGGCTGTTGGTCGGGGGGCTCGTGTCCGCGAACAACGCCGTCGCGACGTTTGAGACGGAGCCAGCGCGACGCAATGACGCACGGCAGGACATCACACGCGGCAACAGACTCGGAATCGCGGGCGGCGTTGTTGGCGGGGTGTTCACCGTGGCGGGGGCCGTCATGATCACGCTTGGCGTCCGCAAGCGACAAACCGGTGGGGTTTCGCCGATGATGGATGCGCAAACGATGGGGGTGCAATGGTCCGGTCGGTTCTAGGAATCGCCACGTTGGTGGCGTTGGCAGGTTGTCCGATTCCCAGCACGTTGGGCCTCCCGTGCGAGACCAACGCCCACTGCGATGACGGTGAGTTCTGTGTCGAGGAAACGTGCATGCGGGCACCTCCCGGCGAGACGATGGGGATGATGACGGGGCCTCCGATTCCCCCTACGACCACGACGTCGTCCACGACGGGGGATGACTCCACGTCCTCGACCACCGATTCTTCAGCCACCTCGTCGGTCGAGTCGTCCTCGAGCTCGACCACGGAGCCTGTGACCAGCAGCGGCTCCACCGGTCCGTCGTGCGGCGTCGACTCGTGTACCGACCTCGACATCCTGCTGCTCATCGACACGTCGGACAGCATGTCGCAGTGGCTCGCCCCGTTGGCCAACTCGCTGCCGTCGCTGTTCGCCCTGTTCGACGAGGAACTCTCGTCGGTGTGTTCGTTCCACGTGGGCATTGCGAACGCTGACCGGGTTCCCGAGGCGAACACCGCCGAGTGCCAGTATGCCGGGGCGCTCATTCAGCGACCGTCCAGCTGCAGCAACGTCGAAGGCGCTCCGGCGTACTACAGCACCGAGATCGATGGCGAGGCTTCGACTGCCTTCGCCGCACTCCAGTGCACGATCCTGTCCGAGGGGTTCAGCGGAAGCGACGACGAGTACATGCTGGAATCGATGCTCGGCGCGCTCGACCCAACGAACAACGCCGAGGGCGCGTGCAACGATGGCTTCAGGCGGCCTGATGCGAACCTGGTGATCCTCTACGTCAGCGACGAGGACGATCCAACGCCGATGGACGAGATCGACACCGTCGCCGAGACCTTCCTCGAGTACGTCGACCCAAATTTGGTTGCGTTCATCTCGGTCGTGGCGGACCCGACCAATGTCGCAGACGAGTGTGTCTGGGACCCCGATGCTGGCGATGAGGGAACGGGCGCCGAGACACCGACGGGGCACAACGGATTTCTCGCACTCAGCGAAATTCCGCTCCTGCAGCAGGCCCGGGTCGACATCTGTCAGATGCGCGCCTACGAGTTCAGCGATGCTTTCGAGGTCTTCACCTCGATCTGCGAGGGCTGAAGCCGGCTCAAAACGTCGGGAGACCTTGCTCGAACGCACGGTGTTCGAGCGGACCCCAGGCTGCGACGGCCTGAAGCATGCCGCAGCGTTCCTTCTCTGCCTCCCAGTCGCAGCTCGCCAGCTCTGTGCTTAGGGATTCGATCGGGACGAGGCTCTTGGTACGAGGGCGTAGCGCGAGGGAGCTGCGTGCCCCTGGGAAGTTCGGCTCGTCGCGTTCGGAGTCATGGCAAACGAAGCAGACGGTGATGTTGTCGTGCTCCGGGTTGCGGATTCGGGCGTAGGCTGCGTCTTCCTCGAGCGCCGCGCGAAGGGGGAACTCGATCTCCCCCTTGACGGTCCGACCTGGGCTGACCGTCTCGCCGAACTCGATGAGGTCTTTGCCCTCCCCGCCGACCGCCGCGGTGATGATCAGCGCATCTCCCGAGAAGATGAACAGCCGGGGACTCCGCGCTCCGTCGGCCGGCTGCATGCTGGCCTTGCTCTTCGAAGCCTCGACATGCAGCGGACGATCGAGGGCTTCGAGGAAACAGGCCGCGGTCGCGGGTTGGGGCAAGCTGTTCGCGAGCGCCACCGCCTCGGCAATGCTCTGTGGACTCCCGGTTGTCCCCGGCCCTGGCTGGCAGCGCCTGAGATCGAGGTCGCCGAAGATGTCCTGTGCGGTCGACGGGACCGATTCGCAGCCGGTCAGGCCGAGCAGCAGCAAGGCCGTGATGCTCGAAGCACGCATTCGCCTCACCTTGCCCAACTTGCCCGCCGGTTCGCCACGTGGATGCAGGTGAGGAGCTGCACGCATACGTTGCTGCCTTCGGGTACAGTCGCGGCGTGATCGACGAGCTTGCGTTCACGACGTTGGGTGGGACGCAGCGCGCGGTCGTGGACTCGCCCTCTGGAGTTCCTCGGGGTGCCGTCGTTGTCGCGCCCGCCTTGGGCGTTCGCGCGTCGTACTACCGCAAGCTTTGCGGTGCCCTGAACGGGCTTGGGTTCGCCACCGCGGCCGTGGACCTTCCCGGACAGGGCGAGAGCCCGGTGCGGGCGAACCGTCGGACCGACTGGGGCTATGACTCGATCATTGAGCACTACGGAGCTGCGCTTCGGGCTTTGCATGCCTCGATGCCCGAGTGCCCCATGTTCGTCGTGGGTCACTCCATTGGGGGCCAAGTCGCGTTGATGACCGCGGGGATGGAGATCCCGGGTCTTCGCGGCGTGGTGGTTGTGGCGTCCGGATGTCCGTACTGGCGAACGTGGGACGGTGCGGAGGCATATCGGATTCGCGCTGCGACGTGGACGTGCGGTGCGATGGCGCGTTCGCTGGGCGTGTTCCCCGGGGATAAGGTCGGCTTTGGAGGGCGTGAGGCGAAGACGTTGATCGTTCAGTGGGCCCATGCCGCACAGACCGGCAGGTATGCCCACGGTGAGTTCGACGGGGATGCGCTGCTCGCCAAGCCTGGTCCTCCAACGCTCGGTATTCGCGTGGAGGGCGACACATGGGCGCCCGAGCGCTCCGTCCGGCTGACGTTGGACCGCTTGCGGGCTCGCGAGGTGTCCTTCGAGCGTTGGAGTTCGGCGCCGCATGGCGGCAACCACAACCGCTGGCCCTCCGAGCCCGGGCACGTGGCCTCGCGCGTTCGCGCGTTCGCCGACGGCCTCGGGTGAGCCGCCCACCCCGGCTGAGAAAAAAAACGGGGTCGATCGGTGACATCTCCACGAGCGGCCGGTGTTGGAGTAGGCATGAACCGCCGCTTGCCTGTCCTTGCTTCGCTCCTCGGCTCTCTCGTGCTCCCCGGCTGCCTGGGCAACCCTGACCGCATCGAGACGTTCGACTATGTCGACGTGGTGGAGCGAGTGGAGATCAGCACTGGAAGTGGGGACATCGAGATTCATGTGGATCCCGGAGCGGTCGAGACCTCGGTCGAGGCTCGGGTCTACGGGGATGCGACCCGGACCATCGCCTCCTTGGAGGGTGGCGCACTTGTCTTGCGGCACCATTGCCCGAAACGCCTCCGTCAATGCGGCGTGGACTGGATTGTCACGATCCCCGAAGCCGAGGCGGGGCGGATCTACGACCTGTCATCGGGTTCGGGTGACATCGGTGTGGCGGACGGCGCCGGGGTCTTCGTGGCGCACACGGGATCAGGCGACATCGCCTTGCACGACGTGTTCGCGACGGACGTTGAACTCGAGACGGGCAGCGGCGACATCGGTGCGCGACTCGAGGGCGCTCCGGCGTCCGTACTGGCGAAGACGGGTAGTGGTGACATCGGGTTCGCGCTGCCTTCAGGTGGCTATCAGATCGATATCGACACGGGCTCCGGTGATGTCTCGACGCGTGGGGTGTCCAACGATTCCGCCGCGGAGGGAGTGCTGGAGCTGCGGACTGGCAGCGGAGACGTCTCGGTCCGAGGTCGCTGACGCTCGTCGGATTTGACCCCCATCGACGAACTCGGTATCCCCGTGGGCATGCGGTGGGGATGGACATGGGTTGGGTTGATGGGCCTCGTTGCGTGTGGCGGTGCGCAGGACACTGATCCGTTCGGCGGCGGGGACGGCACGAGCACGACCGCCGCGCCGGGGACAACTGCAACGGGCGAAGTGACATCGACGGGGAGCGGCTCGACATCGGCCGACGCCTCGACGGGCGATGGGCCCAAGCTGGACCTCGCGATCCCCGACTTCAACCCGCCCGATCCTCCCATGCCCAGCTGCAACGTCGTCGATGACATGGATGCTGTCGGGTCCTGTGACGACGAAGCCCCGCCCGATTCGTTCGAGCCCGACGTGCAGTGGACATGGGACGGGGGGACGTCGTCCGTGACACCGTTGGTCGCCAACCTCACCGACGACAACGACGACGGTTCCATCGACCTCTGCGACATCCCCGATGTCATCGTGACGACCAACCGCATTCACGTACTGGACGGGGAGACGGGCCAGGAACACTTCGACATGGGCCCAGTCAGTGGCAGTGTCACTCCGGCGATCGGCGACCTCGATGGCGACGGGGAGCCTGAGATCGTCTCCGCCAACAACTTCTTGATCGGAGCACTCGCGTTCGTCGCGTTCGATACCGACGGCACGATGCTGTGGACGACCGATGCCATCTGGGAGAACGACCAGGGCGGAGCCGTGGGCATCGCGGACTTCGACAACGACGGGACTCCGGAGATCTACGCCGACGGCATCATCCTCTCCTCGACCGGGACCGTCTTGTTCCAGGCTCCGCCGCAGGTCGGGTGGTTCATCGCGCAACGGAACACCGCGACCGTGGCCGCCGATCTCGACGGAGACGACGATCTCGAACTCATCTTGGGGCAAGCCGCCTACCACCACGACGGAACGCTCTACTACCGAGACGAGAGCATCCTCCCGGGCTATCCACAGATCGCCAACCTCGACGGCGACCCCGAACCCGAGATCATCATCAACAACGATGGTGGCATCACGATTCTCGAACACGACGGCACCATCAAGAACCAGGACATGACACCCACCGGAGAACCCGCCGGGCTCGGCGCATGGTTTCGCCCCTCCACGGTTCACGACTTTGATGGCGATGGAGTTTCGGAGTTCGCGGTCAGCTCCGCCGAGAGCTACAGCGTCTTCGAGCCCAACCTGGTCGTGAACTGGTCCGTGGGTGTCCAAGATGGCAGCGGCTGGGCCGCAGGGACTGCCTTCGATTTTCTCGGAGACGGCGTCGCGGAGGCGATGTATGCCGACGAGGCGACGCTGTTCATCTACGGTGCGGATGGGGCGATCGAGCTCCAGGTTCCCCGGTCGTCCCGAACCCTCATCGAGTATCCGGTGGTCGCCGATGTCGACAACGACGGATCCGCGGAGATCGTCGTGGTGTCCGGGGACAACTGGGACGACAACCAGACCTCCCCCACGGTGCAGGTGATCCGCGACGTCGAGGACCGCTGGATTCAGGCCCGTCGGATCTGGAATCAGCACACCTATCACGTCACCAACGTGCGCGAGGACGGCACCATTCCTGCGGTCGAGCCCAGGTCATGGCAGCTTCTCAACACCTACCGGACCAACGCCCAGATCGAGAACGGGTCGGTCTGCCAGCCTCCACCCGAGGGCTAGCCGGCTCTTGGAGCCAGGGGATCGGTAAAGAAGGTCCACGCCCGGGAGCGACGAGGGGCAGCCACCGCTGTCGAGAGCTACAGCCGGAAGTACGACCGCGTTCGGGCTACGCCGACAACTCCGCGGGCCCGTGGCTGCATCGAGTATTCGGCGCCGGGGATCTCTTCGGGTCCACCGGGGCGAACGGTCTCGATGCGGAAGTCGATCGCGGGCGAGGGCTCGAGGCCGCGGAGGTACGCGAGAGAGTATTCGCGCGCTTCGTCTTCGTTGGCCGCGAGGACGGTGAGTCCTGTGGTGAAGCCCTGTGCGTCGCTGGGCCAGTACTCGGGAGCCTCGCCGCTCTCGGCTCGGGCCTGAACGGTGAACGTTTCGACCTGAGGTGCGCGGCCGTGGTCGGCCTCGTTGAGCGCGTTGAGCATGTGCGCGGTGATCCAATCCCGCTGCCCAGCCATGCGCGCGACCTCGCGGGCCTCACCGAGGCGGTCGTTCTGCCACAAGGCCTCAAAAACCTCCTCGCAGACAAGCCCGGCGTAGTTGGGGCTGAGACCCTCACCGTCGAGTCTATGGAGCATGTCGAGGGCTCCGTAGAGGTTCGCGAGCGACTCGTCGAAATCGGCGCCTTCGGCCGGGTTGAGCGCACGGACCAGCTGCCACGAGCCGAGGACGGCAAGCGTCAGGGGACTCTGGGGGTCGACGTCGCGGGCACACTGCATGGACGCAAGCGCCTCCTCATGCCGACCCATCCGGTACTGAGTGATCGCGAGGTTGTACCAAGCTCCCGCGTGCTCGCCGTCGAGGGTGAGCGCGAGCTCAAATCGGTCGATGGCTTCGTCGTAGCTGTCGAGGTCGCTCAGGCAGATGCCGTGCTCGACGAGCAGGTCGACGTTGATCGGGTCGCCGTCGAGGTACGAGTCGTAGACGCCCGCGGCTTCTTCGAGCCGGCCGGTCCGACGAAGCAGTGCTCCGAGAGCCGCGCTGGCTTCGAAGAGCGTGTTGCCCTCGGTCTCGATTGCGGTGGCCTCGCGGTAGCAGGTCTCCGCTCCGTCCTCGTCGCCGAGTCGTTCGAGCACCGCACCGAGGTTGTAGAACTGAAGAGCTCCGCCCGGGGCAGACTCGATCGCAGCTTGGAACGCATCGCGTGCCTTCTCGAGCTGTCCCAAGAGGTCATAGACGTTCCCGACTGCAATCTGGACGTCGGGTTCGCGAGGGAACTCGTCGGCTGCTCGCTCGGCGAGGGTACAGGCGTGGTCGAGTTCACCGACATCACACAGGGCTCTGACCCACATGCAATAGAGCGGAACGAGGTCGTCGACGCACAGCTCCGGCTCCCACGAGCTGCGGAGCATTCGAACTGCGGATCGAGCGGCGCCCTCGTCGAGGAGCGTCGCGGCAGCGTCGAGCTGGGCACGGAGCTTCATCGTCGATCTGCTTCGATTTGTTGCACGATAGCCGCCCGCAATCAAACCCCGTTTTCGCGCGGAAGACAGGTCTTCTCGCTTTCGCGCCGGCAACGTGAGGAGGATGACGTCGACGGTCGTTCGAACCGTCGTGTCACGGAACCTTCCCGAGCGGCATTCGCTTCGACGCTCGACGTGCGGTCTCGCAGACCGTTGAAAACCGGACGAGCCACCGCTGGTTTTTTTGCTCCTCGGCCAGACGCGGACACGTGGCTATCCCTCCCCTCGAGCTTCCGGGCGGCTTGTTTGCGCTTGTTCTGGGCGCCTCACGCGCTGGGATGGAGCCATTTGTGCGCCCGCCAAAACGTGGGCTCGTTGAGCTTGACCGGCTCTGGGCATCCGTCTCAGCATGCTCGACACGATGGCGGTCGAACGGGCGTGGTGGATGGTGGCGCGATGCCGCGCGGCTGGACTTGTGTTGATGGCTCTCGCGGCTTGTGATGGCGGCGGCGAAGCGGCCGACTCTGGGAGCGGCGGCAGTTCGACCGCCGGTCTCGATGCGTCGACCGGCGCTCCCGTTGTGACCAGTAGCTCCGAGGGGACTGCAGCTCCCACCGCTGGGACATCGGCCTCCGAGGGGTCCACATCCGAACCCGGGGCGTCGTCTTCGGGCTCCTCGACCGGAGGAGTTGGTTCTGCATACCCAGACCCGGGGGACTGGCCGCCGCAGAGCGGGCCCGGTGGACCCTCGGTCGTTTTCGAACCCGGCGACTTGTTCCAGAACTGTGCGTTTTTGGACGGCGGACCGGCGGACGCAGACCACCACAACCTAGTCGTGATGTTTGATGGGTATCTGATGATGCCCTGGGCTCCCGAGTGGGGGGCGGGCGGGATCACGTTCTTCGACGTCAGTGATCCGTGCAACCCGGCGACCGTTGGAAGCACCACTTCGGGCGACATGCGGGAGACTCACGCGATCGGTTTCTCCGAGGTCGGGGGGCGCTGGTACGTCGCAACCGCGCACGTCGAGGAGGGACTGCTGAACACCGGAGGCGGTGTGATGTTCTGGGATGTGACCAATCCCGCGCAGCCGCTCGTGCTGAGCACCCTCGAGCTGCCCGGCCACCTCTACCCCGACGCGTACGCGAGGGTGGTCCAGAGCTCGTTCTGGCAGGGCGACTACCTCTACGTCGGAGGTTCGGACAACGGTTTGTACATCGTCGACGCGAGCGATCCGATCAACCCCAGCTTGGCCGCCCAAGAAGCGTTCGAGCCGACGCTGCGGGTGGGTCAGGTTCAAGTCGTGGGCAACCTCCTCGTCGCGACGGCTGCCGAGGGCCCACGAACCGTCCTTCTAGATGTCAGCATCCCGAGCGAGCCTCAGCCGATCGCGGGCGGAGACTTCGTGCTCGAAGACAGCGAGGGGGTCGCCCGCGAGGCGTACTTCGCCAACGTGGGGGATGGCAAGGTTTGGTACGCCGTCAAGAGCGGTGGCGGTGGCTTGCTTGCCTATGACGTCCGCAACCCCGCCAGCCCAACGTACGCAGGCCACTTCGACTCGGGTGGCAACGGTGGCTACGTCTTCATCAAGGACGACGTTGCGGTCATGGGCGAGTCGAACTTCGCAGGCCTCTACGACATCTCCGATTTGGACAACATGGAGCTGCTCACGCAGCTCAACCTCGAAGGGGACCTCGACACCGCGACCCCGATCGGCAATGTGATCGTACTCAGCGTGGACGACGAGGCCAACCCCGGCGAGGCCAGTTCGATTGCGCCATACCTCGCACAGCCCGATGCCGATGCCCCGTACGTCAACTGGTCGGTCCCGGCCGACGGCGCAGAAGGGCTCGCACCCACAAGCCGCATCGGGGTGACCTTCAACGAGATGGTCGCACCCAAGTCGGCGTGGGAAGGCTCGGTGCGGCTGTACGAGACCGACAACCCCGAGGTCCACGTGTCCGGCACGGTCAACGTGCAAGAGGCGGTCGTGAACTTCACCCCCGATGGGGTTCTCACCCCCGGGACGCAGTACACCTTCGAGATCCCCGCCGGCGGTATCGTCGACTACAACGGCAACGCCGTCGCCGAATCGTTCTCGATGTCCTTCACGGTTGCAGGGGGCTGATTCATGCGGCGCTCGACCATTGCGGCGCTGCTTCTTCTTGGAGGGTGCGGAGACGACAGTGTCTCCGCGGGGACGGAAGAAGGCGGGTCCACAAGCGAAGCCTCAACCACCACCGGCACGTCGGGGTCCTCCAGCGGTTCGTCCGCAGGCCCACCGTCCTCGAGCGGGTCGACGACGACCGGAGCCGTGGACAGCAGCTCCACCGGGGAGCCACAACCATTGGTCTCCATTCCAGGCGAGGATCGGTATGCGCTCGTCGGCGATACGGTCCTGCTCGACGGCGTGGCGTCGACCGGGGCCGTGCTCTATCAGTGGACGCTGGACGATGGGTCGAGGCCGGACGAACCGAGCGAGGATCCTACCTTGGAGATCAGCTGGGACGAGCCTGGTCGGTACCGCCCTGTTTTGACCGTGTTCGATGCGGAGGGAAACAGTCGCTCCGAGGACGTCACGATCACCGTCACCTTCGAGCCCTCCCACGCGCCTGAGCAGAGCAGCACGATCGATATCGATGACGGCGACCGAGGTGTGGTTGTCAGTCCCGACAGCGACGAGCTGATCACCGTCGAACGCAGCGGCGACAGCTTCGCGTTGGGCGTTCGCACAACGACGTGCGCCGGGCCGCGGACCGTCGCGTGGTGGGGCGAGCAGGCGGTTGTCAGTTGTCCTCGAGTTGATCGTGTCGCGGTGCATGCGCTGGACTCCGGAACCTTCTCGAGCGTCGATCTCCCGTGGGGGAGCCGTCCGTTCGGCGTGGTCGTTGTGGGGGATACCGCCTTCGTATCCCTCCAAGGGTCGGGAGCGGTCGCCCGCATCTCCCTGGACGGGACGCCGACGCTTCTCGAAGTCCTTCCCGCGATCGAAGATGCGCGAGGGATCGCTGTGCTCCCCGACGGTCGCCTCGGCGTGACACGGTGGCGGTCTCCGGACACCGAAGCGCGAATGGTCGTGTTGGATCCTGTCAGCGGTGAGCGGGATGACGTGGCGCTGCAGTTCGATCCGCAGGTCGCGTCGGACACCGAAGCCGGTGGCGTTCCAAGCTACCTCGCGCAACTCCTGATCTCGCCCATCGGTGACTTTGCCGCTGTCCCGTCGCTCCAGGCGAACATCAACCACGGTGACTTCGTCAACGGAGAGCCGTTCTCGTTTGAGACGACGTTGCGCGGCGTTGTCTCGTACTTCGACGTTGCGGGCGACCTCTCCGAGGACTTTACTCGGCGGCGCCACTTCGACAACCGCGGCTTGCTGAGCGCCGGTGTGTTCTCCAGCCGTGGCGACTTCCTGTTTCTCGCTTCACGGGGATCACGGGCCGTCGAACGCGTCGATACGTTCACGGGAGCTCAAGCTGGTGCGATTCTCGAGGTCGGCTTCGCTCCGGAGGGCTTGGCGCTCACTGGTGACGATCGCTACCTCTACGTCGAGGCCTTCATGAGCCGCGAAGTCGTGGTCTACGACGTGACGAGTTTTGCGCAGATCCCCGAACCCATCGCCACGATTCCGATCACCGATGGCGAGCCGCTCGACGCCGAGGTTGCGCTGGGCAAGATCCTCTTCAACGACTCGTTCGACGTCCGACTGTCCAGGGACGGATACTTGGCCTGCGCCCACTGCCACCTCGATGGCGAGTCGGACCGCCGGACCTGGGACTTCACGGATCGCGGGGAGGGGCTGCGCAACACCATCTCCCTGCTCGGGCATGGGGGCGACGCCCATGGTCCCATGCACTGGTCCGCGAACTTCGACGAGGTTCACGACTTCGAAAACGACATCCGGGGACCGCAATCCGGGATGGGGCTGATGTCCGATGCCGACTTCGAGTCGGGCACGCGCAGCCACCCTCTCGGGGACCCGAAAGCGGGCGTATCCGCGTCTTTGGATGCGCTCGCCGCCTACGTCACAACGTTGGATACGTTCCCTCGAAGTCCGTACCGCAACGCTGACGGTTCACTCTCCCCCGACGCTGAGGCCGGCAGGTTGATCTTCGAGTCTGCACCCGCGGGCTGCACGAGTTGCCACGCCGGCCCTCGGCTGACCGACAGCGTCTTCATCGGACCCGGAGTGCCGCTGCTGCATAACGTTGGCACGATCACCGAGGCCTCGGGGCAGCGCCTCGGTGGGCCGTTGACGGGTATCGACACGCCGACCCTGCACGGCCTTTGGAACAACGGGCCGTTCCTGCATGATGGCTCGGCCGGGACCGTGCTGGAGGTGATCGGCTCTGCTGGGGATACGCATGGCTCGACTGCGGGGCTCTCGGAGATCGAACGGGGGCAGCTTGCGGTGTATTTGTTGAGCCTCGACGGGTCGGCGGGCTGAAGCGCACTGTTGCGCCACCCTGGGCACGGCTCCTGTCCGCGAGACGTTCGGTCGGTTCTCCGTCCGTCGAAGCGTCGGGGCCGTGGCCCTCAGATACCGAGGACGACGTGCGCAGGGACCAGATCGAGCGGAACGCGCTCACTGGGTTCGAACGCCCACCTCGTCGATCTGTGACCCGAGTTCGGCTCACTGGCACACAACTCTCGGACTGGGACTTCGCACCTCTCTGGGACTCCCTTGCGGGTTTCCCCGCGGATCGGATACCGTAGAAACATGCGGATGGGATCGACGCTTCGGCGTCAAGTATGGATCGGCGCGCTTGCACTCGGCGGCTGCGGCGCCGCCGAAGCACCGGAAGACTCCAACGGAGACGGCAGCGGTCTGACGGGACTCTCGTCGACCGCGACCGACGGTGGCTCCGGCGGCGAATCCGAAACCGCCGGTCAGAGTGAAAGCGACAGTCAGTCCGCCGGTTCGCAGGGGACCGGTCCGGCGGGTACTTCCGGCAACACGTCCGGAAGCAGCGACACCGACGACGACGATGGGCCGAAGTTCGACCTACCCAACCCCGACGGTGGGAGTGCTTGCGGGGGGTCGAAGGGCGGCGGTGGTGGTGGTGGTGGTGGCGGGTCCGGCACGTTCTCGTACATCTGGATCGCGAACAGTGGTCAAGGTGCCGTGTCCAAGATCAACACGCAGACGATGGTGGAGGAGGGGCGCTACCTGACGCGCTCCGATGGCGCAGGCTCGCCCTCGCGGACGTCGGTCAACCTCAACGGCAACATGGCCGTCGCGAACCGGAACGGTGGCATCACGGCCTACTGGGCCAACCCCGAGGACTGCGACCCAATGACCAACGGCGTGGCAGGTCTGCAGACATCAGCCAACGGCGGCGACATCTT
This sequence comes from Nannocystales bacterium, assembly GCA_050633305.1. GTDB lineage: Bacteria > Myxococcota_A > Polyangia > Nannocystales > Nannocystaceae > CAJXVA01. Next base: position 110,690 of record JBOEGF010000010.1, read on the forward strand.
GCCGTGGGGCCAGGATGACTGTCTGCGGTGGTCCACGCCGATCAACGCGACCTCCAACCGCCCTGCCGCGTGGGCGCCAGGTGTGTGGAGCGAGAGCGAGTGTCGCTACGTGGACAACAAATTCTGGACGGCGGCACGCGGCGGGGACGAGGCGGGTACACGCGTGATGCTGTTGGACGGTGAGACCGGGGTGGTCGAGGAGACGATCCAGATCCCCGAGTTCACGAGCATCACGTATGGCGGCGCGGTCGATGGTGACGGCAACTTCTGGGGGCACCAAAGCGGCGGCAGTCAGCTGTTTTTCGTCGATCGAGAGACGATGCAGTACCAGATCTACGCGGGGCCCGGCGACAGCTACGGCATCGCGGTGGATGACAACGGGTTCCCGTGGACGTGCTACCTGGGCGTGCACCGGCTCGATCCCGCCACGGGGATTTGGGACCACAACACGACCCTCAACAGCTCGTACGGCGGCTGCATGAGCGACGGCAACGGGACGATGTGGCTGTCACACGACCCTCTGTTGGGCATCGACATCAACACGATGCAGCTCGCGCAGAGCATCGACATTCCGCAGGACATTCACGGGGTGAGCATCGACTTCGATGGCTTCGTGTGGGGCGTGCCAATCAACGGAAGCGTCGCCTACCGCATCGACCCGGTCACGCAGACGATCGACACGTTCGAGGGGCTCGTCACCGCGTACACGTACAGCGACATGACGGGCTTCGCCCTGGCCAACGCGGGTTCGCCCAGCAAGTAAGCCAGAGTCGAGGCTCGGCTTTCGAGAGAGGCCGGACCGGAGCGTCGCGCGTCGCATGTCCGCGTGACCTACCGGTTCGGCTTTTTCGTGGAACCCGCACCTTCGCGTTTGGGCTCGTCGTCGTGAAGGCGAGTTCTACGGTCGGGACTCTCGAATGTTCCGGGTCTTGCGAGTCGGGCCGCGCGCGCGGGTCGAGCGCGTGATTGCACCATCGTCTGGGGCTTTTCTGCCAAAAACTCGGAAGCAGGGCACATCGTGGTGTCCCATACTGCACACCATGCGAGGACACCGGAGTACCCCACGCACGTTGGCCGCCGTACTGGCAGCCGCAGTCGGATTCATCGCGACGCCAGCGCTTGCGACAGCTCCTGTCGCCATGGCAGCGCAGCAAGAGACCAAGCAGGTCGCCAGTATCAAGGTCGAGATTCGCCAGGAGAGCGGCGAGGTCGTCAAAGGTTCGACTCAACTCGAGTGGAACGAAGATGGCACGCTCTCCATCGACCAAGACGGTACGGACCACAAGCTGGCTCTCCGGGTCGAGCGTGAGGGCAAGAGCAAGAAGCTGAGCATCACGGTGGCGTACAGCCGCGGCGGCGAGGACATCGTCGCGCCCTACGCCTTCGACGCGAAGGTGAAGAAGCGGGAGGTCGTGCGCATCGAGGGCAATCTGGCGATTGCGGTCACGGTCACCCCGACGAAGGTCGCGGCCGAAAAAGAAGACAAGGGCAAGGACAAGCCCAAGCTGGATCTGTCCGGCGACGAGGATGACCCGCTCGCGGGCCTCGATTGAAGCACGGTCGGAACCCCGCTCCGCCCGCGCAACGTTCGCGCGGCAGGTTGCGTTTGCGTAGCTGCGACTCATGTTGCGCTCATGGGTCGCGCGAAGTCTGCTTTTGAGCGCGTCTGTCCGCAGTGTGGGCAGCGCAATGGGATCCCGGCCAACCACGTGGCCGATGTGGGGCGCTGTGGCGCCTGCAAAGCGGACCTCCCTGCCGCGTCCGCACCCATCGATGTCGCGCCGGCGGACTTCGACGCCCTGATCTCCGCATCTCGGGTTCCGGTCCTCGTCGACTTCTGGGCGCCGTGGTGTGGGCCGTGTCGGATGGCAGCGCCGGCGGTCAAGCAGGCGGCATCAGCACTCGCGGGCAAGGCGATCGTGGTGAAGGTCAATACGCAGGACCATCCCGAACTGGCGCAGCGCTACCAAGTGCGCGGCATCCCGATGTTCGCCGCGTTCGAAGGCGGCACGATGGCCCGCAAGCACATGGGGGCCGCGCCAGCGGGCGAACTGCAGCGGCTCGCGTTGGGGTAGCGGGCTTCTCGAGTACGCGCTCGAGCCATTCACCGTCGGCATGGGTTGGGGTCGGGTTCGCAACGGCCGTATGGCCTATCGACAGCGACGTTCGTGGCTGAGATCCTCGGTTCTCTGCCGCCGTCGATCGACCAAAGTGCCAGGGTTCCCGGTGATGAGCTGGTGGAGGTCTTGGCGTCCCTTTCTCTGGCGGCCGATTCGGCCAATGGGGTTCCAGAGGAGACGTCGCTGCGCACCTGTCTGGTCGCGCACCACATCGCGGCCGCATTGGGGTTGTCCCCGGAGGTTCGCGGCGCGACGTGGTTTGCGGCGTTGTTGCGGTTTCTGGGCTGCACGGCGTTTGCCCACGAGGAGTACGTGGCGTTCGGCAACGACGACGTGTCCGTGCGGAGCCGATTCAGTGGGATCGACTATGAGCGGGTCCGAGACGTGCTGCCCGCTGCCTGGAACGCGTTGGGCGAGGGGAACTTCCGGGCAGCCCGGATGGGCCGCATGTTGGTTTCGGCCGGGCGGACACATCAAGCGTTGGCCACGTCCGCGTGTGCTGTGGGCGAACGTCTGGCGCATCGGCTGAAGCTGCCCGAGGAGAGTCGTCTCGCTTTGGCCCAGCTCCACGAGCGGTGGGATGGCCGCGGAGCACCGCAGGGGCTGCGGGAGACGGAGCTTGCGGAGGCCACCAGAATCCTTCACGCGGCGTGTGTCATCGAAGCGACACACCGAATGCAGGGGGCGGACGCGGCCCTGGAGGAGGTCTTCCGGCGGCGGCGTGGGCATCTCGACCCCGACGTCGTCGCTGCCGCGGAGAAGGCCTGGTCGTCCATCGCCGTGGCGCTGGGTCAGGCATCGGTCTGGGACCTCGCGCTGGGTTGTCGGCCCGCGGATACGCCCGCGCCGAGCTTGGCGGCGGTCTGTGAGGTGTTTGCGGACTTCGTCGACCTCAAGCTTCCGCATGCGTTGGGGCACGGGCGCCGGGTGTCGTCACTCGCCTCTGGCGCGGCGAAGGTTCTCGGTCTTGGGGAAGACGTCGTGTCCCGTCTTGCGATTGCGGGTCTGGTGCACAATCTTGGCCACGTGGGCATCGGCAACCACGTCTGGGAAAGCCGAGTGCCGTGGACGTCCGCCCAGCGTCAGTTGGTGGAGCGGCATCCCCAGCACGGTGCACAAGCGTTGGGACGCGCCCAGTTGTTTGCAGACGTGCGGCCCTTGGTCGCCCTTCACCATGAGCGTTGCGACGGGTCGGGATACCCCAACGGCCTGACGCTCCGGGCGTTGCCGGTCGAGGTGCGGGTCCTCGCGGCTGCGGACGTGGCGGTCGCCCTGTCTCAACGTCGCCCTCATCGGGGAGGGCTGGGCGAGTCGAAGGTCGCCGAGGTGCTGGAGGCGGAGGCGCTCGCGGGTCGACTCGACGGGCGAGCGGTGGCAGCGGTGCTGGAGGCGGCTGGTCTGGCCGCTCGCGGCCTCCCGGAGCTGCTCTCGGCACGGGAGGCTCAGGTCCTCGAGTTACTGACGCTCGGAGAGTCGAACAAAGCGATCGCGCAAGCGCTGGGCATCTCCGCAAAAACGGTCCAACACCACGTCCACAGCGTGTATCAGAAGGCTGGGGTCTCGAGCCGCGCGGCCGCGGCGTTGTGGGCGGTCGAGCGCGGATACTTCTGAACCCTCGATAGGCCATTTGCCCGATGCCCACGGCGCGGCTGGCCTCCTAGGGTGCGCGCACGATGTTCGCCCCGAACTCCATCTCGCGAAAGACGCGCTGGGCTGCGCTGGCCGCTGTCGCCGCACTTCCGTTTGTCCCGCCGGCGCTCGCGAGTGATCACAACGAGCCTGCGCCCGAAGCGGTCTGGCCTTCGGACGCCGCGATCGATGCCGAGTGGGACCTGAGCGATCTGTACGCTTGGTACGACGCGGACACCGACAACCTCAACGTGATCCTACCGTGGCATCCCAACCAGCTTCCGCTGGGACCCGGGGAGGGCGCTGAGTATTCGGACCAGGTGCTGTACGCCGTCGAGTTTGAGGACAGCGACTTCTTCAGCACCAATGAGCGGGAGACGATCTCGTTCCAATACGGGCTCAACGACGCGGGCGAATGGGGGATCTTGCTGGAGGGTCTTCCCGGCCATGAGCGGTTGGTGTTCGATTGCAGGGTCGCCGAAGGCGCGGTCGAGTATCACTTTGATGCGGAGACGGGCTCGGCCCGGACCGAGGCCGGTGCGGGTGTGTTCTCGGTCGGACTGGGTGTGTACGACGACCCCTTCGTGTTCGACATCGACGGCTACAACGCTTCGCTGAGTCGAGCCCTCAACGATGAGGTCGGGCTGAAGTTCGATCCGCAGAACGACACGTTTGAGGGCCTCAACGTCACTGCGGTGGTGCTCTCCATTCCGGTGTCCGCGATCTCGGAGCACTGGGAGGGGTTCGATGTGGAGGATGGGTTCAAGCTCTGGGCCACCGCGACGGTCACCGACGACTACGGCTCACCCTACGGAGGTGAGTGATGCGACGGACACTTCAGACGATCTTGGTAGTGCTCGCGTGGACGAGTGGGTGCGGGGAGCCTTCTTCCGACGCCGAATCCCTCGCCGGGGAGGGGGGCGGAAAGCAGGACGGTACCGACGCTGAAGGGGCGTACGTCTTTGTGGCGAAGGAGCGGTTCACGCTTCGCAAGGACCACGCGGGAGCGCCGCTGCTCGCGACGATCTGGGGACGAATCGACGAGTACAACGAGGATGCTCCGTACATCGACCGTCACGCGTACAACGATGCGGACGATGCGAGTGGCCTGCCATGGCTCGGCCATGTGGTGGTCCAGTACAAGATGCTCTGGAACGCATGGGCGCCGTCGCTGGAGGCGATGGGCTTGGATACGTGCGATGAGTTCGGCCTGACCGACGACGAGATCTTCACGCCCGATGGCATCGACTGGGAGGCGTTCGAGCCGGAGCAGTGTTTTGCACAGCGGGTGTTGTGGCAGGATCCTGAGGAGCAGGAGCGCGAGTTCTACCGTCGCGTGATTGCGATCTCGGTCCCCGACTATCTCACGGTCGACATCACGCGGGGCGCAGGGTTCCCCAACGGCAGGGTTCTGCACGAGCAGATCAACTCGATGATGTTCGCGATGGCCTTCCTCGACCACGGAGGTCGCTGCACGACGGCGACGACCGGTGATGGGGCCGGCCAGCCCACGCAAGAGTGCGACCTGTACACGTTGTGGAACCGCGACGACTTCCTCAAGCCGTACAACGAAGCTCCACTGGCGGGGGCGACCGAACTCGGAGAGCCGGCGAAGGCGTTTCCGTTCATGCCCAAGGCGCATCGGGTCCCGTGATGCGATGGCCAGTGCTGCTCTGTGCAGCCGCTGCGCTGAGCTGTGGCGCCCCGGCAACACAAGAAGCCTCCACGAACATCGTCGCGGAGTCGTCGAGTCCTTTGCCACCGGCCGAGTCGGCCCACAGCATTGCCGTTCTCCGCCTTCGCCGTGACGCGGAGCGGGCGGGCGTGGTGGCCGAGAAAAATGGACGCTCTGCCATCTCCTTCTCCCGGGCGGCATCGGCTCACATGGCGCTGGCGAGGCTGACCGCGGAGCCCGAGCACTGGGTCGAGGCGACGCGGCTCCTGGAGCGGGCGGTCGAGTTGGCACCGGACGACCCTCCGCGCCTGGTCATGGCGCAGCTGCACGCGGCGTTGCACCGCCCGCGGATGGCGATGGCCGAACTCGAGGCGCACGCAGCAAGAAATCATCCCGGGGAGACTCCGCGCCGAATCGCGTACCGGCGCGCGCTCCAGGCCCAACTTGCGCACGAGCTGGGAGACTACTCCGCAGCGCAGGAGCACCTCGAGGCCTCGCTCTCGACCGCGGAGACGGCGACGGGGCTCGCGACCCTGGCTCGGGATCGGTGGTTGCGTGCGGATTACGCGGGCGCGCTCGAGGCCTACGAGCGCACGGAGGCTGCGTACGGCCCGCGGAACCTCGAGTCACGAGCCTGGGTGAGACTGCAGGTTGGACTCATCGCACTGGACCGGGGTCGGCTGGACGAGGCGGAGGCGGCCTACCGGGCCGCCGACGCGCTCTATCCAGGCTACTGGCTGATCGAGGAGCACCTCGCCGAGATTCTTGTCCTGCGTGGGCAGCTGGGGAAGGCGCGCGCGCAGTACGTGTCGGTCGTCGAACGTGCGCCCACGCCCGAGCTGTTCGGGGCGCTGGAGGAGGTCTGCGAGGCGCTTGGAGACCACGGCTGCAGAGCAGATGCGGCTGTTCGAGGGGCCGCCGCGACGGCTCGTTGGCGACGCCTCCTGCCGGAGATGGCGGACGGCCACGAAGTCCGCCGAAGTATCGAGCAGGGCAACGCGCAGGCCCGGACGTTCGCGCTGAGCAACGCTGCTGCCCGCCCCAATGCGGAGGCTTGGATGCTGGTGGCCCAAGCCGAGTTGTCCAGGCGGGACCCCCTCGCTGCGGTCACCGCATTGAGGCGCGCCCTCGAGACGCCGGTTCGGTCGGCCGAACTCCACGAGACGGCGGCCGCCGTGTACGGGGCTGCTGGAGATGTTGGACGCGCGGCGGACCATCGACGCGCCGCCGCTCTCCTCGACCCGACCCGACGGACCCGGATTGAGTTCTACTAGGGGGCGTAGGTCACAGCGAGCTCGGCGAGGCGGTAGCTGTTGATGCCGTGGTTGTGCAGGTGAAAGTGCACGGGCGTTCCCTGGGGGGCGTCGAGCGTCGAGACCCACTGCGCGTCGAGGAAGTTGGCTTCGGCGGGGATGTCGATCCGCGCTTCGTAGACGATGTCTTCGCCGAACGCGACGCCGACGTGGGCTTGGGCCCCAGGCTCGCCGGACGCGAGATTCTCGTGGAGCAAGAGGAAGTCGATCGTATCCCCGACGCGGATCGGAGCGAGCGCGGGTTGCGAAAACGCGCCATGCCGACAGAGGTCACTCTCGAACTCGAAGAAGCCGTCCTCCAGGCCGAAACCGAACTCGCATGCGACGTCGGAGGGTCGGTCGCCGAAAGGGTCGTTGGCCGCCGAAGTCTTCTCGAACGCCCCCAGATCGATGAGGGAGGCGGTTCCTTCGAGGTCGAGTGCCGTGCCGGAGGCGTCGGACGTCTCCTGTGCTGCGCCGCTGCTCGATGAGGATCCCGAAGCCGTAGGCGGGTTTTCGTCGCAACCCGAAACGAGCAGCCACGTATAGGCTGCCAAAACGGTTCGGATCCGCATCGCCCCGGATTGTGGCACAGCACGGTGCGTGCCGCTCGAATGCAGTACAGTTCGCCGAGCGGCTTGGGGGAACTGAAGATGCGAAAAACGTACAGGATTGAACGAACGGGCTTGGTCTTCGTCGCAGCGCTTTCGATGGGCGTTGCGGGCTGTGGTGACGATGCCGAGCCGGCCGCCGAGGGAGCGGAGACAACGGCTGCTTCGACCACGACCGACGGCGGATCCTCGGGCGACATCGCAACGACGGAGCCCGAGGACACGAGCGGAAGTACGGGCGAGGTGGTCGATGAAGATGCTCCGACTTGGTACGCCGACGTCGCGCCTGTGATCTCCGAGCATTGCACTGGTTGTCACACCGACGGAGGTGTCGCGCCGTACTCCTTCACGGACTATGAGAGCACCGCACCGTTGGCGAACGCGCTCGCGCTGGCCGTCGAGTCCGGAAGCATGCCGCCATGGGGCGCCGCGATCACCGATGAGTGCACCCCGCCGTACGGCTTCAAGGACGACATCACGCTCAGCACCGAGGAGGTCGAGATGATTCGGGCGTGGTCGGACGGCGGGGCACCCGAGGGAGACCCCGAACTCGCGGCAGAGCTTCCTCCACCGCCCGACACCCAGCTCGAGCCGGTCGACACCGTGCTGCAGGTGACGCAGGGCGTGACGATCGACGGCACGAGGGATCGCTTCCTGTGTTTCACCCTCGACCCGGGCGTCGATGCAGACCGGTACTTCAACGGCATGCAGATCGTTCCCGGCAACGACAAGGTCGTTCACCACGTGCTCGTCTACCTGGACGAGAGCGGGGAGTCCGAGGAGCTTGCAGGCGAGGACGGCTACTACGAGTGCAGTGGCGGAGCCATCGACGGAACGTTGCTCGGTGCCTGGGCGCCGGGAACCGTCCCGATGCGCACCCCAGAGGACGTCGGCATGCGCGTGACCGCCGGCTCTCGCATCGTTCTCAACGTCCACTATCACCCCACCGGATTGGGGCCTGAGGTCGACGAAGACACTCGCGTCGAGCTCGATTGGATGGACGAGCAGCCCACGTGGCGCGGTGAGATGAGCCTCGTTGGGAACTCCAACAACCCCAACGAGTTGATGCCCAACGATGGAGACCGCGGGGACACTCCCGAGTTCCGCATTCCCGCTGGTGCACAAGGGCACCTCGAAGAAATGGTCTTCGAGATTCCCGATGGGCTGCCCCAGCTTCGGGTCTGGTCCGTCGGGTCGCACATGCACTACGTCGGCACCGACATGCAGATCCGGTTCCAGGGCGACGACTACGACGACTGCATGCTGCAGACGCCGAACTACAGCTTCGAGTGGCAGCGGCTGTACAGCTACGACGCCGAGTTCGACCAGATGCCGGTGGCTCGCAGCGGTGACAGGATCTACTTGCGCTGCGAGTACGACAACTCGATGAACAACCCATACGTGGTCGAAGCGCTCGAGGACCAAGGGCTCGACGCGCCGATCGATGTGGTGCTCGGGGACGAGACGCTCGACGAGATGTGCCTCGGCGTGTTCGGCATCGCCGTCCCATCCGTGCTCTAGGGACCGACGCCTCTGGGCTCATCATCCCTCGGGGACGTCGCGTTCGAGCGATGACCTCGGGGGTTCGTTGCAATGGGGCTGCGGCGTTGTCGCCGAGGTGGGTGGGGTACTCTCCGCCTGATATGTACGGTCGTCGTTGGGTGATCCGAGGTTTGGCAACGAGCGGGGTGCTGATGGGGTTCCCGCGGCTCGCCCGGGCGAACGTTCAGGCGAAGCTACTGGTCCGGCCCATCGATGTTGAACGCGGAGAGGACGGACGCGGTCGCCTGCTCAAGGCCGCGGCTCCCCACGCGCTCGTTCTCGAGTCAGACGCGGGGTGGCTGGTCCGGGCGGTGGACCCCGTGCTTCACATCGGGGACCTGCAGTTTTACGACTACGAGCACACCGGGCGGCGGACGCTTCGGTTTATCGTGGACAAAGTCTCTCGGCTGACCCCCGGAGAAGCCGTCTACGTACAGTATGGCGAAGACGAGCGCTCCCGTATCCGCCTCGTGGAGCTGAAGAAGACGTGGTGAAGCGCATTCTGCTGTCGCTGCTGGTGTTGGCTGGATGCGGCGATGACACGGTCGCCGCGGAGACCGACTCCAGCGCTGCGGACGGGACGGAGTCCAGCGCGTCGACGGGGACCAGCGATTCGGCCTCGAGCTCCGAGACGGATGCTTCAGGATGCGGGTCGGTCGACGTCGAGTGCACAGAGCCAGTGTCGCTCGAATGCGAGGGGCCACAAACGTCCGTCGACGTCCAGCCGCCCGAGGTCTCTTGCCCCGAATGGACGGTGGACGACGATGCTCCGCAGACGTTTCCTCTGGGGACCACCGAGATCACGTTCACGGCGGGGGATGGGCAGGACACCGTCAGCTGCATCACGGAGGTGACGGTCACCGACACTGTCGCTCCCGCGCTGTCATGCCCGCGACCGACGACGGTCCTTCGGGGGGAACCGGGCGCCGCGGTCGGGGTTCCGCTCGTCGATGCGGTGGACTTGTGCGACGCGGCGCCTTCGGTGACGGCATCGCCCATGTCGCTCGATGCAACCGGTGTGGTGGCCTATGCGGCGACCGATGCGTCCGGCAACACAGCGTCGTGCGAGACTGAGTACACGCTGGTCGACGCCTTCGCCGTCCAAGGTTTTCGCATCATCGCTGCGCGAGCCGAGGCCGCGGACACCGTGGTCACCCTCGCGTGGGAGCTTCCGGAGTCTGCGGCGATCGACGGACTCCGGATCGAGTCGGCGTCTGCGGCCGAAGGTCCATGGAGCGAGGTCGCGACTCTGGCGGTCGATGAGCAGCTCCACGAGGAGACGCTGTCCGAAGACGCAGCGTTCTTTCGGGTCGTGAGTACGACACCGTTCGGAGACGGTGGAGCAACACCTCCGCGGCAAGCATTTCGCATCGATGCCGACGGGTACGACATCGACAACGTGGACGTTCCGAACATCCCGTTCGACACGACGCTGTATGGCGTCGTTCGGCACCCGACCGCGTTGGCGGAGGGCCCGTTCCCGCTGGTGGTCGTGCTACACGGTAACCACGGCAACTGTCGCTCCGACATCGACGACCCATTCGACTACTGCGTCACGACCCAAAGTCACGCGTGCGGCGACCCCAGCGGGGTCACCACGCCCAACGCGGAGGGATACATCTACTTCTTGGAGACCCTGGCCGCTCAGGGCTACATCGCGGTCAGCATCAGCGGCAATGCGATGAACTGCCGCGACGACTTCATCTTCGAGCGCGCCGAGCTCATCGCGGAACACCTGCGCCACTGGTCCGATTGGAACGGAGCGGATGCAGGGCAGACCGGCACGTCGTTTGTCGGGAGCGTCGACCTTGGTCGGGTGGGGCTCGTTGGACACTCGCGCGGCGGCGATGCGGCGTCGAATGTTCCGGGATTGCTCGAGGCGAGCCCGATCCCCGGGGTTGAGGTTCGCTCGGTGTTTGCGGTCGCCCCCACGGATTTCCACGATGTAGAGGTGCCCGGTGCAGACCTTGCGGTGTTGCTTCCCGGTTGTGACCTCGATGTCGCGCCGTTGTCGGGCATGAACCACTACGACCGCTCGACCGAGCTCGACGACGACGCTCGACGGGCCCAAGTCTTCCTCCTGGGGGCCAACCACAATTTCTTCAACACGCAGTGGCAGATCTCAGAGTGGGACCTGTTCGGAAACGGCAACGACCCCTTCTGCACGCCCGACGACGACGCGCTGAAGCTCACCCAAACCCACGTGCTCGAAGCCCTGCTCGGCAGCTGGTTCGAGCAGACGCTCGTCGAAGTTGGCACGCCCGAGCCTTTCATGCAGGCGACGGAGCCCAGTCCATCGACCTTCGATGTGTGGGCGGAGTCCGATCTCGAGATGCGGTGGTCGTACTCGGGCGGTCCGCGCGTGCTAGTCGATGACTTCGGGGCTCCCAACGCCCCGCTGCTCAACACGCTGGGTGGGGCCAACATGTTCACCGACTGGTTCTTGTTTGAGGCGTGCTTCGAGACGAATTGCGACCCGTTCTTCAACCACGTCAAACGTGTGGCGCGGCTGCTGTGGCAGCTCCCGGCCGAGCCCCTGGCTGTGTTCGGGCTCGACGGGTACGACGCGGGAGCGCAGTCGGCCCTGTCGATGCGTGTGGTCTCACGACGGAGTTCGCTCAACCAAGGTTTGGCGGAGAACGACTTCTTCATCCGCCTGCGAGATGGCAGCGGGAACGTGGCCGAGGTGCGGCTCTCGGATGCGAAGACCCTGGCCCACCTCTACCCGCACTCCGCCCCGCTCGAGGTGCTCGAGACCTTCACTCTGCCGCTCGACTGGTTTGTCGAGGCAGAGCCCGCACTGGACCTCTCGGACCTCGAAGCCCTCGAATTCGACATGACCGCGACCGGGGCCAGCGGTTCCGTGATCGTCAGTGACATCGAGTTCTTGGGCTAGAAGCGCCCAGCGACGCATTCTGCGGGCCGTTTCAAACCGATCGGCGCTCGAGCAGCCCTCAGTTCCGTGAAACGCTCACGTGGGCGGCTCGAGGATCGCGGGCTGATAGGCTTCGGTAGACGTTGCTCGCCTTGCTCATAGCGCTGGCGCTCGCTGAGCCCGTGTCGTCGCCCGCTGCCCCTTCGTCCAAGGAAGCGGGGGAGGTTCCGGACACGGTCTTGATGTTGGAGGTGGGCTCGACACCTGGCTTCGATGCAAGTGCGTGTGTCGAAGCCACCGAGGCTCATGCGGGGGGTTCAGGGTTGAACTTCCACAGGCGTCCGTTGGAGTCGGACTCGGCGTTGAGCCAGGCGTTGTCACAGTCCCGGTCCGCGCCGACGCTTGCTGTGTTTTGGTTCGAGGTTCGCCCCGACGTGGTGGCGATCTACCTGTATGCGCCGCAGACCCACGCCGTATACGTCCGGGAAGTCGAGCGGAGCTCGGACGCGGCCGTGGTCGAGGCGGTGGGGCTGATCACGGCGTCCACGGCTGTCGCGTTGCGGTCCGGAGAGACGCTCGCAATGCGGAAGATCTCCGAGCAGGAGTGGTCGGAGCTACGAGCGGAACCTGAATCTGAACCTGAACCAAAAACCGCGGAACCCGAACCGGAGTCCGAACCCGAGCCCGACGTGGTCGAGACGACGCCCGAGGACCCGGCCCGGGCGTTGCCGTTGGAGTTCGGCGCCGCGTACCGTGGCGCAACGTTCAATACTGAGGCCCCGTGGCAGCATGGTGTGACGGGGCGCGTGGGCGTGCTCGTGGGCTCCGCGGTCATCGTAGAGCTTGGCTACGCTTGGATGGCTCCCGCGAACGTCGGCGGCGGACTCGACCTGACGCGCCATGAGCCTGAGCTCGCGGCGGGGTGGCGATGGCGCGGGGCTGGGAGGTTCGGGCTGGACGTGCTTGGCGTCGGTTCCATCGAGTTGAATCGTTGGCGGGCCGGGGCACGGGACGGGACTCGTGTTCGCGGCCGTCTGGGAGGAGCACTACGGGCCTCGCTCGAGGTGGGGGCAGGTGTGTTCTTCGAAGCGCGACTCGGCGCTCGCGTGGCCCTCAACGCGTTCGATTTCGTGGTGTGCGAGAGCCCGGATGCCGCGTGTACGGGCGATGCGCGGGAGGTGGTCGCGTCGGGCTGGCGAGCCGCACCCGAGGCCCTCGTGGGTCTCTCCTACCGGTTTGGCGCCCCGGTGCAGAAATGATCACCCTGTTTGCGGGGTCACCAGCTCTACCTGACACGCGTGAAGCGCAGCACGGGCTATGGCATACCTGAACAAGGCGTGGGGAAGGACGGATCGGCGAACGAACGCACGCTGGCCGAGCGCGCCGCAGCTGGAGATGCCGATGCGCGCCGCGCCCTCCTGCGCCATGTGCTCCCCACACTCCGCGCGGCCACCGTGGCGGTGCTTGGCGTCGGGGCTGATGCCGAAGACGCCACGCAGCAGGCCGCGATCGATGTGCTTCGAGGGCTCCAGACCTACCGAGCGGAGGCGTCGTTGAGCGCGTGGTGCAGAACGATCGGCGTTCGTGCGGCTCTTCGGGTGGCTCGCGGACGGAGGCCGGTCGCGGTCGTTGAGCCGGACCAGCTACAGGCGGACGAGCGAGGCTCGCAGCTGAGCGACGGCATTCCGGGCGAGCTTCGGGCTCATCTGGAGGCGATTCCGCGGCTTCAGGGAGAGGCGCTGATGCTCCGACACGGTATGGGCTACACGGTGCCGGAGCTGGCCGAGCTTCTGGAGACGTCGGTCAACACGGTCAAGAGTCGGTTGCTCAAGGGTCGCAAGGCGCTACGAGCTCGTATTCGTCAGCAGTCGTTGTTGGCGCAGGCTCGCGCGAGCGGGAGGCCGTCATGAGCGAGCGGGACGAACGATGGCAGGCCCTCCAGGACGCGCTCGCGCTGGAGGAACCGGTGGACGCCGATCCGGAACTCGGCCCCGGACCCAGCCCGGGACCGAACGGTTCGGAGGAGTCACACTGGCGCGAGGAACTCGATTTCTACGCGTCGCTGGCGGAACACGCCATGCGCGAGGCTCCCCCGACGTCCAACGACGAGGCGCTGATCGAGGCGGCTCTCCTGGAGGTTCCGGCTGCGCCTGCCGCCACCTCGGGCCCTCGGATTGGGCTCGTTGCCGCAGTGGTCGCGTTGGCGGCCGTTGGTCTGCTGTGGGTGGGCTGGCCAGCGTGGACGCCGTTGCGAAGCTCGGAGCGGTCCTGGACGAGCGAAGCCCAAGACGTGCTCGGTGAGCTTCGGCGCCAGCTCGAGACGGCCGAGACCTTGGACTCGCGGTCGGATCCGAAGCCACCCGAGGTCGAAGCGTCCCCCGAGCCCGAGCCCGAGCCCGAGCCCGAGCCGGCGCTGGAGGTCGAAGCCGAGGCTGCCCCCACGCCCGCGAAGCGAAGTCGGCCTCGCCCCGGCCCCGATGCTGCGACCCTTGTCGCGACCGCTCGTGCTGCACGGGGCAAGGGCCAGTTGGCAGAGGCTGAGCGGAGCTACGGGGAGCTCCTTCGGAGGTTTCCCAAGAGCGCGGAGGCGCGTGCCGGCCGTGTCGCGTTGGCGCAGATCAAACTCGGCCGCGGCAAGACAAAGGCCGCTCTTCGACTGTTCACCGCCGCTGCGGGTGGAGGCGGACCGCTCGCCGAAGAAGCTGCCTGGGGTAGGATTCAAGCCTTGGATCGCCTGGGACGCAAAGACGGGCTGCGCAAGGCGGTGGAGGCGTTTGTCCAGGACTACCCGACCAGCGTGTACCGAGCGCGGGCTCAGGGACGGTTGGAACCGTGAGCCGGTTCGGGTGCATCGTCGTGGCGCTCCTCGGCCTCTCGGGGTGTGATGACGAGGTCGTTGGGTTTTCCGAGGTTGCAGACGCCGGCTCCTCGACCCGGGCGACCCTCGGCAGTTCGGAGGGCGATGGCACCGCGGCCGACGGCACCGCGACGTCTGACGAGAGTTCGAGCTCCGGGGCTTCCGTTGAAGAGGGCTTGCCCGACTTCGTGGCCTACGGTTTCGAGGACGGGCTCGCGGTCTCGTTCACGGATGGACAGACCTGGACCGAGATCCCCGAACTCACCGACATGCCCATGCGTGAGGGGCTGGCGCGCGGAGAGGAACGGATCGTCTTGGTGGGTGCGGATCGAACTGCGACGACCGAGGATGGCCTCACCTGGGAGGTCAACCCGTTCGACATTCCAACCTATGCCCGAGCCGTTGCCTACGGAGCCGGGGGGTTCGCGTCCGTCGGCCTGGACCACCTCACGTGGTCCGAGGACGGCCGGAGTTGGGTCGACACCCGCGGAACCAGCACCGGGCTCGACCTGGTTGCGGTGGCATACGGTGGGGGTCGGTTCCTGGCGGTCGGCATCGATCGGATCGCGACATCGGAGAACGGTCAGAACTGGACGGTCACCGAGGCGGTGGGCGAGAAGCTCACCTCGGTCGCTTTTGGTGACGGACGGTTCGTCGCGATCGGGGAACTCGGACGCATCCTCGAGACGCAAGACGGGACCACGATCCTGCGCGATGAGGCATCGGGGTTGGCGGGCCTGGGCGGCATGCGGTTCTGTGGGGATTCGTTCGTGATCGGCGGTTCTGAGCGCTATTGGCTCAGTCCCGACGCGGGTGCGTGGACCGAAGTCATGAGCATCGGCGGGGGCGCATTCGCGTGTTCTGGAACGTCCTGGGTCGTGGTCAAAGAGGAAGGGCTGTTTTGGTCGCCCGAATTGGGCGGTTTCAGCCAGACCTACACTCCGCCGGGTGTGCTCTACGAGGTCGAGTTCACCGGTCTCGATTCACTGTAAAAAACTATCACCCGGATCTGGAGCCGGCCCTCTCTGCTCTTTGGATGGTCCGGGCAACAGCAACGACGATCGGTCTCCTTGCAGCGATGGCTGCTGGTGGCTGCTACCAGGGGGGGAGTGCAGGTGGGGCAGACACCGACACTTCGGACGGCGGCGAAACCGAACCTACGGACACCGAGGGCGAGGACGGCTCCGGTGAATCGGGAGATAGCGGGGACGCCTTCGGGTGCGACGACAGTGTCTGGTCGGACTCGCTATCGATGCGGCGCCTCTCCGCCGTGCAGTACCGCAACACCGTCGAGTCGCTGGTGACTTGGGTTGCGGGGTCGCAGGCGCCCGACGTCCTCGGCGTGGTGACGCCGCTGTTCGACCGCGTGCCTGATGACGTTCCTCAGGCAGTGCACGGA
The DNA here is from genome assembly GCA_050633305.1 of Nannocystales bacterium. Classification (GTDB taxonomy): domain Bacteria; phylum Myxococcota_A; class Polyangia; order Nannocystales; family Nannocystaceae; genus CAJXVA01. The sequence continues at coordinate 126,690 of JBOEGF010000010.1, forward strand.
CCTCGGGGGGGGTTCCGGCGCCTCGATCAGAGCGTGCACCAGGCCCACATCGATGGGTCCTACGACGTGGCCCTTGCGGCGGCGACCCGCCTCACCCAAGACCACCTCGAGGCGTTGGCCGGCGCTTGCGCCGTGGATGGGGACCCCGGGAACGACAGCGCTTGCGTGGATAGCTTCATCCAGCGGTTCGGAGACCGAGCGCTTCGCCGCCCCCTTTCCGAGGAGGAGCGCGCTTTCTACCGCGATGTGTACGACGCGGACGGGCTCACCCAAGGTGCGGACCCCGAGGCGTTTGCTGACGTGGTCGTCGTCATGATGACGGCGCCCTCGTTCCTGTACCTGATCGAGCACGGAGAGGATGAGATCGAGGCTGTCGGCGGTGTGTACCACTTGGGCCCCTACGAGCTCGCACAGCGGTTGAGCTACCAGTTCTGGCAAGCGCCTCCCGACGATGCGCTTCTCGCAGCGGCCGCGTCGGGCGAGCTCATGACTGACGAGGGCTACGAGGCGCAGGTCGACCGGGTGTTGGCCGACCCCCGATCCGAGTCCGCGGTTCGCGAGTTCTTCGGCGAGTGGCTCTGGCTCGAGGAGCTCCCTCCGATCGACGCGCGTGTCGGCACGCCGGTCTTCGACGCCTTCTTGGACGGTTTCGAAGTCACCCCTGACACGACGCAGAACATGGTCGATGAGGTCCTCGACGCCGCGTCGTACTACGCCAGCGCAGGCGGGACGTTCGAGGAGTTCTTTCTCAGCGACCGCTCGTTTGCAACGACGCCCGACCTCGCTGAGATCTACGGCGTGCCGGTCTGGGATGGCGGCGAGCCCCCGATGTTCCCACAGGCGGAGAGAGGTAGCCTCCTGGCGCGTGCTGCGTTCGTCGCCACCGGGTCGCCCAACACTCGGCCGATCATGAAAGGCGTCCGGGTTCGCGAGGCGCTGCTCTGCGACCAACTGGCGCCTCCGCCGGACAACGCCGCTGGCAACCCGCCGGACCTTTCTCCCGACAGCACGACCCGCGAGGTGGTGGAGATGCTGACTGAGCAAGCCGGCACGAGTTGCGCAGGGTGTCACCTGACCCAGATCAACCCACTGGGATACGTGACCGAGAGCTTTGACGCCCTTGGACGCCACCGGTCGCACCAGGTGCTGCTCGACGATGATGGCAACGTCACCGGAACGCGCGAGGTCGACACAACCTCGACCCCGTTGCTGACCCCTGGTGATGAGCGGCAGGCTTCGTCAGCCGCCGAGCTGGGCGCGATGATGCTGGAGAGCGAGCGGGTGCAGGCGTGTTTCGCCCGCAACTATGTGCGCTGGACATTCGGTCGCGCAGAAGACGACGTGGCTGACAGCTGCATGCTGCAGGACACGACGGACGCGTTGCTGGACGGGGCGTCGCTGCAGGATGTCTTGCGTGGCATGGCGCTTCGAGCAGAGTTCAAGACCCGAAAGATCGAGGAGTAGTTCGATGAGCCGATTCAGCGCAACCCGTCGTCACTTCCTCCGCGGTGCAGGGGGCTTCTCGCTCGCCCTCCCGTTGCTCCCTTCGCTGATGCCCCGTGGGGCGGGAGCCAAGGGAACCTCTGCCATCCCGCCGCGCTTCGTCTCCATCTGCACCCAGCACGGAGCGGTCTGGGAAGACTTCATGCACCCGAGCCAAGACACTCTTGGCGAGTCGATGAACTACGGGGGCCATACGATTCGCCGCGGCGACCTCGAGGTTGCCGTGCAGGGCGACCGCGCGAGCTTGTCGTCGGTGCTCTCGGGAGGTTCGGAGCTGCTCACGCCGGAGCTTGCCGCCAAGATGAACGTGATTCGCGGTCTCGACGTCCCGTTCTACATCGGTCACCACCGTGGAGGGCACCTCGGGAACTGGGCGGCCAACGACGGGAACGGGGAAGACGGTCAGGTCCAGCAGGGAAGCCCGACACCCTCGATCGACCAGGTGTTGGCCTACTCCGACGCGTTCTACGGGGACCTCGGCGCGGTGCTCGAGCGCAGCATGATCGTCGCAGACAGCCACTCCTACGGGTGGTCCAGTCCGCAGACCCAGTCTGGGGAAATCGTGCAGCTTCCGGCGGAGATCAGCTCGCTTGCGCTGTTCAACCGCATCTTCGTGCCCGAGGAGGAAGAGACGTCGCCGCGCCCGCCGGTCATCGATCGGGTCTTGGAGAACTACAACTCGCTGCGCCAGAGCAATCGCCGACTCTCCGCGCGTGACCGCCAGAGGCTCGACGAGCACATCGAACGCATTGACGAGCTGCAGCGGCGCTTGGGTGTGACGGTGTCCTGCGGCGATGTGGACGTGCCGACCACGGACTCCACCGAGCCGTTCTACGACCCCTCGTATCACATCAACCCGGCGCTCCAGGCCGACTTCTGGTCGCTGTTCAACGACGTGATCGTCACCGCGTTTCTCTGTGGCACGTCGAAGATCGCCGTCCTTGGTGTCACGCACCTGTTCAACGACTACACGGGGGACTGGCACCAGGACGTGGCACACCAAGCTCACCTTCCCGACGGCGAGCGCCAAGGAAACCTGTGGGCAGCCAACCAGGCCACGTTCGAGGGCGTCATGCTGGACCTCATCGCCAAGCTCGATGTCGATGAGGGGGATGGGACGACCGTGTTGGACAACACCTTGGTCCAGTGGACGCAGGAATCCGGTCCCTTCACGCACGAGTCGATCGACACCACGGTCGTCACGGCGGGCGGCGCTGGTGGATGCCTGCGCACCGGTCAGTTCATCGACTACCGCAACAGGGACGTGCTGGCGGAGGAGAAGTTCTATCAAGGGACGCCGGTTCGGCTGCATCCGGGCCTGCTTCACCAGCAGTACCTCGGCTCGGCCTTGCAAGCGATGGGGCTGCAGCCCTCCGACTACGAGATCGATCCGGGCGGTGGGTATCCCAACTTGTTCATCGGCGAGGGCCGAGACCCGTTGTACCCGGAGTCGGTTCGCAACGTCCGAGGGGAGATGCTTCCGTGGCTCGAGGCGTAGCCGCTTTCACTCTTGTGGCGCTGCTCGGGTGCGACTCCGACGCGGGCGACGGAGGAGACACCGACGCAGGAAGCTCCGGTCGCGTTGAGCCGACGGCCACCGACGGCGCGAGTGCAGGACCGACCACGGACTCCCAGTCCAGCACATCCGGCCAAGACGGCACGAGCAGTGATGGCCCGCAAACGTCGACCGACGATGGCTCGACCTCGGGTGGTCCCACCGAGACCGAGGGCAGTACGGGGGAGCCGGAGGGGGTTCCGGTCGTGGTGTCCCTGGCGCATGGCGGTCAGACCGCACGAAGCTGTGATGGGCAGAGCTGGACCGACTTTCACGAGTTTGGCATCCAAGATGACCACAGCGACTACGCAGCGTTTGGGGGCCTGACGTTTGGGAACGGAGCGTTCGTTGCGGCCACCGGATGGGGCGCGCCGGCTCACATTTTGCGCTCGACCGATGGCGTGACTTGGGAGGACCTCTCCGACGAGGCGTTCGTGACCCCTGAAGGGGTGGCGCGGCCTGGCAACGGCGCCAGCGGAGTGGAGTTTGTGGGAGACGAGTTTGTGTTGCTTGCAGGTTCGTACCTGTGGCGCTCGGCGGACGGCAACACCTGGACGGCGGAGCAACCCGAGACACTCTCGTACTCCGGCCACTTTCGCGAAGTCGAATACCTGCCTGAGCCAGGGCTCTTGCTGATCGCCACCGAGGCTTACGAGGCGCAGCAGTCCTGGACGATTCAAGTCAGCGCGGACGGAGGTGCGACCTGGCACAGTGGCACGGGGGCGACCGCCGAGTGCGTCGGCTACGTGCAGCACGTCGGTGGATTCACCGCGCACGACGGTCGGCTTCTGATCGGTGGGGGCGCGGGTCCAACCTGCGTCAGTGACGACGGCGGACTCACCTGGGTCGAGGCTGGAAACGTGGGCTCGGAGATCGCCGACGTTGCGTCATACGAGGGAGGATTCCTCGCGCTTGTGCAGAGCGGGGAGGTGTTCGCGAGCGAAGATGGCGAGGCCTGGGCCCCGCTGGGCAACGCCGGCCTTGATGGTGGGCGCCTGGGATGGCACCCCGAGCTCGGTTTCTTCGGCGAAGGCGGGGCCGTGTACGCTCACTCGCCCGACGGAGCGACGTGGACCGACGCGGCCTCGCAGCCACCGGAGGGGTTCATCCATGTCCGGGAGTTCGCCGTCGGTCGACTTCCGTCCTGCCCCTAGCAGGCATGGAAGAGGTTACTCGAAGCGTACCTGGAGGTGCGTGCGCTCGGGCTCAAACGCGATGGGCTTGCAGTAGACGTTCTCGTAGCCCTTGACCTCGAGCGCAGCCCGCATGGCTGTGGCGTAGCAGCGACCAAGAATCGGAGGCACCAAGTGTGGCGGGTGGACGATATAGACCTCCCAGTGGTCGTCCCCGCCGACGACGATCAGTTCCGTACCTCGGTGCAGCTGCGAATAGGTGACCGACGCCCCTTTGACAGCTCGGCTCTTGGACAACAGACCCAGGAGGATGCGGTACATCGGCTTGTTCACCAGGGTGCGGTTGCGTTCCAATGCGTCCGCGACAAAGGCATCGTCGCTCTCGAAGAACCGCTCTCGGAGCCCGAGGTACACCATCGTCGCGTGAACCTCTGGGACCCACCGCGTGACGGGAAACTCTCGTTGAAGGAGGGGGTGGACGGCGTCGGGAAGGCTGCTGACCAGGGCCGTTGCGTCGTGGCCCTCCAGCCACGTCGCGACCACGGAGTATTTGACCTCCGCCTCGGGAAACGCGTCGATTCCACCGGGAAGTTGGTCCAGGTAGGCCGCAACGCGTGGCAGGACGGAGGCAGCCACCAACGACAAGATAGCGGAACTCGAGCGAACACGGACCCTCAAGTTTGGAGGCGCGGTGCGTCCACGTCGCGACAGTCGAAATCTCCTTCGCGATCGGCCGCGCTAGGGTTCACCGGGGGCTGCTAGGCTGCGGCATGACTCGGGGCTCGGTAGGCGCTCAGGCGTTTTGGGTTGTGCAGCCAGGTGTAGGCGAGCTGCGCTCGCTGGATGTTCCCGCGCCCGAGCGTGACCAGGTCCGGATTCGGACCCTGTTCTCTGGCGTCAGTCGTGGCACCGAGTCCCTCGTCTTTCACGGGCGGGTCCCCCGAGCCGAGCACGAACGGATGCGTGGTCCGCATCAGGAAGGCTCGCTGGCACTGCCGGTCAAGTACGGCTACTGCCTCATTGGGGAAGTCACCGAAGGGGAAGGCGCAGGTCGTCGGGTGTTCTGCCTTCACCCACACCAAAGCTGGGCCTGCGTCGAATCGAGCATGGTGACCGAGCTACCCGGCACGCTTCCGCCCGGACGCGCGGTCCTCACCGCAAACATGGAGACCGCACTCAACGCGACGTGGGACGGCGGCGTCTCTCCCGGCGACCGCGTTGTGGTGGTTGGCGGAGGGGTGGTCGGATGTTTGGTCGCCTACCTGTGTGGCCGCATCCCCGGCACGAACGTTCAACTCGTCGATGTCGACGAGCGGAGGGAAGCCGTCGCGTCCGCGCTGGGCGTCGACTTCGCGGTCCCGCCGGGGACGTGGTCCGAAGCCGACGTTGTGTTTCACGCGAGCGCCACTTCTGCTGGCCTGCAGACCGCAGTCGATGCCTCTGGTCTCGAGGCACGGATCGTCGAGGTGAGCTGGTACGGCGACAAGCCCGTCTCGCTCGAGCTCGGGGCTCAGTTCCACCCCGGTCGCCTTCAGATCGTCTCCTCCCAAGTCGGCCGTATTCCAGCCTCACGGGCTGCTCGCTGGAGCTACGGACGTCGGCTCCGTGTGGCCCTCGAGTTGCTCTGCGACGACGTGCTCGACGTGCTGATCTCCGGAGAGTCTCCGTTCGAGACCATGCCCGCCGTGATGTCTCGCATTTTGGCGCCCGCATCGGAGCGATCCGAGCCGGTGTTGTGCCACCGGATCTGCTACTGAGTGGCCATGTTTACCGTCTGCGTCCGCGACCACGTCATGATCGCCCACAGTTTTCGCGGTGAGGTCTTCGGACCCGCCCAGCGCCTTCACGGTGCCACCTATGTGGTCGACGTCGAGTTCCGCCGCGCCGAGCTCGACGTCAACGGTCTCGTCGTCGACATCGGCCGAGCCTCCGACGCGCTCAAGGCCATCGTCGGAGACTACGCCTACCGGAACCTCGACGAGATGCCCGAGTTCGAGGGCAAGAACACCACGACCGAGGCCTTGGCCAAAGTGATCTTCGACAAGATGAAAGCCAAGATCGACTCCGGCGTGGTTGGACCTGGCTCGGATGGGCTCGCGTCGATGAAGGTGTCGCTGCACGAGTCGCACGTGGCTTGGGCTGCGTACGACGCTGCGTTGTGACCGGAGCTTGTCGCTCACCGGTTGCTGGCCTGCGCGAGCTGGGCCAACGCCGCTTCCCGTGTTGTCCTGCTTCGATTGCGAGGCACGACCGGGGCTGATAACCCGGCAGGGTGCTGTTGGCTTCGCTTGCCGTACTGGTGCTGGCTCCGGAAGCGGACGCGACCGAACAGCGCTGGCCCGCCGCCTACGAATTGACGTGGGAGGCACCTCCGTCGTGTCCAGAAGCGGAGGAGCTGAGGGAGCGCATCGCCGCACTCGCCCCCAACGCTGCCGGGGGCGACGGATTGATGCACGTGGCGGCGACCGTCGTGCAGTTGTCAGACCGGTTTTCTGTTCGTATCGCCACGGACTTCGCAGGTCGGCATGATGAGCGTTCCGCCGAGTCCGAGACCTGCGGGGACTTGGTCGACGCGACCGCGCTGGTCGTGGCAGTTGCACTCGAGCCCGGGGCCGAGGCGCCGCGAGTCTCGAAGTCTCCGACGCCAATCATTCCGCGACCACGTATCCCCGAGCCCGAACCGCCGAACTCCTCGGACCAGCTTGAGGTCACTGGTGCGCGAACATCGAAGGTTGTGGAGCCGGACCGCGGTGCATCGGATTCGCCGAGTGTGACACCTCAGCCGTTTCGCTTGTCTCCGCCGGACGCGATTCTCGTTCGAATCGCTCCGCTGGTCGAGTTCGGGAGCTTGCCGTCTGTCGATGCGGGCACGGCCCTGACCGCCGGTGTTCGGTGGGCTCATTGGCGTGCGGAGGTGTTCGGGCTGTATCTGTTTCCTCAGCGGCAGACCTTCGACCGGACCCGAAGCGTGCTGCAACTCGGAGCGGCCGGGGCACGCGTGTGTCACCGACTTCTCTCCGGCCGGGTGGAGTTTCCGACCTGTCTGGGGCTCGAGGCTGGAGCCTTGCGGGCGCAGACCCAGGGGCAGCGGCCGCGAACCACCCTCAGCCTGCCTTGGCTGGCGCCATCCGTCCGCGGGGGGGTGGCGGTGGGTGGAGAGCACGTTGGCTTCTTTGCGGCAGGGGAAGTTGCTGTTTCGGTGCTGGTCCCTCGGATCTTGGTGGGTGACGAAAGTGCATTCCGCACCCGGGCGGTGTCTCTGCGGGCGTTGGCGGGGGTTGAGTTCTTTCTTCCAATAGATCGACGTTGATGTGGACACTGGGGAGGCAAGTGGCCGAAGCCAGCCAACCGATCAGCCCGGACTGCGACTTTCGCGCCGTCTACGACGGCTACCACGGCTTCGTTTGGTACACGCTGCACCGTCTCGGCATCGCCCCGGAGGCGGTTGAGGACGCGGTTCAGGATGTCTTCGTGGTCGCGTTTCGGCGACGGTCCACGTTCGAGGGTCCCTCTGCCAAGGCGTGGCTCTACGGCATCGCTCGACGGGTCGCGAGCAACTACCGCCGTTCGCGTCGGCGTCGTCGGGAACGCATCCGGGCGCTGGGGACCGCATCGCCTCGCACGGCGACCGCGGATGCACGCGAGGCGATCGAGACGCTCAATCGCTACCTTGCGGGACTCAGTGTCACCGATCGAGAGATCTTCGTTCTCGCTGAGGTCGAGGGAATGACGGGTCCTGAGATCTCAGCGGCGTTCGGTCGTAATCTGCAGACGACCTACACCCGTATGCGCAAGCTTCGGTTGGGGTTCCGGGCAGCGCTGGCGGATCCAGCGGCCGTTAAACGAGACCACCCGCGCGCGAGCGCGGGCTCTTGGGCGGCCCTTGCTTCCGTGCTGAGCGAGTCACCGCTGGTGGCGACCGGATGGACGGCTTCTCTGAGCTCGGCATGGATTGCCATCGGACTGGGCGCGACTGTGGCAGTGGCCGGGCTCGTCGTCGTCGATCGCGTCTTGCCCGATACGGCCCACATTCGACGCGCTGGCGTTGTGTCCAAGCCGGACCCTCGACCGCGGCCTGCCGATGCGGGGGAGGACTCCCAGCTGGCTGCCCCCGCGCCCCAACAACTCTCGCCCACGAAACCGGGATTGGCAGCTGAAGAGGACTCTGAGTCCGCGGCCGAGGCGATGGTTCGAGCTCCGAGTCACATCGTCGTCTCTCCCACCCCAACGCGGGAACGGCCGGGGCCCCGTGCCCTTGCGCCGGAGAACGCGCTGCTCCGAGATGCCGCGTCTGCGCTGGGACGTGGTGAATTCCAGGAGGCGCTGGAGTTCACCGACCGACACGCGGAGCAGTTCTCTCGCAGCGCGTTCACGGACCTGCGATCGGCGATTCGGATTCAGGCCCTGTGTGGACTAGGGAAGGTCGTGCAGGCCCGTGGCGAAGCTGCGTTGTTCCTTCGTCACTACCCCGAGTCAGCGGCCGCCGTCCGGGTTGAAAAGAGTTGTGCAGGCCCGTCATAGATGCGGGCGCAGCCGGACAAGTCAGGAACATGAACACGCGTTTGCTCCGAACTTCGGTCCTCATTGTTTCGTTTCCCTTCGCGGGATGTGTGCAGTCCGGAGTGTTGGACGAAACAGGGACCGAGAACACGACAGACCCCTCGGGGAGCGAAACCCAGGGGGCGTCTTCAGAGGACTCGGGGCCTGGAACAATGCCCTCTGGGGATAGCGATGAGACGCTCGAGTCCGGAAGCAGCGGGGACGGGGGCGGGTTTTCCTGCGTCGACTACAGCCCTCCCGCGTTGGACTGTGGGACGAACGCCGGGGCGACGGCCTCGGTTGGGTACTCCGTAGATACGCTCGGCCCTCTCCGAGATACCGAGTGCACGGTCGTCCGCATCCAGGATGCGAACGAGGGCAGCGTCGAACTGGAGTTCGCTTGCCCCACGGGCATCGCGAGCCTCTTCGTCTCGACACATCTTGCGGAGCTCCCTGTACCGTTCTCGGAGGGAGACTCGGTACTGCTTACCGTTCAATCGCAGGGCTCCTCGTCCGTTGTTCGTTCGCTCAGTGGCCGACTCCTACTCGGCTACGTGGCCGTCGAAGGCTTCGAAGCGGACGTCGATCTTGGGGCAATCGAGATCGTACACGGACTCAGCGGGTGCCCCGCCGAAGCGGAGTCCTCGGCGTCTTGCACCGAGGACGGATCGGTCTCCACCGCTCGCACCGCGCTCAAAGTGGCATCGGGCGGCCCGACGGGAGCGACCGTGTTCGAAGGACAGTCCGAGATCATCGAGCAGGGGGGGCGTTCGTTCCTCTTCGTCGTCGACGTCGCCCGGGAGCTGGTCTGCTGGGACGAGGACTGCACCACCGACGCGCCGTGGCTAGAGGACGGGGGGGCGATGGCCTTCCTACTCGTTGCTCAGTGAGGAAGCTGAGGGAGTCGAGGGGCTTGTGGGAGGCGACGACGGAAGCTTCGCTTCGCTGGCGAAAGCTGCGTATCCTACCCGCCCGCAATGTCCGACCCTCTCGATCCCCGCCGCACCTTCGACCACGCGCTTGCGTTGGGCCTGGGCTTCGCCTGGGCTGGCTTCTCGGGGCAGACCCGTCCGTTGGTGATCGCGGCGGTGTGGATGTTTGGGACGTGGCTGTGGAGTGCACGAGGCCGCTGGACGCCCAGTGGTCGGTTCGGGGCGGCCAACGTTGTCACGCTCATCCGACTCGTCCTGGCGTTTTCGATGTTGGCGTTGCCGCTGCATCTGCGGCGACCCGGGGCGGGTCTGTTGCTGATGGCCTTCTTCGCGCTCGACGGCCTCGACGGAAAGCTCGCCCGACGATCGGGCCAGAGCTCGAAGTTCGGTGCGGCGTTCGACATGGAGACCGACGCCTTCATGACCGGGCTGGCATCGATCGTCGCAGTTGACCTGGGCTGCATGGGCCTGTGGATGCTCGGGGTTGGCGGGCTGCGCTACCTGTTCGTGCTGGTCACGTACCGCTTTCCAAGCGAGCCCGAGCCCGTACGAACCAGCGCTCGCTGGGCGTTCTCGCTGCTGATGGTCGGGCTGACCGCGGCGCTGACCCTGGACTGGCCGCCGTTCGATTGGTTGGCGGCCGCGGGCGCCGCGGGAGTCGTCGTGTCGTTTGGGCGATCGTTCGTGTGGGTGTTCCAGCACCGTCGCGGGACGTCCGTCGTGTGACCGTGTCTTCGACGGCGCGCCGGGTCTTGCGGGTGGTCGGTAGCGTCGGGCTGCTCGCCGCGGTCGTATGGTGGGTTGACGTCGGCGCTGTCCTCGACACGTTGTCCGAAGCACGGCTGGCTCCACTTGGGGTTGCGCTCGTGGTCTCGGTTCCCCTGGCGTTGTTGCTGGCGGCTCGGTGGTGCTTCACTGCGCGTCGGATGGGGATTGACCTCCCTCTGGGCGTCGCGGCGCGCGAGTACTACGTCTCGATGTTGATCAACCGAGTCGTTCCCGGGGGCGTTGTGGGCGATGTTGGGCGGGCGGTCCAAAGCGGTCGCCGCAATCCTGAAGCTCGAGGAGCCGCGGCTCGCAGTGTGGTGCTCGAACGGGTGTCGGGCCAGGTCTCGTTGTGGTTGGTGGTCCTGGGGGGCTTGGTCGTGTGGGGGGCGGAAACCGGGGCTCGACTCGCGCTCATCGTATTGGCGGTTCTGGCCAGCGCTGCGGTTCTCGTTGCCCTATTCGTACGAATCCCGGCGGTCGCCCGCGGTCGTATCGGGAGGTGGTGGTCGGTCGGGACCGCCGAGGCCCGGGAAGCATTCGTGCACCGCGGAGCGTGGGCCACGCAGCTGGGACTCTCTCTTCTGAGCGTGGGGGTCCTGGTTGTGATGTACGCGGGGTGTGTCGAGGCAGTCGGTGCGACGCTGGGTCTCTCTCAGTTGGTCTTCATTGCGCCGACGTTGCTCGCCCTGACGACGCTGCCGTTGTCGGTGGGAGGTTGGGGAGTACGCGAGGCTGCCTCGGCGGTCCTGTTCGAAGTCGCGGGCCTGGACCCATCGGCGGGCGTGGCCGCGTCTGCTGCCTTTGGGGCAGTCAATCTCGTGGCCGCGCTGCCCGGGGCGTGGTTCTGGGCGCGCCGGGCCGCAACGCCGGGCCTTGCCCGTGACGAGCCCGCAGAACCGTGACCTTCAGCCCTTGGTCCCGCGTAGCGGACAGTCGAACAACACGTCCGGGCCGAGCGTGAAGTGGCGACATGAAATTCGCATCGCTTCGTCCAACGTGGCGATCTCAGGGAGCCTGAGCGAGGGTCGACCGGAGCCCATCAGGACCGGGGCGACCGTGATGTGGAGGCGGTCGAGGACGCCAGCCTTCATGAATCCCGAGACCGTGATGCCGCCACCTTCGACGAAGACCCTGCGAAGGCCGCGCTCGGCGAGGGCTTCGAGCAGGACTGGGGCCGGAATCCAGCCATCCTCCAACTCCAGTTCCACGACGTCGACGTGTGCAGGCGCGTCAAAGCGACCCGGCCCGCGAACGAGGACTGTGCTTGCGTCGGGCTCGGTGAAGACGTGATGGGTGTTGGGAAGGCGGCCCGTCGGATCGACGATCACGCGCGTGGGGTTGGGGCCCGGTGCCAGTCGGGTCGTCAGCCGCGGGTCGTCGTGTTCGATGGTTCGCGCCCCGACGAGGACTGCATCGAACATCGCGCGGAGCCGATGGGTGTGGGTGAGATCTTCGCGTCCGCTGATGAACTTCGAAGAGCCAGATGCGGTCGCGACACGGCCATCGAGCGACTGCGCGAGGTGGGCGACAACCAGGGACGGTGCATCTGCACCCACACACAGCGGCACGAAGAGATCGAGGAGGTCGCAGCTCGCGGGGGGTAGCTCGGGCTCAAGCGCCTCGGGGACGGACCAACCCCGGCTCTGGGCCGGATCGAGGACCACGGTCGCACGTTCGATGGGGACTTCGACGAGGTGGTCCTCTGCGTCGAGTGCGACGCCGATGGGCGTTGAGATCTCGCCCCCGGCACGCAGCCGGTCGGCGAGCTGCAGGAGCAGACACCAGGCCCGCTTGGGCCCAAAGGACGCAAGTACCCCGGACCCCGATTGGGCAGCAGCGTCCACAGAAGAACCGTCAAGCAAAGTCGAAGTCATGGGGCATGCGCTTTTCGCGACACGACGTTTGCCCAGAGTACCAGGCGCGCGGTGGGGTCCGCTGCAGGTCCCGCGACTTGGTGATCTACGAGCGTGCGCGGAGGTGCTTCCACGGGGGCCTTCCCCGCCCTCGCGGTTCTCCCTGGCTCCAGCCGTGGCTGCTAGGCTGCGCCCTCTTCAGGGTGGATGACCGGGCTCCTTCCTAGCTTCATGATCATCGGCGAGCGCAAGTGCGGGACGACCTCCCTGTACCGCTACCTCACCGAGCATCCCGCGGTCCTTCCTTGCACCGTCAAGGAGACACACTTCTTTTCCAAGTCCAGCCGTGTGGTGCGCCGGGACATCGAGCAGTACCGCTCGTTCTTCCCGTCCGCGGACGATGCGGCGGTGGAGTCGCAGATCCTCGACCTGGACGAACGAGACCAGATCATCGAGACCAAGCTCTCGAAGCCCATCGAATCAGGTCGCACGTACATCACCGGTGAAGCGTCCGCGAACATGCTGATGACGGTCCCGCCACGCCGCATCTTCGACGTGCTGCCGAAGGTCAAGCTCATCGTCGTCGCCCGCGATCCCGTCGCCCGGGCTTTCTCGCATCACGCGATGCACGTCCGCTTCAAGCAAGAGGGGCGATGGCAGTTCCGATTCGTGTCCGACTACCGGCGCGACTTCGAACGCGAGCGCTGGGCGTCGCGCTTGGGGATCCGCGGCCCCTACCTCGCGCCTGGCCGGTACGAGGAGAGCCTGCGTCGCTGGCTGGGCGTCTTCCCTCGCGAACAGGTCTCCGTGGTTCGGACGGAAGACCTCGCAGAGCCCCACGCCCAGGCCCGAGTCCTCGAGAACCTGTGCGACTTCCTCGACCTCGACCGCTTCAACTTCTCCGGGGTCGGAGGCGCCAAGTTGAACGTGGCATCGAGCGTCGCCCGTGATGAGCAGACGGCGGCACGGCTTCGAGCGTACTTCGCCCCCTCGACGGAGCGTCTGGAGCGCCTGCTGGGCCGCTCCATGGCCTGGGACTGACTTCAGCGGACACGATGGATCTGACTATCGAAGCGGGACGGGGTGATCTACGGTCCTGCTCCGCGTGCTGGAGCAGATCAGACGACACCCTGCGGTCCGAGTGGCCGGCCCTTGGCTCGCTCTCTTCGCGCTGAACGTCCTGTTCATCGCGCCGGGGGTCGGGCTCGAGGTTCCGGACCGGACATCCGTTCTGCTGGCCCCCAGCGGTGACCTGCTGTTGCTGGTCGGCATCGTCGTGGTGTCGGTCCGCTGGCGCCACGGTGTGTGGCTCAAACGCTCCGCCATCGTTGCTGGCGTTGTGCTGTGGATCTACCTCTGGGACGAGCTGATCGCCCGTTCGATCATCTACCAGAGCCCGCCGCTGTACGACCAAGCCTTCTTGCTGCGGCACTTTGCCGTGCTGATCCTCGACCTTTGGAGTTGGAAAGTCGGGCTCGGTCTATTGGGCATCGTCCTTGCGACGGCGCTCGTGGTTTGGCTGGCTCGGGTGTTGCTGCGCGTCACGGTGACGGGGATTCGTGCGCAGTCGGTGCGGTCTCAGCTGATAGGGGCGGGTCTACTCGCCGCACTCATCGGCCTTGGCACCGTCGTCGACAACAGCCAGAAGACACCTCGGCGAGAACGCTTGGTGCATTGGACGACTCCCGCGCTCAGCACCAACGCGGCAGCTTCACTGCGGATGTACCAAGCCCTGCAGCGCGGGATCTCCGACTCGCCCTACGCCGCCTACCCGCAACAGGTCCCGCTGGCTCGTAAGCCCGACATCCATCTGCTGTTGGTCGAGAGCTACGGTCGCCTTCTCATCACGGATGCAGAGGCTGGTCCCGCCTGGCGAGAGCAAGTCACGGGTCTGGAGAGCCGGCTTCGGGACAAGGGGTGGGACATGGTCAGCGCGTTCTCCCGCGCTCCCATCTCCGGCGGCCGCTCCTGGCTGGCTGAAGGCACGCTGCTCACGGGGATCTACGTTCGCTTCGAGGCGGTGTTTCAGCACCTCGTCGCCGATATCTCGCAGACGCCGAACCTCGTCGCGTACCTCGACACCCAAGGATACGAGACAGTGTTGCTGGCCCCCAAGGCGAAACCTCGTCCCGGGGTCGAGGCGGTCAATCGTTACAACTACGACCAGCAGGTGGAGGCTCTGGATCTCGAGTACACGGGGCCTCGCTTCGGTTGGGGCATCATCCCCGATCAGTACAGCCTGGGCTTCACCCAAGAGCATGTCCTGTCGAAGATCGAAGGACCGGCGTTCTTCAACTTCCACATGGTCAGTTCTCACGCGCCGTGGCAGATCATCCCCGAGTTCCAGGACGACTGGCGCAGCCTCAACGACGCCGAGGCATCGCCGGACGCAGCGAACCAGGATCCTATCGCGACACCGGGACAGGAGTTCATGGCTCGCATGCGTCGGTATCAACGCCGCAAGCCCAAGTACATGTGGATGGGCGACGCCGACGCGCTGAAGATCGATGCCTACGCCGCCTCGATCCGCTACGACCTCGAGCTCCTGACCCGCTACGTCGAAGACCTCGACCGGGACGCCATCGTCATCATCATGGGCGATCATCAGCCGCCTCTGCTCTCACGCGAGGACGAGACGTTCGACGTTCCGATCCACATCCTGGCTCGCGACCCTGCGCTCCTCGAGGAGTTCCGAGAGCAGGGGTTCGTGGACGGTTTGGGGATCAACTCCGGGCGTGACGCGGCCTTGGCCCACGAAGGGGTGTTCTCGATGATGGTGCGGGCTTTGGCCCGTTGTTGCGCCGAGCCGGGCTCTTCGATGGTGCCGTACCTGCCCGAAGGGGCGCCAGGAATCGACGATCGTGGCCGTCGCAAGTAGCTCGCTTCACCACCGGTTGGTGGCCCCCCCGTTGGAGGGGCCCATCACCGGTGGGACCCTCTACAACCGGTTCCTGTGTGAAGCGCTCACCCGATGTGGCGATCGGGTTGAGGTCGTCGCGGCCGCCGCCGACTGCGAGGGGTTTGCGTGGGTGGATTCGCTCTTCCTGCCCCACGTTGCCGAACTGTGGAGCCGTCGCCCCATGGGGTTGCTCGCACACTACTTGCCATCGGTGTTCGAAGGACGCACCGAGCTCGAGTCGTTTGAAAGGCTGGCCCTACGGCACGCCGCGCTCGTGGTGTGTACGGGAGCCTGGATGCTCGATACGGTTGCCGAGCTTGGTGTCCCGATGCAACGTCTTGCGCTCGTCGAGCCTGGAGTGAGCGCTGCTGCCAGCGTCGCGGATCCCGTCGATGGGGTGATGACCGCACTCCTCGTCGGCACCGTTACCCAGCGCAAGGGCGTGCTCGAGCTCATCGAGGAAGTCCGTCGTTCGCCTCCCACGGAGCCGTGGCGGCTGGAGGTCCTCGGTGATCAGGCCGCGGAACCCGAGTATGCCCAAGCGTGCAAAGACGCTGCGGTTGGCCTCCCTGTCGCGTTTCTTGGCGCCCGCCCGCCCGAAGAAGCCCTCGATGTGATCGGGCGCGCGGATGTGTTGGTGTCCGCGGCGACGGTCGAGTCCTACGGCATGGCGATCGCCGAAGCCCAGGCATGCGGAGTGCCCGTCTTGGCGCGTCGCGGCGGCCACGTTGCGCAGCTCGTGTCGCGGGTGCCCTCGGGCGTCGTGGTCGACGGCGTCCCTGCGCTTGTCACCGAGCTCCGTCGGCATGCCCAAGCTCCCGCCTACCTCGCGGACCTTCGAGAAATCAGCCGAGCGCATCGCCCCAAGAGAACCTGGGACGACGCAGCCAGCGAGTTTCGCACCCTGCGATAAGGCTCAGTTCTTCTTGCCGAGCACGACAAGTCCGTAGTGCTCGACAAAGATCGCAAGCTCGGCGCCCGGCTTGCCGTCGAGGTCTCCGACCGCGGTCGACAGCGACGTCCCTTCGCCGCGGATCTTGAGGATAGGCGTCCCCGCGTGGTTGTAGGCCACGACCCCGCCGCGGCTCGTGACGATGATGTCTGCCTCGCCGTCTCCATCGACGTCGAAGTCGGTGATTGGAGCATCGTCCCAACGCCCGAGGTAGATGTCGACGTCCTTGCCGTCGAGGGTTGTCGATCCGCCGGCCTGCATGCCTTGAGGGGCCTTCGTACCTTTTCCGCGGGCTTTGCCGTCCGCGCCGTATCGCAGGATGGATCCGTCCACCTGAACGAGAACGTCGGAGCCCGACACCGCGACCGCCTCCAGGCCATCGATGCCGTCGGTTTTCCATCGCGCCTCGGGCACGGCCTTCATGGCCAGCACCTTGTCTTCGTCTTTCACGATGATCTCCGCGAACCCGTCACCGTCGAGGTCGGTGATGCCTTTGACATCGGCCATTCGCGAGGTGCTGTAGTCCCAGTAGAGTTCGCCTCGAGCGTCGACGACTTTGAGCGATTGCCATCCGGCCAAGATCCACTCTTGGCTGCCGTCACCATCGAGGTCGGCCGCGCGAGCAGCCCTCGTGTAGCCGCTCAGCGGAGTTGAGCCCGCAGCCTCTCCCGCGGCGGTCCACCGCATCAGACCTTCGCGCCCCACAATGCCGAGTTCGCCGGGCTTTCCCGCACCTCGACCCGCGATCGCGATCGCCTTGGCGTTGCCAGCGACCGGGCGCTTCCATTGGACGTCGAAGCCTGCGGGGGCCATCTCGACGGAGAGCAACGAGCGCTTGGAGTCCTTGTCTTCGCCACTGATCAGCGGCGCGACCTCGTTGGCGAGCTTGTTCTGCAGGTCGGCGTCGTATCCGGTCCGTGCGTGGGCGATGCGCCCCTCGCGGTCGATGACGTACAGCGCTGGGATGCCCGAGTAGTTGTACGAGGACAGCTGCTCTGCATCTTCGAAGACAACCGTGAACCCGCTGATCCCCTCCTTCTTCATGAAGGGGGCAACCTTCGAGCGCGAGTTGAAGTTGTCGGTGTTGATCGCGAGCACCTCGACGCCGTTGTCTTTGTTGGCTGCGAGGAACTTTTGTAGGACCGGCATCTCCTTCTTGCAGGGCCCACACCACGTGGCCCAGAAGGTCATGATCACGACCTTGCCGCGGTAGTCGCTGAGCTTGACCGTCTTGCCCGAGAGGTCCTTGAGCGCAAAGTCCTGAGCGAGCTGAGCCTCGGCGGTGACCAGGCGCGCGGACTTGCTGTCGAGGCCGAGGTCTTGCTTGGTCTTGTCGTACAGCTCACGCAACTTGACGTCGCTGATGAACCCGACGGTGTCGGCGAATGCCGCCTTGGCCTCGTCGGTGCGCCCCTGCTGGTGGAGCGCCGCGGCGCGCAGCAGATGAAGCTTGTCCTGCATGCCTGTGGGGAGCGTTTGCGTGGTCTCCCCGCTGAGCATCACGCCCGAAGGCACATTCAGGGCTGCTTTCGCGGCGCGGTCGAGGGCCGAGAGCGCGGCCGTGGGTGACTCATGGTCGAGATGGATGCGACCTTCGAGCACGTAGGTCTGCATGCGCTGGTAGTCGATCCACATCGCCGCGCGGCGCTTCTTGGCGTCATCTTTTTCGGCGTCGACATCTTGGTCCCAGTCGCGGTCGAGCCGGGCGCGGGCTTCGTCGAGCATGCGAAGTGCGCTGTCGATCGGGAGACCGTGTTTGACGTGGTATTCGCGGACGAGTTCGACAGGGAGCCGCGTCGCGTCCTCGTCCGTCTTGCATCGCATTTCGACGAATCGGGCCAACTCGGCGGCGTCGTAGTTGCCCTGTTCGACCATCGCGTCGGTGAGCGCTTCGAGCACATCGCCGGCTGCGTGGTGGCCCTCGTTGGATGCGATGAACCGCTTGCACTGTTCGATGCGCTGCGTCAGCTCGGGTGCCTTGGATGCCGACTCGCCATCCTTTTGGACCTTGCGCCAATCCTCCAACCGCATGGGTGGGGCGTCATTGACGACGGCGACAGGAGCATCGGGGTTGGTTTCGTCTTCGGCGGTCGCAGCCGCGTTCTGCGTCGTGTCGGGCGTGGAGGAGGAGGCGGCGCCTGTTGTGACCGTGCTGCATGCGGCCACCAGAGGGGAGAGCAGAAGGAGGAGAGACGGATGGGACAACTTCGGCATGACGTGCGCTCTTCTCGTCACGTACAGACAGGAGCAAGGTTCCCGTCTCGTCGTGTCGAGCACACTCTAGGACACAAGCCGGACCTGCGTGGTTTGCGGGTTGCGGAAGCCCTGGACCACCGAGGAGCCGCAGCCCTGGAAGAGTTCACCACGGGCCGAACGGCCGCCGATGGGTACGGTGGAGTCGTTCGCGTCGTCTCTGTGCTCAGGGGGCGGGAAATCCCAGTGGTGCTGTCGCCTCGCAGGGGTCGGAATAACAGACGGGCTCAACCCGGGGACGCTCCGAGCTCACCGGACGTAGCTCCGCCAGGAGTCGAGACCACTCGATGAGCATCGTGTGCCGTCGGGGCCAGCGGCCGGAGCGGAGGACAAACGGGAGCGTGGGCTCGCTCAGCATCTTGCGCACCGCTTCGGCCCCGCCGTGCCCGTGGGCTTTCGCGTGGATGACGATGTCGCGGTAGAAGAAGATCTCCTGCCGACCTTCGGAGGTCGCTCGCCAGGCCTCGAGTGGCCCCGCGGTACGCAGCGCGACTCGTGCGGCCTCTTGGAGACATGCGACCTCGGTGGACCAGCGAGTTCGATCGTGGGACTCGGATGTTGGGTTCACTGCGCGCACACCATGGTGGTGCGGTGTTACGGGCGGGTCTCCGTGGGGTCAGAGTTTCGGGACCTTTCGGAGACGGGTTGGCTGACGCCCGTGTTTGTAGATGGCGCGCAGATACTGGCAGGATACGGGGGAGAGGTCCGGGCCCTCGGGTTGTAGCGTCGGCGCGACCGGCTCTGGAGCGTGGGGGCTGAGTTTGTGGCGCTCTTGGGACTCCGCCGGAGACGGACGAAGGCGAGTCGGCGCGGCTGAGCTCCCTTGGAGGGTGCCGCGCGGTCGTCCGCTGAGGTCGTCCGCGTGCGGTCCCGGAGCGGCACATCTGCGCTCGGGGACCCGCGGTGCCTTCAGTTACACACGAACGGGAATGTGCTTCCCAGATATCCGGCCGTCACGTCGATGCGAAGCGCGTCGGGGGTCGCTCCTACGAGTGCTCCGGGTCCGGGGACGCAGGTCAGCGTGGGATGACTCGCGGTGACCTCGACTTCGCCGACATCGACGTTGAGCCAACCGGCGAACCCGACTTGGGTCGTTTCGGTCAGCATGGGGTCGATGCCCTTCGGGGTGAGGTAGCCGAGCGCCCCCGAGGGAGGCGTCATGGTGAACGACACGCCTTCGACCAGCGAACCGTCACCATCGGAGACCGCGAGTGCGAGGTGCCCCAAGCCGTCGTCGATTTCCTCGCCCAGCGAGACGGCGAGAACGGCCGCGGCCAGCGTGGAGAGTAGGTTGTAGTTGAGGAGCTGGTCCTCCATCGGACCTTCGCCCCAGAACAACGAAGGGAAGCGGCTGGGCCCGGTGAACTCGATTGCGCCCTCCGCAACAGGCACGTTCATCAGGGTGTAGCCGCCCAGGGCGTCGGTGGTCGCGCAGGGGATGCCTTTCTGCCCGAAGACACAAACGCTCATGCCCGCGAGGGGGTCGGGAGTTCCGAAGTCGGTGACGGTTCCGGAGAGAGTCACGGTGGGGACGGAGCCGGTCGACGAGCTGTCTCCGCTGCCATCCGAGTCGTCGCTCCCGCTGGTCGTGTCGCCAGTCGAACTGCCAGTGTCGGAACCGCTGCTGCTGCTCGTGTCGTCGACTGACGAAGTGGACCCGCTGCTGGACGTCGAGGACGTGCTCGGCGTGGGGCCGGAGTCCTCGGTGGTGCTGCTGGTTGCGGCGGAGCCGGTCGAGCCGTCGGCTTCGGACGTGTCATCCCCACATCCTGCCAGCGCCATCGCGGTCGCAAGAATCATCGCTCGTGATTGCACTTCAAGTTTCATGTCAGCCCTGCATGCGCCGTCTCCGACGCTCGGGGGCGACTCTTTCCTCAGGTCATGGCGATGTCAACTCGTGCCCGACTCTGGGTTGGCCCGAAGCGCGCGCGTTCGAGGATTCCGGTGCGCTGCGTTACTGGAGGAACCGGGGCCTACTGAACTCGGCGACCGGCCCGTGACCCGCACGCTTGGGGTTGTTGGCGGACGATCCGAGGAGAGAAACACGGGAACGTCCCTGCAATCGATCGGTCGACCGTTCAGGTCGTTGGCGTGAGAGAGACGCTGCCGCGCCAACGCTCACCCGCAATCCGTGAAGACCGGATGTGGGGGGGAGCGCGGCCGAGGAGGACTATTTGGTGACCGTCTGGATCGACAGCAGGACCGACCATGCGAAGTCGCCATCGACCTCACAAACGACCTCGTGCAGACCGCCAAACGCATCGTCCGGGAGGTTGACCGTGCATGTGCCGACGAGCTGGTCGACCAACACGTCCGAGTCACGCATGCGGAAGGTCAGCGGCTCCTGCAGGGTGGGCGTGAGGACGGCCGAGGTGACGGTCTCGTTCCACACCGGGTCGAGCGTGTTGTCGGGGAACATCGATTCGAAGTCGAGTTCGGCGATGTCGAGGTAGGGGTCGGGTGCGCCGCCAAAGGCATCCCACGTTCCGCCACCGGGTTGCATGGCCACGATCTCGCCATCGAGGAGGGTGACCTGCCACTGCACGCCGGGGTTGGGTGCGCAGTCCACCCCGTCGCAGGACTGTCCGTCGCTGCAGACCTCACAGGTTTCCTGGAAGCCGCATTCGGTATCGTCGAACCCGTCGTAGCACGTGTCGCCGATGCAACACCCATCGCAGGTCTCGAGGCAGCCGGGGGAGCTGCACACACCAAAGTCGCAGTTTTGGTCGCCGACGCACGCCTCGCAGTCGAAGCCGAGGTACCCGCACGCGGTCGCATCTTGGTCCTCATCGTCGATGCACTCGCCGTCGGCGGTGCAGCAGCCGAAGCATGTGTCCTCGCAGGGAAGTTCGCAGACGCCTGCGGTGCACGTGGCTTCGCTGTCACACTCGGTGCATTCCGAACCATCCGCGCCGCATTGGGCATCGGTCGGCTGCTCGACGCAGTCGTCGCCAGCGCAGCACCCGTCGCAGTTGTCCGGTCCGCATTCAGGCGGTGCCTCGCACAGACCCTCGGCGCACTGGGATGCGCCTTCGCAGACCACGCATGGGGAGCCGCCGCGGCCGCACGACTCGTCGAACTCGCCGGCTTCGCAGATCCCCGCCGCGTTGATGCATCCTAGGCAGCCCTCGTCGGAGTCGGAGGGGTCGAGCGTCGGATCGGACGCCGTAGGCGATGTGTTGGAAGACTGTGTCGCGGTGGTCGGGACCGCACTTGTGACTCCCGCGGTGGTCGGGCCGGTCGTGGTGTCGTCGCTGTCCTCACCCGTACTTGCTCCGGCCGAAGCCGTGCCTGTGGGGGAGGCGCTGTCCGTCGCTTCACCGCCTGTGCATCCCCCTGCGAGGATCGCGCAAAACACCCAGGTCGCTTCAAATCGTCGCTGCCCCACCGCCGAGTGACACTGACATGGCCGGCCGTGTCTTGTCGAACACCCGTCCTGGTCGCAGGAGATAACCAGTTTTGTTTCATGGGTTTACGGGCGCCTCCGAAAAAAGATGGGCTCGGTCGCGGACAGTTTTGGCACTCGGGTTACCTGGGGGACGATGACGGACGGGAAGATGTGGGCGCCGCTGGCCGGACTTGCTCTGGTGGCTGGCTGCTACTCCGGTGTTGAAGTCGGGGTGACCGCGGGCGCGGATTCCGAGTCGGCTGGACCTTCGGCGTCCGGCAACGCAGATGACTCGGACGGGTCCGGTGAATCTGGTGGGGACGCAGAGGTCCCCGAGCTTCCTCAGCTGGTCGCCCACTCGGGCATGCGCCGGCTGACACGGGTGGAGTACGTCGAGACGGTCCAAGACCTGACCGGGGTGGCGTTGGCGAGCGGAGCCTCTTCGCTTCCCTCCGACGACCTGGTGCCCTTCGACAACGACTACACAACCCAGGCCGAGTCTGCATCGCTCATTGTGGCCGCTGAGTCGTTGGCCGGTGAGGCGGCCCAAGGCCTTCTCGACGATCCTCAGCTTTGGGGTGCTGTGGTGCCGTGTGAGGCGTCGGCCGTGGACGCTGATTGCTTCGACACCTTTGTCCGATCGTTTGGCCGTCGGGCGCTTCGACGGCCGGTGACGGACGAAGAGGTGACGCGCTGGGGCACCTGGATGATGGACGAGGCCGAGGTTGCAGGGGACTCCAGCATGGCCATCGCCATCGCGGTCAGAATGTTCCTGCAGCACCCCGAGTTCCTCTATCGCATCGACGCGGGGGAGCCCACGGAGGACCCCGACGTGGTCCGGCTCGACGATTGGGCGGTGGCCTCGCGGTTGTCGTTCCTGTTGTGGGGGGTCGGTCCTGACGATGCCCTGCTCGATGCGGCTGCGGCGGGTCGGCTCGGCACGCCCAGCGACATCGAGACCGAAGCGATCCGGATGCTCGCAGACGAGCGCGCAAAACAGCGTGTCCAGCGTTTTCACGCGATGTGGATGGGCTACGAGGTCATGGCGATCGGCGGCGACCTCGGTGACTCCATGCGTGCGGAGACGGCGGCGCTGATCAACCGCGTCGTCTTCGACGAAGAGGTGGTCTGGCAGGACCTCTTCCGCAGCGAAGAGACGTTTGTGGATGATGCCCTTGCTCAGCACTACGGGATCGAAGCTCCGGCGAACACCGCGGGAGACTGGGTGAACTACGGCGAGAGCGGACGGACCGGGATTCTCTCCCACGGCACCTTCCTCTCCAACGGGTTCAAGGATGGCGACACAAGCCCGATCGTTCGCGGCCATGTCGTCAGCTCCATGCTTCTGTGCTTGGAGGTCCCCGAGCCTCCCGCCGATGTGCCACCGCCCCCCGAACCGGTTGAGGGCGCCTGCAAGATCGACGAAGCGGCGGCTCACCTGACCCAAGCCAGCTGTGCCGGCTGCCACGCGATGCTCGACACGCTCGGCTTCGGTCTCGAGAACTACGACGAGTTTGGGCAATGGCGTCCAACGGACCCGGGCAAACCCGAGTGCGAGATCGAGGGCGATGGGGAGGTGCCTGGACTTGGGAAGTTCAACGGGCCTGGAGAGCTTGGGATCTTGCTCTCAGACAGCAAGTTGCTCAACCAATGCCTCGCAGAGCAGGCCTATCGCTTTGCCGTCGGTCGTACCGAACTCGACGCCGTCGACAACGGAATTATCGAGCGCACCATGGAGGAACTCGGGGAAGGTGACTTCGAGTTCAAGGAACTCCTCCTTCAGCATGTCACCGACCCCTCTTTCGGATTTGCTCGCCAGCACACGGAGAACGACTGATGTCCCGACGCCTCTCTCGACGAAGTTTTCTGGCCGGTACCGGCGGCGCTGCGCTCTGCCTCCCGGTGCTCGAATCGATGTTGCCGCGCTCCGCTGTTGCGGGTGGGGGGGGCACCCCAACGCGCTATGTCTTCTGCTACGCAGGAACTTCGAGCGGTCGATACAACACCCCGAACGAGGGCGAGATCCTCGTTCCCAGCTCGCACGGCGACCTCGAAACGGTGGGTGCGTCGATGCACTCCCTACAGCCGCTGTTCAACGAAGGCGTTGGACAGGACGTCTCGTTGGTGTCGAACCTCATGATCCCGTGGGGCAGCGGAACCCTGGCACCTGGCGGACGGCTCACCGAGCTCGACTTCCACTTCGGCCCGACGGTGACGCCTCAGCTCTCCGGCATGAAGGCGATCGTCAAGGCGAGGATGGACGGGGCCAGCTCCGACCAGCTGATGGTGCAGTCGATGGCACCCGATACCGTCGTGCCCTCGCTCAGCCAGCGGGTCCAGCCGATCGACTACATGGGAGGAAACGGCGGCTCCGCCGGCCGGATCTCGTTCCGCGACGACGGTGGCTCGATCACGCCGATCGACCCGTTTGTATCCCCGCGCGAGACCTTCAACTACCTCAACTCGGTCTTCTTGCCGCCGGACGCATCACCCGAGATGCTGGCCGCGATCGAACGGCGCGCGAGCGTACTCGATGAGGTCGGTGGAGCCGCGCAGGCGCTGATGGCACGACTCGGAAGCTCCGACCGAGAGCGGTTGCAGCGTCACCTTCACGAGGTCGAACTCCTCGAGAGTCAGCTTCGCAGTGGCGCGGGGGATATCTCCGGCGCCTGCCTGGGCCCGATGGATCCTGGTGAGGATCCTGCCCTCGGCGGTCAGGTCGCTGGCGTCGACCAGATCGACGGAAGCCTCGGGTGGAGCGACGAAGACACTCGCGCGATGCGGCAGATGGAGTTGATCCGGATGGCGTTTAGCTGCGACGTCACGCGTTTTGCCTCCCTACAGATGACAAACTGGAAGTCGTGGATGGGCGCGTCCAACATCGGCGCGGGTTGGGACATCGACATCCACGAGATCGGACACACCGGTGCGATGCCGAAAGAGGCGATGGGGGACGTTGTCGGCTGGCACGTCGGTCAGTTTGCGAAGTTGGTCCGCATGCTCAAGGAAACGCCGGAGTGGGACGGGAGCTCGCTGCTCGACAACACTGCGCTCGTGCTGTGCTTTGAGGGCGGACACGGAGAAGACCCGATCGATGGTGGGTACAGCACGCACTCTACCCAGAACATGTCGGTGCTCGTTGCCGGAAACGTGGGTGGCCTCGTCGCGGGACAACACATCGATGGCCAAGGCAGCCACCCCGCGGAGGTGACACTCACGGCGATGCGAGCTGCAGGGTACGGCGGAGACTTCGGAGACTTCTCGTCCGAACTCGCCGGCCTGCGCGGCTGACCTCAACCCTTACGTCGCGAGGGCGGCAGCAGGTTTTCGAGTGCCGAGTCAGGTTTCTGGCTCGGCTTTTTCTTGGCCTTACGTCGACGAGATTTTTTCTTGGCACGAGTTGCTGGCGCCGGGGAGAGGTCGATCATCTGCGGGGTTTGATCGGGCCGGGGCGGGGGCTGGGACTGGGGCTGGGGCTGGGGCTCGGGCGCGGGTTCCACGACGGGCTCAGGTTCCGCGACGGGTGCGGGGCCAGGAGAGTCCGGAGTGATCACCGCTGCAGGCTGTTGCGAGGGGGCGGGGCTGGGGGATGTGGTGGCTTGGCTTGCCCACGGGTTTGCAAGTGCAACGCCGCCGACCGCGACGAGTCCCAGCACAACGCCGGCCAACCATGGGCGCTTCGGCGACGGATGGGTCGGGGATTCGAGTTCGGGGACAGAAGCTGGGGCGGCCTCGACCCCTCCGGACAGCATGAACGCGGTGCCGCCGGACTCCCGCATGGATGTACCCGAAACGGGGGACTGCGGAGCCCAACTCGAGGGGTCGTCGAGTTCGAGATCCAACGTTGCGAGATAGTCGGCGAGAACCGCGTCCGAGGTTCGGATCCGGTGATCGAGCGCGAAGTCTTCGAGCGCAAGCTGAAGGTCGCGGGCCGAATCGTAGCGCGCCGCGGGGTCGGCCTCGAGCGTCTTCTCGATGATCGCCGCAAGCCCAGCCGGGAAGTTGGGGTCGCGACGCGTCGGCTTGACGTACTGGGCGCGCTGGGTGGCGTTGAGCACCGCGAACACGCTGTCGCCGTAGAAACAGCGCCGTCCAGTCGTCATCTCATACAGCAAGATACCGATGCAGAAGACGTCGCTACGCCGATCTAGAGCCTCGCACCGGACCTGCTCGGGTGACATGTAGCCGGGCTTCCCGACCAGCATGCTGGAGTTCGTTCCCGTGCCGTCGGAGGCGAATCCCTTTGCGATGCCGAAGTCGGTCAGCTTGATCGCGCCGTCGAGGCTGACCAGAACGTTGGTCGCCGAAACATCGCGATGAACGAGTTCGAGCGGCTGCCCCTCTGGGCTGCGCTTCTCGTGGGCGTAATGAAGGGCGGCGCAGACCCGGGTTCCCGCCGAGAGCGCGCACTCGAGTGGGAGCTTGTTGTCGACACTCTTCCGAATCAGTCCGCGCAGGTCGACACCATGCACGTACTCCATTACGATGAAGTGCTCCTGGCCGTCCTGCCCGAAGTCGACCACCTGCGCGATGTTGGGGTGGTCGAGTGTGGCCGAAAGCTTGGCCTCGCGCATGAACATGCGCATGAAGTTGTCGTCGGTGGCGTACTTGGGCTTGATGCGCTTGAGCGCGAACTGCTTGGTGAAGCCCTTTGCTCCGGTGCGCTGCGCCAAGTAGAGCACCGCCATCCCTCCAGCGCCGATCTTTCGCAGGCACGTGTAGCGCCCCAGCTGGCGGCCGACCAGGTCTGGGGTGCTGTCGATCGGCTCGTGCTCGTCGGTCATCGCTGCGCGAAGGCCTCGCGAAGTGACCGTATCACGCCCCTGGGTCAGCGGCGCCGAAGGACGTGCCGGATCGTGGCACCCAGGAGGACCGCGGCCCCCGTCGCCGCCAACGCGATTCCGACCCCGCTGAGCGTGCCCGCGGTCTGCTCGCGCTCCAAGTACGTATCGAGCGTTGGGTCCCCGGCGTCACGACGAGCTCGAAGTCCCCACGCTCCACCGTAGGTTGCAGCGCCGCCCGCGACGAGTATGCCTCCACTGATCCAAAGCGCGAGACCGAGCCGGTCGGGACCCTGTGCCGCAGGGGCAGGTTCCGCGGGACCGGGTTCTGACTCCGCGGGCGGGTCGACGAGTACAGGCGGGGGCGGCTCGACGGGTGGCAGCGGGACAGGCTCCGCCACGCCCAGCTCGTCGCGACATTCGCTGAGATTGCGGTCGACCTCGACCCGGTCTTCGTCGGGTGGGTCCGTCGCCAGGAAGGCCTCGTACAGAGGGACGGCGCTGGCGCAGTTGTTGGAGATGCGCTGGAGCTGAGCTTCGACGTACAGCAGGTCCGGATCGTCGTGTTGTACCCGAGCACTTCGGATGGTCTCGATTGCGGCTTCGAGGTCTCCTGAGGACGCCTGGGTGCGGGCGCGGTCGATCGCGTCGTCGACGGGTCCGAGTGACGCGAGGGCCACTGCGATGCTGACGACGACTTCGAGCACGTGCGCCGGAGAATACCCCGCACAGCCAACAGGGCCCACTGAGGGCTCAATCTTTGCGAGTGAGAGAACGGAGCCAGCTGTCGACGTCGGCGGAGAGTCGCTCTCGTGTCGAGCCGGAGCTCGCGAACTCGTCGATGTGGCCTCGCAGGGCTTCTCGGGCCCGGGCGAGTCGGCCTCGAGCGGTGCTGGGGACGCATCCTAGGGCGTCCGCGAACTCCTGCGACTTGAGGTCTTCCCAGTAGAACAAGACCAACGGTG
This sequence comes from Nannocystales bacterium, assembly GCA_050633305.1. Lineage (GTDB taxonomy): Bacteria > Myxococcota_A > Polyangia > Nannocystales > Nannocystaceae > CAJXVA01. The sequence goes on from JBOEGF010000010.1 coordinate 154,211, forward strand.
TCTGCAGCTCCTCTGGGAGCGCGACCAATGCTTGAAGCAATACGCGCTGCTCATCCCGGCGGGAGACAATGGTGCTCATTCCAGTTCGCGACGAGCCGCTCTCCGGTCCATCGAGGCGGCTCATCGCGTCGTCGTATCGGCGGCTTCGGAGGTGATTGAGCAGCACATTGCGTGCGATGCCGAACAGAAATCCACGAAACGAACCGTCCCCGCGATATGCCGCGAGCGACGCCGCACACGCGGCGAAGGTTCGCTGCACCAGGTCCTCCGCGGCTTGTCCGGTGCGGTACTCGAAGAACCGCAGGACGGGCTGGTAGTGCCGGCGAGCCAGCGTGTTTCCGGCACTCGCCGTCCCTTGTCGCCAGGCGGCGAACAGCTCTGCATCGGACCCTTCCACCCGGGTTGGATGGTACTGTACTGACGTGGCGGACGGGGTCCTCGGGGTGCGAACTTGTCTGCTGATCCTTGGGATCGCCGGCGCCGCATCGTGCGTGCGATTCGACGTGTTCGCGTGCGCCGAGGACAGTGACTGTGTCCTCAACGGGCTGAGCGGATCGTGTGCCGAAACGGGATACTGCGGCTTTCCTGACCCCGATTGCCCCGCCGGACTTCGCTACAGCCAACATGCGCCGGGCAACTTGGCTGGCGAGTGCGTCGACGTCGCGGGAGGCTCCGAATCTGCCGGAAACACGGGGGCGGAGACCAGCACCGGTGGTGAAACCCAGACGAGCGTCGCGACCTCCGACACGGATGCCGAAGGAAGCGGAGGCATCGAACCTTGTGTCGATGTCGACGAGGATGGGGTGGGGGTGGGGCCGGGGTGTGTCGAGCAGGACTGCGACGACGACAACCCTGCAACATTCGACGGTTGCGTCTATCTGGGCCCGAACGGCGACGACGCGAACTCCGGTACGTCCGAGGCGCCCTGGCGAACCTACGCCCACGCGATCTCGCAGCTTTCACCGGGTGCAAGCTTGGTCGTGCTCGACGGTCGCTACCTCGAATCCGAGGTGGGTACGCCTTTCGCGGACTGTGAGGAAGGGGACGCCAACTCTGGAACGGAGCCGATGCCGATCTTCGTTCGGAGTGAGAACGACGGTCAGGTCGTGATCGACCGCGAGGGAAGAGCCCACGGACTTGGCACCGACCAGTGCAGCCACTGGCGCTTCCGCGGGTTCTCGGTCGTCTCCGTCGACAATGCCCTGGATGACACCGGAGCGTGGCGTTCTCCGGTGGCGGTTTTCGGTGCGGAAGACGTGCAGGTGAAGAGGGTGGTTGTGCACCACACCAACCGCTTCTTCAACGAACACGCGTTCATGATCGGGGGGGCGAGCGATGTCGTGGTCGAGGACGTCGAGTTGCATGACTTCTTCCGTTCGGGATTCTCGATCTATGCCTCCGACCGGGTCACGTGCCGTCGCTGCTACGCGCATTCGCACGAAGTCTCTGACCTCGATGCGTGCCCTGACCGCCCGGACTGCGCAGACCCCGACGACCAGGACCTTCGCGGCACAACACCGTGCCCGATGTGTTCCGCGGGTAGCCCCGACCGAGGAGACAACTCGTTCTACGTTGAGCACAGCAACGATGTTCTGCTGGAGAACTGCGTCTCCGAAGGCAGCGCACGCGGGTACCAGGTCACCGGTGGGACTGGGCAGGACGGGGCCACTGCAGGTCGCAACATCCGAATCGTGCAGTCGCTCTCGCTCGGCGACGATCGAGGCGTGGTCGTTGGACAGAACGCCGACAACCTCGCTCCTTTGGGGATGGTGATCGAGAATGTAGTCGTGCTCAACAGTGCGTCCACGGGGCTCGAGCTTCGACAACCCGACGACCTCGTCCTGCGCGACGTCAGCGTGATCGGGTCCGGGGGAGACGGCATCCGTGTGCCGCAGGCGGACGCGCCCGACTGTACCGGCGGTGAGTGCTCGGCGACCTTCGAACGGCTGCTGATCGAGGGCGCGGGCGCCAATGGCTTCAGCCTCGAGGTCGAGCCGCAGGCTTGGTCGCTGACCCACAGCAGCATCAACGGCGCCGAAGACATCTCCTTCCCCACACTCGCTACCGATGATCCCTTCGATCAGGAGGGCAATGCTCGGAGCAACATCGAGGGCAGCGCGACTCGAGTTGGGTCCGGCGACGGTGAGTGTCGAATCTACGTTCCTAGCGACAGCAACATGTTCGACCCCTTTGGGGACGGGAACTCGGTGGGGGCGAACGTCGTGGAGTTGATGCTGGACGGTGTACCCAGTGGCGCGCCGTTGTGGTCGAGCGATGGGAAGTTTCCATGCATCGACGAGCCTGTGGAACCAGCTCAGATCGCCGGGGAACAGTGCGGCGACCTGGCGGATCGTGTTGGTTTCTCAGGCACCTGCGAAGCTCCGTAGAGGCCCGCTCGATAGCCTTCAGGGGCGCTACGCGACGCCTTAGGAGCTGGCGTCCGCGATAGCGCTGGCCTTCGTCGGATTGGACCGGCTACGGACGATGATCGCGGGCGAGAGGATCTCTGCTTCAGCAAATGCGTCCATCACCCGCATGTTCACATCGGTTTCGAAGAGTTTTTCGTAGCGCGTATCCAGGACGTAGGCTTTCACACGAAGCCGAACCGCCAAGTAGTTCTCCGTGATGACCTGGTTGACGAGGACGACGACCGGCTTTTCGAGGAACGTGTACCGGCTGGATACGGCGCACTCGGCTGCAAGTTCACGAGCACGTCGCACGTCCTGGTCGGGGGCGATGTAGAAGTCCATCGTGCACTGCATGTCCAGGGCGCCGTAGTTCCCGTTGGAGGTCATGTCGCTGAGGAACTTGTTGTTGGGAATCGTGACCGTGTTGTCGCCCAGGGTCTGGAGGCGAACCGAGCGAAGCCCGATCGCGGTGATGTCCCCGTACTCCCCACCAAAAGTGATTCGATCTCCGACCTGGAAGGGACGGTCGATCATGATCATGATCCCCGCGATGAACGACGCGACCAGGTCCTTGATCGCGAAGCCGATCGAGACGGCGACCGTGCCTCCGATCAGCGCGATGATGCTCTCGTTGAAGTCGAAGCTCAGGTAGATGACGGTGAAGCCCGTTCCGACGTAGAGTAGGAACTGGGCGAACGTCGCGACCTTCTGCAGCAGGAGTCGCCGGTTGGGGAAACGCTGGCTGAGTCCGGCGACGGACTGCTTGAGAAACCGCATCGTGATCGCGGTTCCGATGATCACGAAGACGGAGGTGAAAACACCACTCCACTGGATCAGACGCGCGATCTGGCCCAGCGCCTCCACATCGGGTGCGGCCTCCGCCAGCAGAGGCGACGGGAGAGCGAGAGCAGTGGTGAGGCTCGAGATTGTGGTGAGCGTGATCATTGGGGCCTCACAGAGACGAGAGCAGGTGTTGCCGTTGAAGGACGGTGGTGATGGTGCGGTACCAGGGCCAGGTCATCCGGTACCCGCCCTGAAACGGCTCGACGTAGCCCCGCGAGCTACAGAATCGCATCGCGTCCTCGACGTCTTTCGAAGGTAGCTGCGTCGCTCGTTCGATCTCGGGCAGCAGTGCGAGTTCCAGCTGGACGACGGTTCTCAAAACGAAGAGCTGGGAGAGGCTGAGTCCTTCGATCTCCTCCGGCGGTGGCTCCTTGAACAGACGCACCACGACCCCGCCCTTCTCGTCTCGAAACAGCGACTCGCGGAAGGCGTGCATCGCGACCGCGGGATTGCCCTTCGAGTAGTCCCACAGCAACCGGTAGTAGCTGGCCTCGGTACGGTCGCCCTGGTCAGGTAGTGGCTCGCTTTGCCGGGGCACGACGAGACCTTCAAAGCTTGGCTCGATGCCGGCGGTTTCGCATTGGCCTTTGATCAGTTCGCCGAGCGTCTCCTCGGACCAGCCTGGAAGCTGGATGATCTGCTCGAACGACACACGGTCTCCACGAGCGCGCCGGATGTACTGCCATGCCGCCGAGCCAATCGTCACGACCCAGGAGATCCCGCCGCCGACGGCACGACTGAAGTCTGTGAAGGTGTCCAGGCCGCGCAGGCCGTTCACGGCTGGGACGACGAGTCGTTGCAAGTCGTCGACCACAACGACGCAGCGACCCAGGCCTCGCATGGCCACGATGAGCTCTTCCCCCTCGGCCGTCGGCTTGCCCGCGATCTTCGCGAAATCCCGCAGAAGGGCGTCTGCACCCTCTTCGGGGCAAGATACGCAATGAACGTCGATACCGTCGACGGACTCCTGTAGACGCCGAATGAAGACGCTCTTGCCCGCGCCTTTCTCTCCAACGATCGCCGTCAGCGTACGCCGACCCGAACGGAGTTGGTCGGCGACACGCTCGAGTTCAGGGCTCCCGACGGAGTCGAGCAGTGGGTCGGGCACGAGCTCGGGGTCGAAGTGGGGGCGGACCTTCTTTTCGATCGGCCGATAGCGCTCGTCGGCCTCGGTTGCCGCGGCCTGCTTGGCAAGCTCTCGCCGGAACAGGTACGCGAGCAGACGTCGTGTGACCTCGAGACCCGAGAGCTGGCGCATGACCCACGCACCTGAGCCCATGGCAAGCAAGTAGCTGGCTCCGGCAGCGGCCGCAGGGAAGCTGCTCAGCCCCGAACGTTGGCTCGTCACCCAACGGGTGAACGCCGTCTGCTCCGGTCGTTCCCGGACGAGTTCGAAGATGATCGGCTTCCAGCGGTGAACGAGATAGATGGCGACTGGGATGCTGAGGAACCAACAGGTGGAGAACACCCAGCTGTACAACGCACCCCGTCCAACCATCGCAGCGGTGAGCGCGAGGACCATCCCGACCGCGATGATGTTGGCCCCGACGACGCGCAGAGAGTGGATACGCAGGGCGGAGTTGTCACGGGTGGAGGCGGAATACAGGCGCTCTCGTGCAGCAAGTGCATCGACCAGCAGCACCGCCGCGAGACCGAGCAAGACCCATCGTGCGGCGATCCACAGCAGGTTGAGACTCGGGATGCCGGCGATGTCCTCGATGACGTACAGGAGCCCCCAGACGACCGCCAGCACCACCAGCGGTCGCCGGATCCGGCGGAGGTACCAAACGGAGGAGATCGCGAACCGGACCGCGGGGGTCATCGGCCGCCGCTCTCGAAGTCCAGCTTCGAGCTTCTCGAGGATCTCCGTGCCTCGTCGACGCCACCAGACGAAGGCGACGATCAAGGCTGCCAGCTTCAGGAGTGCGAGGACGACCTGAACGGTGGAGTTGACCAACTCGTCGAAGAACTTCGCCCGGTGTCGGGGGAGGCTGTGCACGAAGAAGCCAAGCTCGAGCGACATCTGCTTGAACTCGCGCTCCGCTTGCTCGACGCCCTCGGCCCCGAAACTCGTGACCGCGCGACGAAGGCCCGGGCTGGCGAGGTCAAGCAGTCGCAGTCGTGTGTTGTTGAGAGCGACGAGATCGTCCTGCGTCTGGGCGGCGAGTTCCCAGCCGATCTCTTCGGAGAGGGTCGAGAGTTGCTGCTCCTTCTTCGCGACCTCACCTCGGAGCGCTGACACGTCCCCGCGGTCGGTGTTGGAGGGGAGCTCGGAGTCCAGCGGCGTTCCGACTCCGGGAATGCCGCTCTTGTCCTCGAGGCGTTCGAGGTCGCTGGACAGCTGCGTACGTAGGAGGTCCAAGTCCTCGCGGATCGCCCAGTACATGGGGTCTGCCTCCGTGGCGACTTCGCTCTCGAACTTCGGGGACTCGGCGAGCGTTGTGAGTCGAAGGTTCCAGTCGAGGACACGGTCGTGGTCCTCGGCGCGCTCAACTCGACGGCGTGCGAGCGCGGCTTCGAAGTTCGCTTGTGTTTCCTGAATCCCGAGCAGCCGGGCTCGCTCCTCGGCGATGATTCGTTTTGCTTCCGTGTCGGCCCGTCGTGCCGCCTCGAGGGCTTCCTCGCGCGCAGCTGCCTTCTGTGCGGCTTCGGCTTCGGCGTCGGTCAGGCTTTCCGAGGCCGCCCTCCTCGCCTGCGCCGCGCGTTCTTTCTCCGCCAAAGCTTCTTCGAGCTCGGTGGCGTCCTGGGCCGTCTCGGTTGGGGTCTCGGTCGATGCCGCCGCGGCCTCTTCAGCGCGCTTGGCCTCCGCTTCGGCCTCGACGGCAGCTTTGGCCGCCGCGACCCGCTGGGCGTGACCTCGAGCCAGCGCGTCTCGTTCGGTCGGGGTCAGTGCGAGAAAACGGCGCCGCTGGAGGTCCAGGTCGGCGCGCGCGACCTGGACTTTCGGGTCGCCGGCCGCGGCGTGGGTCTGCAGGAGGTCGAAGCGCAGAAGCGAGTTCGGATCGAGGCCGAGCTCGAGGGTTCCGGTGAGGTAGGCGCGCAGACGGTCCGCATGGGTCTGTGTTGCGAGTTCATCCGCGGCGTCTTTCTCGGCCTGAATGGCGGCGGCGGCACGGCGAGTATCGTGCGCCTGGAGGCGAGCTGTTTGCGCATCGGGGGGGAGGTTGAAGAACTCGCGGAGCACGAGTTCGAGGCCGGCGTCGGGGCTCAACTCGGCAAGTGGGGTGGGGCGTCGTAAACGACGGCGACCTCGAGCGGGCTCCGGCTCGAGGGCGCGCTCGCGAGCGTGGTCGAAGCGCTGACCTGCGCCTCCCGTCCAGCGAGGGTCCGTGAGATCGAGGATGAACAGGTCCTGGGCGCGAAGCTGTAGATCGAGGTCGCCCTCTGCCAGCGCCCGGATGCCACGAGCGCGCTCCCGGATCGTTTCATCGTCCGTCGGCGGCGGCGCTGCAGGTGTGGCTTCGGCCACCGTCTCTTCGTCGACCGGGGCGGGGTCGGCCTCGGCGGTCCCGGCATCGACTTCGGTGCCGGTCGATTCAGGCTCCGCGATGGGAGTGTGCGGTGACTGGGCGAGTACGGGGGCGGCGACGCTCGCCCAGATCCAGGCCATCAGCAGAACGAGCAACGGACGCGGAAGAGCGCGTACGTCTCGGGCGATCGCGGGGCCGTGCGAAGAAGCGCGAGAGGGCACGCGCCAACGGTACACGACCCGGATTCAACTTGGAGCGGCTGGGGCGAAGCGCAACAGTGCGGAAATCTGACGCATCGCGGAACGACGCTCGGCCCCCCGCACGCACGTGCGGAGGGCCGAGCGTGATGCGGTCGATACCCTACTGGCCCTCGAGCAACTCGATGTCGCGCAGGTCGGTCAGCGACTCGTCGTCGCCGAGGTTGTCGGTGTTGCCGTAGCCGAGTCGACCGTCGGTGCCCTGTCCCCAGCATCGGACTCGGCCGGCTTCGGTGATGGCACAGGTGTGGTTACCGTCGGCTGCGATGGAGCGCACGGTGGTGTCCAGCGGTACGACGCCAGCATCCGCGGGGTCTTCGTCGTCGCCGATGGTGTCGCCGTTGCCGTATCCGAGCTGTCCACTGGAGCCGAAGCCCCAGCACTGGACCGTACCGTCGTCGAGCAGGGCGCAGGTGTGGGCGAAGCCTGCCACAACCTGGCGGGCCGGTCCGTCGAGTTCGACGGTTCCGGCGTCGGCCGGCGAGTTGTTGAAGCCGACGTACGCGCTGTTTCCGTATCCCAGCCGGCCGTCATTGCCTCGGCCCCAACACTGGACGGAGCCATCCTCGAGCACGGCGCAGCTGTGGAGCCAGCCCAGCGCGATGTCGGTCGCGAAGTCTGACAGGACCACATCGCCGGCCGTCGCGGGCGTCTCGTCGTCGCCGATCGTGACGTTGCCGTTGCCGTGTCCCAGGGCGCCGTTGCCCTGGCTGCCCCAGCAGCGGACCGTGCCCAGGCTGGTGCGCGTGCAGGTGTGGGCCTGGCCGGCTGCGATCTGGACCACCGTGGCGCCCACGTCCGTGACCGGGCTTGAAGACAGGGCTTCGTTGTCACCGATGTTGGTCGTCTGCCCCACGATACCCAGCTTGCCGGTGGTTGCTTGGCCCCAGCACTTCACGTCTCCCGAGTCGAGGGCCGCACACGAGTGGAATGCTCCGCCGCCGCTTCCGATGGTCGCGATCGGGGAGCCGAGGTCGATGGCGTCGACGCTGGTAATCGCCTCGTTGTCCCCGAGGGGCACAGTGTTTCCGTAGCCGATCTGTCCGACGCTGGCGGCTCCAAAGCACCGCGCGGTGCCGTCGTTGAGGGCGACGCAGGTGTGGGAGACGCCCGCGACCACCGACTCGGCGACGGCGCCCTCTCCCAGGTTGACGAATCCGATGTCGGCCGGCGTCTCGTCGTCTCCGATGTCGTCGGTGTTGCCGTAGCCCAGCCGGCCGCTCGCTGCGTTGCCCCAGCACTTGATGGAGCCGCTGTCGAAGCGGGCGCAGGTGAAGTCGCCCCCGAGTGCAAGTTCGACCGCCTCGTGGGCGGAGCAGTTGTTGTGGCACGCGTCGGTGTCGTCGCCGTTGCCGTCATCGCAGGTCTCGACGCCCAGCTGGGTGAACCCATCTCCGCAGCTGGCTGCGAGACACGTGACACACCCATCGGTCGGGTCGCTGTTGCCGTCATCGCAGGACTCATTGAGCGCGTGCAGGAAACCATCACCGCAGACGTTGACGGTGCAGCTGGCGGTGCAGTCCGAGGTGTCGTCGTTCAGCAGGCCGTCGTCGCACTCTTCGCCGTCGTCCATCGTGCCATCTCCGCAGAATGCTGCTTGGGCGCCGGTCGTAGACTCGCCACCTGAGATCTCGGAACCCGTGGAGCTGCTGCCAGCGTCGCCAGTGCTGCTGCTGCCCCCGGTGTCGCCGCCGGAGCTGCTGCTGCTGCCGTCGGTGCCGCCGCCGGAGCTGCTGCCGCCATCGGTGCTGCTTGATCCCTCGGCGCTCGTGCTGCTTGTGGGTCCGCTGTCCGTCCCGCCGGTTGTCGTGGGGTCACTTGTCGTCGGGCCCGCCGTGGGGTCCGTCGTCGTAGGACCGTCGGCAGAGGTACTGCCTTCGTCGGAAGGGGATGCGGTGTCGTCGCCGCAACCACCAAAGGCTCCGACTGCAAAGACCGCGACCAAGGCACGAGACGTCATCGTCATGCCCCACGGTTCGGCTGAATCCGTTCGGCTTTGACCCCCGTTCCCTATTTGTTCCACACCGCGTCGCAAGCGCGCCGCCTCGGTCCTGCTATGGTCCGCAGGAATGGAAAGCGCCGACTGGTTGCCGTTCCTCCGTGAGCTCGCCGACGAAGCCGACGCGATTGCGATGCGCTACTTCCGGGCCGGTGACCTGCATGTGGACGCCAAACCGGACCGTTCGCTCGTCACGCAGGCTGACCTCGAAGTCGAGACCGCCGTCCGCAATGCTACCGCGAACCGGTTTCCGGATCTTGGGGTGTTTGGGGAGGAGCACGGACAACGAAATCCGGAGGCTCCGGAGCGCCTCATCGTCGACCCCATCGATGCCACGGCCAACTTCGCCCGTGGGATCCCGATCTTCGCGACGTTGCTGGCCATCGAATCTGACGGAGAGATCGTGGCAGGGATGGTGAGTGCGCCGGCCCTGCACCAGCGCTGGCATGCTGCACGTGGGCACGGTGCGTTCAGCGGGGATCGTAGGCTCGGTGTCTCGGGGGTGTCCACGCTGGCGGATTCGCAGATCTTCCACAGTTCGCTTGCGGGTGCCGAGGCGGTGCCCAACACCGCGAAGATCCCCACGCTCCTGAACAAGAGCTGGAGACAGCGAGGCGTGGGCGACTTTTACCAGCACATGCTCGTCGCCGAGGGCTGCGGCGAGATCGCCCTCGATCCGATTGTCATGCCCTGGGACATCGCGCCGCTGCAGATCATCGTTGAAGAGGCTGGCGGCAAGGCGACGACGGTTGGAGGAGACCGGAATATCCGGGGAGGGAGCCTGATCTCCAGCAACGGGATCCTGCACGAGATCACGCTGTCCCACTTCGACGCTGGCTGAGGACGAACCTATTCAACGGAGGCCAGGCCAAGTCGGTCTTCGATCAAGCCCATGAACATCTTCAGCCCCAGGGGGATGATCGCGTCGTCGAAGTCGAAGTCGGGGTGGTGGCAGACGGGCGTCGTCAGCTCTTCGTTGCCGGTTCCCAAGAAGAAGTAGGCGCCCGGGATCGCCTGGGCCATGTATGCGAAGTCCTCACCACCAGCCATGGGTAGGTCGGCATCTGTGACCCGCTCGGGACCGACGATGGTTCGGGCGACGCGAGCGACCGACTCGGCGCACCCGCTGTCGTTGACCAAGACCGGGTAGCCACGGCGGACCTCGAGTTCGGCTTCGACGCCGAGAGCGGCCGCGGTTCCCCGGACGACCTCTTCGAGGCGGGAGAACACCGTCTCGGTGACGGATTCCGAGAACGTCCGTACGGTGCCACCAAGCCGTGCTTCACTCGGGATGACGTTGTGGGCTGTGCCGCTATGAAGGGTGCAAACGCTGAGCACAGCGCCGCCATCCGACGAGATCCCGCGGGACACGACCGTCTGCAGCGCGTTGATCATGGCTGCGGCAGCCACGATGGGGTCGCGGCACAGCTGCGGCTGACTTCCGTGCCCACCGACGCCTGTGAGCGTGATGTCGAACTCGGCCGTCGCGGCCATCATCGCCCCGGCGCGAACGCGGACCTGGCCGTGGGGATAGCCGGGCCAGTTGTGGAGCGCATAGACCTCTTGCACCCCTTCGAGCGCGCCCTCGGCCACCATCACCTTGGCTCCACCACCGCGTACGCCTTCCTCGGCGGGCTGGAACAGCAGCCGAACGTTGGCGCTCAGCGAGTCTCGAACCTCGGAGAGCATCTTTGCGACGCCCATCAGGACTGCAGTGTGTCCATCGTGCCCGCACTTGTGGGCGCGACCGGCATGCACCGACTTGTAGGGGAGGTCGGTGTCCTCCTGCATTGGGAGGCAGTCCAGATCGGCCCGCAGGGCGAGTCTCGGCGCGCCGAGGTCCGGCCTCACATCCGCGATGAGTCCTGTCTCCGCGCTGACACGGGGCGCGTAGCCGAGTGCCTCGAGGTACGCTTTCACCTTGGCTTGCGTCCGGGTCTCTTCGAAACCGAGCTCGGGGTGTTGATGGATGTCGTGGCGAGCCTCGGTCAGCTCGGGTACCAGCGTCTCGAGCCGTTCATCGAGCGCTTGGGCGGAGAACAACACGTTGGACACCGCGAGACGGTATCGGCCCGCCTGGGCGGCCGCAAGGGCCCTAGCTGCAGCTGCAGCCCTTGATATCGCCGCCTCCGAGCGCGCCGGCGATGCCTGCTGCAAGCGGGTCAACCCACGACTTGAAGAAGCGTCCTTCGCTGTTGCAGCACGTCGTGCAGGCTTCGCTGGACGCCTTGGCTTTGTCGTCTTCCTGGCAGACGGCGGTCGCGTCCTTGGCACTGATTTGCTTGCTGAGGCACTCGCGATAGCCTTTCACGGCAGCCTCGATCCCCTTCTTGTCCTTCTTGCCCTCGCTCGACTCCCAATCGATGCTCGCCTTCCCCATCTCCGCCCAAGAGGTGAGGAACTTGCTGTGCTCGGCTTTGGCGCAGTCGGCATCTGCACACCCACACATCGCCTCTTCGTGACCTTTGAAGCTCTTGACGAGTTCGCTGTCACATCCGAGCAGGGGCAGAAACGCGGACAGGAAGAGCAGGGGACGAAGGGTGGGGCGCATCGAGGACATGGTTTTTCTGCCGCCGGCACGGCGGTCACCCTAGGGTAACGGGCGGGGCCCCACAGCTCCCTCACCCGAGGCGAGTCTTTTTCGCAAGGGGACGCCCGCAGGTACGTGGTCACCTACAGACCGTCGGCGTGGTCCAGCCAAAAACGGAGCGTCGTCTCGATGCGAGCCTTGAACTCTTTGAAGTCCATCGGCTTCACCAGGTAGGCATTGGCGTGGTTCTCGAATGCACGGGCTCGGTCCTGTGCGGAGTTCGACGTGGTGAGCATGACCGCCGGCGTCGCGCTGAGCGATGGCTCGCTCTTGATCTCCGCAAGCAGATCGAGACCACTCATGCCGGGAAGCTTCAGATCGAGCAGGATCAGCCGCGGGGCGGGGGAGCCCTCCTTCAAACGCCTCAGCGCGGACTCAGCCTCGCCGAATCGTTCGAGGACGAGCGCGGGGTAGGTCTGCTCCATGAGGAACTCCACCAGCTCGGCGTGCTCGTCGTTGTCCTCGACAAGCACGACATGACGTTGGGTTGCTCGCTCAGCCACTGGCTTCAAACTCGAGTACGAAAGTACACCCATTCCCGTCGCCGGATGACTCCAACTCGACCGTGCCTCCCGAGGTCTCCATTACACGTTGCACGATCGCGAGGCCAAGCCCGGTCCCTTCGCCCTCGACGGTGAGTCGGTTGAACAGGCCGAACACGCGCTTGTGGTGTGCGGGGGGAATGCCGGGGCCTCGGTCGGCGATGCAGAGTGCGACGCGACCGGGGGCGGCCTTACGGGCGGCGATCCGCACCTCGAACGGCCCTTCTTCGGGTCGTCCGTACTTGATCGCATTGGTCAGCAGGTTCTCGACAACCTGCCGGAACCGTGTGGGATTCATGCGCACCCTCGGCAGCTCGCCCTCGACGAGGACCTGGCAGCCTGCCTGGTCGAGCCTCGAGGACAGGTCCTCGACGGTACTTTCGACGGCCGCGGCGGCATCGATGTCTTCGCGCTCGGTATCGAGCCGGCCGACTCGGCTCAAGTCGAGTAGTTCGGCGATCAGCCGACTCATGCGTCTGTTGCTGCGCTCGAGGACGTCGAGTTTCGACATGGCTCGCTCGAGCTGACCTCCCGCCGCCATCTCTCGCATCATCCCGATGAAGCCCAGAGAGGTGACCAGCGGCGTCTTGAGGTCGTGCGAGACGGTGTAGACGAACTGTTCGAGTTCCTGGTTGGAGCGCTCCAGGTCTTTGCGGCTCGCTTGCACCTCGAGCCCCAGCTCACGCGACTTCTCGAGCAAGGATTCGGTGCGTTCGTTTGCACGTCTGAATGCATCTGCCGCCGCAGCCATCACACCGACCTCGTCTCCCCGATCAACGCCGGGCACCTGCGCGACGTGTTCTCCCTTTGCGAGCCGGTCGAGTGTCCGTGTGACGTCGGTCAGAGGCTGGGAGATGCTGCGCGCGACCAACCACGACAGGACGAATGCCGCCGCGATCGCAAGCCCCGCGCCGACCAGCGTTCGGCGGCGGACGGAGTCCGCGAGCGTCTCCATGCCATCGACGATCTGGGGAACGTCGGCGAGTGCGACGCTGCGCAGCCGCTCGGAGAGGTGGGTGAACTCCCACGCCTCGCCCGCCATGACGACGCCGACGAGGTAGAGGTAGCCGCGGGTTGCTTGGACAATGCGGGTGAACGTCCGCGAGTAGTCCTCGAGGAGTCGCACGAAGGCTCGTTCCTGGTCGGTCTCCGCCAGAGCGCCCATCTGCCGGGTCAGCTCGACGCTGTCGGTCAACAGGGCGTAGTCCGGTTCGTAGAGGTATTGGTACAGGTTGCTGCGGACCAGTCGGCTACTCGTTCGGATCTGCCCCCAACGGCTGTCGTCGGTGACGCTCGTCTGCCCTTCGGCGAAAGCCTCCAGCCGAGCGTCGAGCTTGGGGAGCTCCGTGCGGACGAGCTCGTATCGAACGCGCCGCTCATCGACAGCGGTCTCGAGCGAGCCTTCGTAGTTCTTCAGCGACGTCCGCATGCGCTCGACGAGGTTGATGCTGTCCTCGCCTGCTTCAATCGCGTCGGAGGTGTCGAACCGCTCCCGCAAGGAGGTGATCCGCTGCTTGGCATCCGTTGCGAGACTTTCATGCCCCGTGGAGGCGAACAGCTGGACGCTGCGTTGCAGCTCCGCGACCTCGGTGCCCAACTCGAGGATCGCGAACGTGCGCTCGTTGAGTTCTCTGAACCGCCGAGCGTTGTCCCGCGCTTGCCCTGCGGACCCAATCCCCATCGCCGCAAGTGCGATCGCGACAGCCACGATGACAGCGAAGCCCAGGTAGATCCGCTGGGCGATGGACATCCGAGTCATGCGAGCAGGAACTCGTTCCACTTGATCAGGCTGTACTCGTACGTCGGCATCACCGTGTTCCAGACGGCGATGTGGGAGAATCGTTCCTCATACGAACCACCACGGCGTCGCTCCCCGACTGCCACGGCCACCTCGCCGCTGGTGTTCTTGAGACTGCTCGAGGCCGGCTTACCCCCGTACCAATAGTCCCACTCGGCGGGACTGAGGTATTCACGCGAGCGCTCCGAGGTGGAGATGTAGTACCCCTGCCGGGCGATGAACGCGCCTGGCCAGCCCGACAGCCACCAGTTCATGAACTCGTAGGCCATGTCGACTGCGGGACCCTTGGAGGCGGATGACAGACACATCACGCCGTGCCAAGCGCGATAGCCTTCCTTTGGGGCCGCGTAAATGCATCGGGTGCCCATGCCCCGCAATGCGGCGACGCCCGGGGAGAACATGCTCTGCACAGCGACGCCGTCGGTGTGCATGTACTCCACGGACTGGGGAACGGAACTCCAAACGCCGCGGAAGTGGCCGCGGCGTTTGAGTGCGATGAGATGTCGCGTGAGCCGGTCGAGTTCGCTCCGTGTCATCGCGCCGATGTCCCTGAATTTCATCAGACCGCTGGCTTCAGCGGCGAGGGCGGCATCGAAGAGCCCGATCGTCGGCGCGTTGACAAGCGCGACGCGGCCACGATGACGCTCGTCGAAGAGCCAACCCCAGCTCTCGGACTCGTAGGGCGACCCCTCATTGATCACGCCCGCGTCGTAGCCGAAGGAGTCGGCGTTGTGCACGTAGGGCAAGAAGCTGATGGTCTCGCTCGTCTCGGACCCGAGGGTGCTGTCGGGCTGGACATGAAGGAGTTTGTGGGGGGCGTCTCCGTGTCCGATGGGTGCGTTGGGGGTCAGCCTGCCGGTTCGAGTGAGTCCGTTGACCTGGTCCCAGTGCCGGAGTCGAGACTTGTCGATGCCTGTAATCGAGCCCGCCTGCCACAGGACCCGGATCGAGTTGGACCACTGCTCGTAGAGGTCAAACGTGTCGGGCTGGGTGGACGCCTGATGAAGTACGGATGCACTTCCGCCCGGGGAGAACTCGATACCGAAACCGAGGTCGGCTTCGGCGCGCTGCCGCAGGGGTTCTTGCAGCGTGACATGGGTCCCGAGGACACGAATCCGGCGGTTCTTGGGAAGGTACAGCGTGGGCGCTCGCGGGGTGCCGGGCGCAGAAACTGCCGTTCCCGAGACCAAGGCCGCCGCCGCGCCTAGGATGACCTCTCGTCGCCGGGGTAGGGACCGCTTCGCCACCGTTGTCGACGGTACCAGTCCGGGGGCCTCGTATAGTGGCCTGAAGGAGGCCGTCCTTTGCCCTGTCGAGCCCCTAGGGGGCGGCTGTATAGTGGCTCTGGCGTGTCGTTCGAAACCCCCGTTCGCGTGTTCTTGGTCGAGGATGACCTCGACTTCGCAGAACTGATCGGGCACGCGGCCGAGATGCGCCCTGACTGGACGTTGATCGGGCACGCCACTTCGCTCGAGTCCGCGATCTCCGAGATCGGGTCAACGCAGCCGGATGTGGTCTTGCTCGACCTGAAGCTTCCCGACTCGGATGGGACCGGTACAGTCGAAGCGATCGTCGATCGATTTCACCCGCTGGCGATCGTTGTCCTCACATCTCTCGACGCCACCGAGGCCTACAGCTCCGCGCTCCGGGCGGGGGCGCAAGACTACTTGGACAAGGCTGAAGCCACCCCGGCTGTGTTGTCTCGAACCGTTCGCTACGCACGTGAACGGGCAAGCTACGCCGCGACGATCGCCAAGCAGCAGAAGGAAATCGCGGATTTTGCGACGCATGCGGCACACGACCTCTCGGCACCCCTTCGTTCGATGCGAGGGTTTGCAGAACTTCTCGACGAAGAACTCCAGGGGCGGCTCCAAGGAGATGAACAGGAGTTTCTTGGCCACATCGTCTCGAGCGCGAAACGTCTGCAAGGTCTGATCTCCGACCTCATGGAGTACGCCCGAGCGGGCCACGGGGAAGAGTCTGCACCTGTCGACCTTGCCGAGGTGGTGGAGCATGTGCTCGGCGAACTCGGCACGGTGCTCCACGAGACCGGCACGAAGGTGGTGGTGAGCGAACTCCCGATCGTCTTTGGTCAAGCGAGCGCGCTGCGCCAAGCGCTGCGGAACCTCATCGCCAACGCCATCAAGTTCAGCGGGGATGAGAAGCCTCGGGTCGAGATCCGTGGTCGAGTGGAGGCGGACCACCATGTGGTCGAGGTTCGCGACAACGGGATCGGAATCGAGGCGCGGTTCCTCGAGAAGATTCTGCAACCGTTTTCACGTCTTCACGGACAATCCGAGTACCCGGGGAGCGGCCTCGGCTTGGCCGTCGTCGACCGAATCGTGCAGCGCCACTCCGGCCGGATGCGTGTGGAGTCTGAGGTGGGCGTGGGGTCGGTCTTCATGATCGAGCTCCCCTGCGAGCTCTCAGGCTGACCTTGCGAGCGTCACCGACCGCCTTGGACCTAGCGGCGTGGCCGCCGTGGCGAAAAAAGGAAGATAAAGACGCAATCGATCCTCCGACTCGTGCCTCCAAGCCCGGCGTTCGAGGACGATTCAATGCTCTTCACTTTCACCCCCCGCCACGGCGCACTCGCGCTCATCCTCTCCCTTGGCACGGTCGGTCCCGGCTGCAACATGTTTGCGAACATGACCGCGAAGGTCCGTGGAACCGCAAACGCCGTCGGGAAACGCAACGTCACTTTTCAACGCCCAGTTCCCGCCGAGAAGGAACTCGAAGGCATCGAACGCATCGCGCTCGTCGAGCTGCAGGGCGATGAGGCGGCCGCAGAGCTGCTGCGTAGCCGGCTGGCAAGCCTGGTCTCCGATGGACAACGGTTCGAGCTGATCGAGGCGGCGTCCAAGCAGGAAGCGAAGGAGTCGGGTGCCGAGGCGCTCGCCGTCGTCGGAGGCAAGATCGTACGCGCCGAGTACGGTGAGCAGACGGACTCTCAGAAAGCTACGTGCAACGGTGACCCATGCACGATTACCGTGCGTACGGGCACCGCCAACGTTGCGGTCGACTTCAAGGTGATCGACGTGAGGAGTGGCAAAGTCTTGCTGCGAAAGACCCTCGAAGACACCGTCGAAGAGAAAACCAGTGGGCAAGGAACACCGCCCGCCATCGACGGGTCGGCGCTTCAAGATCAGCTGCTCGCATCAGTCGCGGAGTCTTTCCACGCGCAGATCAGTCCTCACGGCGTCTCAGAGCAGGTCTTCTTCGAGTCCGACAACAAGGCCAAGGCGTTGAAAACGGGCGCCAATCGCGCGATGAGCGGTGATCTCGAAGGTGCGATCGCTTCGTTCGAAGAGGGCCTCCAACAGGCGAAGGCCAAGAGCGATACCAAGGCGATCGCGAAAGCCCAGTTCAACCTCGGCATTGCGTTGGTGATCGCGGGCGACTACGACAAGGGCATCGAGCGCCTGGAGACGGCGCAGGCCGGTGCCGACAAGACCGCGTGGCGGGAGCTGTTGCTCGCCTCCCGGAAGTGGCAGGAAGATGCGGAAGCCGCTCACGAACAGTGGGAGTCGGGCCCGGTGGATGCGTTTGCGTTCTCTCCCGATCTCAAGCCGGCGGAGGACAAGCTCGGCGGCACGGCACTGGGTCTCGCCGGGGTGAAGGTTACGAAATAGGGGGGCTGCGGCCGATGTGGCCCCGCAAGGACTCCGCCCAAACTGCAAGATCGTCGAGCGTGGCCGGGGCCATTCGGTGGTCGGTGGCCGCCCGCTCGACGGCCGTGCGAAGAAGCTCTTTTGCGCGTCGTAGCCGAGTGCGGATGGTGCCCTCGGGCAGCTCGAGAACCCGGGCCAACGCCGGTCCGGGAAGCTTCTCCCAGTAGTGCAACTCCAAGAGCACCTGGTGGTCGAAGGGAATGCTGCGCAGACCGGCGAGCAGGAGCCGGTCCTGCTCCGCGCCGATCAACAACCGGCTGGGTGAGTCCGCGAGGTCGGCGATGGACATCGAGCCGGGATCGACCTCTTCGACACGGCGTTTGCGGTAGTGTCCAATCGCTACGCGCCGGGCAACCGCATAGACGTAGGTGGAAAACTGCGCGTCTCCGCGAAACTGCTCCTGTTTCTCGACGCATTGAAGCAGCGTTTGTTGAATGAGCTCGCCAACCAGATCTTCGGGCACCTTGGTGCGAAAGAACCGAAACAGCGGCCCAAACTGCATTCGAAGCAGTTCGTTGCCCGCTTTGGCATCTCCGGCGCGCCACGCCTCGAGCAGCGCAAACTCGTCTGGCCCACTCAACGTACGCGAGGATAGCAGCCTATGACCCAGGTGCCGCAGAGCTTTGCTTCCATGCCCTCGGTCGACGACTTCGAGGAGCAACGGTTGCTGGCCGAGCTCCAGGCGTCGATGTTTGGTGCGGGAGACCCCGTGCAGCTGGGTCGATACGCGGTCGGGCGGCGGCTGGGTTCGGGCGCGATGGGGGTCGTCTACGAGGCCGAGGACCCCAGACTGCGGCGACGTGTCGCGCTGAAGGTTCTGCATCCCGACCTGCGGGCCGTTCATGCCTCTCGGGGGCACCAGCGACTCCGCCGAGAGGCGCAGAGTCTCAGTCGAGTCAGCCATCCCAATGTGATCGATGTGTACGACGTTGGGGAGTCGAAAGGACGGGTCTACCTGGCCATGGAGCTGGTCGACGGTGTTTCGCTGGAGACTTGGCTGGCACAGCGACGGCGGACTTCGGCCGAGATTCTCGGTGTTTTCATGCAGGCCGGCCAGGGCGTGGCGGCGGCGCACGATGCCGGAGTGATCCATCGAGACTTCAAGCCCAGCAACGCCTCGGTTGACGCAGAGGGTCGAGTGAGGGTGCTGGATTTTGGACTCGCCAAGGTTCAGTCCGCGGGACCAAAGACCGCCGACACGGAGGCTCATTCGCCGCTTGCGTCGCACGTGACCCGGGACGATGCGTTGGTTGGCACGCCTCGCTACATGGCTCCGGAACTCTTGCTCGGTCAGCCCGCGACGGATCGGAGCGACCAGTACGCGTTTTGTGTCGCGCTGTTCGAGGCGCTGCTCGGCCGGGTGCCCTTTGACGAGGCCGAGATGGTGGCCTCGAAGCTCGCCGGGAATCAGACCGACATTTCGGCTGCGGAGGGTGTTTCGCGCAGGGTCTCGAGAGCCTTGAAGCGAGGGTTGTCCCCGGAGCCGTCTCGCCGGTTTGGGTCGATGCAAGGGCTGCTTGGCCAGCTCGACCCGCGCCCGGGCGCGTTCAGACGTTGGGCGGGGGGACTCGCGCTTCTTGCGGGGGCGGCCGCGGTGGTCACCCCCTGGGTTGACACCGAGTCGCCACGCGTGTCCAAGGCTGCTGACGTGGAGGCCCTTCCCGCGGGTCGGTGGGACGGGGCGCTTGCTCGTGCCCGCGAACTGGTCGCAGAGAACGAAATCGCCGCGGCTGAGCAGCGGGTGCGCGGTGTCCTTCGCGAGGCACAGGAGGGTGGAGATCGACTGACGTCGAGTCGTGCCGCGGTCCAGCTGGGCCGGCTGCTGCACCTGCAAGGTCGCGATGAGGAAGCGCTCGATGTACTGGAATCCGGGCACGTCGACGCCGTCGTCGGACGGGCGCACGATGAGCGAGCCGAGACGGCGGCGCAGCTGGCCCTCATCCTGTTGAAGTCTGGACGGAGCGCTTCGGCGCAGCGATGGCTGCGGGACTGTCGGAGTACGATCGAGGGGACCGACGTTCGACCGGAGACCGAGCTATCGGGGCTGTTGGCGGAGGTCGAGCAGGCTCGCCAGACCGGGAAGCGAGAGGTTGGGGCTGAGCTCGCGGCGGAAGCGGTCGGGCTTGCACGAGACCTTGCGGACCCCCGGGAGGAGGAGGTGACCTACACCCACGCGGCAACGCTGTTTGAGCTGAAGCGGTTCGACGAGGTCGCGGTGATGGCCCGTGAGCTGCTGGCGCGGTCTGACGAGGCGGGCAAGGAAACCGCGGCGACCGCCGCAGCGCTCATGTTGTTGGCGGGCGTCGAGTCCACACGAGCCCGCGGTGGAGACAAGTCTGCCGTGGACGCATCCATCGCGCACGGGCGGCGTGGCGTGAAGCTGTACGCCTCGCTTCGAGGGGTCAAGCCGCTGGCACGGGTCCGCGCTGAGCTGAATCTTTCCCACGTTCTCGGCGCGGCCGGCGAGCACGCCGCCGCCGCGGAGACGCTGAGGTCGGCGGTGCTTCGGGTTCGTTCGAGTCCCGAGCTGATGCTCCAAAGCGGGACCCTCCTCGCCGACCTCGAGGCCGCGCTGGGTTACGAGTTGGTCAAGCTCGAGGCCTACCGCGAGGCGGAAGAACGCCTGCACCGAGCTGTGCTGATCTTTCACGACCTCGCGGGGCCCAACCATCCCCACCTCCGGTCCACGTTGAGCATGCTTGCTCGCGCGCAGACTCGCCAGGAAAAACACGACCTGGCGGCTCAGAGCATCGAGCAGGCGCTCGCCATTCCGGGAAGCACGGATGTCGAGCGAGCAACCACGTTGTGGGGTGCTGCCGAGGTCTCCGCGGCTGGGGGGCACCTCGAAGAAGCCGCACAACGGTTCGAGCTGAGCGCCCAGGCCTTCGAGCGTGTGGACGACCCCGAGGGGGCCGACATGGTTCGGGCCCGAGCAGGCGAGGTGCGAGATGGTTGAGTCGAGTCCCTGCCGTCCGCGGGCGCGGAACGCTTGCGGGTCCGTCGTCGGGGCGCTCACCCGGGGTCGCAAACACCATCGCAGAAGTTCGTGATCTCGCCGGTCTGGAAGTAGTGCAGCGCGATTTGGCTGGCAGCATCAACGCCGGTGAGGGCCCCGTGCGGGTCGTCGCCCTCGCGCATGGGCTCGTTGCCCAGGGGCTCGGGCGGCAGGCCAAAGTCGAACTCGACCAGCGCGGAGCTCAGCGGCCCCTCTTCCTGCTCGAGGCCCCAGACCTCGCGCGGGTTTTCGGCCAACAGGGGGATGCCGATCGTACGTGCCATGACATGGGCGCCGAGGGTGGTGACTTGGTGGTCGCCGATGGAGTCGAGCAGCAGCACCTCGTGCGGCGGGGTTCCGGGCAGAAGGTCGGTGACGACATGCCGCGACAGCCCTGACGGCTCTGCGCGGTCCCACAGCAGCTGCACCAGCCCCAGGAGCATCTGTCGGTCGTAGGCCTGCGCGTAGGTGGAGTCGATGATGTCGACGAAGGCGTCGAAGTTCACGCTGCGTTCGAGCAGCAGGTTGTAGGACTGTCCTGGGACCCCCAAGATCCCGCGGGTGACGTCCGTCGACAGCGCCATGTAGCTGGCGCCCATGATGCCGCCCTGGCTTCCGCCGTAGTAGTAGGTCTGCTCTGCGTCGAGCATGCCGGCGCCTTCGAACTGGAGCGCCTCGTCGCCGACGATGCTGGTTCGCAGCATTCGGGTGACCAACAGGAAGTTCACCAGCGACTGCTGGAGCCGGTCGGGCAGGGTACGGAAGTTGCCGAGGTTACCGCTCTGGACGGTCAGGCCGACGAGTGCGGGGTCTTCGTCGGACATCCCGATCCAATCGACACCGACAAAGATGACGTTCCCGGCGTTGGACAGCTCGCCGAAGGCTTCGACCTGCGAGCGGTTGCCGAACAGGCCATGGCCAAACAACACGCCCGGCGCGGCGTGCTGCTGGGCGGAGTAGGGCACGATCATCGTGAAGCCGTACCTCGCGGTCCCGTTTTGTTGGGGGACTCCGTTCTCGTCCAGCACCAGGACACCGCCGGGTCCAGGCTCATCGAGAAAAAGAGGGACTTCGATCTCGCCGCGAATCCGGCGGAAGATGCTTCCGGAGACGTTGTCGTCCACCGAGAGAATCTCGTACGTCGGTCCGTCGCCGACGCTCTCGAGCGCGGCGTCCCGCATCGCAAGTACGCGTCCGTTGGTGTCCTCTCGACTGGCGACGGTGAAGTCCCACGCGAGCTGCAGCTGTTCTCGGAGAACGCCGCTGTCCTCCAGCTGCGCGAAGATGTCCGCGTACAGGGGACGTCGGGACTCGACGGCTTCATCGTCCGAGGCGACCTCGTCACGAAGCGCGGCGAAGGCCTCCGAGGCGGCGACCGGACCTCCGGCGTCGTCGACGAGGCCACGAACACCGACGATGTAGCGATGCGTGTAGTCCAGCGTGACTGCGGGCTGAATCATCAGCGAGGCCTCGCTGGGAGGTGCGTGAACGTCGAGCTCGGCGAAGTGCGGGACACGGTCGCCTGTCGTCGCATCGAGCAAGACCGTGGGCGAGCTGTCGCCCAGTGAGTCGCCGATGTTCAGCGGGCTGACCAGGCCGGTCGCAGTGGCGCCCGCAATGTGGGCGAGGAGCGTCCCCCCGGGGGAGAAACCGTCTCTGTCGTTGAACGCGTCGGGTTCGCCTTGGAAGCCGGCCTGCGTCGCTGGCATCGCTGCGCGAGACAGGGCGAGCCTGCGACCACTTTCCGCCTGGGCGTCGGCGGTGGTGAACACGTTGTTGGGAAACGGGTAGCCGCAGTACGCGGGGACCAGGGGATCACACTCGAGGTTGGGCCAATCCACCACGGCTTTGCCCCCGCTGGTGCTGCCGCCGCTCGAGGACGACTCGCCGCCTTCGGTCGCGCTGCTGCCCGAGGTCGTCTCCTGCGACGGTTCGCCGGTGGTGGATCCCGAGCCGCTCGAGCCGGAGCTGGTCCCGTCCGCGACCGACGCGTCGTCTCCACATCCGGCCAGAAGAAGAGCCACCACGCCAAGCCTGCACATTCGAGCGCCCACAATCCGCGCATCATCCCGTGGAACGCCGCGCTCCGCTACACTCGGTGCCATGAGGAAAGGCGTGGCAGGACGCGGCCCGATTCGCAGCAAAGCTCTGGTCTTGTATGAGGGGACCCAGACCCCGCATCGCTCCTGCGGCATCTCATTGGCAGAGGCGTTCGGTCGTCCCACGGCGTCGTATCAATCGCTGCGCAGGGGCGGGATCACCGGCCATGGAACCTGTGGGGCCATCATGGCGGGCCAGCTGCTCCTCGGCGAGTTCTTGGGCGACCCAGACCCCACCGGAGCGGTCACACCGGCGTTGGCGGAGGCTTCGAAACGCTACCACCGTCGGGTGGAAGACGAACTAGACCGCGGTTCGAGCCCGGACTTGGTCTGTAACTCGATGACCCGGCCTCACGGCGATTTCAAGGGACCCCAGCGGCACGCCTTCTGCACGGGCGTGGTTGCTCAGGTCGCGCAGCTGGTGGATGAGACGCTCCAAGAGCATGGTCTCGAGGTGCACAGCGGGCCCGTGGTGTTGAGCGATGGCAGCAAGTTTGATCCGAGCTGAGGCCGACGTCGTACACTGTAGACCTCGTCGTTGTGGTTGATCTGCAGAGCAAGCCGTCTCAGAAGGACGCACCGTTCCGACCATCGGCAGGCGCGGTTCTGGGTGGTCGCTACCGTCTGGAATCGCCCATCGAGAAGGGCTCGGCCGGTGAAGTGTGGCGTGGACAACACATGTCCATCGGCAAGCGAGTTGCGATCAAGGTTCTGCGGGCCAAGCACGCTGCCGACAACGATGACTGGGCGACGAAGCGGATGCTTCGCGAGGCACAGCTTCTCTCGGAGATCGAACACCCCGCGGTGGTCAACGTTCTGGACTTTGGGGACGAACAGGGCTGCCCGTACATCGTCATGGAGTTGCTCGAAGGACGCACGCTTGCGGCTGCGCTCAAAGAAGGCGGCGCGATGTCGTGGAGTGTCGCGGGTCCGCTTCTACAGCAGATGATCGAGGGTCTGGCAGCGGCCCACGGCGCGGGCGTGATCCACCGCGACCTCAAGCCCGCCAACATCGTCCTGCAGCACAGGGATTCACGAGCGCGGATCATCGACTTCGGGATCGCCGGCGCCAGTAAACGGACCCGGATCACCATGGATGGCGAGGTGCTGGGCACGCCGCACTTCATGAGCCCCGAGCAGTCGCGGACGATGGACCTCGCGGAATCGAGCGACATCTACAGCCTCGGATGCGTCGCGTTTTCGATGCTTGTTGGGCGCCCCCCCTACGTCGGTAAGATCGGCGAGATCGTGCGTCAGCACATCAAGGCACCGGTTCCCAAGGTGTCGGAGCTTGTCGCAGGCGATGTGCCGAGCGAGGTTTGTGCATCCATCGAACGCTCGATGGCGAAGTCTCCCGAGCAGCGGTTTCAGAGCATGGAGGAGCTGCACGATGCGCTATTCGGTCGGGCGCTGGGCGTCGCCACCGCGCACGCGACGGGCCGGACTCGCAGTCGTGCCCGACGTTCCCGCCGCGGCCTGATCACGGCCCTTGTGGCGGGAGCGGCCGTTGCGGGTGGCTCGGTGTTTGCTGTCACGACCCTCTGGCAGGCGGACTCGGGTCCTCCGCTCGCCCCTGCGGCGTCCGTGCCGGTCCAGCGAGCGGTCGCAACCCCCGTGCCTGTCGCAACGGGGGTGTCGGCGCCGCCGGTGGTGCCCGCCGTTCCCGCCGTTCCCGCCGTCGAAGATTCGCAGGACGCCCCTCCACTCCCGGTGGAGGTTGCGCAGCCTCGGGCTCGTCCGGAGCCCGAACCGACAGCCGTGGCGCCCACACGGCCCCGGAAGCGGAGAGTGCCAGTGGCTTCGAAGCCTCGCCGACCCAGTGAAGCGCCTCCAAAGCCCGAGGTGGCGCCCGAAGTCGCCCCCACGGCCCCTTCAACGCCCTCTCGCGCCTCGAGGTCGGAGCCCGAGCCCGGGGAAGCGGCTGGGGGCCTCAAGAATCCCTTCGACGCCGAGTGAGGCTACGTCGATCCCAACTGTGAGGGCGTTTCTTGCGCGTTCGCGCGCGCCGGCAGTACCCTGGCGCGCTTTCATGGTCGATATCAGCAACGAGCTCGCGCGGGCAGTCCAAGCTGGGGACTGCGTACTTTGGGTCGGCACCGGACTGGGTGTCACGAGTGAGTCGGCACAGGCCCCGGAGTTCGCGAAACCTCTTGCCGCGTTCCCTTGGCGCGCTTGTATCTCGACCGTCGATCCCGACCTTGCCAAGGTCGTGTTTTCTGAGGGGGAAGTCGTCGACCCCTCTCGCGACCTTTCCTTGGAGGGCAAGGACAAGTTCGTGATCGTCGATGCGTCGAAAGCGGTCAACAAACTCGTGGACTTCGTGGAGGAGGTCGCGCAGACCCGGACGGTTCTGTTCGTAGGATTCGACCCGGACGACGCTGAACTCGCCCGAGCACTGGACTTGTTGGAGCGTGGTGGCGGCCAGCACTTCGCCGTGGTCTCCGGAGATGCCGATGGACTCAAAGAGCGCGCGGTCGAGGTTCTGACGGCGGGCGAAGACGACGACATGGCCGCGATCGTCAAGGCGCTCGGAGATGCCACTGCGGATGTCGAGGTGCAGCCTTCCGACGAGTCGCGCGCGGATGTCTTCGACCTCGTCCGCTCCGTCCGTGCGGCGCTGCGCGATCCCGCAAACCTGTCCTCGAGCGATGCGCTCAAAACGGCCATCGCCGCGCTGGTGGTCGCGCCGGAGACGGCAACACCCAAGCCCGTTGCGGATGAAGAGGGCTCTCGCGGCATCTCTCTCTCGGCCCCTGAGGATCCCGATGACCTCGAGGCATGGGCTGCGATCCTCGAGCGCAAGGGCGCCCACCTCGAAGCGCGGCAAGCCGTGGACCGCATCGAGGACCAGGCCCGGGACGCCAAGCGCTGGGACCGACTGGTGGAGGTGCTCGGTGTGAAGGCCGAGCATGCGCAGAGGCAGCAGGACCGGGTGAAGTTCCTGCGCGAGATGGTGTCGCTGTTTGAGAAAGAACTCGGTGCGCCTCGCAGCGCGTTCGAGACTCTGCAGGCGCTGATCGAATCCGTGGAAGTCGCTGAGCAGGTCAAGTTGGCCGACGAGGTCATGCGGCTGGCTTCGGAGACCGGCGACTGGGCCCCCGCAGCCGAAACGCTTGGCGTCCTGGCCGAGCGTGCTCCCTCGAATGAGGACCAAGCGCAGCTCTACGCCACCTTGGCCGAGGTGCACGCCGAGCGACTGGGTGCGCAGGAGCAGGCGCTGACCGCCTACGGACGGGCGCTGGAACTCGAGTCGAAAGAGGAGTGGCTGTCCGCGACCATCCCCCTCCATCGAAAGCTGGGTCAGGAAGCCGAGCTGGTCGGTGCGTACCTGTCGCTCGCCGATCTCCAGACCGGTGGTGATCGTCACACCTCGCTTCTCGCCGCCGCCAAGCTGTTGCGGGAGTCGCTGGGGGATGAAGAAGGCGCGTTTGGGGCGGCGGAGATCGTGCTCGGTGAAGCGGCAGCCCACCCCGAGGCGCTCGAACTCGCAGAATCACTCGCGGGGTCCTTGGAGCGCTGGGATGTGTTGTTCGACGTGCTCGTGAAGCGGGCAGAGTCCGCGGACGGCGACGAGGCAAAGAGCCTCCGAAAGCAAGCCGTATCGGTCGCGCTCGAGCACCTCGAAGACGAAGAGAAGGCCGTCGCTCAGCTCATCGAGCTGACCCAGACCGACCGCACCGAGGTCGAGTCGGCCGTCCTTCTGGCGGATCTTCTGCGTCCTCAGGCCGGCGATGACGCGACCGCTCGGTCCGCACTGGTCGACGTCCTGGGCAACCTCACCGAGCAGACCGACGCTCCCGAGGAGAAGGCCGGGTTGCTCTCGGAGCAGGCCGCGCTGTTCGACCAGATGCCCGACGGCAAGGACCGCGCGGTGGATGCACGCGAACAGGTGCTGAGTCTGTTACCGGTGGACCACGCGGTCGCGAAGGCGGCGGCCGAAGGCCTCGAATCCGCGTATCGACGCCAGGATGACCCGGCCAAGCTGGCTGAACTCGCGCGGCAACAAGCGCACGCCGATGACGTCGCGCCCGAGTTCCGCGCCGAGGCGTGGGGCCGACTGCTCGAGTTGTGTGATGGACCGCTGGAGGACGAGGTCGGTGCGACCGAGGCCCTCGAAGCTTTGGTCAAGCTCGTTCCCAACGAGTCGCAGTGGCGGGACAAGCTGCTGGAGAAGTACCTGGCGCGGGAGGAGTACGAGAAGGCGGGTCCGCTGATCCGTGACCAGGTCTTCGCCGAGCCCGACCCCAAGCGAAAGGCCGCGCTCCTGCTCCGCGGCGGGAAGCTTCGTGCACACATCGGGAAGACGGAAGGCGCCGTCGAGGCTCTCGAGGAGGCCGTCTCCATCGACCCTACGTTGGTCGAAGCCTGGACGTCGTTGCGCGACATCTACGAGGAGAATGACCAGCCACTCAAGGCTGCGAACGCGCTGGTGTCCGCCGCCGAACACAACCCAAACCGGGCCGAGAAGGTGCGCTGCCTGTTCGAGGCCGGAAAGGCGTTCGTTGGCGACCTCGACCGACCCGCGCGTGGTGTCGAGGTGCTCGAGCAGCTCGTCGAGCTTGACCCCGACCACCGGGACGGCATGACGCTGCTACTCGATCAGCTGGTGGCCGAAGATGACCTCGCGCGCGCGTGGCCGCACTCGCAGGTGTACGTCACGCAGGTCAAGTCGCAGGCGGCGATGGACCACAAGCTCAACCTTCGAGCGCTGTCCCTGGCCGGTCGGTGCGCGCTCGCGATCGAGGACGTCGACAAGGCTCGCGAATACTTGGAGAAGGCGCGTGGTCTGGATGCGACCAACCTCGATGTGCTTCAGTTGCTTGCCGACCTCGACCTCGATGCCGAGCAGTGGGCGGATGCCTTGCGGAACTACCAATCGGTGGTGCTGGGTATGGGAGACAAGCTGCCTGCCGCGGAACAGTCCCAGCTGTACGTGAAGATGGCGCGCGCACGCATCGGCATGGACGAGGGGTCCAAAGCCGGGCAGATGCTCGAGCGAGCGTTGGACCTCGATGAAAACAATGCATCGGCGGTCGACATGCTCATCGAACTCGGCGGGGAGGCTGGAGGCCCGTCGTCAGCTGCGAAGGCCAAGCTGAGAATGGCCGATCTCATCCTGAGGCAGATCGACCAGTGCGAGGACGAAGACGAAGCCAAGGAGCTGATCGCCAAACGCACGGGACTGCTCCGCGAGGTCGCTGAGCTTCAGAGCTCGGACCTCAACGCTCCCGATGAAGCCGTTCGGACGCTCGAGCGGGTCATGGAGACGAGCCCTGAGGACCCGGCAATCCTGCACAAGATTCTCGAGATCCTCACCGCCGAGCAGCGTTGGCGAGACGCGACCGGCATCTTGGCCCGTCTCGCGGAGGCGCAAGACAACAACGTGGTCAAGGCGAAGTACCTCTACGCCGGGGCTCTGATCTTCCGCGACAACCTGGGCAAGGCGGACGATGCATCGGATTGGATGCAGAAGGTCATCGAGGCCGATCCGAACCACCCGAAGGCGTTCGAGGCGTATCTCGATCGGTTGGTCGAGAAGCGCTCGTGGAAGGATGTCTCGCGGGCGGTTCGCGGGCACCTCAAGACGCTTCCCAAGGACGCGCTACCAGGCCGGATCGCCCCGCTGTTCGAGAAGCTCGGTCAGGCTCACGAGAAGATGTCGGACGCGAAGACGGCGGTCGCTGCGTACGACCAATACCTTCGGATGGCCACCAAGGCGGGCGCTGACTCCGCGTCTCTGGTCGAACGCCGGGAGCAAGTCATCACGCTCGCCGTGTCGTTGGGGACCGACGCCTTGGACAAGGCCACGTTCCACGCGCATGCACTCATCGCACATGACCCTGCGGATTGGAGCAACTACCACCGTCTCGTCGAGCTCTACGGGACGATGGGCAACGAGCATCGTGCGCGAGGAATCGCAAAGACGCTTCGGTTCCTCAAGCAGGCCAACGAAGCCGAGCTGAAGCTCCTCGAAGGCTCCTCAGACCCGGGACAGGTCCGGACCCCGTTGACGCGGGATCACTGGCGAAAGAACGTCTTCCATCCGTCGCAGAACGGTCGGGCAGCCGACATCTTGTCGTTGGCGTGGGCTGTGGTCGCGTCCCGAGAAGGGCAGTCTCATGCGCACTTCGACGTCGCTCGAAAGGACCGAGTCGAGGTCTCCTTGCAGTCGAAGGCTGGCATTGCGCGCTACGTCGCTCACGCGTGCCAGATGCTGGACGTCTCCGTGCCGGACCTGTTCCAGCGAGACGTCGATGGAATGGGGATCCGTGTAACCGCGCTGATCGACAACTCCAGCGGCAAGGCCACCGTGTTCCCATCGCTCATCGCGGGCAACGGTGCGACCAAGGATGCATCCGAGGTCGGCCTGAAGTTCCGCGCCGGTCGGTCTGTCGCGCGGGCCCGTCCAGAGAACATCCTGCTGACCGTCCTGCCTTCCGCGGGTGCAGTTCGCAAGGTCGTCTACGGAGCCGTGCTTGCGGCCAAGCCCGACGCTGAGCTCCCCGAAGACGTTCGCGAAGCCGCAAAGACCTACGCCGCCGAGCTCAAGACGCACCTCGCTCCGGCTCGTCTCGAGCAGATTCAGTCTCTGAGCGCCGGCTTGCTCGAAGACGGGTTCGATGCGAAGGCGTTTGCGGATGGCGTGGCGTATACCACCACGCGAGCAGGCTTCGTGTTGTGCGACTCGATCGAAACCGCGGCCGCAATGCTGACGCGAGAAGGGGACGATGGAAGCTCGGTCTCGGCGAAGGAGCGGATCGCGGATCTCATCGGCTACAGCGTCAGCCAGCCTTACCTCAAGCTGCGGAAGCCGCTCGGTCTCAATCGGTGACCCGCGTTCTGGCGGTCGACGCTGGCGTGCCCTTGGACGCTTCCATCGAGGAAGCGGCCGATGTGCTTCGCTCTGGGGAACTCGTGGCGTTTGCGACGGAGACGGTCTACGGGCTGGGTGCTGACGCGACGCAAGCGGGCGCAGTCGAAAAGATCTTCGCGGCGAAGGGACGGCCGCAGAGCAACCCCCTGATCGCCCATGTGGCTTCGGCGCAGATGGCCCGAGCGTGGGCGGGAACGTGGCCAGAGGTCGCGGAGACGTTGGCGGCGGCGTTCTGGCCGGGGCCGCTGACGATCATCGTGCCGCGGTCGGAGCGGATCGCTGCGGCGGTTTCGGCGGGTCTCGAAACTGTGGGATTGCGAGTGCCGCAACCGGCGGTCGCGAGAGCGGTGATCGAGGCCCTAGGACGCCCGGTGGCTGCCCCAAGCGCGAATCGTAGCGAGCATGTGTCACCTACGACCGCTCAACATGTGCTGGACGACCTTCAAGGCCGGGTGGGGATGGTTCTCGACAGCGGCGCGACCGGGGTTGGAATCGAGTCAACGGTCATCGACGTGACGGGCTCTGTTCCACGATTGCTTCGACGCGGTCCGGTCTCCTTGGATGCGCTCCGCGAAGTGCTGGGCGTTGTGCAGGCGGTGGACCAGCATGTCGGTGTCGATGTCCCGCAAGCCAGCCCTGGCCAAGGCGTGCGACACTACGCGCCGGACGTCCCATGTGTGCGGGTGGAGGCCGGGGACTATCGAGAGGCGCCGGGCGACGGTGTGGTGTCCGTCGGCCACGCGGTGCCGGGGACCACGGAGTTGCTGGAGCCCGTAGACGCGGCCCGGGAGCTGTACGCGGTCTTGCGTCAGCTCGAGAGCAGCGGGGTCGAGCGCATCGTGGTGCTCATGCCCCCGAATGAACCTCAGTGGGCGGCGGTTCGGGACCGCCTCATCCGCGCGACCGTCGTGGCGTGAGGGCCTGATGGCTGCCGGGTTTCGTGGCTATTCGTAGGACGTCTCGAACGTGAACTCGGGCTTCTGGATCTCACACACCTGTTCCCGCTCCGGCCGGTACCAGACCCCTTCCGGGAAGGAGATCACGAAGTCGGAGCCGACGATGCCCGGACCGACTTCCAGCGCTCCGCCGAGGTAGAGGCCCGGAGCCTCGAACGCATCGCTGCCGTCTCGGCCGGAGTCGCCTGCCGACGATAGATACAGCCGCACGATTTCCTCGGTATCTTCATCGCCCGAGACATCTTGTACGTGCTCTCCCGCGCATGGGTTCTCGCCGTCGACGGACCACTGGATGTGGTCGCTCATCGTGATGATGACGCACGGATAGGTTCCGTCGGGCGGCAGGACGGCATCGACGAGTTCAGGTGCATCGGCAAAGTCCACGTAGTGCGGCGTGTCCGGCTCGCCCACCAGGATTGGGTCCGTGCAGCCCTCGCCATCGAGCGAAAACTCGACCTGGTGCACCAACACGCTCAACGACGTGGGCTGGTAAACCGCCTCCGGGGTGCCCCCGTCGTCACACCACTCGTCGCCGGGATGGTCGAGACAGTGTTGGTGCCACGCTTCGCCGCAGTCGTCGTCCGTGGACGCCGGGTCGAGGCAAACCTCGCAGGGGGGCCATTCCGGGTCGACCTCGCAGGCCCAGGTCTCTCCGCCTTTCGGCTCGGGTTCGTCCTTGGGCTCCGGCCCGTCCTTGGGCTCGTGTCCGTCTTTGGGCTCGGGAAGCCCGTCGCTACAGCCCGGATCCTCAGGGTGAGACGTACAGTAGGTCTCAATGACGTCCTTGCATTCCGGGGATGCCGGGTCGTCCCAACACGCGTCGGAGTTGCAGGGCTCGGATGCGGGGTCAAACGGGCATTCCCCCTCCATCGCAGCGTGTGCCCCTCCTGCGAACGCGGACGGTTGGGGCGCGCTGATATCGGCAGAGGTCGAAAGAGTACGGCCACGAATCGCATACTGGGCCGCCTCGTCCTCCGGCTCACCGTCTGTCTCCGGCTCGGTGGTCCCACCATCGTCCGCATCCGCGTCGTCATCCTCGGGTCGCTCCACATCTCCGTCGTCCGTGGGGTCACTGCCCGTCGCCATGGTCTGAGTTTGGCCAGGGTCGCAGCCGGTCATGGCCCCGAGGGCGAAAGCAGGGGCGAGAAGGACCAGCGTTCGAGACGACAACCGCACCCGGGTCGTATCGGCACGCGCCGGCCGAGCTTGAGACCGAGTTTGTATCGGCCGTCCCGCAGGAGGACCCCACAGGAGGACCCACGGCGGCCGAAGGCTGTATGCGGATGTCAGCCCACTCGTCGCGCAACGCTGTACCAGTTCTCCGGGAGCGTCAATGCGAGCTGAGGATGAACGGAGTTGTCACGACGACCTCGCCGCTCTTCGGCTTCGGGAACTTCCATCTGCGTACCGCCCTCGCGATGCAGTTCTCGAGGCGCGTGTCATGCAGCGAAGAGCGGGGGACGTGGGAAGCCGAGACCTTGCCGTTGGTCCCAATGGTGAACTGGACCCAGAGACGCCCGCGGAGGTCTTCGCGCCTCGAAAGGCGGTCGCTGTAGCAGTGGCGGATCTCGCCGAGATGCGACCGGACAATCCGTCGAATGATGTCGTGGTCGAGGTTTCCATTCACCTTCGCTCTGGCTTGGCGAACTCGCACCGTGCCGCGCCCCGAACGAACCTCGAGCCCTGATTCGACCGGGAACAGTTGCCCATCCGGCGACCGAGGACGGTCCGTTTCGCCCTGCAGAGCGTGGAGCATTCCGATGTTGCGGGCCATCATGTCAGGGTCGAAGTTGCGGGCCATCTGCGGAATGCCGCCAGGATCGGGGTCGTCGCAGGGCTCGATCCGGGTGAGCCGGGACGCCGGGACGTAGGACTTGGCCTTGACCGCCAGCAGGTCCAGCGTCTGGCACCGCGTCGAGTTGGCGTTCCATCGGTCGTTGCCCGAGCGGTGAACGCTTGTCGTGGTCGCTGCGTGGACACGGGCTTCCGTGTGCCCGCTAGGGGAGCCGACCTTCGGGTCTCCTCCACCATGCCCGCTCCCTTGGCCCACTCCAGCTCCGTCGCCGCCCCCCTCTCCCGACAAGGGAGGGCTGGTTCCCGGGCGGAGCGGGCTGCCCTGCGGGCTCGAGCGGGCGGAGGCTCCGCGGCTTCTGGGTGGCCCGAATCGGTTGGCACCAAGTCCGTGTCCCGGAGGTTGGTCCTCTCCGTCCGCCCGAGGGTCGCCGAGTCCACTGCCCGCGAGCACACTCTGTGCTCCACCGGGAGGAGGCTGGCTGAAGAACGAAGCCACGTTGCGCACC
This sequence comes from Nannocystales bacterium, assembly GCA_050633305.1. Classification (GTDB taxonomy): domain Bacteria; phylum Myxococcota_A; class Polyangia; order Nannocystales; family Nannocystaceae; genus CAJXVA01. Next base: position 187,013 of record JBOEGF010000010.1, read on the forward strand.
GCGGGCCGCGTGTCGACGCTGAGCTCCGGCTCTCCGGCGGTCGGTGTCGCAAGGTAGGCCGGCAAGAGGACCGAGGCAAACAGCACCAACGAGCGAGCGTTAAACGCCCAGAAGCGCCGGCTGGACTGCATTGCCAACCTTGGCGGCGCTTGCCAGGGCACCACGTTCACGAAAAACGTGACGGCGCCGTGCTCGAGCCTGCAGCGTGCGCCCGCGCGAAGTGGGTAGCTGTAGACCGAGTCGCGGACCGTCGCTTGGCCATCGTGAACCAGTTCCCGTAGCGTACGGGCCTGTCCGCCGTCGCATACCTCTCCACGCATCGAGTTGGTGAAGTACAGCGTCCTGCCTCGGACCAGTGCAAATCCATGGCCGTTCGGAAGCCCGGCCGGTGGAACGACGAGCGTGACGTGGTGTGACTCGCCGACTGTGTAGGAATCGGACGCTGCGGGGGCCGAGGAGTCGCCACCGAGGTGGCGGACGTCGAGCACTCTTGGGCCGTAGAGGGCCCAGACCTCGACAAGGCTTGGCCCGTTCTCCCGGGCACTCCGCTCCTCGCCGCACTCCACATCCACGAGAGCAACAGACCCGCGCGGGGACGACTTGTTTCGCGTGTCTGCATCCCGCTCACCGACGCGCGGCGGATCTCAGGGCTGCTCGATCGCGCCGAGGTCCCAGCCTTGTCCCGCTGGCCGTGATGTACCGGCGATGTCCGTCCTGATGTCGAGTCCGTAGAGGTCCTCGAAGAGCCCGAATACGGCGCTTTCGGTGTCGAACACATCGATCCCTGGGCTGGCCTCCGACAGCGAAAGATCTCCCGAGTCCGGGTCCGCGAACATCGGGTCTTGATCGAGGTTGCCGTCCTCGACATCCCACGACCCGGAGACCTCGACTCCAAAGAGGATGTTGTTTCGCAGCGTCGAGTCGATCTCGCCGAGCGTGTCGATTTCGCCGCCGTGAAAGATGTTGCCCTCGACCGTGAGGCTGGAGCCATTTCCGGGTTGAAAGGCATCGAGGTTGAGCTGAGCCCCGTAGACCGAGTTGTGCACGACCCAAAACTCTCGCCCCGGGTCGTTGTTGGCTTGGAGAAAGGCGGTGCTCACGTTGTGCACGACGTTGCCGATCGCGAAGTTGAGCTCATCGGTCTCACTGCCGGAGTCGCGGATCGCCAGCCCCGAGTCATAGACGTGGTTGCCCAGCGCCCAGTGGTAGCCGGTCCAAGGACCCTCGGAGTTGTTGCTGAGGATCATGGCAGTGCTGTTGGCGCCCACGCCCTCAGACGCGAAGAAGTCGTGGATCTCGTTTCCAGAGATCACGACGTGGTAGCTGTTCTTGTTGTCGACCGAGTTCTCGTAGTTCTCGTAGAACTCGTTGCCTGCGATGTAGATGTAATGGCTGGTTTCGTCTTGGGACCCCTGGTTGTTGCTGTTGCCGGTCTGTACCCCATCGCCTTGGAGGTGAAACAGCTCGGAGTCGATCAGCCATAGGTAGCGGTTGCTGTACTGCGGTCGCCACCCGTGCACATCGCGGTCTTGGGGGTTGCTCTCCCAAGAGCCCAGCTCGTGGAATCGCATGCGGTAGGAGAACAAAAACTCGACACCCTGAATCGACATGGCAGAGCCGCCCGAGCTGCTGCTTCCGTCGCCTCGAATCTCTGTGTTGCGCACCGTGACGTAGCGCGAAGAGTTGATGTTGAAGGCGCCCCATGGACGGTCGCCGCTCGGGGTATCGACGAAGCTGAGCCCATCGACCACGACATGCTCTGCGTTCGTCAGCGCGATTCGCCGGCCGATACGGGGAGTGCCAATGCCCACGATGAAGCACGGCGCATCGACGGATCCGGTGCATGTCCACGTGTCGTCGTCCCCGATGTCGAAGTCGACGGTTCCGTACGCCGAGTCGTCGCCGATGATGTAGAGGTGGGCACTCGTCCCGAGGTCTCCGGTGGGAAGGGTCCGACGTGGGGCGTCCACGCTGCCGTTCCCGCCGTTGCCCGCGGTACCGTCATCGCCGGCGACCGATGCGACATACACATTGTCGCCGGATCCGAGCCTGGGGAGTTCGAGCGTGATGGGGTCGTAGGGCCATCCGGGCTGAGCGTTGGGCTCGGGGAGCGTCGGCATGATGCCGGCGGGAAGGTCGTCGGTTGGATAGGGAATGCCTGGGTACCAGCCGGACGACGGCGGAGGGTCGTCGCCACCGGTCGAGCCGGTCTCGCTGCTGTTCTCGGCATCGGTCGAGCTCTCCGTGTCGGCGCCTTCTGAGCTTCCTCCGGTCGTGGCGCTTGCGGAGGTCTGGTCGTCCGTCGACGGAGATGTTCCAGGGCCTGCGGAGCCACCCGTGGAGCTGGACGCGGCGTCCTCAGTCGCGGAGCTGTCCTCCCCGCAGGCCGCGGCGAGCAGCGGAATCGAAAGCAGAGTTGCAAGACGTCGGCGCATGCTGGTGGAGTCGCGGTCCTGGGGCCCCGTGTCTCAGCATTGTTTGTGAGCCGGCTTTCATTTTCGTCCGAGGAGTTGGAACTCCCGGAATTCCACCCCGTAGCCCGGGTCACCGACCACCGTGAGCTCGACGAAGCGAGCCCGGACGTTGTCGGCACGCATGAAATGCCAGCCGTCGAAGGACGCGTTCGCCGCATCGACAACGCTGACCCAGGGGGCGCCCTCGTCGTCGCGAAGACGGACGGTCCAGGTGCGGCTGACCCACTCGTGCCGGGTGTCGCCGAACAGCCGTGCTGCGGCGAGTTCGTGCGTCGTCCCCAGGTCGAAGTTCACGGTGACCGAGGAGGCGTGGTCGGTCGCGACCGTGCAAGCCGAACGCGGCGCGAGGCAGTCATCGAATGCATGCTCGATGGGCTGGCGTTCTCGCAGCTCGACGCTCACCGAGCGGACGGTCTCCGCCAACGGGAGCACGGTGAAGGGAGGAGGTGTCGCTGTGGCGTCGCGAGCGGGGCGTTGCGGTGTCGAGGGTGGGGGGGAGAACACGAGGACCCCGGCGCCCGCGGGATGGTTCAAGGGCGTCTGCGTGCGCCAAGCCGCGTCCCGACCCGCACCACCGTATCGGTCGTTGATCTGCAGATTCACACCCCATGCTGTGCCTGGGCTTGGCCGTCGAAAACCGTCGCCCCACGGGACGAACAGCTCCACGTCGTAGCCTTCGTCGACATCCGCGGGCTGGTTGATCGTGCCCCTCATGCGCACCGCAGATTCGATCGGAAGGGACCATGCGGTGCGCGGCGTGACACCTCCCCACGACACGCTCGTCGCGTTGATGGCGGTGACGACGAATTTGTAGTCATCCGTGCCGGGCATCGGTCCGGTGGCGCGGTCCCACCCGGTGTCGAAGAGAATCTCCACGCCGTCGTCCTCCCACAGCGGCTGATAGGGGGGCTGGGTGGCCTCGAGCTGAGGGTCGTCGACAACAGCGGCCACATAGAGGCCCCGCTCGCTGGTCCGAAACCAGACCTCGGCGTGCACGCCGAAGTCGGAGTCGATCACGAGGGGTCGACCCAGTGTCATCTCGGCGGGGTCCCCATCGACCGCGGCGTCGGCATGCGTCGGCAATGCGAATGCGGTCGACGCCGGGTCCCACGGTTGGGTGCACCCGGAGGCGGAGCCGGCGAAGGGGCCAAACCGGAACCCGCTGTCGCAGTCCGGGGCGGGGTAGATGCATCGCCGCTGTGTCGCGTCACAGTAGCCGCCCTCGGCCAGGTTGCACGGTCGTCGGTCCTCACAGGGCCGGGGTGGTGCACCACACCCTGAGCCGCTCAAGGTCAGTCCGATCGCGAGCGCCGCAGCACGTCGACGACGTTGGACGAGCGCGACCGCCAGGGGGATCACCGCGAGTCCGATGGCCGTGGCGCACAGCAACAGTGCGAGTTCGAGTGCGTCCATCGCCTCCCGCTCCGTGGCGGCTGCGCCCACGTCGAGCCACTGCAGGGCGCCGAACGTGGCCGCGAGCGTCGCGCACGGAAGGGGGAGGACAGTCCCCCAGAGCCGGGGACGGCGCGAAAGGATCGCCCGCGGGGTCCTCGCAGTAGACAGTTGCGGCGGGAGGGGGGGTGGCTCCCCGAAGACCCGTACGAACTCGGCGGTGAGGTCGTTGCTCCGGACCCGTTGCCCGCAGTGGTCGAGGAAGTCTTCGAGCGCGTCGGCAAACTCGGCGGCGGTGTTGAAGCGGTCCTCGGGCTCGAACTCGAGGGCTCGGAGGATGATGTCCGACAAGGCTGGCTCGAGGGACGCCAGCCGCTCGCGGGGATCGATGACATCGCCGCTGAGGATGGCGTTCATGGTCGCGGCAAAGTTGTTGCCCGCGAACGGGTGCGTCCGGGTGGTGAGTTCGTACAGCAGTGTCCCGAGCTGGAAGATGTCGCTGCGTCGGTCCAGCGGGTCTTGCCGGAGTTGCTCCGGGGACATGTAGTTGACCTTCCCCTTGAGGACGCCGGCGGAGGTGACCGAGGTTTGCATCGTCTTACGCGCGATGCCGAAGTCGAGCAGCTTGATGCCGCCGTCCGGACAGAGCATGACGTTGTCCGGCGAGAGGTCCCGGTGCACCAGGCCTACCGTCTTCCCGGCGTGGTCCTTGGCGCTGTGTACGTAGTCCGTGGCTCGGGCGACCCGGGCCACGAGCTGTGCTCCGAGAACATGGGATTCGGGCGGCTCCTCGCGCCACGCGGTGAGCAAGGCCGCGGCACTGTGGCCGCGGATGTACTCCATCACCAGGACGTCGCGCGCCCCGTCGTGCACCAGCTCGAAAGCACGGGCCACACTCGCGTGGTCCAGGCGCAGCAAGACCGCCGCTTCCTCTCGGAACATCGAGCAGATGTCTTCGTCTGCTTGGAGTTCGGGTCGCAGGACCTTGAGCGCAACAACGCGCGAGGCCGACTCTCCCGATACACGCGCGAGGTAGACCTCTCCCATGCCTCCTCGGGCGAGGCCGCGAAGGACTTCGTATCGACCCACGAGGGCGCCGACCGCCAATGAGAAGTGCGTTGTCTGGCTCATGTTCGAGCGGGCAGGCTGCGGAGCCAGGACTCCACGTCAGCGACGGGGGCTGGCTTGGCCTTGGGTTGAAGTTCGACGAGCCGCTTCTCCAGGCGCGTGCGTGCGCGTGAGAGACGAGTGGTGACGGTGCTCTGGGGAATCCGCAGCACGTCGGCGATCTCGCGCGAGTCGAGGCCTTCCCAGTAGTGGAGCTCGATTGCGATACGCTGGTCCACGGGCATGGACTCGAGCGCACGCAGGATGAGGACCTGCTCTTCGCGCTGCGCGATGAGGCCGGTCGGTGTCGTCGCGGTTGCTCCTGGCCGGGTTGTGTATGACTCGATCGGAGCCTGCTGGCCCTGCGCCCGCAGATGCCGGAGCAGGATGTGCCGCGCGACCCCGAACAAGAACGCGCGAAAACTAGATGCCTTTTCCAGCCGATCGGCGACCTCGAGGCAGGCCAGGAAGGTCTGCTGCGTAAGGTCCGGCGCGTCCCCGGGAAGCTTGACGGCGAAGAACCGCTCGATCGCGGGGTAGTGGCGCTGCATGAGCTGCTCTCGGGCAGCGTCGTCGCCGCTCCTCCATCGCCCGACCAGCTCGCGGTCGCTCGGTCCCGCCACCGCTGCGAGTATACGAGCTACGCGGCGGTCGACACCTTGGTCACGGCAGATTGTTGTCGTTGCACCCGGCGCGGAAGGCTGCCGCCGAGTCCATCTGGTCCACGTGACGGCGTAGTAGGGGCGCGAGGCCGTGCAACCGGGTCATGGCTCGGTCTCGGTCTCGGGCTCGGGTACGGACCACCGTTGCACGCTCGTCCCGATCGACACGGGCATGAACGTGCCGTCCATCGCTCGAATCCTGAACTTGTTGCTGGCCGGGGTGAGGTTCGTCTTCGTCCACGTTTGTCCTCCGTCGCCGGTGGCAAAACCACCGACCATGGTTCCCACCCATCCCGTGTTCTCGTCCAGGAACCCGATGCCAAACTCGCGGGCTTTTGCGTCGGTGACCAGCGCAAGCTCCGTCCAGGTCTCACCGCCGTCCGTGGTCTTGACGACGACCTGCTGTGCACGCTCGGGGTCGTAACTCTGCACCGTGGCATATCCGACTCGTGCCGAAGGGAACGACGCTTTCCACGTGTTTTCCCCCGCTCGTCCCGACTGGTACGCCGCGGTCCAGGTTGCGCCGCCATCTCGGGTCTTGAGGATGCGGGCCCCCTCGTTCTCGGCCCCGGTGGGGGCGGCGGCGAAGACAAACCCGACGTTGCTGTCGATGAACTTCACGTCGAGGATCATCCCCGCGTCCTTCGACATGTCGATGACGGTCCAGTGCTCGCCACCGTCGACCGAGCGGGCGAGCGAGGCCGGTCCCCCGACGCGTCCCGCGGCGTGCACGAGCGTGCGCGGCTCGAGGACGCCTTGGTGGATGTGTTCGGTCTGCACGATGTCGATCGAGCAGATGCCCTTGATGAACGCTCCACCGAGGTCGACCGGAGACCAACTCGTCCCCCCGTCGTGTGTCTCGTACAGCGGCACTTCGTCCGTCACGCCCGGGTAGTATTCGGTGCCCACGTTTCCGAGCCAGCCGTGCTGGGCGTCCACGAAGCCGATGGAGCGGATGAAGGTGCCAGGCTGCGACCAGATCTTGGACCACGACTCGCCGCCGTCGGTTGTCCGGAAAAGGTCTCCTTTGCCGGTCCCGTAGAATCCAACGTCCGCGGAGACAAAAACGATGTCGTCCCGCTTTCCCTTGTAGGGCTCGGTACTGAGGGTCTGCCAGTGGTCTCCCGGTGGTGGCCCAGGGGGGACCGTCGGTGCTGAGGAGCGGCAGGCCGATGTCGCGAGGACGCAGAGCGCTGCACAGAGAACCGTCCGGCGGAGTGTCGAAGCCATGAAGTGAGAACGATGGGACCACGCACTCGAGCGTCCCGTCGACGGACCCCAGGCTCGCTCCGCTCACGGTGACCGAAACGAAAGTTTGAAACCCGAAGACCATGGGCTCGGCTCGTGTCCTTGGTTCAGAGCATTCGGCGAGCGATGCGCGCTGCGCGCAGGGGCAGGCTGCGCAGTGGCTGAATCGCGCCCGACACCGGTGGACGCCGGATTGCTCGCCCGTCATTGTTGCCTCCGGATGCTTCCCCGGAGTCGAGTGGAAGTCCGGCGCGAGATCGATGGGCATCGCTCGTCCGGGTCCGGGGTGACGTGCTTGCCCGGTGTTGTCACGCTCTCAGAGGCTCGCCTTCGCTTCGCCCGGTCACCGCGTCGAGATCGAGAACCGAGACGATGGTGGGCCCATCTCCGAGACGTCGACTACCGCGTGGTCTCTGACGAAGCCAGGTGTTCGATGTACCCTGCACCGTTGGCGCACCTTGCGTCTTGGATTTTGATGGGACCTGAAATGTCGAATCGTACAGTCGTGATCGGGGGATGGAGCGGTATCGGCCTGGCGTTACTCGCCGCCGGTTGTTTCTCTCCTGAAGGAGGGGTGGACGGGGCGACCGACACCGACGTGGGCTCGAGCTCAGGAACGCTCGGGACAACCTCCGCGGGCTCCACCGCAGAGGCCGGCACCACGGGCGACACGACGGATTCCCCGACCACCGTCGCGGACTCGTCGACGGGCCCCGCCGTGTCTGGCGAGGTTCGTGCCGTCCATGCCGCGCTCGGAGCAGGTGCCGTCGACATCTACCTCGCAGGCGAGGCTACGCCGGCTTTCGCGGGACTCGAGTTCACCGACGCCAGTGACTGGCTGGATGTCCCGACCGGAACGTGGACCTTCGAGTTTCGTCCTGCAGGGGCTCCCTCGGACTCCGAACCGGTCTACCTCAGCGAGCCCGTGACCGTGACCGACGACACCCGCGCCACCGCCATCGCGTCCGGCGAACTCGGCTCCGAGGATGAAGCCGCCGCGTTTCGTCTCGTCCTGCTCGAAGAGGATTGGGGCGCGGCGCTTGCCGGTCGGGCGCGAGGCCGCGTTGTGCATGTGGGGCCGGACGCGCCCACGCTGGGGTTCGAGGGCATCGAGCTGGAGGAGACCGTGGCTCGGTTCGGGTCCTCCGACCCGGAGGGCTTCGGCATCGAAGCCGACGGCGTGACGCGGCTCGAGCTGCTCGACAGCGAGAGTCGTGACGCCGAGCTGACCAGCTTCAGCGTGCAACCCATCGCGGAGGGCGACGAAGTTCTACTCGTGGCCACGGGTCGGCTCGGTTCCCTGGCACGGGGCCCTGACGGCTTCGTCGTCATCGCGGTCGGCCGCGACGGGTCCCTGGGCGTTGTCCGGCAGGATCCAGAGCTGTTCGTGCTGCACGGGTCGAATGACGCGGGCGCGCTGGAGGCTTGTTTCGGAGAGTTCGAGCTCGCGGCCAACCTGGCCTACGGAGACCTTCAGTCAACCCGGGTCTGGCCGGGCGACTACGACATCGGCATCTACGATTACCCCAGTGGATGCAACGGTACGGCGCTCAACACCAGCGGCAGCGGTCCCCTCGAAGCCGGTGGTCGTTACCTGGTCTTGCTGACCGGAGAGGTGACGCCCGATGCCGGAGAGGCTGGCTTGCAGGTCGAGACGCTCGAAGACACATTCACCGTGGATGACGAGCCTGACGCGCGGCTCAAGTTCGTCCATGGCGCATCGTTCTCGCAGATCTACGTGGGGTCGGTCGTGGACGATCAAATCGTGGATATCAACGTCTACACCGACGCGATCAGCTGGACCGACGAGAGCGACGAGGTCACGCTCATGCCGGCCCAATACGAGTTTGGCATTGCGGACGCCTTCGGAAAGCCGGCGCCGCCGTATGTGCCGCTGGCGACCGCCTCCCTCACCATCGGTGCGGGGGCTCGTCAGTGGGTGATCGTGGCTGGAGACCCGCTCCCCGAAGCAGGGGACGGAGGGCCGCTCGCTCTGGTCGTCGACACGACGGCCGCACAATGGACCGTCGCATCCCAACCCTTGGTGCCGCTCAGCCCTCCGTGACCGGTCGTGCGGCTACGAGCCCGCGGCGGTCTCGAGGAACGCCTGCGCTTGCGCAGCGTCGGGCCAGTGACACTCGCCCTTCTGGTCGAGCACGGTTTCCCACTTGAAGTAGCCGGGGATCCGGCCGGGCACGCCCGGGTTGCGGGCCCAGTACCAAAGCTTGGCTTCCCGCATGTCCGCCGGGAATGGGTCGTCGGCTTCGGAGTAGTCGTTGACCCACATGTAAAAACGCGGAGCCTTGTCCCCCGCGGTTGCCTGGGTCAGTGCGTCGGTCGCCGTGGGGATCCAGGCCTGCAACGCTGCGTAGGACTTCTCGGCGCACTCGAGCGCGGCATCGGTCGCCGTGGCGACGGCTGCTGACCCCTCGAAAACCTCGCCCTCGTGGGGGTAGAAGCCCCACAGGATCTCCTCGGGGTACTTGGCCGGCGTCGAGCCGCGGTGCGGCCAGTACTCCGCACCTGCCAGAATAAAACCGCCGTGGTGAAACGTGCTCATCTCGCCGTGGGGGACCGGCCGGCTGCCTGGACCGTCTGGAACGAGGGAGGCGTAGTCGACTCGAGCCACCACGCCGTCGCTCCCCACCGTGATGAGCTCGGAGGTGGTGAGGTCGAACGCAATGCGGCTGGCTTCGAGCTTGGTGTTGCTGAGCGGAGCGTCTTTCCCGGAGGGCAGCATGCGGGCGAGGCCCGAAGGTTGCAGCACCACAAGCGCGCCGATGTCGTCGACGGTCATGTCGAGGACGTTCAGACCCTCCCGGACTGTGCCGACTTTACCGTCGGTCAGCGACACCTTGCTGACGCCTTGGGGGGTGCCGACGAAGAGTGTTCCGCCGACGCGGACGAGGGCGCGAGCGTCCTGGAGAGCGACGTCGGTCACGAGAGGAACGAGAGCACCGCCCTCGGCTCGGTGGATCGAACCCTTGCTGCCATCGAGTAGGAAAGCAGATGCTCCGTACCCAGCCGCCACGTCGGTCCCGACGACATCGCCCAAGGAGATGTCTTGGTCTCCTTGGCGCAATGTGTCTGCCGTGAGCACCCAAGCGTGTGTTTGGCTGAGGGCGACCGCGATGGCACCGTCGTCGCAGGCCTCGAGCGGGGCGGGTGTTGCTTCACGCAGATTGAGCGTGGCGGCAGCCACGTCGGCGCACGCTGCTGGTCGCGTCTCCGCAATCGGGGCTTGGACCTCTGTCGGTGTATCCGTGCGGGTCGAGCAAGACACGAGGACGGCGGTAGCCAGGACAAAACGACGCATCCGCTGGATGTACCACGGGCACGTCTGGGCGTACCCTGCGGGACGATGCGGGAGTACGCGTACTTGTTGGGACTCAGCCTCCTCGCGGCCTGTGCCGCGTCCCCATCGCCAAAGCGCGACGGTGTCCCCGGGGCGCCGGCCACCGAATCGATGCTTCGCGCCGAGTATCGGGGCGTCGTGGACCTGGAGGCGCACCTGGCCAACCCTGGGGACACAGTGCCGCTGGAGCTGGGATGGGCGCAGACGTGTGATGCGAGCGGGGTATGTTTGGTCGAGCAGTCGGCGGGGGAAGGTGCCGAGGCTGACCGGATCTGGTCGACGCCCGAGGCAACCTGGGCCGAAGGTGAGTCGCACCGCTTCTCGGCGGAAGAGGCGAACCATCACCGACGCCTGTTGAGACTGTTCGCCAACCCGGACGGGAAGGCCGAGACGAGCGTGGAGTTCACCCATCCGCGCCTGGGGATGACCATCGACAGCGCCGCGTACGACGAGTTTTCGCCGGAGGGCGTGGCGACTGCGATCGAGATCGACTTTCACGATGGCAGCGTGGCTTGGCGGGGCTCGCTCGTCCTCGAGGGCGCGACGCCGGTCGAGAGCCTGGCCGTTCCCGATGCGCCCCCGGCAAAGACTGGGCTCGAGCCCTCCATCGCCAAGCTCCGGGAGGGGCTGTGGGATGTTCGTTTGCCGAGCCTCGACGCCCGGAGCTTCGTCATCGAGTTCGAGAGCTTCGTCGTGACTGTGGAGGCTCCGTGGTCGAGCGCCGCGGGTGAGCAGGCGGTCGACCTGATCACGGAGACGTTCCCGGGCAAGCCGATTCGGTACGCGCTGTACAGCCATCACCACCCGCACGCGTCGGGCGGATTGCGTGCGTTCATGGCCGCTGGCGCCACGGTGGTCGCCCCCACGGCTCATGAGGCGTACCTCGACGAGGTCACCGGTCGTGACTTCACCCTCGAGCCCGACCGGCTCTCGAAGACGAATGCGAAGCCTTCTTCGATCGCGTTCGAGGAGACGTTCACCATCGCGGAGGCGGGCCAGAGCTTGCAGGTGATCGACATCGGCGAGCAGTCTCGCCACACGACCCACTACATGATGTTTTGGCTTTCGGATGCGAACGTGCTGATCCAGGGCGACTTGGGGTGGTTCGTGGCCCCGGACGGAGCGGTGCGCGTGGGGTCTCGCTCGGCGGGCTTGCTGGAAGCGATCGACACGCGGGAACTCCCGGTTGAGACCCTGCTCCAGGGGTGGCCGGTCAACAGCCAAGAACCCTCCTTGTCCATGGAAGAGTTCCGGGCAGCGCTCTCAAGCGGGGGCGAGTGACGCGAGGATGTCGTCGATGTTGGCGTGGTCGCCCGCGGCTTTGTCGGAGTGTTCGAAGCGAACCGAGCCGTCGGGGTTGACGACCAAGACACCACCGATCTGGAACGCATCGCCCTGGGTTTTACCCTGGCGAAAACCCCCTTTCATGGCTCGGGCTCCAGCCTTGAGCATCGTACCCATGCCGAGCACGGCTGAGCCCATCGGTCGACGCCAACCCGCGAGCTCGTAGCTCTTGCGACTGGGGTCGGTGAACAAGGGGACACCAACCTTGAACTGCTCGGCGAAGTCCTGGGCCATGACCGGCGTGCCGTTTCCGATGACGGCCATCGCGGCCCCAGCGGCCTGTATCTCGGACTTGCGTTCGGTGAGGCGAGCAACCTGCTCGCGGCAGAACAGTCAGCCGTAGTGCCGAAGCCACACCAACACGGCCGGCTTCTCGGCCCAAAGCGTGCCCAGGGCGACCCCGCGACCTTGGAGATCCAGAACTTCGGTAGAGGCGAGCGCGTCGTCGACCTGCATGGCGAGACTCTAGCGCCCCAGGAGCAAACCGCCAGGGGGCGCGGACGTTGCGGTGTAGGGGTTGTGCTCGACTCCGGTGGCTCTGACACTGCTACGATGTATCGATGAGTTTGGTTGTTGGTGTCGGATTGTTTGCATTGCTTCAGGCGGAAGCAGGCGTTGCAGAGGGAGTTCAGCCCCCTCCGCCGCTCGCACCGTCATCAGCACCCACCACGCCCGCAGAGGCTCCGCCGCAGCCGGAGATCCAGCGGCCAAAGACTGCGTCCCCACAAACCGCCGGGCCCAGCGCCGCACCCGACGCTGCTGTGGTCGACGAGGGGTCGCTCGCGCCAGTCCCAGCCCCGGTTGTTGCCGAGCCGACTCAGCCTCCTCCACAACCTGCGGTGCCCGTCGAACCGGAGCCTGCGCCCGCCCCACAACCGCTTCCCGTCGCCGAAGATGACGTTGCGGCCCCGGTGGCGGCGCGGCCAAAGGTCCAACTACCCGCGCGAACCGGGCGGGGCCTGATGCTGGGGGCGTACGCGACCGGTGCCCTGGGGTGGGCGATGTCGCTGAGCACGATTGGACTGGTTGTCCGTGGGTGTGAGGAGGTCGATCGTTGCGTCGGAGGGTTCGTCACGACGACGGGCATTCGATGGATGGCGAACGGGGCCGCGATGGGCCTTGCGATTCCTGCCGGGGTGTTTCGAGGGCGATACGACGCGATCGACTCCGAACTCAACGGAACCGAACCCCGGAACATCGACGGCTTTATCAAGGGAGGCGCCGCAGCGATCGGGATCGGAACCGCCGGCTGGGTCATCTCTAGGATCGGGGTGTTCACGTTCTTGCCGAACCATTGCTCCGATGAGCGACGGTGCGCCATCGGGTACTTGGCCGGGCTTCAGACGAGCTTCGCGCTCGCTTCGGCAGGCGCGGGGATGCTCTCGTATGGACTGGCGCACCAAGAACAGAAGCGGAAGCTCGGTCGACCGGTGCAGGTTCGTGTTGTCCCCCAGCTGACGCCTCAGCACAGCGGACTCTCACTCGCCGGACGCTTCTAGCGTCGCGGGGCGGTTTTCTGCTGGCGCCCGGTCTTGTTCGTAGAACGGCGAAGGGCGGAGCTTCGGTCGAAGCCCCGCCCTTTGAGCGTCAGCGGGTCAGCATGCCGACGAAGCGCCGTTGGGCTGGACGTGAACGTCAGCCTTCGCGTTGTCGGAGAACGTGACGCCGTCGCATCCGAGGAGTTGGCTGTCGTCCCAGACCGACACTCCGAATCCACCGGACGACTCGATGCTGGTGTTGCGGATCGTGACCGACCCATCTCCGCCGAATCCTCCGACAAACAATGCGGCGTCGGAATCTTCCGATCCGTTGAAGCCGTCCGAACCCGCATGGAAGACCTCCGCGTGGTCGAAGACGTTGCTCGCCGTCACCGTGTGAATCTCGATCCCTTGCCAGTATCCGCGGAGGGCTTCGGCACCAACGATGCGGACAGGAGCCTCTGCGGTCCCGATGGCACTGATCGATCCTCCGCTTTCGATGCTGATGTTGACGTCCTGGGCGACCTCCACGACCGCACCGGGGGCGAGTTCCCAGGCTGCCGCGACCCTCATCCGTTCCATCACGCGGTAGGGGACTTCAAGCGCAGCCCAGGTGCCCGCGTTCTCGATGGTGTCTGCCCCCGAGTATTCGACGCGCACGAACGCGTCGTCATTGTTCAGGAAGACGTTGGAGCCCTCGACATCGGCGGCCATGTCGGGGGCGATCATCAGGGTGCTCGCGTTGTCTTCGATGGTGTTGTTTGCGAAGCCGGAGATATCCGCCCCCCCTTGCGCGCCGAGGGCTGACCCGCCACTTCCACGCAGAATCGAGTCGCTTACGATCAACTTGCTCTGATCGGGAAGCCAGATACCTGCGACGCTCTCGGAGGCCCCGTTCCATTGGCTGGCGCCGGCGTTCTCGACGACACAGGACCGAAGTGCGTTGGCCGTGGCTTTGGACTCCACTGCGAGGCCCTTCCAGTAGCCGCGCTCGTTCTCCGCACCGCGCATCGTGATCGGGGCGTCGGCCGTACCCTCTGCGAGGATCGAGCCGCTGGTGGTCACGGACATGGATCCATCGAGGGGAAACTCGAGCACGATGCCCGGGAGCAGCTCGAGTGCACCTTCGAAACGGGCGTTGCTTTGCAGTCGCAGCGGGACGCCGACCGGACTCCACGCTGCAGCTTCGGCCAGGGTCCCGCCATCCACGAGAACCAGGTCGTCGGTGTTTCCCGTGAGGATGTTGTCGTCGCCGAGCCCCGCGACGTGCTCGAGGGCGACGTGCAACGGGACTTCGTTGCCGGAGAACGTTGAGCCCTGAACGGTGACCTCGCTTCCCGACTCGACGATCAGGCCGACTCCCGTGTTGTCCCGGATTGTCGAGTTGATGATGCTCAAGCGGGACGAGCCGCCGACCTCGATTGCGTCGCCATCCACCGTGTCGAGTTCAACGCCCTCGAGACGGTTGTCCGAACTCGCCGAGCCCAACATGTCGATGCCGCCCCAGCTGAGTTCCGAGGCTGTGAGCAGGACTGGCGCCTCGGCGGTTCCCGAAGCGATGATCACGCCACCGTTGGCGACCAGAAGGCTCGAGAGGGTGCCGAAGTACATCTCGACGCCGGCCTCCATCTCCACGCGGCCGTCGACCGCAACGACCGACGGTACCTCGTAGCAACCCGCAGGGAATGTGACGTCTCCCATGAAGTCCGTTTGACCGAGGCTCACGCAGTCCCCAACCTCGCCCGTGGAGCCATCGGTGGGGTCCGTTGCCCCAGTTGGGTCTGTATCCCCAGGATCGGTGTCGCCCGCATCTGTGTCTCCGCCATCCGCAGGCAGTGGGTCGCAGCCCATCGCGAGGAACGAGAACGTAAGGGGCAAGATCAGGCCATGGGGGGATGCAAGGCGTTTCATCGAGGGGGGTTGTTCGGCAACCAGGCTTCGTGATCACGAAAAAACGCGAACTTGGCCCACTTGTGAGCTGTGCCCCGTCTGCGGCGCGAGAAGTGAATAAGACCGATGACGCGTGAAACGAGGGACTGTGGGCTTTGCGGCGTGTCAGGGGTTCGACTATGGTCGCGGCGATGCGGCGCTTGGGCGTGATGTTGTTGCTGTGCGGGGTTGGCTGCGGCAAAGCACACCGCCCATCCAAAGGATTCGTCGCGCAGGAGATGCAGTGCAAGCGGAGCGGGCTCAGCATGTCGGAGGTCTTCGAAGACACGTGGGTCGGTGAGGATGGCGCGATGCGTGTGCGCTACCGGGTGGGTGCCAGCTGTGCCAAGCCCAAGGTCGGCCCCGTTGCGCCGATCGATGTGTGGCAGGAGTGCCGTTGGTCGAGCGAGCGCTGGGACTGCGACGAGTGGAAAACCGGGACCCGTGGCGGCTTGGACAGGCCTGCCGCGACGTACCTCGACGCCGAAGAGCGCGGTCGCTGACCGTCTGGACTTGACGTCGACGACACCAGGCGGGCACGCTGCTTCGATGCTGGCAGTGGTGGTCGACGAGTTGCAGGGCGACCCCAAGGACCTGGCGCAGCGGGCAGTCGAGGTGCTCGGCGGCACGGCCTACGATGTGCGTGCGAGCCTGACGGTTCCCGGAGGCGGCCCCGCGGTGCTTGCCGTCGTCGCTGAGTCCGATCGGGCCGAGGCGCTTCGGGCGGGTCTGGAGGCGCGCGGAATGCGTACAACGGTCGTGTCCGTCCGTGCCGACCGTCCTATGTTGGATGTGCGCAGGTTCTCGCTGGAGCCACGGTCGCTCGAGGTCGAGGACCGGGACGGGAGGCGATGCTCCGTGCCGTTTTCCTCGGTCGGCGTGTTGGTCCGGGCGAGCGCGGTCGAGACGAAGGTCAGCACGAAGACCATTCGCGAGCGCAAGTTCAATCCGATGCGCTCTGTCCTCTCTGGCGGGCTTGTGAACACGTCGGTGAAGGTCACCAAGAAGAGGCAGCGAGAGACCGACAGCGATGAACTCCTGTTCCTGTTCAGCCGCGGCTCACCACCGCTGCGGCTGAGCGAGAGGAACCTTCAATACCAGGGACTGGGCGATGCGTTGCAGCCCTCGCGCATGGCGAACTTTCTGTTCACGGCCAACGCGATCGTCCAGGGGTGTCCGCGGGCGCGGCTCGATGAGCGTCTTCGCCGACGCTCGTTTCAGTCGCAGCTGCTAGGCCGGACGCTCAGTCCCGATGAGCACATTGATTTTGCCGTGCACCTGGTCGCGCAGAGCCTGCAGCGCCCGCTGCCGAGCCAACCACGGCTGTGAGCGGACGGTTAGATGCGTTCTAGTCGAAGCAGACGGGGGAGACCGGTGCAATGTGGGAGCAATGGACTTCGGGCTGTAGCGACGCCAGCGTGAGGTGCCGAAGTCGGCACGAGAAGGTGTCTGCGTCGGGCACGTTCGCCGAGTACGGCGGTTCGGTCGCGAACGCTTCACACGCGGTGATGCAGTCCTCCGTCCCTGAGTACACCGCGAGGTCTCCCGAGCACAGAGTCAGGGCGACGGAGCAGAAACTCTCGCAGTCGGCACCGCACGTGCCGTCCCCTGCCGGCCCGGCATGTGCGCAGTGTGTATCGGGCTCCTCTGCGGCGAGCACCGCGTGAAAGGTCCGGCAGCTCGCGCTGTTGCCGAGTTCGTCACCGGCGTTCCCAACCGGCATGTTGGCGCATGTCGCCTCGCAGATCGCGTCCCCGTTGTACTGGGCGTTGTCGTCCTGGCAGTGGTCGCCGATCAGCGCGCAGTAGTCCGAGCAGACTTCATCGTTCGTGTCGCCCCCGGTACTGCTGCTATCGCCGCCGTCGCTGGTGCTGCTGGTGGTGCTGGTGCTGCTGCTGCTGCTCGAACCTTCGGTCGCTTCGGGGTCGAGTTCGCCGCCATCGTCTGGATTGAAGCAGCCGGTGACGGCCAGGGCTACGACAAGCGACGCGGTTCGGAGCGATGGGAACCACGTCGGGGTACCAGTCCAGTCTGCCATGGGTGGAGCCTACCCTCGAGTCGGCCCTCACGCTCTCCCGACAACCCAAGAAATCCGAAGCGCGTCCTCATCTATCGCAGGTGCCTATATGAGACATAGGCACGCTTGATGGGCGCCGGCACAGGCCGCGAACTCGGGAGTCACTTGGGCCCGCGGGTGAGCGATGAACTCCCGAGCTTTGTAGCGGTCGGTCGCGGACTTGAGCGCTTCCTTATCCTGCGGTCCGAAAACGGTAGCGTCGCAATCTCGGACCGAACGAACCTGTTCCCAGGTCGGAGCGCCGGAGCGCAGGGTGTCTGCGCTCCGGCTGTGGGCTCAACGCCGGTCGGCGGCGACGAGCTTGGTTTGTACGTGCGTCGGAGTGGCCGCGTAGTGGGCGAGCTCCATCGTGTGCTCACCCTTGCCCTCCGTCGCGCTGCGTAGGCCCGTCGCGTAGCCGAAGAGCTCCGCAAGAGGCACAAGCGCGATGATGCGAGCGGAATGCTCGCCGACTTGGCAGTCCTGTACCTGGCCTCGTCGTCGGACCAGGCCGCTCTGCACCGCACCCACGAAGGCCACCGGGGCGTCGACCTCGACCCGCATGAGGGGTTCCAAGACCACCATGTCCGCCCGTCTTAGGGCGTCGGTGATGGCGTCGCGTGCCGCGATTCGAAACGCGAGCTCGCTGGAGTCCTTCTCGTGGGTCTTGCCGTCCTCGAGGGTCACCTCGACACCATGGACCTCGGCTCCAAGCAGAGGTCCGCGATGCACGGCGTCTCGAGCACCAGCATCACACGCGGAGATGAACTCGCGCGGGATGACTCCGCCCTTGATGCGGTCGACGAAACAGTAGCCGTTTTCCAACGGTCGTACTGTTCCGACGACGCGGGCAAACTGCCCGCTGCCGCCGTCTTGCTTCTTGTGCAGGTAGTTGAACGACACAGGCTCGCGGAGCGTTTCTCGATACCCGACCTGCGGAGCGCTTCGATACAGCTCGATGCCGTGTTCGTCACGCAGTTGATCGCAGTAGATCTCGAGATGCAGCTCTCCCATGCCGGCCAGCAACGTTTCACCCGTCTGCGGGTCCTGGCGGACACGTAGTGTGGGGTCTTCGCGGCACAGTCGGCCGAGGACCTTGGCGAGTTTTTCGAGCATGGTTTCGTCCTTGGGTACGATGGCGTAGGCCATCACGGGCTGCGGAATGGTCATCGGACGCATCGAGATGGATGCTCCGTCGCTGGTCAGCACCTCGGCGGTGCCGAACGATGCGCCAAAGGTTGCGACGATGTCGCCGGCCTCTGCCGCGTCGATGTCGGTCATCGTGTCCGCGTGCACACGGACCAGTCGGCCCACGCGATGTTTGCGACCCTCGGTGATGACCGTCTGCCCCCGCTCGAGGCGGCCTTGGTAGACACGCAACATGGTGAGCGAGCCGAACGAGTCCTCGATCGTCTTGAACGCCAGCGCCCGCAGAGGGCCCTCACGTTCCGCGTCGAGAATCACCGGGGTGTCGTTCTCCCCGAACGCTTCGGTGGAGACGTCGCCCGGATGCGGGAGGTACGCGACGACAGCGTCCAGCAGCGGTTGCACGCCCACGTTGGCGCGCGCAGAGCCGCAGAGCACCGGGGTGAATCGACGAGCGACCGTTGCCCGCCGGATCGCATCCTTGATCGTTTGGACGTCAAGCGTGCGGCCGTCGACATATTGGCTCAGGAGGTCATCGTCGACTTCGGCGACCGCCTCGATGAGGCGGAGCCTCGCCGCTCGAGCGACATCCCTCATCCCTTCGGGGATCTCTGACTCCACGACATCCTGACCGTGGTCCCCTCCGAAGCGTAGCGCGCGGCCCTCGACCAGGTCGACGACGCCGCGGAGTTCGCGTTCGAGTCCGATGGGAAGCGTGAGCAAGGCTGCGTTGTGACCGAGTTTCCTCAGCTGCCCAGACACGCGATGAGGGTCGGCACCGGTGAGGTCGAGCTTGTTGATGAACGCGATGCACGGGACACCGTGTCGCTCCATCTGGCGCACGACCGTCCCGGTCTGCGCCTGTACGCCCGCAACTCCGCACAACACCAAGACGGCGCCGTCGAGAACGCGAAGCGAGCGTTCGACCTCGATCGTGAAGTCGACGTGTCCGGGAGTGTCGATGAGGTTGAGGCCATACATGCCCCACTGCATTCGGGTCGCGGCAGACTTGATCGTGATGCCGCGACGCTGTTCGTCCGCGCGAGCATCCATTGTGGCGCCTCCGCCGTCCTTGTCGCGAACTTCGGTGATGCGGTGTATTCGACCGGTGAAGAACAGCAATCGTTCGGCAAGGGTGGTCTTTCCGGCATCGACGTGGGCGAGGATGCCGAGGTTCCGTAGGGTCTTGAAGGTCATGAGTCGTGTCTCTCGGAGCGCGCACGCGGCGTGCGTACGCGGTAGGAGGTCGCAAGAAGCCGATCGGCAGCCGACCGAGCTTGGGAGCCTGGTCTTGCCGAGCGCATCGATGGGAATGGACGCGCAAGCACGCACGGACTCGGAGGTCCGGCCGCTCGCGCGCTGCTTCAGGCGCGGTCACGCACTGACGGAGGTTTCGTATGCCGGATCAAGCCGGCTGTAGCGGTGCTCCCTCAGCGTGCGCACGCGCCTGCGTGAAAGCACAGCAAAACCTCCGGCTGGAAGCCAGGTCGCTGTGTGCGGCGCATGGTGACGATGAGGGGCATGACAGGTTCTCCGACACGAGAGTCGAAGCTCTGGCTTGAGATAGCGCCGGGCCCTGGGGGTGTCAAGGGCCCGGCCGCTGGGTGTTGCCCGGAGCGGAGAGCGTTTCCGCCAGCTTTCGGTACGCGCGATGGGCCCGGACCCGAAGGCTGACCGTGGGCATCGACAACTCATCTGCGATGCGGCACAGGGGTTCGCCCTGAAGCTTGTGACGGCGAATCACCTCCCGCGAGTTCGGCGGTAGTGCATCGACCGCGTGCCGGACCGATGCTCGTAGTTCGGCGAGGTCCTCGTCATCGCAGAGTCGCTCTTCGGGCGTCCTCGGTGCGGCGGGGCGCCCAAAACCCTCGGTGGCATCCTGCTGACAGATCGTCTGGAATCGGGCCTCGCGTCGGTATTCGCTGCGAAAGTGGTCGAGCATGGCCCGCCGCGCCGAGGTGAGGAACCACCGCTCCACGGTTCCTGCTTCACCGCTCCACCTGTGGTCGTACCGTTGTTTGGAGACGTGTACGCGCAGCAGGGTTTGTTGCATGAGGTCGTCCACCACCTCCGGGGCACGCACCCGCCGCTGCAGGTACTTTCGGATCCGCGGGCCGAGCCGACGCAGCAAGGTGTCGAACGCTCGCATGTCCCCTCCGACGTACCGGAGCATCAGAGCGTGCATCGGATCCAGTTGAAGCGCTGCTATCGCCATCGTCCCTCTTCATCCAGTCCGATCGGCCAGTACGGGAGACAGCTGATGGCCTCCAGCCATCCAACGTGTTTCCCATCGTTCAGCCATGTCAGGAGCAGCGACTCCGGAGGGACGCGGCTCGGCACGTCCATGTGGGCGTTGAGCAGTACGCACCGGGTCCAATAGTGATGAATCGTCCACTGCAACTCGGGACAGGCGGCTGGGCCCGCAAAGTACTCGTCGAACGCGAAGGCTGCAGCATGCGCGGGCTTCACCCCTCGGTGCGCCATCGTGGTCTCGATGATGCCGCCCCACCACGTTTCGGCGATCGACAGCGCGGCTTCGAGGTGGCGTTCGTACGCGAGGAACAAGCTGCGGTACTCGCTGCGCGCGTCCGCCATGGCGGTGAGGTTTGTCCCAACGGTAGGGAGGGAAGGCATCAGATGGGACGCCCCTGTGAGTCGGGAGATGCCGTGGCCTGTGGGGTGCAGGAGTTGGAAACGAAAGGTCCGAGGCGGCTGTGGCGCGCAGCTCGGTTGCGTGGAGAGGTTGGGCGGCGGTCGCTCGTTGGGGAAGAGGAGCAGCTCGTCCACGAGGACCGCGAGATCGGGCTCGACACCTCGCAAGTGCTCGACGAGGCGGCGCTTCGCGTCCCGGTGGTGTTCGTTCCCCGCGACAAGCGCGGTCACACTCGAGCGGACGGCATGCAGGACGCTGGGGTGACACGCTGGGCCCGCGGGGAGGAAAGCACGAAGCTTGTCGTCCGCCGACCCTGTACCGGGTGCAGAAGGCCGAGTCTGGAGCTGCTTCCACCATGCAAGAGCTTGGGCTCGCGCTTCGGTGAGCGCAGCGACGTGCCGCCCGAGCGACTCTTCTTGTGCCTGCATTGGATCGATCTGGTGGGTCCCGTCGGTTCTCTGTCGGGCATGCTCGATGAGCACGTGATGGCCCGCCATTCCCTTCGAGGGCATGGAGCGTCAAACGGTCGCGGGTCTTGGCTGATTGCGGCGAAGCACTTCGGGGGAAACGCGCCGCCGGGTCGAGAGAACCTCAGCCTGGAGACTCGCGAGGGTTCCGACGCCCCCGCGGACTCAATGGTTTCATTTTGTCGAGATCACCGTGCTCGCAGTCGTCACGACACCCGCGGACTCGCCGCGTACGAGTCGTAGCTCACGGCTGAAGCACGAGCTTCCCCTTGGCGTGACCAGTTGCGAGATGGGTCATGGCCATCCCCACCTGGTCGAGGGGATACTTGGTCTCGACGACCGACCGCAGTGCGCCCGCACTCAGTAGATCTGCAAGGAACTCCAAGTCCGCGCGCTTCCTTTGGGTCATGAACGCCGCCGCCCGTTGCGAGCCAAACATGAATGACACCATGGCTTTGATCATGTGTAGCAACGGTCCAAGAATGGGACGCTTGGGACCGCCAACGACGACGTAGCAGCCGCTCGGGGAGAGGCACCGTTTGATCTCCGACATCTTTCGGTTCCCCATGTTGTCGAAGATCACATCGTATGCGGACGCGGTCTCCGTGAAATCTTCGGTCGTGTAGTCGACGACGTGGTCCGCCCCGAGCGACCGAACCATCCGTGCGTTTGAAGCGCTACAGACACCGGTGACGGTTGCGCCAAGATGCTTGGCGAGTTGGACGGCGAACGTTCCGACGCCTCCGGAGGCACCGTTGACCAAGACCCGTTGGCCTGACTGGAGCTTGCCGTGGTCTCGGAGCCCCTGGAGCGCCGCGAGTGCTGCGACGGGTACTGCTGCGGCCTCGTCGAACGGTGTGTTCGCCGGTTTACGGGCGAGACTGTCGGCCTTCGCGGCGACGAACTCGGCGTATGCACCATCGGCGCACCCGAAGACTTCATCACCCACCGCGAAGTCGGAGACCTGGGCTCCCACAGCCGTGACAACCCCTGAGACGTCGACGCCCAGACCCGTGTCTTTGGGCTTTGACCAGCCACTCCCCATTCGCGTGATGTACGGGGTGCCGGTCATTCCATGCCAATCGTAGGGATTGACTGCCGCAGACCGGACTTCGACGAGGACCTCGTCCTCTTCGCATTCTGGGCGGTCGATCTCTGCGATCTTCAGGACCTCCGGTTGCCCATACTGCGTCCGAATTGCGGCCCGCATGCTGCGCGGCTGTGTGTTTGGCATCTGCGTCTTTGCTCGTTTCAGAGGTGGAAAAAACAGCGACGTACGGTGTACGTTTCTGATGGCGAGGTTGGTCTATTCCGTGGATCTAGGTTTGTCAACTCCAGCTCGAGAAAACCGACGCGGTTCTGCCGCCTTCGATTCTCGCTGCCGCCGCCGTCGTCACTCCGGTCGCGGCGTCATGGCGGCGACCGGCGTGGTCCGTGGTCTCGGCAGGGGTGCGGCCCGCCGGACGACGCGTGTTCGTCTGTGACCCGCGACGCGCTTTCGCCCGGGCCGCTCCGCGCGCGCCGCAGCGCGTTACCGAAAACCGGTCGGTGCTCTAGGGGGTGTCCCTAGAGTTCAAGACGCACGGTGGTCTTCGACTGTCCGGCGTCGCGTTGTTCGAGGAGGACGCTCCGCGCGTTGACGGCGACGACTCGGTAGTGACCAACGGATGCACCGAGGGCGGCTTGGACCGTTGAGCCATCCCGGAGCTTGATCGTGGCTTGCCGCTGCCGTTCCTCGCCTTCGATACCGATGAGCACAAACTCCGGGTCAGGGACGGGCTCGGGTGCCATCCTGAACTCGGGAGGAATCTCGATCTCGGCGTCCGCGGTCGGCTCCGGTTCGGGTGCCGGCGTAGGTTGTGGCTCCGGCGTAGGTCGGGGCTTACCCCTCGCCGCCGGCTCAAGCTCGGGTTCGGACCCCGCGGCGACTCTGTGCTGCGGGGGTGCGCCCTCGCGCAGCATCGTGGCGCCCAGCCCAAGCCCAGTCACGGCGACCACGGCCGCACCGGCCCACATCGGGAACTTCGACCGCGTGGTGGGATATGTTGCGCGCGGTGGGAGGGGGGCGACAGGGGCACCCGCGGATGGTGTCGGGATGTCGGCGACGCGCGTCGTCCCGGCACGCCGCTCGGGCGCGGGCACGGCGACTTCGGTGTGCTGTTCCGGGACATGCAACGGGACGGTCTGGTCGTTTCCCTCCTGGGCCGTGGGCACGCCAGCGATCTCGGACCAGGGGAGTGGCTTGTCGCCAAACAGGCCACGTACGTAGCGGGCGAGCCCGTCTTGTGTGGGGCGGAGACCGAGGTGCCTCCCGAACTTCACCAGCGCGAGCCGCAGCGCTTCGGCGCTTTGGTAGCGGTCGTCAGGATCGGCCCGCAGCGCTCGAAGGACGATCCGCTCAAGCGCGGGTGGGTATCCGCGACGACGCGACGACGGGGGCTCGATCGAGCTCGAGATCACCTGGTTGAGCACCGCGACTTCGTTGTCGCCGGCGAAGAGGCGGGTGAGGGTCGTGGCCTCGTAGAGAAGAATGCCCAACGCGAACACATCGCTGCGGTGATCCACATGCTCGGCCCGGCACTGTTCCGGGGACATGTACGACAGCTTGCCCTTGAGCGTGCCGGCCTGGGTGACGTGCGTGCCTGCGGCCGCCTTCGCAACACCAAAGTCCACGAGCTTGACGGCCCCATCGTAGCCGACGAGTACATTGGAAGGGGAGACGTCGCGATGCACGATGTGCAGCGGCCGGCCGTCGCCGTCGGTCTGTTGGTGGGTGTGGTGGAGGCCGGACGAAATCCCGAGTGCGATGCTCAGGACCTGGGGGAGCGGGATGTTCTCGCCTCTGGACTGGGCGGCATCGAGTACGGCACGGAGGGTCTCCCCGTGGACGTACTCCATGGTGAAGAAATCCTCGGCTTCCCCAATGGCGATCGCGCGGACGATGTTGTGGTGTTGCAGCGCGAGGGCGAGGTGGGCCTCATCGCGAAACATGCGGACGAACTCCGGATCTGCCGCAAGGTGGGGCAGGATCTTCTTGAGTACGACCACGGGGCTCGGCGCATCGCCGCCTGCTCGGGCACGCGCGAGGAAGAGCTCGGCCATTCCTCCGGTCGCGAGTCGACCCAGCACCTCGTAGCTCGTGCCCGACACGTCGGCGAGCGTTCGCAACGAGTGCGGCTGAACCTGGGGAACCACGGGTCGGTGATCCTAGCCCGCGCTCTTGCGGCTCAGCAACGCGGGAGGCTTGCTGGCACGGGAGTGGAGTCACAGCATTGGTGTGGCTGGAGCGGAGCCGAGCGACTTTATCCGGGGGGGCGTGCCCCCGGCGGTCGGTTCCGGGGCTGGACTACCGCACTGGCTCACAGGCCGATGCATAGCGATCCACGAACTTGCCGAACGCGTCGCACTCGAAATGATGCGCTTGTTGTCCAAGGGGAGAGGATGCCGCGAACGTCTCGAACCCGTGAAACGCCCCGCGAAACTGCGTGAACATGACCGGAATCCCGGCACGCCTCGATGCTGCGACGTACGCGAGCGTCTCATCCCGAAAGGGGTCGAGTTCGCCCACGTACGTCACCACGGGCGGGCTGCCTGAAACGTCCGTTCTTCTCGCGGGCGCGGCGTGCAAAGGGGCGGGGCCATCGATGCCCCTGAGGTACAGCGCCCAGCACGTGGCGCTCGACTCTCGGCTCCAGCCCGGTGCTCCTTGCATCTCGCGGGCCGAGGCGCTGTCTTGGCGGTCGTCGAGCATGGGGTAGAACGGCATCTGAAACGCGATATCGGCGTCTCCGGTCTCCGATGCTGCATGGGTCACCGCTGCCGTCAGACCACCGCCAGCGCTGTGTCCCGCCACCACGATTCGACTCGAACGTGCTCCCAGGTCGGACGCGTTGTCCCGGATCCACAGCAAGGTGTCGTAGCAGTCGTGAAAGGCCGCGGGGTAGGGCGCGAGGAGGGACTTCCGGTAGTCCGGGGCGATGACCACACAAGGGCGCGTGGCGATGTACGCCGAAATCTTGTCCAGCGCGATCTCGGGGGTGCCGAAAGCGTATCCCCCTCCGTGCAGATACAGGACCGCCGGAAGATCGCCGTCTGTGTCTCGCGGCCTGAAGGTCCGGACTCGAATGGGTGGCCCCCCGTGCCGACTGGGGATGAAGGCCTGGCCGCAGTCGAGACCGGCGATCGAGCGGCCGACGAGGAGCCTCGCGGCACCGTGGATGAGTCTGATGCACCATGGCCTCGCGAACGCGGCTGAGACCAGACGGGCCCGGCGGAAGTACGGCTGGAGTTCGTCCGCGAGCTTGTCGCGAGCGACCCTCTTGTGGTCCTCGGCGCGTGTCGAGCTTGGCACTGATCCTCTTCCTAGAAGGCGACGTGGTTCGTGAGTTGCTCGGTTGGCACGAGAGGGTGGAGGGGTTTGGTCATGCGTTGTCCAATCGTCGGGGTCGAGGGATGCCCGGTGCACTTGGGAGTGGACCTCCATGAGCTTGACTGTGCCGGGTTGAACGGAAGTCATCCCCGTCGGGAGAGGCGTGCCGTCTGACGGACAAAGTCGCTGGCCCAGCGTCGGAGGTTGCGGATGCGAACGTACAGTGTACGTTGTTGACGAAGCTTGGTCTATTCTCTAGCGTCGGATTTGTCGACGGGACCGGATCGAAGGGACGCTCGCATGGCCTCACGTCAGCCTCTGTCACGGTCACGAATCCTGGATGCCGCTGTGTCCTTCGCGGACGAGCACGGCGTCGAAGCGCTGACGATGCGAAAAGTTGCCGACGCCCTCGAGTACCGGGTGATGTCGCTCTACAACCACGTGACCAACAAGCAGGAGATGCTCGCCGGCATGTTGGACGTGGTGGTCGGGGAGATCGGGGACCCGCCGACCGAGGGCTCCTGGAAAGACATGCTGCAGGCGAGCGCCGCGGATGCACATCGTGTCCTTTCAAGACACAAGTGGGCGGCGGGTGAGTGGTCGAAGCGCCTTCCCGGACCGCATCGTCTTCGCTACATCGAGTCGATCCTTCGCATCCTCACCGAGGCGGAACTCGGACCTGAGGTTGTCTACCGGGGCTATCACGCGGTGACGATGCACATCGTCGGCTTCACGCTTCAGGAGGTCGGCTACGAACAGTCGCTGGGTGACGACCTCGAGGAGATGGCGGAAGCGTTCCTCAACGAGATGGCGTCCGAGTTTCCGTACATGGCAGAACACGTTCGGGGACACCTGGACGACCATGACCATGGGGATGAGTTCGCGTTTGTCCTCGGGCTCATCCTCGACGGACTCGACCGCGCGGCGAAGTGACCAGTCTCGTCCGCAAGTCCGCTGGACGCTCGCGTGGCCTTGAGCACACCGACGAGGCTACGAGCTCGGCGCCTCGCTGCAGACTTGGTCCAGCTCCCAGGCGACCGCACGCTCGACGGACCGGTCGTAGGACAGCGCGTAGTACAGGAATGTGGGCGCGACGGGCAGCTTGCGGACCCGGCCGTTGAATGGGCTATAGGCTCGGGCGTGCGCGCGCATGCCTCCTGCCAGCAGGATGTCGCCCCAGCCTCTTCGGCCTTGGATGACCTCCCACAGCAGCGACCCGGCCAGTGCCATGATGGCGTCCCAGGCGGGGTCGGAGGTGGTCTCGACTCTGGCTCCGTCGCCGTCGACGGTAATGGTGAATGCGTCCATCTCGTCGGCGAACTGCACCTCGACGACGAAGCGCAGAGGGTCCTCGACGCCGAAGCCGGGGAACTCTCGAGCGAGCGCGGGTGCGACTTCGGCAAGGACCCACCGTGCGATGTCGGGTCGGGTTGTTGTTTCCCGGTGGCGTCCTGGGTTCGCGTCCGTGAGGGCGGGCACCGACAGCGGGCGATAGTCCCTTGGGTCATGCGTGTCCAAGACCTCGTGGACCAGGGGCTCACCGCCGGGTTTCGGGTCGAAGTTGACCTCGCCCCCTCGCAAGTCGTAGCGCGCTCCCAGCAGGGCGGGGAAGGCATCGAGGTCTGCCTCGAAGTTGGCCATGTCGCGGAGAAACCGCTGGGGACTGACGGGGTAGACGATGTTGTCGAGCCACGCGTAGGGGGCCGAGTGCTTGGCTCCGCACGCGGAGGGGACGATCGCCGACGCTCCGGTGGCGACGATCTGGGCGAGAAGGTCGGCGTAGGTCTCGAGGGGAAAGTCGATGCGTCCTCCGAGCTGCGCGGCAACCTCGTGCATCGGCTGCCAGCGAACCAACGCAAGGTCGATGCCCTTGCAGCCGACCCGTTCGGCGGCGTGGGCGGCCACCGCTCGGACGTGGTCTGGGCTGCGCAACACAGTGTCGACCTGGTTCCACACCGCACCGTCCTCGGAGGCGACGACCATCCCCCATTCATCGTTGGCCAGCGAGAGCGTTGCAGTCAGCCGCACACCCGGAAGCTCGACAACCTCGGGGGTGACGAACGACCGCACATCGCGAAAACCGAGTCGGCGAGCCGAAGAGATCACCAGCGGGTCGGGGGTGAAGAGCGGGACGTGGGGATAGTACTGCGCGAGTCGGTGCAGACTCCCGATGTCGAAATGATCTGGGTGTCGATGGGATACCAGGACCGCGGTTGGTCGCAGTCGGTCGACATGCAGCGTGCGATGCGGCGTCGTTTGGTACACGCCGCAGTGATGGGTGTCCCCGAGGAGGGGGTCAAAGAGCAGTCGTTGCTCTGCGACCTCGCACATCCACATCGCGTGTCCGAGATGGGTCCACCGCATCGCCGCTGAGAATCTCACAAGGGCGGGCCTGTCGGGACCTGACGGAGCAGGCTGGCCGAGTCATGCTTTGTGAGTGTCGGTGACCCCGGATGAGGCGGCTTTTCGTGCGACGTTCGCACATGTGGTGCCGATGGACGAGTCGGCCTTGGGTGCGGGACTTGCCCAGGCCCGCGCCCGCTCCTTCGGCCGCGGTGCACAGTTGTTGCGGGCCGGTGACCGAGCCCGCGACGTGCTCATCGTGATCGAGGGGCTGCTGCGGGAGTACTACGTGCTGCCCGACGGAGCGGAACGCACCAAGTCGTTCGTGGTCGAGCATCAGGCCGCCGGCTCGTTGCCCGACTTGATCTCCGGCGAGCCGTCGCGAGCCTACATCGTGGCCGAGGCCACGACTCGCGTCCTTGTCTTCGAGTTCGCAGCCCTGCGAGCGCTTCAGGAGCCACACCCGAGCTGGGCTCGACTCGAGATGGAGATGACCCGGCGGTTGCTGCTGACGAAGACCGAGCGGGAGTACGAGTTGTTGGGTCTGGATGCCGAGGCCCGCTACGACGTCTTTCGGTCCAGGTTCCCTGGTGTCGAAGAACGCGTGGCGGCCCGGCATGTCGCGTCGTACGTCGGCATCACTCCCGTGCACCTGTCGCGGCTTCGCCGAACCCGACGTGCGCGAGCCAGCCGATGACCGCGAAGCCCGTTACGAACGACCCGTAGCGTGCCCAGGTCAGAACCGCGCCCCACGTTGCGTCATCGACGGCCCAAGCCAGCGCTCCGATCGGTAGCTGCGCAAAGAGCAGCGACATTCGAAAGACGTCACGCACTGGGCCCCCGGCCCGGGGCAGCAGGACGCCGATCCCCACGAAGGCGGTGTGCCCAAGCATCCACTTCAGCTGACTGAGCTCGCTGCGGCGCAGAATCTCGTCGGCGGGGATGGCTTGCCCAGCGTTAGCCCATCGCAACAACGCGAGGAGATGATGGTTCTCCGCGAGATCGAGTACGGCTGCTGCGACGCCGAGCCCCGCGACCAGCCAGTGCAGGGGGGTCATGCGGGCCGGCGCGAGCTGCATCACCAGCAGGACGGTGGTCGTGACGTACGCTGCGACAAAGAGGTCATCGATTGCGATGAGCGTGCGAAGCCAGAACGACGCGTTCACCAAGGCCTGCGCGTAGACGTCCGGCGCACGGACGAGTTCGAACGACTGTTGGCTGACGCCCGTTGTCGCCGTGACGGAGCAGAGGATGATGAGGAGGGCCGCGGCGAGACCAGCGGCGGCACGGAGTTCGCGTTGCATCGAGGTAGTCGGCGTCATCTCGGGGCGGCACGCAGCAACATGGGTTTAGGACGTGGGGGGCTCTGGCGTAGACTCCGATGGTGCTGCTCGAGGTGCTCATCTTCCTCGCACCGCTCGTCGAGCTGGAGTGGGACGCGCCGGACTCGTGCCCATCGTCGTCCGCGTTCGAGGAGAGCGTCACTGCGCAGGCGGACGTCAGCACCGAGGATGAGGCTCCTGCTGTCTTGAAAGCGTGGGTGGTCGTTCGAGAACGCGGCGAGGGGCGGTGGGAGCTGTCCCTGAGGATGGAGCGGGAGGGGAAGACGGAGTCGCGGACCTTCGAAGCGCAGACGTGCGCAGCTGTAGCCGAGGTCGCGGCGACGCTGGTGTCACTCCGGGTCGTGGAGTGGGTCGAGGCTGCGCCCCTCATTCCGGAGCCGGATGCCCTGCCGGCGTCCCAGCCTCGCGTCACGCCCGCCGAGCCCGAGCCCGAGCCCGAGCCCGTCGGGTCGACCGAGCCTCGTGAATTGAAGCCTGAGCTGGGCGGAGCAGCTCGGACCAAGGGACCGCGTCATCTTCGAGTGGCGGTTCGCTCCTGTGCGCCGAGCAAGAGGACGACCTCGCGTTGTTCATCCAGGAAAACAGAGAATGCGAAACGGTCTTGGACTGCGTCGAGCTGAGCGCGCTGTGTTACCGCGGTCCTGCGGCTGCCTGCGGGAACATCGGGATCTCGGCCAACGCCGACCTCGATGCTTGGGACGCTGTCTATGGCGAGTGGACGAGCAGCTGCGAGTGCGAAGGGGCTGATCCGTGTGGGTCTGAGCTGCTCTGTAACGAGCAAAGAGAGTGTGAGGCGGTTTTTGGCGGACAGGCGTTCTGCACCAGCGCGGCGCTCGATGTGGAGGCGTTCCTCGCTGCCAACCGCGCATGCGAAGTCGATGACGACTGCGTGCAGCTGCAGAGCACCTGTCACGTGGACGACTGCAGCGTGGTCGTGGTGAGCGTCGACACCGACCCTCAGGACTGGGAGCGACTCGATAGCCGTCTTCGGAGGTGTCAGACCGACCCAGAGGAGGTCTGCAACTATGTCGGGGAATGCGGCGCCCAGCACCGCTGCAACGACGCGGGCCTGTGCGAGTCGTATCGCTAGCACAAGCAACCGCACAGGAACGACGGCATGGGCTCTGGGGGCGCCGCTACTGGCCGTTTCATCGAGTTGGGGACGGCCCCTGGCGTGACGCAGCCGGCTTGCGGACGCGTAGGGCGTATGAGATCGGCAACACGCCCTCATATCCCTTTAGCGCGTACCGGTTCGGACCGACCTCGACCGTGTCCGAAAAACAGTCGTGGTGGCCATAGTCGTATTCCTCGAAGGCCTCGAGATTGAACCCTCGCCCGAGGAGTGCACCGATGACTTCGCCGAAGGGGTGGTTCCATCCGACCTCGGTTGTTGTCTCCTTGCTGTTGCCGCTGTAGCTCTGGGCGCCTTCGTCGACGATAGGCCCGCGGTTGAAGTAGCTGTATGCGAAGCTCTTTCTGTCGTCGGACAGCATCCACACCACCGGATGGAACTCCGCGATCACGAACACGCCTCCGGGCGCAAGGAAGTGGTCGACAACTTCCGCCCAGCGGTCGAGGTCGGGAAGCCAGCCGATCGTGCCCCACGACGTAAAGACGATGTCGTAGGCCGCTGCGGCATCGTGGCGCTGCGGGAGCCCATAGATATCGCTGTGCACGAAGCTTCCCTCGAGCTTGGCCAACCCGGCGAGCTCGTTGGCCCGTTCCACGGCGCGAGCCGAGAGGTCGACCCCGGTCACCACGGCACCGCGGCGCGCAAGCGAAAGCGTGTCCTGGCCAAAGTGACACTGTAGGTGAAGCAGCCGCTGGGCCTTCAGGTCCCGCGGAAGCATCGAGAGTTCGATCTCGCCGAGACTGTCCTTCCCGGCCAGCCACCCGGGGACGTCGTAGAAGTCCGACTCCCAGTGCGCATCGACCATCGCATCCCAGTGCGCACGGTTCTGGTCGAGGTAATCGCTTGGATTCGCAGCGCTCATGGGACGCGGAAGGTAGCAGCGCGATTTCGACTGTCCATCGTTTTGTCCGGTCCGCTGTCCGCTTTTTGGCGTCGACCGAGGGTCGTTGCGGGAGCGTTCTCGGCGGCACGATACGGGACAGCGGTGGCCGTGGCCCCCAGGTGTACGCTTGGCTCGGGGCCGCGCGGGTCCTCGAGATGAACGCCCATGGGCACGGATGGATCGGGACCGACTCGCAGCAGCTCACCGAATGAGCGGTGGTCGGAACGGGCCGCCCGGGCGGCGGAGTCGGTCGTCGTGGTGGACGCGCAGCTGCGGCTCCGTTTCATTGGCGGGGTGCCCCCCGGGGGGAAGTGGACGCTGGGCGAGAGCTGGCTCGCCCACGTCGAGCCCGAGCATCATGAGTCGGTCCGCAGGGTGGTGGCCGAAACGCTCGAGACTGGACTCCCGCACCCAACCGAGACCTCTGAGGTCGGACCCGCCGGGGAGACCACGCACTACAGCCTGTGGGCATGCCCGACGACCTTCGAGCGAGAACCGTGTGTCTCGCTGATCCACACCGATGTCTCTCACCTTCGCCGTGAAGAGGAGAAGCTTGCCGTCAGCGACGAGACCCTGCGCTCGGTCATCTCGAACGCGGAGGACTACATCACGGTGGTGGACCCGGAGCACCGGATCCTGTTCATGAACCGCGTGAGAGGTTTGGCGTCGGTGAGCGAGGTGCTCGGCCGACCGGTCGAGAGCTTCTTGCCTCGGAACGAGCGAGAGAAGGTGTCTTCCAGCATCGAGTCGGTCCTGCACACCGGGGTGCCCACCGAGTACACGTTGCAGATGACGATTGGCCTGGACTCGGATGCGCGGGACGTGCATCTATCGACCCGCGCCAGTCCGGTCTACCGGGATGGTGACGTGGTCGGGGTCACCTTGATCGCCAACGACATCACCGAGGCCGTACGCGCCCGGCAACAGCTTCGTCACGCCGAGG
The DNA here is from genome assembly GCA_050633305.1 of Nannocystales bacterium. Taxonomy (GTDB): domain Bacteria; phylum Myxococcota_A; class Polyangia; order Nannocystales; family Nannocystaceae; genus CAJXVA01. The sequence continues at coordinate 219,337 of JBOEGF010000010.1, forward strand.
AGGCGCTGCAGCGTAGCCAGAGACTCAAGGCTCTCGGTGAGTTGACCGGGGGCATCGCACACGATTTCAACAACCTGCTCATGGTCCTGCGCGGGAGTCTGCAGCTTGCGGCGATGGATGTGGGATCCCCCTCCGCCGTGCTTGGCTACTTGGACGAGGCCGAGGGGGCGATCTCGCGGGCCGCAGCCTTGACCCACCGATTGCTGACGATCGGGCGACGCCAGACCCTGTCCCCGCAGTCCATAGACCTCGACGAGTTGCTGTCCTCGATGGCGGCGCTCATGGCTCGCACCCTGGGCCCCCAGCTCGACATTCGGGTGCACACGAGCGCCGACGCCTGGCCATGTTACGTGGACCGCCCACAACTCGAGAATGCGGTGCTCAACCTTGGTCTCAACGCGCGTGATGCCATGGGGGTCCGTGGTGGTGCCTTGTCCTTGGTGGTCAGCAATCTGACGTACGAGGGGCATGGGGACCCCCAACTCTCGAACCTGGAGCGTGGGGAGTATGTCTGTATCGAGGTGCAAGACGCGGGCCCAGGCATCCCCTCCGAGACGATGGAGCGGATCTTCGAGCCGTTCTTCACCACCAAAACCGGCGGAGATGGCAGTGGACTCGGCCTCAGCATGGTCTACGGGTTTGCGATCCAAAGCGGTGGTGATGTCTCCGTTGCAAGCGAGGTCGGTCGCGGTACGACGGTCCGTATCTACCTCCCTCGGGCCGTTGAAACTGCGGTCCCGGCTCCGGCCGCACGGGTCTCTCGAGCGAAGCCCACGGGTCGGGGAAAACACATTTTGTTGGTCGAGGACCTCCCGGCGGTGGCCCGACTCACCGAACGCCTGTGCGCTCGCATGGGGTACCGGGTGACGATGGCCGAAGATGGTGAGGGCGCGCTCGACCAACTGGTGCGCCATGAGGACATCGACCTGTTGTTGACCGACATTGGCTTGCCGGGCGGCTTGGACGGTGTCGCGTTGGCCAAGGTTGTCCGCAGCCGATGGCCCGGTACGCCAGTGCTGTTCATGACCGGGTTCGACAACGGTCTGCTCGACGAGCAGTCGGAGCAGAATCTGCTTCGCAAGCCGTTCGGTGCCCGCCAGTTGGCCGATGCGCTCCAGGGATTGCTCAAGGGCTAGGTCGACGTTGCGGGGCGGGTCTGGCAAGTGCTCTTGCCACCGTGAATCCGCATCGAGACGGAGCCACCCACTACGGCCTGGAAGCCGAGCTTCTGCGTGATAGCCTCCGGCTGCCGCCCGCCATGCGCCATCGCTTCGAATCCCTCGTCGATATGCAAACCCGGGTCTGCAGCCTGTTCGCTGGGTCCCGCCTCTTCGGTGTGAAATCGGGGGGGGCCTACGCGTGGTCCACTTACGAAGCGTTCGGGAACGACGTGGACGGGTTCCGAGGCGCGTTGGCGTCCATGGGAGTGGGGCCTGGCGACAAGGTCGCGGTTGTCGGCCACAACAGCGTGTCCTGGGCGGTGGGCGCCTTTGCGACCTACGGGCTTGGGGCGGTCTACGTGCCCGTGATGCCCAACCTCCCGCGTAGCGCGATCGCGTACGCCGTGCGCGACAGCGGCGCGAAGGCCGTGTTGGCAGGCACGGATCGGTTGTATGCGGCCCTTCTGGAGGCCCGGGCTGAACTGCCCGATGTCGAGCACGTGCTCTCGATGGAAGCCAGCGGTCGCCCGCACGCGTTCGTCGAGCACTTGGTCCGCGGGCACGATGTGGATGCGCCGCCGGTGCGCCCGGGCTCCCAAGACCCCTCGACGATCTTGTACACGTCAGGCACGACCGGCGCTCCGAAGGGGGTTGTGCTCAGCCACGGCAACCTCATCTCCAACGTCAACGCCGTGCAGCAGGTTCACGACGTGCAGGCCGACGATGTCAGCTGCGCATTTCTTCCGTGGGCGAACGCGTTCGGTCTCACCTGCGAGTTGTTCGGGATGATGAGCGGCGGTGGTTCGCTGGGCCTGAGTGCGGACATGGAGAGCCTCGACGCAGACCTACAAGCCGTGCGCCCCACTGTGCTCTTTGGCGTACCGCAGGTGTGGAACACGCTGCACGGACGCCTCCAGAAGAAGCTGGCCGGTGCGTCGACAGCCAAGCGCGCCATGTTCGAACGCGGGTTGTCCGTCGCCCGTCGGCGCCGCGAAGCCACAGCGAAGGGCGAGCGTAGCCTCCGTCTTGAAGCCGAGCATGCGTTGTACGCCAACATGCTGTTCGACGAGGTTCGAGAACACTTCGGTGGCCGCCTCCGGTACGCGGTCTCGGGCGGGGCAGCGTTGTCCAAGCCGGTCGCTCAGCTGATGGAGGACATCGGAATCGAGGTCTACGAGGGGTACGGGCTCACCGAGACCGCGCCGATCGTCACGACCAACACCCCGGACGCCAAGCGGTTGGGAACCGTGGGCCGTGCGATCCCCGGGGTCGACGTGTTCATCTGTGACGAACAAGACCAAGTCCTCGGCCCCGGCAAGGACGGCGAAGTGGTCGTGGCCGGGCCCAACGTGATGCTCGGGTACCACGGGGACCCCGAGACCACCGAGTCGGTCGTGTTCGACCTCGATGGGCTCCGGGCGTTCCGCACTGGCGATCTTGGTCAGCTCTCGCCTGCGGGATACCTGAGCATCACCGGCCGCCGAAAAAGCCGGTTCAAGCTCGCCGATGGGACCTTCGTTGTCCCCAAGCCGGTCGAACAACGGCTCGAACTCAGTCCGTTGATCCGGCGTGCCTACGTACACGGGGACAACCGAGACCACAGCGTCGCTTTGCTCGACCTCGATGCCGACGTGTTGCGGTCGTGGGCGGCCGAGAATGGAGCCGACGTCTCCGGAGAGCTGGAGGCGATCGAGGGGTTCTCGTCGTTCGTCGACGACGCGGTCAAGATGTGCCTCCAAGGGTGGGAGGGCCATCGCCCCGAGCGGTGGGCGTCGGTTCCACAGGGGTTCTCGGTCGAGCGCGGTGAGTTGACGCCCAAGCACACGCTCAAACGCCAGAACATCGCAGAGCGTCATGCCTCCCTGATCGAAGGGCTGTACTCGGGCTGAGCCCGACCGGGGCATGCCGAAAGGCTGCTACGGTGCCGCTTCCATGCGGCTGCAGTGCTTCGCTTGTCTCGCTTTGATGATCTCCCTCGCTGGGTGTTCCCCCAAGACGTCCGGCGAGTCACAGGCTCCGACTGCCCACGCACCCCACGGTCATGATGCTCATGCATCGGCCAACCCCGAACACGACGGCCATGGCCACGGACACCATCGTTTTGAGGATGCACAGGAGTGGGCGAAGCAGTTCGACGACCCCCAGCGCGATGCGTGGCAGAAGCCCGCGGCGGTGCTCGAATTTCTGAAGCTGGAGCCCACCGCAGTGGTCGCCGACCTTGGGGCGGGAACAGGCTACTTTGCCGTGAAGATCGCCGCAGCGATCCCGCAGGGTCGGGTGATCGCCAACGATATCGAGCCGGACATGGTCCGCTACCTGACAGAGCGTGCGGACAAGGAGGGCCTGGGCAACGTTGTCGCCGTTCAGGGGACCGCGCAGGGGCCCAAGCTTCCTGAGCCCGCCGACGTTGCCTTCATGTGCGACGTCTACCACCACATCGGCGATAGACCGGCGTACTTCACCAAGGTCCGCGAACAACTTCGCGACGGAGGCCGGCTGGTCATCGTCGACTTCCGCAAAGATGCGGCGGACGACATTCCTGGGCCCCCACCTGCGATGCGGGTTGCCCACGAACAGCTCGTGCACGAGCTCGAAAGCGTGGGCTGGAAGCACGTTCGGACCGACGTCGAGACACTCCCCCATCAGTACATCGTTGAGCTGGTTCCCGCGGGTTGAGGCCGAGAGCGATGACGCAGCCTCGCGAAAAGCCAGGGTTTGGCAAAGGGGTGCTGCGTCGCACCAAGGGGCTGCAGAAGTTCGGCGGGGGTCGCTTCCATCCGCCCGACTCCTTGGCCCCATTCGTCGAGCACTTCTGGACCACGCATTGGGACCTGCGAGGCGAGCCCGTGTACGAGCAGGATGTACTTCCGCACCCCACCGTGAACGTGGTGTTGGAGCCGGGCTGTTCGGAGGTGGTCGGGGTGATGACGGGCAAGTTCACGCGTCGCCTGGAGGGACTTGGGCGCGTGTTTTCTGCGACGTTTTGGCCCGGTGGCTATTCCGCGTTTCATCCGGGGCCGCTGACCGAGTTGACCGACCGGCGGGTCCCGCTTGGGGACCTTCTCGATGTGGACGTGCCCACGCTCGAGCGACGGGTGTTTGTAGACGCTGGGGACGACGCGGAGCGCGTCGACGCCCTTGTCGGTGCCTTGGAAGCTTGCAGGCCCAGACTCGATCCTGCCGCCGCCCAAGCGCGGGACATCGTTCGCACGATCATCGACGAGCCCGAGATCCTTCGGGTGGATGACATCGCGGCGCAGGTGGGGCTCGGTGTTCGCACCCTGCAGCGGTTGTTCGCCCGCCACGTCGGCGTGAGCCCCAAATGGGTGATTCAGCGGAAGCGTCTGCACGACGCGGCCGAAAGACTCGCCGCGCCCGAACCCCCCGACCTCGCGGCACTCGCCGCGGAGCTTGGCTACGCCGACCAGGCGCACTTTGTCCGAGACTTCCGCAGCGTGGTCGGGGTTGCGCCGGGCAGCTACACCCGCGAGTTGTAGGCACCGTGGTCTCCTGGGCGCCGGTGGGTCAAGGCAGCGCGTTCCCGCTTGCGAGCGCACCTCGGATTCCGCCCATAGACGCGCCGATTTCAGGCGTCCAGCCCAGGGTGCCCAGACGGGTCGCATCCAACGCGGCGTCCATGGCGAGGAATGCTGCAAGCGGTCCATCGGCCTCGATGGCTTCCGCGAGCGTTCGGGGTTGCAGTTGGACGCTGGCCGCTTCCGCGATGGCGCGCCACAGGCCCAGCATGGGTTCGGGTTCCCGCTCGGCGACGTGGAAGACCCCCCGGGCCTCGGACTCGGCGAGCAGGACATAGGCGCGGGCCAGATCGCGCACGTGGACCGTGGACCAACAGTTCTCGCCTCCATCGATTACGTATGCACCGCCGGCCGACGCACTCTGAGCCATTCGAGCCAGCGGCCCGCCTCCATCGCCGTACACGATCGGGGGCCGGACCACGATGCCGCGCGCTGTGGTGGCCTTCAGAACCCGGTCTTCGGCGTGGGCCAGCCAGTCAAGCGGTCCGCCAAGAGGGGCAACGTCGGACTCGACGACGGGAGTCCGGCTGCTCCTGGCACGCGGTGCCCCGCTCGTCGTCACGAACAGACCTCCACGCATCGCGGACAGCATCGCCTCGACGGCCGCTTTGTCGATGTCTGCTCGGCTCGAACCTGGGTCCGCGGCAGTGTGAATGACGCCGTCTCCTGCGGCTGCTTCGGCCTCCAGCACGTCGAGGTCGGTCAAGCTTCCCGCGACAGGGCTGGCTCCCACGCCCCGGACGATCTCGGCTGCGCGGTCTGAACGGGCCAAACCACGGACACGATGACCGCGTTCGATGAGCGCCGCGGCGACCGCCGAACCTATGTATCCACTCGCACCGGTGATGAAGAGATTCATGATCATGTCTCGCTTTCTTCGGGCCTCTAGGGCCGCCCAGACACGCTAGGAAGCTTCGCCGTGCCTGGGTATGCTGGGCCGTCCAGGAATTCATTGCCGTCGTCCCGAACACCTCTCGTCGTCCTCTGTGACTACTGACGATGCGATGACAGCGGTGCTGCGGCACCTTCGGATCCGCGACCCTCTGTTCGGCCGCATCGAGCTCCGTGAACCATGGGGCGGGCCCTCGAGCCCCGATGCGGACTTGTTGCTTCATCACGTCGTGGAGGGCACCGCGTACCTGCACCTGGACGGTCCCCCGGTCGAGATCCGTGCTGGCGGGGTCGTGTTGCTCGCCGGTTGTGCACACGCGCTGAGCCACGGGCCCGGCCGCCCCGGCCCAGAGACTCGGTTCTGGGATGGACCCTCAGAGTCCGTGGGTCCCAGTGCAGTGCGACGCCGGCTCGGGGGGAGCGGGTCGCAGACCGTGATCCTCTGCGCGTCCGCATCGCTCGAGGGTGCTGCATCGCGGCTGTTGCTTTCCAGCCTGCCCCCGGTTGTCCACGTGGAGTGTGCGTCGGAACTCCCAGGCTTCGCACTCGTCCTCGACTGCATCCGAGACGAGGTCTCGTCGAACCGTGCAGGCGCCCCTGCAATGCTCGCGCGTTATGCCGAGATGCTCTTGCTTCTGGTCGTGCGCGCGAACACCAGCCCGACACGCGGTTGGACGGCGGCGCTTGCCGATGTTGGCCTTGGACGCGCACTGGCAGCGTTGTACGAAGACCCGGCGCGCTCATGGACGGTGGTCGAGTTGGCGCGCACCGCAGGCATGAGTCGCTCGCGGTTCTCCGAGTGTTTTCGCGACCAGGTTGGTGAGAGTCCGATCCGGCACCTAACCCGGTGGCGCATGGCCCTGGCCCAAGACTTGCTCGCGGCCGGGAGCCGTGTCGGCGCAGTTGCAGCGTGCGTCGGCTACAGCGACGAAGCTGCGTTCAGCAACGCGTTCCGCCGCGAGGTGGGCGTGAGCCCTGGGCAGTTTCGCGACACCGCGCGATCCGTCTCGAACCCCCCGTGAGACTGTCTTGTCGAGTCTTCCCTCCGGCGTGAGTGCGACCTGCCGGGGGCCTCGGGCTGCGACACTCGCGTGCTACAGCGCCGCCCCGTCGTAGTGCTGGACGGGCAACGCACCGAAGTCGAAATCCGTGAGACAGCGGGTGTTGACCGCGTACATCTTCTCGCCATCGTGGCCCGGCCCCCAAGAGAACGGCCGAACGCCGCACGTTTTGCAGAACAGGTGGTGGGTCTTTTCCTTGCCGAACAAGTAGTCGGTGAGGGCGTCATCGCCCTGGAGCAGCGTGAAGCTGTTGGCGGGCGCAAACGCCAGCTTCCAGCCCGCGCGGGAGCACATCGAGCAGTTGCACTCCATCAGACCGTCGATCTCCGCTTGGAGTTCGAACTTTACTGCGCCGCAGTGGCAGCTTCCCTGGTGCGTGGGGACGGTGTCAGCCATGGGAGGAGCATGACGGCGACGGCGGCTGCCGTATTGAACAAACGCGTCACGCCCTCAATGGGGGAGCTGCTCGGCTCCCGTCCTCCCGTCCGTATCCCGCCACACCCCTCCGGACTACAGGGGCGTGAAGACCACGAACACCACGTGTTGGCCCCAGGCGGAGTAGGGCGGGGTGAAGTAGCTGACGGTAACTGCGACCGCCATGTCCTCGTGCTCGAAGAACTCCTTCGAGAAATCAGGGGTCCAGCCGTCGATGAGTGTGGGGGTGTAGATGAAACCGTAGAAGTCCCGACCGACGCGTTCGCTGAAGTGTTTGACCATCCGCTCGAGTTCCTCGCCAGGCTTGCTCTGTTCGAGGCGGATACGCTCGGCGCTCTCGGAGAGGGCGGCCGCGTCGACGCCTCCCTCGACCCGTTGCACGGGAGGGAGATCGACGGAGGCTCGCGCATCGTCGAGGGCCGCGAGCACTGCGGCCTCCTCTGCGGCGAACTCGCCGGGTACGAACACCTCGTAGCCAACGTTGAGCAACCCTCGCGCCGAGTTGTCGGGATCATCGAGGACGGCGGTTGAAACGACGAACGTCTCGGGGCTGAGGGCGGTGGCTCGGAACGCCGGAAAGAACAGCGCCCCGGCGAGGATGCGGTCCAGCGGCGTGTCCGGGTGGTGAAACAGGGTATTGAAGGTGCCCTGTCGGATGGTTTGGTCGACCTGCCACCCCGCGATGAGCCCCATCGCCACCTCGTTGCGTACGCTCGGGGCGGCGGTGTTGAGCAGGTGAGGGAAGAGGTTGGCGGTCACGACGTCCTGCTTCGGTGCACCCACCACATCGGGAAGCCCGGTCTTTCCGCGTAAGGCGTTGATTCCTGCGAGAACCGCCGACGGGCTGAAGTCGCCTGCGGTCGCGGGGAGATCGAGCGAGGGAGCGTCGTATTGGGTGGGCGCGGAGCCGTCGGGGGAGAGCAGGACACGCGCCATCACTTGGCCGAGCACTGAACCCTTGGGAGCAGCAACGACTTCCACGACCTCCAGCGCGTCGTCGAGCTTGGTCGGGCAGCGAAATCCGAACGTGCCAGCGGGGTCTGAAGCGGGGAGACGAGCACAGCTCTTGCTGCCGAACGCGCCTTGCGTGACCCGGGCCGTCATCCACTCGGTCGGTTGGTCGTAGACGCCCGAGATCTCTACGTAGCCATCACCGCCGCTGTGGAACGGGACGGGGGTGAGCTCCAGCGGTGGCTCTCCCACGAGGACGGACACGACGACCTGCTTCTCGCCTTTCCATACTCCAAGACCCGCGACGGCTTGGGCGGATGCGTCGTCGAGCAGTGCGAGAACCTGCGGTTCGGGTCGCTTGGGGTTCAAGGGCCGAAACTTGTCGAGGTCGAACGACCAGCGCGCTGACCGGACTGTGTCGAAGGGGACGCCGCAGCGCGCGTGCATGAAGGCGCGAACGTCGGCGCCCACGACGGTCTCGGGATGCTCGGCGTCAAAGCGCGCGTACTGCTGGGCGAGACAGGTCATCGCGGCGGAGACCGGCACGCCAGAACCGCCGGACTTGACCCAAGCCGAGAACGCGTTGGAGCTGGCGTCGTCGCCTGCGTAGGGCGCCCTCCACTGGGCCTGGGGAACGGATGGCTCGATGGACCAGGAGGTGACCGCCGCGAGGGTGCCGACGACAGCCAGCGGACGATCGACCGGGGTCGCGCCGAGTTCGTCCAAGCGCTCTTGGGTTGGAAATGGCTGCCGGATGGGAACTGCGTTGGCAGCGAGCTTCTTTGTCTTGAACCTGGGCGTGGGCGACGAGGCTGCGCAACCGACGGAAAACAGGGCAACCAGCGTTGCGTACGTGAGGAATCGAGTCTTGAACAGCATCCTGCGTCCTGTGCGAAGAAAGCCAGCTCTGGCGGGGTCGGTCAAGCGATTGGTGCGCCGCGGACACTGGATTGTTGCGTCGGCCGGCGGTTGTGGGAGGCCGCATCGGGGCTACAACGCTTCTCATGATCCGAAGCAATTCGATCGCACTCGCCTTCGGCCTCGTTCTGACCGCCACTGCGTGCAGCAATCCCGCCGATGGGAAGCCGCAGGCCAAGGTCGAAGAGGCGGCACCGATGGACAAGACGGCAACCCCGGCCGTGAAGACGGGCGTCTTCACCGTCAACGCGGGTGCCTCCAAGCTGGGCTTTGTCGGATCGAAGGTCACGGGCTCGCACCCGGGGGGCTTCAAAAAATTCACGGCTACGGTCGACCCCAAAGACGGGAAGGTCGAAGGAGGCAGCGTGTCGGTCGAGATCGACATCGACAGCATGTTCAGCGACAGCGAAAAGCTGACCGGACACCTCAAGAGCGCCGACTTCTTTGACGCGCAGGCGCACCCCAAGGCCACCTTCCAGTCCTCCGAAATCAAAGCCGGCGGAGCCGACGGCCACAGTCACACCGTCGTGGGCAACCTCGGGTTGCATGGCGTGACCAAGCAGATCACTTTCCCCGCCAACATCTCGATGAGCGGCGGAACGGTCACGGTGAAGAGCGAGTTCTCCATCAACCGCAAGGACTTCAAGATGGCCTACGCTGGCAAGGCGGACGATCTGATCCGCGACGAGGTCGTGATCAACCTCGATCTCACCTTCGACGGGAAGGCCTGAGCGCGCCTACCAACGGATCGTGCACGTGATGCGGCCGTCCTCGAGGCGGCTCGCATCGATCTCGACCGTTGCGTCTTCGGGCTGGGCCCGGACCATCCCCAGCAGAGACCCCTCGACCGAGTAGAGGGTCCGCTCGACCCGGAGTCTCGGCGGGAGATTGGCGTAGTAGATCCGGATGGTGTTTTCGTGGCTCTCGGTCGTGACGCTGCCCATGTTGCGGGTCGTCACCTGCCAGCCGCGGGCGATCCACTTGAACTGGCCGGCGGGGTCCTTCCCGAAGATGCGTCGAGCCGAGGCCATGATGGGGCCAAAGAGTTTGGACTCGGACCACACCGTCACTTGCTGAGCGAAAAACTCCTTGAACCCTTCGGGGCCGAGGACGTCGAGCAGGGCGGCGGAGAGTCGTTCGAGTGGCCGGCTGTCCATCCACGTGAGACTTCGTCCGCCGTCGATGGCTTCGATGTCCTGAGGATCGACCCGAGAGAGGACCGCGTCGGCCTCCGGGAGGTTCCGGATGCGCTTGAGCGTCATCCGACACATCGCAACCCGGTACTGCGGCTCCTCCGACACCTATAGCGATCTTGCGACAAGCCTCGCTGACTTGCGAGGGTTGATGTGAAACTGAGGTCGTCTCGGGAATCGAATGGTGCCGGACTTGGTACGCTCGGCCACATTGCAGGCAACCACAAGCCAGTCCGAGACGCTCGGCGGCCTCAGCTGTGAGAGCTGCGGGGCGTCGCTCAACGTTGAAGCGGGAGAGCGTACCGCGATGTGCCCGTATTGCGCATCCCCAGCTGTGGTGGCAAAGCCGCGGGCGGCTGGGGAGGACCCTGCATTCGTCGTGGGGTTCGTCATTCCCGAGGCTGACGCACGGACACGAGCCCGGGCGTGGATCCAGAGCACATGGTTCGTGAAGTCCGCGTTCGCGAAGGCGGACGTCAGCGCGGTTCGAGGGGTGTATCTGCCCGCATACTTGTATTCGGGTTCAGCGGCGGTCGAGTACACCGCGCAGATCGGTGAGAACTACACCGTCACCGAGACGTACACGACGACCGACTCCCAAGGGAAAACCGTCACCCGCACCCGAACACGCACGGTGACCGAGTGGAGATCGCTCCAAGGCTCATGGGCCGCCTACCTCGACGACGTGGTCGTGACCGCCTCCCGCGGACTCGAGAACGCTGAACTCGAAGCGATCGAGCCGTACGATCTTCGCGCCCTCCACCGCTACACACCCAAGCTGCTCTCTGGGTGGCTGGCCGAGGACCCATCGCGATCTGTGGCGGAGTGCGCCGCGATGGCGCGGCAGGAAGCGGTCGAGCAAGTGGGGCGGCGAGTGTCGGCGCACATGCCTGGCGATAGTCACCGAAGCCTGCAGTACAAGACGCGGTTCGAGAACGAACACGGTGCGTTGATGTTGCTTCCCGTATGGGTGCTCGCGGTGAAGTACGATCCCGAGGCCCCTGCGGTGCGGATGGTCCTCAACGGCCAAACGGGCGCGCTGATCGGAAAACCGCCGCGCTCGTGGGTCAAAATCTCGCTCGCTGTGGTCGTGGGCATTGTGTTGATCGCGGCCGTCGTCGCGCTGGCGGGGGCAAACCCATGACCGCGCGAGCTTGTACGCGGTGCCACAGCCCGCTGGAGATCGAAGACCTGCGGTGTGCGGTCTGTGCTCTTCCCACCCCGCGGCTTGCGAGGGACGAACGTCCGGCCGAGTCGGTTGCCCAGATCCTTCGATGCAACGGTTGCGGAGCAGGTGTCCAATACAGCGCCGAGGCCCGAGCGCCACGCTGCGACTTTTGCGGCGCGGTGATGGAACTCGAAACGCCCGAAGACCCGGTGGAGCAGGCCGAGCGTTACCTCGACTTCACGGTGACCGATGCGCAAGCCCGGGCCGCGCTCAAGCAGTGGCTCGGCCGCAAGAGCTTCTTTCGCCCATCGGATCTCCAGTCTCGTGCGGCTGTCGATGGGCTCAAGCCGCTGTGGTGGGCGGGGTGGATGTTCGACGCCGCCGCCAGTGTTTGCTGGGCGGCGGACTCCAACGCTGGCTCGCGTCGATCTGCGTGGGCGCCTCACTCCGGAGAGTTCACGATGGAAGCCGAGAACGTGGTCGTGCCGGCCTCGGTCGGGCTGACGGCTGACGAATGCCGGGCGCTGGCGCGGCACTGCGATCTGGGGCGCTCCAGCGACGAGCCACAGGGGCATCCTGGGGCGACGGTCGAGCAGTTCACCCTTCAGCGCTCGGCGGCACGCAAGGTGATCTCGGAGGCTCTCGAAGGTGTCGCCCGCAGCCGCGCAAAACCCCACATTCCCGGGACCGCCGTTCGAAAGCTCCACGTGAGTGTGCTGCCGTCCCGACTCACCACGAGCCACCTCGCGTTCCCCGCGTTTGTGCTCGCCTACCGGTACCGGGACAAGCTCTATCGCGCCGTCGTCCACGGACAGGATCCGAGCTGTGTGTTGGGTAAGGCACCGGTGTCTTGGCCCAAGATTGCGCTGGTTGTTCTCGGGGTCATCGGGCTCGTCGGCTTGGTGGTGTTGGCGCTCTCGGTCGTTTGAACTTCCTGTTCGCGGCCCCACAAGGCGCGCAGTACCGGCCGCACCGAGATCCGGGAACCTCTGGGGGGCCTGGTCGCACAGCACAGAAGTGAGATTGAGAACGCTCGGGTTCGGGGTTGCGCTGTTCGCGGTGCTCGGAGGTTGTGACCAGCCCGCAGGCCGAGCGAGCAGCCCCTACGCTGCGCCCGGGGGGAAGGCCGACGACGGGGCCACGGCGATCGAGGGGCTGAACTTCGACGGCATCGCCCGAAGCTTGGTCGCGCAGGCGAGTGCGCCGCTCGACCCCGCGGCCCCCGGTGCCGAAGAGCCCGACGCGCCTGAGGAACCCGACGAGCCTGAAGAGCCTGAAGAGCCTAGTGATGATCCCGGGGAAGAGCCGCCGGGAGGCAGCGGTGAGGTTCCCGAGGGTTGTGACGGCTTCGAGTGTGCGGATGGAACGTGCATCGCGGTGAACTGGGAGTGCGATGGCGAGGCCGATTGTGGGGCCGCCGAGGACGAAGCGAACTGCGAGGGCTCGTGTTCGGGTCACACGTGCGGCGATGGCGTGTGCATCCAAGCCGACTGGGTTTGCGACACATGGGTCGACTGCGCCGACGGTTCCGACGAGGCGGCCTGCGGCGTCGCCGAGCATGAACTCGACCTCGAGGGGGCCCGCGCCCCGGCCTTGCTGGACACGAGCTGTGTCTTCAGCGCAACGGCAAGCTCGGCCGCGGCAGGTGTTGTCGCAGCCGAGATCATCACCAAATCCTGCACGGCAGGTGGCGTCGTGGTCGGCATTGCGACGTCTCCCAGCGGCGCGGGTGCCGTTGGCGGATTCGGCGTAGCCGCCGTGTGCGGGGCCACAGACCTCTCGCAAGTCGACGCTGTGGTCGGTGGAGTTGTGGGCGCAGTCGGAGGACTCGTCGGCGGTGTCACGTTCTGCGACGGTGGGGTGGTCGACCAGGCAAACACCTTCATCAACTGGCTGTGGGGAACCGAGCCCGAAGCGATTCCTGTCTACAAGCTGGACGCGCTCCCGACCGCCGACGAAGAGGGTGCTGGCCTTGCCGCGACGGCCGATGAGCTGCTCTCCGAGGCCTGCGGAGCCAACACGCCCGACGCCGCGATCGACAACTGCAACCTTTTCTTTCACTACACTGACGCGGCTGGGTACGCGGGCATCTCGAGCCACCCCGACATGGCCATTCTGGGGGACGCGCAGAATCGTGTCTTCGTCACCTGGATCCCGTTCACCCCCTCGGACGTCCGCAATCAGCTGGTGTTCCAAGGTGCGAACGCTGGGAAGGGCGACTACATGTTTGCGTTCCGTCTCTCCGCCGACGCACCGCTCCGGCCAGACACGAACTCGATCGAGCTGGTCCACACTGGGACGTTGCGGCTGAGAACCCGGGCCGAGCTTGTCTACGCGGGGCCCAACCCGATGGCGGTCTTGGAGTAGACACGTCGCGCTCTCCTCACCCGGCACGAGGGCGGAGCCGAGCGCTCAGCAGCATCGCGATGCCCGGCAGTCCAACGCCGGCCATCGCCGCCAACTCGAGACTGCCGAGGTCCGACGCGATGCTCCCTGCCGCGGCATAAACCAGTGCGATCGCGAGATTGGCGAGCGTCGTCGCGGCCAGGACGCGCATGCGCGGCATGCCCGATGTCCCTGCAACGAGCACGCTCGCCTCGGCCAGCACTGGGACGGCCCGCAGCGCGACCAACAGAGCGAGTCCGTGTTTTTCTCCGAACGCTTCCAGTCGTTGGCGCTGGGCGTCGTCCACCCAACGAGACACCCCGGCACGGCCGGCCGAACGCCCCAACTCGTAGCCGACCCACCCGCCGAAGCTCAGGCCCAACGTGATGATCGTCGCCCCCGCGGCGGTCCCGAACACGGCGCCGACGCCCACGGCGAGCAGGCTGGAGGGGATCGGGAGCACGAGGTCGCCCGCGAGAAGGGCGATGAGAATGAGAGCCAGGGAAGCGGACGGGGTGGCGCTGTCGAGCAACGACGCGCCGTAGGCTTCGAACGCGTCCCCCCAGAGCGCAAACGGAACGAGGATCGCGGCGAAGAGCGCGGTCCACAGAACCGGTACGGGGACGCGTCGGGTCACGGTTTGTGACCGTAGCACTTGCTGGGCGCCGCCGAAGCTGGCCTGTGCCCGCGGCTGTCTATGCCTCGGACCAAACGCCGAGTTCGTTCCCGCCGGGGTCGGTGAAGTGAAAACGGCGGCCGCCGGGGAACTCGAAGGTCGGTGTCGAGATGGTCCCGCCTGCTGCGGTGACTGCGGCGAGCGTCTCGTCGAGTTTTTCGGAGTACAGGACGACAAGCGGCCCGCCCGGCCCCCGCGGTTCTCCCTGTGTGAGGCCACCCTGCTCTCGGGTGTCTCCCTGAATCCCCGCGTACTCAGGGCCGTAGTCGGTGAACTGCCAGCCGAACGCCTTGGCGTAGAACGCCTTGGCGGCCGGGATATCGGGTACGGTGAGTTCGATGTAGTCGATCGTGTGGTGGGTGTGGACGGCGGACTCGGCCATGCGCATGAAGTACGCAAAGCCGAGCCCGCCGTCTACGGGACTGCTGACAGGAGGTGTCAGCAGTCTGCGAGTCGCGAGCCGTTGGACCGTGCCCAACGTGTGATGAGCATGAGCTCCAAAGCGGAAGGACTCCGGTTGAGTTTCTATGGCGAACCTCGATGGTGAGCACACGCAGCGCGTACGGACGGTGCAACAAAAAAAGCCATGCGGGTCGGTGTACGCTCCGTCGCGATGGTGAAACGCACCGCTTCGCTCGCCGCCTTGATGCTGCTTTGTGCCTGCAACGTGAAGGCCCAGGCCTCGGGCTCTGTAGGGAGCGCTCCGCCCCCCGACGCTGCGCCTGTTGCCGACGTCGCGACCTCCTCCGAAGCGCCGTCCGAGGCCCCAGCTGAGTCGGGGATGACGATCCAGCAAAAGGTCGACCAGTTCGCCGTTGCCGAGCTGACCGCGGACCTCTCGGACCTCTCGCAGAGCGAGAAGGACGCTTTGGATCTTCTCATCGCGGCATCGAAGCACCTCGACCCGGTCTACGACCGTCAGGCGTGGGCCGGGAACCCCGACCTCGAGCAGCAGCTCGCAGGCGCAACCGACGATGAAGGCAAGGCCCGCTACGCATACTTCCGGATCATGCGTGGGCCGTGGGACCGCCAAGCCGACCATGAGGCCTTCGCGATCAACAAGCCGCACCCCAAGGGTGCTGGCTTTTATCCCGAGGATCTGACCGCCGAGGGATTCGAGGCGTGGCTCGAGGACCATCCCGAAGACCGGAAGGCTTTCGAAGGGCTGTTCACCGTCATCAAGCGAGAGGGCGAGACCTACAAGGCTGTGCCGTACTCGCAGGAGTACGCGAAGTGGCTCGAGCCTGCTGCCGAAGGTTTGGAGCAGGCAGCCAAGAAAACCAAGAACAAGTCACTGCGCAAGTTCCTGAAGCTGCGCGGCAAGGGCTTTCGCACCGACGACTACTACGCTTCGGACAAGGCGTGGATGGACCTCGACAGCCGGGTTGAGATCACCGTGGGTCCGTACGAGACCTACGAAGACAAGTTGATGAACTACAAGGCGTCGTTCGAGTCGTTCGTGACCGTGAGCGACCCCAAGGCTTCGAAGGCGCTGGCCAAGTACAAGAAATACCTGCCCAAGATGGAGAAGAACCTCCCGGTCGACGATGCGGTCAAGACCAAGCGAGGTGCCCAGAGCCCCATTCGTGTTGTCGACCTTGTTTTCACCGCTGGGGATGCTCGGACGTCGGTGCAGACGATCGCGTTCAACCTTCCCAACGATGAGCGCGTGCGCAAGGAAAAGGGCGCCAAGAAGGTGCTGCTACGGAACCTGATCGAGACCAAGTTTGACAAGATCATGAAGCCGATCGGGGAGCAGGTCCTCGCACCTGCGCACCACGCGATGTTGTCGGGCGACGCGTTCTTTCACCAGGTGCTGTTCCACGAGCTGTCCCATTCGCTGGGGCCAGCGTTCACGCAGAAGGATGGCCGCAAGGTCGAGGTCCGGATCGCGATCGGACCGGCCTACTCGGCGATCGAGGAGTGCAAGGCCGATGTCATGGGTGCGTACAACATCCTCTACATGATCGACGAGGGAGAGCTGCCCAAAGACTTCCGGGAGAAGCTGCTTGTCTCGTACTTCGGTGGACTCTTTCGCAGTGTTCGCTTCGGCGTGGCCGAGGCGCACGGGCGTGGGGCCGCGGTGCAGATCAATCGGTTCCTCGAGGACGGCGCGGTGACGCTCGATGGGGAAGGGCGGTTCGTGATCGACTCTCCCAAGCTCGAGAAGAGCATCTCGGACCTGGTGCATGACCTGGTGATGCTCCAGCACGAGGGGGACCGCGGCGCGGTGGAGGCGTTCTTGGACAAGTACGGCGTCGCGAGCGAAGCAATGACGACTGCGCTCGGCAAGCTTGGCGGGATTCCGGTGGATATTCGGC
Organism: Nannocystales bacterium; assembly: GCA_050633305.1. Lineage (GTDB taxonomy): Bacteria > Myxococcota_A > Polyangia > Nannocystales > Nannocystaceae > CAJXVA01. Next base: position 236,032 of record JBOEGF010000010.1, read on the forward strand.
CGGTGTACCCGCTCGCGGGTGAGACCGGACCTCGGTAGGCGGCGGCGCACCGAACAAACTCGTGGCGCCTGGCCGATGCCGCGGTCATACTCCTGCGCGGCTGCGCCGGATTGGCTGTGCGCGCCCCAAAGGAGCCTCCAATGGCCAAACTGAATCAAATTCTCGCGATCGAGAAGGGCAAGAAGACCCAGCTCCACAAGGAAATTACGGAGCTTCATCGCGCGACCCAGAAGAACCAGCTGATGACGGGTCATCACAAGACGTTCGCGCCCAAAGAAGAGGGCGGGGAGACGTTTCCCGACGACCGGCAGCATGTGCAGCACCGAGCCAGCGAGGTGATCGAGCAGGTCACCGAGCGGCTCAGCACGCTGATGGATGTCACCGCCACGAAGGACTGGGCCAACTGCACGGCTCGGGCGGACGTGGTGGTCGAGGGGGATGTGTTCCTCAGCGATGTTCCGGTCACGTACCTGTTGTTCCTCGAGAAAGAGCTCACCGACTTGCACACGTTCGTGTCCAAAGTGGTTGAACTCGACCCCGCCGAGCAGTGGACGGCCGATCCCAACTCCGGGTTGTTTCGCAGCGATCCGGTGACGACGCACAAGACGAAGAAGGTGCAACGCGCCGTGGTCCTCTACGACGCCACCGAGCACCACCCCGCCCAGACGCAGATGATCACCGACGACGTCGTCATCGGGCACTGGACCACGGTGAAGTTCTCCGGGGCGCTGCCACGTCCGGTCAAGAAGCGCATGCTCGATCGCATCAGCACGCTGCAAGACGCCGTCAAGTTCGCCCGCGTGCAGGCCAACTCGATGGAAGCCAAGGACCAGCGTTTTGGCGCCAAGGTCCTGAAGTACGTGTTCGGCGATCCAGCCTAGGGCAGCCCATAGATTTTCCTTCGGGAGACAAACTCAAACTCACGATCAAACTGAACCGGGCTTCTGGGAACCGTGAAGGTTCGACTCCTTCTCCTGCCATCTGCGGCGGGATGGCGAAACTGGTAGACGCTCCCGCCCATTCTGGGGCCGGGGGGTTCCGCAACAAGGAGGCTCAATGACGATCAAGTTTTCTCCCAAACTCAGCAACACATCGGACCTCGAAGTCTCTCTGTTCAGCGACACCTTCGTTCGAGATCGCGGTTAGAATCCGTGGGGCTCCACCAATGAGAGGCGGAGATTCGCTCCCCTCGAGTTCATCGCTCGAGCCTCTCCCTTCTGGAGCCCTGGTCAAACGTCAAGACGCGAGCGTTTAAACTAAGCGCTGAAGCCTGCCGTCTTCGAGAAATGCCGATGCCCGATGGAGCCGAAAATGGCTCGCGGGAAAACCAGAATCCCCCAAGTGCGGTTACATCTTGGGGGATTCGTTTTGGTTGGCGGGCCCGGAACCCGGTGCTACGCCGGTCGTCGATGGGGACGAGCGCACTTCGGCGACGCTGAGCGACACTGGTGGGTGGTGGGGTCGCGGTTGTCGGAAGGCAGGGTCCGAGTCTCAGCTCCCGTCCAGGACCCCATGCGGAGGCGTGCAGCAGCTACGATGCGCGCGCGAACTGAAAAATGTGCGGAACGTAGTCCGCCTTTCCTATGGCGACGCCGTTGTGGCGCAGGATCGCGTACGCGATGTTGAGGTGAAAATAGAACTGCGGGAGTGCCCAGCTCCGGATGAATTCGTCGAGCGAAAGGTCGAAGATCGCTCCGTCTGATAGCCGGAGCTCGACCGCAGTCTCTCCGGGGATCCCTCGTGTCGCCGAGCGCAGCCGTGCAACGTTCTCCACAATCAGGGCTCGCGCGGCCTCGAGAGAGTTGACCTCTGGGGTGTCCGGTATCTCGCTTCCCGTGACTCGCGACCATGCGTCCGTGGCTTGCATGCAGGTGAATCTCAGTTGCGAGGCGAGCGGATGCATGTCGGGGGCGAGTCGCGCCTGCAGTAGGATCTCGAAGGCGAAGCCCTTCGCTTCAGCATGAGCGTCTGCTTTGTCGAGTTGTTGCAGTAGGGCCTCAAGCATCTGAGCGTAGGGGACGAATATGAGGTCGCCGGTGGGATCCATGCGGGACCAAGTGTAACGGGGCACTGTTCCCGAAGGTACGGTCGTCGAAGAAACGGGGGCGAGGTGTGCCGACCGCTGACGGAGGGGCAGGGGGGCTGTTGTGAGGAGTGCGCCGATCTTCGGCGGCGGGGCACCTTGCAGTTGTCGGTCGCAGGGGGGAGCAGGACGGACCCCTTTGCCCGCGATGTGCGGGCGGCGAATGCGGTCGCGGTCAGCTCGTAGGGATTCCGTCGGGCTGGGTTCGTTTGAACTGCTGAGACCCGAAGGCGATGTGCCTCCAGGTGCCGCGTCCAGGGCAGATGTCAGGATGTGTGCCTGCTCGGCGGCAGGGGGTTGCTGCCACCCGAGCGCGTCCTGAAGAGGACTGCTACGCCTTGGCCTTGAGTGTCTTGCAGGCTTCGATTTGAAGCTTGATTGCGGCTTCGTCGTAGCCGCCGTGGTTGCCCTGCTTGCAGACCCACTTCTCTTCCCCGAGTTCGAGGACCATCTGGAATTTGTGGGTCGGCTCCTCGCCCTCGCGCTGCATCGTGTAGTGGTAGAGGTTTTCGGTTTTCTCGATCGTCTTGTTGGTGCTGCCGTACTTGTTCTCGAGCATGCCCTTCTCTGTCTCGACGAGATCGGTGTTGTACTTGTTGCCTTTGGCGATCTGCACCCCGAACAGCTTGCCGGCATCGAACTTTTCGCCGTAGTTGACGCGGATCGTCGTGGGGTCGTCGTTGAACGTGGTGCATCCCTTGGGCACATCGATCGTGGCGGGAATCTTGCTGTCGCCTTCATCGAGAGCGAGGGTCTCCGTTTCGGTGGGGAGCTTCGCGCCATCCGCGGGTTTCGCTGCTTCGGGCTTCGCGGCAGCCGGTTTCGCGTCGTCCTTCGCGGCGGTCGCCGCCTTCTTGTCTTCTTTCTTGTCTCCGTCGGAGGACTTCGAATCGCAACCAAACGCAGCGACGAGCACCAAGGCGAGGGGGAAGGAGCGGAGTCTCATGCCAAACACAGACGCGCAGGAGGCCTTCGGTTGCACGCGCTCGCCAGAGTTTTCCCACGAGCCCCGATCGAGACCTCACGTCCCGTGGGTCCTGTGCGCCCCTGCCCTCAAAGACGAGTCAACTCGAAGAGGGGCAGCTCGGGGCGGCACATGAACCGTGCGGGGACCAAGCTCGTGCCTGTGCCGCGGCTCACGTAGAGGCGGCCCGCGGGCGTGTCGTACCATCCCGCGACAAAGCGGCCGCTCCCCGGCGGAGTCACGGGGGCGAGACCGGCGGCCGTGACCTGCCCGCCGTGGGTGTGGCCGGCGAGGGACAGGTCGAAGTCGACATCGATGGGGTGTTCGTCGACGAACGCCGGGCTGTGTGTCAGCAGAATCCGAGGTTGGTCAACAGCGGAAGACGGACGTACGGGACGGGGGGTGCCACCGGTGGAGTCATCGGTCGCGTACAGGGAGAGACCCCCGATATCGAGCCACTCGTCGACGAGGAGGGTTGTGTCGCTGCCTCGGTACAGGCGGTCGAGGTCCCTCCGTACGATGTGCCCCCAGTGCTCCCAGTTGCCGAGTGTCGCAACCACTTGTGTCCCGGTCCGAGCGACTTCTGCACAGAGTTCACTGAGGGCGCTGGCGTGGGTGAGGGAGTCGATCAGGTCGCCTGTGAGGACGACGAGCTGGGGGGAGGCTCGGTCGATCGCTTCGAGGATCTTCGTCTCGACTCTTCCAAGCACCGTGAGATGCGCGTCGGTGACCTGGGCGACCGTAAACCCCTCCAACGACTTGGGCAGGGACTCGACCGGGACCACCATTGGGTGCACGTCGAGCCACGCCGGCTCGACCCCGAGCGCATCGACCGTCGCGACGGCCCCGAGAACCCCCGCTCCGACGAGGGCACGCCGGCGTGTGATGTGCTTCCCGAAGCCCACGCCTTTAGAGTTAGCACGGTCGAGAGCCGGCGCTGACAGTCCTCCGTTGCATGCCGGGGAGACGGTGATCTGGACCATGCATGGCCTCAGCCCGCGGGAATCGTCGAACAGCCGAACTGAATGTCGATGGTCGAGTTGGAGAGTTGGTCGAACTGCTCGCAAGACAGGGGACACATCCGAATCTCAGTGGGCTGCAGGGGGTCGTCGTAGTACCACCCGTAGCCGAATTGCTTGCACGCTCCCAGGCTGTCGACGTAGCCGATGGGATTGGCTCCTTGGCCGGCGTCGTAGATGACGTTAACCCTGTCACGGTCGAACGCGAGGCCGTCGGGGGGCGGCGGAATCTCGAACTCGCACGCCAGCGCGGTGCCCTTGATACGGTCGACCACGGCATTCTGAAACTCGAAGAAGTCGAGATCCTCGAACTCGGTGTGCCCCTCGCTGCCGTCCGCGAGCCCAAAGTAGCCACTCGGGTCGGTCGAAAGACCGCTCTGCGCTGCGTGGGTGTGGATGAAGACGTCGTCGTCCATTCCGAGGTCGGCGAGCCGTGCTCGCAACTGGTTCCGAAAGTCGGTGTTGGTCAGATCGGTCTCGGCCGCGGTGGTCGTGGTGATCCAGATGTGCTTCCAGGAGTTGGGGCGGAGACTCTCGCTCCACTGAGCGTGGGTCGTCAGGACCGCCGACAAGATGCCGCCGGGGGGGATGGATGTTTCGTATTCCTCGTAGACGGAGCTGTACTGGGATGCGCCGCGACATGCCCACTCCCCGCAGCCCTCCTTGCCCGAGGGTGGGGGAGGATCGCCGTCGAAGAGGAGGACGACGTTGGCGTCAAACACATCGACACTCTCCATTCCGGGTAGGAGGTTGGTCACCTGATCCTGGACAAGTTCTCGACTCACGGAGTTGTCGGCGATCAAGATGATGTCGGCCGGCCGTTCCTCGATGTCGGTGCTCTGTACGATCGACACGCAGTCGCCGAACGGCGCGCCCGTGCTGCTGTCGTCCCCCGAACTCTCCACGCTCGAGGTGGAGGCGTCCCCAGTCGACCCCACGACGCCTGAGCTTGACGTCGATGCGTCGCTCGACGCGGACGGAGCATCGGTGTCGCTTCCGACTCCGTCGAACCCGTCGGGGCGAACCTGTGTGCAGGCTGAGAGGAGCACGAGCACAGTGAACAGGGCGGCGGACTTTGTGAGGGGCATCGTGGCGGTTCCTTGGGTGATAAGCGTGGAGCGGAATGGCGGCATGGCGCGCAGTTGTGGACTCATCGCACCCGAGTGAGCGTGAGCTCCGGGAGAAACTCGAGTTCGCCCGACTCCGCGTCGAGACGCTCGCGAAAGAAGAGCAAGGTGTTTCCGTCGTCCTGAAGGGCGAAATCGTGGTTGAAGCGGTCTGTATCCGGTTCCTCTACGTACGAGTACGCCAGGGTCGAAGAGCCGCCGTGAATCTCGAACAGGTCTAGGGCTTCGGCCTCGAGCGCGTCGCCAAGCGACAGCCGCGAAGTCTCGAGACCCGCTGCGTACTCCGCCAAGACGATGTCGTCGATCGCGAAGGTCACCGCCACGCCATCGGTGGGGCTCTCGCGCCACAGTCCGACGAGTTCTTTGGGAACCTCGATGCTGTCGGTCTTGCCGTCGCCCGGGTCGAAGATCGAGGTATCGAGTCGGGGCGCCGCTGGGACATCGACTGCGACGTGGTCCGATTCGGTGATCCGAAGGGCTTCTCGCAGCTCGCGGAGGTCCGGCTGCTGGTCCATCCAGTGCACTTTTTGGAGCGCGAGCGGATCGTCGCCCGTGAGCGCGGGGATGTCTGAGGCCGGTAACATGACGTACGTCGTCCACGACTCGGCGTAGTCCTCGTCCCCGTCGTCCCGCTCGGCGTAGCTGGTCACGAAGTCCCGGGTGAGGATCGGGGAGCCGTCCTCGGGGTACCCATCGCCCGGGCCCTGCACGTCGGGGAACGTGTCCAGGAACAAGAACCACGATTCGTCGACGAGACCGCGAAGGTGTCCGAACTCGTGCACGAGGCTCCAGTCGAACGTGCCTCGACGCGGTTCGAGTGGGGCGCAAGGGTCGTCCTGGTTGAGCGCGAAGTTCTCGACACTGAAGCCGATCTTCAGTCCCCGGCGTGTGGTGGTGATGTTGCCGTTGCGGTTGAAGTACGCGACGGGATCGGTATCCAGCGAAATGTCGAGTTGTACGAGGTCGAGCAGCTGGTTCTCGGGAATGCGCAGCATGACCTCCTGCCACAGTCGGAGGCCGCCCTCGGCCGCTGCAAGGTCGGTGACGTGCTTGCCGACGAGTTCATGTCCGTCCACCTCAAACGTGGCGACAACGTCCGGCTCGTCGGCGTAGGCGAGGGCGGGGTTGTCCGGGATGTCGGTGAGCAGCAGCAGCGGGGGCGGAACGCAGCCGAGCGGGCTGCCCGTGTCGGCACCAGACTCGGACCCGCTGCTTTCCTCGCCTGGGCCAATGCTCGTGTTGTCGTCGTCGGAGGCCGTGGCGTCTGCTGTTTCAGATCCGCTTGTGCCCGTGTCGGTCTCTTCTCGTGCCGGCTCCCCGGACGGCGCATCTGCGCCCGCGTCTCCGCAGGCGATGAGGATTCCGAGGAGTGGGAGCAGGAGGTTGGTTGGCGTGGGTGTGTTCATCGTGAGGCGTCGGGGCGCGGCCCCTCGTTCCACCGACACATCGCCGGTCGGGGGGTGTTGCGTCACAGATTTTCCGCGGTGACTCGACCACCGATTGGTATCGCCGTCGTCTTGGAGCCCCCAGAGCGAGCCCGCGATCTTCCTGCGCTCGGCCCTTTCGGGAAGAAAACCGTCTGCGAGGGGTGATTCAAGGTGGCAGGATCGTCTCGCCGACGTTACGTGGACCAGCGATGCTCACCACCTCCGGTCTCAGAAGCGCCCTCCTGATGATGTCGACATGCGCCCTCCTGGCGTGTGGCGATGACACTCCTCCGAGCGAAACGGCGTCGGGAGGCTCGTCTTCCTCAGATGGGACGTCGAGTCCTGGGTCGTCGAGCACGTCGGGTCCAACGGCCGGCGCGGAGACGACCGGATCCGAGACCTCGTCCGGGGCGGAGACCACATCAGGGGCAGAAACCACATCAGGGGCAGAGACCACAACGGGGTCGGCCGAGTCGTCCAGTACCGGAGTCTCTGGGGTCTGCGGAGACGGGGCTATCGATGACGCGGAAGACTGCGACGACGCGGGAGAGTCCGCGGCCTGCAACGCCGACTGTACGGTTGCAGCGTGCGGGGATGGGGTCGCCAACGAGACCGCTGGGGAAGCGTGCGATGACGGCGGTGATTCGATGACGTGTGACGCCGACTGCACCGTGGCAGAGTGCGGCGATGCTGTCGTGAACAACGCGGCGGGCGAGGACTGTGAAGACGGAAACGACGACAATACGGATGCGTGCGTCGCGTGCGTCGATGCTTCTTGCGGTGATGGATTCGTCCAGGCGGGTGTTGAGGCTTGCGACGACGGGAACAACGACGACGATGATGGGTGCAGTGCCCTTTGCGAGGTCGAATCGGCTGGCCAGCTGTTCCTGACCAGCTCCAACGGGACGGCGGGGTTCTATGGGTATGACATCGCTGGGGATAGCTGGGAGACGCTCACATCTCCTCCTGCAGTCAGCTACTCTCAGCTGACCAACGATGGCACCAATGTGTTCTTGCTGGGCTCAGACAACACGATCTACAGCTACGACATCGCCGGCGATAGCTGGACCGCGGGTATCACAGGACCAGGATCCGCATCGCAACCGATCGGGTTCTTCCAATGGTTCCCAGACGGGTTCTACTACCTGAACGACGGTGGAACGACGATGTCGGTGTACCGGGGGGTGGCATGGGACACGTTCGAGCTGGACGTGACGGGCTCTTGCTCGGGGAGCTACGACGCCGAGAACGACGAACTCTATATCCGGCAGTTTGGCCAGGCGGGATTCCGTGTCATCGATACGACGGACGACAGCATCGTTCGCATGATCGACGATGCAACATCGGTCGGAGAAAACAGCCGCACCGGGACCTACTACGGCGGGAACTTCTATACCCGCGAATTCTCGGGGCCCATTCTGCGCCTCGATAGCACGACTGGCGCGGCAACGGACACGCTGGCGACCCCGGTGTCGGGTCACACCGGGACCGACGTCGACCTCGCGACGGGCCTCATTTACATCTCCGGCTACGGGTCAGACCCCACATCGTTCCAGGTGTTTGACACGGCCACGGACACGATCTCGACCTTGGCCGACCAGCCGACGCTCTCGAACCACTCGACCATCACGGTGATGCGACCGTAGCTTCGGCCGTCTCGGGCTCGTCCACCGCTCTCGCAGGGTCGGAGCAGCGGTGGACCGGGCTACGTTTGCGACGTCGTCTGACCCAAGCTCACCGCCGCGGCCCGCGGAATCCCGTGCGGATCGTGGCTGCGTGGCCTACAACGGGCGACGCGCGCATGTCTGAGCCCTGTATGAAAATCGTCTTGGTGACGCCCGAGATTCCGTACAACACGGGCGCGATCGGGCGCACGTGTGTGGCGTTGAATCTCGAGCTGATCCTCATCAAGCCGTACGGCTTCTCGCTCGACGAGAAGGCCGTGCGGCGCTCGGGTCAAGACTACTGGAAGCACGTGCGCCTTCACGAGTACGAGAGCTGGCAAGGCTTCTTGAGTGATAGGAGGCCGCCGCGCGAGAAACTCTACTTCTTCGAGGAACACGGCGCGCAGAGTGTCTACGCGCCGGAGTTCCAGGAGGACGCGTATCTGGTGTTCGGTTGCGAATCCAAAGGCCTTCCCCAGGACGTGTTGGGTGGCATGGACGACCGCGTGTTCCATCTGCCGATGCGCAATCCGCTTGTCCGCTCGTTGAACTTGGCGAACGTCGCGACGGCGGTGGTCTATCAGGCGATGCGCACCCAGCTGGGCGGTTGAACTGGTTAGGGCGCGAGCTTCGGGAAGAACGCGGCGGAGAGGGTCCAGCCATCCCAGCTCAGGGGACGTACACGCTGTGAGGGGAGGTCGACCAGCAGCTGCATGCTGTCGGGGTCCTCGACGTCGAGCCCGATCAGTTTGTTCGGCAGCTCGAGCGTCCTGTGAAGCGAGAGGGGGCCCTCGCTTGTCTCGATGCGGCGTACGCTGGCTTCCCACTGGGGAAGTTCCCCGGGCGTGGTAGGAGACCAGTGCGCCGTCTGCTGGACCCCGTCGCGGGTGCAGAAGAACCAGAACGTGGTCTCTTGGTCGCTGCTGATTACCGTGGGGGAATCGGGGTCGCAGCTGGAGATGTCGAGCTCGAAGGGCACCGTCTCGGGGGTCGACCCATCGAGGGCAAACCATACGAGCCGGACCGCCGTGTCGTCGCGCATCACGGTGCCGCCGGCGAGTCCCAGGGGGCCGATGTAGGACGGACCGAGCATCCACTCGTCGGGCCCGAGCTGAGCCACCACGCGCGGAGCCTCAGTTGAAAGCGGGTCGACCATCGCGTAGCCGTGCTGTGCGTCGGTTTCGAACGCGTAGATGAGTTCGGCCCCCGTCGTGCTGAGTCGACGCGGCTGTGCGGGGAGCGACGAAATATCGAGTTCCGCCGTGACGAGGTTGTCGTCGAGTTCGTGAATCACGAGCAAGTTCGTCATCGGCTCCCAGCCGTCGTGCTCGCCGACGACGATGGCGTCGTCCAGCCGAACCGTCGTCGCGCTCGAGAGCTCGAGCGTGGGGCTGAGCGTGCCCAGGTACATATCGGCAGCTCGATCGACGTCGTACGCACGAACCTCGGGCGGCTCGTCTGGCGTGATGTAGACCAACCGGTGCCCGAGGGGCTCAAAGAGGTAGCCGTGGCGGTCGAGGCTGACGTGTCGATGGACCGTGGCCATGCCCTCGGGATCGTCGAGGTCGATGATGCGCAGTGTGGTTCCGTTCGCATCGCGGGCGGAGACGACGTACCGATGCTCGTCGATACGAGAACTGCCGCCCGCTCGCTCGTCGGGGAGTTCGAGGGGAACGGGTCGCAGGGCATCGCCGCGAGGGTCGAGCACGAGCGTCCGCACGGTTCCCCATGCCACGGGCAACTCCGGAGTGAAGGAGACGCCAAACCCGGACGCGTAGCTCCATATCGGGCAGTGGGTGAGCCGGTTTGGCCCGAGCGATGTCGGTTTGAACCCGAAGGTTTCTCCGTCGTCGAAGAACGCGTCCATGACGTAGCCGGAGTCCGGTGATCCACGCAGCACCGAGGCGTGCGGGCCCGGGCACAAGACGAGGGCGCCAGCGGGCTCAGGGCCGTACAGCACGACATCCTCGCCGGGCTCAGGGCTGAGCTCGTGGGCGATGACCCGCTCCTGGGAGCCGTCGTCCGACTGCTGGAGAAGGATGGCCCAGGGATCGGCCATTCGATCGACGGTGGGGTCATCCCCGGTCTCGACGAGGCTGTCACTGCACCCAACGCACACGAACAGCATCGCGGCTGGGAAACTGATGCTGCGCATGGACGTTGGCAGCCTACCAAGCCGCTGCGTATCCCTGCTGCATCGTGAGCCCCGAGGGACAGGTCTCCGCCCCTTCACCGACCGGCCGGTCTCTCGGGGCCGACGAGCGTCGACAGAGACCGTTTTGCGGATCCGTTTAGGCTTAGGCCCGCCGGAGGATGACGCTGCCGACCGAGTAACCGGCGCCAAACGAACACAACACGCCGATCGCACCTTCTTGCAGGTCCTTTTGGTGCAGGTGGAACGCGATGATGGAACCCGCGCTGCTCGTGTTCGCGTACTCGTCCAGGACGACGGGGACTTCCTCGGGGGTCGGCTCTCGTCCGAGGACACGCTTCGAGATGAACACGTTCATCGTCAGGTTGGCCTGGTGAAGCCACAGCCGGTCGACCTTCTCGACCGCGATGTTGGCAGCGCCGAGGTGGTCGGTGATCTGGGTGGCCACCATCGGACACACCTCCTTGAACACCTTGCGACCCTGCTGGTGGAACAGCTTGTTGGCGTCACTGGGCGAGGAACCGTCGTGGCGGTCGAGGAACCCTGCATCGTTGCGTACGTTGCTGGAGAAGGAGGTCTGGGTCCGCGAGTCGAGGATCTGCCAAGCAGGCTTTCCGCGCGCGTCGTCCTCGGACTCGAGAATGACCGCGGTGCAGACATCTCCGAAGATGAAGTGGCAGTCGCGGTCGCGGAAGTTGAGGTGGCCGCTGCAGATCTCGGGGTTCACCATCAGGACACGACGGGCGTTGCCAGCGTTGATGGCCGCTGCCGCGTTCTGGATGCCAAACGTCGCCGATGAGCATGCGACGTTCATGTCGTACGCGAAGCCGCTGATCCCGAGGGCTTGTTGGACCTCGATGGCGATCGCCGGGTAGGCGCGTTGGTAGTTCGAGCAGGCAACGATCACACAGTCGACGTCGGAGGGCTCGAGGCCCGCGGCGGTCAGAGCTTCGCGGGCTGCGGCGACGGCCATCTCGCATTGCACCGACTGCTCGTCCTGGCTCCGCTGCGGGAGGTCGGGTGCGAGCCGCTCGGGATCCAAGATGCCGGTCTTGTTCATGACGTACCGGCTGCGGATCCCCGACGCCTTGACGATGAACTCGGGGCTGGACTCGGCCAGCGGCTCCTCTCCCGTACCTTCGCGTCGCTTGTTTTCCGTCGCGACGTACGCGTTGAACGCGGTGACCAACTCCTCGTTGGAGATCGAGTGGGGAGGAGTAAAGAGTCCGGTCCCGGTGATGAACACGTTGCCCATAGATCCGGCACGCTATCAGGGTGCGCGGCTTGTGGCGCATCGGCGTTGCGCGCAACGTGTTGCACAGTTGACGCAGGTTCGGGGGCGGCCCGAGCTTTCTCACTACTGCGAGCGGGGCGCAGCAGCGGAAGTCGCAGAGAGAGCCGTTCAGACGCCTCGAGGGTGGGGACTTGCCACGTTCGGATTTCGAGGCGGCGCAGTCGCAGGCGCAGGTTCGCGCCGTCATCCGCAGGACAGAATCGATGCGCGGCGGGGGCGTGATCCGCGTTGGCGGGTGGTGGGCGAGTTGGAGGTCTCGGCGCCAATGCGATTCGCTCGCGCGGTGGCGTGGACGCACCACGCGAGCGTGATCGTTGCCTCCGTCAGCGCTTTCGGCCGCGTTTGGCTCGCATGGTGGCGCGGATCAACTTGCTGAACTTGCGCTCGTGGGCTCGGCGCTCGTGTTCGACCAACTGGTGGGCTGTGCCACGTTGCTCGTCACGAAGTCCGAGCCACGAATCCACCCGGCGTCGGTCGAGCTCTCCTCGTTCAATGCCCGCCGCGATTGCACAATGGGGTTCTCCATCATGGCGACAATCCCCGAACCGGCAGTCGCGTGCCCGCTCGACCAGGTCCGCGAACGTTTGCTCGACGCCCGCCGCGTCCCCCCAAAGGCCAACCTCCCGCAGTCCAGGTGTGTCGATGATGAGCAACCGCCGGCCCGGAACCTCGAAGAGCTCGCGATGGCTCGTGGTGTGGCGGCCCTTGCCGTGCGCGTCGCTTGTGACTCCGGTTCGCATCGCCTCTCCACCGCTGAGGTGATTGAGCAGGGTTGACTTTCCGACCCCCGAGGACCCGACCAGCGCGACGGTGGGCGACCAGTCCGACGCCTGCTGAAGGAGGCCGTCCAACTCGTCGCAACCGATCCCCTCGAGAACGTCGAGCACGATCACGGGAACGCCGAGTGCCACGTCGCGGACGGCAGCAAGCCGGGCTTCCCGCTCTTCGCCGTCGAGGAGACCTGCTTTGGTCAGGACGACGAGCGGCTGGGCTCCCCCGGCATGGACCAAGCTGAGCCATCGCTCGAGCCTGGGCAGGCGAAAGTCGCGGTCGAGGCCCATGCAGACCAGCACCAGGTCGACGTTGGCAGCCAGGACTTGCCCGCGGTGTGTCGTGTTTGCGGCACGCCTCGTCAGGGCGGTGAAGCGAGGCAACACCGACTGTATGCTGAGCGCTCCTCGCTGCGTTCGCGTGAGGACCCAGTCTCCGACGACCGGCGATGCTTTGCGTCTGACGCGCTTGGGTGTGTGGGCGTGGACCTCACCGGACGTGCCCCAAAGGGTGCATCCGTCGGCATTGACACGGACGACACGGGATACATCCGTGTCGTCGTTGTCGGGAGCTTGAAGCCTCGCGTGTTCCACGTGCGGGCCGAAACCCAGGCAAGCGAGGGGGTGAGGGGAAGGGCGGGTGTTGTTGTTGGATGTGTTCATGAGCGTCACCAAGCCCGAGCGTCTGCAGGACGTGGCGAGGGGCGACGCACGGTCGCGCTCGGGCATGGCCACATCCAAGCTCGCGGATCACACGGCGATGGCCATGTGACGGCTGCGTCGGCGCACTCGGGCTGGGCGGAACCACGGCTCAGCGCACGCACCCAGAATCCGGGGCACATGGCTAAACTCGGCACCGCGCGCACGAGCGCGCGGGATCAGGCGACGGCGGTCATGAGCCAACAGGATGACGCGGTGAATCGGCCCTCGCAAGCGGGGCTGCCCTTGCGTGATTCTCGCGGGAGGGGATCGTGAAGGCGCCGCCAGGGCGGGCTCACGAGACGGCCGAGACCCCCTGAGGTACGGTCGCTGCCGATGTCGGACGCTCCGCGCACCCGGATCAACAAGTACCTCAGCGAGGTCGGTTACTGCTCGCGCCGTGCGGCGGACAAGCTGATCGAGCAGGGCCGGGTCACCATCAACGGCAAGGTCCCCGAGATGGGGACGAAGATCGGACCCGAGGATGCGGTTGCCGTTGACGGCATCGCGGTCTCCGCGGAGTCGAAGGCCAACAAGAGGGTCTACCTGGCCTTCAACAAGCCCGTTGGGATCGTCTGTACGACCGATACTCGGGTCGAGCCGGACAACATCATCGACTACATCAACTATCCCTCTCGAATCTTCCCGATCGGGCGGCTCGACAAGATGAGCCAGGGGCTGATCTTCCTGACCGATGACGGTGACATCGTCAACAAGATCCTGCGCGCCCGAAACAACCACGAGAAGGAGTACATCGTCACGGTCAACAAGCCGGTGACCGCGGAGTTCGTGAAGCGCATGGGTGCGGGCGTCCCAATCCTCGAGACGGTCACCAAGCCTTGCAAGGTTGAGAAGCTGAGCAAGAACGTGTTTCGCATCGTCTTGCAGCAGGGGCTCAACCGACAGATCCGGCGCATGTGCGAGTACCTCGACTATCGAGTGGCCAAGCTCGAACGGGTCCGGATCATGAACATCAAGCTGGATGTCCCAATCGGGCAATGGCGCGACTTCACCGACGAGGAACTCGCCGAGCTGTTCCGGCTGTGCGAGACGTCGGCCAAGACCTACGACGGGCCGGCCTGAAGCGCATCATTTGCCGGGAGGCGGCGGCATGAAGGTGTCACATCTGGGCTGCAGACCATGGATGTGAAACAGATCATGACCACGACTCTGGTGACCGCCTCGGTGAACGACACCGTGGGGCACGCCCTGCGTCTGCTTGAAGACCAGGAGATCCGGCACCTGCCGATCGTCAACGGCAAGAAGTTGGTCGGGATGGTGAGCGACCGCGACCTCCGCGAGTATCGCCTGCCGCTGTTGGTGGAGCTCAACGAGCCGACCCGTGCGGATTCGATGCTCAAGACACCGCTCTTCGAGTTGATGAAGGAAGCGGTTCTGGCCTTGGAGACTCACGAGACGCTCGTGCACGCCATCGACCTGTTGCTTCAGTATGGCGTTGGAGCAGCACCGGTGGTAGAGCGCGACAGTGACGACCTCGTGGGCATCGTCAGCTATGTGGACGTCCTGCGGGCGTTGCGGCCGATTGCCGCTGGCGACGACTGAGTCCGCCCGTGGGGGGCCGCGGTGATCGTGTTGCTGAACAAGCCCTTCGGGGTTCTGAGTCAGTTCACGACTCAAGAAGGCCACCGGACACTCGCCGATCTCGTTGACGTACCGGGCGTCTACGCGGCCGGTCGTCTCGACAAGGACTCCGAGGGCCTGTTGGTGCTGACGGACGACGGAAAGCTTCAGCATGCGATCGCCTCCCCCAAGGCTCGCAGCAAGTTGCCGAAGACGTATTGGGTGCAGGTGGAACGCGAGCCCGACGACGCGGCTCTGGGTGCTCTGCGCCGTGGGGTCGAGCTCAAAGATGGGCGGACTCGACCCGCCAAGGTTCGCCGAATGGAGCCGCCACAGCTGTGGCCACGCAACCCTCCGATCCGACAGCGCAAGTCGATCCCGACCGCGTGGATCGAGGTCGTGTTGACCGAGGGTCGCAATCGCCAAGTTCGACGGATGACCGCCCACGTCGGCTTTCCAACCCTGCGGTTGGTCCGTTCCGCAATCGGCCCCTGGACCGTCGAGGGATTGGCGCCCGGGGCCTGGCGAGAGGCGGACGGCGGTGGAACCGGACTCCGTTGAGAGGACGCCAGGGCCCAGCCTTGGAGCCGGGCTGGCGCGATTCGCCGAGAATTTCGGCGGGTCGCTCGCGGTCGCTACGGTCCCGCTCTATGGCATGGATGCTAGGTGTTCCGTTTGTAGTGGCTCTTGGTTCGGTTGCGACTCAGCCGGCGTTGGATGACGATGGGTCCGCAGACGCCGAGGCTGGAGTGGTTCCGGAGGTCGGGACAGCAACGGGTACAGACGCCGATGTGTCGGCAGATGCCGACGCGAGTGCGGACTGGCAGGCCGCGAGCGTTGACACGGGAGCGGAGGAGGACACGTCCGAGGAGACCTTCGAGGAGTCCGGTTCTTCCGGCGTCACCGGGTCGTTGAGTACCTCGACCGCGTCCGACGACGAGCTCGCCCCTATCGCAACGGCCACCGTGGAGTCTGGCGGTGGCGGCATCGATCCATTCGATGGTCGGCTTGGCGTGGGGGCGATTCGCACGATCGCGGGTCTCAACGGGATCAACCTGCGCTACTTCGTCACCGACAACTTCGCGATCGGTGGCAGCGCGGGGGTGGCGCTGTTCAGCTACAGCGAGAACGACCCCGAATCCACCGACCCGGTGTGTCCCGACCCGGAGTGTCGCCTCGAAGACTCTCGGACGGTCGCGTTCATGGCGTTCAACGTCGAGGGCTTGTACTTCCTCCATCTCGGTCGCGAAGCTGGCGCGCTTCCCTTTCGAGCCGACTTCGGGCTCGGCGGACGCTTCGGTGTGATGACATCGGCCAATGCTTCGGACGTCAGCAACAACCTTGATGACCCGACCGAGCTGCACATCGAGATCCCGCTCGTGTTTCAGCTGATGTTCGGGAACAACTTTGCGCTTTCGCCGGAACTCGGGATGGATTTCCGAATCATCCCTGGAAGCCGGGAAGACGGCGACTCCAACCCCGGCGTGACCGGGACCGGCGTTGGCGGCTTTGGGGCCGTGGCAGGCCCCGGGTTCGGTTGGGATCTAACCCCAGGCGTCGGTCTCTTCGGCGGCGCCTCGATGCACTACTACTTCTAGTCGACACTCGCGTCATCCGGTCGAAGGGCTCGCTCGACCGCGGCTCGCGACGGGGTGCCCCGGCGCGCGGGACACCTGGCTTTTCTCGGTGGAGCGCGTAACGGATTCGCCCCCGCGACCGTACTCGGACGTGCGATGGTCGGACATGAGCAGCGGGTTCTTGGGGACCGATGGCAGCTCGACGTTCAGCTCGGCGCTGGCGCCATGGGGGCGGTCTACGGCGGGCGGGACCTGGTCCTGGGACGCGAGGTCGCGGTCAAGGTCCTCGCACCCGACCTGCTCGACGACGAGATGATGCTGGCGAGGTTCCGGCGCGAGGCCATGTCCTCGAGCCGCCTCGTTCATCCGAACATCGTGACAACGCTGGACTTCGGAGTCAGCGCGGATGTCCCGTACATCGTCATGGAGCTCGTTCCGGGCCACGCGCTCGACCAGCTGCTCGAGCATCACCGCCGACTGGCCGTTCTACGCGCCGTTCGCCTGGCGCGCGACGTGGCGGCCGGCTTAGACGCAGCGCACCGCGCGGGCATCGTCCACCGAGACATCAAGCCTGGAAACGTGATGGTCACCGAGACCTCCGATGGCGAGCGCGCACGGATCGTCGACTTTGGGATCGCGCAGGCTGCCAGCGCCGGACCCAAGCTGACTCAGGTCGGAATCGCTGTCGGGACGCCGGGTTACGTGGCCCCCGAGCAACTCTCGGGCATGGTCGCGGACGGCCGCGCAGACATCTTCTCGCTAGGGGTGACGCTGTACGAGTCGCTCGCTGGCGCGTTGCCGTGGGTTGAGGACGACCCCATCGCGCTTCTCACCGCGATCCTCCAAGACGCGCCCCGTGACCTTCGCCAGCTGCGACCCGAGGTTCCCGACGCTCTGCATGGGCTGGTGATGTCCATGTTGCACGCGAGGCCGCAGCTACGGCCCGCCACCGCGGGAGAGGTCGCCTCGCAACTCGATGCGTTGTTGCGTGAGCATGTCCCTGCGCACGACGTTTCATCCTCACGGCCCCTCGATTCCGAAGTCGTGCTCCCGCTTGCGGTCGCGTCACTTCATGTCGACCCCAACCTCGCCGCGCAGCAGCTCCGGTGGTTCACGCGGGTTGTCGAAGATGAGGGGGGTCGTATCGCCCAGTCGATTGGGCGAGAGGTTCTCGCGACGTTGCCCGCCGCGGAAGCGGCCCCCCGAGTCACGAGGACGCATCCCTCTGCGGACGTTCCTCGACCGAGCTTGGCACTCCACCAGGGTTCTGCGGCGATCGACGAAACGGGTATGGCGTTAGGATCTGGTGTTCGTGCCGTCCTGCGTTTGGCGCGACTCGCCGGCCCCGAAGAGGTCCTCCTCACCGCCGAGCTTCACGATGCCATCGGGCTCGGGTGGCGCAGTCGTCTCGACCGTCGAGGGCGCTTTCTCCTCGACACCAACGTTCGTTGCGATGTCTTTGCGCTCCGCGGGACTTCCGATGCCCCCAGTGAGGCCGCATCGCTAGAGCGTGGCGAGGAGTCCATGCATTGGCGCTGCCCGTGCGGTGGCCACGGCAAGATCCCCGCCTCCTCCAGCACTTTGTTGAGAGTGCGCTGTTCCTTGTGCTCACGTCTTCTCGAGGTGGATACGAGCCAGGACGCAGCTCCGATGGGTGAAGCCGACCATCCTCTGACCTCCATCGTTCTCACATCGCCGGCAACCCCGGGCTCTGCCGAAGAGTCCGAGGACCACCTCCTGATCTCGGCTCTGTCCGGATTCGACGACTGAAAGGAAGACCCACCATGACCGCCCAAGCCCAACCCGAGACCGCCGCCGACCGAGAAGTTCAGGACAAGTACGTCGCCCGACTACGAGCCCGGCTCGCCCGCCCAAAGATCACCGTTGAGGACGCGCGCGACGGCATCCTCGACTGTTTTGTGTCCACGTACCATACGGGCGTGAAGCAGGGGCTCAAGGGCATCATCGGTGTCGACGCGTCGCCCGACCAAGTCGCGCAGGTCACCTCCCGCATGTTCCGCGATCGGCTCGAAAAACGAGGGTTCAGCTTCGACGCTCCCAGCGTGGACGCGCTCAACGAAGTGAAGGAGGAACTCGACTCCGAATTCCACTTCTCTGAACTCCCCGCGGAGATGAGTGCAACCCACGACCAGGTCTGCTCCTTGCTGCTCGCCAAGGCCGACGGTCTGATTGCACACCACGGCGACCAATCTGTCGTGGGCAAGGACGGCCCTGCGTCCGCGGCACCCACCATTCGCGAGATGCAGAAGCCCCCTGTCGCGCGAGCGCCGGCTCCACGTCCGGACCGTACCGGAACTCGCGCTGCCGTGACTGTGCCACCCCCTGCCGTGCCACTGCGGCCGCCCACGGTCACCGCGACCCGGCCGACCGTGGTCGAGACAAGCCCGGTGACCGACAACTTGAGACAAGCCCTGGCGGGCTATCTTGACGAGGTCCGAAAGGCGGCACCGCACGCCGAGCCCCTCGAGCTGTTGGCCCGACTCGATCGGGCGCGCTCGCTGGCACAGTCGATCGCGGACTTCAGCCAGTAGGGGGTCCACCGTCGGCCTCGAGGCGTCCGCTCGGACGCCGTCAACCTGATGTGGGTGCCGTGGCGCGACGCTTCTGCTCGATTCGCCCGGCGATCCACGCCACCACCAGGTACAGCGGTAGCTCCACAAGCATCCAAGTCGGGAGCTCCAGCTGCATCATGTTCATGATGCCGCCGACCAGCGAGAGCACTCCAATGATCATCGCGAGGAGCATCGGCCTCGACGCGCCCAGTCGCGCAGCGGTCCACCCCCCGACGAAGGACTGGCCCAGGTGGGCCGCGAGCACGAGGATGAACGCCGTCGCAGGGAGCGGTGCGATGTACGCGTTCATCTGAACAGGGTCGTTCATGTCGATGCCTGCGGGCATGGGAAAGAGGACGTAGGCGTTGAGCATGACCAGGGCCATGTTTGTGGCCATGCCTGCGGCGAGACCGGCGAATACGGCGAGGACGTTGCGAATCATTGCAGTTCTCCGGGCGGCTCCCAGGCGTACCACAGCCAGCTGCGGCCTCGAACCACGGACGCCGCCACAGCTCCGGGGCGATCGCGTAGTCTGCTCGCATGACTTCGGACAGCTTGCCCGTGCTCGCGCTCCTGGGGATTGGATTCGGATCGTTGGGTTGTGGGGAGGGCACTCCCCAGGACACAGACTCTCCGGGACTCACTGCCGCCACTGGGGAGGCGTTGAGCACGACGAGCGGGGCTGGGTCGACGGGGGAAAGCGAGGCTTCCGTCACGTCGGGAACCGGAGTCTCGGGCACGGCGGGGCCGGGCAGCGCGTCGGCCTCGCCGGACGCGGAGTCAGGCCCTCCCCCAGTGACGTTCGACTTGGGGATTCTCCCCGACATCGGGGAACTCCAGATGTCGGGCTGCCAAGGGATCGACTTCCTGTTCGTGATCGACAACTCCGGCAGCATGACCCAGCAGCAGACTCAGCTACTCGCGAGCTTCTCTGGGTTCATCGACGCGATCCAGACCTCGCTCGAGAACGTCGATTCCTATCATGTCGGTGTCGTCACCAGCGACAACTACGGGGGCAACGCGCCGGGCTGCAACACCATCGGCGACCTCGTGACCCAGACCGCCGGGTTTGGCTCATCCGCATCCGTATGCGGCCCGTTTGCGGGAGGTCAGCGTTTCGCGACCGATGAAGACGACCTGGAGCTGGTCTTTCCATGTATCGCCCAAGTCGGGACGACCGGAAGCCCTATCGAGCAACCGGTCACGGCGACCGTCGCCGCGCTTGACCCGGCGAACGCGGAGCCAGGTGCCTGCAACGAGGGCTTCATCCGCGAGGACGCCATCCTCGTTGTCGTGCTCGTGACGGACGACCCGCCGTTCGACTTCGACATGGACGACGCCCACCCGGATACCGACACGTCGGGATGGTTCGATGCCGTCGTCGCGGCCAAGGGCGGAGACGTCGAGTCCGTCGTCATGATCGGCTTCGTTCCGCTCGACCCGGCCGCGACTTGCACCTTCGGGACCAGCCCGAATCTCATTGGCTTCGTCGAGGAGTTTGGCGAGCAGGGAGTGCTGGCCAGCATCTGCGAGCCTGACTACGCGCCGATCTTCGCGTCCTCGATCGAGACGATCGAGACGACGTGCGACAACTTCATCCCACAGGGATGATGGGGGTCCTGGGCGAGAGGGACTCGTTCACCCGTCGCTGCAGAGAGTGTCGAGCTCCTCTTCTGAGCATGAGTCGCCGTCGCAGAGGTTGGCGAGGCGACACTCGTACCACCTCGACACGGCGGCCTCGCAGGCGGGGTCGTTGTCCAGTGTCCCGTCGTTGACGCAGGTTTCGACGCAGACCTCGACCGGCGTGTTGTCGTTGTGGCAGGCGTAGTACTCGGGACAGAACTCCTCGCAGACCTCGACGAGTGGCCGAGGTTCCGCATCCTGTGAACCATCCGACTTCGTCGAGTCACAGCCGAGGATTGCCATCGCGCACAGCAGCAGTCGTCGATGCATTCGGCATGTATACCGCTACGGATCACTGACGGAAGCGGACGTGGAAGTGATTCGCGTGGCCTCGCCAATGCCGGATGATGCCCTGTGCCGCCGCCGAGCCCCGTGGGTACTGGAACAGCTCGGCCAGCCGGCCTTCGGGCACGCCTTCGTGCTTGGCATGCTCGTAGAGAAGCCGCTGTAGGCCGTAGTCGACGAAAATGAAGCGGACCCGCTGTGTGCCGAGAAAGGCATCGAGCAAGGCCCACGAGCGGACGACATCGAGGCGGCCCGCTGTGGCGGTGACGAAACGCTTTACATCGGCGACCTCTCCTCGGAGCACGTAGCCCACGTCGACGTCGCGGCCGTCCTGGTGCGAGAGGTGGGGAGGGAATGGGCCGCCGGACTTCTGGCTGATGTCGCCTATATGCACCGCGGGACCGCCGAGGCCTCGGTCGAGGTAGCGCTTGGTCGCGGTCTGGATCGCGGTGAGCGTGCGCGGGGTTCCCCACGCGTTGTCGGGCCTCTTGACGACGTATCCCGGCCCGGGCTGAAGCTGCGTCGCTTCATCCATCGAGTTCACGCGCGCGTCGAAGTCGACGAAGTCCGGATAGAACACCTCACGACCGGTCATGGCCACAGGCTCCTCGGGGAAGTCGAGTCGCTCCTCGGACCCCGCTCGTCGAAAGACGATCGCGTCCCGCTGAATCGTCGCGAGCTCGACCCCGGGCCGGACCGAGTCACCCACGGCGTAGGTGGTGATGCTCGACCGCTCCTCATCCTGGAGGGTCGCCCGGCTGCGGGTAGAATCGTCGCCGACCATCGTTGCCATCAACACCAGTGGAAGGTCAGTGGGGACGATGGCCGGGACCTCGTCGGCCTGAACGGGGACGGGCACGCTCTCCGCTGATTCTGGGGCGCCAAGGTCGAGCCGCGGCGGGGGGCTCGCGGTGACGCCGGGGGCCGGCTCGCCGCATGCGGCCAGCAGCACCGCGAGCAAGAGCGGACGCATCACGTCATCATGGTGCTCCATTCGGAGGCGAGACGCGAGGTGCCCACCGTCGGTCCAGGACACTCTCACCGTCGTCCCCACCACAGACGTGCCCGCCAGTGCGGTCGACGTACGCGAAACGCGTTCCGTCCTCGGACCAGCTCGTGCCGTGCAAGCCCTGGGCGCGTCGTACCCAGACCCGGGCGTTGCGCTCGGTGTCGATCATCGTGAGGTGAGCGTCCCTCGAGGTGAACACGCTCCGGTGTTTCTGGAGCACGACGCTACGATCTCCGGTGGAGGTCGGAGCGGTGCCGAAGATCTCGACCGGACGCAGGTGCAGTGCGGCCATCTCGTGCCCGAGCCCGGCCATCCAATCGGTGCTCTCCCATCCGCGAGGTTTGCCACCTTCGGGCCAGCTCGTTCGCTCCGAAGAGTTCACGGCTTGAACCGATCCCAGCTTGCCCTCTTCGACGGCGAGGATCTGCAGCGGCTCGGAGGGGCGGCTCGAGGCGAGGACCACGTGACCTCCGCGTTCTTCCGGCCGCCATCCCGCGTGTTCGATGCCCCACACGACAGGAATCGTGGCGGTGTCGAGGACAGTATCGGTTTCGATCTGGCGGACCTGAACGTGGCCGGCGTTGTCCAGGGTCACCAGATGCTCTTCGCCTGCGAACGCCAGTAGGCGTGGTGCGCCGGCCGTTGGTGCAAGGCGGCGCGTCTCGCCTGTGCCATCGACGGACTCGACGATGATCTCATCGCCAGTTCCCCAAGCCACGGTGCTTCCGGTGGGGCTCAGACCGACCGCGTAGGCGGCCAGTGGCTGTCCTTGCATGAGCGTGGGCGAACTCCCATGGACGCTCTGAACCCGGAAGGCGTCGCCCCATGCGGTCGCATGCATTCCCCCGCGGGCGGTCGTGTGCATCAGCGAGAACTCGTTGGAACCATCATAGGAGATGGTGGCCGCGGCGACCGGTACCAGCGTGGAGCGGTCGGTCCCCGAATCCCAGGGGACCGCGGCGCTCAGCGGGAGGCGTAGCGCCTGGCCGGACCCCGTCTCCGCAATGATCTCGTCCGCGAACGGATGCACACGGGGGCGGAAGCGGGTGTCGGACTCGCCGACGAGCATGCGGCGCGTGCCGTCGTGCAGGTCGACCACCTCGATCTCAAAACGTCCTTTCTTCGGAAGCGGCTTCTGCATTGCCGTCGCGTAGCGGCCGTCGGCGCTCATACCGATGTCGTTGCGGTTGGGGCTTTGGTCGATCGCGAGGGTGTGCGGCTCGCCCTCGAGGCTGAGGGCGTCGTCGGAGATCTCGAGTCGCTGCATGCGAACCGGAGCGAATTGGACGACCGCCGCGTGTGTCTGGCCCTGGGCATCGTGCCCAATGCGCAGCTGCCACGGGATCACGCCGTGTTCGTCCAACTCGGCCAAGATCTTGCCGTTCGTGTTCCACAGCCGCACGCGGTGGTCGACACCGAGCGCAAGGATCCGCGTTCCGCCACTGAGGACGTGAACTTCGAACATTGGGTCGATGGGGGAGAGGTCGAAGGCCGTTGTCCAGCGTGCGCCGGTCTCGGTCACGTAGATCCTCGCGATGTGCGTGCCGCCGCTGGTGTCGATGAACGCCGCTACAAACCCTGACTCGGTGGCGGCCAGCGACATCCACGAAGGTTCCTCGACGGGCAACGTCCAGGGGAGCGCGTCCGATTCGAACGACGGCCATAGGCGGACGCCTCCCTCGACGTCGAGCGTGAGCGCGGAGCCCCCTTCCGGGGACAGGACCACCTCGTGCATCGAGGCATCGTGTCGAGCGGCGACGAGTGCCACCGAAGGCATCGCAGTGGCCTGCGGATTCTCGGCTGCGGGCGCCGTGGGCGTGTCGGTTTGGGGGACGGACTTGGTTCCGGGGCCACTGGTGCTCGTTTCGGTCACCGTGTTGACACAACCGGACGCAAGCACGGCGAGGGAGGCGAGAAGTCGAGCGTTCATCAGAGGGTCTCCAGGTAGGCGACGAGGTCGTGGGCTTGCGGTGAGGTCAACTCGGAGAAGTCAGCCATGTCGTGGACGCTGCCCTTGTCCGTGACGAGCGCCCACAGGTCGACCGCGCTTCCATCGTGGTAGTAGGGCGCCGTGTGGGCCAGTCCTTTGAGGGATGGCGTGTCCGTCTCTTCGAGCCCCCACGCGTCGAATGGATACTGGTTGCCGTCTGCCATCGCCTCGCCCGCATGGCAGGCACTGCACTCGAGCGTGTCTTCGAACAGGCTCTTGCCGCGCTGTACGGCGGATGCACTCGCGACGGTTGGACGGGTGGCCGTGGGCAGCCATCGCACGTAGGCCGCGAGGTCATCCCGTTCGCTGCGGCTCAGTGACGAGCCTCCGAGTCTTTCGATCGTGTGCTTGAAGCTCTTGTTCAAGGTCGCGTCGAGACCACCCCACTTGTAGGGCTCCGTCCCGCCGAGCCGTCCGGCCAGCATCGGCGTTTGAAGGATGGCGCCGCCCAGTCGCCAGCTCAGCCCATCTTGTCGACCCTCGGGGTGGCAGGAAGCACAGGCCATGGTGCCGCTGTCGGAGATCTGGCTCGACTCTCCCCGTCGAAACAGCTCCGCCCCGCGCTCGACTGACTCGCCCCTTTTTGATGCGGCCAACTCGGGGCCCACGGAGACCGCGGACTCGGTATGCCAAGGCTTGTCATCCAGCTTCAACTGATCGGGTCTCACCCGAAGCAGCTTTCGGCTGAGCTCGCAGTGCACCCACAGCGTTCCGCCGTCCACGACCATGCCGTCCGCTCCGCACGCGTTGTTGCCCGTGTCCCGGCGTCGGTGCATCCGCCATGCGCTGTAGGCCGAAGGCAGTGAGACATCCGAGATACCGACGATGTCGTCGTCGCCGTATCCCGCGACGTAGAGCCGGTCGAGACTGGCGTCGTAGGCCATCGCCCGTGGCTGGTGGACGTGCTGTAGCTTCGACACCTGGACCTTGGCCTGTCCCGCGACGCGAGGGGAGACGACGGCAAGTCGGTGGTCGATGGGCGGCACTTCCTGTGGGCCGCCGCCGTAGCTGTCCTGCATGCCCCGAGAGGGCACACGTCTCATTTGAGGGGTCGCGACTTGGTGCGGCGCGACGACCTGGCCATGCCCGACGTACGCGACCGAGAACACGTTGCGTGCGTGTCTACGGCCCTGGTCGGTCGGGACCGAGAAACGACTACGTGCCTCGGAGATACTGGCTACCGGGATCTTCCCGTCGCCCCAGTCGTCGAACTCCATCTCCACCTTCACGTGGTCGCGGGGGTCGAGGGCGTGCCAGCGCACCGTCTCGCCGTTGGTATCGAGGTAGACCTCTGCGAGGGCGCCGGAACTCAGGAACCCCACCGTGGCGCGCGTTCCGTCGGTCGACACCGCGATCCCGCGCGGCTCGGCCCGGAGTTTTACGGACCAGGCCTCCTTCATCGTTTTGGTGTCGAAGGCGATCAGGGCGTGGTCCGCGACGCTGGTGACATAGACCGTCGCACCGTCGGGGGAGAGGCCCAGTCCATACGGCTCTGCGACCGTCACGCTCGTGTCCTCGAGGAGGCTGTCGTCTTGCGAGGTATCGAGGCGAACCAGTCGGTTGCCTGCTCGGTCCGCCACGAACGACAGCGCGTCTCCGTCTGTCACCAACTCGCCCAACGTCCCTGCAAACTCGAGCGCCGCCACTGCTTCGCCGTTGCGGTCGGCTCGGATCACGGCAGCCGCGTTGCGTTCGGCGACGAGGAGTCCGTGTGTATCGAGAACCACCGTTCCCCCGCGGTGCCCCACATGGGGGGCGTCCGTCGGAAGGGTGACTGCGCCGCGACGAGCGTTCGTCGCGGCCAGCGCTTCAAGATCCCGCGAGGCAGAGTAGTCGTGGGCCTGAGCACCGCCTACGACCCCCGCCACCAAGAGCAAACCCGCCGCGCTTCCTGCCCACGTCTTGCCATGCATCTCACTGTGAATGCGTGAGCAGCGGGGACACATTCCCGCACCGCTCACGCGCGGGACGATTTCGTCCGGGCGCGAGGGGGCGCCCGGGAATCAGCGAGCCGCGCGGACTGAGCCGCCAAGCGGATTCGACCGCGCTTGTTCTGGAGCGTCGGTGTCGAAGCTCAGCTTGCCGCGCCGACGACCGCCATCAGGTCATCGTCGGGTTGATCGAACTCGATGGCGAGCTTGTACGGCCACAAGCCGCCGGGGTCGTTGGCGTTGGGCTCCTGCCGAACGACGCGGCCCTGAACCAAGCGGGGGCAGCCTGCCTCGGGGTCGATGTGCAACGAGACGTGAACTTCACTGCCGAGCTCGAGCCGGCGGCGGGCTGCGAGAAGGATGCCTTTGGAGCTCACATCCTTGGCCACCGCCGTGTTGCGACGCTCTCCGTGGCGCATCCGAACTGGAAACCAGGTCTTCACGCGTCGGGAGCGGCGGTTCTCGGCGGTCATGCGCACAGTGTAGGACTTTGGTTCACCTCTCGCCACACCGACTTCGTGTGGGACGCTGGATGCGGCCCCGCGGCCTGTTTGGCGGTCATCGGGGAGGGTGCCCCTGGGGTGTCGAGGGTGCCCTCCTCTGGAGGCGCGGCTGACTCCGGCCTCGGCTCTCCCCGATTCCGAAGCTTCCCGCCAAGCCGGTATCCTGCGGATCGCCTCAGCGCTTGCGTGTTTTCCGTTCTTCGCCGTCCACCGACGCCACCGCGGATCGGAACAGGTCACGAAGCTCCGCTGCGGAAACCTGGGTGTTCGCCGGGGTCGCTGCGGACTGTGGGCGCGATGCGGCTTTCGCTCTCTTTCGACGCCCGAACAAGCGGACCAACGTGGGCGCGACGTTGGACGCAGACCATCGGTTCGCTGGCGCGGGTTCGCTGTCGTGTCGGAGCGGGGCAGGATGGGGCAGGGGTGGGGTGCGGTGACGGGCTGTCGATGGGCCGGAGTCCGAGACGTTTTCCGTGGGGAACTGCGGCGCGGCCGCGACCGGAGCTCCTTGTTTTCTCGGGGCCGGCCCGGCGCCACCTGGCTCCGCAGGAGGCGCAGTCGACTCGGTTGGCGAGGGTGGCTTGTTGCTCGCAGCGGCTTCGGCGAGAGAGCGACTGACACACGCCGAGAGTTGCCTCAGCGTTGTGGCGGGAAGCTCGAGAAACGAGAGCCCGATCTCACGACTTCCGCGGGTTTGGCCGGGGACCGAGCGGACGACGAGAGCGTCCGCGTCGATCCACGGTGCACCCTGCTCGGAAGACAAAGGGAGCCGAACCCGCACGAACTCGGTGCAGTTGACGGGGCCGGAAATCTCGAGCCGCACGCCCGCGATACTGATGTCGACTGCGTTCGCCGCGTACTCTCCTCGACCCGTCGAAACAACGGCGCGGGTGCGGTGCGTCGCGCGGGCAAACGCGCGGTTACCGGGTGTTCTTGTGTCTCTGGATGCCATCTGGCCGCGGTCTCGCCGGAGTCTGCTCCGGCGGCGGCGGCTGTCGAGGAGCGCCATTGCCGTGGTGTTCGCACGCTCTCAGCGCGTCGCGGCGACACCGCTTGTGCGGGGCAGGATGCGAACGGCGTGGCAAAAATCCCCACTCGATGCCGGAGCGAAGCGAGCGGTTCGATCGGCCCCAAAACGGTCGCTACAAGACGAGCTCAACCCCGAGAGCGGCGAGCGTCGAACCGGCGCCTTCGAGGGAAATCTTCAGGCCCTTGACCCGATTGTTCTCGAGGTCGAGGCACAGCCGTTGGGCAGTGCTCATGTCGCAGCGCGTCAGGTCCGACCGATGGAAGATCGTTCCCTCCAAGTCACAGCCGTCGAAGCTGGACCCGGTGAGGGTTGCCTCTCCGAAGTCGGTCTCGTTGAGCTTGCAGTTCTTGAACGCGGTCTGCGGGAGGTGGAGCCCAAAAAAAGACGAGTAGCTCAGGTTGCACTCGGTGAACTCGAACTCCAGTGCGAACACGTGGCAGCTGGAGAACATGACACCGCGGACGCGGCATTCAGTGAAGCTCGCTGCGCGAAATCTTGTGCCATTGACTTTGCAGTTGGAGAACTCGCAACGAGTCCATGAGCAGTCATCGAACACCGACTCGGCGAGGTCTGCGTCGGTGAAGGTGCAGTCGACGAACTCGCATGCGTCGAACGAGCACTTGCGAAGGTCGAGCTCGGTGAAGTCCTCTTTCGTGAAGACCTCGGAATCCCATTCGGTACCAGGCTGGGGTGTTGGCATCTAGGTTCTCGCGGCGGGCCTCTTATAGAGGTGCGGTGTTCAGATGTCCAGTGTGCGTCGACCGATGGGAACACGAAAAACGACCCCGTTGGCGGCGATGCGCCGGCGGGATCGTTCTGGTTCCGAAGTCTCCGGAGATCGCCGCAGAACCCTACAACGAGATCGACCAGGACGTCAGATTGCCCGAGTCGAGGCGCGCCGAATCGACGACTTCCAGGGTCCACTCGCCGCCTCGGTCGAGTCCCTCGAAGGCCGACGTGTCGAGCTCGAGGTCCAGGTTGTCTTGGCCGCCACCCGAGCGCTCGTGCAAGACCTCGATCACGTCACCGTGGATGAGCCGGACGGTGAGGTCACCTCGCCACGTGTGCTCGATGGAAACCGTGACGCTGACCGTGCCGACGGTGTCGTCGTTCGCGGGGACCTCGATGCTTTGGCGGATGCCTTCATCGTCGTTGTCCGGGATCTCGACCGAGAGCTCTGAGCTGAAGGTCTGCTGCTCGCCCGGGTCGACGGGGTCGACGGGGTCGACGGGGTCGGTGGGGTCGGTGGGGTCGACGATGACCTCAGGGATGTCCGACACGTACGCGCGACCGAACTCGTCGACGTAGTCCATTGAAAGCCAGCCGTACCCGGCGCCTGCGGGGTGGTCGACGCCAAAGCCTTCGGTGCCCCAGCTGTTCTTGAACAGATAGAAGCCCTGCTCCATGACCGGGTTGCCGTCCGCGTCGAGAACGGTGTTGCCCTCGCCGTCGACCCGCGGGAACTCGAGGTCGAGGTCCCAACCGACGATGAGAATGGAGTGGCCCGCCGGGCTCTCGCGGCTGATCTCACGGTCTTCGTCGTTGGGCGCACGGACGATTCCGGCGTCCCAGGAATCCAGGTTGCGAGGAAGCTCCGAACGGCGGTGGTTCCACGCTTGGTAGAAGAACTCCAGGCCCACGACCACGCCGGTCCCGTTGACCCGAATGTGGTCCATGATCGAAGCGCGTCGCGAGTTGAGCCAACGCCCGGGAGGCAGCTGGAATTTCTCCGCGGTGAGGGCGTCCTCGGGAGGTTGGCCGTTGGTGTAACAGCGTGTCGGCTGATCGTCCTCACCGTCGCAC
This sequence comes from Nannocystales bacterium, assembly GCA_050633305.1. GTDB lineage: Bacteria > Myxococcota_A > Polyangia > Nannocystales > Nannocystaceae > CAJXVA01. The sequence continues at coordinate 265,196 of JBOEGF010000010.1, forward strand.
TCGGCATCGTCGTCGACACCCCACTGGTCGACTTCGTAACGCCACGCGTCTTCGGCTGGGATGCCGTACTGCGTGAGCGCGCGGAGGTTGTAGTAGGCGTTGCTGCCCGATGTGTTCGGGAACGAGCCGACCTCGAACTTGGCCGACCACTGAAGATACTGCTCGGAGAAGTCTGGGCTCTCCATGCCGCCGGCGATGTAGAGGTGCTCCATCAGACCCGTGGTCGAGAAGATCGAACAGACGCCACGCCGTCCTTGGCTCTTGACCGGGGATTGCAGCTCCAGCAAGCCGCGGTGTTGTCGGGGTGCAGGACCGTCGGCTTTGATCTCAAACGGCAGCTCGTCGTTGGTGGGTGCGCCGTCGAGCAGGGCGTCGAGATCTGACAGCGGTGCGTCGCCATCGTCTCGGTGGTCGCCATGGTCGCAGCCGGCGGTTGCAAGGGAAAACAGAGCGAGTGCGAGAAGCGACTTTTTGAACATTGACTCCACCACCGGGACCGAGATCGGTTGGCACACACCTGAGCACATTTCGTGCCAACGAGGTACGCTCCGTCGTGACACCAAGTGTCTATATTTTGCATGTGATCTCCAGTCGTTAGCGAACGACGCGCGTTCCGAGGATTCGGCAGGTGGCTACACTGGTTGCCACCCGGGCCCCGGACCGGATTGAGTTGCTGCCGGTTCAGGTCACACAGCCAACCCATCCGGGTCCGACGAGGCTACCGGCAACATGGCCGCTGTAGCCTCGCGCTGGATCGCCGCTTTGCTCTTCACTGCTCCCGCGTGTGCGAACGGCTCGCGGGAGCAGAGCCCCATGGAGCGCTGTATGACCAACTGCGAGGCGTCGTGCCTAGAGACTGGGCTCGCTCATTCGGAGCCCCATCCGAGCTGTTCTCGGCAGTGTTTTGATCTCTGTGACTGTCACGAACTCTCGGTCAAGGGATTCTGCCGATGCGCGAGATCCCGTGCGATGTTCGCCGGCGAACCGATTCCCGACGCGTGCGCTCGAACTCCGGAACCGGCATTCGAGTTGCCCGCGATAGAGCAGGACTGAGGGTGCGCGTTTCGCAGTCCATGATAGCGGAGGCCGAGCAGCCGTTGCCTTGGGGTGCGCAATTGTCGCCGGAGCCCGGTGTCGTGATCCGAAGCCAGATTCCACCCGGCGCGAGTACCGCGAAAAATGGAAAGTATCCGGCGGCCCCACTCGACCACGTCCAAAGGTGCCCGTAGCATCCGCTCGATGAGTGTCGAAGTGCTTGAATCGTTCGTAGGCCAGATGACTGTGGCTGAGCTTTGCAATCGAACTGGGCGAAGCGTTGAAGAGCTGCTCGAGTTTTGCAGCGATCGCCGTCCTGCCAAGTCCACCTCACCCGCGCCGGCTGCGAGGCCCAGCAAGAAGAACAACAAGAAGAACAAGCCGACCGGTGGGAAGCGACGAGTCCGAGCAAGCAGCGACCAACTCGTCGCGCTCGATGAGCGCGTCATGGCCCTGATCGTCGGTGCCAAAGACGGAATCGGCGGCCGCGAGATGGCCAACAAAACCGGAGAGACACTTCCCCGCCTCCGGGGTTCACTGAAGCGGCTCGTGGACAGGAAGAAGATTCGGTACGCGGGCAACACCGCCGCGCGTCGCTACTGGGCCAAGTAGGTCCGCGCTCTAAACCGAACACCAGGGTGTCCGGCTTGGAGGCGCCCGAGTCCTAGAGGTGTCCGCGATGCCGGACACTTCGGACTCGGAGCCCCGGTCTGTCAGGGACTGACACGACCGACCCACAGTTGTGGGCCCATGGCTCCGTACCCCGCCGATGTCACCCAAATGTAGTCGTCGGGCGCGACGGCGATACGCGTGTCGTTGTTGGCGTTCGGCAGCCCGACCGACCACACGGTTGAGCCATCGGTACGGTCGAGTTTGCGAAGCTCGTACGCGCCGTTGCCATTGCCGTCCTCCAACAGGACGATGGGGGCTCCGGTCGAGTCGACGGCGATCTGAACCTGGCCGGGGTTGCTCAGTGGCAGGCTCCACGCCACACCGAGTGCGGCGTTGAACTGGGTTAGGCCACCACCGGGGTAGCCCGGTTCCCCGAAGTTGAGGAACGAGTAGACCAGGGGCGTGCCATTGGCCCCGGTCGCGATCTCGCTGAACTGTGAAACGGCCCCGAACGTGTTGGTGTCCGCGACGTTGCCCGCTGCGGTGTACTGGACCATGAGGGCCTCGAGGTCCCCGTTGTCATCACGCTCCCGGCGGCCGACCACGAGCACGGAGTCGTTGGGTCCGGCGGGGGCCGCGTACCAGCTGTAGATGTAGAAGGCGGGCGCGGGAGCGACTGCCGTCCAGACCGGAGTATCGGCGGGAGCCGGACTCTGGGGGTCGAACATGCCGAGCCGGTTGCCGAAGTCGAGCCCAGCGTACCCGAGCTCGCCGATGGACTCGAGCGACTCCTGCCCCGTGACTCGCTCGTCTCCGCACGCTTCGGTGAACGTGCCGTCAGGCTCCACAGCGTAGTTGCAGTTCGAAGCCGCGAGGACCCAGCGGTCGCTGACGAGGGCCGCGTTCCGGACGGGCGTGTTGGGCATGAGGACATCGAACGTCTGCGTTGGAACTTCTCGCGAAACACATCGGGCTCGGCCGGTACCACCCTCTTGCCGCTCACGACGGCGCGCAGGGAGAGCCCCCATGACCCGAGTTTTCGATGAACAATCCGCCATCGCCCCTCTGATTACCCCGCAGGGATTGCGCGTCGTCGGGGGAATTCGAGGCCCGTCGGGGATGTGGCAGCCGGCGATGGTCGATCCTGCGACCGGTCAGTGCGTGTGGGCGGGTGCGGGAGAGTTCCGCGCGGCGTTCGGGGTGTGGACGCCTCGTTTCGCGACACGTCGCAACGTGGTGTTTGTGTTCAATGAGGGCTGGTTGGGCTGCTTTGACGGTGGAAACGGTGCGCAGAAGTGGAAGGTTCAGATCGGTGGAGACCTCTCCCGGTTGTCGCGTCGATGGCTTCGCGACGGGGCGACGGATGACCTCGCAGTCGACGTGGTGTCGACCGCAGCGGGAACGATCGCGCTGGTCCGCACCGATGAGCACCTGTTGCTGGCCTACGAGCTGCACAGCGGTGCGTTGCTGTGGTCGGTGGCGCTCGATTCGGGGACCTACTACGTGGTTCCCGGAGTGGGCGTGCTCGTGTTTGTCGAGGAGGGGCCGGCTGAGCTCCGAGGGGTCCGCGGAGAGGTGAAGTGGGCGCGTGAGTTCGACAGTGCCACCGTCTCTGGTCGCCATGTGTTCGCGAAGGTCCGAGGGGATGTCGACTCTCTGGTGTGTCTGGACGCGGAGACCGGGGAGGAGCGGTGGCGCGTGGAGGAGGAGAGCGTCGACCACCTGGACGAGGCCGCCACGGGATTGGGGCAGGCGTTGCTCACCATCGACGGGTCGTTCAGCCAGCGCGCTTGGAGCGTGAGCGCGGACGCGGTCCCACCCAAGGCCGGGTTTTTTGCGAGGTTGTTCGGCCGAACCCACGGCGCACCCTTGCCCGTCAAACGAGCGTGCCTCAACAGCACCACACGGGTCGGCAGTCGGGTGTTCGTCGTCGCCGACTCGGATGCGGGGAAGCACATGGTCACACTCGACGCAGCGACGGGACGACCCGTGACTGCCCCCGTGGCGTTGGGAGCGCCCAACTGGGTTCTCGTCCGGGGGCAAGGGGACGTGGCCGTTGCCCGATGCGAGTTTGACGGCCGTGTGGTTCTGCAAGCCTTCGGCGCCAACGGTGCGCTGTTGTGGACGCGAGACCTCGAGGACGCTCAGGAGCACTTCTGCAATGGGGCGGATGTGATCGTCGAGCTGCCGCGCCAGGTCGCGGTCCTCGATGCCGCCGACGGAACCACTCGATTCGCGTACGCCAACTAGACCAAGGGACGGCCCCTCGCCGAACTAGAGCGGGAGGCCGCGGCCCCATAGACCTGCGACCCCATCTGCTGCGGCCGTGAAGTCCGTGGCTCGGCTTCGGCGGTCGCGGTCTTGGCAGCGAGCGGGGTCGGTGTCGAACAGGCTCCGGGCCAGGGAGCGTCCGACCTCGACAATCGCTGTGGTCTTGGCGCTTCGTGCCTCGAAGAGTTGTTTGCACGCTTCCGAAGCGTTTCGAGTGCCCGCCAAGATCTGATGCAGGTGCCAGACGTCTTCGAGCGCCTGGCCGACGCCCTGGCCGGAGGTCGGAGAGGCTGCATGTGCGGCATCGCCGATGACGAGGACGTTGCGTCGATGCCACGAGGGCAGGGGGTCGTGGTCGAAGACCTCGATCTCCCGGACGTGAGCATCGCCAACCACGGAGAGAACCTCTGAGATCGGCGCAGGCCATCCCTCGAATGCGTTCCGCCAAGTCTTGTGACCGCTGCCTGCGAGACCCGCGGCCCAGTAGGCCTGGGTCTCGGACAGTGGAACCACACCGAAACGAGCGCCCTGTCCCCAGACGTCGAGCACGACGCCAGGGGCGAACGTCGGGGACGGAGTCTGGACCGTCCCTAGCCAGTTCGTGAACCCACAGGATCGCGGCGTCGCATCGCCTGACACGTAGGCACGCGAGGCCGACCGCATGCGGCCGTCCGCACCCACGATGAGGTCGGCCTGCGCGGTTGTCCCGTCCGCAAGCCGCACTGTCGCCGACCCGTCCAAGTGGTCCTCCAACCCGGTTGCACCGTTGCCGAACTGGAAGCGTGCCCCTGCGTGTTCGGCTCTGTCGCACAGGAGTCGGTGGAGGGTCGAGCGCAGTATCGCGAGGCTGGGGAACCCAAGCCGTTCGTCGATGCGGTTCGTTGGAAGGCTCCCCAGCCCTTCTCCGGCGACCGACAAGCGTTGCATCTGCGTCACCGGATTCCCTTGCTGGGCCACGGCGTCGAGCAGTCCGAGAGACCGCAGGACAAAGGTCGCGTTTGGCCAACAGACAACCCCCGCGCCGAGTTCACCAGAGGCCGCGCCGGGTTCGGGTCTGCGCTCGTACACATCGACGTCGATGCCGAGGGATCGAAGTGCGATGGCGGCAGCCGAGCCAGCAATGCCCGCACCGAGGATCAGGGCTCTCATCGCCGACGAACGTGGCACGTTCGCCGGGCGGCGCATCTGTGAAACTTTGTGCACGAATGCGCACATCGCTGCGCGCTCGCCCGTAGTGTTGTCACTCGCCTCGCTAGCCGCCGAGGTGGACTCGCGTTTGGAACGCGACGGCGGCTTGCTGGAACGCTGGGTTCCCCATGTGGCGTTGCCCGTACTCCCCCATCACGTTACGGGCTTTCGACACGCTCTTGAGCCCCAGCTTCTGCAGCGCCTGAGCTTCGGTCTGCTCGCCGCGTTCGGCCTGGTCGAGTTCGTGCTCGATCTTCCAGAACATCTCGAGGTCGTCCGGGTCGAGTCCGCCGAAGGGGTCACCACCGCCAAACAGGCCACTGATCATGTCGAAGATGGACATCGCGCAGTGGGAGTACCGAGCGAGCCAAGATCGTTTCGTGGTTTTTCCCCGGGGGCCGCAACCAAAAAAGCGCCCCCCGGCACCATTGCCGGGGGGCAGCACCACCACAAGTAGCAAAAAGTCATTCCTCGCCAGCGACGTTGCGGTACGCGAGCGCACCGAGAACGCCACCGAGGATGGGCACCACCCAGAACATCCACAGCTGTGCGAGCGCCTGGCCGCCGACGAAGATGGCGGGGCCGGTGCTGCGGGCCGGGTTGACCGACAGGTTGGTGACCGGGATTCCGATCAGGTGAATCAGCGTGAGGCCAAGCCCGATGGCAATCGGCGCGAAGCCAGCGGGTGCGCGCTTGTCGGTCGCTCCCATGATGATGAACAGGAACACGAACGTGAGCAGAAGCTCCGCGACGATGGCGGCCTGCAGACCGTAGCCGCCGGGGGAGAAGTCACCGTAGCCGTTGGTGGCAAACGCACCCGCCCCGCTGCCGACCTCGAAGCCCGCCTTGCCCGACGCCACAACGTACAACGCGCCCGCAGCCGCGATGCCCCCGGCCACCTGAGCTGCGATGTAGCCCGCCGCTTCGTTGGCAGGGTGTCGGCCGCCCGCGACGAGACCGAGCGTCACTGCCGGGTTGAGGTGACAGCCCGAGATGTGGCCGATCGTGTAGGCCATGGTGAGGACCGTCAGTCCAAACGCGAAGCTGACCCCCAGCAGGCCGATGCCCACGTCGGGGAACGCGGCCGCCAACACGGCGCTCCCGCAGCCTCCGAACACCAGCCAGAACGTACCGATGAACTCGGCGGAGAGCTTGCGCGTGTACGACACCATGAAGTCGTACTGTGCACGATTGGGGCCAAGACCAACTCCGCCGGGAAGTGGCGCTCTGCGCTGGTGCGGACTCGGGCGTGCGTCGAGGACTGGGGGAATGCAGGGACAGGTGGGGCAAAGTGCCCGGGGCATGGCTTCCCTCCACTGTGAATCGGCCAACACCGACCCAGAGGCACGAACGCGCGGCTCGGGTCACGAGTAGTACGTTTTGGGGGATGCCGACACGTCCGCTGCTCCTCACCCTCGCGGTCCTGTCGGGGCCACCCGGAGCCGACCAACCGGACCCCGCTGAGGTCCAGCGGGTCTACGACCAAGCCCAAGAGCAGGTCCAGAACATGGACTACCTCTTGGCCGTAGGCAGCTTCGAGACGCTCATCGAGATGTTCCCAGAGGTCGAGGAGAACCGGATGATTCGGGAAACGCTGATCCTGAATCTCCTGAATGTGACTCGGCAGGCGTATCAGCGCCTCCTCAACGACGATGGCAGTCGCAAGTCCGAACTCGTCGAGCGTGGCCTGGGGCAGCTGGCTCGCTATGAGGCCGCCTACGAGGACACCTATGGCAACCGACCGAGCAGCGCCGAACTCGACGCGGCTGAGCAGAAGCTTCGGGATGCGCTCGCGGTTGGCGAGCCGAGGACCGAACCGTGCCTAAGCCCACTTCCGCCATGCCTCTCGCCCCCACCGATTGCGCCCAGGCGAGGCTGTGGAGGAGACAACGGGGGCGTGGCTTCACTGATGCTGTTGCCGTTCGCACTTCGCCGACGCCGGAAGTCGGTCCTCGATCAGGTCGCCGGTGCCCTCCCCGCGGACGTCGTTGCGCGCCTGCGCCGACGCTTGGACTCCGACGTGTAACCTCCGCGTCGCGCTCTTCTCCCCGCCCGTGATACTGGGCGGCTCCGCGGTGAACGTTCCCGCGTGTCCGGAGTTCCATGTCCAGCTCGTTCCGTCTTGTCTTTGTGTGGGCCGTGTCGGGGGGGGCGGGGTGTGATGCTCCGGCTCCGGATCCTCCACCTCCACCTCCTCCGATCTTCTCCCAGCCCCCGGTTGAGACCAAGCCTCCGGTTTCTCGGCGAGAGCTCCCGAGCGTCGAGCCGACCAAGTCCACGGCCACACCCATCGAGCCCGCGATGGATGCACGGCTTGTCCGGGTGACCGACGGAGATACGATCGTGGTGACGGTGGATGGCAAGCAGGAGCGCGTTCGTCTGATCGGCATCGACACTCCGGAGACGAAGCACTCGCCGCGTGGGGCGGAGCCGCTGGCCGACGAGGCCACTGCAGCCCTACGAACACTCCTGCGCCGTCATCCGCTCCGGCTCCGGCTCCGGCTCGACGCGGAGGAGCGAGACCGATACGGACGCCTTCTGGCCTACGTCTACGCGAACGGTGTGTTCGTCAACGAGGCCATGGTTCGCGATGGGTGGGCTCGTGCGCTTCGCATCCCACCGAATGTTCGGCACGCGAAGACGTTCGACCGACTCGCGGACGAAGCGAGACGCCGGCGACTCGGGATCTGGGCTACCTCGAACTGATCCGCGCCAGATACAGCTGGGTCAGCTTGAGGTTGAGCTCGGAGAAGTTGATGGGCTTTCCAACGACTGCGCTGGCTCGGACGGCGTCAAAGTCGAACTCGTCGGAGTGGGCGAACGCTGTGACGAACAGGATCGGGATGTCCCCGCACGACGCTGGGAGCCCGCGCGCGAACGCGGGAAGCTCGACGTCGAGGACTTCCCCTCGCATCACCCGTGCGAGTTGAAATCCATCCAGGTCGGATCCTCGGAGCTGGAGATCCATGAGCACGGCGTCGATCGTGGTCCCGGAGGTCCGCAACGCCTCGCAGGCTTCCTGATCCGTGGTTGCGATCAACACTTCGTAGCGTTTTCGCAGTTGAAGCTCCGCGACCTTGACGTTGTCCAGCTCGTCCTCCACGAGCAGGACGGTGCCGCGCGTCCTCGAAGGCCGTGGCGGGTCGTGGTCTGGGTTGGCAGGGACGGGCTTCAACGGGCTTCGCCTTCGATCGTAGGAAGGAAGAGGGTGAACGTCGAGCCAACTCCAACCCGGCTGCGGAGCTCGATGCGGCCCCCATGAGCTTCGGCGAGCTGCCGGGCAATTGCGAGTCCGAGTCCGGTTCCTTGCTTGCCCTCAGTATGGCCCGAGCGCGGTACTTGTCGAAAGCTCTCAAAGATCGCCACGTGATGGGCTGCGTCGATTCCGGGCCCCTCGTCCTCGACCCACACGCGGACTCCGGAGGCGTCGGTCTCCATCCCGAGTCGAACCGTGGAATGGGGCGACGAGAACTTGATCGCGTTTCCGAGTAGATTGGTGATGATCTGGACGAGTCGCGCCGAGTCTCCGCGAACCCAGGCTTCGGCGTCGAGGCGCACGTCGAGCTCGACTTCGCCCGTCTCGAGCGCGCTGCGGCACGCCGCTTGTGCCGACGCGAGGACCTCCGTGATTGCGACGCGCTGGAAGCTGAGGCTGTGTTTTCCAGCCGAGAGTCGGGACGCATCCAGAATGTCGTCCACCAACTCGAGTAGATACCGGCCGTTGCGCGCCGCGACGTCGAGCAAGTCGTACAGCTCGTCGTGGGCTCCGGTGAACCGTCGGTGCTCATACCGCTCCAGGGGGGCATCGCACGAGGGGCACTGCGTCGCGGCCTCGTCATCAGCGTCGAGGACGAACGCGTGTCCGTTCTCGCACCGTGCCCGAGCTTCCGTCTCGAACGCCAGGAGCAGCCCCGCAGGGACGTTGATGATCGAGTTGAGCGGGGTTCGGATCTCGTGGCTGACGTTCGCGAAGAACTGGGTCCGTGCCTGGTTGAGCTCCTCGAGCTCCCGGTTCTTGCCCCGAATGACCCGGCCGGTTTCCAGGTTCCTCAAGAGGGAGTCAACCTTGAAGGCGACCACGCCAAAGGACTGCACCGACTCCGGCGCAAGTGCGGCGGTCAGCGATGCTTTTTCTCTCCGGGTCCCACCGACGACCGCGCCTCGCAACGATCCATCGCCCACCGGAGCGACGTAGGCCTCGTGCAGCCCCAGTGCGACACACAGTGGATCTGAAGCGTCGACTTTGACCGCTTCGGTGTGCGCGAGAGCCTCGAGGGGAACCGACCGCCCTCGGTACCTCGGTGGCCCGCAGACCCCCGCCACGCTTGCCCCGCTGTCTGCGTCGCACAGCACGAGTGCGGCAAACTCCAGGTCGAACATCTCCACGAGCGCTTCGGCACTCATGTCCGCAAACGCGTCGAGTTCTTCGACCGGGAGCGCACGGCGGGTGAACTCGGCGAGCTGTCGATAGCGTCGGACCTCCGCATCGAGCCGATCCCGGGTTTCGATCAGCTCCTGCTTCGTCGAGACCGCGCGAGTCTGTGACTGCCTCAACGAGAGCAGCTCTGCACGCAGCGCTTGGAGTTCTTCGCCGCTCACTTGCGCATCAGGCAGTACAAAGAGGTGGTGTAGTTGTGGAACTCGTTGTGACCGGCCAGCTCCGTAAACTCGCCGAACCCGTACATCCCTAGCCACGGAACCGGCTTTCCCCCGGTGAGCGGGTGCTGCATGCGGGCGACGATCTCGTCCTTCATCACGCGGCCAAAAAGGAACCTTCCACGCGCGGCGCAGTCCGTATGCAGGACGGCGACGGGAGTGCGGTCGCCGGTCTGTTCCCGGAGCCGGCCGATCAGGCCCTCGAGGCCGCTGAAGATGAGGCTCTCGTCCCGCTCCATCAAAGTGAGCTTGGTGCCTTCGGGCACATCCACGGGGAGGTAGAAGCTGCCGTCGGCCTCCGTCTTCGCAATGACACGCAGGATGTGCGGGTTGTCGTTGGCGTCCCGTTGCTCGCCCGTGACTTCCACTCCGACCCCCGCGATAGGAATCATCGGCCCAGGGTGGGAATCCTCCGGCTGACCGAGCGCTTCCATGAGCACAGGCCAGCCCGGCTTGCCCTCGAGCTCGTAGACTCGGTTGCCTTCGCTGCGCGTCACTTCGAACGGCCGCCCCACCGGGACGCTGCCATGGTGTGCGCCTTGGACCAGTTCCAGCGTTGGGTCGGCGATCCCGACGGCGACGGCCCCTCGTTCGAAGACCTGTTCTCCGAAGAACTGGAACGTGCTCTGCGCCTGCATGTTGTCGGAACTGGTTCCGCCGATCACGCGCACATCCTTGCCGAGCGCGGCTTCGAGTCCTCCGATCGCCTGATCGGCCGCAATGTCGATGCCTGAGGCAAGCAGATAGACCGTGTGCACATCCTTGCCGAGCGCGGCCTCGAGCTCGTGACCCATTCGTTCCGCTTCGGCGCGGGAGTTCTCGCCGCGGATGTTGTCGCTGTGGGTGATATGGAAGTCCGTCGCCGGGCCCTTGACGAAGATCATCGCGAGACCTTTGAGCGTCTCGTTTGCGCCCTCTTTCCCGATGACGCCCGCGCAGGTGCACCCCGCAACCTTTGCGTCGGGGCAACGCTTCCGGATCGTCGCGAGCAGCGTCTCGAAGTCATGCCCGACCGTGGTGTGGAACATGATGAGGTCGCAGTCGGCCTCACCACCCTCAAACGCGATGTCAAAGCACTCGCTCACGGCACGCTGGCCGTCGACGGAGCCACTCATGGCGGATGTGAACTCGAGCACCGGAGCAATCATAAGGTTGTGCTCGGGTCAGGCGGCGGTCCGATTTGCGCCTTGCGCAGACACTTCCGCGGGTGTTCCGGGTGCGACGGATGTGCTCCGAGCACTGGAATCAATTTGACCAAGGGTCCATTTTCGGTCAATTAGTCATTGCATGGTTCGCGAAGATCCGGGAGTCCGTCGTTCGAGGCTGCTCGACGCGGCGGCGGCGTTGTTCGTCCGGCATGGGTTCGACAAGACGACGGTGTCAGACGTCGCCACCGAAGCGGGGGTGGGTAAGGGCTCGGTTTATCTGCACTTCTCGAGCAAGGAGGCGTTGCTCGAGGCGCTGATGCTGCGGGAGCTGCATGCGCTCTCGGAGGCCTGGTTCGAGGCCGTCATGGCCGATCCCCGAGGCGGCACGCTCGGTGGGATGTACAAGGCCACGCTTCAGGGGCTGCACAGCAGCCCCTTCATGTCCCGACTGATGAGGAAGGATTCGACCTTGTTGGGCCGGTACGTCCGTCGACCCGGGAACGTCTTTCAGGCGGCGAGTCGAGGGCACCAAACCCGGCATGAGGTCATCGGCATGATGCAGCGGGCTGGTGCGGTTCGAGATGACATCGATGCCAAAGTCGTCGCGCACATCATGAACATGATCTCCTACGGGATGGTCAGCCTCGATGGGGTCGTGCCGCCGGAGGAGATCCCATCACTCGAAGACACCCTCGACGGCATCGCGATCATCATGGACCGAGCGCTGACACCCCGGGGGGTCCGAGCGGCGAGCGATGCGGGCAAGGCTGTTCTGGAAGAGGTCTTCACCGCCGGACGTGTCCATCTGGCCGCCATGCTCGAAGCACAGGAGACGCCATGATCGTCGTAGAGAATCTGTCGTTCACGTACCCCGGAGCGCCCAACCCCACCCTCGAGAGCCTTGATTTCGAGATCGCAGACGGTGAGATCCTCGGCTTCCTCGGCCCTTCAGGTGCGGGAAAGTCGACGACCCAGCGCATCCTCATCGGCTTGTTGGAAGGCTACGGAGGCCGTGCCGAAGTGATGGGCAAAGAAGTGCGGGACTGGGGCCCCTCGTTCTACGAGACGATTGGCGTCAGCTTCGAGTTGCCCAACCACCACCAACGGCTCACGGCACTCGAGAACCTCCAGCACTTCGGCGCGCTGTACAAAGGCCCGCTGCTCGACCCCATGGAGGTGCTGCGTTGGGTCGACCTCGACGCAGATGCAGACAAACGGGTCTCCGACTTCAGCAAGGGCATGAAGATTCGGCTCAACGTGGCGCGGAGCCTGCTGCATCGTCCCAAGCTTCTCTTCCTCGACGAGCCGACCAGTGGTCTCGACCCCGTCAACGCAAAGCGGGTCAAAGACCTGGTGCGTCGACTCCAGGCGGAGGGGACGACGGTGTTTGTGACGACGCACGACATGTCCGTGGCCGAGGCCCTTTGCGATCGGGTGGCGTTCATCTGCGACGGTGGTATCGCGGCGCTCGACAGCCCCGCCGCCCTCGAGAAGCGATACGGATCTCGCACGGTTGCCGTCGAGTGGCAGCGACCCTCGGGCGAGCTCGAGACGGAGACGTTCCCCATGGACGAACTGGGAAACAACGTCCGATTTCTCGAGTTGCTGCAGGGGGGGGCGCACATCGAGACACTGCACTCCCAGGAGACCACGCTCGAGAACGTGTTCATCGAGGTCACCGGGCAGAGGCTTCAGGCATGACACGGATGCTTGCCGCCCTCCGCACCGATGTCGCACTGCAGGCCCGAAACGGACTGTATGCGATCTCTGCTGTCTTCTCGGCGATCATGGCCGCCGCGCTCATCTGGCTGTCGTCAGCGTCCTCGCTACAACGCACCGTCCCGATGGGGATTCTGTTCGTGGTCGGGGGGTCGACCCTGATGTACGTCGTCGCGATGGTGCTGCTCGAGCGCGACGACGGCACCCTCGAAGCCGTGTCGGTCTCGCCCCTTCGACCCCAGGAATACCTCGCCGCCAAGGTCGTTTCACTCAGCGGCCTCGCGGTGTTCGAGGGCCTCGTTCTCGTGGGCGTCGCGGTGGTGTGGCTCGACCGCAGCTCCCTCGGTGGCGCGACGACGCCGCTGCTCATTGCGGGCCTCGTCGGACTCGGTGTGCTGCACACCCTCGTCGGCATCATCATCGTCGTCCGCTACAGCCGGATCATGGAGGCGTTGATGCCGATGGGACTGGTCGCCGTCGTGTTTCAGGTCCCCGCGCTCTACTTCATTGGCGCGCTTCCCAGCCGGGTGGCCCTCGTCGTCCCGTCTGCAGCTCCGGCCATGCTCGTACGCGCTGCGTTCGTTCCCCTCGAAGGGTGGGAGTGGACCTACGCACTGGTCGGCACGGGGCTCTCGACCGTCCTCGCCGCGATCTGGGCTCACCGTGCTTTCGTACACCACATCATCCGCAAAGGCGTGCGCGCATGACCTCCATCGTTTCTATCCTCGGTCACCTCCTGCGCAACGACGCCCGACTGATCGCGCGCGACAAGATGCTTGGAACGATGACCGTGGTCGTGTTGTGCATGGGTGTGGGCATGCGCTACGGGCTGCCGGCGGTGGATGCTGCGTTGGCGAGCAGTGGGGTGATGCCTTCGGCGAGTTCAAGCCTTCGGTTCTCCGACACGTATCCCGCGTTTGCCGTGTTCATCGCGCTGTGGCAGGGCGCGAACTTCCCCGGTATCGTGTTTGGCTTCGTCCTCCTGGGGGAGAAGGAGGACAACACTCTGGAGGCGATGCGCGTCACGCCGCTGTCCCTGAAACGCTACGCCGGCTACCGAGTCGCGGTGTCGGCCGTCGCGGCGTTTGTGATCATCGTCTACCTTGCGCTGTCGATGGGCATCGCACAGCTTCCGCTGCTGCAGCTGTTGCCGTTCGCCGCGGGGGCATCTCTCACGGCACCGCTGTCGCTGCTGGCCTACGCAACGTTTGCCGACAACAAGATTCAGGGGCTCGCCTACACCAAGTTCGGTGGACTGGCGGGCCTGCTCATCCTCGTGGGGTACTTCGTACCCGGTCCCTGGCAGTGGCTGCTCGGGGTTTTCCCCCCGTTTCTGGTCGCCAAAGGCTACTGGATGGCGCTGGAGGGGAACGTCGCAGCGGTTGCGCCCCTGCTCATCGGGGTCGTTCTCCAGCTCGTGCTGATCCGGGTCTTGCTTCGGCGGCTCAACGCCGCGACGTGAACTTCCCGCGGATTCGACTTATGTGTGGTCGGCACCCCCCGCTGACCTTGAAGTGCGACACGCTCAGCAGGTATCTGCAACGTGATGGAGGCGCGGCAATCTCGGTATGACATCCCAGCGTACACCGAGGGGTGGTTTCAGATCGCATGGACGAAGGACTTGGGTCGTGGCGAACTCAAGAAGGTGCGGCAGTTCGGCCACGACTACACGCTCTTCCGCGGCCAAGACGGCAAGGTCGGCCTGATCGACGACGTCTGTCCGCACCTGGGCGCACACTTCTCCGAAGGCGGGTGCGTCAAGGGCAACGCGGTGCGCTGTCCCTATCACGCGTGGAAGTTCGATCGCTCCGGTGCGTGCGTCGAGATCCCTTACGCAAAGAAGATCCCGAAGAAGGCCAAGGTCGGCTCCTACACGGTCGTGGAGAAGCACGGGCTGATCTTCATGTACCGGGACAAGGCTGGCACCCGACCCGACCCCCAACTCCCGCCGATTCACGATTTCCACGTCGGCGACTACGTTGAAGCCTCGACCTACGAGTTCAAGATCCGCATCCACGGGCAGGACATCATGGAGAACTCGGTCGACAGCCCGCACTTCGCGGCCGTCCACGGGCATGCAATGCCCACCAACGACTTCTTCACCGAGAAAGACGAGCTTCGGGTCGACCAGACCTCGTCGGTGCATCGGTTCGGTCAGACGCTGCACTTCAAGATCGAATTCCACATGGTGGAGCCCGGGTTCCACTACCTGTACTTTCCCAAGCTCCCCGGCGGCGAGGCGTTCGTGTTCAGCTCGATCGTCCCCGTGGATGAGGAGTTCACCAACCATCGTCTCACCGTGATGGTCAAGCGGAGCCGGATCCCCGGCTACTCGAGGATCCTGCAACGGTTCATCACCTGGCAGATGATGAAGACCTACAAAGAAGACATGCAGATCTGGGAGCACAAGGAGTATCACTCGCGCCCCGTGCTCTGCGACGGCGACGGGTCGATCATGAAGCTGCGCAAGTGGTACGCGCAGTTCTACGAGCCTCAGGACGACGCGCCGTCAAGTACCGCGAAGCGGTCCCACGCGCTGGGTGTCGTCTCGCCGGTGCAGGACTCGTAGCGTAGCGTGGCTCGGCAGGGTCCGGACGCGACACCTGGCGTCTGCGGGCCGGTCGCATCTGGAGCTGCTGAGACCGATCGTATACGAAACCGCGGCTCACGGCTCAGAGGGGGACGGCGCTGATGTATTCCCACGCTTCTTCGTCGAAGTCGGGAAAGCAGACCTTGCACGTTCCCGCTTTTGAGATGTCGTGGACCTCGGCGCGGCCGTCGCCATCGAGGCGGCCACGGCGCGTTCGGCCATCCGGGTCGAGGAGTTGATAGGCGACATGCGGAATCGGCTCGTCATCTTCACCGACCAACTCGATCACCACGGAATGCATGGCGACGATTTCGCTCTCTTCGGCGGAGAGTTCCGAGAGGTCGACGGGATCGGCGCTGTCTCCAACGCGCGAGTGAAACCCGGACCAGGTCTCGTAGACGAGTCTTCCTCGCGCGAGGGCTCGTAGAATCTCCTCCTGCACGTTCGGAGGATGAGAGTCTGTGAGGCCGACGAGTTCGGCCAATGCGCGGCATCCCGTGGGCTGGCTTGTGCATGCAAACACATCCAATTCCACCGCTCGTGGCACGTCGATGACTCGCGGAGTCGTATCTACAGACTCCATGATCCATCCGAACGCGGTCTGAACCCGGCGGGGCAACAGTGCCAAGCGTATGGGCAGAGTCCGACCCCATTCAATCACGGCTTGATGTCAGGGCATTGCTGCGCCCCCTACCGTGTCGCGAGAGTCTCGCGCGGCCAGCCCGTGAGCCTGCGGGGGGGGACCTCAGTGCAGCTGCGCCGTCGCGCCTTCGAACAACGCCACAGTTTCCTCTTCGGGCATCCGTCTCAGAGACAACAATGCCGACGCCTCCGTGGCCGCAGCGAGCTCCGCGTTCGCCGTCGTGACGATCCACTGCACACGTGGAAGCGTCGCTCGTAGCGTGCTCACCAGCTCTCGCGCAACCTCGGGGGGTTGATGCAGATCGATCTCATCGATTGCAACAACCCCTGTCGAGGTCCGTGGATCCTGTCCGGGATAGGCCGCCCAGAGCATGCGCACTGGAATCGTGGCGATCGTCAGTAGGTGACGAACGTGGTTCGGCAGTCGGTCGAAAATGCAGACATTGCCCGCCGGAGTGGTGAACGACGGTTCGAGCGAGACCGGGTCGACGCCATCGTAGGCGTACCCGACCAGGTCGAGGACGGCGCCTATCGCGTCGCGCATCGCGTTGCCCAACAGACGTGTGTCCCAGGGACGGGTGCTGGACTCACGCAGGCGGTTGCGTTCGCGCTGCGTGCTGGGGGCGACCGCGGAGGAAACCTCGGCGTACGCGATCGCGAGCTTGGTGTCTCGGGTGCTCTCGGAGCGCGAGGCGTCGTCGAAGGTGGACGACGTTTTGACGTCGTAGTGCGCCACTGTGCGCAGGGGGGCGTGGAGTGACACCGCTTGGGGCGAGTACCACCGGGCCGCAGGAATCACGGTGAAGACAAAGCCTCCGCGTTCCTTGGCCTGCTTGTCGAACATCGCTTGTTCTCTTCGCTGCAGTGCGGAGGCCTCTTCGTCGGGTCCGCGAGTTCGCATGTTGGGGGTGCAGACCACCAGAGGGTGTGGGCGCTCTGGGTCGTCGTCGCCCAGGTGCCAGTGACACATGGCCTGGGCTGGAGCGGTGGCGCCAGGCATCGAACGCCCGAGCAGGGCAACTGCGTGTCCAGGGCGAGTGGAGGACAGCACCCGCAGCAGCGCGGTCTTGCCGACTCCACCGGCCCCATGCACCACGGTCACCATCCGGGGCTCACCGTCGATGTCACAGAATGGCACGTCCAGGGTGCCGAACGGTGACACGCCGAAGAGCTGAGCCCGAGTCAGATACATCGCGCCTCGAGTGTACCGCTCACCGGACGCTCATGCTGATGATGCGGGTGAGCAGCGGAAACTCGGCGAGATAGGCTTCACCGTCGGTACTGAGCTTCCCCTGAGACGGGCCTCGTCCTCGGGGACCTCCTTCCCCGTAACCCGTGTAGATCTGGTCCACGATGTCCATGCCCTCGACGACGTGCCCGATCGGAGTGAACCCCATGGTGTCCAGCTGAGGGTTGTCAGCGAGGTTGATGAACAGCTGCGTCGTCGCGGTGTCGGGCTGAGAAGTCTTGGCGAAGACGACCGTTCCCCGGAGGTTCGAGGTGGTCACGGGGTCGTCAGAGATCGTCGCGGACTTCCACAACCGATTCACCTCGGGGTCTCCGTGGACACCGAACTGGACCATGAACCCTGCGATCGCCCGGTAGAACGTTGCGTTGTCGTAGTAGCCAAGCATCGCGAGGTTGTAGAAACGGTGGGCGCCATGCGGTGCTTGGTTGCTGTCCACACGGATGACGAACTTCCCCACGCTGGTCTCGACGGCTGCCTCGTAGTGTGGAGGCGGCTGGAGGGTCGCGTTCTCGGGATGGGGTCGGGGCCTAACCGCGGGGGGCGCAGAAGCGGGCGCTGCTCGGGCCGGGGCGGGCTGGGCGTCGGCGGCTCGCGCCAGCCGGGGTTCCGCGGGCGCCGCCGGGGGAACCGGACTCGGAGCCGGTGTCGGCGGGGCGCTTGTGCAGCCCGAGAATGCGAGACAGAGCAGCCCCAAGCGACGCATGTGGGCAATTTACAAGGATCTCTCGGCGAAGGGGGCCTACCGGTCGATCCGGACCGGGCCGGGGTTCGTATCGTGGCAGAGACTCTTGTAGGGTTTCGTTCTTTACCGTGTCTTTCCTTGCTCATCGCCGGTTTCGCCGAGCTCACGCGTTGCTCCTGTGCACGTTGTGGCTCGTCGGATTCGAGATTGGGCCGGGCCTACATGTCGCGCTCCACTCCGTCATCGGGCACCACCACCATGGCCCCGCGACGGCTGCGCACGAGCACCCGCGGACAGCGGCTGCGGTCGACCGTGGAGAGGCGGAGCATCACGAGCACGCGCACCGCGAGGGCTCGCACCATGGGGACGAGCCCTCGCACCATGAACACCACGGGCACGAACCCGCGCACCATGGGGACGAGCCCTCGCACCACGGGCACCATGGGGACGGGAGCTCGCGCCATGGACACCACGGGGATGAGCCCGCGCACCACGGGGACGAGCTCTCGGATGGCCACGATGAGCCCGAGGCGCACCATGCTCATGCCGCGGTCGAGGAACACGTCGGGGTCGAGGAGCAGGCCGCCACCGACGATGCTCCCGAGCATCCAGCGCCGCTGTTGGGTCGTGAAGACGAGGCAGCCGTCGCTCGATGTCTCAACGACCCAAGCCACGGCGCACATGCTTTCGTCCACCGTGGGACGGCGGCGAGCCCCACCCCGGAAGCATGGCCACCCGTTGCGGCGGCTCCGTGGGTCTACCTGAGCCGAGCTTCGTTCGCGCTCGAACCGATTCGCTCTCGAGCACCGCAGTGTGTGCGTGCGCGGGGCCCTCCGAACCTGAGCTGAACAACCCAGCTCATTTTCTGACGACTCCACGCTTTTCTCGAGAGGGGGGCTTCCATGTACGGAACCCGCTTTTGGATCGCATGCACCGTTCTGTCGTGCACTGCGGCCTGTGATTTAGAGACATCGCTTGCGCCTCGCGTCGACCTCGACGTGGTGGTGCAGGCCACCGAACACGCATTTTCCACCGAAGACACACAGATCGAACTGACGGAGGCCCGGCTGGCCCTGCAAACCGTCGAGTTCACGACCGAGGGCGAAATGCACGCTCGTACGGGCCTGCTTCCAACCCTGCACGACCTGGTCGTGCCCACCGCCATCGCGCACCCTGGGCACAGCGCAGGGGGGGAGGTCGTCGGCGAGTTGGTCGGTCGACACGTCGTCGACTTCCTGGACGCCGGCTCGAGCATCGGCACCGCAACGCTGTTGGATGCTCACTACTCCGGGGCGAACTTCACCTTCATCACCGCCGAGGCGTCGGACGGCTTGGCGGCCGACGACCCACTCCTCGGCCACACGTTTCTGCTTGCTGGAACGGCGAGGCGCGAAGGGGACGAGGTTCAGTTCGTCGCGTACGTCGACCAGGACGAGGACCGCTCGATCATCGGCCTACCGCTGAGCTTCACGGCAACGGAAAGCTCAATCGAGCAGCTCGCGCTTCGCTTCGACGCGGTGGATCCGGTTGAAGGCGACACGATCTTCGCAGACATCGACATCGTTTCGCTCGATGAAGACGGCGACGGGTTCGTGGAAATCTCGGCCGAGGAGAACTCCGAAGCCTGGGCCAACCTCCGACGTAATCTGCAAGTCCATGACCACTACGCGGTGGAGGTGGTCGAATGAAGCGCATGTTCGTGATCGCAGGCCTGCTGCTGTGCGCATGTGACGATGCCTCCGACGGCGAGGGCACACTTCGAGTCACCGCGTGGGGTGAAGCGTTCATCGAGGAGGGCATTCCTGAGGATGCCTTCGTGGACGGCTGGAGCGTGACGTTTGATGCGTTCGTCGTTTCGGTCGGTGCCATTGACGCCCAAGGGGCTGCGTTGCCGGGGACGTACGTGGTCGACCTCGCTCGGCCCAGCGGAGGCGCGGGCCAAGAACTCGGACCGCTGACCGTTCCGGCTGGGCAAGCTCCAGCCTTGTCGTGGTCGCTCGTCGCGGCGAGCGGGGACGCGGTCACCGACCTGGACGGCGACGTGCTCGACGCGATGGTGGGCGCGGATGCTTCGATCTGGGCTCGGGGCGTCGCGACGCGGGGGAACGAAGTGAAGACCTTCGATTGGGCGCTGGACGTCCCGGCCACCTACGTGGACTGCGACCCCGGCGTCTCGGTCGGGACAGACCAGAGTACCGACGGTGTGCTGACGGTGCACGCGGACCACCTGTTCTACGACGACCTGGACTCGGAGGAGCCTGGTGTCGCGTTCGATCTCATCGCGGCCTCGGATGCCGACGGGGACGGCGCAATCACGATGGCTGAACTGCGAGCGCAGAGTCTCTCGGGTCAGACGCGTTACCAGGTGGGCGGCCGAGACATCGCGGACCTGCACGGGTTCATCCTCGCGCAGGCTCGGACGGTCGGTCACATCAACGGAGAAGGGCACTGCGAGATCGAGTGATCCCGCCGCTGCCTGACCCCGTACCCATGATGAGCCGATGATCGGTTGGACCCTCGCAGCGGCGATCGCAAGCCGCATTGCCCACCCCCCCGCGGACGTGCCCACAGAGCCCGTCCCCGTGGAGGAGATCGGTGCGCCCGCGGACGACTCGGACGCAGGAACGGTGCGAGAAGTGATCGTGCACCGGGAAGCCGATCAGCTCAGCGCGAGCGCGGTGACCGTAGGACGCCGCGAGATCGACACGATGCCCAAGCGCGGCGCAGAGGATCTTCTGCGCCACATTCCGGGCATGCACATCGTGCAACACGGCGGGCAGGGCAAGGGCTACCAGTTCTACCTCCGCGGTTTCGATGCGGTCCACGGTGCAGACGTCGAAACCAAGCTCGGCGACGTCCCGATCAACGAGGCGTCCAACGTGCACGCGCACGGCTACCTCGACCTTTCGTTCATCATCCCCGAGGCTGTCGAGGGGGTCGATGCGACGAAAGGGTCGTACCGCCTCGAGCAGGGCAACTTCGGCACGGCGGGCAGCATCCGATATCGACTCGGTGTGCCGCAGCGCGGCACGCGGGCCACGTACGAGTTTGGCTCAACCCTCCGCCACCGTATCTCACTGGTGCACGCCCCCGAGCGCCGCGGCAAGGAGACCTTCCTCGCCTTCGAAGCGATGGACGACCAGGGCTACGGGCAGCGTCGACACGCCCAACGTCTGAGCACCATCGGGCAGGCGCTGCTCTACAAGGGACGAGGGACCACCGTCACCGCGATGGGGGCGCTGTATGGCGCCCGGTTCGAGCTTCCCGGAACGGTTCGTCTGGACGACGTGCGGCGTGGAGACGTCGGCTTGTACGACAGCTACACCGACGACTCCGTCGGTGAGTCCGCGCGCGCGATCGCCTCGATGCAGGTCAAGACCAACCGCGGCCGTGTGCGCTCTCGGACGTCCGCGTGGGTCCAGGCCCGCCGCTTCTCGCTCGATGAGAACTTCACCGGGGACCTGCTGTTCGAGGAGATCGGCGACCGCCACCGCCAGCTTCATGCTGCCGTCAGCCCGGGTGTCTCGACCCAGCTCGACATCCGCGTGCATCCTCAAGTCGAGATCCCGGTCCACGCCCGGTGGCAGGTGGACATCGCCGAGCAATCGACCGACCAACTCACGGCGGAGGGCCGAACCTGGGATACGCCGCGAGACCTCGCGTTCGTGCAGCACGGACTGTCGTTGGGCACAGGCGTTCGCACGACGCCGACGTCATGGATGATGTTCGAAGCGGGGGGCCGGGTTGACGTCTTTGCCACTCAGGTTCGCGACCGGATCCAGGAGCGCGACTTCGGTGGGGCGAGGGCCGCTGTCTCTCCCCGAGCGATGACGAAGTTCATGCCCTTCGATCGCTGGCAGCTTTTTGCCGCTTATGGCCGAGGCGTGCGGTCGCCCGAGGCACGGGCGTACACGCTGCCCACCCAAGCCGTGGAGAACGAAGACCTCAGCCGATACGCTGGTGGTCAGGCGCGCGTCACCCAGAGCGACAGCGTCGAGGTCGGAACGCGCGTACAGCCCGGGATTCTCGATGTCGGCGTCGCCGGGTTTGGCACCTGGATCGATCGCGAGTCGGTGTTCGACCATGTTTCGGGCTTCAATGTCGAACGCTCGGCAACCCAGCGGCTCGGCGTCGAGGGCGACGTTCAGCTACACCCCACCTCGTGGCTCGACTTTGGGGCGGACGTCACCTGGGCGCGCGGGCGCTTCGTCAGCAGTGGCTCCCCGATCCCCGGGGCCCCTCCGCTCATCGTCACCGCGAAGGCCTCCATGGCGCATCCCAAGGGATTCCGTGCAGGGGTCCGGTGGTTCTTGCTCGGTGCGCGGCCGCTGAGCTACGGCGCTGTCGCGGCCCCGGCCACAGTCATGGATCTGAATGTCGGGTATCGCTATCGCTGGGCGCAGCTCGACCTGTCGATCGACAACGTGTGGAACCAGCAGTGGCGGGAGGGGGAGTACCACTTCGCCTCGCACTGGGGCGCGGACCGGCCGCGCAGTCAGCTCCCAACGGTGCATGGGGTTGCGGGCAATCCGTTCACCGCCCGCGTTGCGCTGACGCTGCACTTCGATGCGATGGGACGAAACAAATCCTCGGGCCGGTAAGTCGGATCGGCCGGATGGTATGGGAACCTTTCCCGGTTCTGTCCGAGCAACCCGGGCGCGTCCGTCATGAAATCGTCAAGCCGACTCCCCCTGTTCGCTTTGCTTCTCGCGGGTGCGGCCGTGTTCTTGTGGTGGGTTGCTCGCCCCGATTCCGCGGAGAGCCAAGAGGACGGTGTTGCCGCCGCGCAGGTCGCGGGTGCGGGCAAAGGTCGGGGCGGAAGTTCGAGCGACAAGCCCAAGCTTCCTCGCCAGAGTGCACTCGAGCTTCAGGAGGCCCCGAAGGCATCGATCGCCGGGGTCGTTCGCACAGCCGGCGGAAAACCGCTTCTGGGAGCGAGGGTCTGTGCGTTCGTCGTCGGGCAGGAGACGACTCGGCCGCGCGAAGCACCGTGCGTTGCCTCGACCGTGGATGGGCGGTTCCGAATCGAGGGCTTACTCGCCGCTCGCTACGATGTGACCGCATCCGCGGCTCAACATCTCCCGGGTCGCTTCGAGCCAGGAGACTCGAAGTCGCGTTACGTTCGTGTGGCATCGGGACAGCAGCGCACGGGCGTGGAGATCGCACTTCAGCCCGGCGGGGTTCAGGTGTTCGGCACCGTTCGAGACATCTCCGGCGGAGAGATCGCGCTGGCTCAGGTGACGTCCGGCCGAAACCGATGGTTCGGTGACGGAAACATCCCGACCTCGGTGATCACCGACGAGGAGGGCGCGTTCTCCATGTGGGTCGAGGAGGGCAACGTGTCGCTCAAGGCCGATGCGGAGGGGTACGCAGCGGAGACGCAGCGGGGGCGCGCACCGGGGACGCACTACAAGTTGTTCCTCACGCCGGAGTCTGTGGTCGTCGGCAGGGTTGTCGATGTCGCGACCGGTGACCCCGTGCCTGGCGCTCTCGTTCGTGTGGACCGCGGCCCGCCAGTGCTCTCCGAGGAGGACGGATCGTTTCGGATCGAAGGGCTCGCACCGGGCGTGTACAAGCCCACGGTCAAGGCAGACGCAGGCTATGGCGAAGCCGAGACCAGCGTGCACCTGGGACTTGGTGAGACCTCCAAGGACGTGCTCGTGCGCCTGCACCCCGCGGTCACGGTATCCGGGGTCGTGGTCATCAAAGATGGGGAAGAGGTCCGTCCCTGCGAAAGGGGGTCCGCGATGCTGCGTCGGGTGCCCAACGCCGGCGGTAGCGTGTACTCCGGGTCCGTTCGGACCGAGGGGGAGGTCCGCATGAAGGGCGTGCTGCCCGGTCGATACGAGGTGACCGCGTCCTGTACGGGCTACCTCAGCGAGGATGCCTACGGCGAAATCGACGTCGCGGACACGCCGGTCGAAGGACTGCGCTGGGAGGTGACGACAGGGGCGTCGATCCGCGGCAAGGTCGTCGTCGCGGAGGCGGAGCAACTGCGCGGCCTCCAGGTCCGGGCACGGTCAACGGGAGGCGAAGCTCGAGGCAAGGGCGGCTGGGCGAGTACGGGCAAGTTTGACGAGGACGGGACCTTTGTCCTCGAAGGCCTCTCCGCCAACACCTACAAGCTGACGGCCTCGGGCAGGGGCGTTCCTGAACCCGAAGAGCCACTCGAGGTTGTGGTGCCACAGGGGGAGGTCGTGGAGGGCGTCGAACTCGAACTGCTCCCCGAGGCCATCATTCGAGGTCAGGTGCAGGACGAGGCAGGCAACCCGGTGACGGCGGCAGACGTTCGCGCCGAAGGCCCTGGCCGCAACTGGTCCGCAGAGCAGGTCGGAGACGATGGCCGTTTTGAACTCCGTGGCCTCCGAGGCGGGGAGTACCGCGTGCGCGCAGCGTTGAACTGGAGCGATTCGCTTCGCAAGCCCGGGACGACCGACGACGACGTCCAGGGCGAGGCGGTGACCGTCGATGCGGGGGACGAAGCCGAGGTGTTGTTGGTGGTCGAGGCGCGCGACGGTACGATTTCTGGGACGGTGACCGACAGCGGCGGGGGTCCGGTCTCCGATGCTTTTATCCGCGCCGAGAGGTTGTCCGACTCGAAGGCAGCAAACACCAAGAACACGCTCCGCAGAGCCCGGTGGGGCGGCTGGAACGACCAGCCGATCATGACCGACACCGAGGGCGGGTTCACGGTCGAGGGGCTCTCTGAAGGCGCCTATACGGTGTGGGCGGTTCGAAAGGGCGGCGGCGAAGGTTATGCGGAGAACGTGTCTTCTGGGGCGGATGGGGTGAGTATTCAGCTTCAACCCACCGGGCAGATCCTGGGAACCGTCACCGCTGCATCCGGGGGCGCTCCGCAACGGTTCAAAGTGACTGTCAACGACGAGACGACAGGATTTTCAAGGCGGGAGTCGTTCTTCGCCACCGATGGGCGGTTCGTGATCGACGAGATGCCTCCGGGGAAGTTCTTCGTCGCCGCAAGCAGCACCGAAGGAAGCGGGGATACCGAGGTGACGCTCGCCGAGGGCGCGAGCCAAGCTGGGGTCAAGGTCGAGCTCCAGAAGATGGTCGCCGTGAAGGGGCGCGTGGTCGACCTCGAATCCGGTGAGCCGATCCCCGGCATCAGCGTCTCGATGAATCGCAAGAAATCGCGCGATTTCAATATCAGCTTCGGCGGGGGCGACAAGCGCAACATCACCGACGACAACGGCACCTACGAACTCGATGCGGTCCCCGTTGGGCATGTCTCCGTCATCCTGTTCCCGAAGGACTTCGGTGGGGACAGCGACTATTCCTTCTCACAGACCAGGGCCGTCGTCGAAGACGGCAATCCGTTCGAAGTCCCTGCGCTGGAGATGATCAAGCGCCGGGTCAAGAAACAGGAAGACACCGGAGACCTTGGCTACACGCTCAAGGAATCGGCTCCAGACGTCGACTGGATGGAGCGTGAACTGATTGTGGGCTTCGTTCGGCCTGGTGGTCCGGCAGCGCAGGCGGGGTTGAAGGTCGGTGCCAAGATCGAGTCGGTCGATGGCCATGACGTGACCAAGAAGCCGGCTCGCTACTCCGCCCTCTCGCGCATTGAAGTGGGAGCAACCCTCGAACTGGGGATCGAAGGCGGGGCGACGGTGAAGATCACCGCCGTGAAGAAGCCGTAGAGGTCACTCGAGATCGAGCTTCAGCTCAATCTCGACGCCGCGCCGCACAATGGTGACGCGGAGGGTCTCTGGCGGCGCTTTTGAGACCGCTGCGTAGGCCTCCAAGGCCTCATCGAAGTCTCCGATCGGTCGCCCTTGGACAGAGACGAGGAGGTCACCATTGTGAAAACCGAGCTTGTCCAGGAGGCTCGACCGACGGATCCCGTAGAGCTTGAACCCGACGGTCTCACCATCCTTCTGGCTGGGGACGATCCGAGCCGAGCGTGCGAGGACGGACGGGTCCGCGAGTAGTTCCGCGAAGCGGTCGCGGTCGATGCTGTAGCGGTGCTCCCCGTTCTCCGTGACAACGGCGTCGAGCGTGGTTGCGGGCTTGGACCGGCTCCCTGCCGGCCCTCCTCTTCGGTAGGCGGACGCGGGCTTCGGCGTAGCCTTGATCGTTGAGAGGGCCTCGGAGTCCAGTACATCTTCGATCACCTCGTACTGAAGCCGAGCCTCACCGTCGTCGGTCCCAACGGTGAGTTCGAACGTTCGCTCCGCTGCACGCTCCCCGATCCGTTGCAGTGCGAGTTCGAGGCCGTTCTTCCCGATGTTCTCATCGTCGACGCGCAGTACGGGTCCGCCCCCCGGGACGCCGAGGCTTTGCCATAGCTCGCGGTTTTGATGGAGCCATGGCATGTCCGCGAGCGTCTCGAGCAAGGCTCGATCGATCAGGCGTCGCCCGCCCTCCTGTTGAACGACCCCGAGCCGGACCAGGGAGGACGCCACACTCTGAGCGGTGGATCGCGAACGGATCCATAGGAAGATGGTCTCGGTCGATCCGTCCCGCAGGCGTCGAATCTCAGCCCAATGGGTCCGCTGCGCCAAGGCCCATGTGTCGTGGAGACTCGCCAGCGCGGGCGCCTGGGTTGCTCCGATGGAGAGCAAGAGGTCTCCGGGGAGCAAGCCGACCTGGCCGGCCACTGCGCCCCGACCGATGGACAGGACCCGAAGTCCGTCCGCTTCGTTCCGGGTTTGCACGACGCCGGACAGAAACTCGAGCGAGAACTCGGCCCATGCGTCGTCGTCGAGCTGATGGAGTCGGGGATGGTGGCTCTGGACCGTCCATTCGCCGGCTGGAGCGTCGCGCGACCCCTGCGGTGGCGGGTCCGGGAGACGCTTCGGAGTCGGCGCTTCGTCGCTCACCGCGGCGGCGACATCTGGGGGTGCATCGGGAGCAGGTCCGTCCTTCGAGCGGTCGCACGACGTTGCAGAGGCCAGTGAGACCAGCAGGAGGAGGGCGGGGAAGGATGCTGACGTCATGGCGTGAGACGGGCCTGCATGGCCAGGATTCGAGTGCGCAGGGGGATCCAGCGGGTGACCTCGGGCAGAAGCGGGAGCGCTCGAGCAAGCAGGGCTAACGCCTGTGTCGCGTGTCCATCGTCCTGAGCAATCCGAGCCTCGACGTAGAGCATCCGAGCACGGGTCGCGTCCGTCGGCTTCGGGGTGGCGAGTCGTTGCTTCGTTTCGAAGTGTTGGCGCGCGGCGTCAACGTCGTCGTTGTCGAGCGCGAGTTCGGCAGCACTGAGGGCGAACCGCCCCACGATCGCGTGTTCCTTGCCGAAGGAAACCTTGGCCTGCTCCACGGCGGTCTCGACCCAGACCTGCCCCTGCTTCGTGTCGCCGCCGCAGACCCACGTGTACTTGGCCCGGTTGTGGTTGACGACTGATCGCAGAACGTCGGTCGCTGCGAGCGAGTCGACGGACGCGGCGGCGGCCTCGAAGTAGCGGAGAGCGTCGTCGCAGCGTCCGAGGTTCATGTAGTCGGTTCCGACCGCGGAGTTGCCTTGCACGACGGAGCGGTGTGTGTCGTCCCGAGAGACCTGGAGGATCTCGAGCGCCCGGATGTGATGGGCCAGGGCTTCTTCGCCGCGCTCCATCTGAGTCAGCGTGGTCGCCAGGTTGTTGTGCACGAGGGAGACGTTGGGGTCGTTGGGGCCGCGGGTCCGGGTCCAGGTTTCAATGAGCTGCTCGTACAGAGCCTTGGAACCCTCGAGGTCGCCCTTTCGCTTTAGGATGCCCGCGAGGACCGCTCGTGGGGAGTCGAGCCGCGGGCTATCCCGACCAAACCACGCCTCGCCCATCGTGAGGGCTGTCTCGACGGAGGACGCTGCTTCGTCGAGTTTGTTCTGGGCGGCAAGCGCGGCGGCAAGCGTCCCCAGGGTCGGGACGTAGTCCGGGTGCTCGGGCCCATACCGCCGCTCGATCTCTCGGAACAGCTCCCGCGACCGAGCTTCCGCTGCACCGTAGTCGTCGACGTCCATCTCCAACGCCGCGAGGTTGTTGAGGGGCGAGAGGGCTTCGGGTCCATCGGGCTCGAACGCCTGATGCAGCTCGTACGAGCGCTTGTAGGCCTTGCGGGCCTCGTCGTAGTTGCCTCGCTGACGTTCGACGAGTCCGACCGAGTTCCAGAATGATGCGGCGGGGCGGCTGTATAGACCCTCTCGTTCGAGCGCGCCATGGGTCATTTCCATCCACAGGTGAGCCTGTTCGAGGTTGGGAGTGGAGGACCCGAGCAAGTGCAGGGCGAGCGCTCCCGTACTCACCATCAGCCGGGTGTCGCCGCATCGGATCGCCGTTCGAAAGGCCTGCTCCAGTGCGGCGAGCGAGGACTCATAGTCAGCCATCCGAAGGTGAAGAAAGCCGACCTCGTGTAGGACCTCCGCGGTGAGTGGATCGAACCCGAGCGCCTCGGCCTCCTCGCGGAGTGAGGTGACCGATGCGAGTGCAGTCTCGAACTTTCCCAAGCTGGCGTCCGCACTGACGCGTGCGAGTCGGCGACGGACCGCGGCAACGGGTTCTGCTTGGTCTGCTGGAGGTGTGCGCGGTGGTGACCGCGTCCAATCGCGTTGGTTGCACTGCACCGGGTCGCCCAGCTTGCCGACCGCCTCTCCGGCGTATTGCAGCGCGTTGTCGTCGCTCTCTTCGAGCGCGTCGACCAGCGCCTCAAAGTGCACGAGTCGTTCGTCGAGGCACTGCAACGCGACGTTTCGGTGCGCAGTCTTCGAGGACACGCATGCGGCTGTCCTCGACTCGGTCCACTTCGAGGCGAATCGACCCAGGTCTCCGCGAACCCGTGCCACCAGATCTGCGCTGGTGTCGGTGTCTTTCGCTTGCAGCGCGACCGTGATCAGGTCCGCGCGCTCGGGGTTCCACGCGGCGACGGGGATGGCCTGTGCCGCCGGGGTGCACCGAGCATCGTCCTTGGACGTCGCGATGGCGCTGGCGAGGCCCAAGGCTCCGATGCCCAGCCCAGCCAGGAACAATGCCTTGGTGGACCGCCGAGTCGCCGACCACCCCGAGGGCTGCATCGCCCGCAGGAGGCTCGCCAGGGTCGGAAAACGCTCGCCCGGGTCGGCGCGAAGCCCCCGGACGAGGGCGCTCCGGAGGTGCCGCGGTAGGGCGTCGAGATGTTGCCGTTCCGCGATCCGGCCGGCGTTGACGTTCGCTGCCAGCTCGGTGACCGTACGCCCAGCGAACGGGCGGCTCCCACACAGCGCCTCGAACAACGCGACACAAAAGCTGAACTGGTCCGACCGCGCATCCGCGACTCCGCCAGCGAACTGCTCGGGGGACATATAGGCTGGGGTGCCGACCAGCGCCCCGGTGCGGGTGAGTGTGGCGTCGGACAGCTCAGTCTGCGTGCCCGACTGGGTCGAGAACAGGGCATCTCGGTCCTGCGTGGTTTGGCCTTGCCGGGCCAGGCCGAAGTCGGTGACACGGGCCCGGCCGTCGCGACCCATCAACACGTTCGCGGGCTTGAAATCTCGATGAACCAGGCCTGCCTCATGTGCCGCTTCGAGTCCCCGGCCCGCATCGTGAAACGCCGCGACGATCTCCTCTTGGCTGCGGTCCTTGGCCGCGAGCCACTCGCCGAGGGTGCCGCCCTCGACATGCTCCATCGCCATGAAGACCGAGCCTTCATGCAACCCCACATCGTGCACGACGACCACGTTGGGGTGTGCGAGCCGAGCCGTGGCTCTCGCTTCGCGGACCAGACGTTCACTCGAGCCCTCGCCGAGAGCCCGCGAGCGCAGAAGCTTCAGGGCGACCTTGCGGTCCAGCTCCGGATCGAAGGCAGCGTGGACGACTCCCATCGCGCCTGCACCAAGGGTCCCGAGCACGAGGTAGCGGCCGATGCTCGTGCCACGGGCCATCGCCGCGGGAAGCAGCTCCGCGAGTCCATCGTCGGCACCGCGGTCCGTGATGCCTTGGCTGTCGTCTTCGGGTGCAACCTCGGGGAGAGAGGAGGCGCGTAGCTCGAACACACGGGCGAGCTCGATCAGCACCAGGCGGCAGCTCGGGCACCCATCGACATGGGCCTCTGCGACCGCAGCGGCCTCTGCGTCGAGGTTGCCCGTCACGAGATCGACGATCTCGTTCTCTTCCAGGCAGGAGGTGCTCACTCGAACCGAGCCTACCGTGTGGCGGTGCTTGTTCGGACCGGTAGCCGGTGCGATGCTGTGGTCATGAGCTCGCAGGGACCGGGTTGGTCGCATCTACGGCGCGAGGATTCGTCCGAGATTCCCCTCAACGCCCCGGAGGCTCCCGCGCCCGCGCAGCCTCCGGTTGAGCACGCTCAGGCACCTGTACAGGCTCCCGTCGCGCAGCCTCCGGTTGCTCAGGCCCCGCCGCAAACGCCCTTTGCGGCCCCTCCCGTGCACGCGGCAGCCCCTCAGCCGGTTGCCTACGCCCCGCAGGCTCGGCCAGTGCCTCATCCGGCACAGGCCGGGAATCACGGGGTGTTGCCGGGGGTTGCCTCGCCACCGCCGATGGCTGGCGGGTATCCTCCAGGAGTCGCCATGCAGCAGCAACCCGGCCACCAAGTCCCTCAGCAGCCCGTCCGCGCTCACGCCCAGCCCCCCGCCGGGTCGAGCGCAAGGCCCGGCGACTCGGAGATCATCTTCGAGGGCGTGGCACGCGCGACCTCGGTCTACTCGGGGTACATCAAGTGGTTCGGCGCCTCGGTCGTCGGTGGGGTCGCGGCTTACCTGCTAGGCCTCATCACCTTCTTCTCCACCTGGCCGCTGTGGGTCTTGGGCTTTGTCGGAATTCCCGGAATGCTGTGGACCTTCTTCCGCTACCGGACGACCCGCTACAAGATCACCAACCGCCGGCTCGAGCACGAGCACGGCGTGCTCACCACCACGGTCGACAGCATCGAGCTGTGGCGTGTCCTCGATGTTCGCTACAGCCAGAACATCATCGATCGCATGTTTGGCAACGCGACGGTCACCTTGATCGGCACCGATCAGACCGACCCGGAGTTCGAGCTCTACGGCTTGCCCAACGCACGCAAGCTGTTCGAAGACCTGCGTGAGGCTGTGCAGGCCGCCCGTCACACGTCCCGCCCCATGGAAATGGTCGGCGCCGACGGCATGATGGAGAATATGCTCGAGCACCAATAGCGGGCCTGTGACGTTCTCGCTGGGGTCCATCGACGACGTCGACGACGTCATCGAGGCGTTGGACACCGTGTTGGCGCTCGGTGTCCGTGGAAGACATCGGTGGGCCATCTTCGCGGCCATGTACCGCCGTGTGACCATCGCTGTGAAGCACGCGATCGAACGCGGTGAGTTCGACGACGGCCCACGCATGAGTCGGTTTGATGCCGTCTTCGCGCTGCGATACCTTCGCCCCCTACAAGCATACCTTCGCGGTGCGTCGGTGCCTCGGGCCTGGTCGGTTGCGTTTCGCGCCACCGAAGACCCGAGCCTCACCGCGATGCAGTTGCTGCTGCTTGGGGTCAACGCGCACATCAATCTCGACCTTGGGTTCTCGGTGGTCGAGGCCGGCCTCGAACCCGAGCCGTTTCGGACGGACTTCGACCGCATCAATGCGATTCTCGCCGGGGAACTCGATGGGGTTCAGGAGGCCCTCGATGCGGTCTCGCCGTGGTTGTCGGGGGTGGACCGAATCGCGGGGAGGGCAGACGAGCGTCTCGGCGTCTTTGTTGTGGTGCGGGCTCGAGACCAGGCGTGGCGTAGCGCCCGTGCGGCCGACTCGCGCTCGTCGCAGGAGCGGGCCGTGTACGAGGCCACCGTGGATCGGAACACGGCGGCGCTGGCGGAACGCATCGCGTACCCGCGTTTTCCGCTGTCGCTGCTGGTCCGGTTGATCGGCTGGCGCGAGTCGTGGACCGTGCCGCGGATGGTTGAGCTGCTCGGACGACCGCTCTAGCCGAACGTCCCGACGAGCCACACGAACGCGAAGTGTTGCGGGATGTTCCCCGCGAGGCGTACCCCTGCGTCGACAGGAAGAAACAGCGCGTACCCGGGTTGGACCATCAAGTACGGAGCCCACGGCTTCAGGGTGACGAAGGCGTCGAACTCGTGCCCCAGCCCCCGCCCAGTATTCGCGGGGTCCCACCCTGAGCCGACGAGGCCGCCGCCCGCGTTTGTCCACCGCCCCGTGGGCTCCTGCAGTTGCAAGTAGTGGTAGGCCAGCACCCCGGTCAGAAGCTTGTCGAACCCCAGCTTGGCGGCCACCTCGAGGTCGCGCATGTTGGACCAGTTCATCTGGTCGGCGATGCCGTAATGGATGTGGTTGGTCGGGAAGAAATTGTAGAAGTCGTTGCTGTCGGCGTTTGCACAGACGTCCGTGTCGCCTGAGCATCGGTGGCCGCTGGCCATCGCATAGCCCAGATGGCCCCCCGGCTTCACGCGGTGCTCGCCGTGCATGTATCCCAGACTCGCTGCCCAAGCCCACGCTCGATGGTCTTGGTCCCGAACCCGGCCCGTCTGTCCGTGTGCCTCGACGTCGTAGGTCAATCCTGCGAAGGGTGTGCCCCAGACCCTCCCACCGAAGTCGACGAGCCGACGTTCGAAGCCCACATCTCCATCTCGACCGTCTTCGAACACGGCGAGTGACATTCCCTCGACGTTCACCGCCTCGTGGATGCTCAGGGCGAGTTTGGCTGCGGCGAGCTGCGCTCCGGACGAACTCTCGGATTGGGGCGGGTCTACGCTGTCGTCCGCCACGGTTCGTCGCGGGGCGAGCAGTGCCACAAACATGTCGAGCTCGACGATGGACGCCTTGCCGACTGCACGCACCGCGTCGAACGATCTTGCGCCGGGGAGCCATAGCAAGCTGCCGATCATGCGTTGCTTGCCCCACACCACCTCCTGACGACCGGCACGGAGATATCCCGACGTCGTCTGGGACTCTGTCTCCCCCCCGATCTCCAAGAAGCCCTGATGAAGGTCGGTGTTGGCTTCGTTGGAGACCGTGGAGGCTTCGAAACCCCACGTTCGCGCGTCCTGAACTTGCGCGAAGGCTTTGAGCGGGCCCCAACGAGCGCCCAGTTGAACGCGTGCCCGCTGCAGGACGGTGCCCGTGTCAGGTGCGGAGCCCGCTCCAAAGTCGGGGTTCACCCTTCCTTGGCCTCGCAGAAACACTTGAACACCGGGCGAAAACTCGGGCTTGGGCTTGGCCGCGGCTTCGGGTTGGGTGTCGGCTGGGGGGCTGTCAGTCGAGGCGAGAGTGGCTGTTGGCTGTTGGAGAGGTGCCGGAGGCTCGGGAGGTGACGCGGGCGCTTTGTGGACCGGCTGGGGTTGTACGTCGGGAGCGTCGGCCTGTGGCGCCTCCACTGCGCTTGGACCCGTCGCGGGTCGAAGCGACGGTTCGACGCTCGGGCCGATGATGAGAAGTGTGAGTGCGGAACTCGCAGCGATCATGACTGTGGTGCCTGTGGGATCTGGTTTCGGACGAGGCGGGTCGCTGCGCCACGGGCGACGAGCGTGTCGCACCACCCTTTGCCGTCGTGCCGATAGAGAATCTGGACTCCGCGCACCCGGCCTTCGCGGAGTGCCGTGACCGCGTCGGCCAACCCGGGACTCTCCGAGGAATAGGAGGTTGCACCGCCCTTGACCCTGACTTCGTCGATTTGGGCACAGTCCGCGAGGTCGTCGACCAGGGCGCTCAGTTGGGCCTCATCGAGGTCGCCTTCGTACACGTTCATCCGAACCCCGGGTGCTGGTCTTTTTGCGCGGAGGAGCCGTGACACTGACGGCAATGGGTGCGCGTTGTGTGGGTGGTCCGCAGTGGGTTGGGGCCCGCCTCGCCATGGCAGGCATTGCAGCGCTCACGCATCCATGTGGTGTGCGGGATCATCGGAGGCGCGCCCGGAGCTGCACGCTCCCCGACGGAGCCCGGCCGACCCTCGAAGAGGTTCTCTCCGAAGTATGCGTCCGCGGCGGCAACATCGACGTTGGTGATGCCAGAGGACCCTGGGACGTGGCATTGCGTGCACGAAGGGTGCAGGTCGTGGCAGATCGTCGACGCCCGGTCGCCCATCGGAAACGCCATCCCATCGGCGTGGCATGTCAGGCACGCGGCGGAGCTGCGCTCCGTGATCGCGTGTGGCACCACTGGTGGAGCTCCATCGAACGCACGCCGCTCGGCGCGTTCAAGGAGCCACCCCTCGCGTGTCGCCTCGTCCTGGCGGCCTCCGCCAACCGGTAGGTTGGCGAGCGCGCCATCGAATCCCTCGGGTTGCATCCACGGGGTTGCCCCGAGTTCCCGATAGGTTCGGGCCGGTGGTACCGACGACCCCTGCGAGCCGGCCGATTCCCGGTGCTCATGGTGTGACCGCTCCCCATTCTCCGCGGAGGGCATCAGGAGGCCGACCAAGGCGGAGCCCGCGACGAGCCCCCCCAGCAGCACGAACACGTTCCGCTGATTGTTGTAGTCGTCCCAGTTCACTTCACGCCCTCCGAACTCGTGCTGCGCACTTCTTGTAGTCGGGCTGCTTGGAGAACGGGTCGTACGCCTGGAGTGTCAGGTTGTTGACCTGCAAACGCTCGTCGAAGAAGGGAATGAAAATGTTCCCGCGCTGTGGAGCTCCGCGACCGTCGATCCACGCTGTCAGTTCCAACTGGCCCCGACGTGTCTCCACGACGACCTTCTGACCATCCTGCACGCCAAGCTCGGCGGCATCTTCGGGGTTCAACTCGACGTACGCTGATGGCATGGCCCGCCTGCAGGGACGCATGCGCATCGTCATCGTGCCGGAGTGCCAATGCTCGAGGACTCGCCCGGTACACAGCCACAACGGGTACTCCGCGTCGGGGACCTCCGGTGGCGCGACGTAGGGCCTCAACCACAGCTGCGCCCGGCCATCCTTGGTGGTCGAATGATAGAAGTCCACCCCCTTGCCTTCTTCTACGTACGGGTCGTAGCCCTCCGCGAATCGGAAGCGCGTCTCCTTCCAAGACCCGTCGTCTTGCTGGACCACGGGCCACCGCATGCCTCGTGCCTTGACGTACTCGGAGTAGGGGGCGAGGTCCTTGTGCTTGAGCCGCGAGAACTTGCGGTACTCCTCGAACAGTTGCTCGTCGACGTTGATGTCGTAGTAGCGGTCGAAGTTCCAGACCTGCACTTCTTTGCCCGCTTCGTCTTCCATGCGGAACAAGAACTTGCCGTCCCGGTCCTTCATCTCGGGACGCCCGCGGTCATACAGACGGCGTGCGACTGCAATCGTCTGCCAGCAGTCGTCCCGTGCCTCTCCCGGCGGTTGCACCATCTTGAACCACTGTTGGGTCCGGCGCTCCGAGTTGCCGACCATGCCGTTCTTCTCCACCCACATCGCCGAGGGCAAGACCAAGTCGGCGATCTCGGTGGTTGCGGTTGGGTAGACATCCGACACGATGAGAAACGCGTCCTCTCGCTTGCGGGAAGGAGCGACGAGCGCACCTCGGTTGGGCAGAGTCTGCGCCGGGTTGGTGACCTGCACCCAGATGGTGTGGATGTCTCCGCCCTCCTTCGAAAACGACTCCCACATCGCGACGGTGTGAAGACCGGGCTTGGGGTTCACGCGACCCGGTGGGAGATTCCAGATCTTCTCGGTCTGCTCGCGATGCGCGTCGTTCTTGACGACCCGCCCACCGGGAAGCGCGTGGGCCAAGGTGCCGACTTCTCGGACGGTGCCACAAGCCGAGGGCTGCCCGGTGAGGCTCGTGGGAGCATCCCCAGGTTTCCCGAAATGCCCGCTGAGTAGGTGCACGCCGTGGACCATCGAGTTGACGGCCGTACCCTGGGTGTGTTGGTTCATTCCCATGCACCACAGGCTCGTGATGCGGAGTTTGGGGTCGCCGAAGAGGTCGGCGAGCATCTCGACCTGGGCCGCCGGAACTCCGCTGAGCTCCTCCACCCGTTGCGGCGTGTACTCGGCCAGTCCCTCCCGATACTCCTCGAAAGTGATCGGCTTTCCGTGAAGCGATGGCGGATCGCTATCCGCCCGGAATGCGCAGTGGTCTTCGACAAACTTGCTGTCGTAGGAACCGCGCTCGAGCAAGAGGTGGGCTATCCCATTTGCGATCGCCATGTCGCCCTGGGGCTTCATCGCGAGATAGTCGTCGGCGAAATCCGTGCTCCGCGTACGACGGGTTCCGATGTCGATGATTCGGACGTCCTCGCCCTTTTCTTGGCGCGCGAGAACCCGGGAGAACAAGATGGGATGCATCTCGGCGGGGTTGTTCCCCCAGAGAATCAGGACATCGCAGACATCGAGGTCGTCGTAGCATCCCGCCGGTTCGTCCACGCCGTAGACCGCGAGAAACCCCGTGACGGCGGAAGCCATGCACAATCGTGCGTTGGGATCGATTTGGTTGTTGGCCAGGCCTCCTTTGATGAACTTCTGGGCCGCGTACCCCTCGGGAATGGTCCACTGGCCTGAGCCATAGAATCCAAAACCGTCAGGACCCTTCTCGACCCGATCCGCGATCACGTCGATCGCTTCGTCCCACGAGATCGGCACGAGCTTTCCATTCTTACGAAGCAGCGGTTGGCGCAGTCGGTCGGCTCCGTAGAGCGCCAATCCCACGTGGTAGCCCTTGACGCACAGCAAGCCCTTGTTCACCTCGGCTTGCTTGTCACCTCGAACCGCAACCACCTCGCCTTCGGCAACGCCGACTTCGACGTGGCAGCCCGTCCCGCAGAACCGGCACGGAGCCTTGTTCCATTCCAGACCCTCGGGAGGATTGGCGAGCTCCTCGGTCGGCAAGACCGCCAGTGCATCACGGCTCGCGCTCGCGGCTGCGGCAACCGCCGCTCCCTTCATGAAGTTGCGTCGTGTTCCCGTCATGGCGTGGTCGTTTCTGCCGAGGTGTCGTTGTCCTCGGGTGCGGTGTTGGAAGTCGAGCTGAGTTGCTCAGCGCCGCTGTACACAGCGACCGAGAGCTTCGCGCCTATCGTGTAGATCATCAGCCCCAGGGCCCAGATCCCGACCGAGACCTTCCACTCCACCAGGTTGGGCACGTACTCCACGATTTCGTGCAGGGTGCTCGGGACGAAGCCGGGGACGATGAGGCCCATGCCTTTCTCGATCCAGATCCCCGCCAGTGCGAAGGCGCAGCCCACGTTGACGCGGAACCTGTTCCGGCGAACGCTCGAGAAGACGAAGATGATGGCTGACGTGACGTTCAGCGCGATCGAGGACCAGATCCACGGGACTAGCGCGTCATGCCCATCGAGCCCCCGATAGAGGTAGATAGCGCCCGCCGCGTGTGCACCTCCGGTGTAGAAGAGCGTGAACACTTCGGACAGCATCAAGAATAGGTTGACGATCGCCGTCACCCGCATGATCGCGAGCAACGTGCGAAGTGGCCCGTCTCCCATGTCGAAGGAGGTCACCCGGCGCACGATCTGCAACGCGACGAGGATGAACGCGGGCCCGGTTACGAACGCAGAGGCGATGAAGCGCGGCGCCAGGATCGCTGTGTTCCAGAACGGCCGACCGCCGAGTCCCGAGTACAGGAATGCCGTGACGGTGTGGATGGAGACCGCCCAGACGATCGACATCAACACGACCGGAACGTAGAACCTCGCGGTTGGCCGCACGCCGATGAAGCGCGTATAGAGGAGGTACCCGGCGATGTGCAGGTTGAACAGCAGATAGCCGGACAACACGATCACATCCCAGGTGAGCATCGACATCGGCCAGTTGAAGCGGCCGATGCCCGGGATGATGTGCCAGAAGCGGTCGGGGCGACCAATGTCGACGGCCACGAACCCCAGCGCCACCACGATCGCTGCGATCGCGAGGAACTCCCCTGCGAGCACCACTTTGTGCATCTCGTGGTCTTTGTAGAGGTAGGCGGGGATGACCATCATGACCCCGCCCGCCGCAAGGCCGACGAAGTACGTCAGGTTGGCGATGTAGATGCCCCACGAGACGTGGTCGGACATCGCGGTCACGCCCATGCCCTCCGCAGTCTGCCGGCTGAACGCGTCCAGGCCGACGAGCATGACGAGGAACAACCCCCCCATCCACGCGTAGTAGTAGCCATTCCCCTCGAGCGAGGAGAGGAGGCACCGCAGCAGGAAGCGCGGGTAGCTTTGGCTGTGGAGGGGTTTACTCATCGAAAAAGTAGAAGAACCGAGGTTTTGTTCCGAGTTCCTCTTTGAGGACGAAGACCCGCTTGTTCTCCAAGATCCAACGGATTTCTGACTCGGGGTCGAGCACGTTTCCGAACACTCGGGAACCGGTTGGGCACGCTTCGAGGCATGCAGGCAGTCGACCTTCACGAGTTCGGTGCAGGCAGAACGTGCACTTCTCGATCACACCCTGAGGTCGGATGCGGTTGGAGAGGTACGCCTGATCGGGGTTGATCTCTTCTGCAGGGATCTCGGGCTTGTGCCAGTTGAACCGGCGGGCGTGGTAGGGGCACGCCGCCTCGCAGTAGCGGCATCCGATGCACCAGTCGTAGTCGACGACGACGATGCCGTCGGACTCCTGCCAGGTGGCCTCGACCGGGCAGACCTTCACGCACGGGGCGTTCTCGCACTGCTGGCACTGCACCGGCATGTAGAACTTGTCTTTTGCTGGAACCGGGTGGTTGTAGCCCGCGTTGCCGTGCTCGAAGTCCATGCTGCCCTTCTCCATCTCGAACACACGGATGTAGGACTGGTGTGAGGCGCGGTCGTGGTTGTTCTCCAGGTGGCACGCCTCTGCACACTTCCGGCATCCGTTGCAGATGCTCAGGTTGAGGGCGTACCCGAAGACGACGCCAGGTATCGGGCGAACATCCTTGATCTCGACGTCGGCGCCGTACTCCGCTTTGCATGCTGCTTCGTGCCGAGCCAGGACCTCCGCCAGGTCATCCGGACCGAGTTCTCGGTAGTGGTCCTGAAGGAAACCGTCGAGATCGAGCCCCTCTCCCCACTGAGCAAGCGGAGCGACGGCCTTGAGGAACCCTGCGCCCCCGAGCGTCGCGCCAAGGACTTTTAGGTGCGTGCGCCTCGTTGTCTTTGTTTTCACTCGTGTCGCTCCAAGTCAGCGGGGGGCGGCTCGGGGTACACGACGGGGTACGCGGGAACATGCGCGCCGTGGCAGGCCAGACAGTGGTTTCGCTCGCGCGGACCACGGCTCAGGTCCCAGTACCCATTCATGCCTCCGTGGGCGCCGTGGTCGTAGTCTCGTTTCTGCGGGCCATGGCACTGCGCGCACAGCCGCATGGCATTGGGGAACTCGACGTGCTGTCCGTCCGCGAGCCGCAAACGGTCTCGGTTGTCGCGGTCGTGGCACGCGTAGCAACTGAGGTCGCCGTGCGAGAGCGAGATCGACGCGTGTACGACCCGCCCCTGAGGGTTCTGAGCTGCCATCCCGCCGTCCGACCCCGCATGGCAGACGGAACACGCGACGACGACCGGCTTACCCGTCGAAGTTCGGTCTTGTGTTCGGAGCCCCGCGGCTGCCTCGCGCCAACGGATCGTGGTCGGATGAACGTTGTCCGACGTTCGGGCGCTCGCCTCTCCCGATGCCACGGCTCTCGACTCGCAACCGACCCCGCCGAAAAGGAACGCAACACCCAGCAGAGCCAAGCGGGCGCCGTACTGGAGGGGCAGAAGTGGCTCCGCGGCCCGCTGGGGAGGGCTCCGGCGGAAGGCGTCGTCCCCGTCGCCGGCTTCCGCAGATCGCGTCGAGTAGCTTGTCACGCATTGGTTGCGTAACACCGTTCAACACCCTCAGAACGGCCCAAATCGTCATGTTAGGCAGCAATCGCTGCGGGGTGGGGGAGAGGGGGAACGCAGGAGATTCCGGCAAGAAAGACGGTTCTCCGTGCACGGCCACGTGTGGCCCCCATCGTGGTTCGGTGGCGAGCGAAAGGTGGGCGCGTTTTATCCGCCTGCAGTCGTTTGAGGACGGGGAGGTCGCCGACGTGTCGTGGACCGCGGTTTCGCTGGGCAGCTGGAGACCGGGCGGGGTTGCTAGAGCGAGCCGGCGATCTCTTCGACGATGCCCTTCGCGGCGGTGGCAGGGTCTTCGGCCTTCATGATGGGTCGGCCCACGACGAGGTGCGTCGCGCCACGCTCGATCGCCATCGCTGGCGTCATGACTCGCTTCTGGTCGCCGACCGCGGAGCCCGCGGGTCGAATCCCCGGCACCACCTTGAACAAGTCTGGCGCTGCAGCGCACACGCGCTCCAGTTCCTGGCCGCTACACACGAGTCCGGCACACCCTGCCTCCGCTGCGCACTTGGCCCGCATTTCGACCAACTCGGCTGCGGACCGGGTGTGCCCCGCTTCTTTGCACGCTTGCTCATCTTGGCTGGTCAGGACGGTGACGGCGAGGATGCCGAGGTCGTCACCGGCTTCCTCGACGCAGGCCTTGAGGTGCTCGACACCGCTGCCCGCATGTACCGTCACGAATCGTGCGCCGAGGCTTCTTGCGCTGGCGATCGCACCGCGCATCGTGTTGGGGATGTCGTGGATCTTGAGGTCGAGGAACACGTCCACGTCGGGAAATCGCTCCCGCAGCGTTCGAACGACACTGGGCCCCTCGGCGATGAAGAGCTGAAGCCCGACCTTGAACATGCCGACACTTCCTTGGAGCTGCTCCGCGCTCGCAAGCGCAGTTGCGGCATCAGGAACGTCCAGGGCGACGATGAGGCGGCTTCGAGCGCTGTCGGTCACGGCCCGGTTGTAGCGTGCTGGCTCTTCAGCAGGCAAGCTCGGCCGCATGACCGATTCTCGTCAAGCGTTGTTCGAGTTGCTCGAGTCTGGCGTGGGAGAGGTCTTCCCCGGTTGTGTCGCGCTGGTATGGCGCGACGGCGCGACGCTCTACCACGAGGCCCACGGAACGGTTGCCACGCACCGGTGGATCCCCGCCGAAGGGAAGCCGGTGGTTCGTGAGCAGATCTACGACCTTGCCTCGCTGACCAAGATCTTGTGCACGACGTCGCTCGTCGGGCTCGCGGTCTCCGAAGGGGCCCTCGAACTCGACATGCCGGTGCCTGAACCGTGGAACGCTGGGTGCCCGGGAGCCACGCTTGCCGACCTGCTGGAGCATTGCTCTGGCTATCCCGCACATCGGGAGTACTTCAACGAGGTCGAGCCCTACAGCGCGGAGGGGATCCTCGAGAAGATCGCTGCGACGCCGCCCGACTACCCGCTGCGGACGAAGGCGGTCTACTCGGACTTGGGGTTCATGGTGCTGGGCCGATGGTTGGAGCAGGCGTATGGCCGTGACCTCGACGTGTTGTTCACCGACAAGGTGATGCTCGCCCTTGGGCTTGATGATTCACCGATTCCGCATCTTGGGTTCTATCCGCTCAACGGAAATCCTCCCCCGCCGCGTCCGCATCTCGAGCGCATCGCTCCGACCGAGGTCTATGACCCTGACCTCCATCCCAGCGGAGTACCCTCGCACTTCGATATGCGGAAGAACGCGGCGGTTGCCCATGGGCTTGTGCACGACGACAACGCGTACGTTTGGGGAGGCGTTGCTGGCCACGCCGGGCTCTTCGGGACCGCGCATGGCGTCCTGGAGGTTGCGAGAGCCTGGGTCTTGAATCTCCTGCCGGGACTGACTCCGGCGGTGCGCGACCGGTTCTGGCAGCCGAGCACCGTGGTGGGATCGACGCGGCGGCTGGGATGGGACGGACCGTCTGAGGATGGCTCGGGAACCGCCGGCAATGCCGTCACATCCGCCGCGGTGGGGCACACCGGCTACACGGGCACAAGTTTGTGGGTCGACCCCAACGCACACGGAGGCCCCACGATCTGCGTTCTGCTGAGCAACCGCGTGCATCCGATTCGTACCAACGATGCGATTCGGAGGTTTCGTCCCCGGTTCCACGAAGCAGCGTTTGCGCTCTGAAGACGAGCCTGCTACCGAGCCCGCTGGGGTAGAACGATTCGGCCGTGCTGTGCGTAGGCAGTTGCGGTCGCGCTACCCTACGCCCGCCGCCCGCCTGATCATGCGTACCTCACTCTTCGCAGCCGCCCTTCTCCTTGGACTCCCCACCGTTGGATGTGCGACCTCGCGTGGCTCCTTCGGTGCCGCCGACACTGACCTCGGGCTCGAGCGCGTCGTCCTGTACCGCAACGGAATCGGGTACTTCGAGCGCGCAGGGAAGGTCGACGACGATGTCCTACGGATCAAGGTAAGGCGTGACCAGGTCAACGATCTGCTCAAGTCGCTCACCGTGATCGACCGCGAGAGCGGGCAGGCCGTCAGCGTGTCGATGCCGCTCGACCCTCAAAGCTGGGCAAACGCGGCGCTCTCCACCCTTGCGCCGGGTCGCGGTAGCTTGGCCGAAGTGCTCGACGGCCTTCGT
Source organism: Nannocystales bacterium (assembly GCA_050633305.1). GTDB lineage: Bacteria > Myxococcota_A > Polyangia > Nannocystales > Nannocystaceae > CAJXVA01. The sequence goes on from JBOEGF010000010.1 coordinate 307,241, forward strand.
GGGACGGAGGTCGTGCTTCGCACCAGCGTCGGCCGACTTCGCGGTCGCGTCGTGATGGTGGAACAGGTGCTCAACGAGCCGGACCCAAGCGCCCGCGTCGTCGCGCCATCCAGCGACCAGCAACCCACGGTCGACCACAAGGTAACGCTGGTCAACGGTGACGACCTGTCCGTCGTGCGGCTCTCCAAGGTCTCTGGGTTCACCCTGCTTGACGGGGATGTGGCGCTGCAGCTCAATCGCCGACTCGATGCGAGCGCGGGGGAGGGCATGTTCCAGCAGATCGAAGTCGAGATTCGCCTCGCCGGGGCGAAGAGTCACGACCTTGTGGTCAGCTACGTGGTCGAGGCGCCGATGTGGAAGCCGACCTACCGCGTCGTGTTACCCAAGGAAGGGGAGGGCAAAGCGCTGCTGCAGGCGTGGGCCGTGGTGGACAACACCAGCGGAGAAGACTGGACGCAGGTTGGGATGTCGCTCACCTCCGGAGAGCCCATCGCGTTTCAGTACGATTTGCACACCCCGCGAAACGTCAATCGGGCTGACCTCACGGAGTCCGGGGTTCGTCGTCGCGCCGTCGTGGCGCTGGGCGAGACGACCTACGACTTGGATGAAGTCGAGGAGGAGACCGCCGAAGCGGGGGACCCCTGGGGCGACGACATGGCCAAGGCCGAGCCCGCGCCTGAGGCTGTGGCTGCAGCGAAGCCAGCCAGCAAGTCCGGGGGGAAGAAGCGGAAGTCTGCCCGGCGCGCGTTCGATGCAAACATCGGTGCCGGAGATGCGCTAGGCGGAGAAGGATTCGGTGGGGGACCCGGTGGTGGGGCCCCCGCAGCTCCACCGGCGGTCGATTACGACGGACTGCGCCGAAGCACGCAGGCCAAGGCGCGCGCCAGCAGCGTCGCGGGGATGACCCGGTTCGACCTCACGGAGCGGGTCAGCGTCCCCAACGGAAGCTCCACGATGGTCGCGATCCTCAACCGCGAAGTCGAGGCAGAGGAAACCTTCCTCTTCCGGCCAGGCGGGGCGGGCATGGGTTACGACACCAACCCGTACCGGGTCGTCCGATTCAAGAACTCGAGTCCCTTCGTGCTGGAGCCCGGCCCGCTGAGCATCTACGCCGGCGGCAGTTTCGTCGGGGAGGGTCTCTCCGACACCGTCGGTACCGGGACGAGCGCGACAGTGCCGTTCGCCGTCGAGCCCAGCATCATGGTGACCTCGAACGCGAAGTACAAAGGCGACGAGATGCGGCTCATTCGCATCATTCGTGGCGTGCTCGAGGTCGAGCAGTTCTCCCGCACTGAGACGACGTGGAACGTTCGCGGACCTCGCCAAGACAAGTCTTGGAAGGTGCTCGTCCGCCACAACCAGGCGGGCTCGAACTACGAACTCGTCGATCGCCCCGAGGGCACCGAAGACCTTCCGAGTGCGTACCTCGTGCCCGTGGTCGTCCCGAAGGGAAAGACCATGTCCGAGGTCACACTCGTCGAGCAAACTCCGTCCCGAACAACGGTGAGCATCTGGGACGGCCGGGCCGTCAAACTCATGTCTACGCTTCTGCTCTCGACTGAGCTCACGCCGGAGATGCGCAAGACCTTGCAGCCCATCGTCGATGGCCGAACCGCGATCGGGCGTATCGATACGCAGATCGACGGCCTCAAACGGCAGCAAGTCGAGTTGGACCAGCGCGCTCGCCAGACCCGGGAGAACCTCGAGGCGATCAAGAAGGACCCCGCGGCTTCGTCTCTTCGAAAGAAACTGTCGGGGCGCCTCGACGAGTTCACCAAAGGCGGCGACAAGATCGGGCGACAGATCGTGGAGTTGCAGAGCCAGCGGCTGGAGCAGAAGATCGAGCTTGAGGACCTGTTGCAGGATCTCGACCTCAGGGCGCCCAAGGCCGAGGCGAAGACCAAGACCAAATCGAAGCAGTGATAGGATTTCGGCGTGGGCTACTTCGACGACCTGTTCAGTCCCGAGTTTCTCTTCGACACGGAGTACAAACAGCGGGAGGACATCGAGCGCATCAAGGAACAGATGCTCGATGCCCCGGACCCGGCGGAGGCAATCGAGCCGCTGATTCAGCGCGTCGATCGGCTCGAGCTCTTGTGCAAGTCGCTCACGGAGCTGATCGTTTCGAAGGGACTCGCAAGCCGAGAGGAGCTCTCCGTCGTGACCCAGCAGCTCGACCTTGCCGATGGCGTCGAGGACGGGAGGATCGGGTCACGGGTTCTCAAGAGTGGCCCGCGGTGTACGAACTGTGGGCGTTTCGTGAACCCGCGCCGCTCACACTGCGTATACTGCCACGCGGCGGTCGAGCAGCAGAGCGCGAAGTCGCCGCCGGAGAGGTTGGTGACCTGCGGTGGGTGTGGGAAAGACGTCGCCGAGTCGGCCAGTTTCTACACTGGGGCCGGCCTGCGCTGCGACGCGTGTTTTGAAGAGGTCCTCCCTTGACGCTGCGTGCCGCCACCGGCGAGCTCGGCACTAGCCGTTGATGCAGCTGGGGGGGGCGCCGTCAACGAGCTCGAGCGTGGCGACCTGGCTCTCGCGTGGGGTCAGGAAAGCGGGCGCGCCAGCGTTCGACCAGCAGACATCTCCGTCCGCGTTGAAGCTCTCGATCTCGATCGCGTAGCCGCCCCACGTCACTGAGTCCATTGAAGTGACGGAGTCGGTTTTACACGGAGAGAGACTGCCATCGAGCGGAGCCTGGAGCGCATCGATCGGTTGCCCGACGACATCGAGGACGCGGTAGCGAACGTCCGGGTCGCCGATCCGGGCGTCGCCGCAGTAGGCCACTTCGGGTCCGTCTTCCCCGGGAACCAGGAACTGATATTGGAACCAAAGCGATCCTTCGAGGGGTTCGAGGAGGTCAACATCCGCGAAATCGAGTTCAAGTGAACGCGGCGTTGCGACCCCTGCATCGTTGACCGTGAACTCAAGCGTCTTTCCGACCGTGGCCGGAGTCGGTCCCCCGACGCCGGTGCGAAGGCCTGTGACCGTCAGGTCGTGGGGCCCCACAGCGAGCGGGGTACTGAACCGTGTCTTGCCGACGATGCACTCGATGGGGTCCAGCGCGTTGCCGTCGATGGTGAGGTCGAGCAAGCCAACGGTGATGTTGTCGCAGTCCGCGACCGGGTTGCCCGAGAGCACGGAGAGGTTGAGCTCGAGCTCCGGGTTGAGGACGGGGGTCGATTCGCTGACCCCGAGCTGGCAGCCCGGATCGAGTTGGTCGACGAGCCCGTCCGCGTCTCCGTCGATCCCGTCTTCGCAGTCGGGAGGGGCTGGAAGGACAAAGTCGTCCAGCCGTCGCGTCTTTTCCGCTTCCACCGTGAATGTCGTGCAGTCGCAGCTTTCGAGCCCGACGTTGCATTCGCCGTCAACACACAGCGGCGTCCCAGCGGAGTGTGCGGCTTCGAGGAAACCCTCGACCGTGGCGCCCGTGCAGTCCCCAGACTGGGTGTCGGTTTCGTCCGAGCCGACGAAACCGTCGGAGTCGGAGTCGGAGTCCGGGTCCGAGTCGACCGGCGCCAGGCTGTCGGGACACGTCCCCCAAGGCAGTCCATTGGTCCGGGTTCCGGCGATGACCAAGGTGTAGTCGCCGGGCGAAAGTGTGGCACCGCGAATCGACCCGCCTTCTTGTCGGAACCGCTCCGGAAAGCAGGGGCGGTCGAACTTGTCGGCGAGCAGGTTCAACTCGTCGTAGACCCAGACTTCAACGTCGGAGACGCCGGCGCGCGAGCAGATCGCCGGGCTAGACATCTCGATGTCCTGCGGCGCCACAGTCGCGGGGTCGGTGCTGGTGCGCGGCTCAACCCGCCATCGAATCGCGTAGCTTCGCTGCTCTTGGCAGCCACTGGCGGCGAGTGCGAGCCCGATCAGGGCTCCAAAGGTCGAGAGTCGCACGAAGCGGCGTTTTAGCCCTCGCATGGAAGGTTGGCAAGGTCGATGACGTGGGCCTCGGCACCTTGCCCAACCTCCAGATCGAGGGTGCACACCGTGGCGTCTACCGCGACGTCGAGCAAGTAGTGGCCGGGATCCACCTCGAGGATGGTGTGCGCGGACGGGAGCTCAGCGCAGGCAGCCGGCGTTCCGGACAGGGAAAGCCCCTGTTCGCTCTCCAGTGCCTCCCGGTACAGGAGGGAGGTGACCGCTGTACCGTCCTCATTGAGCGGCGGCTCGGCGAGGTCGGCGTCCAGCTCTGCGTAACGAAGCGAGAGCGAGACTTCGTCGCAGGTGTCGGTTTGCTCGAGGCTCAGCTGCATCTCGACGGGTTCGAGCCCGAAATCGAAATCTTGGAGCGTGATGGTGCGCTCGAGCACATCGATCTCCATCGTTCTGGCGCGCCGGGTGTTTTCCGCGCCGGCGGGGGTCTCGCTCACGATGTCGACCAGAACCTCGTATTTCTTGGGGCGGAGCTCGACGAAGGCGTCGGAGGACTCCGTCGCGAACTCGGAGATCGTCTGGTAACCGGTCCCACAGTCGTAGCGAAAGATCTCGGAGCGCGAGGCATCGGTGGTGTCGGTGATCGAGAAGACCACCTCGTCGACCCGTCCCCCTGCGCACGAACGCAAGCGCTGGCCGTCCTCGCCGTCGATGGTGTTGACCTCGACGAAGCGCCACGAGAACTCCAATCCGGTCGGCTCATCTGCAGGCAGGACGCAGGCCGACACAAACAGACATCCCAGCCACGGAAACCACTTACTCACAACCACATCCTTCAAGATCCAATGAGCCGCTCCCCGAGGGGTTGCCCTCCTGATCCATGCCGACGACCAGTTGGAAAACCTGCAAATCGGTCACGAGACCGGGGTGTACTACGCGTTCCCGCGGTCCGGGAGCTGCGATGCATGCGTCCAAGTCCCGGCACTCATTTCCGTCGGCCTGGGTGATCACAGGACTGATCGTGAACTGATACGGGGCATCCGAGGACGGGACGGAGGGGTTGCTGCCTCGTGAGCGGTCACAGTCGAAGCCCAATGGGGCGACGACTTGGCAGTCTGGATCCTCGCATCCTCCAGCACACTCGGGATCGCAGATGACGAGCTCCGCCGCGAGGTCATAGCGAACCTGGTCAGAACCGTTTCGGCCAGGCAGAGCACACGATGAGGTTCGGCCCAGATCGAACACGCCTGAGGGGAAGATCGGGTCGCCGTCTCGGTCGACAAACGCCCAAGCCCACTCGACCACTCCCGTGTCGACCGAGCATCCCGGGGCCGCGACCAACACGCTGGCCACCGCGATCGCCAAAGCGCCTCGCACAAGAGGCAGTCTGGAGCAGTCCGAGGGGCGGGGCAATCATCCCCGAAACAGGCTCTGCAGGCCATTTCTTGTTGTTTGACGCGTACGTCGCGGGCCGGTTAGCCTGGCGCCGAAGTGAACGCGCCCTCGATCGCCCTCTTCGCCGCTTCGGCTCCTTCTGCGCTTGTCGCAGAGGTGGACCTCATCAAGTTGCTCACGTCGTCGAAGGGGATCGTTCTCGGCGTCGTGATTCTGCTGCTGTTGCTGGTCGCGCTGTGCATCTTCGTGATCATCTTCAAGTTCATCCAGGTCACGATGGCGCAGTCGCAGTCCGTCGCGTTCCTGGACAAGTTCTGGAAGAGCAAGCGTCTCGACGACATCTATCGGGTGGCGGAAGGCGCCAAGAGCAGCCCGATCGCCGCGATGTTCCGTGCCGGCTACATCGAACTGTCGAAGGTCAAGAAGTCGCAGGCCGAAGGCGACAACGCGAGCATGCACGACAAGCTGGGCGATGCCGACAACGTCGAGCGCGCGTTGGCTCGTGCCAAGCTGGCCGAGACCACCAAGCTCGAGAACCTGCTTCCCTTCCTGGCGACGACCGGTTCTGCAGCCCCGTTCATCGGCCTGTTTGGGACCGTTTTCGGCATCATGGAGGCGTTCCTCAACATCGCGGCTGCGGGCCAAGCAGAGCTTTCCGAGGTCTCGCAGCCTATCGCTGAGGCTCTGGTCACCACGGCGCTCGCGCTCGCCTCAGCGGTCCCCGCAGTGGTCGCCTACAACTACTTCCAGCGGCGTCTGAAGGTCCTGGGGTCGGAGATGAGCAACTTCGGCTCCGACTACATGAACATCGTCAAGCGCCACTTCTTCTAGGGGCTGCTTCCGCCCAGACGACCCAGCATGGCGAACAAGTTCATCAACGACGCTCCCAGTGACGCGAACGAACCCATGGGTTCGATCAACGTCACGTCGCTCGTCGACGTGATGTTCTGCCTGCTCATCATGTTCATGGTCGCGACGCCGCTGATGTCGCCCGAGGGCATGGACGTCGATCTTCCCGAGGGCCGCGGGGAAGAGATCACCGAGGAGGAGTTCTTCTACTCGATCATTTCGGTCGACAAGACCGGCAAGGTTTTCCTCGGCACGCTGCCGCTGTCCCAGGACAAGGACAAGCTGGCGGAGGAGCTGAAGAACAACGTCAAGGTCAAGGAAGACGGCAAGGTCTTCATCCAGGGTGACCGAAATGTGCCGTACGAGCGGATCGTTGACGTCCTCGTTGCGTTGAAGCAAGCAGAGGTCTCGTCCGTCGGGTTCATTGCGGACCCGCACATGAAGCGAGTCCGAGGAAGCGAATAGAGCCAAATGCCCAGTTCACTCGACGCTGCACCCAAGGTCTATGGTGGCGATTTCCGTGAGCTTTTCCGGAATCCGTTCGCGCTCGTCGTCGCGGTCCTAGGGTGCGGGCTCACCCTCAGCCTGATGGTCTTCTTGGCCTATCAGATGAGCCGAGACTGCATCGCCACCTTCGAAAAGGCTTGGGTCGAGCACGGCGATCACGAACTTTACAACGAGGCGTTTCAAGACGCGGTCCTCGCGGACTGTGACTCCCTCGAAGACGAGGTCTGCTTGCTCCAGATCAAGACGCGGTGGCTCGCGGACGACATGGACGTCCACGGCATCACCTTCAACCTTGCGGTGACCGAGGCCTGCCCCGCGGAGACCGAGGACGAAGACGAGTTCGAGATCGACTTCGAGCCCGGCACGCTCGTCAAGCTCGGCGTCGAGATCGACGAGAAAGAGATTCCCGAGAAGATCATCATCCAAGAGACCCGGGCCGAAGAAGAAGAGATTCCCGAAGAGGCGGTCACCGAGGACGAGGAAGCCAAGCCCGCCGAGGAAAAGCCCGAAGAGGAAGAGAAGCCCAAAGAAAAGCCCAAGGACAAGCCCAAGAAGCCGGTCGAGAAGAAAGACAAGAAGCTTCCAACGTCCAAGCTTCCCACGAAGAAAAACACCCCCTACGACGACCTGCCCACGCAGACCGTGCAAAAGGGGGACCCATTCGGTGACCCCGGGGGCTGGTCCGACCTCAAGAAGGACGGCGATCCCTGGGCAACTCAGGTGATGAAGGCCCTCAACAACATGCCGGTCGGCGCCTTCGGGGCGAAGATGGGCAAGGGCACGACCAAGTTCCAGATCACCCTGTGCAAGGACGGCAAGGTGAAGAAGGTGCAGAAGAAGGGCGGCAGCTTGAGCGCAGCCGACCAGGCCCGAGTGGCCAACGCAGTCCGCTCGCTCAATCTCCCCAAGCCCCCGGCCAAGGTCGCGAAGAACATGAAGGGCAGCTGCGCCAAGATCAAATACACGTTCGTCTGGTCCAACGGCGGCGTGAAGTAGCCCCTCTCACTCCCCTCAAGCCCCCAGCCTTTGCAGGTGTGGGGGCTCATTTGTTGAAGCAACGGGCCCGCTCAACCGTCGGTTTGTCTGTGGACCGCCCGTTGATGCACACCCAAGGACGGAGGTCGCGCGATGCCCAGCGCCCTTGAACCTGCGCCCAAGGTCTATGGCGGGGATCTCCGGGAGCTCCTGCGGAGTCGGTCGGCCTTGCTCGGTGCGCTGGGCGGGTGCGGCTTGATCGTGGGTCTGACTGTCTTGCTCGCGTATCAGCTCAGTCGGGACTGTGTTGCGACGTTTGAGCAGAGCTGGCGGACACAGCTCAGCTATGACCTCTACAACGAAGCGTTCTCCGACACTGTCTTGGCGGAGTGCGACACGCTCGAAGATCGGCCGTGTCTACACGAGATGAAAACGCTGTGGGTCGAGGATGGCCGGGAGGTTCATACCGTTGCCTACAACCTGGCGGTGACCGAGGCGTGCCCTGCCGAGACCGACCACGAACATGAGTTTGAGATCGAGTTTGAGCCCGGCGCCCTCATGACGTTGGGTGTCGAACTGGTGGACGAGCCTGCCGTTCCGGACGCGCGGCCTGAACCCCCGCAGGAGGCCCAGCACGTCACCGACGACCAGGATGCTCGCCCTGCGGAGACGTCGACCGAACCGGACGAGCAACCAGACGACACGCCGACCGAGCCGGTTTTCGACCGGGACCGGAGGCTCCCGCCCGCCAAGACCCCGATCCGCAGAACCACGCCTTTTGACGAGCTGCCGAGGCCGGCTGTGCGCAAGGGGAATCCGTTTGGCGACCCAGACGGCTGGTCCGACCTCAGGAAGGACGGGGACCCTTGGGCCACCGCCGTCATGAGGGCGCTCGACCAGATGTCGGTGGGCGCCTTCGGGGCGAAGATGGGAGAGGGCACCTCCAAGTTTCAGATCACCCTCTGTAGGGATGGGCGGGTGAAGAAGGTGCAGAAGAAGGGGGGGAGCCTTCGGGCCGCTGATCAAGCGCGAGTCGCCAACGCGGTGCGTGTGCTCAGGCTGCCCAAACCCCCGCCTACGGTCGCGAGCGAGATGAAGGGAAGCTGCGCCAAGATCAAATACACGTTCGTTTGGTCGAACGAGGGCGTGAAGTAGCCGCTGTATCCACCCAATCGCTGCCACGAAGCTCGCGGCGGCTCGAGGGATCGCGGGCGCGAGGCGTTGTGCCCCATACAAAAAACCGCAAACCTCGGTTATCACGCGGTAAAGGCCACTTCCCCCGTCCCCCCCGGACGGCTATGCTCCCCTCGGAGCGAGGTCCAACCTGACTATGAAGCGAACTCTCATCGGTACCACCGCTCTCGCCGGCATCCTCCTCGGCGGGGCCTACTGGGCAGGTCAAGACGACACTGCACTCATCAACGAGGCACAGGCCGCGCCCGAGACGGGCGTTGGCGGGACAGTGGTCTTGCTCAAGCTCGCCGTACCGGCGGGTGACGAGGTGGGCGACGTCGTGCGCAAGAACGCGAAGCTCTCCGCGGGCTTCGATGTTGTCGACCGGCGGTCACTCCCCGCAGCCCTCATCAAGGAGAAGGGCTTCAACAAGAAAGCCTGGGTCGAGACCGGCGCGCAGGCGGTCATCAAGAACGCCGAGATCAACGGCCAGATCAAGTTCCAGCTCTACGATCTGTCGCGTGGCAAGAAGCCCGTGCTCTCGAAGGGCTACCCCGCGGGCGACAAGCGCAAAGCTGCGCACCGCTTCATGAACGAGGTCATCAAGCACTACACCGGAACGCTTGGCGTGTTCGGGTCGCGCATCGCCTTCGTGCGTACGCGTCGTAGTCCCACGGTCTCCAAGAACATCTTCACGATGGAGATGGACGGCGGCAACGTGGCGGGCGTCACCGCCAACCGCTCGCTCAACATCCTTCCGTCGCTCGGCCCCGGTGGTCAGGTCATCTTCACCAGCTACGCCAAGCGCAACCCCGACCTGTGGATGAGCAGCGGCGGTGGACCGACCCGGATCTCGAAGTTCCCCGGTCTCAACCTTGGCGGCACGATGAGCCCCACCGGCGGTGCTATCGCGCTTACGTTGTCCAAGGACGGCAACTCCGAGGTCTACACCATCGGCACGAGCGGCAGCGTCAAGGCGCGGCTCACCAAGAACGCGGCCATCGACGGTTCGCCGACGTGGAGCCCCGGCGGGAACCAGATCGCTTTCGTTTCGAACCGTGCGGGTGGACCTCAGGTCTTCCGCATGAGCTCGGGCGGTGGCGGCGCGGCCCGGGTGAGCAAGAAGGGCAACTACAACCAGACGCCCGACTGGAGCCCTGGCCAAGGCGAGTACGGACAGTGGATCGCGTACGCAGGCCGGGACGGCAGCCGCTTCGATGTGTTCGCGGTCAACGTGAAGTCCGGCAAGATCAAGCGAATGACTCAGGGCGGCGGTCGCAACACCGACCCGACCTGGTCGCCTGACGGACGCCTGATCGCGTTCTCGTCCTCGCGCGGCGGTATCACCATCGCGAACGAAGACGGCAACAACCAGATCCAGGTCATGCGCGCTGGCACGACCCCGGACTGGGGCCCTCGCGCGCTGAAGTAACGCATCGCGACTGCGTTCGAACGAAACCCCGCGGGCCTCGAGCCGGCGGGGTTTTTCTTTGCCCTCAGCACGAACCCGCTCGGCCTCCAGGCCTCAGGGATGACTCCGCTCACATCGGCGCCGTGATCGATTGGGGCGCGGCGAGCTTCGTATGTGGCGATGAATGACTTCGCTGCCAAGTTCCCCGCCGCGTTTGCCGGCCTCATTGCACTCGTTGCCGTCGCGCTCGCCATCGGCAGCGGATACGCCACTGCTGGCATGGGGCAAACGGTGGGCCTCGCGATCTACTTCGCCATCTTCGCCGCCGCCGGATTCGCAGCAAGCTTTGCGACCCAGGCCGGGAAGGGCACCGCGATCCTGGCCATGATCGTCGCAGCGCTGATCACGGGGGCGGCGTACTACGCCATCGTGAGCAGCACGATGAGTGGAGCCACCGAGGCCCTGAGCACAGGCGTCGGTGCCGATGGGGACGCGGGCGCCGAAGCCGGTGGAATCCTGGGCACGTTCATGGGCGTGGTCGTTGCGATCGTCGCCATGGGGGACGCCCTCGTCGCAGGGATTGGAGGTGCCGTCGCCGGATCCAAACTCAAGGCTCAGATCACGGGCCGCTGATCTGGTGCAGCGTGTCCCCCAACGCACGCGTCTGCGCCTCGAGGCTCTCAAGGGCCGCATCGCGCAACTGCGGGGACTGAGCGCCCATCTGTTCGCGGAGGATCTCCTTCCCGCGCCGCAGACGACTGCGGACCGTCCCCTCGGGAATGCCGAGCACGTGTGCGATCTCGGGGGCGGTCGCGTTCTCCCAGTAGTAGGATTCCAGAGCGATCTGGTAGTCGAGTGGCAGCCGGCGGAGCGCTCGCTGTACGAGCTGCTGTTCTTGCCTGCGCACGACCCAGGTGCTTGGACGCGGGTCGAGATCCTCGACCGACGTTTCGAGTGGATCGAACCGGGCCTGTCGTCTCGCCGTGCAGCGATAGTGCCGTACGAGTTCACTGCGGGCGACCGCCAACAGATACGCCCGGAAACTCGCCGCATCCCGCACCTCGTCCCTTCGTTCTACGCAAACGGTCAACGTCTGCTGCACGAGGTCCTCGGCGGCATCGGAGGCCTTGTTGAGGAAGAACCGAAACAGGAGTCGGTGATAACGCTCAATGATGAGCCCACCCGCGTCGCGGTCGCCCCCGCGCCATGCTTCCATCAGTTCCGCGTCACTTCGCTCGGTGTTGTTCATCGTCCGCTCTCCCGCATCGCTGCCACCTCACTCAACCGTGCCGCAGCATTCTCGACTTCGGGGTGGTCATCGTCGAGCGTGTGTCGAAGCGTCGCGAGTGCATCTCTGTAGTTGTTCTCCGCCGCCTCGAGCTGACCGAGTTGCTCATGGACCTCCGCCAAGGACATCAAGCTACGCCCGACCGCGGGGTGCTCGTCGCCGAGCGTGGCTTGTCGAATGGCCAGTCCGCGCTGGGCGAGCGGAAGCGCCTCCTGGGGCCGGCCGAGTTCGACGACCACCAGGGCGATGTTGGCCAAGGTCGAACTCAGCGAGGGATGCTCGGGCCCAAACGCCTGCTCTCGGATCTCCAAGCATTCTCGCCACACTCGCTCGGCCTCGACAAGATCCCCTTGCTTGGCAAACACGAGGCCCAGGTTGTTGTTCGCCGTCGCGACCCCCGGGTGTCTCGGACCCAGCGCCTTCGCAAAGTCGCCACGTGCTTGCTCGATCTGTTCACGCGCGATGTCGAGCCTGTCTTGCTGCAAGGCGACTGTGCCTAGCTCGAACCGGGCGTCGGCGGTGAGGAAGTGGTCGGGGCCGAGGGCGTTCTCTCGAATCTGCAGCGCACGCTCGAGCCTCGTTTGCGCTTCGTCGAAGCGTGCCAGCCGCTGCAACGTGATCGAGACGGTGTAGTGCAGCTTGCTCGAGACGATCGGGTCGGGCGAGTCGACGAGCAGGCTCTCGGCGTGCCTGCCCCATCGTAGAGCTTCCTCGTAGTCCCCTCGATCGGTGTGGAGCCCGACCAGGTTGCTCGCGATCTTCAACGCGCGCACCTCGAGATGGTGTTCTCGAGCGAGGAAAAACGCCTCCGTGGAGTATCGAAGCGACTCCTCGTACCGGGCTTGGTGGCTCGTCACCACGGCGAAGGTCTGCAATGCCTCGACACGCAGCGGAGCGAATCCCAACGCATTCACCTGCTCGAGTAGCTCCGAGAGCCGGGCATTTGCCTTCGCGAACTCGGCGTTCTCGACCATGGGATGCACCGACTGCAGCTCGCTCATCAAGGCCGCCACAGGGCCCCGCAACGAGAGGTCGTCGGGGGGCTTGAACTGTGTCGCGAGGTACCGCGAATCGGCGCAATCCTCGACGGGTGGGAGTGCATACACGGCCGATACGCTTCCTCGTAGCGTGCGCTCGGACGGCTCTGTCGACAGCCGCGTCACGAGTTCGAACAGGCTTCTCTCACGCCGTTGCAGGCAGCGGGCGACCGCGTCTCGGGGCGTGCTCGCGCTCTCATTCGTCACGGAATTGCAGGCGGAGCGCTGGGCCGCGGCGAGTTCCCGGACGTAGTCGTCCACGCCGCCCACCACACGGGCGCCACTGTCGACGAGGTACGCCTGTCCGGCTCCGGAGAAAGGCGCCTGCACCCCATCCCGGGCGTCTTGCCAGCGCGCGGCCGCCGATGCACCAGCGCGATCGCAATCGAGTCCTGGCGCGGCGCGACGCATCGACCACCCGCCGACTCCTGCGAAGATGGCCACTCCGACACCTGCCGCCAGTGGCCACCATCGTCGTGGTTGCAGCGTGCGCTCGAGCGCGGACGCGAGTTCGTGGGCAGAAGACCAGCGGTCCTCAGGATCATGGGCCAGTCCGCGCTGCACGATACGACCGACCGCACGCGGAACCCCCGGAATGGGCGCAGCACCGTGGCCCACCGCGTCGTCGAAGTCCTGCGAGTCCCCGTTCGGGAAGGGACGTTCGCCATTGAGCCCCTCATACAACGCCACACTGAGCGAGAAGATATCGGCCGCAGGCGAATCCGCTCGTGCCCGAAGCTTCTCGGGCGCTGCGTATCCCAGCGTCCCTCCCACTCCAGTCGTGCTGTCACCAGCGGCCACGGGGGCGGCGACGCTGGCCATGGCCTCTTCACGGAGTTGTGCGAGGCCGAAGTCGATCAACTTCACGTCGCGTTGGGCGTCGAGGAGCAGATTGGAGGGCTTGATGTCGCCGTGTACGACGCCTTCATCGTGGGCATAGGCGAGGGCGCGCGCGGCCTGCCCGAACGCGCGGACCACCGCGCGCCAGTGAGGCCGAGTCTCGAACCAGGTGTTGAGTTCACAGCCATCGATTCGCTCCATCGCGACGTAGACCCGGTCGTCTGTCGAACCGATGTCGAAGACGGTCACGATGTGGCGGTGTTTCAAGCGCGCAAGCACATGCGCTTCATGGCGGAGTCGGGCCTGCGACAGACGTCCGTCGAGACGGAGCAGCTTCAGCGCCACCGGCCGTGAGAGGTGGGGGTCCCAGCCCTCGTACACCGTGCCCATGCCCCCCGAGCCGATCCTCGTGCGGAGCTCGAACCGTCCCAACCGGCGCGGCGGGCGTGCCTCGCCGAGCAGCGTGACCCGAAGCCGCTCATGAAGCATGCCCATTCGCAGCGAGTCCTCGCGGTCCCCGGGATCCATTCGCGGGTCAGACGGGTCTTCGGTGCCGAGGTTGCGCGTCAACGACCGCGATGAGGGGGTGGAGCCCGCGGTATTCCCTCGTTGCCCGACATCAACAACGCGGCGCGTGATGAGCGAGATACCTCACTCGGTTTTTGAGCCTCCGCGTGATCGATTGACCCCGCTCGGGCTTCTTGTCGCGCGCTCCCCCGGTGGGAGTCCACCAGCACAGGAAACCGATGACCGACACCGTCCTCTCCGAAGCAGCCGCCAACAGACTCGTCCGCAAGATCCAGCGTGCCAAGAGCTGGGACAAATGGGACCCGATCGTCGAGGAGACCGAGTACGACAACGTGCGCGGCTGCCAAATCGCGTGGGATTTGCACGGCCGGGGCCTGCTCGATGTCGGCACGATGCCCGGGCTCTGGCACGCGCTCGCGAACCACCCCGAACTGGCACCGCCAGCCGCGGTCGCCTCGATGCTTTCGACGTTGGAGCGCTTCACTGCGCGCGAGGACGAGGACGACTGCGAGGAGGACGATGACGACTACGAGGAGGACGACTACGACGAGGAGGACGAGGAGTTCTGCCAGGACAATTACGAGGAGGACGAGGAGGACGAGGAGGACGAGGACGACGACGACGATGACGACGAGGAAGAAGATGAGAACGAAGACCCCTGGCCCGAGTCGCTCGATGCGCTGGCCTTCGTGGCGTCGTTGCGAGACCCGGCTGCATTCGACAACGTGGATGCGTTCCCTGAACCGGTACGTCGCGGGCTAGCCTTCACCTTCCTACGCACCGGGAAGACGTTGACCGATGCACAACGGGACCGCCTTCGCCAAGACCTCGCGAAACAACACCTCGACCAAGGGCTACCCGTCGAGCTGCAGATGGTTGTCGACGGAGCACCGACCAAGGTGAAGCTGTTCGACGACGACTACGCGCGTCTGCAGCCCAACGCGCACCACCAGCAGATCATCGACAGTTTGGGCGGAAGCACCTCATGGGCGGAGGCAATTCTCGCTGCAGCGCGCAAACGGCAGTGGAACCTCAGTGCGGAGCGCAGTCGCCCGGCGGTGAGGATCGCTCCTGTCGACGACCTCGCCCACTTCTTCGCCACCTACGACGCGGGGGCCAGCAAGTACCGTGCGATCTACGAGATCCTCACGACGTTGCGCAACGACAGCGTCGACGACCTGCTTCGGGTTGCCGAGCAGCTGGACGAAAAGGACGACGAGCAGGAAGCCGACGCCGTACGTACCGTGGCAATCCTGCGAGCGCGAGACCAGGGACTCGCGATCGATCGGGCCCTCGACGAGAAGTTCGCAGCGCGCGGCCGATACCTCGACGAGTACGCGCCCCAGGCCCCCTACGTGGGACTCGAACAGACATTGGATGCGCTGCGCCATCTCGGGCCCGAGCGTGCCCGGGCGATCCTCGAGCGGGAGATCTCCGGGCGGCACTACGACGCCCTCGGTGCTCTGCCCTCCCTCGTCGCCCTCGATGACCTCGCACTCACTCAACGATGCCTCGAGGCGATCCTGCCCGAGATGCAGCACGCCGGCGGCGACTGGGTGTTCGGCTGGCGGCCGCACGGGCTGGGAGTCTTGCCCCTGCTCGCCACGACCCACGACACCGACGAGCGCCCCAAGACCAAAGAAGTCCTGCACCTCGCCATCCTGCACCTGCTCGCCGACGCCTCCGATCGTGGCATCGAGTTCGATGCGCAGTGGGACCGATTCCTGCACTTTCGCGACCACGAGGACCTCAACTCGTACGACTTCGTGCACAAGGTCGTCCCGCAGATGCGCCGCATTCTCGCCAAGCTTCCCGAAGACCGGGCGAGCACCGCGATGTTGAACGGTCTCGACCCCGAGCAACGAACCTTCGCGAGGCCCTTCTCCTGTTTCGCCGTACGCCCGATCGACGCCGTCCTCGACCGCGGATTCGATCTTCTCGCCCAACACGCGTCCCGCCTCAATCAGCCCACCCACGACTACGTCAGCGAGGTCGTCCGCGACCTCGGTGAGCGGGTGCACTCCCGGCTGCAGGCGGCGATGGAGACCAGCCAAAGCCCGCAGCTCGCCAAGCTGTTCAGAGCCGCGCTGGGTGAGCAGCACTTCGAGACTCTGATGGCGGGCAGCGAAGCGGCTCAGATCAAGGCCGAGACCCACGTCCAAAAGGTGCAGCGCATCGCCGCCGAGCTGAAGGGGCGCGACGATCTGATCCGCATCTACCTGCTCGAGGTCGATCACGAGGCCCAGGCGGCGCCGGGCGAGATGAACCGCGTCGGCGACACGGCGATCGGCTTC
Source organism: Nannocystales bacterium (assembly GCA_050633305.1). Classification (GTDB taxonomy): domain Bacteria; phylum Myxococcota_A; class Polyangia; order Nannocystales; family Nannocystaceae; genus CAJXVA01. The sequence goes on from JBOEGF010000010.1 coordinate 323,408, forward strand.
ACCGCCGAGACCTGGCCCACCCGGAGTGACAGCGAAGAAGAAGACGACCCCGAGGACTCCCGCAAGGAGCACGTCTTCACGCTCGACCTCGCCTCCGTCCCCGAACTCCAGTCCCAGTTCCCGGACGCCGCTGCCATCGCGCTGTTCATCGACTCGCGTGACGACAACGAGGCCTACGAGCCGCACAACGACGAAACGACGCTCGTTCCCCTGACCCGCGCCGACCTCGAACACGGGGAACTCGCCACCGACGAGCGCGATGCCAACCCCTTTGCCGTGATCCCCGTCGACATCCCGGCTGCTGTCTTCGACATCGACGGCGAGAACGCCGATGACCCTGCTCTGCACGACTTGAGAACCGCGGTCTACCAATCCAGCGGACGCGTCCTCGGACACCCGATCTGGCTGCAGGGCGACGACGACGACGGCGACCCCGGAAGCGTCTTCCTGCTCCAGTTCGACGAGGGCTTCGCGTCCATGAACCTGGGCGACTGCGGCGTGATGTACGTCTATGACGACACCGCCTTCTGGCAGTGCCACTGAAGTGGACTCGCGGGCCTTGCGAAGAGCAGGCCGGTGAGTTTCCAGAGCCGGTGGTCACTCAGGGCGGCGGCCGCAACACTGACCCGACTTGTTGTTCGGTGGGATGCGGTGTGTTTGCGGCTCGGGTGGCGGTGTTCGAGACGATGGGCGGGACCGGGACCGTGCGATCCCAACTCGCCATTCGTCTTCGACGGGCTCTCACGGATGGCGATCCATCGTGGCCGAACTTCAGGACCGCGCTGAGGAGTCCGGACGAGGCGAGCGCCGAGAGGAGATACGCCGCGGCGCTGAGCCAGCCGGCGATCGCCGCGATGCTTGCACCCAAGAACAGGACGGCAGCTGCGGCGCCGACAAGGTAGACCCGGTTTGCATGCCGGTCCTCCAGGTTTGAGAGTGAAGACACTGGTCGGGGGAACGGGACCGCAGGCGGTCGGAGGGCGGTCGTCGTGGTCATTTTTTTATTATATGAAAATGATAATCCTTTTCAAGTTAAGCGGTCTGAGGATTTTGTGACGTGGCTCATCGGGGCCAGCAGGGAACGATGCTTCCTTCGAGCCCGTGAAGGCCGTCATCGATATCGGGACGAACTCGGTGCTCCTGTTGCTTGGCTCGCGTGACGCGACCGGGGCCGTTCGCATCAGCCGAGACGAGGCTCGGGTCGCGCGATTGGGGGAGGGGGTCGCCAAGAGGGGTTCACTCCTGCCCGCTGCGATCGAGCGAACCGTTCGCGTCCTCGCCGACTACAGGGCTCTGGCGGACGAAGCCGGCGCCCCGATCCAGGCGGTCGCGACCGAGGGTCTCAGGTTGGCATGTGACAGGGACGTCTTCCTCGAGCGCGCCTGCGAGGCCCTCGGGGTCCCGGTGCGCTTGATCTCCGGCGAGGAGGAGGCGGAGCTCTCGTACCTATCCGTGGCTCGCGAACACCCCGAGGTGGGTGAAATGCGGGTGATCGACATCGGAGGCGCATCCACCGAGCTCGCCGTGGGCAAGGGGGAGGTGGTCGGCGGCGTGGTCTCTCACAAGATTGGCTCGGTCCGTCTTACGGAGGCGCACGTCGCCCACGATCCGATTCTGGCGGAAGAAGTGCTCGCGATCGAGGCCACGGCACGAAAGGCGTTCGCGGCTCAGCCGCTCCCGCCATCCGAAGAACTCTATGGTCTTGCCGGGACTGTGACCACCACGGCCGCGCTGTTGCTTGGGCTCGACGCATACGACCGTGACCGAATCGATGGGACGCGGTGGAGCATCTCGGAGATCGTGGGGTTGCGAGATGTCCTGGCTGCCGAACCCTTGGACGTGCGAGTGCAGCGCCCGTGTCTCCCTCCCGGACGCGCAGACGTCGTTGTCGCAGGCCTGAGTATTCTGCGAGTTGCCATGGAGCACTGCGGCGCGAAGACGCTGGTCGTGCGAGACCGCGGACTTCGCTACGCGCTGCTGTAGTCCAACCAATCGCGTATCCTCAGCCGGACCCGAAACGCCGCCGTGAAGCTCGACCTCCATTGTCATTCCACGTGTTCGGACGGCTCCCTGTCAGCCTACGACGTTGCCCGCCGCGCCGGGGAGTACGGTGTGGAACTCTTCAGCCTCACCGACCACGATACGTTCGCGGGCTTCGAGGATACGAAAGACGTCCTTGAGGAGAGCGGAGCGACCGTGCTTCGGGGGATGGAGCTGAGCTGCAAGGACAACGGGCGGACGGTGCACCTGCTGCTCTACGACCTGCAGGAGGGGCCGGGGCTGGAGGCTGTTCGAACAAGAACCGAGCGGATCTTCGTGGCTCGTACCGAGCGACTACGGGAAATCTGCGGTCGCTTGGAGGCGCTTGGCCACCACCTCGATCCCGAGGCGATCCTCGCCCAGACCCACGGTGTTCCCGGACGTCCCGCGGTCGCGAAGGCGTTGGTCCAGGCGGGCATCTGCACGAGCATGAAGGAATCGTTCTCCCGGTTTCTACGCGACGGCGGGCCCGCCGACGTCCCAGTTGAACGCGTGTCGTTGCGCGATGGGCTCGACCTCGGTCTGGGTGCAGGCGCGAAGGCGTCGCTTGCCCACCCGCATGCCTTCGGGGCGTTTGCACTGGTCGAGTCGATCTGCCGACGCCACCGGGAGCACGGCTTGACCGGACTCGAGGCCCTGTACGGTCGTTATGGCAAGGCGGAACGCACGGGCTGGCTGCGGCTCGTGGACAAGTTCGACATGGTCGCGACCGGCGGCTCCGATTTTCACGGCGAGGCGATTCCCGAAATCACACGGCCGGGTATCGAGCTCGACCCTGCGAGGTCGGAGCTTCTGTCGCAGTGGCTTCTCGCGGGCTGAAGAAGTCTCAAGACCGGGCTGCCCGGCGGTTTCCCCGGAGCGGGGAGCGGATGACGGCCCACGTTCTGGCGATCGGCGGGGGACTCGATGTGGCGATGACGTCGCGCCCGCACTGGGTGCATCGAGGCACGCTGACGTGAGTATCGGGGTGGACAGGCGTGGCGCAGTGTTGGCATGCGTTCGCCCGAGGCGCCGTTGCGGGGGGCAAGTCGCCCACGACTCGGACGATCGTCGGATCGTGCGCCCCGAGCCAGGCAGGAGCAGGACCGGCGCGGTGGGATAACCCGCACCGCCCACAGTGCACCGAATGCATCGGGCTCTGCGCGCTGAGTGGAAGCGCGGCGTCACAGTTGTGGCAGCAGCTCTCCCCTTGTTCGCCGTGAACGAGCAACCGCCAGGGTCCGCTGCTCATACGCGTGAAGCCAGCGCCACGCACCGCGACTTCGAATGCTCCTGCCCACCACTGTGGGTCGAGGTCAGCGTGAAATCCACAGCGAGTGCACGTGGCATCGATCCAGGGGCCGTTGATGGCAACGGTGCCGCCGCACGCCGGACACGAGGCGTGAACACGAAGCCGCAGGACCTGCTCGACCTGCTCGACGGAGGCCGAAGGCGCCGGTTCGTGCCCAATCCAACCGAGTTCATCGCCGCGGGTAAGGTCTTCGCCGGGGCCTTTGCTGGTCTTGAGCAAAACGCCGTCCGCCGTCGCGAGGATCTCCACAACCGCCTTGTCCGCTTCGACCTCGACCAACCGCTGCCCTGAACGAACCTGATCTCCTTCGGACACGAACCACTGCGTGATCGTGCCCGAAGTGTGTTCGTCGCCCAGGTCAAAGAGGATGACGGTCGGGGCGCTCACATCGGCAGTGTAGCCGGTGCGAGCCTCGCTAGCCTTCCATCCGCTTCACCGGGCTGGTCGCGTCGAGTTCGACGCGCTCGTGCTCGGTGAGGACTTTGGAGCGCGTCAGGAACCGCATGCCCTCGGGCGACTCGAGGGAGAAGCCCGCACCGCGGCCGGCCACCGCATCGATGACCAACCGGGTGTGCTTCCACAGCTCCCACTGCGCCGCTCCGATGTAGACCGAACAGCCCTCGATCTCACCCAGGAGGATGTCGCTGCGCCCGAGCTTGAACTCCCCCGCGGGGTAGCACATGGGCGCGCTGCCATCGCAGCAGCCACCGGACTGATGAAACATCAGCGGCCCGTGCACGTCGCGAAGCCGCTTGATCAGGCTCGCCGCGACGTCCGTGACGCCCACCCGGGCAACCGCCACTAGAAGAACCCCATGGGCTTGGGATCGTAGCTCACCAGCAGGTTCTTGGTCTGCTGGTAGTGGTCCAGCATCATCTTGTGGTTCTCGCGACCGATGCCGGAGTGCTTGTACCCACCGAACGCAGCATGCGCTGGGTAGAGGTGGTAGCAGTTCGTCCAGACACGACCGGCCTCAATCGCTCGACCTGCGCGAAACGCAGTCGCACCGCTGCGAGTCCACACGCCGGCACCGAGGCCGTAGAGCGTGTCGTTTGCGATGTTGATTGCGTCGTCGTAGTCCTCGAAGCTGGTGACGGAGACGACGGGTCCGAAGATCTCTTCCTGGAACACCCGCATCTTGTTGTTCCCTCGGAAGATGGTCGGCTGGACGTAGTAGCCACCCGCCAGGTCTCCTTCGAGCTCCGCCCGTGCTCCGCCCATCAGGACCTCAGCACCCTCTTGCTTGCCGATGTCGAGGTAGCTGAGGATCTTCTCGAACTGGTCGTTCGATGCCTGTGCGCCGATCGTCGTGGCGGGGTCGAGGGGGTTGCCCGGTGCGTGCGTCTTGGCTCGTTCGACGGCGAGCTCGAGGAACGAACCGTAGATCGACTTCTCCACCAGGGCTCGCGATGGGCAGGTGCAGACCTCGCCCTGGTTGAGCGCGAACATGCCGAAGCCTTCGAGGCATTTCTGCAAGAAGTCGTCGTTCTCCTGCATCACGTCCGCGAAGAAGAGGTTGGGGCTCTTGCCTCCGAGCTCGAGGGTGACGGGGATGATGTTCTCCGTCGCGTACTGCATGATCAGCCGCCCGGTGGTGGTCTCTCCGGTAAACGCGACCTTCGCGATGCGGTTGCTCTGCGCGAGGGGCTTTCCCGCTTCGACACCGAAGCCGTTGACGATGTTGAGGACGCCCGGCGGAAGCAGGTCTCCGCATAGCTCCGCGAAGAGCATCAGCGACACCGGGGTCTGCTCGGCCGGCTTGATCACCACGGCGTTGCCCGCAGCCAGGGCGGGAGCGAGCTTCCATGCCGCCATGAGCAACGGGAAGTTCCAGGGGATGATCTGGCCGACGACACCCAGTGGCTCTTTCACGTGATAGGCAACCGTGTTGGCGTCCAGCTCGGCCATGGAGCCTTCTTGGGCGCGGATGCAGCCGGCGAAGTACCGGAAGTGATCGATGGCCAGGGGAAGGTCGGCGGCCAGCGTCTCGCGGACGGGCTTGCCGTTGTCCCAGCTTTCTGCGACCGCGAAGCGCTCCAAGTTCTGCTCGAGGCGCTCGGCGATCTTCATCAGCACCGTCGAACGGTCTCCAGCGCTTGTTTTGCCCCACGCCGGAGCGGCTTTGTGTGCCGCATCCAGGGCTGTCTCGATGTCCTCTGCGGTGGAGCGCGCAACCTCGCAGAACACCTTGCCGGTCACCGGGGTCACATTCTCGAAGTAGTTTCCTTGGGCCGGTTCGACGAACTCGCCGCCGATGTAGTTGCCGTAGCGGCTCTTGAAAGTGACGAGGGATCCTTCGGTATTGGGGGCTTTGTAGACCACGGTGTGTTCCTGGGTTCGAGGTGGGTTCGGGCACCCGCTGTGGGTGTCTCCACCTGGGCCTTGAGCAAGCTTGGTGCCAATCGTGCGGTTGGGCCGCTGCAACGCGTTCCGCGAGCATGTGTCGCGCCCGCCTGTCGCGCTCGCGACAGCGACACCTGTTGCGTTTCGCGACAGTCGCGAACTATTCTGATCCCACGCGCGTGGAGTCTCGGGGCTCCGCGAGGCGCGTCGTATTGTATGGAACTCGATCCCGAACGCGCTGCGTTGACGCTCGACATCGCAGGCGACGCTTCCGAGCAGGTCCACCGGGCCTGGAGTCGCGCGCGCGCGATGGGAGTCGACCCGTCAGGCATCGGCCACGTCGAGAGTATCGACGTGGGAAGCGGGCTCGCGGTTCGTCAGCTGTCGATGCAGCACCTGGTGCGTTCCGGCCAATCGGTTCTGGATGACTTGGCTCGGGACTTGGCCCATCGGCATTTCGCATTGTTGCTCGCGGACTGCGACGGTGTGGTTCTGCATCGGATGGGCGGCGGCGAGTTTGAGGCCACGGCAGATCATGTCCGACTGATCGAAGGGGCTCATTGGGCGGAGTCCGTCCGAGGCACGAACGCGATCGGGACGGCGCTGGCCGAGAACGCGCCGGTCAGTGTTCTTGGCGGTGCCCACTACGCACAGCCCAACCAGGCCCTCGTTTGTTACGCCAGCCCGATTCGGGATCCTGGAGGCCAGACGGTCGCCGTGCTCGATGCTACGGGCGCAATGCCCAACGCCGACGCTTCGGTCAGCGCCGCGGTTCGGTCCGCCGCGACGGCGCTGGAGGATCGGCTGCGCTTGGAGCTTTGGCCGCAGCGGGGCCCCAACTCGCTGAGGGTCCTTCAGCAAACGCTGCAACGCTGCGCTGTTCCTGCATTTGTCGTCGAGCGTCCGGGGACCGTTCGGGCTTCCAACTCGTCGGCAGTGGCGCTGCTGGGTCGAGCGACCGCGGCGCGTCTCGACGCGTTGCTCGGCCTCTCCTGGTCCGACCTCGAGCGACTGATTCAGACCGGAGACCTGCCTCAGTGCGCAGCCGGGCGGCTCGCTCACGCGTTTCCCCATCAGCAACTGCACGTCGAGCCAGTTCTCGATCTGCACGGAGATGTCTGGGCGGCGGTCGTGTTCCTCGAGCCCCTGCCGGTCCTCCGGCGAATCCGGCCCGCCTCATCGACCACGCCGACGCTGCCTTCGGCGTTCGCACGTATCTGTGGCTCCGACCCCGGGCTGAAGGCGGTGCTGCAGCACGCGGCCTTGGTTGCCGAGACAACGTTGCCCATCCTGATCCGCGCCGAGACCGGCACCGGCAAGGAGCTGCTCGCCGCTGCTGTGCATCACGCCAGCGACCGCGCGGATGAGCCGATGGTGTCGCTCAACTGCGGTGCTGTGCAGCCAGAGCTCATGGCCAGTGAGCTGTTTGGCTATGCTCCGGGCGCGTACACAGGCGCGGATCCCAAAGGCCGAGAGGGCACCGTCGCGGCGGCAGCTGGGGGCACGTTGTTCCTCGACGAGCTCGCGGACATGCCCAAGGCGCTCCAGGTGTTGCTGCTGCGGTTTTTGGAGAGTGGCAGCTACCAACGGGTCGGCGAGTCAAAGCTGCGGCACGTCAACGTCCGCCTCGTCTGTGCGACGTGCCGTGACCTCGACGCGCTTGTGGAGTCCGGCGAGTTTCGTCGCGACCTCTACTTCCGCATCAAGGGGGCGTGCCTTCGCCTTCCGCCGCTGCGGGCTCGTGACGACCTCGCGGAGCTCGCCAACGAGCTCCTCGACGAGCTGGCGGATGCCGAGTCGCTCGATCCCCGACCCCGCTTGTCCGAGCAGGCTCTGCTTCGGCTCCAGGGTCACGATTGGCCGGGGAACACTCGAGAGCTCAAGATGGTGCTTCATCACGCCCTTGCGCTGACTCGGGGACGGACAGACATCGGTGCGGACGACATCCCGCTGCCTCAGGTCTCTTCGAGGCCGTCGGTCGTCCCGGGAGCCGAGCCGGGTTCGATGCACGACCACAAGCGTGCCGCGTTGGCTCAAGCGCTCTGCGATGCAAACGGAAACGTCTCCGCTGCGGCACGAGCCCTCGGTGTGGCTCGCAGTACCATCTATCGACAGCTACAGCGCTACGGCTTGCTGAGCGGTGTCGACGGATCCTGAGCGCGTGGCCGAGCTCTGATGCGCCCCGCCCGTCGCCCACGGGGTTCAGCTCATCGAGGCGCCGCCGTCGACGTCGATGGTGCGACCGTTGAAGTAGTCGCATTCGAGCACGAAGCGAACCGCGCACCAGATGTCCTGCGGGGTGCCGATGCGGCCGACCGGGATTCCTGCAACGAGCGCGTCACGGGCCTTCTGGTTCATGCCCTGTGTCATGGGAGTTTCGACCATGCCTGGGGCCACCGCGCCCACGCGGACCCCCATCGGCGCAAATTCGCGGGCCCAAGTCACGGTGTTCGCGGCGAGAGCGGCCTTCGTCGCGACGTAGTTGCTCTGACCGCGGCTGCCGTGCCGGGAAATACTGGAGATATTCACGACCACGCCGCCGGCGACCTCGGTCTGCAAAGCGTTGAGGGCAAAGGCACGTGTCATGAACATGGCGCCGGTGAGGTTCACCGCGAGGACCGAGTTCCACGCCTCGGTGCTCATGGTGGATAGCTCGCCGGTTCTTCGACTGCGCTTGGCAAGCAGACCATCACGGATGATGCCCGCGTTGTTGATCAGGCCGTTGACGCCACTCAGCTCGTCCTGCGCCCATTGAACAAACGCGTCGCAGTCGGCCTCGTCGGTCACGTCCAGCCTTCGCTTCGCGACATTGTCGGGAAGCGATGCGAGTCCCTCGGTATCGACGTCGCCCGCGGCGACCTGCGCTCCGGCTTCTGCGAGTTGGGTTGCAAAGTGGGCGCCCATGCCTCGGCCGGCTCCCGTGACGATGATCTTCAGTTGGTCCAGTTGCATCGGTGATCCTTCTTGTGCGTGTCGATGAAACGCGTGCGCCGCTCCGTCGAGCGGCGCACTACGGGGGCGTCGCTCGTCCGAGCGCTAGCTGTTGCTGTTGGCAAACGCGCTCATCGTGCGGCGCGAGGCGGTCATGCCAAGGTTCATCCACTGCTGGCTGAGCTGGATGCCGTAGTTCATCGATGCCTTGACGACCTCGGTCATCTCGTCGGCGGCCTCGCGGGTCCGACGAAGGTTGGCTTCCTGCGCCTTGGCGAGGTCGTCGAGGCCCTGCGTAACCAGGGCGCGTTGATCCTGCAGGGTCTCGGTCATAGGAGACCACATTTGTTGCGCCTGCGAAAAGAAATCCCGCACTGCGTCATTTGCAGCCGAGGTGGTAGACGCGCCAGAGGACGGCTTCTGAGCTTCCATGAGCTGAGAAGTAGTCAGTCTAGGCTGGCCTGTCAATTCAATTTTGTGCGGTGCACAATTTTACGTGGCGTCGTCTCCACCCCGGACCGCTCGCTTCAGCTCCTCGAGTTCCGCCCGCAACGCTTGGAGGTCATCACTCACGCTGGGCGACTCCTGCTCAGTCGGCGGGGGGGGAGGTGCGGTCGGGGGCGAGGGGGTGGATGCTGGCGGAGCCTGTCCCGGCCAAAACGGTGCGCCCGCGAACATGCGGGCGAAAGGGCCACCTGCTCCCCAGGGCCCAGATCCGAAAGGGAGCATTGAACCGAGAGTTTGCCCCCCACTCTTCACGCTCAGGTAGACGTCTAGAGCCCAAGTGACGTAGCTGGAGAAGAATTCGGCGATGGCGTCATCCTGCATCCGCAGCAGGCGGTGAAGAAGACCCACAGGCAAGAGCTTGGCGGTGGGACTCTCGAGAATGAGCTGCGTCAGCGTCATCTGGGTAAGGTCATCACCCGATTTTGCGTCCACGACTCGGACCTCTTCCCCGTCGCGGATCTTGGTCGCGAGTTCGTCGAGCGTGATGTATCGGCTCAGCCCCGTGTCGTAGAGGCGCCGGTTGCTGTACTTCTTAATGATCGTCACGCCGAGGAACTCCGTGCTGTGCGCCGCAATATCCCACTGGCGCTTCACAATGGTCAACTCTCGCTGCGTGCCTTGCGAAGTGGACTCAGTGCCATCCCAGTGGCACTTGACGGCGCGGTGAACACCCCGATAGTCTCCGGCGGGCTAATGGTGCAGCGCAGCATATTCGGTTCGAGGCTGACGCTTCTTCTGGTCCTCTCGGGGTGTGGGGACGACGCGTCGGCGTGTGTCGTGGGTGCCGACTGCCCTTCGGGCCAGTGCAGCGCTCAGGGCGAGTGCGTGCCCGTCGCTGGCACATCGTCATCCGGCGAGCTGGGCTCATCGGGCGCAGAGACTTCGACGGGGTCGAGCACCACCGCCGAGAGCGACGACGCCTCCGGGGGGGTGGACGAGAGCAGCACAACCTCCTCGGGTCCGGCGGATTGCATGCCGCCCAACGGAGATGGCGTCATCGAGCGGGGCGAGCTGCGGTTCGAGCCAGACCTGCAGGTCAACTACCGTGCGGCCCAGGCGGTCACGTTTGATACGGCTGGCTCGACGATCGACGGTGAAACCGTCTGGGACATGTCGGTCGAGTTTCCGGGGGACCACACGAGCAGTGGTGAGTTTCTGTCGGTCGAAGGGCAGTGGTTCGAGCCGTCATTCCCAGGGGCCACGTATGCGACGCGTTTGACGGATGCCGATGACTTGCTCGGGGTGTTTGAGGCCACGGACAGCGCGTTGACCCTACGCGGGGTGGTCTCGCCGGTCGGCGGCGCTCAGCGGACCGAGCTCGTCTACGACCCTCCGGTGACGGTCCTGAGCTTTCCGCTGGTGCAGGGCAAGGCTTGGGAGTCGGACGCCAACGTCACGGGGGTCGCGCTGGGCATTCCGACGGGCTACACAGAGAACTACCAGAATCGGATCGACGCGTCGGGCACGTTGCGGACACCCTTCGGCGACTACGAGGTCTTGCGTGTGGGCGTCGTGCTGACGCGGACCTTTGGCATCGTCCCCACCGTCGTACGGACCTTCGCGTTTGTCAGTGAGTGCGTCGGAACGGTGGGCAGCGTGCGTTCCAATGACAACGAGGACTCGCCCGAGTTCACACAGGTGGCGGAAGTCCGGAGGATCGACCCTTGAAACGACTCGCAGCCGCGGCGGCGGGAATGCTGTTGGGTGGCTGCCTCCATTTTCATGATGGTCCGCTGCCGAACGAGCCGGCGGATGCTCGTTTCGCCGATGTGCAGGACGCTCGTGTACGGTTTGTCGACGAAGGCCAGGGGCCTGCAGTCGTCTTGATCCACGGATTCGCGAGTTCGCTGGAGAACTGGGACCCCGTGCTCGAGGACCTCCTCGAGGGACACCGGGTCCTCGCGCTGGATCTCAAGGGGTTCGGCTGGACGGACCGGCCCGAGGGGGACTACTCGCCCTCGGCCCAAGCCGCGCTGGTGTTTGCACTCATGGATCAACGGGGCATCGAGCGAGCCGCCGTCGTGGGCCACTCTTGGGGGTCTTCGGTCGTGTTGGCGATGGCGCTCGATCAACCCGAGCGTGTCGAGCGTATCGCGCTGTACGACGCGTGGGTGTTCGAGGAGCAGCTGCCTCCGATGTTCGTCTGGGCCCGGGCGAAGGGCCTCGGGGAGCTGCTGTTCCGGTTGTTCTACTTGGAACGACCCGACGACAAGGTTGAGCTGGCCTATCACGACCGCTCGGTCGTCTCGCAGGATCACGTCGAGGCGATCGAGCAGGCCCAAGCCCGACCCGGCACCACCGCCGCCGCACTCGCAGCGGTACGCGGTCAGCGGTACGCGGAGGTGCAGCGGCACTACCACGAGATCGAGCAGCCGGTGCTCCTCCTGTGGGGCCGCGAGGACAGGATCACACTGCTCGAGGACGGCGAACGCTTGGCCGGGACGCTGCCCAACGCCGAGCTCCGAGTGTATCCCAACTGCGGGCACTTCCCGATGCGTGAGGCCGAGCCGGCGTCCACGCGCGCGCTCGTCGACTTCCTCGCACCGGCTAGAACCAAGATGCCGGAACCAGAGGTGACTGCGGAGCCGGAATCCACACCACCACAGGCCGAGCTCCAGCCTGCCGAGGTTGCGGGAGTTGTGCCATGACGCCTGTCGTCTCCGCACTCCTCTCGACGTTGGCGCTGGCGCCCGCGCCCGAGGCGGACGAGCCGACCACCCAGGGGCTTGGGAACTACGGTGTCTCGCTTGGCCAACGCCGAGCCAAGGTGTGGGAGATCGGCGGCTATGCCCGGATGCGCGGCGAGCTGCAGCACAACTACGACCTCGATCACGGGCCCACGCCCGGCGGCCAGCTGCTCTATCCACTGCCGCTGGGCAACCCGAGGCGCCAACTCCTGACCCGGGCGGATATGCGTTTGCGAACGGACCTTTCCGCCCACGCGCCTCGTGGTTGGGTCTCGATGAACGTTCGCTTGGATGTTCTCGACAACTTCGCGCTGGGCTCTTCTCCCGCGGGCGTGCCTGCGGCCACGGCGACCCAGGTGTCCGGGGCGGAGGTCATCCGGGTGAAACGAGTGTTCGCGCAGGTGCTCACGCCGCTGGGCGTCATCGCGGTCGGTCGGATGGGGAACCACTGGGGCCTGGGTATGCTGGCCAACAGCGGGGACTGCTCGGGTTGCGACAGCAGCGATGCATCCGATCGCATCGCGTGGGCACTGCCTGCGTTCAAGCATGTGTTTGCGTTGGCCTACGACATCTCTGCGTCTGGCCCCTTCGTCTCCGACGCCGCCGGCACCCGTGCCATTGGAGTCGCGCCCCGGGCAGCGGTGCACTCGGTCACAGGAGCGCTCCTGCGGAGTCGCTCTCCCAACTCACTCGCGCGCCGTCGGGCCGGCGGGCGGTTGACCTTCGAGTACGGCGCCTATGGGTCTTATCGGTGGCAGAACTTGGACGTTCCGAGCACCTACCTTCCGCTGGCCAGCGCTGCGCCCGAACTCGATCGCGGCCAACTGATGATCCGCGGGTACCAGGCCGCGGCGGCCGACGGATGGCTTCGATTGACAGGCAAGTGGTTTCGGGTCGAGACCGAAGGTGCGTTCCTGTGGGCAAACGTCGAGCAGCCGTCGCTGATCCCAGGCGTGTCTCTTCCACGCCCCGCGACGTCGAGGCAGGGCGGGGTTGCGCTGGAGAATGAAGTCGGGGAAGTCAATGGGCGGTGGAGCGTGGGGCTCGATCTCGGGTTCGCCAGCGGCGATCGTGCACCAGGGTTCGGGGCGTATCCGGCCGTCAACGGAGCCGCGCCCGTGCCTGGGGATCTCGACGGCGCACAGGCGACGCCTCCGTACGACAACGCGGTGAACAACTTTCGGTTCCACTCCGACTACCGTGTCGATCGCATCCTCTTTCGCGAGATCATCGGCACGGTCACAGACGCAACGTACGTGCGTCCACATGCCCGGTACACGGCGTGGCGGGGGCCAACAGGGCAACTCGACATCAACCTCGCGGGCGTGTTCTCAGCCGCGGTCGAGCCAACATCGACACCGGGCCAACAGCGACCTCTCGGTGTGGAGCTCGACCCCTCCATCGTCTTTCGCACCAACTTCGCGCTCGAGGCAGCATTCGAGCCGGCGCTCCTCATACCCCTGTCTGGCCTCGACAACGTCGCGGCTGGCTACGCCGCCAAGCCTGCGCAGCTGTACCGCGCCCGCTTGCAGTTCAACTTCTAACGATGTCTGTCTTTCGCTCTGTGTTGCTCGCTGGCCTCGCCCTCGCAGGATGTGATGGCAATGGTGCGCTTCCGCCGGACCGTCCGCTCTACGAAGGTGAGGATGAAGTCCCGCTGGACTGCATTCCCAACCTCGATGGTGTGATCGACGCCCACGAGCTGCCGCTGGTGCTCGGCGCTGAGGTCACGTACCTCGTGTCTCCTCCCGGAGAGCTTCGAACCGTCGATATCGAAGGAGCAGGGGAGAGCACGACGCGGGGTTGGGACTGGTCGGTCGACCTGGCCGACGATCAACTCGCGCGCATCTCCGCCTTCTCCACCGAGGAGCGCTGGTACGCCGACCGTTTTCCCCCCGATGCTTTCGTGGCCCCCTTTGACGACGGCGGAAGTACGGAGACCATCTCGCGTCGGGACGACGACGGACTCTACGTCCTTGGGATTGCCTCGCGTGAGTCGGACCCACCGACCGGCCGAACACTGCTGATCTACGACGAGCCGATCCCGTTGATCCGGTTTCCCGTCGAGACGGGCACGAAATACTCGTCCTCTGCGAACGTGCAGGATGCGGTCTTTCACGGGATCCCGTACGCCGCCCGGGACACGTACGAGGTTGAGGTCTCGGCGGTGGGCGAGCTGCGGCTGCCCACCCTTTCGTTCTCTCAGGCCCACCAAGTTCGGATTCAGCTCACCGTAGAGCCTGCGCTGGGGGAGACCACCTCGGTTCGACAAGTCAGCTACTTCTTCGAATGCTTCGGAGAGGTCGCACGCGCCACCAGCCAGCTGGACGAGCCTGACCCCAACTTCACCGAGGCCGCCGAAGTGCGACGCCTTGGCTACTGAACGCCGCCCACGGAGCCCACCATGAACCTCTGGAAAACCTGGAAGACCGCCTTCGACGGTTGGGAAAACAACACTGCACAGTTGCTGGACCCCATCGTCCGAAGTGCGCGGGTGTTGGAGCCCGTCGGCTCTGCGTTGAGCGCCACCATGAAGCTCAAGGCGATGACCGATCGAGTCGCGGCAGCGTGGTGGGGGGCGATCGGTTTGCCCACGCGGCGAGATCAGGAGCGTGCGTTGCACAAGCTCAACACGCTGGAGAGCCGTATCCTCGACCTCGAGGAGCAGCTCGAGGACGCGGGTTCCGCTCGGGAGGGGAAGTGATGGACGTCGCGGCATACTTGGAACTCAAGCCTGCACCCGCGATCCTGCTCGAGCGGGCGGAGACCCGCGGGGCGCAGCCTCGGTACATGCTGCCCACCGACGATGGTGGCTGGAAACCGCGGACGTGGGCCGAGCACGCGACGGCGGTTCGCGACGTCGCCGCGGCACTGGTCGAGCGTGGGTTGCATGGCACGGAGCGTGTGGCGATCTTTGCCGGGAACAGCACCGCATGGATCGAGTCCGCGCTTGGAGCCCAGGCGGCTGGTCTTGTCGTGGTCCCGATCTACCCGGCATCGACGGCGGAGCAGGCCAGCTACGTGCTCGAACACAGCGACGCGCGCGCCTTGTTCGTCGGAGGGGAGTCGCTCGTTCGCCGTGCGCTGAGAGCTTGGGAAAGCCTGGATGCTGTCGGTACGGTTGTGGTCCTCGATGACACATCCGTCACCGAGGTGCTCGATGGGATGCGAGATGAGGGAGATCGGGTCCCGTCGTCGGATTGGGTGCAGCGGAGGTTCGTCCATGTCAGCCAGCTTCGCGAGCAGGGCCGAGCAGCCCGCGTCGCCCATCCCACCCTCGTCGAGGAGCGCTTGGCGGACATCCGCATGGAAGACCCGGCGCTGATGCTCTACACCAGCGGTACGACGGGTCGCCCCAAGGGCGTGCCGCTCTCGCATCAGAACATCGGGGTCAATGCCCGGGACTGGGTCGTCAACAACGGGCCCGCGCTTCCTGAAGATGGAGTGGATGTGCTGTGGCTCCCCATGAGCCACATCTTCGGGTTCGGTGAGGCGTGTCTGGGGAACAACCTCGGTTTCACGTCCTACCTCTGCAACCCCAAGCAGGTGATGGATGTTCTCCCGACGGTCCGGCCGAATGTCTTCATGAGCGTGCCCGCCTACTGGGAGAAACTCGCTGGTTCGTCTATCGGGATCGAGGACGACGCGGCGGCCAAACAGGCGTTGAGCGAGGCCACGGGCGGTCGCCTTCGCTTCTGTCTTTCTGGGGGCGCCGGTCTCAGCATTCCCGTCAAGGAGCACTACAAGCGCTGCGGAGTGCTCATCATCGAGGGCTACGGGCTCACGGAGTGCTCACCAACCCTCACGCTCAACCGTCCCGCCGACTATCGTTTCGACTCGGTGGGGAAGCCGCTGCCTTCCGTTGAACTCGAACTCGCCCCCGATGGAGAGATCTTGGCCCGGGGCCCGAGCGTGTTTGGTGGCTACCACAAGGACCCGGGCGCGACGGCGGCCGCATTCGACGACAACGGCTGGTTCAAGACCGGTGACATTGGACGTTGGACGGAAGACGGCTTCTTACAGATCGTCGACCGCAAGAAGGAAATCCTGGTCACGGCAGGTGGAAAAAACGTGCCTCCTGCCAACATCGAGCGCTTGTTCGCGAGCGATCCGCTCTTCGCCCATGTGGTCGTCTATGGCGATGGCCGGAAGTACCTCGTTGCAGGTGTGTGGCTCGACACCGAAGTGCTCGCCGAACGTCTCGCCGCGATGGCAGCGGCGCCCGACGACGCCGCAGCTCGAGAATCGCTGGTGCAGGCCGCAGTGGACGCGGCCAACGCGAAACTGGCCCGCTTCGAACAGATCAAGCGCTTCCGAGTCATGGAGCGCCCGCTGAGCGTCGAGGAGGGGCTGCTCACCAGCACCCTCAAGATCCGTCGCAAGCACATCTACAAGGCGTTCTCCGGCGCCTTTGAGGGGCTCTACGCGTCATGATGAAGGGCGTCTTCAACTTGGCGCGGCGGGCCAAACACGGGCTGCCCGACGTCGGTCAAACTCCAGCGGATGTCGTGCACGCGGAGAACAAGTGGTCGTTGCTTCGCTACCGCCCTGGGCCCGACGGGCTCGCGCCCGGCCGCCCCATCGTGTTGGTACCCTCGCTCATCAATCGGCACTACGTGCTCGACTTGATGCCCTCGAAGAGCTTTGTCGAGTTCCTCGTCGATCAAGGCCGGGACGTCTACATCATCGACTGGGGGACGCCGACCGCCGAGGACCGGTTCGTCACCTTCGACGACATCGCAGACCGAATCCTGCACCGCGCGTTTCGTGTTGCGGCGAAACTCTCCGGGAGCCCCGATGTCCACGTGTTGGGGTACTGCCTCGGGGGCACCCTCACTGCGATTCACGCTGCGGTCCGGCCGGCGCGCGTCGCCACCCTCACCGTGTTGGCTGCCCCCGTCGATTTCCACGACGACGGCCCGTTGTCGCAGTGGACCAACACGAAGAGCTTCGATCTCGATGCGCTGGTGTCCGCGACCGGGCTCGTGCCGTGGCCGCTCATGCAGGCAGCCTTCTACTTGCTTCGGCCGACGATGATCCTGTCCAAGGGAGTCACGCTTGCTGATCGGGCATGGAACGACGAATTTCTCGACGGGTTCCTGGCGATTGAGCGATGGGGGAACGACAACGTTTCGTTTCCAGGCGAGTGCTACAAGCGCTACATCGGTCGGCTCTACCGGGACAACGCGCTGATCCGTGATGCGTTCTCACTCAGCGGCGAGCGTGTTTCGTTGTCCAACATCATGTGCCCCGTCCATGCCGTCACGTTCGGCCACGACAACATCGTCCCCTGGCGGAGCGCTGCCAAACTCGTGGACGTTGTGGGGACGCAGGACAAGAAGCACTTGCACCTTCCCGGGGGCCATGTGGGGGCCGTGGTATCCAAGAAGGCCCGGCACAAGCTGTGGCCCGAGCTACTGGGGTGGTGGGAGGAGAGAGACGGTGGCCCCGCAGTGCGCTCGGTCTCGGTTGACGCCGCTGGGAGCTGAGATCGAGGCAGGGTAGTCTCCGCTGATGCGGCACAGTGCGTTCGGCATCTCGGTAGCGTTGGGCATGCTCCTCGCGTGCGACGGCGGAGACAAGCAGGCTCCAGCGAAGCCGACGGTGAAACCCGCCAAGGCTGTGGAGTCCAAAGCGGGGAGCCACGAGGAGCCCACGGCCGCAGCCGAGCCGGTGGTCAAGGTCATCCGGCCACAGGACGAGCAGCCGAACGCCGCGGATGCACCCCCTTCAGAAAAACTCGCGGACTTGGTCGCAGCGGAACCCGGTCAAGCCTACGGCCAGGTCCTCGTGCAAGCCCGCTCCGAAGAAAACCACATCGCGGAGCTGACGGTCGTCCGGGCCGAAGGTGTCAAAGCCCGGAGCGGCTCGGTGCGCTATACGGCCGAGCCACGTGTGGTCGTGGCGAAGGCCAAGACGATCGTGCACGAGGCGAACCTTCTGGGCACCGGGATCTCGATCGACATCGATGGTGACGGAAAGACGAACGCCAAGATCCCGACGAAATGCGACGGTGGTGCGGCCGTCCTCGAAACCCAACCTCCACTTCGCCTCGAACCTGTGACGGAGCTATCGGATGCGGTCGCACGCTTTGACTATGGCAAAGCCGATGCCCATGTTCTTGCAAACGAGGGGGCCGGCGCACTGCTGTACGCCCCGTGCGACAAGCAGACCCTCATCCTCGGCCTCGATCCGTCAGGCCCGCTGAAGATGCATGAGGTCCCCAGTCCCGCGGCATTCGTCGTGTACCGGGTGGCGGTTGAGTCTGCCGAGACCGAGGACCCCTTCACGTTGCAGAAGGTCAACAGCGGCGAAACGGAGGTTGAACACGACCTGTACTCGTTCCGAGAGGTCTCGGTCGAAGCGGACGAGGTCAAGGTCTACGCAGCCCATCTCGTCGTGTTCGCGCTCGACCCCGAACCCGCGCTGCAGCATGTGACGCTGGAGATCGCCGGGGAGAAGCCAGAGTTCATCACCGCTTCGGTCAACGAAGTCGACGGCGATGGCCAGCGTATTCGGTACGCCGACGGCTTCAAGCCGTTCCGCTGAGAGACCGGCCTTCGGGTCCCCGCGCAGCTCCAGCCCGCGCAGACGTGACAACGAAGGCGCAGTAGCCTACCTACAGAGGGTGAAGGTTCTCGGACGGTTGCTGGTCGCCCTTGCTCTCGTTGTCGCGTGTTCCGCGGGAGGGCCCCGTCTGGCGGAGGGCGCCCAAGCTCCTGCGCTGAAGGCACAGGCTCACGACGGTACCGCGGTCGACCTCTCGAAGCTCGATGGCAACCCCACCCTCGTTTTCTTCTATCCGAAAGACGGAACGCCGGGGTGCACGAAGGAAGCCTGCGCGTTTCGAGACGTGTGGGACGACTACCAGGCCGCGGGCGTGACCATTGTCGGGGTCTCCGCGGACTCTGCGGAGTCCCACAAGTCCTTCGCCGCCGAACATGGGCTGCCGTTTCCGCTGGTCGCCGATGAGGAAGGGACTTGGGCGAAGGCGTTCGGTGTTGACACCACGTTGGGTATGACGAGCCGCGAGAGCTTCTTGATCGGTCCGGGAGGAACCGTCGCAAAGGTCTATCCAGGCGTGGATCCCGGGGTGCACGCCGCCGAAGTCCTCAACGATGCGCGCTCTCTGCAATGAGCGATCGCTTGCTCGTGACTTTGAGCGGAGGTCATTCTCACTGTGCAATCCGGGGTCCAGGGCCACCTCGCGGGGCCTGGTGCGTCCCAGCGGAAAGAGAACGAGCCGCACACCAAGGGGCATAGGCGCGAGGGCAACGTCTGTGGGCCTCGCCGGGAGTTACTGGACGGATCTTCAATCGGCTACCCGATGGATCCGGGGGAGACGGACCACGACCTGGGGGGAAGCCGACCACGGTCTGTGCCCCTAAGGGACGGGCCGATGCGTGGGGCGATTCGCTACGCCGCCCGGTCTCGACTGTTCCAATGTGAGTCGCCTTTGGAGTGGTCCGTTCGCGCTCGCGGCCGCCGCAATCGCGCGATTGTGGGCTGCGCCCGATTGGTCCAAAATCTCGACGTCTCTAATGACCGACCGCTCGACGAAGCACCCATCGGAGGTTGACGACCTTCTGGCGCCGCCGCCGTTCGGAGTTGCTGAAACCACCGGGGACCAGCTGCTTCCGATCGCGACCTCGATGGAGCAAGTGCTCGATGAGGATCAGGGTTCTCTCGCCGAGCCCGAACCACAACGCGAGCCGATCACCACGGCGGCTCCGGAGCCGAAAGCGCCGCCGAGTCAGCCGACTCCGCTCGCGCCGGCGGCCGCGATCGCAGCCGCATCCACCGAACCGCCGGCTGGTTCGGGCCGCACTTTGATGGTCGCCGCCGTCGCCGTTCTCTTGCTCGGAGCGGCCGTGTTCGCCTGGATGCGCGGCGGTGGCGACGTCGTTCAGCCGCACTCCGATGCACCCAGGGCGGGCGCCGTGGCTTCGGCCGCAGATGGCACCCCAGACACCATTCCAGCGCACCCTGTGGGGGATTCGGCGGGCGACGCTGGTGCCGCTGACCCTCCTCCTTCTGCGCCGGCGGTAGCCCCTTTGCCGACCGAGCTCGACGAGCTCCGGAAGCTCTCCTTCGAGGCTCGTCATGCGGGGTTGGCAAGTGCGCCGGGGGACGTTCCGGTCGAACTGCATGTCGGCCTCGATCTGGTTCAGGCGCAACAGAGTGAAGAACCGTGTCGAACCTTTTCGGACGCGCTGTCGATCATTGAGTCGAGTGAGGATCCCGAGGCGTTCAAGTGGGCGCTCGACGAAGCGAGCATTCCGACGGACGACGTTGCTCCGAGCTGCGGGGGTCTGGCGAAACGGCTGGCTGCGGCACGAGGTGCGAGCGGCGAAGTCGACAAGCCTCGGCCCCGTTCTCGTCCCAGTCGAAGTAAACCGCGCTCGAAGCCTCGGCCCTCGCGCCCCACTCGCGTGGCGGACTCGACTCCGCCCGCGAAGTCCGCAGACAAGGCTGAGCCTGCGAAGCCAAGTCCTCCGCCCGCGCGGGAACCACCCAGTGTTGCTACCAAGCTCGACGACGACCTCCGAGGTCTTGGAGAATGATCATGTACGGCCAGTTCAAACAATTCTTGCTCGGTCTCACCACGGCAGCTTCGGTTGCCGGGGCGCCCCTCGTGGCCTACGCCGAGCCTCCGCCCGATCCCCCAACGAACGCTTCGGAAGGGGAACTCGAGCGCGCGAAGGAACTGTTCGAGAACGGGAAGGGCCTGTACGCAGAAGGAAGTTACAGCGCCGCGATCGCAGCGTTCCGTCAGGCCTACGCCCTCTCTGGCGACCCGGTGTTGCTCTACAACATCGCCTTGGCCCACGACCGCGGGGGTGAGTTTGACGAAGCCCTCGAGTATCTGGGCTACTACCGGGCGTACGCGCCTCAGAGCGAGCGAGATGCACTCTCCGAGAAGGAAGACAGCCTGCGGAAGCGGAAACTTCGCGCTCAGACCGAGGAGGAAACTGCAACAGCACCGGCGAACGAACCGGCGGAGGACGACGTGGCTGAGGTGCCGCCGCCACCGAGTGCTTCGGTTTCGGATACCGGTCCCACCGATGACGTGGCGAAGCCACGGCAGAAAATCTTCACGGCTCCCGTGTGGGTCATGACCGGTGTGACGGTCGCCGCGCTCGGTGTCGGGACGGGTCTCGGGGTGACAGCACTGAGTCGCAAGGACGACGCGGATGCGCTCTGCACCGGAGACGGAATGGGCGGAACCGTCTGCCCGGAAACATCTGAGTCCGATGCCGACTCCGGTCGCCGGATGGCTCTGGGCGCCGACGTGGCGTTCGGGATCGGAGCTGTTGCAGGGGTGGTCGCGATTGCTCTCATCGCTCGCAACGCCTCGCGTCGCAAGAAGAGTCGGACCGCGACGTTGGTGCCTCGCTCCCGTGGAGCGGGGATTCAACTCCGCTTCTAAGCGACAGACCCAACGTGAGAGAAGCCCGGGCCGTACCGCCCGGGCTTTTTCGTTGCCGCCGTTTCTCTAGAGATCGCGCAAGTCTTCGTCGAGCTTGGTTGCAACGCTCGAAGGCTTCGAAGGCGAGGTTTTGCTTTTCTTCCTCTGTGGGCTCGCGGGAGCCGTGGTCGAGGGCGACGCCTTCGCCGCAGACGACGATGCGCGGCTGCGTCTCGAGGAACGCTTACGGTTGCTACGTCGTGTCTTCACGCCATCGGGGACAGCCTTGAACTCTTCGAATCCGTCGGAGAGGCCGATGCACGAATCGTCCGGATCGACGCCCGCTCTGGAACCAGGCGCAGAAGTCGGCACGACGACGCGGTCGATGAGGTCCCGTTCCGCTTCGTTGTTTGGGGACCCCTCAAGTGACGCGAGCGCGGCTGCAAACGTGGCGCATGGACGGTCGGCATCGTTGGCTTGCCAGAGATCGAGCATCGAGTTCCAGCGCTCGTTGACTCGCTCGTTCACACCCTCGCGTTCGGCGAGTGCAGCGAGGAGCTTTCTCCGTTGTCGAAGCGGGAGCACTGCACCGAGGTCGGTGCGGTTGACTTGGGAAAGCCAGACAATTGGGTTGCCCTCCGGCTTTGCGGCGGACACCGGCGTTTTCGTGGGCAGCGGCTCCGCTCCAGGGGGGGCCGGAGGGGCGCCCGCAACGGATGCTGCTGAGGGGGGGCGTACTCCATCCTGTGGGGTCGAGTTGTCGGCTCCGCCGTTGGTTGCGACGAACACGAGGCCAGCGGCAGCAACACCGGCGAGCAGCAGCCCAAGTCCCAAGCCGCGTCGCGACTTGGGCGGTTCTTCGAAGACGGGGTCCACACCCGCCGGGCCCGTCTGGGGTCCGGGTATGCTCGCCGTAGGCTCCGGGTAGTCGCCTTCGTCCGCGGTAGGAATCTCGAACAGTCCGCTCGAGATCGCGGTGATCTCGGGGCTGGGCAGCCACTCGAGGTCAAACGGCCGCGATGCATCCTCCACGAACTCCGCAAGTCGGAAGCAGGCTTCGCTGGCGAGGGGGCGGAGCCCGGGGTCTTCAGCGAGCAGGCTCTCGATCACGTCCAGGAGCACGGGCGCGGTGTGTGGAGGAGCAAGAGCCTCCAGGACTCGCCCGGCTGAGAAAATGTCGGAGGCCTCGGTCGCGACTCCGCTGCGACGGAACTCGGGCGCGAACCAGTGGGGGTCAACGCCACTGACTGGCCCTCGCACTTGTCCAACGACACGCGCGAACGAGAAGTCCACGATCTGCAGCCGGGGGTAGCCACCTTGTTCGCCGAGCACCACGCCTTTCGGGGTGACATGACCGAGCACGATGCCTTGGTTGTGCAGGTGTTCCAGACCCCGAAGGAGCTGGAGTCCAACCTCAGCGAGTTCGCGGTCGGGAAGGGACTGACCGATCATCCCCGTAAGCGGTCCGGCGACTGCCATCTCGGTGACGGTGTAGAGGCTTTGGTCGACGAGTTGTCCGGCACCCAAGGCACTCAAGCAGTTGAGGTGGTCGACGCGTCCGAGGAGCGCGGCGACTGTGCTGAACTGTTTGCGAGCAGCCCCCGATGCCGATGGCCCAACGATTCGAACGTCGACCTTGCTCGCATCGGAGATACGGAGACCGACGAACCGGGTCTCGTTGCCGAGATCCTCGCCGTCGTCCGTGAGCTCGTACAGCCCCTCGATGATCGTGCCCTTGCTTGCTGCCATGTCGTTCCCTACTTTCGACTACTCGTGTGTGCGCCGGTTCTTCTCGAGAGCTTCGTGCCAGAATGCCGGGCTCTCATCGGGTGAGCGGTCCGAGCATGAGGGTCCGTCCAAGCGTACCAGAACACCATTCGAACGCTGTATTCTGGCCTTGAGTCCAACCTGGTGGGGCGTGCCAAGTGTCACTACCCCCCGCAAATCTCGCGGGTCTCCGTGCTGAGGCGAGTCGCGATCGTGCCGGAACGAGACAGCCTTCGAGGACGTCCGTTCGTACTCCGGTGACCGCAAGTGGGGCGAGATGGGGCAGTGTTTTCGTGTGCCAGGTCGCGCGCTCGGAGTTTTTCAGTCGTCCCCGGTTACAGACAATGCACGCGTTCGGGCCGCGATCACCATCGCGGTGGAGTCGGGGCCTCCCGGACACGTCCGCGCTTCGCCGAGGTGAAACCGTGGACACCACGACCCGACGCTCCCCGGGACCGACAGAGTCGCGAACTTTCGACCGATTGGAGTGTTCGCTGATGGCTCTTGGGGCAGAGCGCCGGGGTCGGCAGCACCCGAGGTTCGGGGGCACGCTGCACCGCGGATCGGACCCGGTCGGAGTCCGACGAGCGGTCACGCGATCGCTCATCATTCGTCGGGGGTGGAGGTGCGCTCTGAACATCGAGACCGTCCTCGCCATGCTCGCGAGACCGACCCGTTTTGAGGCACTCCGCCGAGTCGTCGGGGGTCTCACACACGTCCTCGAATCACTCTGCCCGACACGTATCTGTTACCATCCCGCGGGCCGCGGACGTTGTTCTGGGGCACATCTCATCGCGCTGGACCGCTCGCGCCAACCCGCCGCTCACCCCCTTTTTGGGAGGGTGCCGGCCTCAGCGTCCGACCTCAAAGGAGTTCGTCCCCCTATGTCTTCTCGGCTTCCCTTCACGGTTTCCATCCGCATCGCGGCGCTCTTGCTCGCACCCGTCGCCGGTTGCACGCTCGCAGTGGGCGAGCCCGAGGTCTGCGATGCCGACCTCGAGTGCGTCACCGGATTCGGCTTTGGCTCTGTTTGCCAGTCCGACGGCTTCTGTTCGGCGCCACCCGAGATCCCGGCACGGTGCGGCCGGACGTATCCCGACGACCTCCTCGACCAGCCAGCGGAATTCGCCGAGCACATCATCATCGGCTCGCTGTTTTCCTACGAAGCCCACAATGACACGCTTCAAGCAGCCGAGCTTGCGGTGCGTCAGGTAAACCAGAACGGGGGGCTGGAGGGACGTCGTTTTGGCATCGTGCACTGCGACTACGAGGCCGAGGCGGGCGACAACCTCGATGACATCGAGGCGGTTGAAATGCTGGCTCCGTACCTCGCCGATACCCTTGGCACGCCTGTGATCGTCGGACCGCGAGGGTCCTCGCGTACGGAGGCCACGTTCAACGCGGTCCGCGACCTCGATACCGTGGTCATCTCCCCGTCGGCGACCTCGCCGGCATTGACGGCGCTCGATGGCGGCAACGGTAGCGACGCGTCGCCGGGGCTGCTTTGGCGAACGGCGCCGCCTGATTCGCTGCAAAGCCGCGTCATCGCGTCCACGATGCTCGACAGTGGGGTCGCGAACGTTGCGGTCATCTTCCAGCAAGGCGCCTACGGCGAGGCCTTGGCCGCTTTGTTCCAAGCTGACTTCCTCGCGAATGGCGGCAACAACGTCGAGTCCTTTCCGTTCGAGGCGGGCAACGACTTCTCGACCAGCGTGGCGACGGTCTCCACCGGAATCACGGCTGGGGAGATCGACGAAGTTCTCTTCATCTCATCCGACCGCGCCGACTACGTGTCGTTCTTGTTGTCCGTCACGGCAACTGATGCTCTGCGGACCGCGTTCACGGAGACGTTGGGCGCCGACGACCGTGGACTCTTCTTCGCGGACACAGCCTACTCGGCGGACATGCTCACCGATACCGTGGGCAACGCCGAGGCGTTGTTTGGCAAGATCCGTGGAACACGCCCCGCACCCGCGGAAGGGGCGTTGTTCGACGCATTCGCAGCGGCCTACGTCTCGACATACGTCGAAGACTCCACAGGCTCAGCTTACACGCCGCACGCCTACGACGCGGCATGGATGAGCATCTACGGCATCGCCTGGGCGACGTTCAACGAGTCGGAGGTCAACGGAACAACCGTTGCACGCGGTCTTCGCAAGATGTCCGGTGGGACCGACTACGACATCACGCCCACCACGTGGACGAGTGTCGTCAACGAGTTCCGCTCTGGGTCTTCCGTCAATGTGACGGGTGCATCGGGAACCCTCGACTACGATTCAACCACTGAGGAGACCACCGCGCCGATCGAAACCTGGGTCGTGGTGGTGAACGAGGATGAGCAGAGCGGGTACGGGTTCGAGCGCGCGGCGCTGACTCAACCGTAGTGAGCCCATCGGAGCCCCGCCCGCCGACGAAGCGGGTGGGGGGGGCGGACCGCGCGATGCCGGCTCCACCGCACCTTCACGGCGCCCTCTTAGAGTTCCATCAGGAGCTGCTGCGCAGGGACGTCACCATACTGGACGGCCTTCTGCAGATGGGTTCGTGCCTTGGCTCTTCGGCCCAGGGCCATGTACGCCTGTGCGAGGAGACGGCGGTTGTCGGCCTTGCGAGGCTCGATCTCTACGGCAGATCGCAAGTGGTTGAGAGCTCTGCGGGGTTGATTCCGGCGCAGCGCGATCTTGCCGAGCCCAGCGTGTGCCATTCGGTTCTTCGGTTGCGCGGCGAGGGCTCGTTCGAACATTTTTTGCGCCGTAGCGTTGTTGCCGTCCTTGAGTTGACGGTTGCCGATCGTCGCCCACTTTCGAGCCGAAGCACGGTTGTCGGGTGCTTCCTCGACCGGAGCGACGACGGCCACCGGCTCGGGCTCATCCACCTCGGCTCGAAGCACGACGGCTGCGGCCGGTTGGGGTACAGCCGCGGGTTCGGCACTGGCACTGGTGGGAGCGAGGCTCCAACCGAGCAATATGACAGCGACACTTGCGGCCGCTGCCGTTCCCATGATCCAGCCGAACGAGCGACGCCGCGGCTGCCAGGTCACGAGCGAGTCAGAGGGGGTGGGAGCGCTCGTTGACAACGCTGCAACCGCGGCCGCGGCTGGACTCGGGTTCGTAGCGCGAGGCTCCAGACATGGAACGGGCTCTGCGACTCGGGTTGCGACCGCCGAGTGGGTTGGGTCGAGCGGCTGCGTCGGTCGCGGTTGGGCCTGGAGCACGGGGTGAGGCTCGGGCTGCGGCTCGTGTTCAACCTCCATGATCGCCGACAGCTCCAACAGCGGAATCGAGTCAGCGGGTCCCCATTCGTCTTCGATTGGAAGCACGTCCGACTCCGACAACTCGATCGCGGTTGGCTTGAGCGCTGTCATCCCCAATGCTTTAGCATTGGATCTGCGCGTGCTGCAAATTACAAAAATGCTACGGTGTGAAAGGGTGATATCGCGCATGGGCGGAGTGTCGTGTCGCCCGCGTCGACCGGCCGGATCTGCTTCGAAGCCCCGCTAGCCAAGCTGAGGGGGAGCATCAGCGGGAGTGGGTGGTCCGCGCAACGCCGTGATGAGGACGCCCACGAGATCGGACTCGGTGACGATCCCAACGAGAGCATCACCATCGATCACCGGAAGGCATCCGATCTTGCGACCGTGCATCAAGTTCGCGGCTTCGAGCAAGGGGGTCGTGGGCGTGACGACGCGGATGTCACAACTCATGATCTCACCGATCGCGATCTGACGCCGATACACCCTTGCGTCGTTCTCGTCGAGGCCGGCCAAGCAACTCGCCGCAGCCGAGAGCAGGTCGCGGTCCGAAACAATGCCGACAAGCTCGCCGTTGTCACCGAGCACGGGAAGGTGGCGGACCTCGATGGTCTTCATCAGTTGGTCGGCCAAGCTCACCGTCTCCTTCGCGATGAGGGTGACCAGCTCCGTCGACATCACATCACGAACGAGTATCGCCACGTCGATCAGCCTCCCCGCGACCGCGACCCGCTGCAAGCGCCGTTCTTGCCGGCTGCTCGCCGACGAGCGAGCAAACCGTGCTGCCGACCTTGCCGACTAGGGGACGAGTCGGCAGACGCCGACGTGTTCGTAGCCGGCTGGGGCTTGGTCCTCTTCGTAGAACGGCTGGCAGACCTGCCCTTCGTCCGGACAGACGTCGGCGATATCGAGGGTGTGGTCGCACAGTTGTGCACAGCAACCTCCGCCTTCACCGCCATCGCATCCGGAGACCCCAAGCCCCTCGGCGGGGAGACACGTCGTCAGACCCGCGCAAGCGGCGAGCGGCGCGCCCTCGAGCGAGCACTCGTCACCGTATGTCGGACTAGTGCCGTCGTCTTGGGGGAAACAGCTCCATGGGTCTCCTGCGACTACGGGTTCACACTCCTGCGCGGAGCCCAGCGAGTTCGGACACGCCGGACCGAACGGATCGCATTCCTGCGACCCGATGCCGCCCAGACCTTGGCACAGGCACTCGCACGGGCCGGGGTCCGAGTCGTCGTAGTGGCACTCGAAGTAGTCCTGGAAGCCATCGCCGCAGGGCGTTGGGCCCGAGAACCACTCGTACGTGCCGTCCTCCAGCTCGCGCGTGAAGACGGAAGTGTCCTCAACGCAAGAAGACGTCGTGGCACAGCCGTCGCCGATGTATTCGGATGCGACGCACCGTCCGACTGGCGCGCCTTCGAGATCGCAGGTGGCGTCGGTGGTGTGCATGTCCACCCACAGACAGCTTGATTCGAAGTCGCCGGGCACCGCCGCACATGCAGCAGCGTCGGTCGCGGCTGCACAGACGGCCGGCTCGCCCCCCGAGGAGGACGCTTCGCCTGTCGGCTCAAATCCGCCGCTGGATGTGCCGGCTACGCCTCCGGAGGTCTCCTCTCCCACGGTCGAGCCGAGCTCCGTCGACTCGGGATCGCAGCCGAAGAGAGGGACGGCGAAAAGCAGGGACGCAGCCGATACAAGCCAGTTGGTCATCAACGTCTTCATGCCCGCTTCGTCTCCACAACGGTGCTCGTCTGTCATTCTCGACCAGGAGTTTCTTCGAGGTCGCACGCGAGGCGGACCTGGCCGGCCAGCGTTGCGTTGGGGTGCGCCTTCACGAAGATTCGCCCACGACCCCGGCCCTGGGTGTTCTTACCAAGCCGGCACAACGCGATCGCCCGATACGCGCGGCGCTCGACCGCGAGTTCGCCGTGGGGGAAGCGTGAAGCGTGCCGATCCAGGGTCGCGAGTACGTCCGAAGGCTGGCCTGCCTCGAGACCTCGACGAACGGCGCCGATGAGGGTGACCTCCTCGCGAAGGGAGTCCGTGGGCGGGATTTCGAAGCTGCGCTTGGACCGTCGGTTCACGGACTCGATGGACGCAGGCGCGGGGGGATCTTCGGGCTGCGGCGGCACTTCGGGCAATGCAACCTGCGGCGAAGGAGCTGTGGGTGGAACGGGGGGGGCATCCGAAGTTGGACTTTCGGGCACCGTGACCTGGGCGAGCGGTGGTTCGTCCGGCGTCAGCGCACGGGCTCCGAGGACCCCAACGAAACCCAACGCAGTGATGGCCGCGGCGCCCTTCCAGAGGCTGGCGAGGATCACTGGCGTGGCGTTCATTCGAAGCGCCAACAGAGCCGCAACCCGTCGGGTTGTTCGGTCGGAGGGCTGCGTCTGACGCCGCGCAGCCTCGTAGACTCGGGCATCGTCGTCGACCCCCAGCGCCTTCAGCCGGCTCCGAAGGACTCGCCGCCCCGCCTTGATCCGCGAGTAGGCGGTGTCGACCGGGAGCTCCAGCATCTCCGCGATCTGCGGGCCGCTCATACCCTCGAGCACGTACAACACCACGGCGGTACGTTTGTCGTCATCGAGTTCGCTGAGTGCGTGCAGAACCACGGTTGCGGCACGCTTGTGCTCGAACAACTCCTCGAGGTTTTCGACTCGTGGTGGTTCAAGGGCGAGCGCGTTGGCCTTGCGTTGGGCTCGTTGCGCATCTCGGCGGTGTCGAAAGGCGACCCGGCGCGCGATCGAGAACAGCCACGTCCGTAGCTGGCTACGGCCCTCGAAGGAATCGAGGCGCCGGAACACGACCAAGAAGACGTCCTGGCATGCATCGTCCAGGCTGGCCGAGGGGACGCCCAGCCGAGCGAGACTGGACCAGACGAAGCCATGGTGTTCCCGGTAGATCGCCTCCAGCCGGGGTTCGAGCGCAGCGGGGACCGCAGCCTCTGCCATTGTCATCGCCACGCTGGGTTGGTCTCCAGCAGGCCCTACTTCCGTCACGGCCCGCTAGAAAAAGCGTACCTCGACGCCCAAAGCGACGCGTAGCGCCCCTGGGCCGGCCTCGAACAGGGTCGTGAGGCCACGGACATGGAACAGCGGCCGGCGCAGGGAGATGGCACCTCCAGCACCTGCGCGAAGTGCGAGGCGGGGAATCGGCGCGAAGACGACCGAAGCGTCGGCGGTCGCGGCAGCGAAGAGTGAGCGGCCGGAGCCGGGACTCTCCACGCCATCGGCGCGGCCGCGGAGGCTGCCGAGCTCGGCCCCCGCACAAAGTGGGAACGACAGCCGCCGCTGCCTCGGGACCCAGCATCCGACCGCCCCGGCGGTCCACAGGTCGAACGTGCCACCCACCGAGCCGTCGTCGGGGTAGCGGCGCGGCTGAGGGGCAACGTAGGTTCCGCGGAGCTCGGTCCGCCACCCGTCGGCCGAGATCGCGAGCGCGCCGGACGGTCCCCCGCCGACGATCTCCGGCAACAACCGCAGCATCTGTACAACGCCGTCCGCACGGACGACGAGTTGGACCGGCCGTTGTCGCTGCGTCTCGGGCCTGGCGTCTGTCACAGGTTCGACCCGGGCCGGTGGTCCATGCGAGGTCCGCGGTTCGGGCTCGGGCAACGCCTCGGGTTCAGGTTCGAGTTCGGGCGCAGGTTCCGGTTCCGGCTCCGGCTCGGGAATCAGGGGCTCGGTTGCCTGAGCAGGATCTGCTGCGACTGCGAGCAGCAACCCGGCGGTCTCTCCAAGTGACGCGCACGAGTTGCTTTCGATGGTCCGAGACTCTCGCCCTCCCGCGCCGCTGACGTGTAGCTCCAGGCGGTAGCCGCCGGGGCTGTGCGTCACCGTTCCTTGTGCCTCGACCGGCGAGCGCTCGTCTTCGGCCTGCCGTTGGAACGCGTCGGACACGTCGTCTGCGTTGGGGCAGCCCTCGGGCGCATCCCATCTCAGGCTGAGCCCTTCGGGAGAAGGCGCCACGATCGCGAGCAGCGACGAGACCAGCGTCTGAAAGCCGACGAACACTTCGCGCAGCGTAGTAGCACGAGCGCGGCGTCTTTCTCCTCCGCGACTCTCAGGCCCAGATCTGCAGCTGCCGAACGTAGGTGTCGCTCAGCTCGTGCTCCCGGCCGAGCAGGTCGAAGATGGTGAGCATGGCTTTACGGGCCGCGGCGTCGGCGTGGCGATTGTCCTGCTTCACGACTTCGAGCAAGACCTCGAGTGCACGTTCCCATTCTCTGTCGAGGGCCAGGTTGCAACCCAAGGCGTATCGTAGGTCGAGATCATCGGGGGCTTGGCTCACCTTGGCTTCGACCGCGACCGTGTCGCCGTGTTCGTTCCGCGTGTCCCAGAACACGAGGGCCCGGACGAGCGCGGCCGCTTTCGAGAAAAGCGGATCGTCTTGCGCAATTGCATCCGCGTGGTGCTCGACAAACGCACGCTCTGCGTTTGTGAATGCGATGTTGGCGAGTAGCCAGTGGGCGCGTGGGTGCTCGGGCCGTTCGTCGAGTGCCTGCCGCAGAAGACCCCGGGCACTCGTGTTGTCGGTTCCGAGCTTTGCCTGCGCCTCCTCGACGAGGTCGTCGGCCGCGCTCGGCAAGTGGGTGTCGAGGAACTTGCGGACTTCGGAGTGCCGTAGCGCGCCGGTGAACTCCCCAACCGCCGCTCCGCCAACAAACAGCTTGACGGCGGGGATGCTGCGAACCGCGTAGCGCTGTCCAAGCGAGGGGTGGGCCTCGGTGTTGGCCTTGGCGAGGACGAACGCGCCGTCCATCTGCTGCGTGAGTTCTTCGAGGACCGGGGTCAGTGTGCGGCATGGGCCACACCAGGGGGCCCAGAAGTCCACGAGCACTGGCGTTTCGTGGCTTCGCTCGAGGACGTCGGCGTCGAACGAATCGGCGGTGAGCTCGATGATCTCGGCGGGCATGGGCGGCAGCCTACGATCGTGGGCACGACCTGCTAAGGTCCGCCGACGTGATCACCTCCGACCTAAGAGCGCTGGGCTGGGACGACGAGTGGGCGAAGTGGCTCGCGGAGTCCGCGCTTGCCGGCTCCCCGGTGGGCCGCGTCGCACGCATGGAGACGCAGGTGGTGACGCTGTGGGGCGCAGGCGAGCCGGTCATCGCTCAGCTTCCGACCCGGCTCAAAGCGCCTGACGATCGTCCGGCCGTGGGTGACTGGATCGCATTCTCCCCGGGGCCGCCAACCGCGAAGGTGAAGGATATCTTGCCGCGTCGGACGCTCTTCGAGCGACGAGCCGCAGGCCGAAAGACACAGCGTCAGGTCGTCGCTGCCAACGTCGACGTCGTGTTTGTCGTCAGCGGACTCGATGGCGACTTCAACCCGCGCCGCATCGAGCGGTACCTCGCCGCCGTCGCTCACAGTGGCGCCCGCCCGGTCGTGTTGCTGACCAAGGCTGCCGCGCTCAGCGAAGCGGAACGCGAGAAGGTCACCGCCGAGGCCGACGCCGTCGCTGGCGGAGCGGTCGTGCACCTGATCGATGTGGTCGATGGTCTCGATGCGGACGCGGCCGCCCAGTATCTGGGCGTCGGGACCTCGGCCGCGTTGGTCGGCTCGTCGGGTGTAGGCAAGTCGACGTTGCTCAACCACTGGGCGGGCGAGGCCCGGCAAGAGACTCGCGAAGTTCGAGCGCGCGACGGTCGAGGCCAACACACGACGACGCACCGGGAGCTGTTCGTTCTCGGCGGCGGTGCGCTCGTTATCGATACTCCCGGCATGCGAGAGCTTGCGTTGTGGGCAGACACCAACGCACTCGACGGTGCATTTCCCGACATCGTCTCGCTGGCGGAATCGTGTAGGTTCAGGGATTGCCGACATGGGTCGGAACCGGGTTGTGCGGTCGCAGAAGCGCTGGCTACGGGCTCTTTGGATGCGGCGAGGTTCGCCAGCTTCGTGTCACTTCGTGCCGAGGTTGAGGCGACCTCGGATGAGGTCCATGCCCAACGCCGTCGCGCGACCGCGCGAAAGCAAAAGGCTCCGCGTCGCTCCGGGTCCTGGTCTGGGCGTCGGTAGCGCGAGTAATTCTCGGCGGTTGCAAAGAGTCGCTCTCGAGAAGCGAAGGATCCGGACGGATTCGCCATGCATACTTGCGCATGGTGGATGGCAGCGAGGGACGGGGAGGAATGAGGGGCCGGTCGGTCTGGTGGCAGCTCGCGTGTGGGACCGCGCTGAGCCTTGCCCTCGTCGGTTGCAACGATTCGAGTGGGGGAGGCGACGACGATAGTGGGGGAACGGACACCGACGGAGGCACCGGCGTAGACCCGACGATGTCCACTGGGTCCTCCTCCGGGGGATCGAGCTCGGGCGGCAGTGACGAGTCCTCGGGTTCGACCGGCGACCCTCCACCCGCCGACCCGATACCGCCTCCGGGCGGCGTGCGACGACTGCTCGCGCCTCAATACGTCGGGAGTGTCCAGCTCCTGCTCGGCGATGCGGCGGCTCAGGCTGCTTCGCCTCCCGAAGACCCGGTCATCGGCAACTACGACGCGATGGGCACGTTGGTCTCCGCACCAGCGCCCGCAGACGTGGAGTTTTACGAAGGGTCGTCGACCGACATCGCGGCGGCCGTCGTCCTCGATCCCAGCACGCTCGCCCAGACGGTCCCCTGTGTAGTCGATGGTCCGTTCGACCTCGACTGCTACGATGACGTCGCGCGCAACTTCGGTCGCCTCGCGTGGCGACGCCCGCTGAACAACGCGGAACTCAACCGCCTCACCAACATCGCCGAGATGGCGCGAGAGTGGGACGACGGGGAGTTCATGACCGGTGTGCAGTACATGCTGACGGCGATTCTCCAGTCGCCGAACTTCTTGTACATCGTCGAGGTCGGCGAGGAGGGGGGCGGCGACTTCCGAGAACTCGACGGCTACGAGATCGCAACTCGACTCTCGTTCTTTCTCACCGGTCGCACCCCCGATGCAGAGACTCTCGAGCTGGCCGCGAGCGGTGAGCTCGACTCGGACGAAGGCGTGAGAGCCCTGGCCGAGTCGCTGCTCGATCAGCCTGCCGCGCGCGGTGCGGTCCGGGCGTTCTACGGCGAGTACCTCACCGTTCGGAACCTCCCCAGCAAGAGCAAGGACCAGGACCTGTTCCCCGAGTTCGGCGACGCGATCAAGGACGCCATGCTCGAGGAGACGATGCGTCTGATCGACGACGTCGTGTTCGACGCAGACGAGAGCGTGCTGACGCTCTTCGACAGTGACACCACGTTCGTCAACGACGACCTGGCCGCACTGTATGGGGTGGACGCGCCAGGTGGAGGTTGGGAGCGCGTGACGCTGCCGGCTTCGGAGGGTCGTTTGGGCGTGCTGACCCACGCTGGCTGGCTGGCGATGATGAGTCACCCCAACGTCAACTCGCCGACGCGTCGCGGCCTGTTCGTGATGGAGAAGTTGCTCTGCAACGAAATCCCGTTGCCGCCACCGCGCGTCAACCCCGAGCCTATTTTGCCGCAAGAGGGACAGACGCTTCGCGAGACGCTGAGTCAGCACATGACCGACCCCGGATGCGCCTCCTGCCACGCCTTGATGGACCCGATCGGGTTCGCCTTCGAAAACTACGACGCGACAGGGGCCTACCGGACGCTGGACAATGGCCAGCCTATCGATGCCTCAGGGGAGGTGGCCGGGATCGGAAGCTTCGAGGGGGCGGCCGAGCTGGCCACCATCATCGCAGCGGACGAGCGGCTTCCCGGTTGCATCGTCGACAACCTCTACACGCAAACCTTGGGATTCGTGCCCGGAGAAGGGCAGGAACCCGGACTGGACGCGGTCACCACCACCTTCACCGCCGAGGGGCACCGCATGAAGCGGATGCTCATCGAGCTCACCACCAGCCCCATCTTCCGTCAGGTCGATCAAGCCAAGTAGGAGGTCGCGATGCACGTACTCGACAAGTTCAAGCTCAGCCGCCGTCATATGCTTCGTGGACTCCTCGGGGGGAGCGCGGTGGCCATCGGTCTTCCACCTCTCGAGGCCATGATGGGCCGCGGCCGGGTTGCGTCCGCCGGCGGCGAGTTGCCCAAGCGCTTCATCTCGTTCTTTTTCGGCAACGGGGTGCAACTGCGC
The DNA here is from genome assembly GCA_050633305.1 of Nannocystales bacterium. Lineage (GTDB taxonomy): Bacteria > Myxococcota_A > Polyangia > Nannocystales > Nannocystaceae > CAJXVA01. Next base: position 357,707 of record JBOEGF010000010.1, read on the forward strand.
AACTTTGAGCCGGCCAATGCAGGTGCCGGATGGACACCCAGCGTTCAGCTGCAACCATTTGCGGACGCGGGCGTCAAAGACTTCGTCACGATCTGCAGCGGGATGCGCAACCACACGGAGTCCCAGCCGATCACACACCACGAAGGCATCACGGTGATGTCGGGGCACGATTACATCCCCTCGGATGCGGGTGGGTTTGCTTCGGACTGGGGCGGTCCGACGATCGATCAGGTGATCGCGGACATCATCGCCGAGCAGTCGCCCACTCCCGTGCGCTCGATGCAAGTGGGCGTGACCAAGTTCGACAGTCCGGTCGACAACGGGACCGCGGCCAAGTCGTTGTCCGCACGAGGCACGAAGGGGGCTGTCACGGCCCTGTTCCCCCAGCAGAACCCCCGTACCGTCTGGTCCAGCCTGTTCGGAGAGTTCGAGGCGCCCAAGGACGACCGTGAGCTGCGCCTGTCTGTGCTCGATGCCGCGAAAGACGACATCTCCGCGCTCAACAAGCGGTTGGGCGCGCAAGACCGGCAGCGCTTCGAAGCGCACTTGGACAGCATCAACGAGCTGCAGAACAAGATCAGCGCGTTGCCGCCGACGTGCGAACTTCCCAGCGACCCGCTGTTCGACAACGCCGAGGACAACGGACTGGAGCAGCTGTTCCAGACCAACCAGATCATGTCCGAGCTGATGGCGTACGCGTTCGTCTGCGATGTGACACGCGTGGCTTCGAACCTCTTCTGCAGCGTTGCCAGTGAGGCGGTGTTCGGCGACGTCGACATCTCGTCGAGCACCCATCACGGCCACAGTCACGCCAACGACGAGGGCTACAACCAGAACATCCAGTTCATCATGAGCTGCCTGGCACAGCTCTTGGTCACGCTGCGCGATACCGAGGACGCGGCCGGCGAGAGCTTGCTCGAGTCCACCTTGGTCTTCGCCAGCAGCGAGCTGTCCCAAGGGTACTCGCACAGCTGGCAGCGCCCCCCGATGATCATCGGCGGCCACGGACGAAACCACATCCAATATCCGGGCGTGCACTACCAGGCCACGCCGCAGATGAACCAAAACGACGACCAGTCGGCCGCGGGTAACACGACCGATGTCTTGCTGACCCTGGCGCGGGCGTTTGATCCGGAGATCCCGAGCATCGGTTCGGGCGCGATGATGTCGAACTCGGTGTTGTCCGAGATCATGGTGTAGCGCGGTCGGGGGTCGTTTCGAACTCAAGCTTCGGCGACCCATCGCGGGAACCGTTGCGTCCGTTCTTCGGTTGTGGATAGGCGATCCTTGGCAACGGTGACGGGCGCGTGTCTGCGGCGCTCGTCGCTGTCGTCGTAGGTCCATCGGTCGGCGCCGTCGCAGCGACCGGCGAACGGGGCGGCCGACCGTCGAGGAGGCCTCGGTCGACCACTTGTCCCGATGTAACGGACTGTGGCGGTTGCGAAACAGCCACTGAAGCCCACGGAGGTGAACCCTAGGCTCCGTGAGATGATTCGGTCGAAGGAGAAGACGGGGCGTACCGCACCTGGGCCGGCCGGGCTGGTCACGCGCTGGTGTGGGGCTGGTCTTCCGACGCTCTGCGTTTGTACCGCTGTCGCTTGTGCCGGCCCCCCTACGGAGGTGGAGCCTTCGACCGGGGGCGCGGTGCCAGTGGTGGTGGACGAGGCGTGCCCGGGGACCGTTCCAGGCGTCTCGTTGCGCTGTGGCCGTCTCGAGGTCCCACAGGACTGGGATGATGCGGAGAGCCTACGGCTAGAGCTGCCGTTCATTGTGCTCGAGGCGGAGAGTCTCGGTGCGGCGATGTCTGACCCGATTCTGTACCTCGGCGGAGGTCCGGGGCCGTCCGGGCTCGAAGGACTCGCCGAGCTTTCCACGCTCACGGAACTTCGTGCGTCGCGGGACATCGTCATCCTCGAGTATCGCGGGAGTGGGGTGTCCAACCCCGCGCTTCCCTGCGCTCGGGTATCGAGCCTGGACTCTGAGACGTTGGGGGACTGCTGGGACCGTGCATTCGAGGCTGGCCTCGACCCCACGTACTTCACCACCAAGAACGCCGCGATGGACCGGCGCGCGCTGAGGATCGGCTTGGGGATCCAGCAGTGGAACCTATGGGGTGCATCCTACGGAACTACGGTCGCGCAGCTCCTGTCGAAGATCGATGAAGACGGGACACGGAGCGTTACGCTCGATTCGCCGACCTCCCCCGCCGTAGAGATCGCCCGCGCGGACCTCGAGAGCAGGCTCGACGCGCTCACACGCGTCTTCTCGGCCTGCTACGCCGACAGTGCATGCGCAGACGGGATCGGTGACCTGCAGAGCTTGTTGACGGAAACCTTTCGGGCGCTGAACACGGAGCCTTGGCGGCATGAATCGCTCGCACTCACCGAGGCCGCGGGTCCGGTGATCGACGGACATGAGTTTCTCCGTCTGGTGACGAGCATCCACCACACGCTGGTCCCGGCTGTCGTTCACCGAGTCGGGTCGAAAGACCCCGAGGGGCTTGGCGCCGTGCTCGACGCAACGCCTCCTCCTCCACGGTCTCCCCCCTACCTCCGTGGATTCCCAGCCTACGAGGAACTCAGCAACCTCTCGTTCTCCGCCTCGGTCTATTGCGCGGAAGAAGCACCGTCGTACGACCTCGACCGGCGACCGCCGCGGACGCTCGCAGCGTGGCCAGACGACATCATCGCGAGCCCTTCAATCCACACAACGTGGGAGTTCTGCCGGAACTGGCCGGTCCCCGCCGTGCCGTCGGAGGACGTTGCCCTTGTCCGAAACGAGCTGCCGACACTCATCCTCGCGGGCGAGTTCGACAGCCTCACGCCTGCGCAGCAGGGCCGTGTCGTTGCGGAAGGGCTTCCCAACTCGACGCTCGTCGAGGTTCCGAACACTGGACACGGTGTCGTTGCCACCCAGCGATGTGGCGAGGAGTTGATGGCGCAGTTCTTGGAGGACCCCCGCGCGAGCCTCGACCGCACCTGTATCGACGAGATCCCTCCAACCAGGTTTGTCCGGACCAGACCCTGAACCAAGGAAAGAATGAGAAACCAGAACCGTAGTTACCCCTGGAGTTGTTCCCGCTATTGCGCCGCCTTCGCGGCGGTGCTGCCCTGGTTGGGCGCATGCGACGATTCTCCCCCTGGGCCACCAGTGGACGTCTTCGAGACCTACTCGTCGATTGAATCGGCCCCATGCTTGGCGAATATCACAGGTGCGGAGCAGGAGTGCTTCACGCTCACCGTCCCGGCAGACTGGGACAACCCGAGCCTCGAGGCTACGGTCGAAATCCACGCGACGGTTGTCCGGACCAGCCAGACGCCTCAAGACACGACGCCAGTGGTCTATCTCCCAGGCGGGCCAGGCGGAGACCTACCCACGGACTTGACCGATGGGGCGGAGTTCATCAACCTGCTCGTCAGCGAGCGGCCTTTCGTGTTCTTCACACCGCGCGGTACGGTGGGCTCTCTGCCGAGCTTGGAATGCCCCGACATCGAAGCGGACAGTGAACTCCTCGGCGGCGCCGCTTGCATCGCAGAGCTTCGGGCAGCCGGTCAGGACCTTTCCGTCTTTACTTCGATGCAGAGTCGGCATGACGTCGAGGCGCTCCGGCGGAACCTCGAGTACGAGCGCTGGCATGTCCTTGGCGAGTCCTACGGGACGGTGCTCGCCCAGTTGGTGATGGACTCCTACCCCGAGGGGATCGAATCCGTGGTGTTGGCATCGGTCGCGAAGTTGGACCCCGCGTCGTTCTTTTCGTTCGCGAAGAACATTCGAAGTCAGGTCGAAGCCTACTTCGAGGCCTGCGAGGCGGATGCGATGTGCACTGCGGCGTACCCGGAATTTCGGACTCGCTTCCTTGCGCTGCTGTCGACGCTCGACGAGGACCCGCTCCAGCTGCCGCTCCCGCAGGGGCAGTTTGTCCCCGGGCCGGATGGAGAGCTGGTGAACTACGTGACGCTGGATGCTTCGTGGCTTGTCTACACGGCGGCCGGGGAGTTGGCGCTCTCCGCGGAGACCATCGGGTTCATGCCTCGGCTTGTGGACGAGCTCGAACGAGGGGACACGACAACAGCGGCGGAGGTTCCGGCCGCGGATATCTACCCCGAGCCACAACCGGGGGAGCCGAGCATCGCCGGGGCCGTCCGCGGCACCCTGGACGCCGGAGGATTCATCCTTCAGTGCAACGACACGTTCTCAGCGCTGTCCGCCTCGGGCGTCGTCCCGAACTTGGATGACCCGGTCGAGGCCGCACTCGCGGACCTGCCGGGGACGAGCTACGAGGAGTGGGCGGCGGTGTGTGATGAACTCGCGGATGGAGGTGGCCTCTCGATTCCGGCAGCCCCGGTCGAGTCATCACTCCCCACACTGCTACTCGGCGGCGCGTTTGACGATGCGACCCCGGCCCACTTCGCTGACGTGGTTGCGAGTCGGCTCTCGCGTGAGACGATCGTTGTCTCCCCAACCAGCGCTCATGGTGTGCTCTTCACGGAGTGTGGGCTCACGGCTGCGCTCACACACTTCCGAGAGCCCGGTGCTGTGGCGGCGGAGGCGTGTGACTCGGACGGTCCGATCACCTGGCACTGACGCGTCCCTGACGGACGCCCGCGAAAGCGAGTCCAAACAGAGCGAAAAAACCGGCCCCGGTGTTGCGCGACCCCCCGACCGAACAACCTTCAGACCCGTTTGGGGGGCTGTTTTGGCCCGGGTCCGTGGCGGTATCGTCGGTCTCGGAGACCGGCGGCGGCTCTCCACTGGAGCTTCCGTCGGTGTCGGCTGTGACCTCGGTCGGTGTCAGCTCGGCCTCAATGCTGAAGGCGAAGGGTTCGGGGGAGATCGTTTCGGGGGACAGCGCGACCATCACATCGTGGCTTCCATCGAAGTCCGACAAGACCAGCTCGACCACTCCGTCGTCGCCGGATTGCGCGCCGACGTAGTCCTCGACCGATGCGCCCGGCACCGCGTTCTCAACCCGGGCGAGCGCCCCCTGCCATCGGATGCTCTCGTCACCGAGAATACGAACCACCAAGTCGGAGTCCGGCTGCCCCAGTCCTTTGGGGACCCGGAAGAAAGTGATGCCGAGGCCCTCTGGGAAGTAGACGTCGGGAGGCGTCGCTGCGCCGGGAAGCGTGTCGAAGTCGAGGTGGGCGGGGAGCTGCGAGACCTCGGCGCCGATACTCAGATCGACGGTGCTGACGTGCGCCATGTAGTCCGGCCAGAAAGTGTCGAAGCTGATGCCGATACCTTCGATCGCATCTCGAAAGAAGATCGGGTCTTCACCCTGCATCGAGCCCCATTCCCACGTCTCACGCACGGTGTCCGGACCGCCGTAGTACTCGTCGATGAACATCGCGAGCACGGCGGTGCCGTACAGGTGCCCGGTTCGGTCTCCTGCGATGAACTCGGAAAACTTGTGGTGCAACTGCCACTGCGGGTTGCCCAGGTAGGTCTCGACGACGGAGACGGTGCCCTGGACAGGCTGCAGCCGGTAAGACATGTACTCGGCGGTGCCCTCCATCCACCAAGCCCACGCCGAAAGGCTCACACCAAAGGGCCCGGTGATGCCGTACTGAAACGCGTGCCCGAGCTCGTGTGCCGTGGTGTTGAGGTGGTTGCCGGAGGTGAAGGCCGGCTCGTAGACCGAACACCGTGGAAGGTCTATGCCGTCGCATTCGACGGTGATGCATCGCCCGAACGCGGAGTCGTCCGTGAAATCTGCGATGACGGAGAATGGTCCCGGAGGCGCGGGCCAGTTGAAGGTCTCCACATAGTCGTTCCAAGCCGCATCGGCCTCATCCACAACGGCCTGCGCGGTGGCCTGCGAGATGTTCTCGTCGTACTCCACCCATACGTGCTCGCCTTCGATCTGTTCGGGTTGAGAAAACCCGTAGCAGGGCTCGGCGGCGAAGAGTGCAGTTGTGAGCAGCAGGAACACTGCGGGTAGTGCAGCCTAGATTGGCGAATCACTCAAGCTGCGACTTCAACGCCGGGGTTGGCCCGCTCTAACCCCCGGTGGCCACAGCGGCTTGTTGTTGTTTCTGTTTGCGGGCTACGACGACCGAGACGATGCTCATCAGCACGAAGATGAACCCGACCAGGCCGATGCCGAGGTAAAGATCCAGCGAGGTGTCGGCCTGGTACTCGATCTCGACGGAGTCCTCTGCGAGGTCGATGCCGTTGTTGTTGCGCAGATAGTCGGCCTCATCGGTGGGGAGCCCTTCCCACATCACGGTTCGAAGGACCCCATCGACTCCAGTCGCGGGGTCGAGCCCCGCGGCTTCGGCTGCGCTCAGCTCGTGGGTCTTGAGCACGACATGGACCGGGTCGCCGGTCTCCCAGTCTTCGGGGACCAAGGGGATGGCCCACTCAATTGTGGTGCTGCCTTCGGACGTCGTCTCGATCTGCAGCGCCGCATCGATCAGGAACTGTCCCTCCTTCACCGTGACGTTCCGGCTCTCGGGAGAAAACTCGGCGTCGCCAAGCTGGGCGACGGTGACTTCGGCGTGGCCGCTGTCGATTCCGTGGATGATCCACGGGAGGACCATCACCAGTGTGCCCAATGTAAAGAGGGCGGTCATGACGACGGGGATGATCGCCGAGATGTTGGTGGCCCCCATCATCCGGTGGGCGGTCTGGGAATCGTATCGGCGTAGGTCGGTCTCCGGACGGTAGTGCGCGATCGTGTCGACGAACCGGCGGAACTCCGGGTCGCCCATGTTGGCGTTGGCCCGATAGATCTTCGTCTTCCCCGGGGCGGTCTCGTGGCAGATGAGGACCTCTTCGGCTTGATCGCCGTGGCGGACGACGTACACGTGTTTGATCGCAGCCAACGTCGTGTTCAGCTTCCGCAGGCCCATGGTCACCTGCACCCCGCCGTTGCCGTCGATGACGGCGGAGACGCCGATGACCATGTACTTGAAGTTGAACTGCTGCGGCTGCACCACGCTCGACGGTACCGAACACCGAGGGCGATGAGGAGGCCCGATTCCGCTCACTCGGCGGTCGAAGTGGCCCCGGTGTTGTCGCGGTCGTCCACGCGAACCGGACTCGACGCGGTACGATCTCCGCATGATGCGGACTTGGGGATGGATGCTCGGGCTTGCCGTGGTGGGGTGTGGGGGCTCCGTTGCCGCGGACACAGATACCGATACTGAAGGGGGGATGGGCACGGACGACTCGACCGCCGGGACAAACCCGACCGGGATGGTGACCGTGACCAGCGGTTCAACCGGGACCCCCGAGGGGTCGACGACAAACGCAGAGACCGGGGCGACGACGGCGGTCGACGGGTCCAGCTCCGGCGGCGTGTTGTCGGTCACGGTGAGCGGGGTCGTGTCGGGACTCAACGGATCGATCACGCTCCAGAACAACGAGGGCGACGAGCTCACCCTGGAGGCGGACGGACCGTTCACATTCGAGACTCCACTCGAGGTCGGGGAGTCGTACTCGGTGACCGCATCCGAGATCCCCGGCGTGCAGTTGTGCGTTGTTGACCGCGCGGAGGGGAATGCCGACGAGGATGTCGCGGACGTGGCCGTCCGGTGCGGAAACAAAGCGATCTTCGACGGTCGCACGCAGGCAGACGGCTCCGAGCCCTGGATCACGGACGGCACGGACGCGGGCACATTCATGCTGGCTGACGTGAACGTTGGCGGTGGGAGCTCCGACCCGTTGTTTGTCGCCGGGGTTGGCGGCCGACTCCTGTTTAGCGCCCGTACGAGCGCGACCGGAACCGAGCTGTGGAGTACGGACGGAACGCCTGAGGGCACGGTGATGCTGGAGGAGATCGAGTCCGGCCCGGTAAGCTCGGGGGCGGTGACGGCTGGGGTGCTCGACGGCTTGTTATACCTGCAGGTTCGAGGAGCGCTTTGGGTCACGGACGGACAGCCCGGAGGGGTCATGGAGCAGTTCTTCGACCCCGAGCCGTCGACGCAAAACAACATCTCCGGTGCGGCGGTGCTGGGCGACCTCATCATCTTCCAGGCCCAGCTGGCGGGTGATCGGGAACCATGGGTGACCGATGGAACCGAGGGGGGGACGATGCTGCTGGCGGATCTCAACACAGAAGGCAGCTCGGAGCCGGCCTTCTTCCGAAAAGCACTCGGTGGCCTCATCTACTTCACGGCGCTCACCGAGGACGGCCGTGAGGTCTGGGCGACCGATGGTACGGCCGCAGGAACGCTACAGGTCCTGGATGCGCAGCCGGGGCCGGCGGGGTCCAGCCCGGTGATCTCCGGGTCGCTCGGTGACCAGGTCCTGTTTAGTGCTTCGGTGCCCGGGCAGCTTTCCGAGCCCTTCATCTCCGACGGGACGCCGAGGGGGACCGTGTCCCTCGGAGACCTCAACCCCAACGGAAACTCGGAGGCGTTTGGCTTCACAACGGTCGGTTCGGCTGCGGTCTTTCGGGCCACCGACGGCATGCTCGGCCGGGAACTCTGGGTTACGGACGGAACTCCGGAGGGGACCGAACTCCTTGTGGATATCGACGAAGGCGGGGTGACCGGGTTTGATAGCGGCGCTTTGTACGTCCCTGCGAACCCCAGCCTCGATGGCGACCCGTGGGTGGTGTTTGCGGCGAACAACGGGGAGGATGGGCTCGAGTTGTGGGCCACGGATGGCACCGCCGAAGGGACGCAGATGTTGCTCGACGTTTCCCCGGGTCCCAGCTGGAGCTCCCCGGAACAGCTTCAGCCCGTGGGTCCGGACCTCCTGTTCTTCTTCGCAAGCTCGCTTGAGGAGGGCTGCGAACCCTTCGTGACCGATGGGACGCCCGGCGGCACCGTCGCCCTGCCACCGGTATTTCCCGGTCCCGGCGATGGTTGCGGCTGAGTGCTGCGCCGGGGGGTGGTCCGTGCGCCATCGCCCGGGTCCTCGTGCCTGGGCACGATCTCGATCCGCGGGCTTGGCATCCCGCTTCATCGCAGAATGGGCGTTCGCCGAGCGCCGCGGTCCGGCGGCCATGGTCGAGAACCGGTTGCCCGACCCGGTGCAGACGCTGTTCACGGACGTCTGAGGGCGACGCTCGAGGTTCGCGCGCCATGTGGGTTCGGCTGCCACCGCTCGGCGCGGTCCTGTCCCCTGGCACCACCGAGCGTCGCAGGCTGGACAGCCGCCGCTATAGTTGAAGGGTGCTTCGACGTCTCGCACCCGTTGCAGCGCTCGCCGCCGTTTTGGGTTGCTCCGAGCGCCCCCGGGCCGCTGAATCGACCTCGGCGTCGAGTCTGTTGATCCTACCGACCGCCGCTGACCCCGCGATGGAGCGGCTGTCGGTGGAGGCGAGCGCATACTTGGAACGCATCACCGGGGATGTCCCCCGCATCGAGCAGACCGACGACTGGAATCGCGCCCGGACCCTGGCGCGAGACGCCCGGACTCCGCTGGTGGTCGTTTTGGACGCGTCGAACCTCCTGCCCGAGCGCTACGACGGCCCGCGCCTCGAGGCGCTCGGAGAATCGGGGTTTGTGCTCGACGCCTTCGAAGAGGGTTCTTGGCGCTCCACCGACGGTGGATTCGGCTCGGCCTTTGTCATGCTCGATGGCAACACCGTGCTCGCGCAGCAGTACGCACTGTACGAGTCGTTGCGCCGGCTGGGTGTTCGGTTCTTCCATCCGGAGCACGAGTTCGTTCCGGAGCACGCCCTCGCCGACCTGCGACCGCTCGCGTTGCGCCCCACCGCGCTGCATCGTGAAGGGCTCGACTACATCCCCGACTACGCGTGGCGGTCCTGGTCGTTTCATGGCTCGCACCCGCTCGAGCACCTCGAGTCCTTCTCCGACGGCGACGTGCCCATCGACGAGGCCCGCAACGTCAACGCGTGGATCGTGAAGAACCGCGGCAATCGCTTTCGTGGAGCCGGGCGAGGTGTGGCCTCCGACGAGTCGCGCGCGCGTAGGGTCGATGAACTCGAGGCGCTGCGCACGGACATGGGGTTTGCGCGGGGCACGGGCATCACGCTGCACAACGAACAACAAGGTGCCAGCGCCGAGATCGATCCCACCCGTCCCGAGCCCGTTCAAGAGCAGATCGAAACACTGGTCGCGCGCAAACTCGCGGAGGTTCCCGACGCGCGGTGGTTCGGGATTCACTTCGGCCCCACCGAGTTCACGACGACACCCGACCAGCAAACCGTGCAGTGGATGGAGTGGGCAGGGGCCAAGGCGTTGGAGCTTCGCCCCGACATCGATGTGTTGATCAACGTGCACATCACCGGGAGCCAGCCCACGCCGAACTTCGGCGACCAGGGGTGCGCGCCCGGGACCAACACCGACGGTCTTGGCGACTACTACGACCTCGCGTTTCAGACCGACCCGGGGCTGGGCGTTTCGGTGCACACGGTGATGTTCTACCCGCTCGAGGGGGAGGCTCGTGTCTACAACCAGCAGACCTTCAGCCACAAACTGTGCTTGATGGAGCGGGCCTCGGCACAGGGACGGCCGATGCAGTGGTTTCCGGAGGGATCGTGGTGGCTCAGCTTCGACAACAGCGTCCCCGTCTACCTTCCGCTGTACCTGTGGACTCGGCATCGAGACGTCGAGCTCACCAAACACCTGCTCGCCGCGCGTGGTCGGGGCACGCTGTACTCGCACCGTATGTTCAACTCCGGGCACGAGTGGGGCTACTGGCAGCAGGACTACGCTGTCGGACTGTGGGCGTGGAACGTGGACGTCTCGCTGCGCGCTGCGCTCGGGGAGATGTTCGACCCGCTTTGCGCACCGTCGCAGTGGGAAGGGTGCGAGGCTCGGGCCGAAGCGATCGAGGTGCTCGAGGCGGTGATGGATCACCAGCGCGAGTTTTTTCTCGAGCGGACGGATTGGCAGGGGCGACCCGGTGGCCTCTACAGCTACTTCGCAGGGGAGGACCAAGCCGACGAGATCGCGGCGGCCAGTGGCTTCGAGTTCCGGCCGGTCCGGGTGCCGTTCTCCACGGTGCACGGCTGGGATGGCGAACAGCTGGATGTGTTCGAAACTACCGACCTGACGGCGCTCGCCGAAGCGGCCACCCTCGGCCACGGCTGGGCGGACAGGCTCGAAGCACTGCAGGTGCCCGAAGCTGGCCAGCCCTGGTTGGACGAGCTCATCGATGGGGTCCGCATCAACGCTTTGAGAGCCGAGCACACCGAGGCGCTGTATCGGGCGATCGTGGCAGATCGCCGAGGGGAGCTCGCCGGGGCCCAGCCGCCACACACGGATGCCGATGCCCAGTTCGCCGTGGCCGAGGCTGCGTTCGAGGCGAGCGAAGCGGTCATCCGAAGGCGTGAGGCCGCGTATCGCTATCCCGCCGAGCAGGTTCTCGGCGGAGGGCTTTCACCGGACACGGCCGTGGCCAACGGCACCACCTACGGATACCGCGTCCACACCAAGACGCACCTGCTCACCTACTGGCAGAACCGGCACGACGAGGTCGCCGTGATCCTAGGGGGCGGCTCGGTCGACGCGGCGATGTCGGTCCGCTTCGAGGATTCGATGACCGCGGTGGGTGCAGCGCTGGATCTGTCGTGGCCCGATATCCTCGACCTCGCCGGGACGGTCTCGGTCGGTGCGGAGCAAGTGGGACCCGACGACGCCGAGCTCAACCTGGGGGACGAGCCCGGGTACTGGGCGGTCGATGGCGAGCTCACCACGAACGGGGCACCGCTTCCTGTCTCGGGCGCCGTGGTGCGGTCGGCCATCCTGGGCGAGACCCCCGTGGGCGGTCTGCAACTCGAGCAGCCTGTCGCCCCGTTGGCTCAGACTGCGCTCGCATTCGTGATGCCCCCGCTGCGCTGGGGGTGGATCCCCGATGGTCCGGCGTTGGCTCTGGGCTACGACCCGGACGAGAATGGCTCCATCCTGCACGAGCACGTGCAACGCGCGGACGTGGCGAGTGGGGGCGAGGCCGGCTTCATCACCGAGCCGTTCTCGCTGACCATCCCGGTACAACGTAGCGGGGGAACAGTGCTGTACATCCGTGTCCAGCAGGCAGTGATCGCCGGGGCCGTCGAGACAGACGCGTTCTCCGATGTCCTGGCTGTCACAGGCGAGATCCGGGTGGACGACCTGGTCACGGTTCTTGTGGAAATTGGCGGTTTCGACGGCGTTGGAGCCCTCGCGACGCTCTCGGAGATCCTGGACTTCGACCCCGTGCGTCCGCCTGTCACTGTCCCTTTGGCGGGGCAGTTCGAGGTGCAACGTTCGGCGCCGTAGGGGTGTAGACTCCACCTGATGAACGCCGTGGCTTGGTGGCTTCAGGATCCAACGGGAACGCGACGCGAGATCGGCGCGCGCGGCCTGTTGATCGGACGCGCGTCCGACTGCGACATCGTTGTCGCCGAGCCCGAGGTCAGCCGTCATCAGATGCTGGTCCACCTCGAGTCCGGCGAGCCTCGGATGGTTCCGCTCGGAGCCGCGCCGTGCCTGGTCGATGGGAAAGCGGTCGACGCGCCGGTGAGTGTCGCCGAGGGGGTCACCCTTCGCATCGGTGAGCTCGAGCTTTCCGTGATCGCCGAGCCGAAGGAAGACGATGGCCCGCGATGGCTGGTGCAGATGGTCGGGGGTGGCCTGTACTCCGTCGCGAAAGAACGCTTCACCATCGGGGGCGGAACCGGCGACGACCTCCGGACGGATGCTCTCGCCCAAGGCGCGGTCACGCTCAGTCCTCGCGACGGGTTCGTTGCCGTCGAGGCCAACGTCGCCAACGTGAAGGTCGCGGGAAAGCTTCTCGAGGAAGGGGACGTGGGAACAGCGCGGGTCGGCGACCTGGTCAAAGCTGGGGGCCTCGCGCTTCGGGTCCTGGCAGGCGACTCCTCCTCCGCGGAGACCACCCGGCATCATCTGCGCCCTGAGCCCGGGGCGACTTCGGTCACGCTCACGTTCTTGCCCCGTGGGGGTCGCGTCGAGATGCGCGTCGAAAAGCGCACCGTCACCGTCTACTTGGCCGAGCGCCGCTGCAACCTCATCGCAGCCCTGCTTCAGCCGCCGTCTGACTTCGCTCCGGGGGACTTCGTGGACGACGAAGTCGTCATTCCGCGGGTGTGGCCCAACCAGAGCAAGAGCCGAACCGACCTCAACACCTTGCTCCATAGGGTCCGGAAAGACCTGATCGGCGCCGGGGTCGATGGGGCTGGCTTGGTGGAGCGGGCCGAAGGTGGCGGTGCCACCCGATTCCGTCTCGGCAAAGATGCCGTCGTGAGCGTCGAGTAACCTCCCCGGCGCTCCGCTTCGCGCAAGCCACCAACATCCGGGAACCCCTTGTCTGCGGAGTGAAAGGCCCGTGCCAGGCACTGGGGCTGAGCCCAAGCCTGGTCCGTCGCGAGATATCGCGGCTACGCTTCTTCGCTCGCCTTCGCCAGGCTGTCTCGCAGCTCGGCTTTTCGTGTGCCGCCTACGAAGCTGGCTTCGATCGCGTTGTCGGCCAGGAGCTTCAGCTGCTCGTTCGACAGGCCGAGTGCCTGCTGACACTGGACGAAGTTGTCGTTCATGTAGCCTCCGAAGTACGCCGGGTCATCGGAGTTGATCGTCGCGCACAGACCCGCATCCAGCAGCTTGGGGAGGTTGTGCTGGGAGAGGTCGTCGAAGACACGCAGCTTGGTGTTCGACAGCGGGCATACCGTCAGGGGGACGCGTTCGCTCGCCAATCGTTCGACGAGCTTGGCATCCTCGAGGCATCGCACGCCGTGGTCGATCCGCTCGACGTGAAGGGTGTCGAGCGCCCCCCAGATGTACTCCGGCGGGCCCTCTTCTCCGGCGTGTGCGACTCGGTGCAAGCCCTCCGCTCCCGCCAAGTCGAACGCGTCTGAAAAACGCTCGGGCGGGTTCCCAACCTCGGCGCTGTCGAGGCCGACACCAATGAAATGCTCTCGGTACGGGAGAGCGTCCCGGAGTGTTTGCACCGCGGCTTCTCCGGAGAGATGTCGGAGGAAGCAAAGGATCAGCGAGGAGCTGATGCTCAACTCGTCTCGAGCCTTCTTGCAGGCCGCGGTCAGCCCCTCGATGACGGTGCCCATCGCGACGCCGCGATCGGTGTGGGTCTGCGGGTCGAAGAAGAGTTCCGCGTGTTCGACGTTGTCTCGATGGACACGTGTGAAGTAGGCCCAGGCGAGGTCGAAGAAGTCCTCCTGCTTCTGAAGGACGTTGGCGCCTTGGTAGTACAGGTCGAGGAAGTCCTGCAGGTTGCCGAAGTCGTAGGCTGCGCGGAGCTCGTCCACGGACGCATACGGCAACGTGACTCCGTTGCGGTCTGCGAGCGCAAACATCAACTCCGGCTCGAGCGTGCCCTCGATGTGGAGATGCAGCTCGACTTTCGGCAGGCGTTCGGCGAAGGACGTCATCGCGGGAGGATACTTGCGCTCAGTCCTTCGTGTCGCCGAAGAAGTAGGCGAATCCGATGCCCATGAACAGGCCCCCGTGGTCCCCGAGGTCGAAGCCGAACCCGGGGCCATTCGTCGTGCCCCGTTTCGCGCCGATCCCCCGGCCGGGGTTGGCGTCGAACTCACCGTTTTGGTCCGGCTCCCGGTTGCCTGGAATGATGCGAAACGCGACCCCGAACTCGGGCACGATCGCGACGCGTTTGCCGATGAACAGCTGGACGCTTGCGGGGATCTCCACGTCGATCTCGAGCGGCGTGTCGAGTGTGTCGGTTTCTTCCTCTTCGAGCTGGCCTAAGAATCCGAAGTATGCCGACACGCGGGCGCCGACGCCGAAGTCGGCGTGCACCTGTTGGCTGCGGTCACCCTGGAAAGGCCAGTAGAAGAACTCGGGACCCACACCCATGGCACCGACGGTTCGCGTGCGTTCGAACTCGCCGTTTTCGTCGGTGTCGCCGTGGGAGAATGTCGCGGCGCCGAGGTTGAGTCCGGCGGTAAATCGGTCCGCGGCGTACCAACGGACGAACAACCCGTTGAGGCCTGCGAGGGTTCGCATCGCGCCGAATCCCACGCGGTTCTTCATCGGGGCCGCAGGGCTGCGGGCTTTCTTGGCCTTCTTCTTCTTCTTCTTTTTCTTCTTCGGCTTTGCGCTCGCGCTCACCGAGGCTTCGGCGTCGGACTCGGACGCATCAGCTTCGGTGTCTTCGGCCTCGTCCTCGGCTGCATCCTCCGCCTTGCCTTCGTCTTTTTCAGGCGCGGCCGCGGCGGGCGAGGCGAATGCGAGCGCTGCTCCGAGTGCAGCGGTGAGGGTGGTACGACGTGCGAGGGGTCCCCGAGCAAGCGAAGGCACGCGCCGAGTATATCCATGCTCGCGAAGTTGCTCGCGAACACGATGCAGTACATGTGTGACGAGGGACGTACCTTGTCGTGCATGCGGGGGGCGGCGGCACCGTTGTTGGGGGGCACGGACCCTTTCGCGTCCACTGCATCTCGCTACACTTGGTTGGGATGTTGGGGAGGGTGCTAGCGATCGGACTCGGCGCGGTCGCGTGCGTTGGGTGTGGAGACGTCATCGGGCTCGACGCGAGCGACCCGGCACGCGGACCGGGACAGCTCGTCGGAAACGGAGCACCGATCACCGACGGGGTTTTCCGAGGTGGGGCGGATGCCATGCCCGAACCCCGGGACGTCGAGGCGCCGGCCGAGGGCTTGATCGTCGACTGTGATGGCGACTGCGCCAGCTACTGCGATGGCCTCCCGCTGGACAACCCGGTCAACGTTGGCATGTGCCCGGTGACCTGGGGCGCGGGGCTCTCGACGAGGCCGCTCGATCGCGGGGAAGCATGCCGTCGGCTCTACGCCGACTTGCTCGGACGTTTCCCGAGTGCCGATGAAAGCGCGACGGTCTGCCAGGCCGAGACCTGGGGCCAGACGGTCTCGCAGCTCTTGGCGACAGACGAGTTCGTGCGCGTGCAACAGCTTCGCTGGGCCGACCGCCTCCTGTACAACAACCGCGCCGTCAACTTCGAGCGCGCCTACGACATGGACGAACTGGTCGGCAAGGCGTTCGAGGGGCGCGTGGCTTGGGACGAGTTCGCCGCAGTGACCAGCGCGCACCCGGTCATCATGCGGCGGCTGGACACTCCCGCCGACCGGGCCGAGTTCATGTTCGAGCTGTTCCTGGGCCGCCCGCCGTACGAGGGCGAGCGCAGCGACATCGCGCGGCTGTATCGGCTGTGGAACAACGGCTACTTCGACCATCCGCACGTTGGGCGGTTGCCTGACTCCTACATCGAGTTCGCGTGTGTCGACGACGAGGGGAACGCCGACCCGGCGACCATCGGCGAGTGCACGAGCGTTCTATGGGGTCACCAGGAACTCACCCTGAGGCCCGATGCGAAGCGTGTCACCAAGTCGGGGGAACTCGAGGGCTTGCTGTGGACAGGAAAGCTGCTCCCCGAGGAGTGGCAGAAGCTTCAGCTTCCGGGGCGGATCATCGCGAGCGACCCTGCATTCTGGGAGTTCATCGTCGAAGAAACACTCACCCGTTATCTCGGGTATGACCTCGCGGTCGACGCTCCGGCGGTGCGCCACGAACTCGTGAAGTATCTGCTGGAGTACCAGGGCGACATCCGAGCCCTGCACTACGCGATCGCCACATCGTTTGCGTACCTCCAGTCGTCTCGGGGTGGGGCGGAGACCGAGCGCCGCTGGACCTACGGGCCCTACAAACAGATTCAGGTCGAAGGCTGGATCGACTCCATCAAGGCCACGACAGGCGCCAACTTGGCGCGTTGCGATCATCGCTTGCCGCACCCCGAGGACTACCTCGAGCCGGACGAAGAAGACGACGGATACGGAGGGGGACTCAGTGGTTGGGCCCTGGCGCTGATTCGCAACTCGGGGTGGCAGATGACGGGCGACCTCGAGGTCGAGGACAACTACCGCAACCTGGCTCGCACACTCGGTGGGTGTCCGTCCAACGAAGTCGGTGGACGGTTCACCACGATCAGCGTGCTTAACACGGCTGTCCAGGAATCGTTCGTCGCGGAGGTCTGCGGCATTGGTGATGCAGGCGGTGTCGATCTAGGGCGGCTGATACCTGGCGGTATGAGCGGAGACACGGTGCTGGACGACGCCACTGCGGATTCGATTCTCGCCTACCAGCAGGCCGTGTTCTTGGGGCGTAGCCCCGACGAGGAAGAAATCGAAGAAGCCCGCGCTGCAGCGTCGCAGTGCAATCCAGCCCCATGCACGGCCGAGACGTTCGCGCGGCCGCTGTGTTTTGCCCTGCTCTCCAGCTCGGAGATGCTCTTCTACTAGGAGGCTCGCGACCCATGGCACGTTCCAAGTTTTCGCGACGACGACTTCTGCAGGGCGCAGGTATGACTGCGGCCGGCCTGGCCTTCCCCCATCTGTGGATCCCGCGGGAGGTCAAGGCGACCGAGGCGTTCGGCACCGCCAAGCACCTCATCTACATCCGCCTCTCCGGTGGTTTTCGGTTCCCCGTCGCGTTCAACGGCGCGGTCGGTGAGCAGTTCAACCCCTTCGGGCTCGCCAGCGGTGTCGCCGGGGGGACCGAGTGGGGGGTGGGCCGGATGCTCGACCAGAACGAGTGGCGCACCGACGAACTCGCTGGGCTGGGCATGAAGCGGGTGCCGGAGTTCGCCAACGAGATGACCGTGCTCCCCTGTGTGGATCACGAGCCGCTCTCCGGTTCCGCGGATGGCAACCACGCCACGGGGCTCGAACGCTTTCTCACCGGTGAGGTGGGCGGGGCGACCGGGCTGTTCACGATGTTGGGGTATGGACTGCGCGAGCGCACCGAAGCCGACACGGCTGCGGGGGTCGTGAATCTTCCGCCGGTCATCATGGGAGAGTCCGGGATGGGGCGGGGCTCGGGTGCTTACGCTGCGTATCGACCGGCGGTGTTGCGCGGGGATGACCTGGACCGCTTCGCCGCGGGTTCGACCGAGCAGCTCCCCGACTGGGCGCGTTCGATGGCCGAGGGCTACGACGTGCGCAACAAGGAGCGCCACAACCCCTCACACAGTCCCACCGTCGACGCGTACATCCGTTCTCGCGAAGCGACGCGGGCCTACGCCGACATCTTCTCCAGCGACATCCTCAAGGTCAGCGAGGGAAGCGGCGAGGTGTTCGACGGGCTGAGCAACGGGGAGTTGGCGACCGTCTTTGGAGACTCGGGGGGGGGCCGGGCGGTCCATCTCGCCTTGCGGCTGTTCCACTTCGGATGCCCCGCGGTCTACATCGACCAGGGGGGCTATGACATGCACTCCGACGAAGAGCAGGACTTGCCCGGCCGCATGGAGGAGTTCGTACAGATCCTCTCCGCGTTGGAGTGGTCGCTCAAGCGACTCGAGCACCCCAGCGGCGGCACCTACTGGGACCACACGATCGTTGCGGCAGGGAGCGAGTTCTCGCGCAGTGCCCGTGGAGCCCGCTTCAACTCGGCGCGTGGCAGCGACCACGGTGGCGACTTTGCAACGCGCTGGATGTCGATGCCGTTCATGGGAGGGCCGATCGGGGCCAAGGGGCAGAGCATCGGCAGCACCGATCCTGGCGACCTCAGTCCCACCGGCGATGTCTTCTCGTATCGCTCGACCTGGAAAACGATGATGGATTTCCTGGGTGCCGAGAGCTCTGAGTTCTTTCCCGCGGATGACCCGTATGATGCGCTCTGCCCCTAACGCCTCACTCGTCGCCTTCGCGCTCCTGGCCTTGGCTGGGTGCAGAGACACCGTCGACTACAACAGCGGCCGGATCGATTTCGACCCGGAGCGGCCCGAGGTTCCGGAGGCCGAAGACATCGCGCCCTACGATGGGGATGACGAGACGGTGCTCGATGCCCAGATGCGGTTTCCGACCGGACTCGACCTCCACCAAAAGGTGATCTGGCGGACGTGCACCCCCAACGGTGGTGTTTGTCACAACGCCAAGGAGTACCCGGACCTGCGCACCCCGGCCAACCTCGCCTCGGCATTCGAAGCACCGTGCAACGTGCAGCCCGGCGAGCCCACATCGGTCTTTGACGGCTGCGAGCCCAGCGGTGACCGGATTCGGTTCACCGGGAGCCTCGACACCGACCCAGTCGAGATCGCCTACGTGGAGCAGATCGCGGGGGACGAGGTCGACAACTTCGATCCGTCAAACCTTTCGCCCGACACTCCGGGACTTCACATTCACTTGGTCACGCCCGTGCAGACCGACCGTGACGGCGGCTGGTCGACGGCGCGCTTCGTGCGGACGTTCGTCGAGGGCGGCGAGGTCGACGAGATCACCTACGCATCGTACGAAACCCAGTGGGCGGTTCTCGACGGTGGGACCCACCTGATCGGCAACGTTCGCGAGTACCAGTCTGAAGAGGTCGAGGAGCTGATCAACGTCGGCATCGAGGAAGCAGACGCCAACCGCAACGGTGTCGCCGGGGCCACGGCGGACATGGGGGTCTCCATGCTCGTCCCTGGTCGCCCCGAAGACAGCTACTTGATCGCCCGCATCCGCGGAGAGATGCACGACGCGCCGATCCCCGGCTCACGCATGCCGCTGGCCAACGCGCCACTGAGCATCGCGGAGATGCTTGGCTTGTACTGCTTGGTCGAGGGCTGGCCCGAAGGCGCAGACCAGGCGTACTTGTCTGGGCCGATCGACTACCGCAACTGCTCGTACTCCGAGGACCCCGAGGCCTTGAACCTGCTTGGCAACGGGGTCACGTGGCAGGCCCGAGTCCGCCCGATCTTGGAGGCCAACTGCGGTGGATGCCACTCCGAGGCGGAGCAGCAAGGCGACCTGGTGTTGGTCGGGGACGGTGTCTACGAGCGCTTGCTCGAGAAATCCGCGCAACTGCCCGACCTGGCGCTCATTGAGCCTGAGGACGCCGAGAACAGCTACCTCTACCAGAAGCTCATCGGAGCCGACGGCATCATCGGGAACACGATGCCGTTCAACCCGCTGACCGGGGAGGGACGCCTGACCGAGGCCGAGCTCGGCGACATTCTCACCTGGATCAGCAACGGCGCGGTCGAAGACCAGTAGGCCGCGCGGCGCGACTCAGCCGCTGCAGTACGGGGGCGTCCACTCTGGCAGTCCGCCCGCGTACGGGTGGGGGTCGACGCCGAAGGGGTGGTCGAGAAGGAAGTTGTACGCGTCACGGCGACGCCAGATCCCGGTCTCGTTGTCGGGGTAGCCGTGGCCGGTCCCATGGTCGCAGATGACCGCTTCCCCACCGCGTTCTGTAATCACATTGAAGTAGAGCTGCGCGGCGGCGCTAAACGAGAGGCCGCTGACAACATCGGACGCGCCTCCGTGAAAGATGAGGGATGAGGGGGTGGCGTCGGGGTTCTCGGAGGCTGCCTCGCTGTAGATGCCTCCGGAGTAGGCCACGGTCGAGGCCATGTACGAACTTCGGAGGATGCTCGCAATGCCGATGTGCAGCGCGCCCGCGCTGAAGCCCACGCCGTGGATGCGGTACGGGTCGATGCCGCCATCGTTGACGGCACAGGAAACCATCGAGTCCATCATGACGAGATCGTTCTGCGCGCTCCCCGTGACGAGGAACCACTCGGTGGCCGCGCTGGGCTCTGCGAACGGTGCGATCACCATGCCTCCGTTCGCGAGGATGTCTTCGATCGCGTCGTTGCTCACGGTGGCGATCGCGTTGGTGGGGTCACCACCGCTGCCGTGGAAGGAAAACACAAGCGGTCCTCCGCCGCCCTGGCTCGGGTCGTACCAGACCAGCGCGCGGCGGCTGCCGAGGCCAACGGGAAACGACAGCTCGGCAGGGTTGTCCCCCTCACCCAACACAAACTCCGGGCATTCCCCCTGCAGCTCGGGGACTCGTGGGGCTCCGGGGTCGTCGCCAGTCTCCGAGTCGGTGGGTGCGGTCGGGTCTGTCGGGTCTGTGCCTTGAGTCGGGTCGGTGGCGTCCGAGCCGCTGCTGCCGCTTGGGTCGACGGATGTGTCGTCGCTCGTTACGCCTTCGGAGTCGGCCGTGGTCGTCGTCGCGGAAGACTCGCCGCCAGTACCGGAGACGGACGCTTCGGTCTCGGGTCCCCCATCCGTGTCCACTCCATCCGAGTCCGAATCACAGGCGCCGAGAAGCGCAACGCAAGACAGTGCAAGGAGTCGCGTGGCGATCATCGTAGGGGATGGACGGGACACGGCGCGGAGGGTTGCACGCAACCAGCGAGGCGCCAAGCTGCACGCGTGCCTGTCGGCCCTGGATCGGTGCCGGGCGGTCGGCTGTGTTGGAACAAGAGGGCTACTCGACGCAGTAGTCCGGGACCCAGGCGGGGATGTCTCCCTGGTATGGAAATGGAGCAATATCGAACGGGTGGTCCAGGAGGAACTGCCAGGAGTACACCCGAGCATCCGGAATCGTGTGGGCGCCCCCGTGGTCGCAAATCAGCGAAAAACCGCCCAGGCTGTCGATATGGGTCCGGTAGCGCTCGCTTGCCTGCTGGAACGAGACCACCACGATGTCCTCTGGACCGCCGTGATAGATGAGAGCGGGGAACGGCCTCTCCGGGGAATCGCTGACGATCTCAGGGTTGAGAATGCCGCCGGAGTACGCGACGACCGATGCGATGTAGGAGCTGCGTCGGACGCTGACTTGGCTTGTCTGCAAGCCGCCCGCGCTCATGCCCAAAGCGTGGATTCGGCTCGGGTCGATCCCGGGTCCGTTTGCCGCGCAGCCGACGATCTCGTCCATCAGATGGATGTCGTCCTCCCGTTGACCTAGTACCAGGTGCCACGGGAACTGGCCCGCTTCGGGGTCCGAGACCGGTGCGACAACCATCCCGCCGCGCGCCAAAATGTCGTCGATGCCAGCTTCGCCGATCCCGTACTCAGCCTCGAGGGGGTTACTGCCGGTGCCGTGCCAGTAAAAGACCAGTGGACCACCGCCCCCGGCTGCGGGGTCGACCCAGACGCGGGCCGAACGAGGGCCAGTCTCGCCAGGCGCGAACTCCAGCGTTCCAGACTCGAAGGTCGGGCACGTGCCATCGGGGGTTGGAAGTGACTCAGGCTCGCCAAACGTCGGGGTAGGGCCACCACTGCTGCTGCCCTCGTTGTCGCTGCTGCTCGATTCGAGGCTCGCGCCGCTCGAAGACGATGAGGTGTCGTCGCCAGACGTTGAACTCCCTTCCTCGGTCGAGGTCGTGCCGGACTCCGGTTCTTCGACTGCATCCGTCGTGTTTCCGCAGCCAAGCAGGGTGGTGACGAGCAATGCAACGGTCCCCGAGCGCATTGCGGGAGCATCGCATGCCGGGGCGCCCAAGGGAGGCAAGCCGCCGTGTCATTCGCGGTGGACTCGTTGCCTATGGAGGTCCGTGAACCCCTTCAAGCGTTCCAGGTCCATCTCCAAGTCTCTCTCCGTAGCCGTTGCGGGCGCTGTTTTGTTGGCGGCGGGTTCGGCCGCTGCCGCGTCCTACTGCTACACGTTCTCCGGACCGAACGTGGGCACAAGCCACACGGTCGGGGACACGCTGACGCCCAACGGGTCGACCGTCGAGTTCCTTCAGTTCCAGTGGTCCAGCGGGATCTGGACCCCCGCTGGGGTTGCAACGGTGGTGATGAGCAACCACGCAACCGGCGTCGCCAACGAACTCAATCTCAACAACATCAACCTCCGGGTCATCCCCGACACGCCCGCGCTCACCGCTTCGTACAAGTACGCCGACTTCGGCGGAAACGTGAACATGGGGGTCAACGGCGACTTCCGGAACACGAGCGACATGATGGACCTGGACGGAACGGTCGTTGGAGGCTGCGACGTTGAGGTGACGGAGACCGTCGCTGTGGGTCACATGTTCGGAGAAGTCGACATCATTTGCCCCGACCCGGTCGTGATCGACAGGTTTGGGATGGGAGGACAGGAGTTCTTCGTCGACGACATCTGCTTCGAAGACTGACCTCCGATCTGGGAGCCTGGGGACGCGGTCAGCTCGTGGGATCTGGAAGCCGGATCGCGAGAAATGCGCCCCACGCGAAGTGGCCGATGACCCACGTGATCAGCGTGGCGAGACCCGGCGACCCGCCGGGGGCGAGCCCAAACGCAACCGCCATCGCCGTCAGCGTGAGCGCGACGGCGATGGCGTTGGGCCGCCTCAGCGGCGGGGGAATGGTCTCGCGGTACAAGAGCCACAGCGCGGGCGCGTGGCCGAAGAACGCGATGACCCTTCGGAGCATGGGCGGGGTCCTTGCGAAGGCCTACTTGCGCAGCTCGGCCAGCATGGCGTCGACGTTCTTCTTGGCGTCGCCGAACAGCATCTGGGTGTTGTCCTTGAAGAACAGCGGGTTTTGAACGCCGGCGTACCCGGTGCCCATCGAGCGCTTCATGACGACCGTCTTGCCCGACTTCCAGCACTTGAGGACCGGCATCCCAGCGATCGGGCTGTTGGGGTCGTCGAGAGCGCTGGGGTTGACGATGTCGTTGGCACCGATCACCAGGGAGATGTCGGTGCGGGGGAAGTCGTCGTTGAGCTCGTCCATCTCCAGCACGATGTCGTACGGGACGTTGGCCTCGGCCAGCAACACGTTCATGTGGCCCGGCAGGCGCCCGGCGACCGGGTGGATGCCGAAGCGGACCTTCTTCTTCTCCTTGCGCAGGATCTTCACGATCTCGCTCAAGGAGTGCTGAGCCTGGGCGACGGCCATCCCGTAGCCCGGGATGATGATGATCGAGTTGGCCTCCTTGAGGTCCTTGACGACCGACTCGACGTCGGTGGGGACTGCCTCGCCTTCGACCACCTGGGCCGGGCCTTTGGCAGCGCCGCCGTCGGAGCCGAACCCGCCGAGGATGACGCTGATGAACGAGCGGTTCATCGCCGCACACATGATGTACGAGAGGATTGCGCCCGAGCTTCCGACAAGCGCTCCTGTGATGATGAGCAGGTCGTTGCTCAGCATGAAGCCGGCGGCAGCAGCAGCCCAGCCCGAGTAGCTGTTGAGCATCGACACGACCACGGGCATATCGGCGCCACCGATGGCCATGACCATGTGCACACCGATCACGCAGGCGATGCCCGTCATGATCAGCAGGGGCATGAGGCCAGCCGGGCTTCCATTGTCGGTGACCGTGTGGCCGGCGTCGATGAACATGTAGCCAAGCACGAGCGAGCCCGCGACCATGCCCAGGTTGAGCATGTGGCGCGCGGGGAGCATCAACGGCTTGCCACTGATGCTGCCACGCAGCTTGGCAAACGCGATGATCGAGCCGGTGAAGGTGATCGCGCCAACGAAGATGCCGACGAAGATCTCGACCTCGTGAATGGTCATCTCCACCGCGGTGAGCTGTGGCTGGGGACCGAGGTAGCTGGCGAATCCGACCAGGACGGCGGCCAAGCCCACGAAGCTGTGCAGGACTGCGACCAGCTCGGGCATGGAGGTCATGGCGACACGTTGGGCCAAGAACCCACCGATGAGCACGCCTGGGATGATGGCGCCGGCGAGCATCGCGTAGCCCTCGACGCCTGGCGTGGCGGCGGTGGCGATGAGTGCGATGGCCATGCCGAGGATCCCGTAGAAGTTGCCGCGACGGGCGGTCTCCTGGGACGACAGTCCTCCAAGGCTGAGGATGAAGAGGATCGCTGCGGCGATGTACGAGACGGTGATCAGAGATGCGGTCACGACTGTCTCCCTCCTATTTGCGGAACATCTGCAGCATGCGCTGCGTGACGAGGAAGCCGCCCGCGATGTTGATCGTGGCGACGAGAATGGCGAGGGCGCCCAGGATGACGGTGGCAGAGCCGGGAGTACCCGAGACCTGCAACATGCCGCCGATGACGATGATGCCGCTGACCGCGTTGGTCACGGACATCAGTGGAGTGTGGAGCGCAGGGGCGACGTTCCAGATGAGCTGCCATCCGACGAAGATGGCGAGCACGAACACGGTGAAGTGCGACAGGAACGATTCGGGGGCGCCCAGGCCGATGCCCAGTAGCGCGACCCCGGTCGCGATGAGCGTCCAGGGGACCTTGACCGGTTCGTTGGCGGCGACTTCGGGCTCGTCCGCCTCCTCGACTTTGGGTTCCGGCTTGGGTTCCGGCTTCGGTGCCGCGGCGGGCTTGGGCTGCTCCTTCTTGGGGGCAGGCCAGATCATCTCGCCCTGGTGGACGACGGTGCATCCGCGGACGACCTCGTCTTCGAGGTCGAACTTGAAGCCTTCGGCCTTGCCCAGGTCGTCGAGCAGGTGACAGATGTTGGTGCCGTACAGCTGGCTGGAAGTCGCGGGAAGCCGGCTAGGCAGGTCGGTGTAGCCGACGATCTTGACCCCGTTGTGGTCGATGATCTTGCCAGGCTCTGTGACCTCGCAGTTGCCTCCGCGCTCGGCCGCCAGGTCGACGATGACCGAGCCGGGGCGCATGGCCTCGACGGCTTCCTTCTTGATGAGAAGCGGAGCCGGGCGCCCGGGGATGAGCGCCGTGGTGATGATGATGTCGATCTCTTTGGCCTGCTCGAGGAACAGCGCCATCTCGGCTGCGATGAACTCGGGGCTCATCACCTTGGCGTAGCCACCGACGCCGGTGCCGTCTTCTTCGAACTCCAGCTCGAGGAACTCGGCGCCCATCGACTCGACCTGCTCTTTGACTGCGGGCCTCGTGTCGAAGGCGCGGACGATGGCTCCGAGTCCGCGAGCGGCTCCGATTGCGGCCAGTCCCGCCACGCCGGCACCGATGACCATCACCTTGGCGGGGGGAACTTTGCCCGCGGCTGTGATCTGTCCAGTGAAGAAGCGTCCGAACTGCTGCGCTGCTTCGACAACCGCTCGGTAGCCGGCGATGTTGCCCATCGAGGACAGCGCGTCGAGCTTTTGCGCGCGCGTGATCCGAGGGACCTGGTCCATCGCGATGGCGTTGACCTTGCGGCCCTCGAGCATCTTGATCGTGGCGTCAGCTTCGGCAGGCCACAGGAACGAGATCAGCGAGCTGCCCTCAGCGAGCATCTCGGCCTCTTCTTGACCTGTGCCTTCGTGGTACTGGGGCGGCCGGACCTTGGCGACGATGTCGCAGTTCCAGACCTCCGAGGGCATGTCGACAATGGTCGCGCCAGCGTCTTCGTAGGCAGCGTCGGGGAAGCTGGCCAACACGCCCGCACCCTTCTCGACCACGACCATGAAGCCTTGCTTCTTGATCATGCGCCGGACGGTGTCGGGCGTAGCCGCGACCCTCCGTTCGCCCTCGTAGATTTCCTTCGGGATACCGATTTTCATAGGCCTACGCCGCTCGGGGGCGAGCGACATTTAGCAGGTTATTCGCCCGATTCCGAGCGTTTGCCCCTGCTATCGTCGCGACCGTGAGCGACGAACCTCTCACACACTTCGACGAGGCTGGAGCGGCTCGCATCGTCGCCATCGACGAGAAGCCGGAGACCCCGCGCGCTGCGACAGCGCAGGCGCGCGTGCGCATGCAACCTGCAACGCTTGCGCGCATCGAGTCCGGGGCTGTGGGAAAGGGGGACGTCCTCTCGGTCGCACGCCTTGCGGCCATTGGGGCGGCGAAGGGCACCGCCGGGCTCATTCCGCTGTGTCATCCCGTCCGGCTGACGAGCGTCGACGTTGACTTTGCCATCCTCCGGGAACTCCCTGGGGTCGAAGCGCGAGTCACGGTTCGGGCTGTGGACCGGACGGGACCCGAGATGGAGGCCATGGTGGGGGCCTCGACCGCGGTGCTCACCATCTACGACATGTGCAAGGCGATGGACCGCGGGATGGAGGTCCTCCAGGTCGCGCTGTTGTCCAAGTCCGGGGGAAAGTCGGGCGAGTGGACGCGCGACTGATTTCGGCCCGGCTCCTACCGTGATCTCGGTGGGGACGGCCCCTAGTCGTATTCTTCGATCTTCGAGGGGAAGTTCGGCGTCAGGCTGGCGGGCTCTTCTCGGGCCGCAGGCTGGCCCTCGTTCTGGTTGCGGATGCCCGTCTGGAGCGACTCGTGCGCGATGGGGGTGTGGGTCTCGAGGACCTTGTTCAGCGCGTCGTCGAGGGCCCGAAGCTTGCGGTGGTGGGTGTCGTCACCGGGCTTCACCGCATAGTCTGTAGGTTCGGCGCTTGGTGCCGGGGCTGGCGGGGCTTGACGGGCTCCGACGGGTGCAGGAGCCGGAGGCGGGGCGCTTCGTGGGGCCCGCCGAGGACCAGGCTTGTCGAGCAGTCGAACCCACGGCTTGGCGTCCGACCGCAGAGTCCGTGCGATTCGCTCGAGTCCACTGATGGCTGCCGCCGCGTCGGAGTAGCGTCGTGCTCGCTCCCGTGCGATCAGCTTACTGAGTCCCGCGTTGATCAGCGGAGGCACGGACGGCGGAAGCGGGGGGACGCGCCCAGCAACATGTGCCTTCATCAACGTCCGCGCATCGGTCGATGAGAATGGCGGGGCTCCGGTGAGCATCTCGTAGAGGATCATGCCCACCGAGTACAGGTCGGCGCGACCGTCGATGTCCTCGCCCAGCGCTTGCTCGGGGCTCATGTACGCTGGGGTCCCGACAATGGCCCCAACCTTGGTCGTGAGCCCGTCCGCGAGCTTCTCGTCGACGATGCGGGCGATCCCAAAGTCCACGATCTTGAGAAGATCGTTGCCGTGATGATCCTTTGTGACAAACAGGTTGTCGGGCTTGAGGTCGCGGTGGACGACGCCGTGCCGATGGGCGTGGTCCAGCCCCCGTAGCACTTGCAGCGTCAACGCGATGCACTGCGACGGCGGAAGCGGCTTGCCGAGGACCTTCGCCAACTCGCGCCCCTCGAGCAGTTGCATCGCCATGAACTTGAGGCCGTTCTCGAGTTCTCCGCAGTCGAGGACGGCGCGGCAGTTGGGGTGGTCGAAACCAGACGATGCGCGGGCTTCTCGAGCGAATCTCGCGGCGATCTCCGGGTTGTCTCCGTACTCCGGGCGCAGCACCTTGATCGCGACAGCGCGGCCCAGCCCCATGTGCTGCCCGCGAAACACGACAGCCATGCCTCCGACGCCGATCAGCTCCTCGACGAGGTAGCGGCCAGCCACGACTTTTCCCTGCAGCTTGAGCTGCCGCGGAAGGGCGACGTGCCGGCTAGCCATCTCCTTTGATGGTATCAGGCGCGCCCTGGACTAGGGTGGCGCTTTGTGCGCTGAACCGTGGGGGAGACTTGCATACACCTGACCGGGGGGACCTGTCCGTGGGGGTCGTCGTCCCGGCCGCCTCTGAAACGGGCGCGACGCGAGCTGAGCCGTGCCGCGGCAGGTTGTCACCTTGCGTCGATCCTTCGCGCAGCCTACGCGGACCCGCGGCCGATTGCGATTCGCTGGAACAGCACGCGACCGCTTCGCGGGAGGGCCCGGCAAGACGGCGAAAGGCGGTCCGTGGCGACCCCGATCGGACCGCGTGCAGAGTCGGCCGAGAGGGTGCTTCGTCCGAGGTCTGCCGCTACTCGACCGTGACCGACTTTGCCAGGTTCCGTGGCTGGTCCACGTCGGTGCCCTTGAGATCGGCGACGTGGTAGGCGAAGAGCTGCAGCGGGATGCTGGCGACGATGGGCTGAAACAGCTCGTGAACGTCGGGCACCAACACGACGTCTTGTGCGATGTCTGCGATCGCCGAGTCGCCCACGGTCGCGAGCGCGATGATCTTGCCGCCGCGTGCACGGACCTCCTCCAGGTTGGACACCACTTTGTCGTAGCCCGGTCCCCGCAGGGCGATCACGACGATGGGAACGTTGTCATCGACCAGTGCGATGGGGCCGTGTTTCATCTCGCCGGATGCGTAGCCCTCGGCGTGGATGTAGGAGATCTCCTTGAGCTTGAGCGCGCCTTCGAGGGCGACAGGAAAGCCGAGTCCGCGGCCGAGGAACAAGAAATCGCGGGCGTGGGCGTAGCGACGCGCGACGGTGCGGATGGACGCGAGCTGACCCAGAAGGCGGTTCATCGCCTCGGGCAGGGCGCTGAGGCTCTCGAGCATGGAGCGCTGCGCGTCGTCGTCGAGCTTTCCGGTGAGCTGCCCGAACTTGATCGCGACGAGGCTCATCACGACGAGCTGGCTGGTGAACGCCTTGGTGGAGGCCACGCTGACTTCGGGACCTGCGTGGGTGTAGAGAACCTGGTCGGCCGCTCGGGCGATCGTGGAGCCGACCACGTTGCAGATCGCCATCGTGCTCGCGCCGCGCCGTTTGGCTTCTCGAAGGGCCGCGAGCGTGTCGGCGGTCTCTCCGGATTGGGAGATGACGATCGCGAGGTCACGCTCGGAGACGATGGGGTCGCGGTAGCGGAACTCGCTGGCGAGGTCGACCTCGACGGGGATGCGGGCGACGGATTCGATCAGGTACTTGCCGCACAGGGCCGCGTGCCACGACGTGCCGCAGGCCAAGATGATGATGCGATCGAACTTGGAGACGTCGAGCTCGACGTCGTCGAGGATCACATCGGGGACCACGACGGTGAATCGCCCGGACATCGCATCGGAGAGCACGCGCGGTTGCTCGTGAATCTCCTTGAGCATGAAGTGCTTGTAGCCCTGCTTCTCGGCGGCGACGGGGCTCCAGTCGATCTCTCGGCTGTCGCGCTCGACCGGCTCGCCCTTGACGTTGAACAGGCTGTATCCGTCGGCGGTGACATGCGCGAGGTCGCCGTCTTCGAGGTCGACCACGGTGCGCGTGTGGTCGAGCATGGCCACGACGTCGGAGCCGACGAACATCTCGCCCTCGCCAATGCCCAGCAGCAGCGGTGCGTTTTGGGCTGCGACGACCATCTCACCGGGCGTGTCGTCGTGGAGCACGCAGATCGCCCACGTCCCCTCCACTTGTTGGAGTGCGGCCGTGACGGCCTCGCGGAGGTTGGCTGCGGTGGCCATCTTGCGCTCGACGAGGTGCGCGAAGATCTCGGTGTCGGTCTCGGAATCGAAGACGCAGCCCTGGTCCTGCAACGTGCGGCGCAGGTTCATGTGGTTTTCGATGATGCCGTTGTGAACGACGCTGACCTTGCCCTGGCGATGCGGGTGGGCGTTGGATTCGGTGGGACGGCCGTGGGTTGCCCACCGGGTGTGTCCGATCCCGGTCGTGCCGCGGATGGGCTCCCGCGCGAGTCGTTCGCGCAGGTTGGCGAGCTTCCCTTCGCATCGGGCGATCGAGGCACCGGAGGCCGCATCGGGTCCTTGGCGACCCAAGATGGCGACTCCGGCGGAGTCGTAGCCCCGATATTCGAGCTTTCGCAGGCCCTCCAAAAGGATGGGGGCCGCCTCATTCTCACCGATATACCCAACTATGCCGCACATGGTGTCGTCTCCGTATAGCGTTGGGATGCGCGGAGAACCAAGATTATTCCCGCTTCGATTTGTCGCGCTGCTAGCTTCGAGGTCTGTGGGACTGCCGGTTGCGAAAGACTTTTGTGCGCAGGCTTCGAGCGACCTCGAAGAGCCCATCATCGGGACCGCAGCGGCCCGTACGAGCGTTTGGCTGGGCGTCGAGGTGCGCGGTGTTTGGCCGCGCGACGCGTTCGAGTGCGACACGGTTCCCCCAGCTCTTCGGTCCCGACTGCCGATGTGGGCCGCCGCGCTGCCAGGGTTTCGACCGCAGGCTCTTCGACGTCCGGGTCGCGAGCAGTGCTCCGAGCCGGCGGTGTTCGTCGCGTTGACCGGGCCGGACTGCGACACGGTCGTTCGGTTGAACGTCTCGTCCCTCGAGACTCTGTCCGAAATCGACCTCCCGTCCGTGGTTGAAACCATCCGCGCAGGAGGCGTCCCGGACGGCGGGCGGCGGGTCGAGGAGCCGGCCGTCTGGGTTTGCGTTCACGGCAAGCGTGACCGCTGCTGCGCCAAGTTTGGCGCGCCGGTGTTCGAAGCTGCCGCCGCGCTCGAAGGTGTCGATGTTTGGCAGACCTCGCACCTCGGCGGCCACCGGTTCGCCGCGACGTTGCTGTGCTTGCCGACGGGGCTCTGTTATGGCCGCGTGCAAGCTGACGATGTCGACTCGTTGGTCCGCAACCACGCGCAGGGCCGCGTCCACGACCTCACTTTGTTCCGAGGTCGGAGCTGCTGGAGCGCTCCGGCGCAGGCGGCTGTGCACTTCGTCCGTGCACACGTGGGCGAGATGGCGACAAGCGGGTTCGTGCCAACATCCGAAGCTGAGACCGATGACGGAGTGCGGGTCCGAGTGGAGAGTCCGCGCGGTGGGTTCGACGTGGTGGTGGAGAAGCGGCCGGTCGGCGGAGAAGCTCCTCCGAGCTGCGAGAAACCGCCGGCGCCGGTCGCTGGCTGGTTTCAGGTCGCGCTGCGGCCCATCTAGGCGCTCCACGATCTTCCGCCCTGTTCGACGACAGGTTCGCTGGTAGGGTGGTCGAGCGTGTTCGGCTTGCGTCGACGGATTCTCTTTCCAAGGCACATGCTGGCTGCAGATCCGGAGGCGTTGCGCCACTTCGACGGCGTACAGCGACTGGCGCGCCCGGTCCGAGGGGGGGAGGTCGAGGCTTGGTTCCTCCCCGCTCCCGGAGACGGCCCGCGTCCGGTTGTCGTGTTCGCGCACGGGAACGGTGAGCTGATCGAGCACTGGCCCGACATGCTCGCTCCGTATCTTCAGATGGGGATCAGCGTGCTGTTGCCGGAGTATCGCGGCTACGGACGGAGCGCGGGTTGGCCGAGCGCGGACACGATCGGCGAAGACTTCCGGTGGTTTGTGGAGCAGGTTCGGCGCCGACCCGATGTGGACGCGAGCCGTTTCGTTTTGCACGGGCGGTCGATCGGCGGCGGGGTTGTTTGCGCGTTGGCTCAGCACGTTCAGCCACACGCGATGGTGCTTTGGTCCACGTTCACGAACATCGGTGATGTGGCAAAGCGGTTCGGCATTCCGCGCTTCCTCATTCCAGATCACTTCGACAACGAGACCGCGCTTCGCGACGTGCGCGCCCCCACGTTCATCGTGCACGGGACGCAGGACCTCTTGATCCCGGTCTCGCATGCGCACCGACTGGCGGCCGCTGCCCGCGACGCTCAGTTGCACCTGTACGCAGCGGGGCACAACGACTGCCCGCCCTCAGGCGCGGATCATTGGCGCACGCTGGAGGGCTTCCTTCGCGATGCGGATTCCACGCGCGACTGACGCGGAACCTGGGCATGCCAGCCCGGTGACGTTGTCAGACACCGTGCGCGTGCGCTATCCCTCCGGAATGAGGACGCTTCCGGTGCTGCTTGCCCTTCTGACGGGTGGATGCGCGACCACGATCGACAAGGCGCGGGACGCTCGCAACATCGGTGAGTACGACGAGGCCCGGTCGCTCTACGAGGAAGCGATGGCGGAGCCGAAGATGCAGGACACGGCGCGGGAAGAACTCGCGCAGATGTACGTCGATCGAGCTGCTGATGCCGAGTCCTCGAACAAACAGCAAGCGGAGCGAGAGTACCGTCAGGCGCTGACGGTCGACCCCGTCTTCGCGCCCGCGCTCACCGGTTTGGTGCGGCTGCTGAGGGACGGCGGGCGCATCAAGGATGCCCGTCTTGCGATCGACGGTGCGCGCAAGTCCGGGGAGTGCCCCACCTGCAATCGCCTCGAGCTGGTGGTCTTGCTCGAAGAGGCGGAGGCGGCCGCGAAAGCGGGGCAATGGAAAGAGGCCCTCACCCGCTACAGCGAAGCGCAACAGGTTCGCCCGCAACCGGCGGTCGCGCTCTCGATCGTGCAAGCCCACATCGCGCTTGGAGCCCACGCTGAAGCTGTTGCGGCACTTCAGCGATCGGTCCCGATGATGACCGACGCCGACACCAACGCGACGGGGAACTTCGTCACCTTCCGCGGGCAGCTCTTCACGCACGCACTCGAGGGCGGCGACATCCCGACAGCGGACCAGGTCCGGGCCCTTTCGCTGGCCAACGAACCGCAGCCGCCGTTGTTCGCGATGGAGCTCCGTGTCGCCGACCACCTGCTCGAGAAGGTCGACGGAGAGCTGGCGCTTGCGCGCTACGAGTCGATGCTTGCCCGAAAAGACGACGAAGCGCTCAGCGCCAAGCAGGTAGACGCGGTCAACACTCGCGTCGCGAGAATCTATGCCAACCGTGGCACCGCGCTTCTCAACGAGGGCAAGAGCAACAACGCCGACTGGGCTTTCAAGAAGGCGATCGAGATTCGCCCAGACGATTGGTCGCTGAAGCTCCAGCGTGTCATCGCGATTTCCGAGTCGGTCGGGTCGGAAAAGGCGTTGCAGTCGCTCAGCGGGGTTCCCGAGGGAACGTACGGTCTCAAGACCACCCGGGGAATCGTCGCGGCGCTGAAGGTTCGGGAACTTGTCGACCGCGGGCAGATCGACGCGGCCCGAACCGCGCTTGCCGAGGTTCAGTCGGAGTATGGGAGTGTCCCCGAAGGGCACCTCGTCGCCGCGATGGTCCTCGCAAAGACGCCCTTCGAAGGCTTGTCCAAGCGGGAGCGCAAGGCGGTCCTGAGCACCAAGGCCTTGGTCATGTACCCCGGCGACCGGATCAACAGGTACGCGGAGGCCAAGGCCGAGCTGGCCTGGGTGAAGATGGCGATGGCGGCCTCCGACAAGGACAAGTTGTTCATCGCCCCGTGGCTGGGGACTGAGCTGGCCCGGATGGACCGAGAGCTCGCAGTCTCGTATCCCCCCGTCGTCGAGTTTCGGGCCGACCCGGAGCCCGTCATCGTCTTGCACAACGCGGGGGCCGGTTACGTCGATGTCGTCGTTGAAGGCGAGGACCTCCAAGAGGAGTTCGGCATTCCCACTGGCGACCGGACCGAGTTCACCGCTCCGGTCCCTGGTCTGCTACGCATGCGCATCAACGGTGAGAAGCGAGTCTACGTCGCCGAGCCCTACGCGAAGGTCACGATTCGCATCTAGGCCTCGCTGTGGCGCTCCTCCTCCTCGGCACTCTGCTTGCGTTTGGACTGGGAGGTTCGTCGCCCCTGCCACTGCCGGTCGTCGGTGGCGAGCCCGCGCCGGAGCTGGCGTTTGAGGCGGTCATGGAGTTTGAGAACCCGTTGATCGGCGGGTGCACGGGCACGCTTGTTCGTCCGGATCTCCTGCTGACCGCCGGGCACTGCTTTCCAGAGGGAACAACGCTGCAGGCCCTTTCGGTCTCTCGGCCACCGAGCCTCGGCGGTGGCCTCGTCGAGGTCGAGTCGTTTGGCACACACCCTGACATGTGCCTCA
The DNA here is from genome assembly GCA_050633305.1 of Nannocystales bacterium. GTDB lineage: Bacteria > Myxococcota_A > Polyangia > Nannocystales > Nannocystaceae > CAJXVA01. The sequence goes on from JBOEGF010000010.1 coordinate 391,664, forward strand.
CCTGTGACCGAGACGAGTTCGACTACGGCTACATCCGATTTCAGGAGGCGCTCGCCGTGCCGCCGTTGGAGATCATCACCGACCAAGACCTCTGGGACGCGAGTCTCTACAAGGGCGCGGAAGTCACGGTGGTGGGATGGGGCAACGTACCGGAGCGCGGAGGACTGCGGGGGGAGCGTTGGCGGGTCGAGGTTCCGATTCGTGGATTCACCAGTACGGGGATCGAGTTCATCGCGGGGGGTGATGGCAAGGACAGCTGCGGAGGGGACTCTGGGGGTCCCGCGCTGGTTCTTGGGGACGACGGGACCTGGAAAGTCGCGGGCGTCACCTCTCGCGGCTCCAAGCCCTGCGGAAGCGGCGGCTTCTACGGTGTCGCCTATCACGCGTTGGAGTGGCTCTCGGAGGAGGTCATGGACCCGTCGCTCTGCGGAGCGGACTGCGGCTCGTGCGACTGCCTCGACACTCGGCCGCCTCCGGACGACGGATGCTGTTCGACTGGGCGTCCGATCGGGATCCCGTGGGTTTTGTTCGCGTTGCTCTGGCTTCGACGTCGACCGAGCAGACGCAAGAAAGCCCCTCACGCCGAAGCGTGAGAGGCTCTTTGGGAGAGTCGGTGGGACTCGCTCAGCCCTTGGGCTGCAAGTCGGTGCCGTACATCTTGATGGTGGCCTTGGGCAGGACCTCGCGGATTTGGCCTTCGATGGCAGCCGTCTCGCCCACGATGACGACGTGGGGGATGGGGTGCATGTACTTCTTCGCGGCGTCCTGAACCTGCTGAGCGGTCACGGCCGAGATCGAGTCGCGGTAGCCTTTCCAGTAGTCGGTTGGGAGCCCGTACGTCAAAGCAGCCCGCATCTTGGAGGCGATTTGTCCGGCTGTCTCGAGCTCCAGCGGGAACTGGCCCACGATGCGTGCCTTGGCAGTCTCGACCTCGGCGTCGGAGGGGAGCTCCTTTCGCATGCGCTCGAGGTGCCCAAACAACGCCGCCAGCATGTCCGCGGTGGATGCGTTGCGCGTTCGAGTGTTGATGTAGAAGGTGCCGGGCGCTTGCGCTTCGTCGACGTGGGACGCGACGTTGTACGCTAGACCCTTCTCCTCACGAACGTCGAGGAAGAGCCGTCCGGTGGCGCTTCCACCCAGGATCGAGTTGGCGAGTGTGAGGGCGGCCCAGTCCGGGTGGTTCCTCGCGATGGCGAGGTTGCCGATCATGATCTCGGCCTGCGCCGACCCCGGCCGATCCACGAGATGGATGACAAGCTCGGTGGGAACCGCGTAGTCCTTGAACTTGTTGAGCGGGTTTCCTGGGAGCTGGCGCTTGGTGGTGGACTTCCAGCGGCCCAGCGTGCGCTTCACCAGCGGCTTGGCTTCGGCCACGGTGATGTCGCCTGAGAGCACGAGGAACGAGTTGTTCGCGCGGTAGAAGGTCTCGTGGAACTCGCGAAGGTCGGCGACCTTGATCGCGTCCACGTCCTGCGCGGTGGGGGGGAGAAGCCCGTACGGGTGGCCCTCGGGGTACGCCACGTGGTCGAACAGCATGCCAGCGAGGTAGCCGGGGCTGCCCGCGTTCATGCTGAGGCTGGTCTTGACCTGCTGCTTCTGCTTCTCGAGGGCTTCCTCGGGAAACAGGGGGTTCATGACTTGGTCGGAGAGCAGGGTGAGACCGAGCTTGAGGTCCTTGCCCAGGGTTCGAGTGAACACGAAGCTGTTGTGGACGCTGGCGCTCTCCCCGAGGCTACCGCCGACAAACTCGATGGCCTCGTCGATCTTGGCCTTGCTTCGAGCTCGGGTGCCTTCACCGAGCATGTTGGCGGTGATACCCGCGACGATGTCGTTGTCCATGCTGCCGGCTCGAACGACGAGCGTGCTGGAGACGATCGGAACCTCGTGGTTCTCGACGATGTAGACCGTGAGGCCGTTGTCGAGCTGGAATTGCGCGGCGGACGGGAAGTCGACCGGCTGCGGGGCGCCGGGTCCCGGAGGCGAGGGGTACTCGCGTTCGGCGACCGGCTCAGGCTCGGGCTCGGGTTCGGGCTCAGGCTCGGGCTGTGGTGCCGGGGCGGGTGCGGGGGCTTCGGTGGAGGTCTTCACCTTGCAGCCCGTGCCCAAACTGAGCGCGAGCGCGAGGGACGACAGCGATACGATGGAAGTGCGCATGGTCCGGAGTCCTCTAGGGCTTGGGCACGATCTCGAGCGTGAACCAGTCATCGCCCAGATAGGTGTTGGCAACACGCTTGATGTCCTTCGAGGTGACGGCTTGCGTCAGCTCGAGGTCGCGGAGAACGAACAGAGGGTCATCGTTGAACAGGGCGCCCTGCACGATCTGGAAGGCTCGGCCGTTGTTCGTCGCGAGTGCGCCGACGGTGTCGACGGTGGCTCGGTTTTTGGCCTTGGTCAGGTCGCGGCTGCTCACGCCCCGCTTCTTGACCTTGTCGACTTCCTCTTTGACGACGGCTTGGATGTCGGCGAAGGAGTTCCCCGGGAGGGGAATGAAGCCAGCCATCTCGCTGCCTGCATTGCGTCCACCCGCGGTTCCCATCGGCAGCGCTGCGACGACCATCTTCTTGTCGTCGGTGAGAATCTTGGTGATACGGGCCGACTCTCCACGCAGGAGCATGCTCATCAGGAGCTCCAGCGCAGGTCGGTCGGGGTGATCGTGGGGGACCGTCTTCCAGCCGACGACGAACAGAGGCTGCCGCGCGTGGGGGTCCTCGCTTCGCTTCACCACCGCTTTCTGCGCGTGGTCGACGTTCTTTCGAGGGGTCCGGGACTCGCCCTTGGGGATGTCCCCGTAGAACTTCTCGATCTTCGTCTTTACCTCGGCCACATCGACGTCACCGACGATGGTGATGACGGCGTTGTTGGGGACGTAGTACTTGTCGAAGAACGCTTGGACGTCGGCGGTCTTGGCGGCGGTGAGGTCGGCTTGCGACCCAATCGTCGTGTGTCCGTAGCCGGTTCCTTCCCACAACGAGGAACGGAACTGACTGAGCGCCTGCGCGTAGGGCTGGTTCTCGTACCGCATCGCGCGCTCTTCTTTGACGGCGCTGCGCTGGTTCTCGAAGTTCTCGTCGGTGATGACCAGCGAGCGCAGACGGTCGCTCTCGAGCCACAGGATCATGTCCAGGTAGTGGCTGGGCAGTACGGCGAAGTACTGCGTGACGTCGGCGCTTGTGAACGCGTTCATCACTCCGCCGACGCCCAGGACGTTCTTGAAGTAGCCACCGTCGGGCACGTTCTCGCTGCCCTTGAACATCATGTGCTCGAAGAGGTGCGCGAACCCGCTGCGGCCGTCTTCCTCGTCCTGCGACCCCACCTCGAAGGCGGTGTGCATCGCAAACGCGGGGACCGAGTGGTCCTCGACGACGTAGACCCGCAGGCCGTTGTCGAGTGTGAACGACTCGACCGTCAGTTCCACCCCGAGGGCGGAACCGGTGGTCTTGACGGTGCCAGAGGGCGCTGCGGCGGTCGTCGCTTTCGGCGTTTCGGCGTTCGCAGGGGCGGCCAAGCCAACGCTGGCCGCGAGCAGGAGTTGCGTCGGGAAGTTCCAGAGCATGGACGGGCCTCGAACGCGCGAACCGTATCAGGCCCGGGAGAAACCCACCACGCACGGTCGCGGACGGCGAGCCCGCACGAGCGTGGCCGCTGCAAAAGCCGTGACTTAGCTCCCGCCTCGGGTCCGCGCCCGGCCGGGTGCTGTGCCGGTTTGGGGACCGCGCGGGCTCAGCCTTGCGCGAGGAACCGTCCGGAGTGCTCCGACGGCGAGGTCGGCGGGGGATCCTCATTGCGCGAGAGCATCGCGATCGCCCGCTCTGCGTGCTCGATTCCCGCGGCCCACTGGATGCCCTGCGCGAGTCGGAGCGCTTCTTCGCAGCGGCGGCGGGCGTCTTCGAGTCGACCTCGCGCAGCTCGGGCTCGGGCTCGCTCGATCAGGAGCTGCGCTGTGGTGAGGCGGTCGCCGAAGTGACGCGCTTCATCCAGCGCTCGAGCGAGGTGCTGCTCGGCCAGTGCGAGCTGGTTGAGGTCGCGCAGCACCCACGCCATGTGGGCGTGGCAGCGCAGGATGCCCAAGCGGTCGCTCGAGCGCTCCGCATGGGAGAGGGCGTGCTCGCACCAGCTGCGGGCCTCGGAGAGCGACCCGCCGTGCCGGCTGTAGTCGCACATCCGCAGCAGGTATCTCCACACGGGGAAGTCGAGCTGCGTCCTGGGACCCTCGCCCAAGGTGAACATGTCGAGCCCTTCTCGGAGCTCGGTCAGGGCACGCTTGAAGTCCCCGCCTTGCGCGTAGGTTCGGCCGAGCTCTTCGTAGGTGTCCGCCATGATCTGGCGGTCGCCAGCGGCCATCGCCGGCCCCAACGCACGCTTGAGCGTGTCGAGTGCGGTGGCACCGTCACCCATGCGTGCGTACGCCTGGCCGAGGCCGGTTTTGATCTTGGCTTCTTCGGCTGGCTGGAAACCACCGAGGGCGAGTCGCGCCTCGATCAGGTTGATCGCCTCTTGCGTGGCACCGGTTGCTCGCATGACCCGCGCGGCCATGACACACAACTCGGTCTCGAGTGTCGAGTTGCGCTCGCCCTGCTCGTCGAGCAGTCGCAGTGCCGCCCGGAGAAACTCGGCGGCAGCAGGATCGTCGAATGCACGCTCGGCTCGCTTGCCCGCCTCGCCGAGTTCTGCGTATGCGGTGGCGTGCGTCGCCCGGAGGTAGTGGAGGGCGCGGACGGTCTGTGAGGCTCGGGCGACCCGGGAGGTTGTGGCTGCCAGTGCGTGGAGCTTGCGCCGACGCGGCTCGGGAATGCTGGCGTAGACCAGGTCGTGCAGCAGGCCTTGGGAAAATGCCCGCTCGCCGTTGCCGATGATGAGCAGCATGCCGCCGACGTGCAGCGACCTGAGCGCCTCATCGAGGTCTGCGGCGCGGCCGTCCTTGCCGTCTGCCTCGAGGACGTCGACCAGGTCGTGCTCGAGGAATCGCTCGCCGAGCACGGAGCCGCACTCGAGGACGTTGCGCGCCGTCGTGCCCAGCTCACCGAAACGGGTGCGGAGGAGCTCTCGATCGGTTGCAGTACCCGGAGCTTGGATGCCACCGGCGAGGAGTCGGAGGTGTGACTCGAGCTTCAGTGGCGTCAGCGGGGCAACTTTGGCCAACGCATCGGGCAACTCAGACTGAGGATTGACCTCCATCGTCACCTGACGGCCGAGCGATTCGACTTCTTCGGGCGTGAGTGCGTCGAGCTGCTCGATGGTGCCGCCGAGCCACTCGACGTTGGGTTCTGCGCTGGTGCACAAAACGAAGACCGGGTTCTGTGCTTGCGCGGCTGCGATTCGCCCGAGGATCTCGCGCGAGGGGGTGTCGAAGGTATCGACGTCGTCGAAGATGAGCAGGAGCGGCTGCCCGCGCCCGCCGGCCATCATCGCCTGCACGGCGCTGGAGAAACACTCACGACGGCGAACGCCGACCTCGAGGTCGTGGGCCGGACCCTGGAGTTGGAACAACTCGGCGAGCCCCGGTAGCACCTCGAACGACATGCCGGTGAGGTTCGCGACCCGGCCGAGATCTTGCGTGGAGACCGCAGACGGCTCGAGGCCGAGCAGCAGCGACACCATGTTCTGGACCGGCCACAGTGGGCTCTGCGCGCCTGAGGGATCTGCGCCGACGTAGTAAGAGCGCCAGCCCAGCGACTCGGCAAGAGAAGCGATCTCATCGCCGAGCCGGGTCTTACCGATACCGCGGGGCCCCGCGAGGACGCGGACGCGGACGCCAGCTTGCGGACTGGTCAGCAGTGTCCGAGCTCGCTGCATCACGTGGTCGCGACCCGAGAGGGGCAGCGGGAAGTTGCGGACGACGACCTCGGCCGTGGGCTCCCCCATCCGAGGCAACGTGAGACCGGAGCCTCGTGTACTGCGATGCCGCCGACCGCTTCGACTCGTTGTGCCCGAGGGCGGTGCTGCGGAACCGCATGCCGGACAGAACCGATGCTCCTCGCGCATGCCTGCGCCGCATGCCGGGCAGATGATGGTTCCGGATTGCGCGGCACTTGTCGCGGCGATCAGCTCTTCGCGAAACTCGGTTGCCGAGCCGTACCGATTGTTCGCGTCTTTCTCGAGTGCCTTGAGGCAGACGGCCTCCAGCGGATCGGGTTGCGAGCCGAGCAGCTGGCTCGGAGGAATCGGGTCGTCGTGCAGGTGCTTGTGCAGCACGTCCACGGCGGAGGCGCTCTCGAACGGCGGCCGTCCGGTGAGCATCTGGTACATGATGCAGCCCACCGCGTAGAGGTCGGAGCGCTGGTCCAGCTTGTGTCCCCGAGCCTGCTCGGGCGACATGTACTCGGGCGTGCCGCAGACCATGCCTTGGCTGGTCAAACCGGTCCCAGCCTCCGCCTGGTCCTCCATCAGCTTCGCGATACCGAAGTCGAGGACCTTGGCGAGTTCGCCGTGAGTGCGCAGCTGCTGGACGAGAATGTTCTCGGGCTTGAGGTCGCGGTGGAGGATGAGCAGCCCGTGCGCTTCGGCGAGCGCAGCGAGGAGCTGGAGCGTGATGTCGACGATGCGGTCACGCGCCAACGGGTAGTCGCGCGTGATGATGTGCTCGAGCGTGTCCCCCTTGATGAACTCCATCACGATGTACGTGATGCCGTCTGGGGTCTGTCCGTAGTCGACGGTCGAGACGCAGTTCGGGTGGTTCAAGCTTGCGGCGTTGTGTGCCTCGCTTGCGAACCGAGCATGACTCGCCTCATCGTTGAGAAGGTGCGGCGCGAGAATCTTCGCGGCGAACGTCTTGCCAAGCGTGAGCTGCCGAGCTTCGTACACCCGACCCATCGCGCCTTCGCCGATGAGGTCTTCGATGACGTACTTGTCCGCGAGGATCAAACCCTCGTACGGATCGCCGGCTTGCGCTTCGACGTCGGAGATGTCCTGTCCGCAGTGCGAACAGAACATTGAATCCACGATCGAGCGACCGCCGCATTGCGGGCAAATCTTGTGCGATGAGCCGATCACGTGGTGTTCGGTGTCCTCCCCATCCTCACCAACATCATCCCACAAGCCGGGCTACAGATCGCCGCCGGACATATGGCTAGGGCTCGGATGACGCATGGGCGCAATAGGCGCGAATGAAGGCCTGGGGACTGCAAACCCCGACAGTGTGGGGGCTGTCAGCGGCTTGCGTACATCTGGTGGAAATACTCCCTCAGGACGGCTTCTGCGTGCTCGGGGGGGAGCGCATCCAACACACGGTTGATCGCTGCGGATTCGTTCGCTGTGCGGGCGGGGTCCGTGCCAATCGCGGAAACCGCGTCCGGGATCGACAGCTGGCCGGCGACGAAGGCCGCGGCCATAGCGGCCATCGGGTCGGCTGCGGGAGTGTCCTGTACAGCGGTCACTTGCAGGGCTGCGACACACTCGCTCAGGTCTGCCAGGAACGCCTCCCGGTGAGGCACGTTGATCGGCGTGACGGTGAGGTGGACCGATTTGGGCACGTGATCGTGCCCGAACTGCGGTTGGATGTACCAGTTCCGCTCTCGCATCGCGTCGACGAGCGCGAAGACATCGAGGGACTCCGAGCCGAATGCGAGCAGGCTGCCGTCGGGTTCGCCGAGTACCTGGAGCCCGTCGATCGTATTGATCGCCGTGCACAGGTCGAGGACGCAGGCCCGCACCTCGGTCTGCAACTCTCTATAGCGGCTCGCGCCGATGTACCGCAGGACCGCCCACGCAGCCGCGACGGACGCTCCTCCACGGCTGCTTTGTACGGTGGCGTTGGTGATGCCGTATCCAGCCCATCGGGTGTGGGCGAACAGCTGGTGTCGACGCAGGTCCGGGTTGGCGTACATCACGACGGATGCCCCTTTGGGGCAGTACCCGTGTTTGTGAAGATCGAGTGACATCGAGGTTACACCCGGTACGCGGAAGTCGAAGGCCGGCACCGCGTGGCCAGCCTGCTCGAGGAAGGGGAGAAAGAACCCGCCAACGCAGGCGTCGACGTGCATGAGGGTGCCCCGAGCCGCTGCGGCTGCCGCCAGTTCGGGAATCGGATCGATGACACCTTGCGCATACGAAGGGGCCGAGCCCACGACCATGACCGTGTTTTCGTCGATGGCGGCGGCCATGGCTTCGGGGTCCGCCCGGAAGTCCTTTCGAACCGGAACCGAGGTGACGTCCAACCCGAAGTAATGCGCCGCTTTGTGGAATGCGGGGTGAACGGAGTCGGGGACGACGAGGCGTGGCCGGTCGATTCCACGTTCGGTGCGACCGTGGTCTCGCGCCGTCTTGACCGCGAGCAGGATGCTCTCCGTCCCGCCGGAGGTGAAGTTGCCGACGGCTCCGTCGCCGTGGGCGAGCTCGGAGGCGATCTGAACCACCTCGTTCTCCATTCGAACCAGGCTGGGAAACGACGTCGGGTCCAGCGCGTTCTCGGTCATGAACGCGGTGTAGGCACGCTTGGCGACGGCGCCGACATCTTTGCCCGCGCTGAACACGTACGCGAAACAACGCCCCGCGCTCCAGTCGAGGTCGTGTTCGCGAATCTCGTCGAACGCGGCGTCGATCGCTTCCGGGCTCAGTCCTCCGTCTTCCAGCGCATCCATTCGGGTCAGTCTGACACTCGGTGCCATTACGATCAAGCCGGCCTGACGATTCCTTCCGGAAGGCCGTCTGGTGACCTCAGCCGTTCAATCGAGGCTGGTGGGTGCCGGCGGGGAGGCGTCAGGTCGTTGTCGCGCGATTCGGTCGTCGAGCCAGTCCCCGATCGCTTCGATCACGGGGAGCGAGCGTAACGATACCAGCAGATCGAAGCTGTGGTGGGCACCGGGGACGGTGGTGAACCGAACCGGGTTGTCGCTGACGGCGCGAAGCTCGGTGACGAAGTCCTTCGCGTCCTCGAGCGGAACCATGGAGTCGCGGCTCCCGTGCACGACGAAGAACGGCGGTGCGTTGGTGTGGACGCGATGAATCGGTGACGCCTCTTCGAAGCGCTCGGGCTCGTCCTCGTAGAAGGCCTTGAGGAACAACGGCTCGATCAGCATGGAGTGGAACCCCGGCGCATGCCGCTTCTTGACGTTGGTCAGATCGAAGACGGCGTACATCGGAACCGCGGCTTGCACGGAGCAGTCGGCGTCTTCGAAGCCCGGTTGCAAGGCGGGGTCGCCCTGGGTGAGGCCGACCATGGCTGTGATGTGTCCTCCTGCGGAGCCACCGATGATGGTGACGAACGCTGGATCAACTCCGTACTCCTCGGCGTGCTCCCGCACCCAGGCGATCGCACGTTTGACGTCGACGAGGTGGTCCGGCCACGTAGCTCCGGGGGAGAGGCGGTAGCTGACGTTGAAACACACGTGTCCGCGGTCGGAGAGCAGTGCCATCAAGGGGATGCCTTGCTCGGTCCTGCTGCCGACGACCCACCCTCCACCATGGACATGGACGACCGCCGGACGTGGACCCTCGAACGTCTTGGGCGGGTGGTAGACGTCGAGGCGGAGGCGCTGGCCGGACACGCGCGCGAACTCGATGCCGCGGGTGACGCGCTGCTGAGAGAGACGGTATGGAAAAGGCCAGAGAATCCGGGCCCACGGAAGCCGGCGATCGCGGGAGAACTCGGGCACATCGCGGTGCAGCGTCGCGGTGGTTCGAATCGAGGAGATGAGCTGGCCGAGTAGAAGCGCAGTCGCGAGGCCGGAGAAACCGAGCGAGAGCCAGCCAGCCCACCCGCGTGGCTCGCCGAACCATGCCGCCAAGCCAAGCCCTGCGAGCAGGAGCGGCAGGATGAACACGGAGGTCTCGGCAAGCAGCGTTCCGGCGAGAAAGCTCGGGAGCAGCAGCACGCGGGAACGCCGGATGGGTGCGACCGCATTGATCGCCAACGCAGCCAACGACGCAGCGATCACGAGAGAACCCCACCCGAGCAGCTCGATCAGCATCCCGTCACCTGCAGCCCAAATCGATCAGCCGGCGCGTCTTGGCAGCTTGGCGAAGCTCCGCGCGAAAGTCGGGATGGGCGACCTCGATGAGCAGCTCGGCCCGCTCTCGGAGCGAGCGCCCTCGGAGGTTGACCGCGCCAAACTCGGTCACGACCCATTGCACATGACCTCGGGTTGTGACGACTCCAGCTCCGGGTTGCAGCCGCGGCACGATGCGCGAGGCCTGGCCGTGACACGCCGTGGAAGGGAGGGCGATGACGGCAGCTCCGCCCGGGCTACGTAGCGCGCCCTGGACGAAGTCCATTTGGCCCCCAATCCCGCTGTAGATCCGCTCTCCAACCGAGTCCGCGCAGACTTGGCCGGTGAGGTCGACCTGCAACGCCGAGTTGATCGCGACCATCTGGTGCTGCTTCTTGATCTCGTTGGGGTCGTTGACGACATGCGAGGGATGGAACTCGACGAACGGGTTCTCGTGCACGAATGCGTGGAGGGTCTCGGACCCGGCGGCAAACGAGGTGACGACCCTGCGCTCGAAGCGTGTCTTGTGGTGGCCATTGATGACGCCCGCGGTGGCCAGCCCGAGCAAGCCGTCGCTGAACATCTCGGTGTGAACACCGAGTCCTTCGTGTTTCCCGAGCGCGGCGAGCACTGCGTTGGGCACTTTGCCGATGCCGACCTGGATGGTGGCGCCGTTGGGAACAAGGTCTGCGACGTGCCCGCCGATTGCCTCTTCTGTTGCACCGAACGCGGCCGGGGTCATTCGCGGCAACGACGTGTCGACCTCGATTGCGAAGTCGATCTCGTTGACGTGCACGGCGGAGTTGCCCAGGGTGCGTGGCACTTGCGGGTTGATCTGCGCGACGACGATCTTGGCCGCCTCGATCGCGGGCAGAGCACACGCCACCGACAACCCGAGGCGGCAGTACCCGTGTTCGTCCGGTGGAGAGACCTGGATCAGGGCCACATCGAGCGGCAAGGAGGCGTGGAACATCGAGGGGACTTCGCCCAAGAAGACGGGCGTGAAATCGGCCCGACCCTCGGCGACCGCTTGCCGGGTGTTGGGGCCCACGAAGAGCGCGTTGTGGCGGAGGTGTCCGTCCAGCGAGGGGTGGACGTGGGGTGCGTCACCATCGACATGCAGGTGGACGACCTCCACACCCTCCAACTCCGGGGCCCGTGCGACCAGGGCCTCCAGGAGCGCGTGCGGGACCATCGAGGCCTCGTGCACGTAGACGCGCTGGTGGGAGTGCACGCAGGCGACGGCGGACTCGGGATTGCAGATCTTCATCGCGCGCGCCCGCAGTGTGGCATGGGCGGGGATGCCCTGCAGGCGGAGGGAGCACGCCGACTTCCTTGGGCGCATCGGCGGGTTGAGGCATGCTCTGGCGATGCTGGCCCTGGGTCTCACGCTGCTGCTCCTCGACCCGCCGGACTGGTCGGCTTGCGAGACGGGCCCGTGGGGAGCGGACGCTGCAGACACCCTGGGGTGGATGCGGGACGAGGTCGTGCCGGGCGCGAACGACCGTTCATTCTATGTCCGCATCTGCGGTATGCCGATGGGGTTCGGATACACCCAGGTGTTGGTGGCGGTGTGGGACGGACGACCTGCCGGGCGCCCAGCCAACGTTCGTGCTGAGCAGGGCGTGACGGCATGCTCCGACACCAAGCTCGAGCCTGAGCCGAAGGGCCTACGCGTTCGAACGCCAGCTTGCGCGTACCACGACGAAGAGCCGACGGGGTCCTTGCAGACCCGGCTGCGCTGGCTGGACGATGCGCCGTTCGTGACCGTGGTGGATTGACCGCGTTATCGTCCGAGAATGCAGCCTCCATCCTCGCTCCCCGCAAGGCTCAGTGGACCCGACGTCGCCAACATGTCCGAGCGGGTTCCGGGCAGCTACGAGTTGCGTGGGCAGATCGCGCAGACGGTGACGGTTGCGCTGGAGTCAGGACAAGCGATGTGGGCCTGCAAGGGGGCGATCCTTTCTCACGACGCGGGGGTTCAATGGCAGCTCAAGGTTCCCGGCGCGGCGGTTTCTCGCATGCTCTCGGGCGAAGGGCTGGCGCTCACCCACATCACCGGGCAACAGCCAGGTGCCACAGTGACCCTGTCGGCCAATCAGACCGGGAAGGTCGCGGTGTGGGACCTGGCATGGGGCCCCGTAACCTGCACGTCAGGATCGTTTCTCGGGGCGATCGGTGACGTGAAGATCGACGTCACCGTGGCTCGTCGGTTTGGGGCCGCATTGTTCGGGGGCGCCGGGTTCCTGCTTCAGAAGCTGTCGGGGCAGGGCTTGGTGTTCATCCACGGGTCGGGAGACTTCGTCGAACGCGACCTCGAACCGGGCGAGGAGGTCACGGTGTCCACGGGGAACCTCGCCGCCTTCGGCTCTGGCGTTGGCTACGACGTCGTCGGTGTGGGCGGATGCTTGAAGGTGTTGTTCGGCCGCGAGGGACTGTTCATGACCCGAATGACCGGACCAGGGCGCGTGCTCATGCAGAGCATGAAGCGCCAGCGGCTGCAGCCCGGTCGGCAGGGGTGAGGTTCGGCGGCTCCCGTCGTCCGGGGGGAGTGAGTCGCCCTACATCACGGCGATCAGGACCCATGTGAGCCCGAGGAGCACGAGGAGCGCTCCCACGACCGAGCTGACGCCGACGATTCGCCAGTAGAGAAGCTGGTGCCCAAGTGTGCCCTCGAGGTCGCTCAGCAAGCCTCGTTCGCCCACCTTTCGCGCCGTCGCAGCTGCCGAGCGGAGATGCAGACCACAGGCGATGCCCAACCCGGCGCCCACGAAGTGCGGGAGGATGGCGATGAACCCCAACCGTCCGAGGTCCGTGAATGCGATCGCACCGACCGCGGCCAAGGCGGAGAAGCCACCGCTGGCCAAGGTGACCCACGCCACGATGCGGAGGTAGATCGCGCTCTGGCGAACGGTTTCGATCACCAATGTGCTGACGTGCCCCGCGTCAAGGAGTCCCTCTTGCAACTCAACTCGGTTCTCTGCGCCTCGCATGCACAACGAGACGTGCGGGGCTCAACGCTGTTGCAGAGAATCGCACGGGAACTATCGAGCGGCGTCCGGCGCGTTCGGGTCGATGGTGGTCGAGATTCTGGGGCGCTGGAGTTCCATTTCTGCTGCCGCAGCATGTTCCGCGTCGCGTTGCTGCCGCTGCGCAGCGACGCTGACAGCCGAGAGCAGGCCGGAGGTCTTCTTGTAGTTGATGTGCGAGCCGAGGTCGCGCCGCTCGAAGGCGGTGTATCGCTCGATGAACTCCTGCCGCTCCCGCATCCGGCGCGAGTGAATGCGCCGGGCGTCGTCGGGCGAATCGATGATGTGGGGGACCATGACCATCAACAGGCTGACCTTCTCCTTGCGCCGGTTTCGTTTTCGGAACAGCCAGCCGATCACGGGGATCGCGCCCAGTCCGGGAACCCGGCTGTCTGTGAGCGCGTCGACTTCTCGGGTGAGACCGCCCAGGACCAAGGGCTGGCCCGGGTGCGCCACCACCTTCTTGAGGTCGAGCTTCCGCTTGAGCGTTCGGTAGTTTCCGGTGGTGCCCTCCAGCGCACCGAGCTGTCGGTCTTCGAGGAGGATATCGAGCGACACGGTCTCGTCGTCGTTGACGTAGGGGGTGACCTCGAGCTTGAGCGTGACGTCCTCGTTTTGGATGTTGTCGATGGTGGGGGCCACCGGGTTGCTGGTCGTGGTCGTCCCTGTGCGAAACGGAATCGTCTCGCCAAATTCCGCCACCGCCTGCTCGTTCTCGGCTGCGTACAGGTGTGGCTGAGCGACGATATCGATGTCCTGTTGGGTCTCGAGCGCCTGCAGGGTTGCACCGAACGCGGGGATGTCGGCATCGAAGCCGAACAGAGTCGTGGTGAGCGTGGGACCGACCAGCCCCGCAGCGAGCCCGCTCAGGGCGCCCGGAGCCACCGAGCTGACGTCACCGGGGGCGCTGCTCGCGTACCCGAGCCCTCCCGCGGCCTCTTGTCCGAAGTGGCCGCTCACGTCGATGTTGCGGCCGAGCTCGGTCCGGACTTCCAAGAGGTACACCTCCAGGTAGAGCTGCTCCCGGGGATGGTCGATTCGTCGGATGACCTTTTGTAGTGCCGCAAAGTCGAGCGCGGTGGCGTTGACGATCAGCGTTTGCGTTGCAGGGTGGGCGGTCACCTTTACGGAGCCCGAGATCGAGGCTCCGGCGACCGCCGCCTTGCCCCGGTCATTCTTGGCCTGCGTGCCGTTGGCCAGGCCGGACAACACCCCCGCGACCTCCTCGGCATCCACATGAGCCAGCTCGATCACGTGCAGGGTCTCTTGTCCCTCACCTCCATCGATGTCGAGTTCGTCGAGGAGCCGCGAGACCGCGGCAAACGTCGCATCCGTGCAAACGACGAGGAGCGTTCCCGTGCGGACGTCGACGGTGATCGTCGGTGTGTCGTCGGTGGTGCTCTGGGGGCTTGCGGCGGCCGACTTGGGCGCGGCACGCTGCTTCTTTCCCTTGCCCTTCTTTGCGGCGGGTATTACCGAGGTTGTTGTTGCGCCCGAGGCCGCAGGGCCAATGTTCCCCAGTCCTGCATCGAAGACCGAGCGGACGACCTCGGAGAGCGTCTCGGCATCTGCATGGCGCACGCCGTACAGGTGGACCTTTCGATGGGGCCCCTGTGGCTGCTCGAGATCAGCGAGGAGCCGTTCGAGTGTCCGGATCCGGGCACCCGTGTCGGTGACCACAACGACGTCGCCCACGGTCTTCACCACCCCCGTGTCGGTCTTGAGTTCGGTGAGGAGAGAAGCTGTCTGTGCCTGCCGTTCCGCGGGGGGGCGCCAAACCTTGGTCACGATCCGACCGTCGGCGGGCACGTCGGCGCCCGGGCCATACACGCGAAAACCAGTGGAGGCGACCTGAGAGGTCTCCACGATCTTGTAGAAGTCTCCGGCAGGCTCGACCGTAGCTCCGATCGTTGCCAGTGCGGCATGGAAGGCTGCGTAGGCCTCCGACATCGTGACCGGCTCAGGTGCGACGATGTTGACCGTCTTGGTGCGGAGCTTGGGATCCCAGATGAACTTCTGGCAGCTCACGCTCATCATCCACTCGACCAGGTCCTGCAGTTCCGCCTCTTGTTTGAGCGTGATGCGGAACTTCTGCTTGCCGCCAGGTCGGTCGCACTGATCAGGCAGCGCAGAGACGGTCGTCGATGGCAGGGGCTGAGTTGCGGGAGGATCCGGCTTCGGCGTGGCAGGAGGCGGCGCGGTTGTGCCCGCCGCAGGAGGTTGGGCCGGGGCTGCGACCGCCGGGCCCACCGCCAGGAGCATGCAAGTCGACAGCGTAGGGGCAAGGAGTCGGCGGTGAAGCATGCGTGGACTCAAAAGCAAGTGGCGCACCACACCGGATTTCAAGGGGTTGGCCTCGGAGGTAGAGCTTCGCGTCGACAAAAAGACAAGCTCGCCGCGGAGAGGCTGCGGACGCGTCACCCGGAGCCCTCGCCGAGGGCGTCGTCGTCGGAGGAAAAGCGGTGCGCGCCGCGAGCGGTCGCCGGTATCGTCTGCCTGCGTAACGTCGAGCGTGCGCGACAGGTAGTTCCAAACATGCGCTGGCTTGCACTCCTTTGCGTTCTCTTCGGCGCTGCTTGCGATGGGTCCTCTGTCGGCGAGTCCCCTGCAGGGGCGCCCGAGCACGGGGAGGCCATCGACCCTGATCAGGCGCCTCGTGTCTCGGTGGATCGCTTCGGGCCTCGGAGGGCGGAAGGTTCTGGCGAGCTGCCCGCACCAAACGAGCCGATCGACCTCGATGGCGAGTTCACGACGCGTGGGCTAGGCCCGGACGGTCAGGAGGTTGCGTACTACGATCTCGGCCCGGCCACGGGCGCGACGATGCCGGTGTTCCGACTCGTCGACATCGACGGCGCGCCGGTCGACGCCCAGCTCCCGATCATCACTGTGGCGCCAGGCGACGTCTCGTACAGCGATTTCTGGCAGGTCACGGAGATCGAGGTGCCCGAGGGCTACGAGGCGAACACGATCACGAGCGCGTCCGAAGTCGCGGAGTCTGGCTATCCACAAACCCTCACCGCCGAGGTTCTGAATCGGCCGGTCGTGCCGGAGGGAAGCTCGGCGAGGTTTGCGACGGACCAGGGGCGGCTGCACCAAGCCTGGCTCGAGGACCAAGTTGCGCTGTCGTTCGATTTTTCCGAAGCCGAACCGAACGTTCGCGGGGCGCTCGTGGACTACGTCGCGATCTATGTCTGCCTGACCGAGTCGGGAACGTTCTGTGCGGATTCCTCGGGGAGCACCCACAACGTGGTGGCTGCGGTCCCGACGGAGCCCGGCTACTCCCCGTTATGGAAGGTCAATGTCTACCCTGAGGCTGCGTTCGACGCGGTTGGAGATCTCGACTCCGCCCTCGCAGCCGATCCCCAGCCGCAGCCACTGCTCGTCAACTGCCCGCTCATCGAGTGGTGAGCGGGGCAGCGACTGCGGCAGGCGCGCTAGGAACGAGAGGCCAGCAGTTTGGCGAGCTCCCCAGGCTGCGGGAACCGACCGGTGTCGTGTTTGGAGAAGACGAGATCGCCTCCCACCACCACATCAAAAATGCCGCGACCACCCTCGATCAGACGAGCGGTGGTTCCCAGCGCGTCCTCAAGCTCGGCGACCAACCTGGTCGCCTGGGGCTTGTAGTTTCACATCACGCAGTATTCGATGGAAATGTCCACGCACGGTCCATGACACGGACACGGCGCTCCGCAACGAGTTCCCGGTTTGCGCCCATTGCGCTCTGTGGACCCCCTAGGGCGTCGTGGTCCGAGAAATCGTTGACAGCTCCAATGCCCAGCCCTATAAAGCCGCCCTCGCGTCCGCCCGCTGGGCTGACAGAGCTCCTCTAGGGGCGTCGACAAGTGGCTTAAGTCGCCAGGTTTTGATCCTGGTATTCGCAGGTTCGAATCCTGCCGCCCCTGCCACCCAAACCCCCGCGCACCACTCGGTACGCGGGGGTTTTTCGTGGTTGTCATTGTCTCGGGGTCGTTGTGTGGGCGGATTCCGGCGGGGGCGCGGTTCGGTCGCGCGTCGGGCAGCGCCCTGGGCGGCGCGATCCCCCAGCGACCGGACGTGAGCCACCCTTTGCCGTAGGGGCTCGATCTGTTGCGGACCGTCTGCGAGCATCCAGGCGTCGCGAGGCCCCGATGAACAAGACCCTGAGCATCTTTGGCGGCAACTCCAACCCCCAGCTCACTCGCGACGTCGCCGAGTACGTCGGCACGCCCGAAGGCAAGAGCCGGGTGGAGCGGTTTTCGGACGGCGAGATTTTCGTCGAGATCGGGGAGAACGTTCGCAACGTGAACTGCTTCATCGTGCAGTCCACGTGCACTCCGCCGAACCGCAACTTGATGGAGTTGCTCATCATGATCGACGCGCTCAAGCGGGCGTCGGCCGGCAGCATCGTCGCCGTGCTTCCGTACTTCGGCTACGCCCGGCAGGATCGCAAGGTCAAGCCGAGGACGCCGATCAGCAGCAAGCTCGTCGCGGACCTGCTGACCGCCGCGGGGGCGACACGCGTCGTCTCCGTGGATCTCCACGCCGGGCAGATCCAGGGCTTTTTCAACATCCCCTTCGATCACCTGTTCGGCAGCCCGGTGCTCATCGACCGCCTCGAGCGGTTCGGCTACCGAGGTGAGGACACCGTCGTGGTCTCGCCCGATGCCGGGGGTGTCGAGCGGGCACGCATCTACTCCAAAGCGCTCGGTTGCGGGCTTGCGATCATCGACAAGCGGCGCGACAAGCCCAACGTCAGCCAGGTGCTCCACCTCATCGGCGACGTGAAGGGCAAGAAAGCGATCCTGGTCGACGACATGATCGACACCGCTGGAACGCTCTGCAACGCGGCGACGGCGGTGATGGATCACGGTGCCACCGAGGTCGTGGCGGCCGCGACCCACGGGGTGTTCTCGGGGCCTGCGATGGAGCGGATCAACAACAGCGCCCTGAGCAAGGTGTTGGTCTCCGACACGATTGCGCAGCACGATCGGGTCAGCATCTGCGACAAGCTGGAGGTGCTGAGCATGGGTCGTTTGCTCGGTGAAGCGGTCAAACGCATCCACCACGGCGATTCGATCTCCTCTTTGTTCGCCTGACCTGCCGGCTGGCTCGAAGCGGCGCGACATCTCCGCCGCTTCTGCTGGGTCCAAGTGACCCGCCTCGTTGCTGTCGTCGGCGGTCCGTCCTATCGTCCGCGGCGTGGTGATGGGTCTATGAGGAGAGCTGCAATGATCGGGGTGCTCGTGCTCGCTGCACCGGCGTGTGGTGATGACGCTGGCGGTGGTGGGGACGAAGGCGGGGGGACGACCGGATCGCCGTCCGAGTCCGAGGCTTCGACCGGGGGATCCGGGACGGAGGATCCCAGCACCTCATCCGCATCGGGTTCGGAGACCGGGGCTGATACGGAAGGGGACACCGAGGGTGCCGCCTTCGACCCCGAGGCGTATGTGCTCGACGACGTCTTTGGCACCCCCAACCTCGACGATGACGACGGCAACGACCGCACCGATTGGCTCGAGACCGTCTTCGAAGCTGACGACGATGTCTCCGCACTCGAGGTCCCGGGCGCACCCGAGGGCTATACCGTCGAGCTGATCGCAGGTGGCGAACTCGACGACTTCCGCCTGTGGGACGGCGATGCCTTTGCGATCGGAGTGGCCGATGAGGTCACCGCGCAGACCTACTCGCTCGAGCCTGGCCCAGACGGTGCCACGCTCGACGTCGAGTTTGGGGCTTTCAACACACAGGGCTCTCTCGAGGTTCGCTTGCTCGATCCCGACGGCACCGAGGTCTCGAACCAGGAGATCCGAGTGATGGGTTCTCCGCTGATCATGAACCACCATCTGCAGCCCTCCGAAGGGGTTTGGGTGATGGATGTCGATGCCAACTTCGGAAGCAACGCCGCGATGGTGGATGTCTTCGCGACCGTCCTCGGTGACCAGTTTGACCCCGTCGACGACGCGACGTACGGCTTCGATGTTTGGGTCCAAGATGAGATCGAGTTCGCGACCGCCACGGGCCAGGGGGGACAGCGGCTCGACATCGTGATCGACTCGGTTCGCGACCGAGGCCTGGACGATTTCCCCGAGGACGAGTTCGTGGGACCCAGCTTCATCGCGGCCCGATGGGGAGACCCCGCCCTCGCCACCACGTGGGACTCGTTCGGCAACCTCGAAGCCTCTCCTCCGGTCACGGTTGATGGTGTCGAGTATCCCTTCGGCAAGATCTACTACGGTCGCGAAGCGGGCAACGGCCTGCAGTCGCAACTCGGTGACTTCCTCGCCTCCCAGACCGTGCAGGCACCGTTCGAGGTCGACACTCTGTGGCTGTGCGTGGGCCATGTGGACGAGTTCTCCTCGTTCGTGCCCGACCCAAGCTCGGACAAGGGGTTCAAGTTCCTGATCTCCGATGTGGACGCAGCGTGGGACGTCATCGACGCGTTGCCTCCCTCGACGCCGCTGGGACGCTTTGGCCCGGACCACGGATTTGCGACCGCAGGCGAGCTTCAAAACGACGCCGGCTTGCGGGCGCTCAACGACGAGCTGCAGGCGGACGAACTCGATCCCATTCGCGAGCAGTTCATCGCCGAGCTCGGATTGGACGAGAGCGACATCATCTACGTCCCCAGCTTGTTCGAGGAGATTCCCGGGTGCGGTGTCGCGGCACTGATCCCCGGCATGGTCAACCTGATCGTCTCCAACCCCGAAGACGGTCCGATCGACCTCTTCCTGGCCGACCCATTCTTCCGACAGGACGAGGGCGACCAATCCTCAGACCCGATGATCGAAGCGTTCTCCGCCGCGCTTCCAGACGGCATGGTTCCGCACTACGTGGACAACTGGGACGTCTATCACCTCGCGTTGGGCGAGGTGCACTGCGGAACCAACGTGCTGCGGGCCCCGACCGAAGACTGGTGGACCACCGCGCTTCCCCTGCTGGAGAACGACCGATGAAGTCTCGACACATCCTTGCCTTCGGAACCGCTCTCCTCCTGACGTCGGCCTGTGACAACGGTTCGACGGACGAGCCCAACGCGGAGCGACAGGCTCAAGTCGCCGCTCCGGCCGACCAGGCTCCGGCGACGAATGCGTTCGTTCTGGGTGCCGATTGGCGCGTCTCGGTTGACGACGCTGTCGCTCGGTTGCGGACGGACGATGCTCAACTCGCGGAAGCCCTGTTTGCGATGCAGCCCCGCAGCACGCGGGCTGGGACCGCTCGGTTCACGGGCCCCCTGGTGCGCAACCCGATCGCTGCGGCGGTCTTCCTCGATCGGCTGACCGCCGGGGATGACGTGCCCTCCGAGGTTCGTGCCGCGCTCGTCGAGGCCTTGCCACGCACGACCGGCCCGTTCGGTCCTGCGGTCGCGGCTCTCCTCGCCGACGAGGGGGACGCCCAGGTCCGGGTTGCGATGGTCGCATCACTTCGTACGGCCGAGGCTTCGTCTGCCCTGGCCGGGCTCGAGTTGGGCCTGGCGGACACAGATGCCTTGGTCCGGATCACCGCGGCTCGAACCGCGGCACGTCGCACCGACGGCGTGGAACTCGAGGACGCGCTGCTTGCCGCCGCTGCTGATGCGGAGCTGGAGGTCAAGGAGGAAGCGATGCGCTCGCTGGGCGTGCTGCGGATTGAGGCCGCGAAGCCCTTGATCGCAGCGGAGCTGACCGCAGCCGACGCGGACATGCGGCTGGTCGCCGTCCGAGCGCTGACCCGCATCGATCCTTCCGACGCCGCAAGTCGCGTCGGCCCCCTCACCACGGACGCCGATCCTCGGGTCGCGAAAGCGGCCCGCAAAGCGCTCGGGAACTGAGACTACGGGCTGCTAGCGCCTCGTCGGGGCGGCCGTAGTCGCCCGCGTTTCACGACGCAGAAGTCTTCGAGTCCAAAGAGCTCGCCGCCGAGCGTGCGGCGAGCCGAGGGAGCGCCGCAGCGCGTCGGCGGCAGAGTTCCGCGCGCGCACGGCCCAGATGGCGGAGAGCGTGCGGTAGAGGGCAGCGTGCGGCCATACGACGCCGATCAGCGCCGGGGAATCCTCGCGAAGCGCGTTCGGAGTCCACCCCTTGCGGGCGCCCAAGATTTGCCTCCGCCATGACCGAGGGCCGGGGCGTTCCGTCCCGCGAGGGTGGGTCGAGTTGGAGCTCGAACGGCGCGCCGTCACGGCCCACGGTGATGGCGTCGTCCGCCATTCGACGCGCCCATTCGACAATATTCTTCATTGATTTCAGTAGTGTTTGTCTTCTCCGAAAACGGAATGATATGTCATTCTTCATGGTGGAGACGCACGACGTGGTGATCATCGGCGCCGGGTTCTCCGGTCTCGGAGTCGCGATGGCTCTACGGGATGCCGGGGTCGATGACTTCGTCCTCCTCGAGAAGGCGCAGCAGTGCGGAGGCACGTGGCGCGACAACACGTACCCAGGTTGCGCATGCGATGTGCCCTCGCACCTGTATTCGTTCTCGAAGATCCCATGGACGTGGTCCCGCGTCTTCGCGGGCCAACCCGAGATTCAGCAGTACCTCCTGCACGTGGTCGAGCGAGAGAACCTGCGGCCGCGGGTTCGTTTCGGGCACGAGGTCGAGCGGGCCAGCTGGGAGCCGTTCGCCCGACGCTGGGTGGTTCAGACCAGCCGGGGCACGTTGCACGCCCGCGTTCTCGTCTCCGCGACGGGCCCGTTGCACGAGCCCAAAACCCCGGCGATTCCCGGTCTCGATCAGTTCGAGGGCACGGTCTTCCACTCCGCTCGTTGGGATCACGACCACGACCTGACCGGGAAACGCGTTGCGGTCGTCGGCACCGGATCTTCGGCGATCCAGTTCGTGCCCAAGATCCAACCGCGAGCTGACCACCTGGTTCTCTTCCAGCGCACGGCTCCATGGGTCCTCCCCAAGCCCGACCACCGCTACCACGCGCTGCAGCGATGGATGTTCGAGCACGTGCCGGGCTTCCGCTGGGCCTACCGCGGCGCGCTCTACATGGCCCTCGAAGGCGTCCAGCAGCTGCAACAGCGCGCCCGCTGGATGGACCGACTTGGCCCGGTCGCCCTCAAGCACCTGCACCGCCAGGTGCCCGATCTGGCGCTGCGCGAGATGTTGACCCCGCGCTTCACCTTGGGGTGCAAGCGGCTCCTTCTGTCGAACACGTACTATCCCGCCCTGCAGCAGCCCAATGTGTCGGTCGTCGGACATGGCCTCGAAGAGGTGTCCGCCCACGCCGTCCTCGCAGGCGATGGCACTTGGCACGAGGTGGACGCGATCGTGCTCGGCACCGGCTTCCGCGTGACCGACCCGCCGATCGCCGAGCGGATCTATTCCGGAGACGGCAAGCAGCTATCGGCGCAATGGTCGGGGTCGCCGCGGGCGTATCTGGGCACCAGCGTGGACGGGTTCCCCAACCTGTTCTTCATGATCGGCCCCAACCTGGGCAACGGGCACTCCTCCGCCTTCGTCCTGATCGAACTCCAGGCCAACTACATCGCCTCCGCACTCCGCTGGATGCGAGAGACGGACAACACCGCCGTCGTGGTCGAGTCCAAGATCGAGCGCGAGTACAACACCGCGGTCCAGTCGGCGCTTCAACCCACGGTCTGGAACGCCGGGGGCTGCAGCAGCTACTACCTCGACGTTCGCGGCACCAACAGCTCGATCTACCCCTGGTCCACGCTGGACTTGCGTCGTCGCATGCGGAAGTTCGATCCCGCCGACTACACGGTGGTGACCGCTGCCGAGCATGGTACGACTCGGACGGACGAGTCCCGTGGTCACCAGCGACGAGCGTAAGCGACGACGGCGGAGCGAGATCCTCGACGCCGCCCATCAGGTCCTCCTCGAGAAGGGCTATCACGCCACGGGGATCGCCGACATCGCGGCGGCGCTCAGCATCGGCCATGGCACCGTCTACCGCTACTTCTCCAACAAACACGACATCGCCGTTGCGGTGCTCGATCGTGTCATCGAGCGGCTGGCCTCGGCAGGCCTGAGCGAAGACCCCACCGAGAGCACCACGGTCGCGGAGTACCGGGCGCAGGTCCAGCGCATCCTGCAACGCCTCATCGAAGTCTGCTTCGAGGAACCAAACCTCCTCCGATTTTTCGAGGAGCAGGGCCTTGTCATCGCCCCGGGCCGGCTCTGGGAGTTCAAGGCCCAGTTTGCCCTCTTCACCACGATGTTCCTGGACAACGGCATCAGCCGCGGTTTCCTCCGGGCCGACATGGACATCCAGCCCACCGCCGAAGCCCTCGTCGCCCTGATCTTCGAGGGCGTCACCCGGTCCCTGGCAGCGGGCGACCGCGACATCGCGACTCGCTGGATGAACGCCGGGATTGCACTCATGTTCGACGGACTGGTGTCTCGGTAGGGCGCGGTCTCGGATTGTGGCGTCGAGGAGACCCTAGCTCGCAGCTCAGCCAAGACCCGCATGACGAGAAAACCCTCTGAGTCTGCTCTGCGCGCGGGATGGAACGCGGGGGAGACGAGACTCACGACGACCCGGGGGGCAGCCTACCTCAGGCGGTTGCGGTCAAATGCAGCCGAGAGACGAAAAAGTGGGGACCATCCCGGAATCGGGGGGGGCTGGCGCGACACTCATCCCGAATGACGTCGCGAAGCCAGACCGCCGAGGCGGGACGGACCGAAGCTCCGATGCAGCGCTCCTGGCCCGAAGACTGGGCTGTGGCCCAGCGATGCGCGGCCGGAGACGCGGCCGCGGTCGAGGAACTCTACCGGGCGCACGCGACCTCAGTCCGGTCGATGGCGCGACTCCACGCGAGCCAGCCGGCGGTCATCGATGATTTGGTGCACGACACGTTCGTGCGGGCGATCGAGCTTCTTCCGCGCTATCGAGGGGATTCGCCGTTGGGGGTCTGGCTCCGAGGCATTGCATTTAACCTAGCGCGAACCGAACGACGTCGGTCACTGCGCCGTTTCGGACTGCTGCGCAGGCATGGCCTTCCGCCATCACACGCTCCCGCCGCACCGGACGAGCGCAGTCCTTTGGAAACGGTGACGCGATTGGTGGCGCGCTTGTCGGAGGCGGACCGCGAGGCGTTCTGTCTTCGGAGCCTCCAGCAGCTCTCGTTGGACGAGGCCTCCGCACTGTTGGGAGTGTCTGGGTCGACGGTTAGTGATCGTGACCGCCGAGCGAAACAGAAGCTTCGCGCCTGGCTGGAAGAGGAGGAAGAATGATGGACACGAACGAATTCGACCGGCTCATCTCGGAGGCTCGCGAAGAGCTGCAATCAGAAGCGTCGGGCGACGTCGGCCGGCTACAAGAACTCGCGACCTGGTGGGAGCAACAGCGTGGGACGGTTCGCTGGGTCCGGGGGATCGCGGTGGTCGCAGCTTCGCTGTGGGTGTTGCAGTTCGGCTACGCGATCTGGTTCCTCGACCTGTTCGGTCGTCCCGAGCCCTTGACGGCGGTTCTTGCCTTGGTGCTTCCGCCTTCGGTGCTGTGGGGAGCCGCGGTGCTCGCCGGCCGCCCGGGGTTCAGCGCTCAACTTCTGAGTCGGTCGCTCCTCATTGCGACTACGATGGTCGGCAGCGCGAGCTCGCTGTTTCAGAACGCGAGCTTCGACAGTCAGCTT
The DNA here is from genome assembly GCA_050633305.1 of Nannocystales bacterium. Classification (GTDB taxonomy): domain Bacteria; phylum Myxococcota_A; class Polyangia; order Nannocystales; family Nannocystaceae; genus CAJXVA01. The sequence continues at coordinate 416,171 of JBOEGF010000010.1, forward strand.
GGGCTTGGTCTCGGATGGAGCACGACACGTGTGCTCGTACCTGCCGGTCTCCTCATCGGGCTGACGCTCGGCGGGCATGGGCTGACGACCCCGCATCGTCACCGCGAGCGGGGCGGATTCGAGATGGTGCTGTCGCTGTCGCTGGTGATGGGTGTCGCAGATGCGATGTTCCTGGCATTCGTTGCCGCCGTGACCTTTGGGACGGTGTCGGTTGGGCCGTGGCCGTTCGTACTCCCTATTGTTCTGATGGTCGCTGCCCACGGCTTGTTCCGTGGACGGGTTTGGGGCTTGCTGTTGATGGCGCTGACAAACCTCGCGGAGGTCCTGCTGGTTCTCGACGGTTCGCTTCTGGGCGATTCGATCGTGACCCAGACTGCTGCGGCACTGCTGGTCCTCACGGCCACCATCCAGCTGCTGCTCCCGGTGCCGGTCTACGCTGCAATGCTGGCTCCGCGCCGGGCGTGGGTCGAACGCCTCCAGGCGACGGATGGGTCTCTCGCCCGCATCCTCACGCTGTTGCTCGCCTTCTTCCTCGCGCTGGCGGCGCTGGCATCGACGGTGGTCTTCCCGATGCTGTCGATGGCCTGGGAACAGGGTCTGCTGCCGAGACCGTAGCGGCGCAGGGTGGGCGAAAACGCGCAGGTGAGGTCGCACCTCCGCCTTCATTTGACACCCCCCAGCGGGGTCCTCCATCCTCCCGCCTCCGGGTTCCCTCGGCGGCGTGCTGGTGCACCTATCCGAGCCCCGAAAACCGAATCAGAAGGAAGAATTATCATGGCCGAATTTGGCAACATCAACGTTTCCGTCCGCACCAAGACCGGCAAAGGCGTCGCCCGCTCGATCCGCCGCGAAGGTCTTGTCCCCGGTGTCCTGTACGGCGCGGCTGGAGAGAACCTGTCCCTTACGCTCAGCCCCCACGAGCTGATGAAGGCGACCGATCCAGAGCGTAGCTGGAACACGATGTACACCCTCACGATCACGAACGAGGGCAAAGAGACCACGCAGACCGCCATGGTCAGCGATGTGCAGGTTCACGCCGTGCGCCGCGACGTCGAGCACATCGACTTCATGCGCGTCGACCCCGAGGCCGAGGTCATCCGGAAGATTCCGGTCCGCTTCGAAGGTCGGCCCGCGGGCGTCGTCAAGGGCGGCAAGCTCAAGACGTACCGCCGCACCGTTCGCATCGCCTGTAAGCCTGGCGAAGTCCCGGTCGAGCTTCTCGTCGAGATGTCGGGCGTCGATGCCGGAGAGTCGCTCCGCATGAAGGACGTGCAGCCGACCAACGGCCGCTTGGTCGAGCCCGAGGATGCGCGTCTGTGCTTCGTCGATCTTCCGAAGTCTGCTCCCGCAGGCGAGGGTGACGACGCTGCGGCGGACGCATAGACCGGACGATGGCCGACGCTGCCCCATGGTTGCTCGTCGGGCTCGGGAATCCGGGCCCGAAGTACGCCAACAATCGCCACAACGTGGGGTTCATGGCTGTCGACCGCTGGCTCGATCGGCACGGGACACCCGGTGCCGACGGCTGGCGGGAGAAGTTTCATGGGGAGTTCTCCAGTGTCAGCACTCGCTTCGGCCGGTGTGTGGTGCTCAAGCCGCAAACGTTCATGAACGTGAGCGGCAAGTCTGTGGGAGCGGCCTGCACCTTCTATCGAGTGCCGCCCTCCAGGCTCATCGTGCTGCACGACGAGCTCGACTTTGAGGTTGGGCGGGTCGCGATCAAGAAAGGTGGCGGTCACGGAGGCCACAACGGTCTTCGCGACATCGCCTCCGTCCTCGGCTCAAAGGACTTTGTGCGGGTCCGGATGGGGATTGGGCGGCCACCCCACGGCAACATGGATGTGTCGGCCTGGGTCCTGAAGGACTTCTCGGCGGACGAGGCAGCAGATCTCGGAGATCTCGTGGATCGCGCACATGAAGCTGCCACCGCGGTGATGACTCACGGGGTCGCTGCCGCGATGAACGAAATCAACCAAACAAGCTCGAAGAAACCCAAGCCAGCGCCCAAGTCACAGTCCGTGGACTGAGGCTGGGCTGGCCGGGTTGCGAACCCAGCAGCTCCCCGCACCCCGCGGAATTCTGGTAAGCAGTGCCCGCTTTTCGAGCCACCCCCCTCGAAGGACACCGTCGAAAATGGAACAGCTCATCTATTTGCTCCCGGTCGCCGGGCTCGTCGCGCTGGCGTACAGCTTCGTGACGACTGGCTGGATCGGAAAACAAGACGCAGGCAACACGGTCATGAAGACCATTGCCGAACAGATTTCCAAGGGCGCGATGGCGTTCCTTGCTGCCGAGTACAAGGTGCTCGGTTTGTTCGTGGTCGTGGTGGCGGGTCTGCTCGTCGCCATGAACATGAGCGTTGAAGGCGGCTCGGCCCTGATCGGACTCGCGTTCATCACGGGCGCAGGCGCTTCCGGATTCGCCGGCTACCTCGGCATGAAGGTTGCGACCGACGCCAACGTTCGCACCGCCGCGGCCGCCCGCAAGGGACTGCCTCCCGCACTGACCGTCGCCTTCCGCGGCGGCGCGGTCATGGGCATGAGCGTTGTCGGCCTGGCCCTGCTCGGCATGGGTGGCTTGTTCATCCTCTTCAGCAGCCAGTTCGATGCGATGACCAGCCAAGCTGGCCTCATCAAGACGGTCAACCTTCTCGCAGGATTCTCGATGGGCGCTTCGTCCATCGCACTGTTCGCTCGTGTCGGTGGCGGCATCTACACCAAGGCTGCTGACGTCGGCGCCGACCTGGTCGGTAAAGTCGAAGCCGGTATTCCCGAGGACCACCCGCTCAACCCCGCGACCATCGCCGACAACGTCGGTGACAACGTCGGTGATGTTGCAGGCATGGGCGCCGACCTCTTCGAGTCGTACGTCGCCTCGATCGTCGGTGCGATGATCCTCGGCGCGGTCGCCAGCGGTGGCAGCCTCGAGATGGTGATGCTCCCCGTGACCATCGCCGCCATCGGCGTCATCGTCTCGGTCATCTTCACCTACTTCGTGAAGGTCAAAGAAGGCGGCAACCCGCAGCACTCGCTCGACGGTGGCTCCTTCGGTGCAGCCGGCGTCATGCTGCTGCTGTCCTGGTTCATCATCGACTACTTCGTCGGTTCGGCCTCCGCTTCCGGCGGCATGACCCTCAACGGACTCACGCTCAGCTCGGTCGACTTGTTCGTGCCCATGGCTGGTGGTCTGGCTGCAGGTGTCGCGATCGGTATCGTCACCGGCTACTACTGCTCCAAGGGCAAGGCCCCGGTGAACAGCATCGTCGACCAGTCGATGACCGGTCCGGCGACCAACCTCATCGCAGGCATCAGCGTCGGCTTCCGCTCGACGGCCATCCCGGTCCTCATCATCGCGGCTGCCATCTTTGGCGCGAACCACTTCGCCGGCGTGTACGGCGTGGCTCTCGCGGCGCTCGGCATGTTGTCCACCACGGGCATCCAGCTCGCGGTCGACGCCTACGGCCCGATCTCCGACAACGCGGGCGGCATCGCCGAGATGGCGGGTCTTCCCCCCGAAGTTCGCGAGCGCACCGACAACCTGGACGCGGTCGGCAACACCACCGCTGCCATCGGCAAAGGCTTCGCCATCGGCTCCGCCGCACTTGCGTCGCTGTCGCTGTTCGCCGCCTACCAGACGACGACCGGCGCCGTCATGGAGCTGACCGACCCCGAGGTCCTCATCGGACTTCTGATCGGCGCCATGTTGCCGTTCCTCTTCTCCGCCATGGCCATGCAGGCTGTCGGTGACGCGGCCATGGAGATGATCCAGGAAGTCCGTCGCCAGTTCCGCGAGATCCCCAGCCTGCGCCCCGCGCTTGCCAAGGTGAAAGCGGCTGAGGACGAGGACCGCGAGCTGACCGAAGAAGAGGTCGCGGACGTCATGGCCGCGGCCAAGGACACCGAGGTCGAGCGTTGCGTTGCCATCTCCACCCAGGCGTCGCTCAAGCGCATGGTTGCCCCGGGGCTCCTCGCTCTTGCGGCACCGGTCATCATCGGCGTGTGGTCCACCTCCGCACTCGGCGGCTTGCTCGCTGGCACCCTCGTCTCCGGCGTCATGTTGGCCATCTTCATGTCCAACGCTGGCGGTGCTTGGGACAACGCGAAGAAGCAGGTCGAGGACCAGAAGAAGGACCTCGACCCCGCCGTCAACACCGGCAAAGGCTCCGAGCGCCACAAAGCGTCGGTCATCGGCGACACCGTCGGCGACCCGTTTAAGGACACCGCTGGCCCGGCGCTCAACATCCTGATCAAGGTGATGACCATCGTCGCCGTGGTCATCGCGCCGTTCCTGACCAAGGTCTGAGCGAAGACCCTGGAGGCTCTCCTGAGCCACCCTCCGCCGAGATCGACCTCGGCGGGCAGAAGACGCCGGTTCCGAAAGGGGCCGGCGTTTCTCGTTTTCGCAAACGCCGCGGTAGGCTTGGGGAATGCGGATGGGACTGACAGTCATGGCGACCTTCCTGGTCCCCAGCTGCGTGGGTCTCAATCCCGCGTTTGAGGACCAGGCGGAGGACGGCAGCGGAGGGGAGACCTCGAAGGGCACGGGCGGAGGCGGCCCGACCGGTGGAGCCTCGACCGTCGCCAGCGGTTCCGCATCTGGAGCGACCGGGGCTTCGACCCTTTCCACCGGAACGGGCTCTGTCTCGGATCTCGGAGATGGAACAGCGACCGGCTCCGAAGTGATGCCCGCAAACTGGTGGGACCCGGACTACCGCCACCGGGTGGAGCTCGTGTTTGAGCCCCGGGACGAGGCGCTGTCGGGCTTCGTGACCTACGTGCCGTTGAACCTCAGCCCCTCGCGGCTCGAGGGGGTCACGAGGTCGAAGCTCGCGTTCGTCGATCCCAACTCGAACACGCGAATCCCTGCGGAGGTCCCGGTCCTGGTCCCTTCCGCGGGGGAACTCGCAGCTTGGGTCCAGCTCCCCGTGTGGAGGAGCGACGAGCCCACCAGCGTCTTTCTCTACTTCGGGTACTCCGCTCCCGACACCCCCAGCGAGAGCCCTTGGTCAGGGCACGTCGCGGTCTGGCACATGGACGAACTCTCCGGGGGCGGACTCACTCCGGACGCGGCGGGTTCGGCCGATGCCGAGCAGGTTGACGCTGGCGGGAGTCCACTCAGTCTCGAGCCCGGCATCGTCGGGGATGCGCTTCAGTTCGATGGCGAGACGAACCGGCTCGGTGCCACGATCTCCGACGGCCTCGTCGATGACACCTTCTTGGTCTCGGCCTGGGTGTTGACCACGAGCTACGCGGAAGCCGGCAGTCCGATCATCGCGCGCGGAGATCGTTCCGGTCCGAGCTGGTCGGATCACGAGTGGGTGATGGGCTTCACCCCAGATCGTGCGGAGGTTCGCGTGCACGACGACTTGCTGAACGACACCGAGCCGAGGAACGCAGGCGTGGTCCATCCGGAACTCGGCTGGCATCACTACGCTTTCCTCTACACGGGCAGCAGTATCCGCCTCTACGTCGATGGGGTGAGCCCTGTGGCAGCAGGGGTGACCGCCGGGATGGATCATGTCCTCAGTGAGGTTTCGATCGGCGGCTATCCGGACGCTCCCGCGCCAGAGTGGGAAGCGGGACGCCTGGAAGGGCGGATCGATGAGCTTCGATGGCGCCGGGGTGCCGACGTGGATGGACCCCACAACACCTGGGTCGACACGTTGTACGAGTCCCAGCTGGAACCGGAGACCACGTTCGCCGTTGGGCCCGTGGAAGACCTTCCCTGAGAGAGGAGCTTGGGAGGGGGGCCCCCGAGACAGACCCGTCTACAGCGCGATGCCAAACAGTTGCAGCGCGACGAACGTGCCGCCGAGCGCAGCGACAGGGACCGAGAGGTTGTCGTCGATGCTGCGGCTGAAGAGCTCGGCGAGTGCACCGCACAGGCCTGCCGCGAACGAGACTCCGAGCACGGGGAGCAGACCAAGGTCCGGTCGTGCGAGCGTGAGGGCCAAAGCGCCCGCGAGGGTGCCGACCAAGACGAACGCGCTGGTCCCCTCGAGCGAACGTCCGTTGACGAGCGGAGTTCGACCGAACTTACGTCCGAGGATGCCTGCGGCGGGGTCGCCGAACGCGAGCACCGCGACGGGCACGACCATGAGCGAGACCGACCCGGTCAGGGTGAGCCCGAACAGCGCGCTGGTGTACCAGGTGGCGGAGTTGACCCGGTTCCACTCAGAAGGGTGCGCGACGTGCTTGAAGCCCCGCATGAGGATGGCGTTGGCACGTGGCGAAACGCGCCGTGCGATCTCGGCGGACCAGCCCCACGCGGCGAAAGCCCCGGCGACCCACACGAGTTGGTGCAGCGGGAGCAGTGCGATCGCTAGGACGAGCGAGACGACGCCACACCCAGCGTGGAAGATCGAGCGCGTGTAGTTGATCGGCCGAGCCGGCTTCTCCGGATCGTCAGCCGTCAGGATGCAGGTGAGACCTTCGTACGCCTCGGTGAGGTCGGACCGCAGCGCCTCCCACGTGTTGGCGTCCGGTGTGTACTCGGCGAGCGTCGCCTTGAGCGTCTCGATGAGTTCGGTGAGGTCTTCGTCCGCCGCGGCCCTTCGCGTCATCGACTTGAGCCGGCGACTCAAGGACTCGACCTGCGCGTGGACGACCTCCGGCACGAGTGCATCGAAGTCGAGCGACTCGATCAGCGCGGCGATCTCTTCCGCGAGGGCTCTGGAGCCTTGTTGGAGTGCGACGTCGATGCGGGCAAAGGTAGGCGGACACGGGCCCTCGCGCCATTTTTTTCTCCCAAGCCACGGGACCGATGTGCGCCGTCGCGCGGTGTGTTTTCCCGCGAAATCGGCTGCACGCCCACGGCTGCGCAGGAGCGAGCTGCGTTCGCGCCGGTTCGTGCGAGTATGGTCGCCGCGATGGAGCTCGATTGCGGCGCGTGCGGAGCTTGCTGCTTCAACCCACAGTCCAATGTAGAGCGTGGGTTCACCGCGTACGTCGAGATCGATGACCCCCGGTCCAAGTTGGTCCGCGACCCTAGCCTCAAGCGCCGGTACGTCTCCCGGGATAAGGAAGGCCGGCCACATTTGCGCATGGCGGGAGATCGCTGTTCGGCGCTTGAAGGCTCGTTGGGCGAGTACGTTCGATGTGTCGTCTATGCGCATCGCCCGGATCCGTGCAGAAACCTGACGGCCGGTGACTCGGACTGCCTGCACGCTCGCCGAGAGCGTGGCCTCGCATAGCATCACCTCACAGCAGCTCGGCCTGGCGGAACAATTTGCGCCATGGGCCGGTTGAGCCCCCTGATCGATGACGAATCTACCTGCCAATCCAGCGTCCGCCACACCCGCGATTCTCGACGAAGAGTTTGGCCTCTCCTTGATGGAAGGAGAGGAGGTTCTGTTGCAGGGGCGTCCACAGGCCGCGCCGCTACAGCGCTACTTCATGTTGACCGCGCTGTTGGTCATGTTCGTCACGGTGTTCGGGTTGCTCGGGCTCCCGCTGGCCTACTTCATCGTCCGGGCGTACGTGAACAAGCACCGCTACTGGTTGACGAACTCCCGGGTGGTGGTCACGACGGGCATCATCGGATTTCGGGCGCGTTCGATCCCACTCGAGCGGGTCAGCGATGTGGCGATCTCGTGCGATTGGCTGGAGAAGCTGATGGGCATGCGGACGGTGGTCGTCCGCGACATGACAGGAGAGGCGCTTGCGGGCGCCAACATGCGGGCGTTCGAGAACCCGACCGACCTCCAGCAGAAGATCCTCGACCAGGTGCATCGGGTGAACCGCCGGGAGGGGAAGGAGTCGGTCGCACTCGACGAGCCGGGTCGCCCGTATCGGCAGATCGAAGGCGGCCAATCCTCGGAGATGCTGGAATTGCTTCGGCGCATCGAAGCGAACACCCGCGACGCATAGCAGGTCCTGGAGCGCGTCCCTCACCCGCCTCCGCGTAGCCGGCGTTTTAGGTCTGGGAGCAGTCGCCGGCTGACGGGGACTCGAGAGCCATCGCGGAGGTTCACCGTGCTCTCTCCAGCGCCGATCCGCACGGACACCACGGCGGCCAAGTTGACCAACTCGGCCCGGTGAACTCGCACGAAATCCCATGCCGCGAGGCGGCGCTCCATCTCGGCGAGGGAGTCGTCGAGGATGTACTCGACGCCATCGACCCAGAACATCGTGACCTTGTCCCGGGCGTGAAGCCGCTGGACGGCGACGGCATCGAAGACGTGCAGGGTGTCTCCGGTCCGAGCGGTGAGGCGGGGAGGTCGTCCTCGGTCTACGCGCTCCGAAGGGGCCGCCCGCTGGGGAATCAACGACCGCCGACTCCGGGCGCGCTCGAGCGCCTGTCGAAGTCGGTCCCGGCTCACAGGTTTGAGGAGGTAGTCCACCGCGTCCAGCCCGAACGCCTCCAGTGCATGTTCGCGGTGCGCGGTCACGAAGATGACGGCGGGAAGGTTCGTCGTCGCGGCGAGTGTCAGCCCATCGCACTCGGGCATGTCGATGTCGAGCAACACCGCGTCGGGCGCGAGCGTACTGAGGCGGTCCCGTGCCTGGGAACCATCGCTCGCTGTCCCCACGACCTCGATGCCCTCCAAGCCCTTCAGCATGCGCTCGAGTCGACGCCGGGCCAGCGGTTCATCGTCGACGATCATGACCTTCATCGGATGGCCTCCTCATGGGGAAGTGACACGGCGACCCGATAGCCGCCCTCCGCTCGGGGGCCAGCCGATACGGTGGCACCGGATCCGTACTCGAGCTGAAGGCGCTCGCGCAGGGTTTTCTCCCCAACCTGGGTGCCCTTGGTTTCGCCCGTTCCCGGACCATCGTCGGTCACCTCGAGGTGAAGCCGAGCATCTTGCGCGTACCCGCGGACGTGGATGGAACCGCCGTCTCGGCGAGGAGCGACGGCGTACTTGACCGCGTTTTCAACCATCGGTTGCAGGAGCAGGGTGGGGACGGTCGCGTTGCCAAGCTCGTCGTCGATCTCGAGGGTCCACCGGAGTCGGTCACCGAACCGGAGCCGCTCCATCTCCAAGTAGTCCGCAAGTGCCGAGAGCTCGGTGCGCAGTGGGGTCTTTCGGGCTTCGGTGCTCTCGAGCGCGTGGCGAAGCAGCTCACACAACCGCTGCAGCGCATCGACGGCGGCGGGAGGGTCCTCTTCGATCAGGCCGGCCAGGCTGTTGAGACTGTTGAACAGGAAGTGTGGATTGAGACGCGCCCGCAGGTTCGACAGTTGGGCTTCGAGCAGCTCGCGCCGTGCTTGCTCCTCGCGCAGTTCGACCGCGCGGGCGTGGGCCCGGAGTCGGTCGAAGGCCACGCTCACCACGAGGACGACCAGCGTCACGACTCCCGCAAAGCGCCAGACGATCGTGCGAGACCCGTGGAGCTCGAGCGACATCACGCGGAGCACCAGCAGCGCGAGTTCGACGCCGAGCGCGACCGAGAGCGCGAAGGCGAGCGTTTTGACCACGACTCCGCGCCAGCCGGTCAGCGCAAACCTTGGCAGGACGCGCCCGAAAGCCAGGGAGGTGATGGTGCCGATGCAGACTGAAAACGCCAGGTTGGCGGTCATCGTGATCAGGAGGTCGCGCCAGCTCCAACGGGCGCCGACCATGAACACACTGAGCGTGCCGGCGATCAGCAGGTGCAGCCCCAGCCCGCCGAGGAAGGCCCGGACGCGCGAACGCGTTCGTTCAGGCGGCATCACGAACCATCTTGCGGGCGTGAAGCTTCCGGGTCCACATCGAGGTTGCGACGATGCCCAGAGCAACCGGGATGGTCCAGGCGAGGGTCATCGCGACAGCTCCAGTGGTGAGCCGAGACGAGAGCTGCACCGTGAATGCGGTTGTTGCGGCGGTGCAGCCCCCCAGCATCGCCTGGATGTGTGTACGCAGCCACGGCGGCGCAGTGCGACTTGGACGAAGCGAGCGGACCGCGTTGGTGAGACCGAGGCCGCCGCCAATCGCGAGGAAGGGGTCGAACCCCGTGATGCAGGCGACGAGTGCGGCAACCCCGGCGAGCCCGAGGAGGACCGAGATCATACGTCCGAGCGGGTGACGGCTAGGATCGGCGCGGCGGCGTCGGGACGCGAGAATGCCGAAGGTGATCGCTTGCGCCGTCACCAGCGAGAGCACGAGGAAGAAGAACCCCGCTGCCCGCAACTGCTCCGTCACTTCCGCTGCTGCCTTGGGGTTGTTGGGCAGCGGTCTGACCAAGTCAGGCACCGCGATCCAGCTCAACGCCACGAGGAGCCCGGTTGCCGAGGTTGTCGCCATGGCGAGCGAAAATCCCCAGCCCGTGCGGCGGTGGGGGAGTGAGCCCTTGCGGGCGATGAGCGCGCCGAGCATCGAGAGCAGGCCAACGACGCCCGCGGTGATATGGACCGCCACCAGTGCGCCGTACACCGTCACGACCTTCAGCGTGAGGTCTCTCGGGCGCATGTCGCGATTGCGCCGATGAGTGGTCGCAGGCACCGACGGCCGGTAGGCGAAGCCGAGCGAGCGGTGTTGCAAGATCCGCGAGCGGGCCGCAGGATTCGGCCGACCGATGCAGTCCATCAACCCTGCGACTGGCGAGACTCTGCGAACGTACCCCGAGCCCGACGATGCCGCGGTCGAGGCCGTGATGGCGCGCGTCGATGAGGCGTCGACAGCGTGGGCGGATGAGTCGTTCGAGGTCCGTAGCGCCCTGTTGCTGGCCATCGCAGACCAGCTCGAGTTGCAACGAGAAGCTCTGGCCACGCTCATCGTCGAGGAGATGGGGAAGCCGGTCACGCAAGCGCTGGCAGAGGTCCAGAAGTGCGCCCTTGTCTGCCGTTTCTTCGCGGAGCAGGCTCCGGGCTTTCTGGCGGATGAATCCGTGGACGTCGAGGGCGGGGCGGACGCCAAGGTCACGTATCGGCCGCTCGGTGTGATTCTCGCGATCCTGCCGTGGAACTTCCCGCTGTGGCAGGCGTTTCGGTTTGTCGCTCCGGCGCTCATGGCCGGGAATGGTGTTGTGGTCAAGCCCGCACCCAACGTCTTGGGCTGCGGACTCGCTGTTCAACAGCTCCTGCTCGATGCGGGTGTCCCCGAAGGCCTCGTCCCCTCCTTGGGCGTCTCCAATGCCCGCGTAGAAGGTCTCATCCGTGACCCCCGAATCGCCGCGGTTACGCTCACTGGGAGCGACCGGGCGGGCCGTGCTGTGGCTGCCATCGCTGGCAGTGAACTCAAGAAGGTCGTCCTCGAACTCGGTGGGAGCGACCCGTACGTGGTGCTGGCGGATGCTGATCTCGATCAAGCGGTCGAGGCCTCGGTGCGGAGCCGCTTGAACAACGGCGGGCAGAGCTGCATCGGTGCCAAGCGCATCATCGTCGAGGAATCGGTGGCCGAGGCATTTGCGGAGAAGCTGCGGACGCGCCTGTGTTCGATCGAGTACGGCGATCCCAGGGACCCCGCCACGATGTTGGGCCCCATGGCACGGGCTGACCTGCGCGACCAAGTCCATACTCAGGTCGAGCGGTGCATCGCAGGGGGGGCTCGACTGGAGTTGGGCGGACACGTTCCCGGACAGGCGGGCTGTTGGTATCCGCTCACACTGTTGACCGGGGTGAGTGCAGAATCACCCGCGTTTCGCGAGGAGCTGTTCGGCCCGGTGTTCACCCTGTGTGTCGCCCGGGACGAGCCCGATGCGATCTCGCTGGCCAACTCGAGTGACTTCGGGCTGGGTGCGGCCGTGTTCACAGGGGACGTTCGGCGCGGGGAAGACATCGCTCGGCGTCAGTTGCAAGCCGGCTCGTGTTTTGTGAATGCGTCCGTGCGCTCGGACCCGCGGCTCCCGTTCGGCGGTATCAAACGCTCGGGGTATGGCCGTGAACTCGGACGGCACGGGATCCTCGAGTTCGTGAACGCGAAGACCGTTTGGGTTCAGCCCTGAGCGGCCGAACTGCTCACGGCTTCGCTGTTGCCGCCTCGTCCAACGACGCTCCTTCGGGACTCTCGCTTGGGCGAGCCTTGCGGCGCGGACACTCCACGGCGACAACCGAGGACTCCTCCCGGAACGCGTGGCTGCACGCGAGCTGTTTCAAGCCTCGTTTCGCGATGTGGTGAACGCCCCACCGATCGACGTGAAGGGAAGCCCGCTCCAACTCGAGCAAGGCGGCCCGGTTCGCTTCGTCGAACCCTGCATCGGAGAGGTCGAGGTGTTCGTGGGCGCGGAGGATCGCGAAGGTGTTCGGCGTTCCGCGGTAGACCTCGCGTAGCTTCGCCTCGATGTGTGCCTTCCCGCTCTGCGGAAGCCGTACAAACGCCTGGTACCACTCGTCCCGGAGCTCGTGAGCCCTCGCGTCGAGCGTTGCAGCCATGAACTCCAACAACACGTCGTCGCCCTCGTCACGCGCATCGTCGAAGAAGCTCGCTCGTTGGACGGTTTGTCGGCGGTAGATCGCCGCACGAACCTCCCGAAGGGGAGGGACCTGTCCCGGCTCCGCGGACTCGACCCCTTGAAAAATAGCGACCGAACCTTTGTAGAGCGGCCACCACTGCCCACTGTTGCGGCGATACAGCGCTGCGCCGTCGTCGACCGTGAGCTCGACGGAATCGTCGCGGCTCCAGCGGTCGGCTGGGTCACCACGGTTCCACAGCTGAGCCTCGAGATCGCCCCACTGGGCGTGTTGTGACTCCCGTTCGTCGAGCTTTGGGATTGGGTCGTGCCCGCCTTGCCCGATTAAGCGCTGCTCGGTCCGCCACACGATCCGGACATCCCCGGACTCGGCGAGGAGCGCATCGCTCTCCCACACCGTGCACCCGGACGCGCTCACCAGAAGCACGAGTGCGGTCAGGATCCTGCGCATCGGACAAGGGTAGCCCGAGGGGTCCGGGGTCAACGCGCGCTTTTTTGTAGGGGCGGGTGAGACTGTTAGGTTTTGGTGGTGAGACCTGGAATCGCCGCGTGGCTCATGGGGTGCCTTCTGGCGGCCTGTGGAACGGCGGAGCCCGAGGTTGCACTCCGAGTCGACGCTGCACAGCCGGCGGCTGAGCTGTCGCTGCAGCCCGTCGCCGAAGCACCGACCGGTGTCGTATCCAACGAAGCGTCACCTTCAGGTGCAGGGCTGGTCGGAGATCCGAGCGATCGTGAACTCGAGATCCTGGACATGGCGGATGCCGAGTCGGTCGATGCATTGCTCTTGGACCTGCCGGGCTCCTCCGGTCTGCGCGCTGACGCGGCCGCTGACCTCATCGCAGACGGGGCTCGCAGCGTGGGGACCCCACAGCGCGGCAAGATCCGCAACGCGATCCCACTGCCTCCGCGCCCGCATCTGTACACCCGGCGACACCCGGGTCGGTCGTTTGGATCCACGCACACGATTCGGACGATTCAAACCGCGTTGACGACCCTGCGAGCCGACAAGGGCGTTCAGACTGAAGTCATGATCGGAGACATCAGCTTGCCTCCGGGCGGCCCGATCTCTCCGCACGTCTCGCATCAGAGCGGTCGAGACATCGACATCCGCTTGCTTCTGGTCCCGGGGTTGGATCGCGAGACCGTCCCGGTCGACGCGAAGTCGGTGGATTGGGATGCGACGTGGGCCATGGTCCACAGCTTCTTGGAGACGGGCGCGGTGAAGGTGCTGTTCCTCGACTTCCACCGCCAGGGGCTGCTGCACGCCGCGGCGCTGCGCGCTGGCGTGCACCCGAACGTCGCCCGGAGGTGGTTCCAGTGGCCCCAACCAGGTGGGCCGGGGCTGATTCGGCACGAGGCCGGCCATCGCGCGCATGTGCATGTCCGGCTTGGATGTGGTCACAACGAGCGGTCTTGTCGCGGTTCGTAGCCGCAAACGTGCGGATTCGGCCTTGCGACCGCCGTTGGGTGAGCGGTCCGGCCGGGTACGAACACAAAAAAAGTGAACGACCCGGTGACGGGTCCGCTCCAATCCGGCCATCCCAGCCAATACCCCCCGCAGTTGGGGGCTGGCTTGACCATGGCTTTCCAAAACTCCTCTTCGATCTTCGTGGCTCTCAGCGCCGCGAGCCTGCTTTTTCTTCCGGCTTGCGATTCCGCGGTCGATGCCGACGACACCGGTGGCACGACAGGCGGAAGTTCCACCTCGGGCCCTCCCGCCACATCCTCCACGACGACGACGCCCGGGAGCTCGTCGAGTTCGACAGACCCAGGGACGACGACGGTATCCCCGGGGTCTTCGTCAACCGGTGTGGACATGACCAGCAGCACGACCGACGCTTCGTCGAGCACGGGTGAGCCTGGGGACTGTGTGGATGAGGACATCGGCGACGCCGTCGGCGAGGAGGTGGCAAGTGGGACGAACGACGGGCAGGGCGATGACTTCAGCCTTCGCTACTGCGACGGGGCGAGCACCTCGACCTCCACGACCGACCCGACGACCGTTTCGACGTCGGGCCCCGATGACACGGGCGGCGGCGGAGGGGCCACGACTGGGGTAGGTGGCGGGACCACGGGAGACTTCGGCGATGGCGGAGATGACTACGTCGTGTCCTGGACGCCACCCTCGAGCGGGCCGTTCGTCCTGGACACGTTTGGCTCAGGGATCGACACCGTCCTCTCCGTGGTCGCGCCCGGATGTGGCGCTCCTGCAGTGGACTGCAACGACGACTGCGACGGCTTCGAGGCGGGTCTCCTCTACGAAGCGACCGAGGGGGAGACGGTCTTCATCGTGATCGAGGGGTACTCCGGGCGGCAAGGCTCCTTCGTGCTGAATATCGCCGAGGGGGAGGACTTGGAGTGTGGCGGCTTCGACACCGATGGTCCGATGGGCAGCTCGACCTCAGTCGGAACCTCCGTGGGAACCTCGCCGGGAACCTCGCCTTAGTTTCCTTTTCGGTGTGGCCGAGAGTCGCTCCGGGCGAGCGCAAAGGTCGGGGGCGACCGTTTGCTCGCTCGGGGTTACTTTTTCGGCTGCCGCTGGCGAAACCTCGACGCGTCGGCCAGTCTTGGTGCGGATGGGCGACGACCTCACGCGCTTCAAGGGCGACAACCAGAACGTGCCGGCTCGGTTCTCGCCATACGGCGGCAGTCGGCTGGCTCCCGCGATCGACATTGTCGACACCGCGAAGCAGATCGCGGAGGCGGACCGGGTGATCGGCACGGTCGTGAACGCGAAGCTCGAAGTCATCGCCGAGCAGATCCGGAATCTGCAGGACCAGGCCCGGGCGGTCTTGAGTCAGGCGTTGGACGACGCCGACCTGCATCGCGCGCAATGTCGGTTTCAAAAGAGGGTGGGAGAGACCTACTTCCTGTACCGAGAGAGCGGCGGGACCCCGTACTTCTCCATGCTCAGTCCGGACGACTGGAAAGGCAGCCCCCCGCACGAGTTCGGAGGCGCGTACCGACTCGAGGCGGACATGAGCTGGTCGCCCGCGGAGCACGCCAAGCCGCCGACGCAGGAGATGCTGCTCGCGCTGGCCGGCGTCTCAAAACCTTGAACTCATCTCGAGAACTTCTGTCCGTCGGGGGCGTCCAACCCGTCGTGCGTGCATCGACCTCCCTGAGTTTGCTGCTTGTGGCCTGTACGCCCGCTGCGCGACCGGACCCCGTCGAAGTCGAGCCCAAGCCGCAGATCTTGGACGTGGCAGGGGCGACCGTCGTGGATCCTCCGCTGGCTCCGATGCCACCGGACGCGGTGATCGAGCTGACACGAACCCGCTGCTATGGCGGGTGTCCGGCCTATGAGGTCTCCATGGATGCTGATGGGCATGTGAGCTGGGAGGGCACTGCCCACGTGACGCGCAAGGGCGCCGCGTCCTGGAGCGTTTCCGCGAAGGCCGTCGAGGGCTTGTGGCAAGAGCTGGACGGCCTTCCGTGGGACCGACTGCCGCCGAGCACCGGGGAAGCCGAGTGCCCCGAGTTGTTCAGCGATCACCCGTCGTTCACCCTCGTGGTTCGAGCAGGCGGCGTTTCACGGGGCATCACGCACTACACGGGGTGCAAGGGGCACCCGGACTACGACGCACTCGGCCCGGTCTCCCACCAAGTCGACTTCGTCGCGGATACCGAGGCCGCTATCGGTTCGCGCGAATGACGCGTTCGTCCCGGCGGTGTCTTGCGATCCGTTCGGGGATCCGCTAAACCCCGGCCCCTTCCTTGTTCTCACCATGGTGGTGGGGGCCAGAAGTCCGAAAGGGAGCCCAAACATGGCATCAGAAGAAACGGTCGGCGCGGTTCAGTCCGTCGCCTCCAAGAAAAACACTCAGCGCGAGTACGAGACGGTCACGATCCTCCGTCCCGACACTGGCAAGCCCCAGATCAAAGCCCTTATCGAGCGCGTACAAGGCGTCGCCGAGAAGCAGGCCGGAAGCCTCGTCAAGATCGACAGCTGGGGCATGCGTGTCCTCGCCTACCCGGTCGCTCACCAGCGCAAGGGCATCTACCTGTACTGGCGCTACCTCGGTGGCTCCGACATGGTGGCCGAGCTTGAGCGGAACCTTCGTCTGTCCGATCGCGTCATGCGTTTCTACTCGGTCCGCGTCGACGACGATGTCGATCCCGGAGCGCGTCCCTCGGAGATCAACGACGAGCTCCTCGACGCCGTGTCCGAGCCCGGACCCGACCCCGAAGAGATCGCCCGCAAAGCCGCCGAAGCTGAAGAAGCACGGCGCGCCGAAGAAGCTGCCGTCGCCGCAGCCGCAGCCGCTGTGGCCGCGGAAGAAGCCGCAGCAGCAGCCGCCAAAGAAGCAGCCGCAGAAGCCGACGCTCCCGCTGCTGAAACCGAGACCAAGGAAGAGGGTTGATCGATGTCTGACCGATACGAACGTTCCGAGCGTGGAGACCGTGGTGACCGAGGCGATCGCGGAGATCGCGGCGAGCGCGGCGAGAAGGGCAAAAAGTCCCGCTTCAACTTCTCCGAGAAAGAGCTGGTCATTGACTACAAGAACCCCCAGCTCCTCAAGAACTTCCTCACCGACCGCGGCAAGATCATTCCCGCGCGTATCTCCGGTCTGAGCGCTCGGCAACAGCGGTCGCTCACCAAGGCCATCAAGCGCGCGCGCATGCTCGCCCTGCTGCCTTTCACCTCCTCCTGAGCTGACTCAGAGCCGTTCAGCGAGAGAAAAAGGGAGACCCAATCATGGCGAACATGTCCATCATCCTCACCCAAGACGTCGACAAGCTCGGCCGTGCCGGTGAGATCGTTACCGTCAAGCCCGGCTACGGCCGGAACTTCCTCTTGCCCCGCAGCCTCGGCCTCCTGGCCACGCGCGGCAATGTGGCCCAGCTCGAGCACCACCGTCGTGCCATCGCTCGCGAGCAGTCCAAGATTCGCGACGAGTACGAGGCGCTTGCCAAGCAGCTCGAAGGCATCAAGGTGTCGATCGCGCGCAAAGCTGGCAAAGACGAGAAGCTCTTCGGCTCCGTGTCCAACAAGGACATCGTCGAGGCGCTCAGCGCACAGAACATCAAGATCGATCGCCGCATCGTTCAGCTCTCGGAGCCCATCAAGAGCACCGGTAGCCACGACGTCGTCGTCCGATTCTCGGCCGATGTGTCCGCGACGCTTCAGGTGAACGTCGTCGGCATCGGCTAGTCCGAACGCCCCGCGTTCTCGAAAGCCCCCGGGTGTCCGTCAGGACCTCGGGGTTTTCATTGGTTTCGAACGTTGAACTCTGGGATGATGTTCAGGTATGTCTGGCTGGAAGCTTCGTTATGTTGGTTTTGGATCCGTTGACCGGCGCTCGAAGAACCGAATCCGCGCGCTCACCACAGTCGCCGCCTTGGGATTTGGCCTGACGCCAGGATGCGACGCAGCCGTCGATCCTCCCGAGGACTCTGGTTCGTCGAGCGCTGCCGGCGACGACTCCTCGACCTCGGATGGCAGCGGCGCCGTGACGAGTGCATCCCCAGCGACGACGAACAACTCCTCCTCGACAAGCACGCCGCCCAACCCGACGCCGCCGACCGCAACGGCGGCGGTCACGACGGCTTCGACATTCGGCACGAGCAGCAGCGGGTTTGGGTCGTCGGGGAGCAGCGGTGGACCCGACACGTGCGGCAACGGTGCGGTCGACTTTGCCGAGCAGTGTGACGGCGAGGACCTGTTTGGGTTTTCGTGCGAGGCGCTTGGTCTTGGCGAAGGTGTGCTCGCGTGCTCGCAGGCATGCCTGTTCGATACGACCGACTGCGTGGGAGCACTCCCGGACTGTGGTGACGGGCTCGTTCAACCCGGCGAGCAGTGTGACCAGGACAATCTCCAGGGACTCTCCTGCGAAGCGTTGGGGCTCGGTGGCGGGTTCCTGGCGTGCACGCTGGACTGCACCTTCGATACATCCGGTTGCATGGATGGGGCTGGATGCGGCGATGGCTTCATCAGCCCGGGGGAGCAGTGTGATGGCAACGATCTTCAGGGGCTGAGCTGCGAAGCGCTGGGGCTCGGAGGCGGGGCGCTCGCGTGCGATCCCGTCCAGTGTGTCTTCGACACCTCCGGCTGTGTCCCGTGACGTCGCGCCCGATGGGCACGCTCAGGCATCCGCAGGATTCTTAGAGTCCACGTAGGTCGTCGTCGAGCTTCGTCGCAATGCCGTGGGCGGGCGGAGGCTCGGACGGCTCCGCAACAGGGGCTGGCGGCTCTGCCGCGGGGGCGTTGCGACGTGGACGGTTCCGGGTCTTCTTGTTGTGTCGCGTGGGTTTGGGCGGCTCTACGACGGGCCCGACAGCCTCACGCAGCT
Source organism: Nannocystales bacterium (assembly GCA_050633305.1). GTDB lineage: Bacteria > Myxococcota_A > Polyangia > Nannocystales > Nannocystaceae > CAJXVA01. Next base: position 434,796 of record JBOEGF010000010.1, read on the forward strand.
TCTGCAACCGCTGACCCAGCCCCTTACACGCGGACGTTTTCCCCGTTGGCGGGTTGGCCTCTCGAATCGCCCAGAGGAACGCACGAGGTCTCTCGCTACCCTCCATGATCGTCAGGGCATCCGAGAAGGTTCGGCACGGAGACTCCGACTCATTTGCCTGGACGAGGTCCAAGCCGACGTGAAGCTCGACCGACACCTCGCCGGGTTCATTTGCCAGCAGGGCGTGCCGCTCGACGTAGCCGAGTTTTCGCAGGTCGGCCAACATGACGGGCATGTGTGCGGGCTCTTCCGCGACCGGTTTGGCCGGGCTGGGTTTGTCCGCGGGGGGCTCTTCCGTGGCCGTGGCGGCGGGGACGGTCTTGGCGGCGGTGACTTGCGAGGCGGCGGCGTGGGATTGCGTGCCGGTTTGGGTCGACTGCCACCAAGCTCCGCCGCCGAGCGCGAGCAACAAGGCGACAGCGGCGGCCCACAGTACAGGCGGTACACCACGCCTTGATCCCTCCGGCTCCGCGGTCACGGGCTCGAGCGCGGGCCCCGAGGCCTCGGTTCGGTCTCTCTCCAGAGCACGTTCGGCGACGAGCGTCTTGGGCTCGCTCGTCTCTGCCGGGGAAAGGACGATGGAGGCAGCTGCAACCGCCCGCTCCGGCTGTTGAGGAGCCCCAGGCTCTGACGGCTTCGATTCGCGTGGAGCGGATGCGGCGGAACGGGGGCCGGGAGCAGCTGGGGCCGGGGCCGGGGTCCCTGCGGGCGCGGGAGGTGGGGGAGCAGGTGCAGGCAACTCCGCGGACGTGGCGACCAAGCTGAGCTCCGAGGCGGTCGCGGGAACCGACAAGGGACCGCTTCCCAAGTCACTCGGAACCGGGAGCAGCGAGCTGACGAAGGAGATGCTCTCGTGGTTCCGGTGCGGGAACAGCTTCTCCATATGGGCCGAGAGCCTCGACGAGGACAGTGGAATCTGGTGTTTGAGCGTGAAGCCTTCGAGCGCGTCCCGGAACTCCTGCGCGGTCGCGTACCGGTCCTCCCGGTCACGCTTCATCGCCCTGAGAACGATGCGTTCCAGCTCGGGTGGATAGTTCTGGACCACCTCAGTGGGTGGCGGGATTTCCGCGCGTTCGACTTGCTTGAGCAGCTCGAGGCCGAGCGTGTCGAGGCCGAACAGTTTGCGCCCCGTGCTCAGCTCCCACAGAAGCGTGCCGAGGCTGAAAATGTCGCTTCGTCGGTCGACCAACTCGCCGCGACACTGCTCCGGCGACATGTACGAAACCTTGCCCTTGAGGGACCCCGCGACCGTTCCTGGCCCTCGGGCCGCGATCTTGGCGATCCCGAAGTCGACCAGCTTGATGTTGCCGTCGTAGGTGACCAACACGTTGGACGGAGACACGTCCCGGTGGACGATCTCGAGCGGGTTGCCGTCCACATCGCGGGTCTCGTGGGCGTGGTGAAGGCCGGCCGCGACGTTGTCCACGATTCGTAACGCGCAACTCAGCGGCATCGGGCTCTTGTTTTGATGACCCGAGAGCAACACCTGCCGCACGTTGCGCCCGGCGACGAACTCCATCGTGAAGAAAAAGCTCCCGTCGTCCTCCCCGAAATCGAAAACCTGAGCGATGTTGGGATGGTGAAGACCGGCGGCGAGCTTTGCCTCGGTCAGGAACATCTGGACGAAATCCGGCTGCTCTGCAAACGACGGCAGGATTCGCTTCAGGACGACCGTCTTCTGAAACCCGTGGCGGGCTTTGGACCTCGCGAGGAAGAGCTCCGCCATGCCTCCGACGGCAAGACGCTCGAGAAGATCGTATTTCCCGAGTTGGCCCTCCATCGGCCCAGTGTAGTCGAGAACCCCCACGAGCCGGGAGAATCCTAATTGTCGGAGTATCGGCGTCGCGGCATGACTCGGTGCCCCAACGGGCCCACGTGCCGACTGTCGGCAGCAGCAACTTCGCAGGGGAACACCCGGGTTGAGCTGCCCATAGGCTCTAATCCTGGGAAAGCGACGATGGAATTCGCGACGACGACTGCGGTGCGGACAACGTGCCGTGCGCTGATTGATTGCGCCGGGAAACAGAAGGTCGCGCCCCAGGGGCGCAGTCGAAAGCGGACGCGACTTGAGGTCCCAAGTACCCGGGGTGGAACCGTCCTGACACGGTCGCGTGACCCAGCGTTCGAGGAGCGGGTTTCGGCCGCCGCAGCCGCTGACGGTGGTGGGGTCCATCGGACTTTGGGGCCAGGGCCCCCTAGCACCTGGTCCTGGCCCTGCGTCCCCCCCGCGCGGGGTTGGATCTACGGTAGTCGGCTCCCGCATGTCGAAGCCACTGCCGCACAACAAGGAAGCCGAGGCCGCGGTTCTCGGCGCGATCCTCCTGCGCAACGAGAGTCTCAACGAGGTCGTCTCGATCCTCTTGCCCGAGGACTACTACGTGCCGGCCCACCAGGCCGTCTACAAGGCGATGACCAAGCTTGCCGACCGCGGCCAGCCCATCGATATCGTCACCCTTGATGCCCAGTTGCGGGGGACCGACGAGATCAGTCTCATCGGTGGTCTGGAAGGGTTGGGCAAACTGGCCGATCGCTATGCGACCAGCCACAACATCGTCCACCACGCGGAGCTCATCCGGGACGCGTCCACCATTCGCAAGCTCGTGGTCACGTGTGCCGAGATTGCGGAGGAGGGTCGCAACGAGGTCGAAGACGTTGGGCAGTACATCGACGAGGCCGAGCGGAAGTTGCTCGAGGTCAACCAGGCGGGGCGCAAGGGCAGCTACAAGTCGGCCAAGGACCTGATTCACGGCGTCTTCGAGGCGATCACCGAGCGGGCCAAACTCAAGAACCCGATCACTGGTGTCCCGACCTCGTTCAAGAAGCTCGATGAGATGACCGGTGGCATGCAGCCGGGCGACTTGGTGATTCTCGCGGCTCGTCCGTCGATGGGAAAGACGGCGCTCTCGCTCAACTTTGCGCAGCACGCCTGCATCGTCCAGGAGCACGACGTCAACAAGCCGGAGGCGGAGCGGCCGCCCAAGTTCCCGGTGCTGTATTTCTCCCTCGAGATGGGTGCCAACCAGCTCATCGAGCGGATCCTCTGCAGCGAGGCCCGCATCGATGCAGGGAAGCTGCGGGCGGGTCGATTGGTCGAGCAGGAGTTTGCCGCGCTCGTGCGTGCGGCCGACCGCGTCTACAAGGCGCCGTTGTTCATCGACGACTCCGCTGCACCGACGATCCTCGAGATCCGCGCTCGCTCTCGCCGGTTCCGCCAGGACAAGAGCTTATTCCCCCCCCCAGAGGAAGGGAGCAACCGCAAGCCATTGGGCATGATCGTCGTCGATTATCTGCAGCTGGCCCGTGGGGGAAAGGGCAAGTACGACATCCGCGAGCAGGAGATTTCCGAGATCTCGCGAGGCCTCAAGGCCATCGCCAAGGAACTCGAAGTTCCAGTCATCGCGCTCTCTCAGCTCAACCGCGGTGTCGACAGCCGAGCGGATCACCGCCCGATGCTTTCCGACCTCCGGGAGTCGGGCGCCATCGAGCAGGACGCGGACATCATCATGTTCATCTATCGCGAGGCGCGGTACGTGACCGACGAGCAGAAGCGCAAGGAGATCGAGCGCGATGCCGAGGTGATCATCGGCAAACAGCGAAACGGCCCGTGTGGGACCGTGCACCTCTCCTTCATCGGTGAGCACACCCGATTTGAGAACCCCGCGTTTGGGGGCAACGGTCCTCCGGGGGGTTGAGCGGGATTCGCTCGAACCTGCGCCCAGCGCAGCCAGGAGCGCACCGAAACCAGTTGCGCAAGACACGCTGCCCTCGGGGTGGAACGCCTGTTCATCTACACCATGCGTTTCGTGGCAGTCGACGGCGCTCCCGTGATAAACCCTGGCCGTACGATGGCGGCACCGCCGGAAAGCATCGGCCAGTTCTCAGTGGTCGGACTGCTCGGCAAGGGAGCGATGGGGGAGGTCTACGAGGGCCTCGACTCAGCCCTTGGCCGGCGAGTTGCGATCAAGATCCTAGGTGCAAAGCATCGGGAGTCGACCGAGTTCAAGACCCGCTTCCTTCGCGAGGGCCGGTCGCTGGCGGCGATGAACCACGCCAACATCGTGCAGATCTACGCGATCGGCGAGCACGAAGGCCGTCCTTTCTTGGCGATGGAGTTTCTCGACGGCGAAGACCTCGGCGCCGCGCTCAAGAAACGTGGACCGCTTCATCCCGCCGACGCGGCGGAGGGCATTCGCCAGGCCGCGGTCGGCTTGCGAGAGGCGAAGCGGGCTGGGGTTGTCCACCGGGACGTCAAACCCTCGAACCTGGTCGTCACCAGTCAGGGCGCGGTGAAGGTCACCGACTTCGGCCTGGCCAAGGCGTTGCAGGAAGACCTTTCGATCACGGCAACCGGTGTGTTCGTCGGAACGCCGGACTACCTGGCACCCGAGCAGGCGATGGGCGATGAAGTCGATTCTCGCGCCGACGTGTACGCTTTGGGATGCTCCTTGTTCCACATGTGCAGCGGGCATCCCCCGTTCCGCAAGGGTGGGCACGACGACCACTACACCGCTGTGGTCCGTCGGCACCTCAAGTCCGAGCGACCCCAACTCAAGCTCGAGGTCGCAGCGTTCGACACTCCGCTGTCGGACCTTTGTCGTCGCATGATGAGTCGGCGCCCCGACGTGCGCCCCACGTTCGATGAGCTCGTCGACAAGCTTGGGGAGTTCTCCCAGAAGAACGGCGGTCGTATCCCGCCGCGTCACCAGGATGTCGAACTCCTCGAAGCGACAAAAGCCTCTCCGGCCGAGTTGGTCGAGACCAACGACATCGCGCCAGCACCTCAGCGCAGCAAGACGGTCGCAATCGCGGTCGCTGCAGGCATCGCCATTGGCGTAGGTGTATCGGCGGCGGTGATCATGGCGCTGCGGTGACCGAAAGAGCGCCCAGGCCCGAACGCATTGCAGCCGCAGCGCGAGCCCTCGGCTCCGAGCTGCGCGACCTGGTGACCTTGTATGCCGATGCGGTCGGGGCGAACCTCGCGGATCAGGCGCAGATGGTCGCTTGGGATCGCGAGCAGCTGATCGGCCAAGTCCAGCAGCGGCTCGACGGGCTCCGCGGGCAACGGTTTCGCGAGCTCGGGGACACCAACGTCCGCATCATCGAGCGCGCGGGCCAGCCGTTGGAGAGTCTGGAGCTGGTTTGGACGAACCTGCGCCAAGGACGACGCGTGAAGCTCGAGTGGGAAGAAGGCGCCTGTGCCGTCGTTCCGACGCTGCTGCGTCCGTTGGCCCGGGTGCTTCGAAGCACCGTGGGCGCGGAGGTGCTGCATATCTCCGAGACCCCATGGGCTGCGGGCGATCAGGAACCTTCCGCGTCGCAGATGGCCTTCAAGGTGGCGCATGACAACCCGGACGATCCCCGCCGATGGCCGATCGTGGGCGTCCGACGTCCGGGTCCGCGGGTCGCGGTTGTCGAATCCTCGGCCGACCGGGAGCTGGCCGCGTATGTGTTGGCACGGACCAGTCTACGGCGCTCGGGGACCGACCCGCGCAGCGTGAAGCGGGCGTACGTCGTGGATGCGGAGGAGCGGTTCCTACGGCATCTCAAGCGGGTTTGGGTTGGGGCCGTGATGGGCCCGCCCGACGATCCTTTCTCGTTTGCAGGCCCCGTGACGCCGGGGATGCGCGAGGCTTTTCTCGACGCGCACCGAGCTTGGGAGCGGCAGCCCGGTGCCGATGTGTTGGTTGCCGGCGGTGACTTGGCCCGCTCCGGGGCCCCGGGTTGCTACTTGGCGCCCGCCCTGTTCGCCTGCGACTGGCCTGTTCCTGATGTGCCGCTCGCGGGCCCGATGATGGTCGTCGTGCGCTCCCGAATCGATCAAGCTCGCGCGGCCGCCGAAGCTGCGACGCGTGAGGGCGGACAAGCCGTGGTCGTGGGTGCCTCGAGGACTCGCTACCCCGGGGAAGTTCGCCATATTCGCGGAGCTCTGCTCGTCGAGCGCTTGCCACCCGGTCTGCCTGATCCCCGCCCCGTTTGAACGCGTCGCGACGGTGCCGTCGGTGACATTGTGCCGGAGGTCATCGACGACGCTTCGCCGGCTGCTTGGATTGTCCGACTCGTCGTGACGCGGCGGAGCCCATCCCGCTTCGAGTAGCGGTACGGTACCGCTCATGCGGCGCTTTTCCCTTGGATGTGTACTGACGGTTGGACTCTTCGTTGGATGCGGGGACGATGGAGGCTCGGAGACGGGGACCTCCGAGGGGGCGGGTACCTCGGGATCCACCGGCGGGCCGACGAGTTCTCCGACCTCGATGTCGACGAGCGGGCCGGGGACCTCCGGAGTGGAGACCGGTTCGTCAACCGTCGCCCCAAGCTCCACGGGTACCGGTGACTCATCGTCGAGCAGCGGAGGCGGGCAAGGCACAGACGATGGTTCGGAGAGCAGCAGCACCGGGGGCGACGGGGTTGGCCTGCTCCAAAACGACATGTGGCGCGACGGAGGTCAGACGTCGGTACAAGGTGGCTTCGCGTCGGGAGAGTGTTGGGCCTCGACCTACGTTCCCGAGGCGACGGACTACCCCTTTCGTGTGCGCGGGCTTCAAGCCCTGATCAGTGGTGATGTGGAGGGGGTCACCGAGGCTTTTGACGTCAGTGTGTGGTCCGTCGACGACGAACTGCGGCCTCTCGCGGAGCTGGGAACCGCCGCTGCCGAGTTCACAGCATCCAACGATGCGTTCAACAGCGCGGAGTTCGACCTTCTGTCGATCGACGACATCATTCTCGACGAGGGGGCGTTCGCGATCTCGATGTGCTTGGTCGATCATGACGGCTTCCCTGCCATCGCCACTGACGTGGGCCAGGAGCTCATCGCCGACCGAAACTGGCTGTTTACCGGCGGGGCCTGGACCCCCTCGGGCGACTTCGGCCTGACCGGAAACTGGATCATGCGAGCGATCATCGAGCCCCAGTAGGGCCGGGACCGATCGCATTTTCCCAACGCACGAAAAAAGAGGGCCGGCAAATGCCGACCCTCTGTTGCGCTGAGCGAGCTCGAAGGAGCCTGCGAGTTTACAGGCCGGGGACGAGGTCGTCGCAGCCGACGGCTCGAGCGCAGCCCGAGCAGATCGTCAGGTTTCCGCGCTCTGCTCGGTCCTGGGTCGGGCCGTTGCCAACTCCGGCGAAGTCGTTCGGGTCTTCGGTCGCGAGAATCACGAGGCACTCCGCGGAGTTCATCGAGATGTTGTAGCCCGCGCCCTCGGTCGCCATATCGCCCGGGAAGTTGATCGAGCCCTGGTTTTCGTTGGGCTTCTGCCCAAGGTCGATGCCCTCGGCGAGCCGGACCTGGCCTGCGCTGTCGTCAACTCTGGCCTCGCACAACGCGCCGTCTTCGTCGTTGCCCGGCGTGTTGTCTCCGTCGTTTCGCAGCAGGTATCCAACCCAGAAGTCGGAGGCGCTGGGGATGTCGACGATGCCGTCTGCTGCCTGACCATCGTTGGAGGTGATCTTGACCTGTCCGAACTCGAGGTCGGCTGCAAGGCAGGGACAGTCAGAGGCCCAGCCGGCGGCTTCGCAGGTCTCGACATCGGCCGCGGCACAAAGCGGGCTGATGGAGCTGTTCTCGTCGACAATGACCCAGGCGGTACCGTTGCTGAGCGTGATGTCGGCCGAACCGGGGAGGTTCTCCACGCACACGTTGCCTCGGTTTTGGTAGTCCGAGTCGGCGAGGTTGTCGTCGGTCGAGATCTGGAGGTCGAAGATGAAGTCGCGAGGCAGCGTCACGCGAAGGTCCGCACCGGAGCGGTCAACCTGCACCTGTCCGTCGTAGAAGACCGCGATCTGGCAGTCGTCTTGCCAGGGTTGCACGCCGGTCGGGTCGACGCAGTTGTCCTCAGGGTCCAAGGTGAAGGGCCGGGCCGGGAGAGTCGCGGTGGAGCCCCAGATCGAGAGCTTGGCGAAGTCTTCCTCGGCGAGCGCTTGGCTTTCCACCTGGGTGAACTTCCGCATCTCGACGGTGATCCGAGAGACGTCGGCGTATTGAACGATGACGTCGCCCCGGTTGTTGAAGTTGTCACCGCCGTCGTCCCCGATCCTCACGGTCTGGATCTCGATGGTGCCGTCTTCGGCATAGATGTTGAAGGGCTGGTCGATGACCGTCTCCCACTCGCCCCGGAAGGGCTGGGCAACACCGGTGGAGTTGTCGGCGGGGTTGCAGCTCGCCAGCCCGGTGAGGGTGGCGGCGGCGAGCATCATCATGAGAAAAGAGCGCTTCATATCGTTCTCCGAGGACTGACGCGGAGCATATACCCGCGTCTAGGGGGCAGCAATGACGCCGGGACCAGGTCCCGGGCGGGATAGGGCCAGCTGGCGTGTGTGGAGACGCAAGGCGCCGGATAGCGGGTGTTTGCGCCATACCCTACTCTTCGGGGCCACGGAGCAAAGCGATGTCCGACCACGCAGCAACGTCCACGCTGAAGGCGCCTCCGGCGAGCTTCGACCTCCCGGCCCTTGAGGAGAGCATTCTCCATTTCTGGCAAACCAACGACGTCGAGGCTCGGAGCTTACGCCAAGGAGCCGAAGCAGCCACGGGGGACGGCAAGACCTCGTTCGCCTTCTACGACGGCCCACCGTTCGCGACCGGCCTTCCGCACTACGGCCACCTGCTCGCAGGCACGATCAAGGACGTTGTCCCCAGGTATCAGGCCATGCGTGGCCGCCCCGTTGAACGGCGGTTCGGGTGGGACTGCCACGGTCTGCCGATCGAGAGCCTGGTCGAAAACGAACTGGGGGTTCACGGCAGCGCCGACATCGAGGCGTACGGCATCGAGAAATTCAACGCGGCCTGCCGGGCGGGCGTGCTCCGCTACACGAAAGAGTGGGAGCTCGCGGTCCGGCGTATGGGACGGTGGATCGATTTCGAGAACGACTACAAGACCATGGACGCGTCGTTCATGGAGACGGTGTGGTGGGTCTTCCGTCAGCTGTGGGACAAGGGCTTCATCTACGAAGGCCACCGAGTGCAGCCCGTGTCTCCGGCTCTGGGAACTCCGCTGTCGAACTTCGAGGTCGCGCAGGGACCCCAAGAGAAGGACCCGGTCACCCGCAAAGAGGGCCATCGCCGTCGACAAGACCCGTCGCTCACCGTGCGGTTCAAGCTCGAGGACGAAGACGTGTACCTGTGGGCGTGGACGACCACGCCGTGGACCCTCCCCAGCAACCTCGCCCTCGCGGTCCATCCCGACCTCGAGTACGTGAAGTTCGAGGTCGTGGAGACCGGCGAGATCGCGATCGCCGAGCCGGGCCGGCTCGCCGACTACCAAGAGAAGGGTAAGGTCGGAGAGACGAAGGAACTCGCGCGTCTCAAGGGGTCCGAGTTGGTCGGTCGGCCCTACGCGCCTTTGCTCCCGTATTTCGAGTCGTACCGCCTCAAGGAGGACGGCTCGCGTTGGGCGTTCAAGGTCGTGGGGGCGGACTACGTCACCACCGACAGCGGCACCGGTGTTGTGCACCAGGCCCCCGCGTTCGGCGAGGACGACTATCAGATCGGCGTGAAAGAAGGTTTGCCGCTGGTCCGCCCGCTCGACCTCGCGGGCAAGTTCTCCCAAGCGGTCCCAGACTTTGCAGGGCAGCACGCCAAGGACGCGGACAAGGGCATCATGGCGATGCTCAAAGACCGGGGCAGCGTCGTCGACCAAGACGTCTACGTCCACCCCTACCCGCACTGCTACCGGACCGAAGAGCCCCTGCTCTACATGGCGCTCTCCACCTGGTTCATGAAGGTGGAGGAGATGCGCGATACCTTGGTCGCGCACAACGAGAAGATCCACTGGGTGCCCGGTCACGTTGGCAAGGGCCGCTTTGGCAACTGGCTGGGAGGCGCCCGGGACTGGAACCTCGCGCGCAACCGCTTCTGGGGCACACCCCTTCCGATCTGGCGCTGCGACACCGACCCCTCCGACATGCACTGCATCGGCTCGGTCGGCGAGCTCGAGGAACTCGCCGGGCTGGAGAAGGGCTCCGTGCTGGACCTGCACCGCGAGAGCGTCGACAGCATCACCTGGGCGAGCAAGGCCGGCGGCCTCATGCGACGTGTACCCGAGGTGTTCGACTGCTGGTTCGAGTCCGGCAGCATGCCCTACGCGCAGAACCACTACCCGTTCGATCCCGCGAAGAAGGGCTACGTCGAAAACAACCTCCCGGCGGACTTCATCGCCGAGGGGCTCGACCAGACCCGCGGCTGGTTCTACACGCTGCACGTCCTCGCCACCGCGCTCTTCGATCGGCCCGCGTTCAAGAACGTGATCGTCAACGGACTGGTGCTTGCCGAGGACGGCAAGAAAATGTCCAAACGGCTGAAGAACTACCCTGACCCGACGGAGGTGATGGAGAAGTATGGAGCCGACGCGCTGCGGGCCTACTTGATCAACTCCGCCGTCGTGCGAGCCGAGCCCATGCGCTTCGCCGAGAAGGGCGTTCGCGACACCGTGCGCACCGTCGTCCTGCCACTGTGGAACGCCTACAAGTTCCTCAGCACCTATGCGTTGGCGGATGGCTGGTCGCCGACCAAAGCCGACCTCGAACTCCGTCCGCAAGGCACGGCGGACCGTTGGATCCTCAGCCGGGTACAGTCATTCCTCGCCGATCTCGTTTCCGAATACGACGACTACGCCCTGTCAAATGTCGTTCCGGCGTTTCACCGGATCTGCGACGACCTCAACAACTGGTACATCCGCCGCGGTCGGAGGCGATACTGGCGGTCCAAGGAAGAAGGCGCTGAGGCGGAGCGCGACAAGGCGGAGGCCTACGGCACGTTGTTCCGCGTGCTGCAGACCGTCTCGGCCGCGATCGCTCCGGTGATGCCGTTCTTCTCGGAGTGGATGTACCAACGGCTCGTGGTCGAAACCGGGCTTTCCGACGCCGATAGTGTGCATCTGAGTGCCTTCCCGCTCCCCGACGCGTCATTGCGCGACGAGGCTCTCGAGGTCGAGGTCGCGGCGGTTCGTCAGGCGGTCAACCTGGGGCTCGCCATTCGCGAACGCGAGAAGATCGGTGTGCGGCGTCCCTTGGGCACGCTGACCGTCGCATCCGTGGACGAGGCGGTGCGGGTCGCGGTGAAGGCACACGCCGATGACCTGTTGTCCGAGCTCAACATCAAGGCGCTCGAAGTCGTCGCGGACGATGGGGGACTGGTCACGCTCAAGGCGAAGGCCAACTTCAAGGTTCTGGGTCGGAAGCTTGGCAAGCGGATGAAGGCCGTCGCAGGTGCCGTCGCAGCCCTGAGCCCGGAGCAGGTGCAAGCGTTTGTTCGTGAAGGCTCCATCGCGCTCGAGGGCGAGACCCTCTCGCCCGAGGACATCCTGATCGAGCGGGAGGTTGCGGGGGGTCAGTCGGCGGAAGCCGCCGATGGGATGACCGTGTTGCTCGACACCGAGGTCACCGACGCGCTGCGCCTGGAAGGGCTCGCGCGGGAGGTCATCAGTCGGGTTCAGAACCTGCGCAAGGCCGCGGATCTCGACGTCAGCCAAACCGTCGAACTCGTATTGGCGTGCGATGGGGCCTTGGCCGATGTTGCACAGGACGCTGGGCTGGTCGAGTTGATCCAGGCGGAGACACTGGCAAGCACGCTGAGCCATCAAGCGCACACCGAGCCGGGCAGTCTGGGCACCGAACATCACGCTGCGGACAAGATCGACGGCGAGAAGCTGTCGGTCGGACTCCGCGTGTCCTGATCATGGCCAGCGACCCCAACGGGTTCCCGAGCCCCTGGAAGATCCCCATGCGCATCACCGCGGTCCTCGGGATCGTGGGGGTCGCGCTGTTGGTCGGGGCTGTGTTCGTCTCGGGCCCGGCGTTGGGGTTGATGGTTCCCGGTATTGCACTGACGGTCTTCATGGGAGGCGCGTGGGCGTTTGCCCGGTCGAGGGCGGCGCTGATCGAGTCCGACTTGCAACGGCTCCGTCGCGATGACGCAGTTGTTCGTTGGGAACTCGAGCCTCAGCAATGGGCGGACTTTGTTCGTGGCCGGCGTTTCCGGACCCGAGCCTGGTTGCTCGGCGGGACGGCCGGCATCTCGCTGGTGCCGGCGCTGCTCGTCGCGGTGTTGTTCGCAGGGCCGCCTCAAGCCCATGCCGCTGCCGGGTGGATCGGCGGGGGGCTTGGAGTTGTCTGGGCCTGCGCTCTGGTTGCCGTGGCCTTTGCGGGCCGGGCGAGCCGAACACCCCGGCCGGTCGTGTTTGCCCCGAAGCTGTGCGCGGTCGGGCGGACCGTGTTCGCATGGCCCAACGGCATCGCGATGATCAGTCTCGACGAGGCCGCCAAGACGTTGTGGATCACGCGGAAGGGCGCGCTGTTCATGCCTGCGATGACGTTTGCCATTCCCGTCCCGTCGGACAGCCTCGCGCAGGCTCGGACGCTGCTGCCCTCGTGAGCCATCCGGGCGAAGAGCGATTCACAGCGCTCGTGGAGCGGGTGTGTCGGCAGGGCATGACCGACCCCGGGGACGAGCGGTGGCCCGCATTGCTCGGAGACACGCGGACATCTGCTGCGTTCGTGGAATGGGCGACGTTCCACCCGAAATGGTGTCACGACGTGGCCGATGTCGCGGAACAGGTCTGCGCGAAGCCGCTCGAAGCCGCGGCTGCGATCCTCGCTGGCATCGCGGCGGAATCGCTCGAGGAGTAGCGGACCCTGTGGAGAAGGTTGCGAAGGCGTTCCAAACCGCTTTCTCGTTCGCGGTACCATCGTGGTGTGCGGCACTCGAAGCTGGTGGTGGTCTTCGTGCTCGGCGTGGTCGGGTGCTTCAATCCTGAGCCGTCCGAGGTCGGCGAGACGGACATCACGGCCTCGACGAGCGGTGGCTCGTCCGAGGGGACGCAGTCGGGATCAAGCGACCCCTCGGCTGGTGCATCGGAGTCTGGCTCCGCCGCGTGTGAGGCGTGTGTCGCGGGCCCCCCCGAGGGCTGGCTGGGCCCCCTCGTTCTTGGTGTGGGGGAGACCGCTCCAACATGTGCCGCGCCGTTCACGGCGGTTGTCTTTCAGGCGGCCGAGGACATCTCGGGCGAGGACGCATCGTGTGGTTGCGAGTGCGGTGACCCGCAGGTCGATTGCGACTCGTTACAGGTCCAGTACGGCAACGCCTGCGCTGGGCCGTTCGACATCGAGAGTCTGGGCGACCCTGACGTATGCCACAACACCACACCACAGGGTCCCTCCATCGGCGCACTGTTTGCCCCGGTCTCCGGCACGGAGGTCTGCCCGCCGTCTCTGGTCCGCACGATTCCCCAGCCAAGCCTGACCGAAGTCGTCCTGTGCGGCGGCGCGCTGTCGCAGGACACGTGCGAGTCGGACGAGTTGTGCGCGGGCTCCATCCCGGAAGGGTTCGGGGAGGCGTTGTGCGTGGCGCAGGAGGGAGAACACGAGTGCCCCGAGGGTTATCCCAACGCTCGTGCGGTGTTCGGAGACGTCGCGGACACCCGTGACTGCACCGAGTGCTCTTGTTCATCCGGTGACAACTTCGAGTGCTCGACCGAACTCGAGTTGTTCTCGGAGGTCGACTGCCGCGGAACGCAGACGGACGGGGCGTCGGGGCCCGCGAGCTGCTTCGACACGCCAGCATCGATCCGGTTCTCCGAGCCGTCGGTGACTGGAGACTGCACGCCGTCCTCGGTCGAGGCGACCGGGACCGTGGTTGGGGACGAGCCGATCACGATCTGCTGCCAGTAGACCAAGTCGGGCAACGTGTTGCTCAAGTCGGGCAATGCGTGCGCAGTGAGAAGACCGAGGCCGTTCAGATCCCAGTGGGGAGTTCGGTGGCATGCCGCTTGCTCTGCTCCGCAGCATGGGCACGTTTCAGTGGTTCGGCGATATCTACCCGTTCCCGCCAGGGTTCGAGGGCCTGTCGGTCGAGCACTGGTACATGCGACTTGCGCGAATCCAAGAGCGTCTCACGGAGGTTGACCGTCTCGACATCCCTGAGATGTTGGATGCGAATGGGGACGAACTGCACCCCGCCGAGGTGTTGATCATCCGCGAATTCGGCTTCCTGTCGTGGGGGCAACTGGAGGCGTTTGTGGATTGGTCCCACTACAGCTGGGCGCACCACTTGGGTGAAGACCGGGGTCACTTGAGGGCCCGAATGACCGCGATGTGCCAAGAGACGCTCGCGCGGGAGAGGGGCGCCGCCGTCTCATCAGGCTCGGCTGTCGTTGAGGATTCGGCGCCCTTCGAAGCGTTCGTGCAAGTGCAGGAGGCGGTGAACGCCGCCCAACTGCGGGGTGCGGACGGGGCCCGTGTACTCGCGGAGTTCGGATTGACGCTCACCGACTTCGGGAACCTCGGTGCATACTGGAACAACAAGATGCAGGCAGAGACGACGACGTACCACCAGCTCTACTCCGTGTACTCGACGAAGTACCGCGCCATGTACGGAGGTGCCTGAATGAGTGCTGCATGGACGGCACTGGTTGGGCGTTGGGACGCTACGCGTGAGGCGATTGTGGCGCGCTTCGACGCTGTACTCTCCGAAGCGACGGCGGTGAGCGAGCCGCTCGTCGCGGGGGTCACGACCGACGCCACCGCGCTTCAGAGAATGTGGCAGCCGGTCGAAGCGAAGATGCACGCGATGACCGGGGAAGTCTCGGATGCGTGGGATGAGATCAGCGACGAAATATCCGACGTCGACGGGGCTCCCGGCAATGGTGTGTATGCCGAGGGCATCAAGCGGGATGCGACCAACACCGAGATCGAGATTCGGCATGGTCGGGCCCGGGCTGCGCTCTTTGCCAAAGTTGCGGTGGCGATGCACCGCCACGCCGGGACGAGCGGAGACCCGGCGGCGGTGAAGATGTTCGCGCATGGTGGTGCCGTGTTCCTTGCGGAACAGGCGGCGATCGAACATTGGGCGGGGATGAAAACCGCGGAGACGAAGATCCACGCCTACCGCAACAAGAAGGCCGTACCGATGCAGTTGCTGACGTACTACGCGCAGGTCTCCTCCAGCTACTGGCGGGTCCGCCATGGAACAGAGGCCAAGTACAACCAGGCCCTGCGGGCATCGCTGGAGACCAAGATCGAGAACTTCACCCAGGAGTCGCACAAGCTGCTGCACGAGCACCCTCAGTGGCGAGCGGCTCAGTCGTAGCCGCGAGAACCCTGCGCGATCTGGACCGGCGAGGCGGAACGAGGGCTGCTACGGTACGCGGCGTGTCGGCCGTTGCCGGGGTTGTTGTGGCCATGCTTGCCTCGTCACCGCAGGTGTCTCAGCAGGGGCATTGCGAAGACTCGAGCGTGGAGGAAGGGCTCGTTGGTCTGCTCGAGGCAAGCTCCGTCGACGGAGCGGGCTGGAGTGTGAAGGTCGATGTTGAGGAGGCGGACGGACCCGTGTTTGTCGCCAAAATCGAGATCGAGGATCCGGAAGGAGGCCTGGCTGTCCGTAGCGTATCGAGCCCGAGCTGTGTGGTGACGATCGATGCGGTGGCGTTCATCGTCGCAACGGCGCTCGCTGAAGAAAGGCTCCCCGAAGAGTCTCCACCGCCCCTCGAACCCGAACCTGAGTCCGAACCCGAGCTCGCGCTCGAGCCTGAACCTGAGCCCATGGTCCCGGAGCCCGTCTCGGATCCGAGCCCGGAGGAGGCCCGCGGCGAGATGCCGATGCCAGCACCGGTGGTAATACCGCCCCGCGAACCCGCGTCTGTTTCAGGTCGGGTCTTCGCTGGGGCTGGGATCATGCGTGGGGCGTTGCCTGGTGTCGTCGGTGAGTTCCGACTCGGTGGGGCGGTCGAGGGGGAGCTTTGGAGAGCGGAGCTTGGGCTGGCAGCGACGTCTCGGCATGATGCTCGAGCCGCCGAAAACGACTCCGTGGGTGCGGACCTGGGTCACTGGGCGGTCGATGGCCGCGGGTGTGGAGTCTTCCGTCCTGCCGGTACGTTGTCCGTGCCGCTGTGCGCCGGAGCGGAGGTCGGTCAGCTCTACGCAAGTGGGTTTGGGTTCTCGGGCGCTCGAACGATCACGTTGCCCTGGGGCGCTGCGATTGCGTCACTGGGACTCGGGTTCGACATCACGCCTCGATTGCGTCTCGCCGCGCAAGCAACGGCCGGCTTGGTGCTGAATCGCGCCGAAATCATCGTCGACAACCTGGGAACTCTCCACGTCTTGTCCACCGCGTTTGGCCGAGGCTGGCTTGGGCTAGAAGTGCGCATCTGACGCTGGTGGGAAGAGCTCGCCGCCCGGGTTTTTGGGGGAGGTGACGGATCCCCGGGACGGCGGGAAATGCCAAGGTCGACGCTCCGAGTTCCAGAATGCGCGATTCCTCGCCCAGGCCACTGCATGTGGTCGATTCGCGGCCACCTTCCTTTACGGAGGTGTACCGCGAGCATGCCGCGTTCGTTCGCCGGTCGCTGCGCCATATGGAGGTGCAGGCGGCCGGCCTCGACGATGTGTTGCACGATGTTTTCCTCGTCGTTCATCGTCGGCTGGGGGACTACGACGGCCGCAGTTCGATGCGCTCGTGGTTGTATGGAGTGGCGCGGCGGGTGGCACTTCACCATCGCCGCCGCGGGTTCCGTCGAGTCCGACGGGAGCATCACGCTCCTGTCCCGGTTGGGCATGCCCAGCCCGACGATGTACTGGCGCGCCAGGAAGCCGCGCAGTGGGTCGAGGCGTTTGTCGCAACGCTACCCGTCGACCAACGGGCGGTATTCGTTTTGTCGGAGGTCGAAGGGTTGCCAGCCCCGGAGGTCGCTGCGGCGACCGGGGCGAAACTCAACACGGTCTACTCTCGGCTACGGCTTGCTCGCCGCCGGTTCGAGCGAGCGGTGGCTCAGCGGGCGGAAGGGGGAGCATTGCGATGAAAAAGCTGAGTTCTGAAGCTCGCGACCTGTTGGAGCAGTATCGCGAAGAGTCCGACGTCTGTGACCAGCCCGACGCGGCGGTGCTGGAGCGGATCGAGGCTTCGATCGAACATGGCGCAGCGGCTCCTGCAAACGCGCGTCCCCGAGCCGCTGCCTGGGTGGCATGGGGAGCCGTCGCCGCAGCATCGGTGGCGACGCTTTGGATCTGGGATGGACGGGCAGAGCTTCAGGTCGCAGCCCCGAGCCCGGTCTCCACGGCGGTCGACCGCCTCCTCGAACAGGCGGAGCAGAGCCCCCGGAGGGTGCTTGCGCCGCAACCGGGGTCCCCCGCTACTCCATCTGCCGTGCTGCCTCCAGCGATTGACTCCAACTCGCCGTCGGTTCCCGCTCCCCAACCTCGCGGCAGGAGAGCGGTCGATGAGCCCGAGGCACCAGCCAAGGACGACGAGCTCCAGCGTGAGCTCGACCTGCTACGCCAGGCCCGAGAAGCCCTACGCAAGGGTCGAACGGCGGGCGCGAAGGCATCGCTGCGTGCCCACGCGTTGTCGTACCCTCAAGGGCAGCTGGCCGAGGAGCGAGAAGCTCTTCTTGTGGTGGTGCGCTGTGCCGGGCGCGAGGCAGAGACAGGCCGGGCCGAGTTTGAACGTTCGCACCCTCGATCACATCACTTACCGTCCATTCGCCTCGCGTGCGAATCGGAGAAAACGCCCGGCGCAGTGACGGACGAGGGCGGCGGTGGGCAATGAACGGCATGATTATCGAAACACAGCGACGCTTGGGTGTTTGCGCGGCACTTCTCCTGTGCGCTGCGAGCTGCGACAAGGGCTCCGTCGGGGAGTTCGGCGAGACCGAGGGCGAGGCCGGGAGCGATAGCCAGGGGACGACGGCCGGGGTGTCCGAGGGGGCTTCGGCGGGCTCGATGTCGGACGGCATGACGACGATCGAAGCGAGCACGACAACCCCGACCGAATCGACGGGCGAGGGGTCCTCGGACTCGGGCATCCGGCTCGACATCGGCGAAGAGGGCTTCTGCGAGAATCCGCAGCACGGCTGTCAGGGACCCGCCGACTGCGGTGACAATTGCGGCGCGTTGGACTCCATGTTCGACGAAAACGGCTGCGTCCGTGTTGCGTGCGGGGCAAACGATCCATGTAGCGACGGTGAGTTTTGCTACCGGCCAAGCGACTACGGCGGGTGTCAGAGCTCGGACCTCAGTTGCACCGAGTTTGACGGGGCGTGCAGTTGCGGACTCGATCCCGACTGCGGCGGGGCGTACTGCGTCCCGGAGTCGGCCGTCTTTGGTGGAATCGTCGAGGGCCCGACGGTAGGCCTGGTGTCGAGCGACTGCGGCCCCGATGATGGACCGGCGTTCTCGATCTCCGTGGGGCCATACATCTCCGACGCGTGCGGTGGCGCCTTCGATCCGGGGCCACTCCTGACGATCTTCGTCGCCCAGGAGTTCGGGACGCTCGGGACCACGACCAGCGGAGATGGGCTGCTAGCGTCCGCCCGGTTCTCCACCGATGGAACCCCAGAGAACACGCAGGACGCCCAATGGGTCGTTCTACACCTGACCGAGTGGGAGGGGACGGTCTCTGGAGACTACGAAGTGTTGTTGGAGGATGAGACCCTGGTCGTTGGGACGTTTCTGTCCGTGGTCTCCTGTCCTACGGACATCGTTTGCGGTTGACGTGGCGGGCCCCTGGCGCTCCTGCTCTCGTTGGGGCAGGCTTGGCGCGCCATGGCGAAAAAGGTCAGCACCAAGCCCCCTAGCGGGATGCGCGACTTCTTGCCCTCGGACCTGGTGCGGCGCAACCACGTGGTCTCTGTGGTGCGTGGTGTCTACGAGCGGTACGGCTTCGTTCCCCTCGAGACGCCCTCGATTGAGAATCTCGAGATCCTCACCGGCAAGTACGGTGAGGACGAGAAGCTCATCTACCGCCTTCTGCATCGTGGTGACTCGCTGAAGAAGGTGTTGGACTCCGACGAGGCGGTGACTTCGGCTCGGTTGAGCGACCAAGCGCTTCGCTACGACCTCACCGTTCCGCTGGCGCGGGTGGTCGCGCAGTACGGGGACCTGCCCAAGTACTTCAAGCGCTACCAGATCCAGCCCGTGTGGCGTGCGGATCGGCCAGGCAAGGGACGATTTCGCGAGTTCTACCAGTGCGACGTGGACATCACGGGCACGACATCCAACGTCGCAGAGTGTGAGGTCTTGGCCGCGGGGTGTGAGGTTCTCTCTACGCTGGGCTTCGAGGCGTTCGAATTCCACATCAACCACCGCGGACTCCTGCGGGCGCTGATCCGTACCGCGGGGATCGACATGTCCCAAGAAGGCACGGCCCTTCAGGCCGTCGACAAGCTCGACAAAATCGGCCGGGATGGGGTCCTGGATGAACTCGATGCCCGAGGGGTCGGTCGTTCGGCCGGCGCGACGTTGCTGGATCTGATCGCAGACGATGTCACGATCGAGAGCCTGAAGTCGTCGATCTCCGACGACGAGGGACACAAGGCGCTGGCCGAGCTGGAGGAGTTGCTCGCCCTGCTCGAGCACACCCCGGCTGCCGGCAAGGCTCGCTTCTCCCCGCAGCTCGCTCGGGGACTGGGCTACTACACCGGTCCGATCTTCGAGGCTCGTGTGACCGACCTGGGAAGCTCGATCGCTGGGGGAGGCCGCTACGACGAACTCGTCGGCATGTTCGGCAAGCAGACCGTGCCGGCTGTCGGTTTGTCGCTGGGCCTCGAGCGCATCCTGGTCGTGATGGCGGAACGCGGCATGTTCCCGGAGCTCGCACAGGGGCCCGACGTCATGGTGTGCTGGAGGGACGTGGAGCGGGCTGCGGTCCTGAAGGTTGCGCACGCACTGCGGGGGCAAGGGCTCCGCGTCGAGGTCTTCCCTGAGCCGACGAAGCTGGGCAAGCAGATCCAGTACGCCGATGCGCCGGGTGTTGGCGCCCAATGGGTGGCGGTGTTGGGCGAGCGGGAAATCGCGGGCGGCACCGTCTCGTTGAAGCACCTGGAGAGCGGAGCGAAGTCCGACGTCCCGGTTGCTGATGCAGCAGCGGTCGTACGCGGCTGAGTCGAACGCGCGGCCCCCGGCGTGTCACGTGCGTCATGTGCGTCACAGCGTCAAGCCCGCGTCCGTGGTACGCCAAGCCTCGGTGACAGACACGAGCCTCGCAGGACGCATTCTCGTTGTCGATGACGAGCGCAACATTCGGCGCACGCTTCGCATGGTGCTTGAAGGCGAGGGCGCGACCGTCCTCGAAGCGGCCACTGGGGAGGAGGCCTTGGCTGCGCTCGAGGGCGCGGAGCCGATCGAAGTCGTCATCACCGACGTGATGATGCCGGGAATCTCTGGTCTCGAACTCCTCGAGAAGCTCGCGGGCGCCGCTGGGGGCACGCCAGAGGTTCCGGTCATCCTGATCTCCGGGCATGCCACAGTCGACGATGCGGTCAAGGCAACGCGGCTGGGCGCCTTCGACTTCTTCGAGAAACCACTGGCTCGCGACCGCGTGATCGTCAGTGTCCGCAACGCGCTGCGGCAGTTCGCCAGCGATGCGCAAACCCGGAAACTGCGTGGGCGCATTCGGGGCGAGATCATCGGGGAATCCAAACCCGTCGCATCGATGCTGGCGCAGATCGCCAAGGTCGGAAGCACGAAGGCGCGGGTCCTGGTCACTGGGGAGAGCGGAAGCGGCAAGGAACTCGTCGCTCGTGCGATTCACGAGGCGAGTGACCGACGTGACGCCGAGTTCGTGAAGGTCAACTGCGCGGCGATCCCCCGGGAGCTGATCGAGAGTGAACTCTTTGGCCACGAGCGCGGGGCGTTCACGGGCGCGACCGCGCAGAAGAAAGGCCTTTTTGAAGTCGCCAGCAGCGGCACGATCTTCCTCGACGAGATCGGCGACATGTCGCTGGGCGCCCAAGCCAAGGTGCTTCGCGTCCTGCAAAGTGGCGAACTCATGCGGGTGGGCGGCAACAAGCTCATCGAGGTCGACGTGCGGGTGCTTGCGGCGACCCACCGGAACCTGCAGGAGCAAGTGCAGGCTGGGGAGTTTCGCGAGGACCTGTTCTTCCGTCTCAACGTCGTGCCGATCCGCGTTCCACCGCTGCGAGACCGCGTCGAGGACATCCCGCTGCTGGCTCTGCACTTCATCGATGTCGCCGCGGCCGACAACGGAGTCGCACCCAAGCGTCTGTCCCCTGAAGCCCTGGTCGCGCTCCGCGGTCACGACTGGCCGGGCAACATTCGGGAGCTTCGAAACGTCATCGAGCGGATGGTCATCCTGTCGGACGGGGACATCGAGTTGGAGGACGTCCCCGATGAGGTCCGTGGTTCGTCGGAAGAGGCCGCACCGGACGAGGAATCGCTGGTGGAGCTCAACGCCGCCGCGGTCCCCGACGGCATGACGCTCCGGGAGTTCAGAGAGGCGGTTGAGCGCGCCTTCATCCGCAAGCGTCTGATCGAGCAGGACTGGAACGTCTCTCGCACCGCGACCTCGCTGGGCGTCGAGCGCACCCATCTCCACAAAAAAATGAAACTGCTGGGGATCCAGCGCGGGAGCTGAATCCCCAACAGTTTGGGAAAACCGATTCGGTCTTTTTAGCGGTTGCGCTCGGTCGCTTGCCGGACGACGAGATTACGACCCGAGAAGTCCTGCCCGTCGAGCTGCTTGATCGCCTGGTCGGCATCCTTGCGGTTGGCCATCGTGACGAAGCCGAAGCCGCGGGAGTCTCCCGTGTCGCGATCCTTGACGATGTGAACGTCGGTGACCGGCCCGTACTCTTCGAGCTTCTTCTGAAGCTCGGCGTCGTTGACTCGCCAGTCGAGACCACCGATGAAAAGTCGGCTAGGAATCGTTGCGCGGCGCTGATCTTGTCCGCCCTCTTCGTCGCCACCCTCGAGGTTCTTCATGACCTGATCGATGGTCATCATCCCTCCTTGGATTTCGTCGACGGTCGCCACGGGCACTGTGCTGGCGCCACCGCGGCTGCGCTCGCGCGCGCGCTCCATCTTTTCTTTCTTTTTCTTGGCGCGCTCTTTTTCGCGTTGTCGCTTGCCCGCGGAGTAGTTGCTTCTTGCCATGCGTTTCCTGGAGACTTCTTGAGCGGTCGTTGGGCCGTTTCGAGGCCCCCGCGCTCCCCACGACGTAGCGCGCGGTCGTTCTCCTTGTCAATCGCACACGTAGCGGGCCCGGTGGAGACCTGTTTTGCTGGGGGATCGGAGGCCAAACCGGTGAAAGAACCCCGTTTTCAGCATTTCCCGCCGATGGCGAATTCGCGGGGTATCCTGTGTGCGGCGCTTGGCGCCGTGAGAGATAGGAAGAGAACGAGACGATGTCGAACAAGTTGTTTGTCGGTGGCCTGAGCTGGGACACGAATGATGCGGGCCTACGAGACGCATTTACGGCTTTTGGAGAAGTCGTGGAGGCCAAGGTCATCAACGATCGAGAGACGGGACGCTCCCGAGGCTTCGGCTTCGTGACGTTTACGGACGCGACCGCAGCGAAAACCGCGGTCACAGAGATGGACGGGAAGAGCCTTGATGGCCGCGCCGTCCGTGTGAGCATTGCCGAAGAGCGCAAGCCCCGAGGTGGCGGTGGCGGACGCGGCGGCGGCGGTGGTGGACGTGGTGGCGGTGGCGGTGGCGGTGGCGGTGGCGGCTACCGTGAGGAACGCGGCGGTCGCGAGAGCCGCGACGGCGACCGAAGAGACCGAAACCAAGGACACCGCCGTGGTGGACGTGGCGGTGGAGATCGAGGCGGCGGCGGAAACTACAACTGGTAGTTCCGCTTCGCGCTTTGCGAAGACGGCGGCCGTTCCTTCCGCGAAGGGGCGGCCGCTTTTTCTGTATCGCGGCTCAGTTGGTCGGGAGCGTTTGTTCGAAGCTCTCGTGTTTTCCCCAGTGCTCCGCCAGCTCGACGAGTTTGGGGTGCTTCGAGACGTCGTAGGTGCCTCGGAACCGCATCCAGTCGATGGTGGTGACCATCGCAACTTCGGGAAGCCCGAGCTGCTGGACCTGCGACAGCCACGGACCCGTCGCCCATTGCTCGAGCCACGTCATGGCGCTGCGGGCTCGTTCCTGTTGCTTGCGAGCGTAGGCCGAAGCTTCTGGCGTGACGCCGTCGCGCGCCAGATAGAAGGCGTTGATGAGGGCGTCGAGCGCTCCGTCTATGACGGAGAGTAGGTTGCGCGTGTGGACGTTGTCGCTGTGAAAGCCCGCCATCGTGCCGGGGCCGTGGTTGTGCAGCAGATACTCGCAGATCGTGGCCGAGTCGAGGATGCTCAGCTCGCCGACGGTCGCCGTCGGTACCTTCCAGATCGGGTTGACCGCACGCATGTGCGCCTGGCCATCATCCTCGAATGTGTTCACGAGCTCGACATCCACACCGAGCTCTTGGGCGATGACGCGGACGCGTCGAACATACGGGGAGGTGGTGGTGCCGTAGACGGTCAACGCGCTCATCGCCCGGGAGCTTGCCACCGCACTCTGGACGGCGCCAGACTGGCGGGAGGCCCCTCTATTGGACGCAGGCGCAGGCGCAGACGGCTTCGATCTCGTCTTGAAGCGTCCACCCATCCCCCGTGGTCCCGCCACCGCTGCCTCCGCTGGTGCCCCCGTCTCCCGAATCGCCGACCGACGCGGATGCCCCGCTCTCCGCGCCACTCGAGCTGCCGGAGCCGACACTCGTCCCGAGGGTCTCCGCCGGATCGCCCGACCACGGACACGGCGTGAACGCGCTGAGCCCGTAACACAGGTTCGTGGCGTCAACGAGTTCCACGCTGCCGTCGACGACCCGGTAGTACCAGCTGACTCCTTCAGGACAGCTCGCCTCCGGTTGGAAGCAACCGTCCAGGCCCTCCTCGATGACGCAGGCCCCGCTACCCGTCGCCCACGAGTCGCACGAAAGGACATCGTGACCGTAGGTCGGGTACCAGCTGCACTGCTCGAAGTTGGGGTCACTCGCGGCGGCACACGACTGTGCGTCGTAGGCGTCCTGACATCCGAACTCGGGGGTCCCCGAACTGGACGAGCCCGATGTGGTCGCCGAGCCTGGTGCCTCTCCGCTGGAACCGCTGGAGCCCTGGACGGGGTCGGGTTCTCCGGTGGAGGTCCCCGTCTCGTTGGATACGCGTTGCGGGACAGGAGGGTCGGAGAAACACGCGGCACAGCCGGCGGTGAGGAGGAGTAAGCCAAATCGCAAGGTCATATCCGCTGCAATGGCCGGAAGCCGGGGAACCCGTCACGGGTGCGCCAAAAAATCGGAGCTTCGCACGGTGCATGCTACGGCGATCCTGTGAAGGCTCGTTTGCTCCTCCCTCTGGTGTGGCTCGCCGCGTGTGCGCAGCCGCCCGCCGAGTCGAGCGAGCCCGACCTGACCGTTCCTGACGCGGTCGAGATCGACGACTACCCCGGCTCGCCCCGAGACCTCTTCGCGGAATTCGATCCGATGCCCGGGGGCGCCGTGACGGTGGAGTACGCGGTGACCGGTCCAGGTGGGATGGCAGGAACGATGACGGTGACCGCGGCGGCCGGGGCTCGACGAGCCGAACAGTGGTCGCTGTCGATGCCGATGCCGGGTGCTGAGGCCGTGGAGATCCGCGGAGCGTCGATTCAAACCCCCGCGCAGTCGTGGACCGACGCCGCGGAGGGATCAGCCGAGCTTGTTGCGCTCCCCTTGGGACGGGTTGGTCAGCGATTCTTTTCCCTCGATGTAGACACCCAGCACGCGATCGTCGACCACGTTCGGACCTGGCACACCGAGGTGCTCCAGGGCCGTCAGGCGCATCCCGGAACGATGGACGCGGTGGCGGGCAGGCCTTGCCTACGAAGCCAAACCGCAGGCCAGTCGTTGTGTGTCTGGGAGCAGACCGGGTTGCCGCTGGAGTATCGTTCGGAGGCGTTCACACTCGTCGCAACCGAGGTCCTCGAAGGCGTCCTGGTGGATGAGACGACGTTCGAAATCCCCGGTGGCGCGCAGCGAAAAGCGGACGCACTCGAGGCTTTCGATGTGAAGAAGAGCCTCGAGAAGCTGGCTGCTGGAGACCTGGCTGAACTTCCCGGACTCCTGCAACCGCGCCTTCGTCTGACCGGCTGAGCGTCCGCGAGGTTGGGGCCGTCGCTGAGAGCCCGGCCCGCGCACGCCGCCGAGGATGTGCTCTACACTGCCGACACCGTGGCAGACGAAGATCGCATCCAGTCGTTCGCGGAGTTTTGGCCGTACTACATCGGAGAGCACCGCGATCCGACCTGCCGAGGTCTGCACTACGTGGGCAGCACGATGGCCGTCAGTTCGGCTGTGTCGGCCGTGGTCTTCGGCAACCCGTGGCTGGTCCTCCTCGGCTTCGTCTTGGGCTATGGCCCTGCTTGGGTAGGCCACTTCTTCATCGAGCACAACCGCCCCGCAACGTTCAAGTACCCGCTGTGGTCACTCGCGTCCGACTTCAAGATGCTGTTGTATTTTGTGACCGGCAGGATGGGTGCGGAGATGGAGCGGTTGTATGGCAGCCGAGCCCCGGCCAAGGACGCACCGCTGCGCACGAGCACCTAGCGGCCGTTCGCAGTGACGGCCTGCTCGTGTCGCGCGGAGCATGAATCCGTCGCACGTGAACGACGGCCCCGAACACGGCCGAGCGAAACCGATGCGTTGATGTGCGGGTCGCGGACACCCTGAGGTTCGGATCCGCTCATGACTCGGTTGCGCCGCGCATCCAAGCCGGCCTGCAGGTGCAACAATCGTTTTTGGCTGCGCTGTCTGCGGTACTATCGTCATCGTGACGTCGGCTCACGATCCTGCCGGGGGTTCGCGGGCAGCCACCACCCCCAAAGAGGCGTCCACGCGTGCTTTCTCCGAGTACCTGCGGGTGCTGGAGGATCACGGCGTCGACCTCGAGCCGTTGTGCGACGGCTTGCCCGTGACGGTCGCGGAACTCCGCCGGACCGACGGCTGGATGGCGTGGGACACGTCATGCGAACTGCTCGAGCGGATTCCCCGGATGCTGGGCGGGGACAAGCCGTGGGCTGTGCTCGCCGGTGCGGTCGTCACGAGGCCGAAGGCGTGGCGGATGGTCCAGGTGGCGATCGGCCCCATGCAGCTGTACCGCTTGACCGCCAGCTTTACCGCGTCGCGCCTGTGGCCCATCCACCGGGCCGAAGTCCAGGTGCTCGGACCGACGCGGCTTCACATCGAGCTGTTTCTTCCCGAGGACGTTCGCGGAAGTGAGGACTTCTTCGTTGTCGCCAGCGAGATCTTCCGTGCTCTCCCGACGGCGCTGGGACTCCCTCATGCCCGGGTCGAGGCGAAGACGGGGACGCATCACGGCGAATACGACATCCTCGTCCCGGACTCGATGACGCTGTTTGCCCGAATCAAGCGACGGGCGGCGTTGGTCTTGGGCGAGGACCCCACCACGGAGCTGCTCGACCACCAGCGAGCGCTCAACGATAGCTACGATGCGCTCTCGCGCGCCCATGCCGATCTCGAGAAGCGGCAAGGAGCACTGCTTGCAGAGATCGAAGAGCGACGCCGGACTGAGCGAGCACTCCGTGAACGCGACGAGCAGCTGCAGCAGTCACAGAAGCTCGAGCTCGTGGGCCAGCTCGCTTCTGGAATCGCGCACGACTTCAACAACTTGCTGACCGTCATGAGCGGCTGCACCGAGCTCCTGTCGAGCTACGTCGACGCGGCCGACGGACGGGTCCTCCTCGAGGACCTCCGTGGCACCTTGGAACCCTCGGGGCGCCTCATCGCCCAGCTCCTCACCTTTACGGCCGGACGAAGCGTCGAACCGCGTCGTGTCTGCCTGTGCGGTGCACTCGAAAGTCAGCGCGCCATGCTGGAGCGGGTGACCAGCGGGTTGGATCTCGTGCTCGAGGTGCCAGACGAGCTGCCCTGCATTTTTGTCGCGCCCTCGCACCTCGACCAGATCGTGCTCAACCTGGTTGTCAACGCGCGGGACGCGATCTCTGCTGAAGGAACGATTCACATCTCCGCACGGATGGCGGACGGGATGGTCGCGCTCGAGGTTGCCGACGATGGCGTCGGGATGACTGAGGAGGTCCGGGGCAAGGTGTTCGATCCGTTCTTCACCACGAAGGATGCCAACGGGACTGGCTTGGGGCTGGCGACCGTCAAGACCTTGGTGGACGAGTGCGGCGGCGCAATCGATCTGCATTCCACGCCCGGGGTTGGCACCCGGTTCGTCGTCTCATTCCCTCCCGTCGAAGGGGTCCCCGACACTTTTGTCGGCAGCGAGAGCTCGGGGGACGTGCGGGCGCGTCCGGGGGAGACGGTCTTGCTCGTGGACGATGACCCCATCCTGCTTCGGTTGCTCGGGCCTTCGCTCGAGCGAGCCGGGTTCCGGACGTACACGGCTCGCGGCTTGACCGAAGCCCAGCGGATTCTCGACGTGCTCGATCGTCCGCTGGACCTGCTGATCACGGACATCAACCTACGGCGTCGTCGTGGCACACAACTCGCAGAGCTCGCTCGAGAGCGCTTCTCTGAGGTGGTTGTCGTCTACATTTCGGGCGCTGAGGGGGCCCCGGACGACCCTGGTTCTCACTTCATCGCGAAGCCCTTCGGACCTTCACGGCTGCTTGAGTTTGCCCGGGCCGCCCTCGACGACGCCCTCTGAGCCGCTGGACGGCGAGCGTAGCGCTGCGGTCAAGGCGTCCACGAGAACGTGGGCACGTCGCGGGCGCGAGCGCCGGTCACGACGACCGACAACTCCCGACGGCCGTCGTGAAAGCACCACTCCCGGTCGAGGTGCCGGCCGAACCGCATCCGCAGACAGTTGTGTTCCCGCAGGTCGGCCCGCGGACGCATGAGGGTGCTGCCGGTCGACGACTGCGAGCCGTCATCACTCCCAGAGTTCGGACAGCGGTCCCTCGGCGACGCGGGTTCCGGGATCCGCGTGTCCGAAGTCGTCGACCGCCTCTCCTGCACCGTGGAGCATCGAGTTGAAGACGTTCGACGTTTGGCGGTTGTTGTCGCGGTCGACCCGGGGGAAGGCGACGGCACGACCGTCGGTCTTGAAGCCCATGTTTGATCCGCCGAGCAAGAGCATCGCCCACTCCTCGGCCACCGAGTGGTGCTTCTCGCCGTTGTCCGACATGTACAGCAGGAGGGTGTTGTCCAACATCGTCCCGCCGTCCTCGGGGATGGCGTCGAGTTCGCGGGCGACGTTGCACATCTGACCGACGTAGCGACGGCTGAGCTCGGCGAGCACGTTCGCGGCGTCGGGGGAGCCCGAGTGGCGCAGGTCGTGCCCGCCGATGAGCGTCCCGTTGGGGTAGAGGTTGGAGAGTGTTGGGTACTGCTGCGACCAGAGGTATCCACCTGCGCCCATGGAGACGACCACAACGTTCGTCAATCCGCCGATGAGGGCCCGCGTCGCGATGTCGACCTGAAGGTTGAGCCGATCGAGTGGAGCGGTGGACGTGTACGGGTCGGGGTCCAACTCGCCGGGTTCGGGCGGCTTGACCGCCTGGAGGGCCTCGTTCATGCCGATGATCTGCTCATCGCGGGTCATCAGGTCGGCAAGAGAGGCCTCGAAGGTCTCGAGTTTCGCGCGCCCACGGCTGGATCCGGAGAGCGCCTCGAAGCTGGCCTCGACGTCGTCCATCGCGTAGTCGAGCAGGGCTCTGCGCGCCGCGAACGCCTCGGCGGCGGCACCGGTCGCGACCGAACCAAACAGCGTGCTGAAGGACGCCGCGGGATCGAGCAGGACCGGGGCGGGCTCGTCGGAGTCGAAGGCGCAGGTCAGGTAGTTCAGCGGGTTGCCTGAGGCTCCTGTTCCGACTCGGACGACGTCGAAGGGGGTGTTCCCTCGGACGCCCGCAAGCCCGCCCAGGACAGCGTCGATGCTGGCGTGGTCCGGGCCGCCGCGTCCGGGCGATGCCGTGAGTGCGCCATGGTTCGTGGAGTGGCCGCCGCCCAGGTAGGTTCCCGAGAGGCCGAGCAGCACAGCGGCCTTGTCCGTGAGGGATGGGCCCGACTCACCGGCGGCGAGCGCCGACAGAGATCGCGCCTCGCTCAGCGGCGCGCCGGCGGTGAGGATGACGTCGTTGTGGTTGTAATCGCGGTTGGTGGTGACGGCGCCGCCTGCCGCCGACTCGAGGGCGGAGAGGGTCTGGGGGTCGGTGAAGTTTAGCGGGCGCGTACCGTTGCCTTCGACGAAGATGACGAAGCGGCGGGGTGACCCGCCCCCGTGATGGGCAGGCTTGCGATCGACAAAGGACGCTCCGCTCAGCAGCGCGCTGGAGGTGAGCAGTCCGGAGAAATGGAGAAAGTCTCTACGGTTCATCGGGCACCTCAGTTGGGGACGCGGCACGTGAAGCTCTCGCTGGTGAACAACACCGCGAGCATTTCGGCGAGGGACCCTCCGCTGTCGTCATAGGCTTCTTCGAGCGCGACGAACGTGCATCGGTCGTGGATGGTTTCTTCGCGCCCTGCGAAGTAGCGGAAGGTCTGCCGGATGAAGCAGCGTTTGACCCACTGCGACTCGGCGAACTTCTGGCTCATGTCCAGAGCACTGGTGACCGGCCCGCCCAGTTCGGCGGAGGGCATGAGGATGAGCTCGCTCGATCCGTCGGGCGAACCGCCGTGGTCTTCGACTCGCACGAATCCAGCGTGGTTGTAGATCTCGAACGGGTACCCCAGCGGATTCATCATGTTGTGGCAACCCGCGCAGTAGTCGTCTTCGTCGATCTGCTCGACCATCCGCTGGCGTGCGGATTGTTCGAGCGACGCTTCGGACAGGGCGGCATCCACAGTGAGAGGGATGTCGGGGATGTCTTGGCACAGCAGCTCCTCGCGAATCCACTTGCCACGGTGGATCGCGTTGGGGTCGTTTTCCGCCGCGAGGGAGTGCGCGCCTAGCCATGCCGGGTGGGTCAGGACGCCCGAGCGCTCGTCCGCAGGCAGCTCCTTCCATCGGTCCTCGCGCGTGTGCGGCGTAACGCCCTCGACGTTGTACACACGGCTCATCTCGGCGGTGGTGTTGGAGACCGACGAGTCCTGATAGTCCGCTGTTGCCGGGGTGTAGAACATGCGCGAAGTCAGGAGCTTCGCCAGCAGGTCCGAGTCCTCCGCGAGGATCCGGGCGATCATGTCGTCGAGGTGATCGGTGAGGGTGTTTTCGTAGCCGTTGCCGCCCCCGACCGCGTTGCCGTAGCTGAGCTCGACCACGCCGCCGGACCACGCTGAGGTCTCCGACACCTCGACCTTGGGGATGGCACCGACGTCCTCATAGCCCAGCCATTCGCGGAAGAAACGGCGGACTCCGATCGCCATTCCGAACTCTCCGCGGTTATCCCAGTGGCGGCTGTCTCCGCGGTCATGGCGGAGGTCGAGGCGCTCCTCGTCGAGGCCGCCGATGTACTGGTGGACGAGGCTGCGGACGGTCTCGAGGTCGGTGATCGTCCCGTCCTCCGCCGCCTCAGCAAAGCCGGAGAGGTACCCGTTGACGTCGCCGAGGGTGTGGACCTCGTGCGCACGCCGAACGCTGGGGACGCGGGGAGCACTTCCACCGATCGCGTACGCCATCGCTTGGGCAAGTTCCCAATCGGTCAGGTGTGTACGACCGTGTTCATCGAGCTCCCCTGATCCGACCTCGGTGCGGTGAAGCGCTCCGGCACTCATCCAGGCTGCGGCCGCGACCTTCCGAATCGTGGCTGCGCGCTCCTGAGGGCTGGTTTCATCGGCGAGCGCTTCTTGGGTGAAGCTGACGAGTCGGTCCACTTCGTCCTCAGTTGCGGGTCGGAAGTGGGAGCCACGCTCCAGGTATCGCTGCGCGAAGTACCGCACACACTCTGCGCTGGGCGACGCCTCATCGTGAAAGCAAAGCGTCTGGGGGTCGTTGACGACCGTCGCGTTGGCGTTGGAGTCGTACGACCTCGCGCCGGTCCACGATGTTCCCGCTTCGCCGACGGTGTCGAGGTACAGGCTCAGAATGCTGGAGTCGACGGACTCCGTGGAGCTGAACGTCGAGTACCGATCCTCAGCGCGCGCGTAGAAGGGGTTTCTGTCCCGGTTGGTGCCGTACCAGGCTCCAACATTGCGGGTCCACTCGTCGTGATCGATCAGCCGGATGTCGGCGGAAGGAAGGGCCGGGGAACCGTCGCACATGAACAACTCGTCCTGGTCGACTTCGTTTCCCGATGGTGTGTCCTCCCCGTCGTCATCGTCCTCGTCATCGCCCCCGCTGGTGTCGTCTGCGGCCCCTTGGCTGCCACTCGCTTCGTCGAGCCCACCGCTTCCTGGACCTTCGGCGGTGCCCGTGTCGTCGGCGCTGTCGGTACCCGACCCGCTGTGGCTCCCCCCTTGGTGACAACCGACACCCGCCAGCAGCGCAATCGACGCGGTGCCCAGCGGCTTCCAAACCTTCAGCATGTCCGCTGAGTCGTGAATGAAGCCGCCTCATCCACGAAAAACTTCAACGACAGGGCGGTTCGACCTGCTCGGCGATGTCGTGAAGAACCTGGCTCGCATCTTCGTTGACGGGTTGGACTCCCTCGACGGCGTCCAGCGAGACTCCGGTCAAGGCGACGAAGAAGACACTGGCGTTGAGGTACGTGCCCACAACAGACGGGTGATACTCGTCCCCGCCCCAGGGGTAGTACATTTCGCCGTCGGGGGAGGACCAGAGCGTTTGCCAGGCTTGCCCGGCTGGGACCACCCGAGCCCCGGTGAGATCGGACAGCATCCGGTAGCCGTCACTCACCGCGTTCTGCATCTCGTCAGGATTAGTGTATCCGAAGTTCGGGTCGTCCCAGATGTCGTGCACCCAGGAGCGCGCCCAGGTTTCGTACAGCAGCGGTTCAGCCCCCGCTTCCTCGATCCAGCCGACGAGCGTCTCCCCGTTTTGGAGGAAGCCGTCGAGATCGGTGAGTGTCTCGAGGCTGTGTCCTTGAATCACCACGTAGTCCCAGGCTTGGCTTTCGAGGATCGGAAGCGTGGCTTCGTTCTGGACGTGAAAGGACAGTGGTTGCCCCCCCTGGGTCAGGGAGTCCGTCTCAATGGGGATTCCCGCGTCCTCGCCGAGCCCGGAGACCATGCCCGGCAGGTCGTTGGAGAAGGTGAAGCTGTTCCCCAAGAAGAGCACCGCCAGCGACTCCGGGGGATCGCAGACGACAGCCGGGCCAGACGAGCTACTCTCGTCCGCGGACGTGCTGCTCGCACCGGTGGTCTCGCCGGCTTCGGTCGTTCCTCCACTCGAAGTGTTCGAGTTGCCCTCGCTCGTCGAGCCCGATGTCGAACTTGGGGACACCGTCACCGAGGAGTCATCGTACGTCGAGGTCGCCGTGCCGCCGTCGGTGTCGGTGGCCGTTGCGCTCGAACCGGCGCCGCTCCCACAGGCAGCCGCCGTGAACGAGAGCGCAAAGATGCAAACCCAGGAGCGTCGCATGCCCGGAGCGTCGCATGCCCGTTCGGGCCGGGCGGCGTCGATTGTGTGGTCCACGGCAACTTCCGCGCTTGTCGCCGGGGCCGTGTTCGAGGATGCGAGCCCTCGCCACGGATGACACGGTTTCGTGACTCGGTGGCGTCCAGGGCCGCGGCGCACGCGGGCCTCTCCGGCGTCCGGAGCATGCGCTCGGGTCCGCACGGATGACCGGGGCGCGGACCGAAGAGGACGCTCGGATGACCGCTTCGGACCTCGTTGGCCGATGCCGTGTCCTGTGTTCTCGTGGGCATGAAATATCGCCTGCTGCTCGTCTCCTCTGTGCTCACGCTCGGCTGGTCGTCGGTTGCTCATGCATCTACAGAACCCTCGGAGCCGGTCGCCTCGAGCCCGGCTCAGCCGACTTCGGAGGGTCCTGCCGAGGTCGAGCCCAAGCGGGAGCGCGCCGCGTCTTGGCTCGACTACAAGCGAGGGCCGGCGTTCGAGGTCAACGTCCTGTGGCCGTTCTTCCCCGGAGGCATCGTGGACCTCAAGGTTGTGATCCCCGTGCTGCGACGCGACTACGCGAACTGGAGGGGAGAGCTCATCACGGGTCTACACAGCGACTTTGAGTGGCGCTTCATTCGGGATGACCGGGACAACTACGGGCAAGTCGCGTTTCTCGGGGTGAAGCTGGGCTGGCGCCAGTTCCTCGCCTACGGGTTGCACGTGGACCTCACGGTCAATGCCGGTTGGCGCCACGAGCGGGACAACCCTCATGCGACCGGGACCATCAACTCGTTTCAGGGACGGTTCTGGGGATTCGCCGGCTATCAGCACGAGTTCACCCGTCGTGTGTACGCCAACCTCCGCGGGGGCCTCGGTGTCCACCTGTGGCGGACGGACGAACTCGCCCACCGAGAACGGCAGTTCGCCGGCGGTGCCGATCTCAACCTGGGCCTGCGCTTCTAGTTCGGATCTCTCATCTGTGGGGCGGACTTCCGCGCGCGGTTGCGCGGTACTCTCGAGGTCTGCCGCTCCGAGGATGACCGACGATGATCGTTGAACCAACCGCTGGAAAGTCTCCGCCCGATTCGTCTGCAGACACGATGATGGCCAGTGGCGCGCAGACCTTGGATGCGCCCCACCAAGTGGCGTCGCAGCGGGGGCAGGGGGGGTCCCGGCCAACGACCAGTCGGATGGGGAGCGTGCTCCCCGAGGTGCGCTCCAAGGGAGAGACACTGGTGCTCGTTCCACGGGACGCGACGCGGTACGTGCACGACCAGCTGCTCGGGCGCGGTGGCATGGGCGAGGTCCAGCTCGCGACCGATCACGACATCGGCCGGAAAGTTGCTGTGAAGCGGGTACTCGCGGCTGACAACCCTCACGCGGTGGCACGCTTCATCGACGAGATCCGGACCGTCGGCAACCTCGAGCACCCCAACATCGTGCCGATCCACGACGTGGGGGTGGACGACGATGGCGCGCTGTTCTTCGTCATGAAGTACGTCGAGGGGGAAACGCTCGCCGATGTGATCGGCAAGCTCGCGGCCGGGGACTCGGCCTATCACGCCCGCTACTCGTTCGAACACCGGCTCGAGCTGTTCGCGGGACTGCTGCGCGCCCTGAAGTACGCGCACAGTCGGGGTCTGGTCCACCGCGACATCAAGCCCGAGAACATCATGGTCGGGGCGTTCGGTGAGGTGATGTTGATGGACTGGGGCATCGCGCATCAGCTCGATGCCGACAAGAGAGTCACGCTTGCGGTCAGCCCCGTGCCGCGAGTCGCCAAGGCGGCTGCGGAAGGCACGGTGGTGGGGACGCCGCAGTACATGTCTCCGGAGCAAGCGGCGGGGGAGGTTGCGGGTCTCGACGGACGCTCCGACCTCTACAGCGCGTTCACGGTGCTGTTCGAGCTGCTGACGCTGACGCCGTACGTGCGCCCTGGGGGATCCGCAGTCCAGACCGTGCTCGCTGTCCAAGATCGAACGCTCCCCGGGGTCAGGGACGCGGTCTTCGACCACTCCGCGCAGCCAGCCGTGGCCGTAGAGCTTCGCCATTTTCTTCGGCACGGACTTGTACCCGCCAAGGACGACCGATTTCCAGACGCGGCCGAGGCTCTCGCAGAACTCGAGCGGGTGCGAGCCGGCGACTTTGCAGTCGAGTGCGCGGTCACGCTGCTGAAGTCCAACAACACACGCCTGGGACGGTTTATGGATGAGTACCCGTCCGGCTCTCTCGTGCTGGCCGCGGGAACCGGTGCGGCGGTGCTTCTTGGGCTCGCGGGTTGGGTCGCGTTCGCACTGTCATAGTCGCTGGCGACCCTGGGCTTCCGGAGCCCGGGAACCGTGGCGTCGGCTACGACGGAGAGGCTGTCGCTTGTAGCGCTGCCTCGTCCAGCAACACCAGGCGGTTGTCTTCGAGCGTCAGCCATCCTGCGGCCATCCATGACCGCAGCTGCTTGTTCACCGACTGCCGCGTGGAGTTGGTGAGGTCGGCCAGCTCTTGCTGCGACAACGAAAGGGCCAGCACCGTTCCGTGGGGGCTTGGCTCAGCGCAGTCGCGCGCCAGCGTGAGCAGCATTCTGGCCAAGCGCTGGGGCATCGTGAGGGAGACCGTTTGTACGTGACGTCCAGCGAGGTGCAGGACGCGTTGCGCCAAGACGTCGAGGAGCTGCCGGGACAGTGTCGGGCAGCGTGGGAGCGCGCGCTCGAACGCGGTCTTCTCCACCAGGACGAGCACGGTCTCGGTGAGCGCAACAACCCGAGCAGCGCGAGGCTGCCCGAGAAGCAAGGCGGGGATCCCGAACACGTCTCCGGAGCTGAACAACCCCATCGTTGACGTCCGGCCCTCGGCAGTCGCAGCGACGACCTTGAGGTGGCCTGTCGCGACGCCGAGGAGGTGGCCTGCGGTGTCCCCCTCGTCGAGAACAATGCTCCTCGCATCGTAGCGCCGTGTTCGGGCGGCGGAGGCGATGATGCTGAGTTCGCTCGGCGGCAAGGCGGCGAAGATGTGGACGCGGCCCATCGCGAGCGCGAGCGATGACACGTTGTGTTCATAACACGGGGCGGGGATGGGACCGCGTCGCTTCGCACGCGTGATCTCCATGCGGGTGTCGGCCAGCCGACTCCTTCGATGTCGCGGCATCGCTATGCTGCTGCCTCGATGCGTACCGGACGATGTCTCTGCGGACGTGTGACCTACGAGGCCGAGGGCGAGCCGGTCATCGTTGCCCATTGCCACTGTCGAACGTGTCAGCGACGCAGTGGTAGCGGGCACAGCACCGGGGCGATGTTCTCCGCGGACCAAGTACGAATCGAGGGCCAGACTGCCCAGCATCAGGGGACGAGTGACTTGGGGACGACGGTGACGCGGACGTTTTGCCCGTCATGCGGCAGCCCCATCTACGGACGGAACACCGGAGCGCCGGACTTCATCACGCTCACCGCCGGTACCTTCGACGACCCCGACACCCTCGCCCCTGAGGTGATCGTTTTCACCGAGGACCGCTGCGCATGGGACCCTATCGATCCCTCGCTCCCGGCGTTTGAGACCCAGCCCGCGTGGGACCCTGCCGCTGCGTCGAAGTAGGCGCACGGGTGCTGGGACGGAGTGTTGACCGCGGAGACTATCCCCCGGCAGGTCCTGCGAACCGCACCGCGAGCGACGCTGCGGTTTCGTCCTCCAACTCGATGTCGAAGTGTTCGAGCAACACCGCCTGCAGCCCCGGTCCGTCATCGACCTGCGACTCGGCCACGTCTGCGCCGCGCCGTACCTGGAGTCGCCCATTTCGAAGCGTGACCCGACCGCCGTCCGAGGCAGCGCGGGCCGCCATCAGCGAGCGGCGGAACGTCGAGTCCGGGTGCGTGCTCGTGTACCAATGCGCAACCTCGCGGTCGATGCGGGGCATCGGTCGCATCGAGAACTGGGCAACGTCCTCCCATCGGTCGCCCAGCTTTGCCTCGTGCATGTAGTCGTCCCCGAACCGCGTGATTCGACGGGGTTCGTGCGGGGTCGGTTGCTCCTCGTCGAGCGTGAAGCGGAGCGCGGCGGAGGATGATGCTCGCCCGATGCCGACGTCGGCCAACCATGTTTCCCCGTCGAGATCGACTCCGACGAATGCGTGTGTCGGCGCCGCCATCTCATCGCGTGACGCGCCGATGCGGGCCCTCGCGGCCAGGATGCGCGCGTCGTAGCCCAGAGTCTGAAGGACGGCGCACAGCAGCGTGTGGTGCTCAAAGCAGTAGCCACCGCGCCGACGTCGTACGAGCTTGTCTTCGAGCGCTACGAGTTCCAGCGGCATCGGTCGCTGCAGAAGCACGTCGAGGTTCTCGAAGGGGATCGCTCGGACATGGGCCTCGCAGAGGTTGTGAAGCACCGCGAGGTTGGGGTCCCGCGACCCCCGATAGCCGATGCGTTCGAGATAGGCGTCGACGCCAACGCTCATCGAACAACCTCGTCCTCGTCGGTTGCGAAGGGGCCGCGTGGGGATGTCCCGCCTTGGTCGGCGGCCGTTGGCGCGCGCTCGGAGGTTCCGAGCACCTCGAGCTGCCCAGGTACAGGAAGGAGTGCGTGGCCCAGATCGTGTTCGCAGCGGGGCATGGCAGGCCTCGTATGCCGAGCGTTGCGTACGGTCAAGCGGGCGCTTGTCGGGTCTCGTTGACGCGGCGCAGCCGACGCGCGGCAGGTGAAACCCCAACCCGTGTCGCGCTGATGTGAACCCGCAGACCGCTAGGGAACGGGGCGGCCGGCTGCTGCAGTGTCCGGCTTCCCGGACACTGCAGAAACCCAAACAAAGCCTGCAACACCCCCGATGGGTGGCCGACAGGGACGGTGCCCATGACCACCGTCGAACACCTCCCCGCACCTGCCCCTTCCCTTGGCGGATCTCGCATCCTGGTTGTTCAGACTCGGCCGAGCTCGGTCCTCGGAATCGGCGCAGCAGTCGTGCGCACCGGCGCCCGGGTGAACGTGTGCCGGTCCAGCCACGCCGCGCTCGACATCATGAATTCACCGGGCAACGCGTTCGACGCGGCGGTCCTCGACGGAGAGTTGAACCGCGCCTCGCTCATGAGGCTCTCGCGGGCACTGCGCGAGGGCGCCCGGCCATGTCTGAGCGTCGGGGTGGGCACAGCCGGCGACGAGACCGCCGTCCGCCGTCTGGTCGAGGCTGGCGTCATGGAGCTCGTCATTCCGCCGCTTTCCGCCGAGGCAGTCGTTGACGCACTTGCTCGTTGCGTGGATGAAACGCGTCGGCTCCGCGACCGGGTTGTCGCCGGTCCTCGAGGCCTTCGAGAGGCGGGACGGCGACGCAGCCCGCCGCATTGGAGCCTGGCAAGCGGAACCCAGCCCGTGCCGCGTTTCAACCCGGACATCGAACAGGCTGTCGATCGCTACGCCGTACTCGTGAGGCTGTCGCCGCGGGAGACCTCGGTCCTCAAGCTCATCGCCTTGGGATATCTCTACGACGAGATCGGCGAAGTCCTGTCGATCGCCAATCGCACGGTCAAGATGCACGCGGCGAACGTTCGCAAGAAGGTGGGCGCGCCCAACCGTATGGCGCTCGTTCGAAAGGTTCTCTGCGCGTGAGCGTGTCGACCGTCTTTGCGCTCGCGGTCACGGCTCTCCCCGTTCCGCCCCCGACCGCGCTGCCTCGCCACTGCGACGCCGAGGCCATCGACTGTGCCGAGGCGTGTGCCGACCAATGTGTGAGCGCGGAATGTCTGAGGCCTTGTCTTCGGTCTTGCAACCGCGAGTCCACCCGCTGCCGGCGTTCGGTTCGGCGTCAGCGAAACCGGTCTCGTCGGAGGCGTCGCCATCGGGTCTCGAAGCCGCGGCGGTGTGCTCTACTGCCCCGGTGAGCATCGCGCACGAGGACGACGTAGAGTGGGTCTCGACCGAGCGAGGGACCGTCTTTGAGAACCGACGACGCGGACTGGCCGCGGCTGCCGGAGGATCCAAGCTCGGATGCACCCTCACCGAAGTGCCTCCGGGAAAAACCGCCTGGCCCTTTCATGCTCATCTCGGCAACGAGGAGGCGATCTATGTCCTGGAGGGGCACGCGACGCTTCGTCTCGGGGATCGAAGACACGCGCTGAAACCCGGAGACTACGTGGCGTTGCCTGCTCGGGCCGATGCGGCTCACCAGATCATCAATACCTCGGAGGCCCCCGTCCGCTACCTCGTGATGTCGACGAAGAACGCGACCGACGTCGTCGTGTTTCCAGACTCGAAGAAGCACGGAATCTTCGCGGGTGGACCGGCCGGAAGCGGTTTCGACAGGCTGACCGCGTTCGTGCCGACCGATGCTTCGGTGGACTACTGGGACGACGAACCCTGTGGTGATGCAGAGGCCGTGGCCGAGGCAGCCGCGGCTGAGCAAGAGGCGGAGATCGAAGAGCTGGTCGACGACGAACTCGAGGCGATGAAGAAGCGTTTGAATCTCGAGGACTGACCCGTTTCAGGTCCTGCAGGGGCCGGGGCCCGACACCTCAACCTTCCGACGCATCTACGCTCAATCCCTCGAGAGCGTTCAAGGTGCTGTCGAGGGCCTTGCGGGCGCGGGAGAGTCGGCTACGGACGGTGTTGGGGTTGATGCCCAAGACCCGGCCAACCTCAGGGGCCGAGAGGTTCTCCCAGTACGTCAGCTCGACGGCGATCTGAAAGTCGACCGGGAGTTCGCGGAGCGCAGCGACGAGTGCGGCGCGACCCTGATCTCGTGCGACTGCTTGACTCGGTGTGGTGCCGAGGTCGACCAACGAAACCTCGCTGAAGTTCAGCGGTTCCCCGCGTCGGTACTCCTTGCGCAGACGGTCGAGCAGGATTCGGCGGGCGATCACGAACAGGTAGGTTCGGAAGCTAGACTCTCCGCGAAACTGCTCGCGCCGTTCGACGCATCGCAGCAGAACGTCTTGAACGAGGTCCTCGACCCCGCTGTCGACCTTGCTCCGGAAGAAATTGCACAGCGAGTCGAAGTGGCGGCGCATCAGCTCGTCGCCCGCATCGGTGTCGCCGCTTTTCCACCGGTCGAGGAGCGTGAAGTCGTCGGACACCGAGACAACACTGCGCTGGGCGAGGATGCTCCGTCAAGGTGGGCCGGGTGTCGCGTCGAGGAGGCCTTGCATCCGGACCGTCTCGGGGTGCTCGGGACCAAAGGCCGCGCGAGCGACGTCGAGGCACGCCGAGTACTGCTCTTGGGTTTGCTCGAACTCGCCGCGATCGTGATGGATCTTCGCCAGTTCGAGACGGACTAGAATCACGTGCGGATGCTTGGGGCCGATCTGGTCCTGGACGACGCCGAGCGCGGTTGTTGCGTTCGCGAGGGCCTCGTCGGTACGCGCGAGCATGCGTAGCGCCATCGCGTACGTGGTGAAGATCGCGGCGCGAAGGCGAGGCTCGAGGGTCTCGTCGTGCTTCGCGATGTCCAACGCTCGAAGGATCACCCGTTCGGCGTCTTGTGCCTGGCCCGCCTCCACAAACGCGGACGCAAGCCCCTGGAGCGGGGTGTTGAGGAACGGATGGGTTGGGCCGTACGTGGCCTCGTACTCCTGTAGACACTGCTCGAACATCGCGATGCACCGCTCGTGCTCGCCGCGCCCCAACAACATGGAGGCGACGCTGAGGCGGGCCATTGAAGTCTGGATGTGGGCCGCGCCCAAGGTGTCTTCGGCGAGCGCGAGCGTCTCTTCGAACTGAGCGACAGCGCGCTCTTCCTGCCCCATCTCTGCATACAACACGCCGATGTTGCCCATCGGGGGGATCAAGCTGGGGTGGTGCTCGCCCAGTTTCTGCTCCATCGCTGCGAGAGCGGACTGTTGGGCCTGGAGGGCGGCCGCGGTGTCGCCTTGCTGGTAGCGAATGCCCGCGAGGACGGTACCCATTTGTGCGCGTTCGGGGTGATCGGCAGGCAGTGATTCTTCGGCGACCTTCAGTGCGGCGAGGGCTTCGTCGAAGTTTCCCAAGGAGTAGTGCGCCGCAGCGGTCCGCAGCGCGACCCAGCCACGGCTGAGCGCCGATGCGTCCGCGCGTTGGAGGGCAACACGGGCGTTGCGGATCCATCGCCGCGCCGCGTCTGGGTCGGCGAACTCCGAGGCCTGAAGCGCCGCGAGTTCGGCCGCGGCCTGGCCCGATATCGGGTCGCGCTCGGCGAGCAGAGCGAGGAGGTAGGCCTTTTCAAACTCCTGGGCTGCACTCGAGAAGTGGCCCGAGCCCTTGTGTGCCCTCGCAAGCGCGAACGCGTGGCTTGCGAGGCGCTGCGCGTACCGTCGCGTCTCGAGCGGGGTGGACATGGAAAGTAGGAGCTCACGCGCATCGTCGTACCGACCCGCGGACAGCATGGCCTGGGCACGCTCGAGCGATGCATCAAAGGGCGCCAACTCCAACGGGGGAGGTCCAGCCTCGGCGACCGTGCACGCGGACGGATCCGGGATGCCTCTCAGCGCGTCGGCCACATGCGCGATGTCGTCTGCTTCAACCTCGGAGAGCCACGAGACGAACTCGTCCAAGCCCGCGCGCTGGGCAGCCGTGCACGCGAGGACGGCGGAGTCCTGTGTTGCGCAGGCGTGTGTGTGGGTCTCGACCCAAAGTCGGGAGGTCTCCGAGAGCGTTTGGTCGAGCTTGAGGAAGGTGCGTCCTGCGTAGGGGAGTTCGGCGTCGTTGAACCGGCCCTCGACCGCGCTCCGCTGTTGCTGACTCCAAGGCTCCGCGCCTGCTGCTGATGGCTCGCACGGACTGCGTGGAGCGGGGTAGAGAAGGCCCAAACCCACAGCTGCGCTCGAGAGGGTACCGGCGGCCCAAGGCACCAAAGCTCGCAGCGGAGACCGAAGGGCCCGGCGGAACTCGTCGCGCCACCCGGGGACGTCGGAGATCCGTTTGGCCGGGTCGGCAGCGAGCCCGCGGCGAAGGAAGCGTTGCAAACGGGGGGGGATGGATGGACGCGGCGGCAAGTCCAGGTCGCCTCCTGATGTTGCGGCGTCCATCGAAGGAGGGCGACCGAATAGGACCGCGTGGACGATCGCGGTCAAGGAGAAGACATCGGCACGGGCGTCGCTGACCCGGCCCGCGACCTGTTCGGGCGCCGCGAATCCCCACGTGCCTCCACGGGCGGGCTCGTTGCCGTGAAGGAGCCTTGCGAGCCCAAAATCGGCGATCTGCGCGACGCCAGCTTCGGTGATCAAGACGTTGGATGGTTTGATGTCGTGGTGGACGACACCACGAGCGTGCGCAGCTTCGAGACCGTCGGCGACCTGCTCGAGCTTGGGCCCTAGTTCTTGGAGCGATGCGCCACGTTCAAGCAGATCCGAGAGCGTCCGGCCTCCGACGTACTCCATGACGATGAACAGCTCGTCCCCCTCACGGCCGACGTCCAACACCTGGACGATGTTCGGGTGCGAGAGCCTTGCGAGAGCCTGAGCTTCCTTGACGACCTGACCAGATTGGGCGTTCTTCGGGTGCAGAACCTTGATCGCGACCTGCCGCTGCAGGGTGGGGTCCCACGCGCGATATACGACCCCCATGCCTCCGTGGCCGATTCGCTCCAGGCGCTCGAATCGACTCACGCTGACACCTTCACCCCGCGCGAAGAGGCGCTGTCGCAGCTCGGAGAGGACCCTCCGGGACTCGACATCCCGTCGCGGTTCAAACTCGGTCATGAACCGAGAAAGCCGGTCGTCAGTTGGAGCCATTGTCCACGTAGACGCATCTTGACCCGAAACTGATCCCGAAATGCGGAAAAGGGGATCAGTCGAGGAAGCTGCCGCGTCTAGCCCCCTCGATGACCCGCGTTTCGACTTCCTTGGCATTGGCTTTGTGTGCAGCGCTTCCGCTCGGTTGCGACGATTCGTCTCCGTCCGGCGAGGGAACGGATACAGAGGCGGGCTCGGAAGGGGGTGATACCGGGGGCACGCCGCAGACCACGGCAGGGAGCAAGGGTGGAGCCTCGACAAGTGAAGGAAGCACAACTTCGGCGACGTCCGCACCGGAAACCGATGGCGATGATGCCGGAGCTGGCGAGGACACACAGACGGGTACGGACGCGGATACGGATGCTCCCGCACCCGAGTGCGACGCAGAGGATCCGGCCGTGACCTGCTACGACGGTG
This sequence comes from Nannocystales bacterium, assembly GCA_050633305.1. Taxonomy (GTDB): domain Bacteria; phylum Myxococcota_A; class Polyangia; order Nannocystales; family Nannocystaceae; genus CAJXVA01. Next base: position 477,106 of record JBOEGF010000010.1, read on the forward strand.
ACCCCGATACGCTCAACGTTGGGTCGTGTCAGGCCGGGACCCAAGCCTGCGAGGACGAGGTGTGGAGCGAATGCAATGAGCAAGTCCTTCCCGAGCGAGAGTCGTGCAACGGTGAAGATGACGACTGCGACGGCGAAACCGATGAAGGGTGCGAGTGCGTGCCGGACCAGACGGAGTCCTGCTACGAAGGTCCGGACGACACCGAGGGCGTGGGGCAGTGCAGCGCCGGTGCCCTCGCGTGCGAAGATGGGACCTGGAGCGAGTGTTCGGGGCAGGTGGTACCCGACGTCGAGACCTGCAACGGGTCGGACGACGACTGCGATGGTGACGTGGATGAAGGGTGCGACTGCTTGCCCGGCGAGACCCAGAGCTGCTACCCGGGGCCGGCGGGGACACTGAATGTGGGGGCTTGCGGTGGTGGCGAGCAAACCTGCAACGGCTCAGGGGCGTGGGGACCGTGCCTGGGGTCGGTGGTTCCCGAGCCTGAGTCGTGCAACGGATCGGACGACGACTGCGATGGTGTCGCCGATGAACTCGATGAGGCGGCGACGTGCGACACCGGGCAAGACGGGTTGTGCGGAGCGGGCGTGCAAGCGTGTTCGGGTGGTGGCCTGGTCTGCGAAGCTGTCGTGACTCCGGAGGTCGAAACCTGCGACGGGGAGGACAACGACTGCGACGGCGCGACTGATGAGGACTTGGTCGACGACCCGATCCTGCTCGAGGGGGAACTCTCGGGCGACTGGTCCGGCAGCGTTCTCGTGGGAAGCTACCCTGGGCAGTCGTCGGGGTTCGTACCGGCTCGTCTGGATAGCTTTGACGACGTGGATTGGTTCTCCGTGTTCGCGGAGGAGCAAGTGATCGACCTCTTTGGCGACACACCGGTTACGGGAACCGTGTCGATTCAGTCTCCGGGCGCCGGTTTTTCGTACCGGGTCTGCGCGTGCTGGTCGACGGCCACCACGCTGTGTGGAAAAAACGCTTCGGGGGGCGCGGCGAGCTGCGCGACGGCAAACAACGGCGCGTCGGCCCAGGTCAGCGTGGACATGTCGATGATCCAAGGCACCACGGACGTGGGCTACCTCGATGTACAGGTGTTCGCGACGGCCGGGAGCGAGACCGGGTGCGAGGTCTACGACGTGCAGTGGTCGGTGAACGAGAGCTGACAACTCAGATCGCCAGCGCGACCCGCAAGCGAGACGTGTCGAGAGCCGCCCCATCCAGGGTGGTTGCGGCGGTTCGCGCTTCCTCCGGATCGCCGAAGGTGACGTAGCCAAAGCCGCGGTGCGGCCCGTCTCCATCGCCGCCGACGACTCGGACCGACTCTACACTCGCGTATTGCTCGAACAAGCCGCGAAGCGAGTCGGCATCTGCGCTCATGGGTAGTCCGCCGACGTACAGGGTGCTCATCTGCACATCCTCTCCGACACTCTATCCCCCGGAGATCGGGGGCGCCAGGGGTTTTGTACCCGCGCGCAGCCCGCTCTCGGAGACCTCCTGCGGGAGCGGGTTCGAGACTCGCTTGGACTGCTAGGGACAGGGTGCCGCGTCGCACGCGTGGCATATGCACCGGGCCTAGACGTTGAACGGACGGGCGCCATCCGGCGAGACAACTGCGGTGGTCCTGCGAAGTCCGTGGGCTGGCATTCATCGCGGGCCGCGGAGTTGTCGTCGGTGCAGTTGAACCCCGCGAACGGAAGCGGGGGTCTCGGACCGCCCGGCTACGCGTTGGTCTGCGCGGCTTTGCGAGCCTTGGCGTCGGCCATCAAGCTCTTGATGTTGCTGATGTGCCGGAACCAGATCAGGGCACACGACGCCACGGCGGTGGCGACGTAGGCGGTTGGTTTGTCGGCGATCAACATGCACAGACAAATCGAGCTGACGGCGGTCAACGAACCCACTGCGCTGGTCCGGGTGAGAACCAGACCCTGCACGTACATGAACATTGCAGCGAACGCGACGGGTGGGTCGAGGGCCAGGAAAATACCGAGCCCACACGCAACACCCTTGCCGCCGCGGAACCGGAGGTAGACCGGGAAGATGTGGCCGACCACGGCCATGAGTGCGACGCCCGCCAGGGGCCAGCTGGGATCGTCGAGCTGTCCGAGGGCCCACGACGATGAGGCGAGCCAGACGGGGGCGGCCGCTTTGAGCACGTCGAGCGCGAACACGACGAGCCCGAGCTTGGTGCCCAGCGCTCGTGCGGCGTTGGTCGCCCCGATGTTTCCCGAGCCGATCTTTCGCAGGTCGATGCCCTTCGCCCGCGCGAGCACGACCCCAACCGGGATCGCGCCCATGAGGTAGGCGACAACCCACCACGCGGGTGCGCTTTGAAGGAGGTCCGGCACGAGTCCGGTGAGGATAGGCGCTAACCGGTCACATCACCGCGGGCTGGCTCACTGGGGCGGGCGATCTCCCCGAGCGCGTGGCGGAGGCGGAGGTCCTGCTCCCGCACGGCGATGTGGGCTTCGATGGAGCGAAGTTCGGCTTCGACCCGCAAGGACTCGGCTTCGAGCATGTCGACCACGCCGACCGCTCCCACCCGATAACGGGCTGAAACCTGCTCGTACGCCGCTTCTGCGCTCTTTAGACCGACCTGACTCAGCCCGACCGAGCGACGCGCGGCCTGGAGTTGATGGACTGCTTGCACCACTTGGAGCCGGACGCCGCGCTGGAGCTGGGCGAGCTGAGCGGCGACGGCCCGTCGCTGCGCTCGTTGCGTGCGAATCTTGGACCGGGTCGCGATCGCGCCCCGAACATCGTAGCTGAGGCGGGCTCCCGCGGCCCACGTGGTGTCGAACTGGTCGCGCTGCGGCACGACGCGCTGGTTGGGGTTGGCGGTATCGAGCTGAACAACGAGGTCGAGACGGGGGGCGTAGCGGGTTCGCGAGACCTTGATCTGCTCTCGAAGCGACGCGTCGCTGGCTTGCAGGAGCTGGAGCTCGAGCCGGCGTCCGAGGGCTTGTTCCACCAGGGCGGTGGTGCCCTCGCGCTTGCGGTCGGCGGCGAAGGTGGCGGTGATGTCCTCGCCGAGGCTGAGGGTGGTGGGGTCGGCCGCGATGCGGGCCCCGAGGTCCTCAGCGGCGATGAACACGAACGCCTCCGCTTCCGCGATACTGCGCTGCGCTGCGGCGAGCTGGGCCTGGAGCCGAAGCACATCGGTCTGTGTGATCGAGCCCGCGCGAAGGCGTGCAGTGGCTTCGTCGATGCGTTTTCCGACGCGAGCCGCGGAGCGGTCCGCGAGCTCGAGGTTGGCCTGCGCTCGAACCCAGTTGTAGTAGGTGATCTGGGCGTCGACGGTGGAGTCCACCCGGGCAATGTCGCGGGCCAGTTCCGCGGCTCGCTCTCCGTGGCGCGCGGCGGCGACGGCGTGCGGAATGGTGAAGATGTCATCCGAGACCGGAACCCCAACCGAGGCCGAGAGTGCGTAGGTGTCCTGAATGGCGGCGAACTGAAACGACTGCGAGACCGCGGGAACACCTTGGGAGTCCACGACGCAGCCGGTGGTGCCGTCGGGGCAGGCCCCGACCGCGAGTGGTCCTGGGTTGAGGGTCCCGGTGAGGGCGCCCGAGCTGCCGCCACCGGGGAGCGGGCTCAGCCGCATGTACTGCGCAGAGAGGTCGAGCGCTGGAATGTAGCCGGCGCGGGCTTCGTCGACCCGGGCGGCCGCTGCCTCGAGCTCTGCTGCACGAAGTTCAACGTCGGGGGCGTCGAGCAGCGCTCGTTGAGCCACACGATCCGCGGTCAGGCCCCCGTCGGTGGGGTGCAGCACCGAGGACACGGTGTCGAGGGGAGCTGCGAGATCGTCGGGACGCGCCTGCGAAGGGGATGGTGGGGCCACCAGGACCAGAGCGAGCAGTGCGGCGATCATTGGGCTTGTGCCTCCTGTTTGACGTACGCGGCCGAGCGGCGAAACAGGACCTTGTACAAAGCGGGGACGACGATGAGCGTGAGAGCGGTCGACGCAGCGAGTCCGCTGATCATGGCCCACGCCAACGGTGGCCACAGGGAGGTGGCCGACAGCGCGAGCGGCATGAGGCCCGCGATGGTGGTGATCGTGGTGAGCAGGATTGGACGTGCCCGCTTGCGCACCGCATCGACGAGAGCCTCGTCGAGGCTCGCCCCCTCGTGTCGTCGACGTTCGACAACATCGACCATCACGATGGCGTTGTTGACGACGATACCGACCAGCGCGATCACGCCAAGCAGCGACATGAACCCAAAGGGCTGACCTCCAAGGATGAGGCCCGGGATGACGCCCGCAGCAGCGAGAGGAACGGTGGTCATCACAATGCCCACCCGGCGGAACGAGTTGAACTCGATCATCAGGAAGCCGATGAGCATCAAGACTCCCAGCGGAAGCGTCTGTAGGAGTGCCGTGTTGGCCTCGTTACTGCCCTCGTTCTCGCCGCCCACCTCGAGCGTCACGCCCTCGGGCAAGGTCGTGCCCTCGAGCTTTTTCAGCAGCTCGGCCACGATCGCCGCAGAGGTGAAGTTGGCTTCGACTCCCGAAAGGACGGAGACCTTGCGTTCGCCTTTGTAGTGATAGATCGCCGCGGGTCGCCAGATGACGGAGGTCTGCGCGATCTGAGCCAAGGGGACCGAAGATGCGGCATCGGGACCGACTTCGAGGGCAGGCAGACCGTCGACCGGGGTGTTCTCGCCTTGCGGTGAGCGAACCATGATGGGGACGGGGTCCTCGCCGCCGCGGTATTGACCGACGTTGAGTCCGTAGGTGTGGCCTCGCAGGGCGTGTGCAACGTCCATTCGGGTCACGCCGTGGCGTGCGGCCGCTGCATCGTCCACGTCGACCTCGATGTTGGGCACACCGAGACCGCCATCGTCCCGAACATCGACAGAGCCGTCGATCGTCCGCAGCTCGCCCATCACGAGTTCGGCGGCCTGACGAAGCTGACCGAAGTCATCCCCGGTCAGTCGCAGCTCGACGGGGGCGGGCAGTCCTGGGCCTTGTTCCAGTCCGCGTGCGACGACCTGCACCTGGGGCATGTCTTCGGCCGCAAACGCACGCACGTGCTCGATGAGCGCCTGGTTCTCCTGCTTGCTCGTGGTGTTGACGACCAGCTGCGCGAAGTGAGGCGCCCGCGGGATGGTGCTGAGGTTGTAGTAGAAGTGCGGGGCCGATCGCCCGACGAACGCAACGACACTGTGCACGTTGTCTTGGTCCGAGAGGTTGGCCTCCAGCGCCTGTGCGTAGCTGTCGATCTCGTCGAGGTGCGAGCCCTCGGGCAACTTGAGGTCGATGAGGACCTGGTTGCGGTCCGACGCGGGGAAGAAGCGCTGCTCGACCATGCCGATCGAGCCAAAGCTTGCCGCGACGACGCCCAGCGCGAGTGCGATGACGATCAGGGGACGACGAATCGAGATGCGACCGACGGTCCCGGAGACGCGCTCCAGCAACGACTCCTTGCGTACCGCCTTACGCTGCCGCAGCAGCCAGTTTGAAAGCACGGGTGTCACCAGCACCGCGTAGGCGTAGCTGATGCCCAGCGTCAGCATGATGAGGATGGGGATGGCGCGGGTGAACTCACCGACGCCGCCCTCGGCCAGCAGCATGGGAACAAACGCGGCCATCGTGGTGCCGGTGGCGGCGCCCAGAGGAAGAGCGAGTTCACGGACCGAGCCCGCCGCCGCGCGCAGCGGCGGTATCCCCTCGTCGATTCGGCCTTGCACGTGCTCTGCGACGACGATTGCGTTGTCGACGAGCATGCCCAGCGCGATCACCAGCGCGGCGATCGACATCTGGTGAAGCATGCCGCCGGCTGCGGCGTAGAGCGCGAGCGCGGCGAAGGCCACCAGCGGGATGACGGCGGAGACGACAAGCCCCATCCGGACGCCCATCGCGACACACAGCACCACGGCAACGACGCCGATACCCATCAGCAGTGACGTGCCGAGCCCGGCGATGCGAGCCTCGACGCGTTCGGGCTGGAAGATGAGTTCTTCGAGTTGGACCTGGGGGTATCGAGCGCGCAGGCCATCTGCCGTCTCGCGCATCGTCTCTCCGAAGTCCACGAGGTTGATGCCCTCTCGTGGCACGACTGCGACCGCCACTGCGGGGACGCCGTCGTGGCGAACGCGGTCGATCCGTGGGTCAGCCTCGCCAAAGCGGACATCCGCAATTTCATCGAGCGGGACCGTGACCCCGGTGGGCAACACGATCGCGGTCGAGCGCAGCTCTTGGAGGCTACGGAACTCGGTTCCCGGGCGTAGCGAGGCCATCTTGTCGCCCACACGCACCGCGCCCCCGGGAACCCCGGCGTTGCGGGCATACAGTTGGTCTCGCAGGAAGACCGGGGTGAGGCCGTATCGGTGCGCCGCGGCGTCGTCGAGCTCGATGGTGAGCTGTTGACCCGGGTCGGCGATCAGCTCGACCTTGGCGACGTTGGGCGCGGAGAGCAGGTCGTCTTTGATGTCTTGCGCCGCCTGGTGAAGCGTTCCCGAATCTCCAGGTCCGGTGATCGCCCACACGACCGAGGTTTGGTCCGCGATGCCGCGGTCGAGCACCGCGTCTCCGGCGCCCTCGGGAAACTCTTGCTGCGCCGCTTCGAGAGCGTCTTCGACGTCCTTCCAGGCGTCATCGAGGGCGTCGGCGTCGACGCTGTCGCGGAAGACCAACTGCACGCTGCCAAACCCGGCGCGAGCGGTGCCGAAGGTCCGGCGCAGCTCGTCGACTTCGGCCAGGTGTTCCTCGAGGGGATCGATGATGAGGCTCTCGACCTTCTCGGCGTCGGCGCCCGCAAACTCGACGGACACCAGTGCCCACCGAACGGTCATGTCGGGGTCCTCTTGGCGCGGCATGGTCAGCCACGCGAACAGCCCGACCGCCGCCAGAAGGCCTGCGGCGGTCATGATCAGCCGGGACTGGCCCAGCATCTTCATGATGGCGTTCATCGTTGCACCTGGACCGTTTGCCCGGGGACGAGTCCGAAATGACCGGCGCTGACGACCTGCTCGCCGGCGGTCAGCCCCTGCGTGACCAGAGCGTCCACGCCCAGCAGCTGGGAGACCTCGACGGAGCGGCGCTGCGCGAGTCCGGCGTCGTCGATGACAAACACGGTCGTCTGACCGCCTCCTGCATCGACGACGGATGACACCGGGACTGTGACCCCGGACTGGCCTTGTCGGGAGAGCACGAAGTCCGCCGTCATCCCCGGGATGAGGTCGGCGTCAGAGGGCAGCGCGACGACGACCGGAAAGAGGCGGCCCGCCCCTTCGCCCCCATGCCCGATCGATTCGATGCGTCCGGTGATGCGTTCTCCCTTCTGCAGCGGGAGGGTGAGCTGGGCGGTGTCGCCGACCCCGATGTCGGCGAGGACGGTCTCGGGCACCTGGACCTCGACCTCGAGCGCGTCCCCGTTGATCTGGACGACGGACTGTCCGGCCCCGACGAACTCGCCCGGCTCGGCGTTGACCCGAACGACCGTGCCCGTGAACGGGCTACGGATGATGCCGTCCCGGTGCACGCGGTTCGCCTCGTCGAGCTCGACTTGGGCGGCATCGCGGGAGACGGAGTACATGGAGACCGCGTGGGCGGCGGATTCGAGCTCCGCTTGTGATGCGGCTCGGTCGGCTGCGAGCTGGTCGGCGCGCGTGTGGTCTCGTTTCCCCTGCGCGAGTTGCTCGCGCGCCTGCCGAATGCCGGCCTTGGCGCGCGCGATGCGGTTGGAGGCCCCACGGCGGTCGAGGGCGGCGATCACGGCCCCCGCTTCGACCCGGTCACCGACCTCGACCCAGCGTTTCTGGACCCGGCCTGGCCCGGTGAACGAAAGCTTGGCCGCGCGCTTCGCTCGGACCACCCCGGAGAACCGAAGCTCGTGTGCGGTCTCGGACGCGGTGGCTTGCGACACGACCACGCTCTTCTGCGTCTTCTCGGGGCTCTCCGCGACGGCCGCATCGGACGACGGCATCAAGGGAAACGCGAGCGCACCGGCCACGGCGACCAGGGCGAGAACTCCAAGCGGCTTGCGGGGATTCATCAGGACCTCACGAGCAAGCTAGGTCTCGGACCGGGGAGGCGCTGTGGGTCGAACGGCGAATTTCGAGGCGAAACCGGCCGGTCGCACGCTGATCCGCCCAAAATACGCCGTTTGGCGAACGGCGATTCGCCGGGGCCGCTCGTAGGATCGGTGGGGCAATGACGAGCGCTCCGGTCAGCGAAACTTCAGACGGCGCCGCGACGTACCGAATCTGCGTGAAGGGGCACTTCGGCCGGGGATTGCGCGCGGCACTGGAGCCGCTCAAGGCGTGCGAGGTGCACGGCCGTACCGTATTCGAGGGATTGGTACGCGATCAGGCCGCGTTGTATGGCCTGCTTCGGCGTCTCGAAGGCACCGGATGCACGCTACTGTCGGTGCTCAAGGTCGACGAGTGAGCAGAGGCGTGCATACGAGAACGGGACCGGTGGTCCAGCTACGCAGGGTCGAGGGCGCGAACGACCCCACTTCGGCGCGGACGCTAGAGCCGCGACTGCTCGCCACGAAGCTGTTCGTCCCGGTGACCCGTGCTGCGTGTGTGCCGCGGAAGCGATTGCAGGCCTTGCTCGACCAGGGCACCAAGGGTCCGCTCACGTTGTTGTCGGCTCCGGCGGGCAGCGGCAAGACAACGCTCGTCGCAAACTGGCTGCGCACCGCGGATCGGTCGGCCGCGTGGTTCTCGCTCGATGAGCGCGACAACGACCTGGCGCGGTTCTTGCGCTACTTCGTGGCCGCGATCGAACGACTCCATGGGGGCTTCGGTGACGACCTCTTGTCGGAACCCAAGGCCGCGTCCGTCGAGGACCCGCTCGATCTCGCCACCGACCTGATCAACGAAGTTGCGTCGCTGGGGGTCCCACTGGTCGTCGTTCTCGATGATGTCCACGTGCTCGACGATCCCCGCGTGCACGAGGTCTTGGCGTTCTTGGTCGATGCGTGCCCGCCGAACCTGCACCTGGTGATGACCACCCGAGCCGACCCCGCGTTGCCGCTCAGCCGGATGCGCGCGCGAGGATTGCTCACCGAGGTCCGGGCGCCCGAGCTTCGGTTCACGCAGGATGAGACGAGCGCGTTCTTCGGGGATGTCATGGGCGTGGCGCTGACGACTGAGCAAGTCAGCCAGCTCGAGTCCCGTACCGAGGGGTGGGCGGTCGGACTTCAGATGGCCGCGCTCTCGCTACAAGGCCGAGAAGACGCGAGTACGTTCATCGAGGGGTTCGCGGGAAGCCACCGCTACGTTCTCGACTACCTGATGGATGAGGTCCTGCAGAGGTTGCCGGAGGACAGCCGGACGTTCTTGGTGCAGACCTCGATCTTGCGGCAGCTCACCGGGCCGCTCGTGGACGCGGTGACGGAGCGAACCGACGGGGCCGCGGTTCTGAGCAGCCTGGAGCGCAGCAATGTGTTTACTGTGCCGCTCGACAGCCGGCGCACCGCGTACCGCTACCATCATCTTTTTGGCACGTTGCTTCGGCACGAACTCGAAGCCACGGTTTCGCGGGAGACGCTTCAGGGCCTGCACGGGCGGGCGAGCCGTGCGCTGGAGGCTCAGGGACAGTGCGAAGACGCCGTCGAGCACGCCTTGCTCGCCGAGGACTATGACCGGGCGAGCGAGTTGTTGATCCCGCTCGTCATGAGCTCCACGATTCGCGGGGAGAGTCATGCGCTAGAGAGGCTTCTGGTTCGCTTCCCATCGGCATACTCCGATTCCAACCCGCGAGTTGCCCTCCTCGAAGCTTGGCTCGACTACTACTCGTTCAAGTACTCCTCGGCATCGGTTCGACTCCAGGACTTGCGGGATTGTCAGCGCGCAACGACCGGGCCCGGGCTCGACGCCGAGATCGAGCTGCTGATCGGCATGGTGGCGATGGAAGGTGGGGACCTCGAGCTCGCCGCGCAAGCCCTGCACCACATCGATGCGTTGCCTACGGACCGGCCGTACCTCCATGCGTTCAAGTCGATGCATCGCGCTGTGCTGGCGATGATGCAGGACCGACTGGGGGACGCACGCACCGAGCTCGAACGCACGCGCCAAGCCGTCCGCAAGACCGGCGACCCGTACGCTGAGATGTGGGTGGACTGGCAGTGCGCCCACGTGGACCTGCTGCGCGGGGCGCTTGACGTGTCTCGTCGCGCCCACGAGATCTTGCTGCAGGTTGCGATGGATGAGTTCGGCGGGGCCCCTCCCAGCAGCGCACTTGTGGGTTTCGGGACCGCGATCTACTTGGCCCTCCACCAACACGACATTCCGAGGGCAACCGAGTTGGTGGCGACGGCCACTGCGTTCGGCAAGGGCCTCGATCGCAAGCACGGCTACGCATCCTGCCTGCTGATGCCGCGGGCGCTGACGGAGGTTCAGTCGGGCAAAGGCGGGGATTGGCAGGGGACGATCGACCAAGCGATTCGGCACCTCGATGCGCTGGACTCTCCAATGTCCGTCTCGCGGATCGAGGCCCAGCGGGTCCGGTTGGCTCTTCATCCTCGGGCGGGCGTCGAGCCGAAGCAGGACGCTGAGCGTTGGCTCCGGGTCCCCGGGATTCGGGAGGGAAGCCACGAGGTCTACAAGCCGAACCCGATGCCCGGTGTTCAAGTGGACCACCCTCGCTTCGTGCTCGCGCGTTGCCTGGCCGTACTGGGCGAGTTTGATGAAGCTCTCGAAGCGGTCGACGACTGCATCGCCCGTTCGTCGGCAGCTGGGCGGCGAACCTGCGAGGTTGAAGGGGAACTCCTGCGCGCCGAGATTCACGTGTTTCAGGGGGCGGTGCCCGACCTTCAGCGTGCGGTCGAACTCGCCGCGGCGGTCGGCTTGGTCGGGCCGTTTGTGGAGTTTGAGCGGACCGTCATGTCGCCCGCGATCGAGGAAGCGGAGCGACAAGGTGCTCGCACCTTCGCTGCACAGCTTCGTGCTGCCCAGTGCCCGGGCGTCGGTCCCTCTGCCACCACTCGGATCGAGATCAAACCCGAGGTTGCGGCACCGGCCGAGGCGCTCTCGGAGCGCGAGTTGGAGGTGCTTGGGTTGATCGCGGTGGGGATGTCCAACGCAGAGGCGTCTCGCAAACTCTTCATCGCCCCCAGTACCGTCAAGAAACACCTCGAGCACATCTACGGAAAGCTCGGGGTCAACCGCCGGACACAAGCGGTGGCGAGAGCTCGGGCGCTGGGCGTGCTCGAGGGGTGAGTGTCCCCGGGCCTCGGTTCAGCTGCGAGAATCCTTCTCGTCGATGCCGCTGAGCCCGAAGCGTCGGGCGAACTCGGCGGCCACATCGGCCCACTGCGCGTCTCGTGCGGCGAGTCCGACCATCGTGTGGAAAACCAGGTCTGCGGCTTCGGACACGACGCGATCTGCCGTTTCTCCACGCATCGCGGCAATCAGCTCTTCGGCCTCTTCGGTGACCTTGGACGCGATCTTCTCCACACCTTTGTCGAGAAGCGACCGGACGTAACTCTTCCCCTCCTTGTTTGTCGCGCCGCGCCCCGCTTTGCGGTCGAGAATGACCGCAAACACGCGTTCGAGGGCGTTGCCGCGCGGCCCATCATCATTGGCCCCTTCGGGGAGAACCGGCGCAAAGAAGCAGCTGGTCGTCCCGGTGTGGCACGTCGGCCCCCGAGGCAGGGCGAGCGCCAGCAAGGCATCGCGGTCGCAGTCGGTCCGGAGCTCGACGAGCTCCAGCGTGTTGCCCGAACTCTCTCCCTTCTCCCAGAGCGTCTGCCTGGACCGACTGAAGAACGTCACGTGGCCGCTTCGAGCACTGGCGGCCACGGCCTCTGCATTCATGTAACCGACCATGAGAACTTGGCCCGAACGCGCGTGCTGCACCACGCAGACCACGAGGCCACGCTCGTCGGGCTTGAGGCTGGACCACACGGCGTCGGCGTCAAACGACATGCTGCGCGTTGTACCGCGGGCCGTGTGGCCGCGGGGGCTGAAGGGTGCAGCGGGCCGGGACGAAAACCAGGCCGAGCTTGGTACTCTGAGTTCACGTGAGCCTGGGCGCAAGCGGTGGGGTGTCGGTCCGGGCGGGACCGTCGGCCAAGGTGAAGAGCCGGAGGGTCCGGGTGCGACGCGAGCGGGTGCGCGACGATGAGGACGATGAGGTCGTCCGGGCGACAGGTGCGATCTTGTGCTCCGAATGCGGTCGGTTGGGCTGGCCGGACTCCGGCGCCGCGTCGCCGCACCGCGCATCGGACCACGCTCCGCAACGGGCCGAGTGCCCGCACTGCCAGTCTCAGGCGTGGATCGACCTACGGCGGGAGTCGACGGCGATCGCGATTCGCGAAGGCGAGCAAGGTTTGGCCGCCGCAGAGTCGGCATCGGTGGATATCTTGCGCAAGGCGAGCCTGGGCGTCGTCGTCGGCTCGTTTGTCGGCATTTTGGCGACGAGCTCCTTGTTGGCCGGACTGTGCTCCGCCCTCCTGGCGGGGATTGCAGGTGGGCTGGCGGGCGTCCGCCTCCGAAAGATGTCCGCGCCACCCGAGCGGACGCTGCCCGATCGGTGGTCCCTTGCCCTGCCGCCCGCAACGGAGGGCACGACCACGGTCGAAGGCGAGGCCTCGGACGTCGAGTTTTTGCGAAGCCCGATCTCGGGCCGGGCCTGTGTCGCGTATGAGGTCGGCTTGCGCGCAGACCTCAACGGCGCCGGTGAGTTGCCGACGTGGGCTCTGCTCGAGCAGGGCGTCGCGTCGATGAGCATCTCGGGGACGGTTGTAGACCCAGCCGCGACCTTCGTTGAACTCCAGCGAGAACCGCTTGGAGAACTCGCTCCCGACGCCTTGGATGCCGCGGCCTTGGAGTGGCTGCTCGAGCGGGGATTCAGTCCGGTAGGGTCGAATCTGGTCGTGTTCGAGTCGGTGCTTTTGCCGGAGGGAAGGCTGTCCTTGTCTCTGTCACCGCAGGGCGCCGTGTTGCGGGCTGCGAGCACGGCGCTGCAGCGGCAGCAGTAGCCCCGGGAGAGGCTCAGGACTGCGAGTCCGGTGTCGGACGGGGCTCGACGAGCAGTGGACCGGTGAGACGGTATCCATCGCCGCTGCGTTCCAGCTGCTCGTGCAGGCCGGACTTCCGCAGTCGGGAAAGCTCCACGTTGAGGCGATTGCGCGAGGCTGTGTCGACGCGTTTACGGTCCGGCCAGCCCACGAGGATCAAGGCGTCCCGGTGTACGGTCGCTGTCGAGCCACGCTCAAATGCTTCGACAAGCGCAGCGAGGATGTTGCGGGCGGCGTCGGAGCGAACCTCGGCCCGGCCTCGGGTGGGGTGCTCGACGACGCTGCCGTCCTCGCGGATGGAAACTCGGGTTTGTGTACGCCGCTGTATCGCTGCGACCACACGCTGCGCGTATCGGGCCTCGTCCGACCGTGTCGTGGGCTCAGGAGGTGGGGACCCGGCCAGAAACGCAGCGTAGAGATCGAGGGTCTCGGTGGCCTGGAGGTCACCGGAGTCCACGGACTGTCGAGCCTTCTGCAGCTCGAGCCAAGCCGTGCCGGGGTCTCCGCCCTCGCTGGAACAGATGCCAAGCAGTGCGTGGGTCAGACCGATCTGACGCCGGTCGCCGATGTGCTGCAGGGCGTGGAGGGCCCGGCATAGGACCCGCCCCGCCGCTCCGATGCGGCCGCGCTCGAGAAGCAGCGCGCCCAGGTCGAAGCTGGCGATGGCGGCGAAGCGGCTGGCGCCCGAGGCTTGGTGATCGCGCAGGGCCAGGGAGAACGCGTGCTCGGCCGCAGCGAGGTCGCCACGCTCCTGGGCGAGCAGCCCCCGAAGGTGCCGAGCGCGGGCGACCCCGGCGATGTCGCACAATCTCTGGAACAGGTCTTCGGCTCGTTGGAGGTGCCGCTCTGCGACCGCGAGCGACCCCTGCTCGAATTCCAGTCCTCCCAGATGCTCCAGTGCTCGGGCGCGTGTCGAATCGGGAGCGGTGTCCGTGTCGATGATGCGCTCAAACATTGCGCGCGCACGCTGGACCTCGTCGGCGTGGCGCCAGGCGGTGGCGAGTGCACAGGCAAGCTCGGCCTTCAGCTCGGGGTCGGTCGCGTCGTCGTGCCCGGCTTCGAGTTCTTCGAGTCCACGCGCGGGCTCCCCCGCGATCCGGGCGAGGTTGCCGAACGCGAGGCGTTGCCGTGCCGTCGGCTGCTCTGGCCACAGTCGGTTCAGCGCCGTGAGAGCCCGACGCGCCGATCCGCTGTACGCTAGGGCGGGAGCGGCGCAGACCCATAGCGCCAAGGCTTCCGTGCGGTCTGTCGTGGAGTCCGCCGCCGCGGCAAGTTCCCGCCATGGGGGGTGCTCCGGGTGAGCCTCGGCGCGAGCGAGGAAGAAGGCCCGATGGCGGCGCTGCGAGGCTGAGTCGGGAGCGGTGTCGAGCGCGAAGTCCCGCAGCAGAGGCACGACTTCCAGCCGCTTCCTCCTGTCGACAACCCGGCTGCGAACCGCCGAGTGGGCGAATAGAGCCTCCAAGACCGTTGCATCGACCTTGGAAACCGCTGCGATGTCTTCGGGGAGCGCGGGCTCGGCGAACACAGCGAGCGCCGAGGCGGAATCCCGCAGGCTCGTCGGGAGGGTTGTCCACCCCTCGTCTGCGGCATCACGCAGCGTTCCGGCGGCCGTCGGCAGGTCGAGGCGCCCCGCCGCGTGGGACACCGATGTAAACAAGGTGTCGGGATCCAAGACGAGCGCACGCCGGGCCAGTCCGAGGATTGCGAGGGGATTCCCCCCGAGGTCTTGCAGTGCTCGTGCAAGCCCGGCGCGGTGGGCACGGGTGTCGAACGGGGTCCCCACGTTGTGCAGGAATTGCTCGAACAACGCCGTCGCTGTGCCGAACTCGAGCGGGGGCATCCAGAACGTCGTGTCGCAGTGTGGTCCAAGCCTGATCCGGCTGGTCACCAGTGCACGGCGAGTCTCGTGGACGCCAAGCCACCGTGGCAGCAGGGCCCGAACCGCGTCGGGGGCTCGGTCGGCGGAATCGATGACGAGCAAAGGGTGCTCGTGGACGGGGAGCGCCCCGAGCTTCGTCTCAAAGCTCTCGGTCGTCTCTTGCACCTCGAGTTGCACATGGACGGAAGGCGGTGGACCAGCCTCGACACCGGCTTCTCGAGCGAGTCGGGTCTTGCCGCTGCCGACCGGCCCCACGATGGTGACCCAGCGTGACTGTGCCAAGGTCTCGGCGACGCCATCGACCCACGCTCGTGGGCCCGTCCAGGGGCACGGCGGTGGAGACAGCTGATCAGAGCGCAGCATCGAACCTCAACTACATCACACCCTCGTACTCGATGGTCAGGATGGACTGTTCATGGTCCGAATCCGCCACCAGCACACGACCCCGGTACAGCGCGCCTGCGCTCGTTCTCAGCAGCAACCCCGTGTTGGCGAAGTCGGCGTTCCCGGTTCCGATGAGGCCGAAGAGAGCGGTGTGATCCCAGCAACCCCCGATCTCACAGTCGCAGATCGACGCGTCGGTGGGGACGTCGTCCAGATGCTCGAATGGCTCCGAGAGTAGACAAACCAGGGGCTCGTCCAACTCGGACTGGAGCACGAGGTACCGGCCGATGCTCGCCCGAACACGCCCCTCGCCGAGGGACGCCGGAGGATGCGACGGCGTCTCGACCGCGACACTGGCGTGCTCGAGGTTGAGCACGGCGTGTTCATCCCAGTTTGGAAGCAGGGTCACCTCGCAAACCTCCGCCCAGGGATCACACCCCGGCTCCTCGACCGACTCTTCCGTCTCGACCGCGGGACCACACGCTGTGAGCGCCACCAGGAGGAAGGAAAGGCCGGTCGTTCTGTTCATGACGGCACTGGACCACGTTGCCGCTTAACAGGGGCCTTAAAGCGCTGACAAGGGCATCGCCGTTTTCGATGCAGTCCGACAGGCGGGTCCCGACCCCCATCATGGGGGTCGTCATGGGGGGCGTCATGGGGGTCGTCGAGGTGGCACCAACCGGATGGGCCGCGCCGCGCTACTTCGAGGGGCGAACGGGGATGTTGTGCTCGTTGAGGTAGCCCTTGGCTTGCCCAATCGAGTACAGCCCGAAGTGGAAGATCGACGCTGCGAGGGCCGCATCGGCTTCGCCCTCACCCGTTGCGAGGCCTTGCCGAAGGTGTTCGAGCGAGCCCACGCCTCCGCTTGCGATGACGGGTACGTCTACCGAACGCGAGACGGTGCGGGTGATCCACAGGTCGTAGCCCTCGCGGCTTCCATCGCGATCCATGCTGGTCAGCAGGATCTCTCCGACGCCCAAGTCGGCCAACGTCTTGCACCACTGGATCGCTTCGAGGCCGGTACCCCGGGTTCCGCCGTACGCGACGACTTCGTAGACTGGACCCTCATCTTGGGGGATGGGGGGCAGGCGGCGAACGTCGACGGCGCCGACGATGCATTGCGAGCCGTAGCGCTTGGCGAGGTCCGCGATGAGCAGTGGGTTGGTGACCGCGGCCGAGTTGACGGCCACCTTGTCGGCACCCGCGGCGAGCATGCGGTCCACGTCGCTGGCGCGTCGGACACCGCCGCCCACGGTCACTGGGACGAACAGGGACGGAGTCACGCGCCGGATCACGTCGATGAAGGCGGTTCGGCCTTCCGTGGTGGCGGTGATGTCGAGCATGCACAGCTCGTCGGCACCTTGTTTGTCGTAAGCACGAGCGGCTTCGATGGGGTCGCCTGCGTCTCGCAGCCCGCCAAAGTGCACGCCTTTGACCACGCGGCCGTTCTTGATGTCCAGACAGGGAATGATGCGTCGCTTCAACATCGGCTCAGCGCCTCCTCGACGGTAAAAGCGCCCTCATAAAGGGCGCGTCCCAGCACGACCCCAGCAATGTCGGCGCGGGCGCAAGCTTCGATGTGATCGAGGCTGCCCACGCCGCCGCTGGCGTACACTGGGATGGAAACTTCTTTTTGGATGGATGCGGTGCCATCGACGGCGGGACCGCCTTGCATGCCATCGCGGGACACGTCGGTGTGCAGCACGGCTGCGGCGCCCCAACGTGCGGCAGTTTGTGCGAGCTGAAGGGCTGTGACCTCGCTCTTCTCGGTCCAGCCTTCGAGGGCCACCATGCCGTCGCGAGCGTCCGCCGCGACGACGATGCGGTCCGCGTGCTTTTGGCACAGCGCCTCGACCGTGGTGGGGTCCTTGATGGCAAGGGTTCCGAGGACAACGCGATCGACACCGGCATCGATGAGCGCATCGACCGTCGCAGCATCACGAATGCCTCCGCCGGTTTGGACGCGGACGTCGTGTTCGGCGGCCGCACGGCAGATGTCGACGACGATCTTGCGATGCGTGGGGTTGCCTTCGAAAGCGCCGTCGAGGTCGACGACGTGAATGCAGCCCGCGCCCGCGCGCGCAAATCCCTGAGCCAACCCGACGGGATCGTCGGAGTAGGTCGTGACGCGGTCGCGCTCACCTTGAGCCAGTCGCACCGCTTTTCCGCCCATCAGGTCGATGGCCGGAATGAGGATCATCCCCCGCCCCCGAGCAGGAAGGCGCGAAGGAACTTGAGGCCCGATCGCTGACTCTTCTCGGGGTGGAACTGGCAGCCAAGGACGTTGCCGCGCCGCACTGCAGCTGGGAAACGAATGCCGCCGTACGTCGTCATCCACATGACGTCGTCGTTGTTTTCGCAGGCGACGTAGTAGCTGTGAACGAAGTAGTAGTGCTCGTTGGTCGGCTCGACCTGGTTCCAACCCATGTGTGGGACCTTGAGCCGTCGGACGAGACGCTGTGGCTTTGCGGGCTCGACGATCGGAGCCGGAGCTGGCTCGATGATTGGAGCAGGAGCAGGAGCCGCGACGGGGGGTGGTGCGGCAGTCGGGGCCGCGAATCCGGGGAGCTGTCCCTGGTCGTGCCCAGAGAGCGGCTGTTGAGCCGGTGCGGGGGGTGGGGGCGCGGGCGTCGGGGTGGCCGCCGGGAGATCTGTCGCGACGGTCTGAGCGTGGCTGGTGTCGGCTCTCGGGTCGGCGGCTGCGGGTGCGACCTCTTGGGCGCCTGACTCAGCGGGCATCTCCATTCCATCAGGGAAACGCCGGCATCGGCCAGGAAGGATCCCGAGCCCTTTTTGCCCCTCGTTTTCCTCACTGCTCTGAAAAAGCAGCTGCATGCCGAGGCAGATCCCCAAGAAGGGATCACCGCGCTCGATGACCATGCGCAGGGCATTGCCCATCCTGCCTTCGACAAGCTTCTGGGTTTTTGCGCCAAATGCGCCCTGGCCGGGGAAGACGACACAGCGGGACATGGCGACTTCGTCTGCGTTCCGCGTGACATTCACGGCTCCACCGACTTGGATGAGAGCGCGTTCCACGCTAGCGATGTTGCCGAGCCCGGCGTCGACGAGGGTGACTTCGCGCGCCATGAAGGCCGCATGAATACCACAAACGGCCCCGCCCGCAGAATCGGCGCGCGATCCCCCCTGTACGGGCTTTCACCTGAGGGTGACCTTCGGTGACACGCCTGTGGGGGGCAGGCTCGGCGCGCTCGGTTCCGTCCGCTCTGTGAAGGATTGTTAGCGGATGGCCAACGATTGTTTGGCCCGCCGAGTGCCGAGCCGACCGACGCGTACTCTGCCACGGCGCACCGTGTAGGGTACCGGGCGGATCGAGTCGTGCAGGCGCTGCGAGTTGCATACGTCGAGGATGACGAGAAGCTCGGTCGTCTCACGGCCCGGTACCTCGAGTCCCACGGAGTCGAAGTCGCGGTCTACCAAGACCCCGAAGAGGCGATCTCAGAGATCCTCCGCGCACGCCCGGACGTCGTACTGCTGGACCTGATGTTGCCGGGGATCGATGGGTTCGAGGTGCTGCGACGGCTTCGCAAACATCTCGACGTCGCGATCATCATGGTCACCGCCCGGGGCGAAGAGGCCGATCGGGTGATCGGTCTGGAAGGCGGGGCGGACGACTACGTGTCGAAGCCGTTCGCTTCGCGGGAACTGTTGGCCCGCATTCGAGCGCAGGGCCGACGGGTCCGCCAGCGGACGATGGCCCCCAACCGGCGTGCCCAAGCTGGCCCCTTGGTCATCGATGGCCGGACCCGGTCGGCCTTGCTCGACGGCAAGCGGCTGGAGCTGACGACGTACGAGTTCGAGCTGCTGCAGGTGCTGGTGCAGCGTGCTGGCGAGGTCCTCACGCGAGAGCAACTCGTTGAGGCCGTTCGCGGCAGCGCGGAAGAAGCGTTCGAGCGCTCGATCGATGTGCACATCTCGAACATTCGCAAGAAGCTCGGCGAACCCGCGCGGCATCCGACGTTGCTCAAGACCGTCAGAGGCATCGGCTACATCCTGGCGTGTGGCCCTGAAAGCGACTCGTGAAGTCCACGCTCTCGTTTCGGATCTATGCGTTGGGGCTGCTGCAGATCGCGGTTGTCCTGTTTGGATTCGGCGTGGTTGCTCAGTGGGATCGCCCGGCACCTCCGGACGAGATGCGCAGGCAGGAGGTTTCGCTCGCGTCCGCAGTCGAGCTTGATCTTCACGATGCGGTCTCGGTCCAGCGTCACCTCGACCTGGCGCTGGCGGAGCAGGGCGTAGAGGTG
This sequence comes from Nannocystales bacterium, assembly GCA_050633305.1. Classification (GTDB taxonomy): domain Bacteria; phylum Myxococcota_A; class Polyangia; order Nannocystales; family Nannocystaceae; genus CAJXVA01. The sequence continues at coordinate 496,602 of JBOEGF010000010.1, forward strand.
GAGGTCTTCGACCACGAAGACCGGCGAATCGCCACGACCATTCCGGAGGATGCGGAGCCATGCGTCGAGGTGATGGGCGCAAGTCCGCACGATCAGCCGCCGCCTCCCCCGGGGCCGGGAAACCCGCCCGGGGGTCCACCCGGCGGCCCTCCGAGGGGCGACGGCAGGGCCGGCGTCGTCACGGGTCCGCCCCCGGGCAGTCCGCGACCCTTCTGCTACTCGCTTCCGATTCGGTCCGGAGCCGGCCTTGGCAAGGTCGTGTTCCGGCGCGTCATGCCTGGCATGACGTCCCCGTTCGCGCCGTCGGTGATCCTGCTGACGCTCGTCACGGTGGCCGTCGCGTCGTGGTTGCTGATGCGGTCCCTCGTGCGACCCCTTCAGACCCTGGGCAACGCGGCTCACGCCTTGGGAAAAGGTGACCTCGCCGCGCGGACGGGAATGGAGCGGGACGACGAGCTGGGAGAGGTCGCGCATGCGTTCGACACGATGGCCAACCGTATCGAGGAACTCGTTCGCGGCGAACGGGAGTTGATCGCGAACATCTCGCACGAGTTCCGCACCCCGTTGGCCCGGATCCGGGTCGCGCTGGACTTGGCCGCGGAGTCGGACTCGGCAGATGACGTGCGCGCGTCCCTCGGAGACATCGTCGAGGATCTCGAAGAACTCGACCAGCTCGTCTCCGATGTTCTCGACTCGGCGCGGCCGGTCTTGGACCCGCAGGGAGCTTCGGGGACACCGACCCTTCACTCGAAGTCGTTCGATGGAACACAATGGTTGCAGGCGTCAGCAGAGCGTTTTGCCGGGCTGTATCCGGACCGTGCCCTCGAGATCGAACTGGCCGCGGGGGCGCCCTTGCGCGGAGATCCCTCGCTGCTTCGGCGGATGGTCGACAACCTGTTGGACAACGCGCAGAAGTTTTCGGCGTCGGATCCACGGCCTATCTCGCTGTCCTCGCGTCGCGTGGGAGAATGGTTGCACATCGAGGTCCGCGACTTTGGGATCGGCATCGGCCCCGAAGATCTCGACCGGGTGTTCGAGCCCTTCTTCCGGGCGGACCCCAGTCGAGCGCGCAGTACGGGTGGCACGGGATTGGGCTTGGGGCTGGCCCGGCGCATCGCTCACGCGCACGGCGGGACGTTGGCCCTGGAGAGTCAGGTCGGTGTAGGAACCACCGCTCGCATCCGCTTGCCGGTCGCCGATGCGGAGCCCCGTCTGTAAGGGATTGTTAAGAACCCTCGCGGAACTGTTTGCGGCGGACGGTCTCCGGCCGCCCCGCGACTAGCCTGCGTGGGTGAACTGGCGACACTTCGGACTTCGGGACAAGCGCGGTCGCGCTCTTCTTGCCCTGTGCCTGCTCTCGCTGGCCTGTGGAGACGAGGGGGGCGGAGATACGGTTGGGGCATCGACGGGCGCAGAGGGATCAACAACCTCCGCGGCATCGTCGTCGGGCTCGACCGCTTCGGGCTCCTCGGGCGCAGTCGGCTCCTCGAGTGGCGTTGCCGACTCGAGCTCTTCGGGCACGGCCAGCACCGGGTCCGGGGGCTCGGGAACGACGGGCACCACCGGAACCACCGGCGGTCTGCATCCGGCGTTTGCAGAGTTTGATGCGGAGAACTTCACCATCACGCTCGATGGGGACGAGGTCGTGCTGGAGTCGAACGGCCTCCCCAACCACGTCTCGCCGTACTGGTCCAACACGACGGCCCGTGCGTCTCCCGACGGCATGGGACCCGCCACTCCGGCAGCCGACGAAGACCATCCGTTGTTCGTGGCACCCACGGCGACGAGCTTCGAAAGCATGGCTCCGGGCAACATCGACGACTTCATGGGCTCCTTCGAGCTGCGGGTTCCCGTCTCGCCCCAGCGGGCCGACCAATCCACGGCAACGGGCTTGGGTCCGATCGGGATGGCTGTCAGCGGAGCGATGATCTACAACGACGAGGAGGGGCCCAACGTACCGCTCGACAACGCCGTCCCTTCGCTCGACTTCACCGCAGCGCACACCGGCCCGCAGAGCTATCACTACCACCTCGAGCCCAAGGCCTGGTCCGACGATGACGACGCCCTCATCGGCGTGATGGCCGACGGCTTCTTCTTGTATGGGCGTCGGGACAGCGCGACCGGAGACTACCCTGACGACCTGGATGTCTCTGGAGGGCACGAGGGGATGACTCCGCACGCACGCACGCCCGAGTACCACTATCACATCCAGAACGAAGCCTACTTGAACGAGTACTACGTGCTCTTTCCCGGCGACTATCAGGGCACCCCCACGGGGATTCAGTAGCGGGGGCTCGACGGTGGGCAAGAGAGTCCCATGGCTTGTGGTGTGCGTCGGAGGCCTCGCCCTCGGTGCCGCTTGGCCTCAGACGCAACCGCGAGCGGCCGCGGCCGTGACCGAGATCGAAGCCGAAAGGCTCGACGTGCGGGCCGATCAGGGGCTCGTTGTTCTCGGCCGACTGCCGTACACAGGGGTCGCGCTTCGTCACGATGAGATGGGCCGACTCGTCGCGCGAAACCAGTATCGGTTTGGCAAAAAACACGGTCGTCAGGAGATGTGGTTTGCGGACGGCACGCGGAGTTTTTTCAGCGACTACGTGGTGGGGAAGCGACATGGCGAGACCCGGAGCTGGTGGCGCAACGGCAACCCGCGGACGCGCTCGAACTTTGTCGAGGGGCGGGCCGACGGAGTCCAGCTCCAGTGGTACGTCAGCGGCGCGAAGTTCAAGGAGATGCGGCTGCGGGCCGGGCGAGAGGTCGGGATGCAGCGCTCCTGGCGAGAGAACGGAAAGCTCTACAACAACTACGAAGTCCACGATGGCCGCATCTACGGACTCAAGCGAAGCAAACTGTGTTTTCGGCTCGACGATGAAGAAATCCAAATCTCGAAGTAGTGGTTTGCTGGCGCTCGTCGTACTCGTCGCGGGGGCCTGCGATGCCGGGGACGGCGAGGACGAAACCGGAGCTGGCGCCACGGAAGGCTCCGCGGACGTCCACCCGGCGTACGCGGAGTTCGATGCCGACCGCTTCACGATCAGCCTCGACGGGGACGAGGTCGTGCTCGAGTCGACGGGCTTGCCCAACCACGTTTCGCCGTACTGGTCGAACACGACCGCTCGGTCGGCTTCGGATGCGATGGGACCAGACACGCCTGCCGCTGACATCGATCACCCACTGTTCGTGGCACCCACCGCGACCGACTTTGCGTCCATGGCACCGGGAAATATCGACGACTTCGTCGGGTCCTACGAGTTGCGGGTCCCCGTGTCTCCGTCGTTGGCGAGCAGCTCTTCTGCCACCGGCTTGGGCCCCATCGGCATGGCGGTCAGTGGGGCGATGATCTACAACGACGAGGAGGGCCCCAACGTTCCGCTGGATGATGCTGTGCCCTCTTTGGACTTCACGGCCGCGCACACGGGCCCGCAGAGCTACCACTACCACCTGGAACCGAAAGCGTGGTCGGACGACGACGACGCGCTCATCGGCGTGATGGCCGACGGGTTCTTCCTGTACGGGCGTCGGTGCAACTCGACCGGGGAGTACCCCGTAGACCTGGATGCATCCGGTGGCCACGCGAGCACAACGCAGCACGTCCTCGTGGCCGAGTATCACTATCACATCCAAAACGACGCCTACTTGAACGAGTTCTACCTGCTCTTTCCCGGCGACTACCAAGGGACCGCTTCGGCGATTCAATAGACGAGTCTGGCGATGGAAAACTCGAATCCACATCGACCTTTGCGTGCACCGGGCCGGAGCCTGATGCTCGTTTGTCCGTTGGCCTCGGTACTTCTGGGTGGGGCATGCAGTGCGGACGAGCGAGCATCGCAGGATCCCGCGTCGGCTCCTGCGGCCGGGGCGATGTCCGCGGTCGTCCCCCGGCCGGAGTTTGTCGAGCGCGCGCGCGACGAGGGACCGCTTCCCTTCTATGCCGATGCGGCCTTCACCCCGCACTGGCTCTCACCGGGCGGGGCCGAACTCGACGAGTTTCATACCGTCGCTCCATTCGAGCTCACGAACCAGGACGGGGACCTCGTCACGCAGGAAACGTTCGACAAGAAGATCTACGTCACCGATTTCTTCTTTTCGACGTGCCCGGGTATCTGCAAGGCGATGACGAGAAACATGGCGGACTTGCAGGAGACGTTTGCCGACGACCCGGACGTGCTGTTCCTGTCGCACTCGGTCACCCCCGACGTGGATGACGTCGAGCAACTCGCCGGGTACGCCCAGGCCAATGGCGTGCAGTCGGGAAAGTGGCACCTCGTCACGGGCGATCGGGAGCTGATCTATCGTCTCGGTCGGCGCAGCTACTTCGTGGATGAGAACCAGGGCGAAGAGGTGGGGCCGGACCAGTTCCTGCACACCGAGAACTTCGTCTTGGTCGACAGGCACCGTCACATTCGCGGGATCTACAACGGTCTCAACAAAGCGTCGCTGGCGCAGCTCGTCGCCGACGTGAAGCGGCTGAAGCAAGAGGGGTAAACGGCCCGGCGCCGCTTCGTGGCGCCCTCGGCAACCACGCGGGAAGACCGGGTTTGACGGCCGACGTCGGCTCGCTCGATGGGCCATCGCGGCCCCCGTCACCGGTGGTTCCGAAGTGCCCTGTGTTGGTCAGGGACCCCGGCGTGCGTGCGGTCGACGCGTTGCGTCGGCGACGAGCCGTACGACGCGGCCCTCGCCCGCGGTGAACCGGCCTTGGCCAGCGGGCCGAACGAACCAACGACCGACTACGGTCGGACCGGACTGGGGCCCACTGGCGCGTCGGTGGTCCCCACCGGAATCAGAACCTCGCGCTCGATACTGGCCGGCGCGGCGTCGAGCTCGGACATCATGTACAGCGCTGCCACCGCAAGGATGACGACGACGCTGAGGAGCTGAAGCGGGACCGCGATCAGGCTCAGCCACGACGTCGTCTGTGGCTGCATGATCTGCCGTCGACGCAGGCGGCGGTTGAGCTTCTCGTAGAAGTCCTCGGGCGCCTGCACCTCGCCCAGGCCTCCCACGAGGGAGATGACCTTCTGGAGGTCTGCGAGCTCCTCCGCCACCTCGGGCGAACTCTCGAGCAGGTCCTCGAACGCCTTGGCGTCGTCGGGCTCGAGTTCGTCGTCGAGGTAGGCACTGACCATGTCGGTGCCTGTGTTGGTAGAAGTGCTCACGGTGTGGGACGGCTCGCTGTGGAGTGATCGTAGTGCCGGAAGGGCCGTCAGGCCAGGTGGGGTTTGAGTCGGTCCCGCAAAGCGACGCGGGCGCGGTGTAGGCGCGACTTGAGCGTGCCTTCTTGAAGACCGGTGATTCGCAGGATCTCTTGGTAGCTGAGCCCCTGAACGTCCCGTAGGACGATCAACAGACGGTGCTCAGGGTCGAGCGCTGCAAGTTCTCGCTGGACGGCCGCCTCGATGCGATTGCCCTGGGCCATGGCTTCGGGGCCATGGACGCGACTCTGCAGCGGGTTCCCCGGCCCAGCCTCTCCGGCGGGCACGTTGGCTTCGGGCGTGTCTTCGACCGGGACGCTGCGGTGAAAGTGTCGACCGCGCAGGTACTTGATCCGGTTCTTACAGGTGTTGGACGCGATTCGGTACAGCCAGGTGTAGAAGCGCCCTTCACCACGGTACGAGCCGATCGCCCGGTGGAGCGTGATGAAGACCTCTTGTGCCAGGTCCTCGGCCTCTTGCCGGTTTCCGATCATCCGGAGGGACAGCGCGAAGATGCGGTCCTTGTAGAGCCGGACGAGCTCCTCGAACGCTCGGTTGTCCCCCGCCTTGAGCCGTTCGACGAGCAGTCGGTCCCGAGTGTCCGCGGCGGCGCGATCTGTCGCGGGCGCCTTGGATGCGGCCTCCTTGGACGCTCCGGGCCCGGTGGGCTCGGACTTCGCGGCGCCTTGCACGTCAGAATCGACTTCCGAGGCCGTCAAAAGTTCCCCTCTCGCTCAGATTTTCATACGTCGGCGTTTTTGGCTACAGGAGTCATTCCACGATGATCGTGGTGACCCGGTTCCGGCCGCCCCGTGTCGACTCGACGCGAAACTTCTTGGTGCTCTTGAGGCGTCCGTACAGCCCGAGCATGGCGAGCTGGTTGTTGGTCCGGCTGCCGTTGACCTTGGTGATCACCTCGCCGACGGCAAAGCCAGCCTTCCTCGAGGCTGGTCCCACGAAGCTGATCTTGTAGCCGCTGCCGATGCTCTTGCCCCGCATCTGCTGCTTGGCCTTGGAGGAGCTTCCGACGAGACTGTCGAAGTACCACTTGGGGACGCGGCACGTGCTCCCGGTGCAGCGGACGGGAACGGCGGCGGGCTTCGAACCGCCCGAGGGCTTGCTTGGGGTCAGCTTCCCCGCCTTGCTCGAACCTCCTGAGGACGAACTTCCTGAAGACGAACCTCCCGCGGGCCGTTTGCTGGGCGGTGGTTCGAAGGAGCGCTCGCCCTCGACTTCGAGGTAGCGCGTCCACGCCAGGCCAGGTTCGATGCGGTAGTGCAGGGTCTTCGCGGTCCCGTTTCGTTGGATTTCCACGGAGAGCGTGCCCTCCCGAGGGATGCGTTTGCGAAGCTCGAGCAACCTCTTGGGTCCCGGTGGTTTCGCGCCCTGGACTTCGAGGACGAGGTCGCCCGGCTGCAGACCGAGTCGGCGCCACAGGGAGGGCTTGGGCAACTCGCCGACTCGGAACGCTGCGGGTACGCCATCGCGCCGCTGTTTCTGTGTCGTTCGAGCGAACGGGATCTCCTCTTCGCGCCCGAGGGTGTCGGCGACGAGGGTCAAGACAAAGGGGTCGATGCGGTACGTCCCCGCCTCACCTGGAACTTCGATGATGGCTCGAGCCAGCGCCGCGTCGAGCTCGGCTTCGGGAGGCGGCGGCTCGGTCTCTGGCTTGGCCTTCCGCTTGGCCTTCCGCTTGCGTCGCTTCTTGCGCCCGGGATCGTCCGTCTCGGCGTCGACCTCGGAGCCGACGTCCCGAAGTTGCTGGGTGCTGGTGTCTGAGGTGTCTTCGTCGTCGAGCCCGAGCTGCGACGAGATCGCCTGGCAGCCACACAGGCCGAGCAGGAGGATGCATGCCGCCCGACCCACCGCTCGAACCATCGACGGCAGTGTATCGCGACTCCTACAAGTCCGGGTGCAACCGCAGTCCGAGGTTGAGCCCGAGGATGGTCTCGGGCATTGGCCCTGAGACCTGTTGCTGGAAGCCGAAGCCGATGTCGACACCCATGCCTCCAGGGCGAGCATCCTTGGCGTAGGCGATGCCGCCTGCCACGTAGATGCGATCGTCGTCGGTACCCTTGCCGCGGTTGTCCCAGATGGTGCCAAAGCGAATCGGCACGGGGCCGGCGATGAACTCTGCGCTGCCGCCGTAGGTGAGGCGGGTGTGGTCTTCGAACCGGAACGACGTGAAGTCGTAAGTTCCGTCGAAGTTGATGCTGAGCTTGGGGTTGCGCAGCGGGAAGACGGATAGCCCGTGCACCAGGGTGAGCGGATAGTCGGACAGCTCGGAGAGGTGCCCTCGCTCGATTGTGCCCTCGGTGACGGCGAGGCCTTCCAAGGAGATCTCCCGGTCATCCGTGAAATAGGGGTCGTGGTTGCCGACGACGTTCAGGCCGAGGACGGAGATCGCAGCGAAGCCTGCGATGTTGAGGGAGAGAGCGGTGTCGAGCCCGAACGCGTTGAGTTTCTCGTGTGCGTTGCGAGCGAGTCCCTCGGTGTCTCGGTACCGGAGGCTGGCGTACTGGTACTTCGGCTTGAGGCCCAAGGCGACCCAGTTGGGGACCGCGACAATGCTGAGGGCACCGAAGGCTTCGTGGCCAAAGCGCGACAGCTCCAGCCGGGTGTCTTCACCCGTGGCGGAGTCGAGGTAGTTGATCTCTGGGGCGCCGCGCATGAACAGGTAGCCCAGGCCCAGCCCGATTCGCGAGTTGTTCAGCGAATCCATGACCACGAACCCAAGGCCGTTGGTCCGCTGCTGGATGTTGAGCTGATACATCGCCTCCACGGTGAAGACCGGGGAGAAGGACATCATCGCGGGGTTCGCTAGGGCTGCATTGGAGCCGAAGCTCGAGCTGTGCGACACCCCGCCCAGCGACACGTTGCGCGTGCCATCGACGGCCGGACTGGCCTGTGCGTTGCTGGACAACAACCCCACGGTCATCGCCGCAGCGAGCCCGAAACCTGTTCGCACCGCGGTGCTCGCGCGTTTTCGCAACTTGAACATCCGTTTTCGGAGCATACGGCCCCGCAGATCGGGCGCCAAAAAAGTCAGCAGGTCGCGTAGAGTCTTTCCCAGTGGCAGCAGGCGAGGCGTACGACGTCGTTGTGGTTCGTGATCCCACGATGACAGTGGGCGCGATCAGAACGCTTTCACGAGATCTGGCTCACCTCACTGGGGTGAAACAAGCGGACGTGGAGCTGGCCATGCAGAAGGGCCGCTTCGTTGTGTATCCCGCGCTCGCTGGTGAGCGGGTCGAGGCCGCGACCGAGCAGCTTCGCGGGATGGGAGCCGTCGTGCAGGTGAAGGCCTCGGCGAACGCACACGCCACGGCGAACATCCAACCGCGGGCGGGTGCGGCGCCCGGGGCCGATGACTTCGGCGGTCCGGTCGCGCGCTTCTCGGATGTGGATCTCGGACTCGACTCCGGAGCGTTCAACACGGGCGCAGGCGCGAAGGTTCCCGAGTTGGCTCCGCCGCCATTGTTCGGCCAGGCCGGCGCAGGACAGGCTGCCGGCGGTCGGTTCTCACCGGTGGGTGGCGCTGAGGAGGCCCGGACGAGTCGGTATGAGCCCGTGCCGCAGGACCTCTCCGCGTTGGCCACCGAACTCGAGACCGTGGGCGGACCGCCGAGTGGTGACGACATGTTGGCGCTCGCGACGGGACTCGACGCCGCCGCCCTCGACTCACCCTCGGTTCAGACGATCGACGGCATGGACGGCGACGCGTTCGATGCCGCGGAGAAGGAGGCTGCTCGTGCCGCAGCGCCCGACCCCACGCCTGCCGCGGCCCCTCCCGAGGAGGAAGCGGAGCTGACCCTCGACGTCGATCCTCCGGCGGGATTGTCACCGGTGGGCCCCGCCGATGGTGCCGTGATCCGTCCTCAGCATCCGCCAGAAGAGGGGCTGAGCCTCGATCGCCCGGCGCAGTCCTCGGCCAGCATGTCCTCGCCGAGCTACGCCGCTCCGAGGGCCCCAATGTCCTCGCCGGGAATGCCGGTGGCCAACGTGGACCGACCCGAACGTGGGCTCTTGCTCGAAGACCCGGTCGCGAACACGCTGGGCCTGATCGCAGCTGCGTGCCTGGTCTGTGTCGTCGTGGCATTCGGGATGACACGAGCGACGAAGCGCGAGCCCGTCGAAGGGCTCGAGACCGAGATCTCGGAGAGCTACCGCAGCCCCAGTGACGTGGAAGCGGGCAAGCAGCGCGCGCCTGCCACGATTCAAGAGGAACTCGACGACCTCTATGGCTCCGCCCGATTTCAGTTTCTGGCCGTGTTGATCCTGGGGATCCCCATCGGCCTGGGGCTCGGCCGAATTCGGCGCTAGGCCACTGCTGCGAGCGTTGCGGGCTCGGGGACTTCGATGTTCTCCGTCTTGGGCGACGTCTTGGCGCCCCGCATCATTCGCGCAGCGGCGACAAGAAGGGCGAGCTGCATCAGCGTCATCACGCCGACCAACACGTTGTCTTGCCACTGCATGCGGTCGCCCGTGAGCACGTGCTCGATCGGCCGTGAAGCGACGAGGTCCGCCATGCTCCATGCCCCGTACATCGCAGGGAGGATCACAAAGCGCTGAAGGCCCGAGAGGCCGACGAGGACCAATGCCACGCTGGTGGCCCAACGCGCCTCGAGCCATCGGCCTGCCGACGCCGCGATGAGGAGGTGAGCTGCGAGCACGACCTCTGCCAGCCGAAGGTGGAGGGGCTCGCTCAGGGAGGCGATCAAGTTGGCGTCGATGAGGTTCGACTGTGCCGCCAGCTCGGGCAGCACAACGACGCGCCCCACGAGCTGAGCGCCCATGGCAGCTGCGCACGCGAGCAGACCGAGTACGGAGAGCGGCTTCATGACACTAGGGGTGGCACGAAGCGAGAGGCGGACCAAGTTCTCGGCAAATCGCTGTCGTGGAGGCGGACGGGAGACGGGTCACGGCCATGTATTCTCTCTTGCTGTGTGTGTGATGGGTCTTCGGGGCGCTCGTCGACAACTCTGGAAGCATGTCGGAGGAGGCGGCGGGCCTGGAGGCAAACATCAACACCAGCTTCACTCAGGAACTCGCATCGGCGAGCGTCGACTACCGCGTCTTGTTGGTGACCAACCATGGGAGCGCCTCGACCTCCGTTTGCATCGCGCCCCCGCTTTCGGGCACCGCCAACTGCGCCGGCCCTCCCGTCTCCATTCCCGGTCAGCTCGCCCACTACGATGTTGACGTTCAGAGTGACGACGGCCCGTGCGTTCTCCTCGATGGGTTGTTCGCGGGAGAAGCCGACGATTGGGCGCTCTTCCCAGGGGGGCTGGAACGCGAGCCTCCGGCCTGAAGCACCCGAGATCTTCGTCGTGCTGACTGATGATGGGACGCAGTGCACCTGGAACGGGACTTCGCTTGCGGATGGCAACACGGATGCGGAGGGGCAGAGCGACGCTCTTGCGTGGGAGCAAGAACTCCTTGCCTCGTCACCGCTCCAGTTCGGAACCGCGGGCGAACGCAACTACGTCGTGCACGGGATCCTCGGGGTGGAGGCCGCCGATGGTGATGCCCCTGCGGCGCCGTACCTCCCGGGCTACGCCGTCGCGCTCGAGGAGCGCACTCCCGGTGCTGTCGACCCAGGCACCGCCTCTCAGTGGTTGGCGAAGAACACCGGGGGCCGGCGCTTCCCGCTGTGCGGCCCGAGCAACTACGACGAAGTCTTCGAGCAAATGGTGGAGGACACGGTCGATCAGGTGGTCGTTGACTGCCAGTACCACTTGCCGACGCTCGAAGGCGAGGCGATCGACGATGGCTACGTTCGCCTGACCTACACCCCGCCTGCCGCAGAGGCCGCGACCTATCTGCCCGTCGCATCCGCGGACGACTGCGGTGTGTTGACGGAGGCGTTCTACATCGACGGCGAGACGGTCCATCTGTGCCCCGAGACGTGCAGCGCGGCTGTGGCAGAACCTGACGCTGTCTTGGAGCTGCAGGCGCTCTGCGAGTAGGGGCGCTCGGGCCGGCCGGTGTGGCTGGTTTCGGCTGCTACGATTACGAAATGAGTCGCGAGCCCATGCGCGGACTTGTTCTCTTGGGAGCACTGGTCGCTGGGATGAGTTGTGCGCTCGAAGGGCCTCGCGCATCCACGGACACGTTCGGTCCGAAGGCGAAGATCTCGCCGATGCTCACGCCTGCCACGAAGGCCGCATGGACGTCGTTCGTCGACCGACGCTGTCGTCCCTCGAAAAGGAGCGCTGAGCAGAAGGGGTTGCAGGTCGACTGCGAGCCCGCGACAGTGGACGCGCAGATGGAGTCTTGTGTTGGCGCGCAGACTTGTATCGTCGCGGCTCGTCGAGCCAATGCTTGCGCCCGTCGTGGCGAGGGACCGATGATGGCTGGTGAGCGGCTCGACGTGTTCCTCAGTGGCGTGGTCGGCCTGGACTGCGACGGGATGCTCGACGCCTTGATGCGCAGCCCGTCTGGGCACGCTCCTTGGTGGGCGGGGGTCTCGATCTCCGAAGACGGGCTCGCGTGCCTGGCACGAAGCAAGCATCCAGACGCTCGACGCTTGCTGATCGTGGGCCGGGGTACGGGGCGTAGGGAGCAGTTGCTCGAAGACGTCGAGGGCACGGTCGCCTGGATGAGGCGGTGGCTGCTTCGGATGGAGACTTCTCCAAGCGGGGCGTTAGAGGCATGGGACTTTTGGTCGTTGTTCGACGCACTTCCGGATGCTCGACAGAACGAGCTGTTGCCGTCGCTTCGTCGGGTCGCATCAACCGAGTTTGTGGACCGTTGGGAGCAACGTGGCTGGCGGCATGAGGCGCTGGAGCGTCTCGGACGACTTGGCGACGCTGAGTCGGTCCCCATCATGCGTTCTGCGCTTGGCGAGTCGAGGAACGTGTGGTTGCAGGTTGCAGGTGCGACCGCGCTCGGGGAGATGGGGCCCGCGGCGAGGGCTGCGTCCGAAGACCTCGAGCGCGTGGCGAGCGAACACTGGTCTCTGGAGGCTCGGGCGGTTGCCGGACGGGCCGCGAAGCAGGTCTTGGGGGGGATGCCTCCGGAACTCGAGCCTCGAAGTTTCATTCCACCGAGTGATCCCGGGTCCCCCGAGATCTACGTCCCCATGCTCGGTGGCTCGGGGAGCGGCAGGTATCGTCGCTACGAGCCCGCCTCGGTTGTTGTGGACGGCGAGCGGATCGAGTTTGAACCCCAGCGCCGCCCCGTAGGGGCTCTGCCCGCCGAACTCGCATCATTCGATCTCGCGGCGGCGGTTCCGGACGCACCCGGGATTCGCTCGTGGCGCAAGAGGCTGACCGCCATCGAGCGAGTCGGGCGGGGCTGGGTGCTGGGAACCGACATGGGAGAGTTTGGCGGGGGTGCGTGGTTTGTGACGCGCGACGGGCGGGCCCGGACGCTTTTGTCGAGGAACATCGTGGGTACCGTCGAGTTTGCGGGAGTTCGCTACCTTCTCGAAGGACTCGGGCACATGGGGAGTGAGGGGGCGATCCTGAAGATGCAGGAAACCGCTGGTGGCGTGGAACTTCGCCGGATGGTCGAACTTCCGGCCGCGCCCTATGACGTCGCCATTGTGGGCGACCATCTGCTTCACGCGACGCGGGCCGGGGTTGCCGTTGTCTCGACATCATTCGAGATCGAGCTTCTTCCCTACGCGACTCGCCGACGTCCGCCGTCCGAGCTCCCGTCCGGGTACGGAGCGGAGGTTCTAGCCGCGGTGGAGGGGGACGAGGTTGAAGTGCAGCGCTGCCTCGCTCCGCTGGACGGAATCACGGACCGCTGTTCGGCGCGAACCATCCCAGCCGGAGTCAGCCTCTGGTTCGACGTCAACGCAGCAGGGACAGTCACCGCGGTCGTTCCGTTCGAGGGCCGCGACGAGGCGTACCGTCGCCCGCCCACGCCCGAGGTCGCCGCTTGCATTGAAGCCGTCGCCACCTCGTGGACGCTCCCCGCCCTGGACTCTGGCTGGACCACGTTTGGGCTCACGCTCGAGCCGGACTGAGCTGCTACGCTGCGCCGCATGCTCCTGCGTCGACGCTGGATTCAAGGTGCCGCGGCGGCGACGGCGGCTCTGGCGTGCGGCGTCCGTTCGCAGCCGACCTTGGCCGCGGGCGAGAGCGTGCTCGAAGAGGCCGAGTCCGCCTACAACCACATCGTCGTGACCGAGCGCGGGACGGTGCGCACGATGTACTTCGTCGTCGACGGCACGTACTACATCGAGTCTCGGCTCGACCGGGGGTACGCAGAGAGCCTCGACCTCGACTACACGCGCACGATGATGGCGGGCTTCTTGGTGAAGCCCGATGTGAAGCGGTTCTTGATGATCGGGTTTGGCGGTGGCCAGATCTCGAACTACTTGTTCAAGCGCTTCGAGGGGATCGAGATCGATGCGGTCGACATCGACCCCGAGGTGATTCGGTTGGCTCGGAAGTACTTCGAGGTTCCCGAGAGTCCGCGCTATCGAACCCACGCCGCGGACGGTCGGCTGTTCGTCGAGCAAGCGAAGGGGCAAACCTGGGACTTGGTCTTGCTGGATGCGTTCCGGGGCGTGTTTGTGCCGATGCACCTCAAGACGGCGGAGTACTACACGGCGCTTCGAGAGCATCTGACTCCCGACGGCGTGGTGGCGGCCAACTTGCACTCGCGCACCGACAAGTACCCCAGCGATCGCAACACGTTCGCGTCGGTGTTCCAGCAGCAGTACGCCTTCCGCAGTGAGAACCAACGACAGACTTGTTTCGTCGCGGGGCCAGGGCAGGACCCCGTCTCTGTGTATGCGCTGCGTCGTCGGGCTCGCGAGCTGCAGCCGAAGTTCGACTTCGACATGTTGGGGCTGGCTGCGCGCCTACACCTCTCGCGAGACTGGAACCCCACCGCCCCCGTGCTGCACGACGACTTCGAGCAGAGCGAGGCCGGCGCGCAGCGGCACAACAAACGATGTGAGGGCGACGACTGCCCGTACAGCACGCAGTAGGACGATCCTCGCGGGGGCGCAACGGCCGCCCATGAGCGCGACGCGACATGGGGGCCTGGGAAAAGCGCTGCTACTATCCCGACCATGCTTGGCTTGCACAGAGGCGCGACTGCGCTCGCGTTGCTTTCGGTTGTCGCGATCCCCTCCACTGCGGTCGCGGCACCGACCAACCCTGGCGAGCTGATCAACGATCTGGCGCCCGCGACGGACTGCAACTACTGCCACGCCTTCAGCAACCAAGACAACCTGTTCACCGAGACGCCCTACGCTCCGCAGACCACGTGGACACCCACGCTGATGGCGAACGCGGCACGCGATCCGGTCTTCTGGGCGGGTGTAGCCATCGCGGCGCAAGACGACGCTGAGCACACCATCGACTGCATCCGCTGCCACTCACCCAACGCGTTCCTCAACGGTCGCGGCGGAGCCACGGCGATCGAGCAACTCGAGCCCGACGATGGCGATCTCGAGGGAGTGACGTGCGAGTTTTGCCACCGCATGACTGAAGGCAGCCTTCTGGGCAACGCTCAGTATGAACTCGACGACGTTCTTCAGGGAGAGACGGTCGCGCGGCGGGGGCCGTGGGACTACACCGATGGCGTACCGCAGCCGGTCCCCGGCGAGGAGGGGCACGTCACCGCGTTCGATCCGTTCACCGGAAGCTCGGAGATGTGTGGCACCTGCCACGAGGTCACGACCCATCGCGAGCGTGTCGACGCTCGTGGAAACGGGATGGGTTCGGACTTCAACGAGCAACGCACGTACTCCGAGTGGGCCCGGTCCGACTTCGCAGCGGCCGGGGACGGGTTCCGCTCGTGCCAGGACTGCCACATGCCCGAGGTTCCAGACTCGGCAGCGTGCGGTCCCTACAACAACGTGCACGAACATCCGCTGGGCAACCGGCGCCACGATTTGATGGGCGCCAATCGATTCATGCTCACGATGCTCGCCGAGGATGCACTGCCGGGCTTCGAGGCCGCCACATACGAACTCGCGCTCGACAAGATCGACGAGTTTGTCCGGACCTCCGCGTCGATGGAGGTCACCCCGCCAGAGTCCGTCGAGCTTGGCGCGGGCTTGCAAGACTTCGTCGTCCGGGTCACCAACGAGACGGGGCACAAGCTCCCCTCGGGGTACTCCGAAGGTCGCGTGATGTGGATCGAGGTCGTGGCCAGCTACAACGACGAGGTCGTGATCAGCTCGGGTCGGTGGGATCAGTCGACAGGCAGCATCCAAGAGGACCCGACCGTGCGCCGCTACGAAGGGATCGCCGAGGACCTCGAGTCGGGGACTCGCAATCACTTGCTGCTCAACAACCACTGGGTGGTCGACAACCGCATCCCTCCACGTGGACTTCAACCGCATCCCGAGACGGACCCCGTCAGCGACCGCTACGGCATGACGCCGGGCGGTCAGTGGGAGCACTGGGACGAGGTCACCTACGCCCTGCCCGGCGCGCCCGAGGTCGAAGATGCCACGCCGGGTGACACCGGGGACGATGAGCTGAGCGTCTCGGTTCGGCTGTTGTACTTGATCAACACGCGCGAGTATGTGGAACTCCTCGCCGATGACAACGAGACCACCGAGGTGGGCACCGAGCTGGTCGGGCGTTTCGAAGCGATGGGGTGGGCGACACCGGTCGTGCTCGCCGAAGAGGTCCTCACCGTGCCGATCTCCGGCTTTGGCGAGGTCGAGGGAGGCACCAGCACGGGCGCGGGCGCGGATGACACGACGGCGGGTATGGACCCCACCAACGACTCCGAGCCCACGAACCCGACCGAACCGACCGACTCTGACGCCAGCGGTGGGGCGACCGATACCGAGCCCGCCGGCGGTGGGGGTGGGGGCGGCGGATGCCGAGTCGCAGGTGACTCGGCTCCGTGGGCACTCTCTCTGCTCTTGCTCGGCCTCGTCCGTCGACGTCGCCGCAGGGCTGCATAGAGGTGGCCGCCGCTTTGCTCTGAAGAGGCCCGGCGTCCGTCGGTGGGACGGCTGATCCGCACACTCGGGGGGTGGTGACGCCTCGTGCGACAGGCCGCGTTCTCATGAGAACCTTTCGTCGATGGTTGCCATCCAACTGGAGACGCTCAAGACCGAGATTTGGGGTTGGCTCGGCTCGGCTGCGGATGACCGAGACGATCCGTTTCGGACGCCCGCGGTCGCGACAGCTGGCTTGGACGGTACGCCGCAGGCGCGCATCGTGGTTTTGCGCGAGGTCGAGGCGGCGGAATGGAGCCTCGACTTCTATACCGACATCCGCTCGCCGAAGTGCGAGGAGCTGATGAAGTCTCAGGCCGCGACGTGGCTGTTCTACGATGCGACGCGGCAGATTCAGATTCGCGCGCTGAGTACAGCGTCCATGCACACCTCAGACGCGGTCGCAGACCGGGCGTGGGCCTGGAGCGCCCTCGCGAGTCGTGCCATCTACGCGTCCGCGAGCTCGCCGGGGGCGGCCATCGACGCGCCGATGCCCAGTGTGTTCCTGCATGACGATACCGAGGCCGAGCATGGCCGACGGAACTTTTGTGTCGTGCGCTGCCGGGTCCACGAGTTCGATGTCCTGCAGCTTCACCCAGGGCGTCACCGCCGAGCCTGTGTCCGACCCGATGGTGCGCAGTGGTGGATGCCCTGACGAAGCCCACGCGGCTCGTGCTCTCGACAAAAATCGCGGCCGGACCCGGAGGTCCGACCGCGCTCGACAAGGAAGGACACGCGCGACCAGATCACACGCACGTGCTGGGAGTGGAGGTCCTCTCAACGAGGGGACACAACCGCTTCACATCAAGGAAGACGTTCTCGATGGGCACAGGTTGCACGCCCTTCCGAAGATTGTCCGTTCTCCTTCGCTCAGGGGTGAGCGGAAACCGGAATCGGGTTGCGGCACTTTGGGCATCGTGAGGCCTCGTTGCGAGCCCACGTACCGCAGTGTGGACAGGCCCGTCGGTGACGGGAGCGCTCGAGCCTTCGGGCGATGAGGACTCCTGCGACGGTGATGACGGTGCCAAGGAGGACGACGCCCAGGGCGAGGACCGGCGCCACGAAGACCGCGACGATCAACCCGAGCACACCGCCGGCCTCGAGCCACGCGACCCAGGTTCGTGGACCGACTCCACTGTGGCCTTCGGGCAGGTAGGAGAGGATCCGGACGCGCACAAGATGGACCGCGATTGCGATCGCGGCGCCGAGGATCCAGGTCACAACGTCGGGGAGGAACCCGTCTGCGAGGCTTTCCACGCCCCAGGCGCTTGCGGCACCGGCCGCACCGCGGACGCCGATGTTGCCCATCGTGACGAGTTCCTGCAGTTCTGGGTCGCGGTCGACGAGCTCATCGAGGACAACCACGGCCACGAGCACCGCGAGTCCCACGTTGGTGGTCAGGAACGAGAGACCATCGGGAACGGTCCCCCCGCCAATGCGAGCGACGACAATAACCGCCAGCAAGGTCAGCGTGGCGCGCGTTCCGGATGCGGCCGCGATGCCCAGGAGTTGCCCAAGCAGTGCCAGCGTCATGGGAGGACTCCGAAGAACTCTTGGATGACGGCGAGCATGGACAACACTGTGTAGGTCGCCGCGAATGCGGTGCCGAGCAGCACAAAGACCATCGCAACGAGCAGGCCGATCTCCGCCGCCTCGACAGGCTTCCCGGCGGCTTCCCTTTCCACTTGGGAGGCGACGTATCGCGTGACGAGCATCGCGGCGAGGCCGACTTCTGCAGCCCCCAGCAACGCCTTGATCGGGAGTCCCAGCGGCCCGAGGAACGTCACGAGCTGGGAGACGATCAGAATTGCTGCCAACAGCGCGCCGACGAGCACCCGAGCGGTGCCTCTGGTGACCAGCCTGCGGCCCGGCGACATCATCGCGACAGCCGGCCGGAGGATCGCCAGTCGGATCCATAGGGCGATCCCCAGGGCGACCACGAAGTCGGCCAGCGGGACCCATCCGACGAGCAGCTCTGCGAGCCCGGCGAGGACCGCGACAACCCACGTTGTGCGGCGAGCTCGGCCTTCGAAGCGGAGCGCGGCGTCGGTCGTGCCGTAGGTTCGCGGATCTGCCCCGCAGCGTTCGCAGAGGCCCCTCCCGAACAAGGCTCGAGCGGTCAGCACCTCGGCACACTCCGGGCAGCGTCCATCTCGAAGGAGCGCGGCGTGGTGCGACAGCGGCAAGGCCCGAGAGTATAGGGCCGCGATCGAGGCGGGCAATGTCGAACGGTTGGAATACTGAGTGCGCTAGGGTTGTCAGGAAGCCGTGTCGGAGTCGAAGCGAACCATCGGATGGGTGCTGGTGGCCGGGATGGCCAAGCTTGGCTTCGCATTGTTGGCTGTCGTCACGCCGCTGCTCGGCGTGTGGATCGGGTCTTCGCTTGCGCGGATGTTCGATGGCCCGGTGTGGCTGCCGATCGTCGTCGGCGCGTTGTGCTTTCCGGTGCTCCCCGTGTTGTGGGATGCGGTGGGCCGTTGGCGTCGCCGCAACAGCACTCGCCCACCGATCCTGACTCTCTTTGATCGACTGCTCCTGCGGACGCTGTCGATCAACGTGGTGTTCGTCGGTGCCCTCCTCGCGCTCTACCCCGCGACCGTGTTCACAGCGTTGTCCGAGCGGGGCGACTGGATGCTGGAAGGAAGGGATTCGCCCTGGGCGGAACAGGCTCGAGGCGTCTTGCACTCGACCGCCGACCACATGCAGTGGCTTCACGAGCTGACGCACCCCAACGAGTACGAAGAACTCATCGACCCGTCCTCCACGGGGGAGCACACCGAGATCGACGCGGACAGTTGGGGCGAGTTCTCATGGCAGCCGTCCAAGGGCGGCGTGTCCAAGCCCGAAGACGTCTACCGCGACGACGCGTGGCCGTTCGAACCCGAGCTTCATCCGCTTGTGCTCGAGATCCCCAAAGATGCGCAGACCACCCCGCAGAAGGTTGGGGCGTTCTTTGCGGAGCGGGAACCTGACCCACTGCAGCGGCTCAAGGCCGTGCACGACTATGTTGCGAACCGGACCGCTTATGACGTGCCTGCGCTTCGCACCATGCAGTTCCCGCCTCAGGATGCGCAGACCGTACTCGATGCAAAGATCGCCGTCTGCGCTGGGTACGCTCAGCTCGTCAAGGCGATCGGGGACGCTGCGGACCTCGAAGTGGTCGTGGTCGTCGGGAAAACGCGCTCGGGCTCGGGACTCGGTCACGCCTGGAACGCAGCCAAGGTCGAGGGCAAGTGGTACCTGCTCGATGCAACGTGGGATGCGGGCTCGGTGGGTGGGGACACGTTCACCAGGTCCTTCGGCACCCGCTACCTCATGACGCCGCCTGCGGTCTTTCTCGCCGACCACTTCCCCGACGATGAAAAGTGGCAGTTCGTGGAGGAGCCGCTGTCGATGGGAGACTTCCTCCGGCAGCCCAACCTCGAACCCAGCTTCTTCGCCTATGGGTTTAGGTTGCTCTCGCCGCGCCGCCCGGCGGTGACCGTGGACGGTGGCTCTGTCACGGTCGCGCTCGACAACCCCAACGACTTCGATGTGTCCGCGGTGTCCTACGTGGGGGAAACGTGGGACGGCGAGTCGTCCCGCTGCGAAGTCCAGCGCGACGATGTCGTACTCTGTCCGCTCGCCGCCGCGGGCCCCAACCTCGTCGTGCTGTACGGACCGGACCGCAAGAACATGGCCCAGATCCTGGTGACCCGGAAGTAGGGCCCTTCAGGCCTGCAGACGCGGAAGATAGGCTCGCAGGTCGCCCACGACGACTTGGTCCAGCGGTGTCATGTTGTACTGGGAGCCGCGCATGTCCCCGTAACCCGGCTGCCCGTCGTGCTCCCACGCTTCGGGCTCCAGACCCATCGCGAGCATGCAGGTGACGAGTACCCAGTTGTAGCTGGTGCCGATGTACTCGGACCAGCGGTTGCGGGTGAAGTCGGTTCGGTAGTCGAGGTACGAGCCTGTCCGCAGTCGGCCGCCGCAGGACCCGATCATCAACAGTTGGTTGTCCAGGGCGAGGTGGTTTACATCGACGTCGCTGATCTGGTTTCCGGATTGGCCGTTCTGGTTGCCGATCTCGTTGTTGACCAACACGAGCGAGTTGTCGAGCAAGGTCCCGCCCGTGAGCGGGTCTTCACCCACGTCGAGCTTCGTCAGGAAGTCGGTCAGGTAGCCCATGTGCCACGCGTGCGCGTTCCGGATGCTGTCGAGTGCGCCGGCGTCGCTGTTGTGGGACGCGCCATGGTGCCCTCCGGCGACGCCATGGAGCGCGCTGGTGAGGAGGACGTCTGGGTCCAGGTAGATGTTGACGACCTGCGTCAGCTCGCATCGCAGTGCGGCCACAGCAATGTCCACCACCGCTTGGGCCCGGGCGTTGACGTCCTCGGGCGCGTTGCCAATGGCGCTGGGATCATCGGGCGGAGCGCAGTCGGCCGCCGTGAGCGAGAGCTGGTTCTCCAGCGCGAACATGTGCTCGACGTGTTCATCGAGCAGGTCGCGGTCGGCAGCGGAGAGCCTTGGGTTGTTGCGGACGTCGCCGTAGTGCTCCAGCGCGCGGTCCACCAGAAGTCGCTTTTGTTCCCGCTGGCGGGTTGCCAACACGTCGTCGACGTCGAGATCGGCGAACAGCGACGCAAACGCCTGGGCCGGATACAGCCCAGGTTGCTCGATGAGGTCGCCGGTGGCTGTTGTCGTGACCGAGCACGATGCTGCGGTCTCGGACCACCGAATTCCGAGGCTCAAGGGGATCGAGGGGATCTGAAATGCGTTCTCGGCGATGAGGTTGTCGATGGAAGCAGGGAGCGCGCCGACGTCGATGCCTTCGACGTTGCCCCAGCCGAACAGCCCGGTGCGGCGGTTGTGGTCGGCGGTGTCCAAGCGGTCGATGTGACGCAGCAGGTTCATCCGCTCGCGGAACGGATCAAACGAGCTGTCGAGCAGGGTGGAGATGGGCCCATCGATATCGCTCAGCGCCATCTCTCGGACGTTGGGCTCGACCAGGGACAGCCCAGAGACGGCCTCGTTCGTGGGGAACCAGTCGTGGCCGTACATCCCGTTGG
Source organism: Nannocystales bacterium (assembly GCA_050633305.1). Taxonomy (GTDB): domain Bacteria; phylum Myxococcota_A; class Polyangia; order Nannocystales; family Nannocystaceae; genus CAJXVA01. Next base: position 517,772 of record JBOEGF010000010.1, read on the forward strand.
TGATCCTCCATGAGATGAAGTTCCGGCGAATACCGTCGTCGATGCGGGCCCTCGCTTCAGAGGTGGGAAGCAGTGAGGAGAGGGTCGGGATCACGAGGACGGCACCGCCGGTCCCCATCAAGAAGCTGCGTCGGCCAAGGCGCTTGGGATTGTTCATGGCGTCCTCACGTGTCGAAAGCGGTCGGAAACGACGAAGTCGAGCAAGGCGTCGCGGATCGAGGCTGCGGTGTCATCCTCACCCGCGAGTCGTGTGGAGAGTTCCTTGACCATGCAGGCGTCGTCGTCGGTGAGCTCGCGGCCCAGCATGTTGCGGGTGAGGCTCTCTGCCAGGCAGTTGGGCCCCTCCTGACTCGCAGCGAGGGCCTCGGAGAGCCCGACGGGGTCGTCGACGGAGAGGGCTTGGCCGTCGAGCAAGACCTCTGCGGTCGTATCGATGGGGAGTTCAGCTTCGCCGACCCGTTCGGTCTCGATCCACTGACCGAGGTCGCCGTAGTGTCCCAGCGGCGCACCCAGCCCATCGAGCTGAACGTGACACGATGCGCAGGTCGCTTCGGACGTGGCATTGGCAAATCGTTCGCGAATCCCCTGGGCCGCGTTGGCGCCGGGTTCGGCCGGGTCGTCCTCGGGGAACGCGGCGGCATCGGGCAGCGGGAGGGGCCGACAGATGAAGGCGGAAAGCCGGGCCCCTCGTTTGATGATGTGTCCGGCGTTGGTCTCGGGGATCTCTTGGGTCGCGATGAAGCCGGCGCGAGTCAGCAGGCCCGCGCGTTCGGGCGGGAGCTCAACGGGTCCCACCGACTCCTCGACCCCGTACAGGACCGCGAGGTTCCGGTCGTCGATGTAGGCTGTGCGGTCCAGCAGAAGATCGGCGTAGGTGCCGTCTGCATCGAGGATGGTCGCGGTTGCGAACGCCAACACGGAGTCCCCCATGGCGTCCCGCAGAGCGGTACGAGCCTCTGGGTTGGGGATCGTTTGTAGTGCGGCGAACGGCACGGATTCGAGCTCCAGCCAGTCGAAGAAAAAACCGCCGAGGGCGACGCGCGCCCTGGGGTCCTCGAGCATGCGTTCCGCTTCTGCGCGAAGTGTGGCCGGGTCGAGCCCACCTTCAGCCGCTGCGAGAAGCTCGTCGTCGGGGGCCGAGTTCCACAGGACCCGGGCCAGTCGCGTCGCGGTCGCGTGGGGACTGAGGCGGATGATGCCGTCCGCGACCTCTTCCCCTTCGATCCGGTCGTAGAGGAAGTCGGGGTCGATGAGCATCGCCGACAACAGCGTCGCGACGCCTTCCGCGACGCTGTGCGCTGCGCCGATCTCGTAGTTGGCGGCGAATCGCTCGAGGTCTTCGTCCGATATCGGGCGACGCAAGATACGGAGGCCGTAGTCGCGGGTGAGGTCCGAGAGGCAAGGCTCCGAGCGCAGGTCGGCGTCTGCAGAGACATCGGGCAGGCAGCTCGATAGCGTCGCCAGAGAGTCGCCGTCGCGGGTGAGGCGGGTCGCGACGGCAAAGGCCGCGTTCACCTGGGCGGAGACCTCTGCATAGCTTGGTGGACCCACCTCGGTGCTGAAGTGACCGATATGTGTGGTCGGGATCGCGCTGAGGGAGACCTCGAGCTCGTCCACCAGCTCTGGGCCGAAGACGTCCCGGAGCGCGTTGACGTAGCCGTCCTGGTTCATGCGAACGAGCGAAGCCACCGGGACGTCGTCAGGTGTGCAGCCCGCGGGCTGGGCATCCTCGCCGTCGGTGTCGTCGCCTGGGGTCGTTCCGTCGGTGTCGCTGTCGACCCCCGTATCAGTCTCGACCATGGGTGCATCCGCATCCTGGCCCACCGCATCGACCCCGGAGTAGCATCCCATCGGGATCATCCAAGCCGCCAGCCACCAAGGTCTCCGCACCATCGCCGACCACGCTAGCGATCCCCGCGCGCCACGTACATCGGCAAAACTCCCGAATTTGCAGTCGCAGATCACGCTCCGCGAGAATATCGGAAGTTCTACCGATGCCGGAGACCCGCGAACTCCACTAGCCTCGCCTGGGGAGTGTGTCGGCTGTGCTGAAACCGAAGTATGTCATTGTAGGTGCGAGTCTGCTGTTCGCCGGCTGCTACGACGGTACGACGATGGCCGACGGGGCCACCGACAGCGGAACTGGGGCCGAAGGCGGGTCTGCGGGTGCCACCGACGGGGCCGAGAGTGGAGGGGAGGATCCTCCGGCCGAGGCGAATTTGGTTCCGCAGAGCGTCTCGCGCCGTTTGAGTCAGGCTGAACTCGACAACACGCTGCGTGACTTGATGGGCGACGATACCCGCCCTGCGCGTGGCTTCTTGTCCGAAGACGAGTTCGCCCCGTACGACAACGACTACGGTCTGCAAGTCGCTTCGCGGGCGCTCATCGAGTCGATGGAGGTGATGGCGATCGATGTGGCGAACCGGTTGGTGCAAGACCCAGCGCGTCGCGACCTCGTCGTGCCTTGTACGCCCACCACCGATGACGACGCAGCCTGCTTCGACGACTTCGTGCGGTCGTTCGGCAGACTGGCACTTCGTCGTCCATTGACCGACGAAGAGGTCGGAACCTACTCGGTGTTCCTTCCGTTCGCGACGGAAAACGTTCCGGGGCTCGACAACGACTTCTACACCGCGGTGGCACTGGCGGTGTCGGCGTTCGTGCAGGACCCCGAGTTCCTCTATCGCATCGAGGCCGGCGTTCCGACGACTGACCCGGAGGTGTTCAAGCTCAACGACTACGAGATCGCGACCCGGGTGGCGTTCCTGTTGTGGGGGACGGGCCCGGACGATGCCCTGATCGCCGACGCAGAGGCCGGCCGTCTCTCGGAGCTGACCGATCGCGCCGACATCGTCGATCGGCTGCTGACGGACGACCGTGCAAAGCAGCAGCTACATCGCTATCACGCGATGTGGCTGGGCTATCGAGCCATTCCACATGACGCGACGCTGATCGAGGCGTTCAACGCGGAGACGACAGCGCTGATCGACCGCGTTGTCTTCGACGAGCGCGACGACTACACGGCGCTGTTCACCACCGAAGAAACGTACATCGACGCGTTTCTGGCCGAGCACTACGGTTTGGAGCCTCCGGCCGCAGGGGAGGGCTGGGTGAGCTACGGCCCCGATCGCGCGGGCATCCTCTCGCACGGCTCCGTCCTCGCAGGCTTCTCGAAGTTCACGGACACCAGCCCAACGCAGCGCGGCATCTTCATCGCGGAGCGGCTGCGCTGCAATGAGATCCCCGCGCCGCCGCCAACCGTCGATGCTGACAATCCACCGGGGAACGCCGATGACCCCAACGCGTGCAAAGAGGAGCGCTACGGGATTCATGCCGAGATCGCGAGCTGCGCTGCGTGTCACAACCTGATGGACCCGATCGGGATGGGCCTGGAGAACTACGACATCGCCGGCCGCTATCGCGAGACCGACGACGGCAAACCCGACTGCGAAATCTCTGGGGAAGGCGCGCTACCTGGCGTGGGGTCGTTTAGCGGACCTGGGGCACTCGCGGACCGTCTCGTCGAATCCGGAGAACTCGAACGGTGTGCCACCGAGCAATACCTTCAGTTCGCCCTGGGCCGACAACTCGACGAAGACGATCCGTTGCTCGAACACGTGGCGGCCGACTTCGAGGCCACCGAGTACGACTTCCAACAGATGATCTCAAACTTGGCCAGCCACGACGCCTTTGGCTTCCGCCGCGAACCCTCCAACTGAACGCCGAAAGCAGACCTGACGATGAGCCATCGAATGGATCGACGAACTTTTCTGCGCGGAGCCGCCGGAGTCTCCGTGGCGCTTCCCGTGCTGGAGTGCATGCTCGACAACCACGGCGTTGCACTGGCCAACAGCGGCGACGTGCCATGCCGCTACGCGATCGTCTTCGCCGGACAGGCGTTGGGCGGCGACAACTGGGAGAAGAACGGCCAGCGTGTTGCAGGCAAGTACTTCGAAGAAGACGGACACTTCATTCGCCCCGCGACGACCGGTTCCGAGTACGAGATCACCACGCCGCTGATGCCGGTGGCCGACCTACGAGACGATTTCTCGATCGTCTCCAACATGGCGATCCCCTGGAACGCATCGTCGGTGGACGGCTCAGCGGTCCCAGCAGGCGGCGCGTTCCGAGACTTTCACGGCGGCGGTGCGAGTCCGCTTCTCAGCGGCACGCGGTCGAACTCGTACAACTTCGCGTCCAACGGGATTACGTCCGACCAAGTCCTTGCGCAGACCAACCCCGGGTCACTGTACGACTCGCTGGTGTTGCGGGCCCAGCCCTCCTGGTACCTTGGCGGTAGCAGCTACTCGGGCCGTCAGTACCTCTCCTACACAGGCGCGGGCGCACCCGTCGAGGCTCAAACCAGCCCTCAGACGGCCTTCATGACGCTGTTCGGCAACTTCACGCCGGACAACGCCGAGGACGCGGCTCGTTTGGACTTCGAGCTTCGCGGCCGTCGGTCCGTGCTCGACCTGATCACGGCCAAGCGTCAGGGGATCCTCGGGAAGGTCGGAAACGCGGACCGGATCCGACTCGAGCGGCACTTCGACGAGCTTCGAGAGCTCGAGCTACGAATCTCCGGGATCGATCCCGACGTTGCGGCCTGCCAGGTCCCGGACGACCCGGGCCAAGACCCGTCGATCGGGGGCGACAATGCGGGGCAGGGTAGCTCCGACATCGACACGAACACCGGCTACAGCGGCGAGGACGAGCGCGCACGAACAATGGTGGACCTGATCCACATGGCCTTCGTCTGCGACCTGACCCGTGTCGCCACGCTGCAGATCTCGGTCTTCCAGTCGCACATGAACGTCTACCAGGTCAGCTCCGACCTCGGCATGCCGATCCGCGCGGACCTGCACGAAGTGGGACACAACGGCGACCAAGAAACCAACGGCCAGCTTCCGGTCAGCACGATGCTCGGATGGCACGTCGACATCTGGGGCGACCTCGTTCGCAAGCTTCGCGACACGCCTGAAGGCGACGGGAACGTGCTCGACAACAGCGCGATCGTCTTCATGACCGAAGCGGGTCACGGCTTGCAGCTCAACGACGGTGTTTCGCCCAACGCGACCCACTCGGTTGAGGAAATGGTGCAGCTGGTTGCGGGCCGTTCCGGTGGGCTCCAGCCCGGGCGGCACATCGACGCAGGCGGGGCCCACCCCGCACAGAACCTGATCTCCTGCATGCAGGCGGTCGGCCACGAAGGCGACACGCTCGGCGAGGTGTCCGGGCGCATCGACGCGTTGTTCGAGGCGTGAGGCGACGCGAGCGTCACTGGGAGCCCAGGCGGTTCGACAGTCGGTCGAGTCCCACCTGGGCTTTCTTCGATCCCAGATTGAGGGCTCGTTGGTAGGCCTTGCGTGCGGCGGCGTAGTTCAAGGTCTTGAACTGCGCATCGCCGAGCAGGAGGTGCGCGGCCTTGGAGCGCGGACGGACTCCCGTCGCTCGTTCGGCATATCGGGCAGCCTTCGCGTACTCCCCCTTTTCGAACTTGCTGCGGGCAAGGCCAAGGAGGGCGCCGTAACTGCGTCGGTCGAGCTCGAGCGCCCGGTGATAGTGAGACGCGGCGGGCCCCAGCCGTCCGTTCTTGAGTTCTGCGTCTCCGCGGGCAACCTCCGCGGCTGCCAGTTTCGGTTGCGACCTCGACGGGTTGTCGGGGTTCGTCGGCGATGCTTTGGCCGGGTTCTCCTCCACGACAACGAGCTCGTCGCTCTCGTCCTCGTTCTCCGACTCCGCCTCGGTCTCCGACTCGTTCCCGTCCGGGGAGCCTGAGGGGGATGGGGCTTCCGCAACGACGGTCTGCGCGGGTTTTCCCGGGAGCTCTTCGGTGATGGCTTCGATGGCCGCGCGGGTGGTCAAGCCGGTCGCCGTGTCGTCGGTGAGGATCTTTCGCAGCCGCTTGGAACGGACAGCGGGTTCGTCTTCGGTCAGCGCCGAGAGAACCTCTGCAGCCGCGAGCTCGGGACCGGTGAAGTCGCCCGTTCGAGCGCGCTCGATCACGGCGTGACGCTGGGCTGCGGTGAGGCGTGCGCGAGCGCCTGCGTGTTCGTCATCGGGGTTGAAGACGAGGGCCATCGTGTAGAAATCCGCTGCGAACGGTCGGCCACCGTCCATGTCGTAGTAGCGGTCGCCGAACTTGATCAGGGCACCGCTGAATTCCGCACGGAGTTCGGCTGCGGCCTCCTGTGCTTTGGAGGCGCCGGGACCGGTGATGTCTTCGAGTTGCAGCACACCCGAGAGCGCGGTGGGGGCCTGTGGATCCGCGGCTGGCGGGTAGACGAAGTCTCCCCGAGCGGCAGACTCTCGGGCGGCCTGGCTGAGCTGCTCCGAAACCGCGAGCTCCCGGGCGGTCGGCTCGGGTTGAAAGAGCCAGGCTCCCGCACCCACCGCGACGCCGGCCAAGGGAATCGCGAGGGCGAGCGCCAGTCGACGACGTCTTCGTCGAGCGCGGTCGCCTTCGAGGGCGTGCAACAGATCTTGAATGTTCGGGTACCGGTCTGCGGGGCGGCCGGCCATCCCGCGCGCAAGGACCCGGACAAGCCACCGCGGGACGTCCGAGTCGGGAACGCTGAACGTGCCCGACTCCACCGCGCGGATGTACTCGGGGACTGAGCCGCGGGCAAAGGGATAGGCACCGAACAAGGTCCGATACATCGAGACGCACAGGGCGAACTGGTCGCTGGCATGCGAGGGGGCCTGATGGCGGAACAGCTCCGGGGCCATGTACGCGGGGGTGCCGAGGAGGACTTCCTGGCTTGTCACCTCGCGGTGGAGCAGTGAGGAGTCTGCCCCCTCGCTGGGGTCGAGCAATGGGGTCTCGTCGAAGGCGATCGTCGCGGCTCGGGCGAGGCCGAAGTCGAGGACGATGACGCTGTCTCCGTCGCCGACGACGACGTTCTCGGGCTTGAAGTCTCGATGAACGAGGCCCGCGGCGTGGGCTGCCGCGAGCCCCCGCCCAGCGTGGAGGAACACATCCCGGGTTCGGCTCCAACCGGGCTTGTGGGCCTCTGCCCAGCGGTGGAGCGGAAGACCTTCGGCGAAGGCCATGGCGATGAAGGACTCCGTGCCGTGTTCACCGACATCGTAGACAGCGACAACGTTGGGGTGGTGCAGCTTCGCGAGGGCTTGCGCCTCCCGCCTGAGACGATCTTGAGACAAGCCCAGGGCCGTCTCGGCGTCGACGACCGAGGAGCGTAGGACCTTGATGGCGATCCGTCGGTCGAGCTCGGGGTCGTAGGCTTTGTAGACATCACCCAGACCTCCCGAGCCGAGGTGATCGACGAGGATGTAGCGGTCGACCACCGTTCCGGGGAGCAGGAGCGGCGCGGGTTCGGGCGCCGGCGGAGCGAGATTGCTGGAGACCGGGGTCGTGAGCGCTTCGTCCAACCGTGCGCGCTGGGCAGCAGCAGAGCCTCCGGGGAGAATGCCGGTCCGGTCGTCGTGCGGCGCCTGGGTCACGGGGTCAGGCCAGAGCGCGCGACAAGACCTGCGAGGGCCGTTCGAGTGCGAAGCTGCAGTCGCTCGTAGATGTGCTCGAGGTGGGTGTTCACGGTGCGGGTGCTGATGTGGAGGAGGGCGCCGATCTCCGCGCTCTTGAGGCCACGGGCGATCGCCAACGCGACCTCGAGTTCGCGGGGACTGAGCTGCGACACGAGTTGTCGTGCTTGTGCGCGGTCGCGAAGCTCGGCGAGTCCGGACCGGGACTCGACGCGGAATTCGAACTCCGCTGATCCAAGCTGGATGCGGTCACCCGATTCGAGCACGACCTCTGAGATCTCGGACCCGTTGACGGCGGTCCCGTTGGTCGAACCGAGATCCCGCAGACTCGCTGTCCCCGCGCGGATGGTGACCTCGGCGTGGCGCCGTGACACGCCCTCGAACGGTACCGTGAGGTCGGCGGTGTCGTCTCGTCCGATGCTCAGCGCGTCGCTCAGCACCACCAAGATCCCCATCGTCTGCGCATCGATACCCACGAGCACTGGGGCCCGCTGCGGCGCCTGGCGTGGGGGCCGAGAGACCGGCGTGGTGTGGTCGTTGTCTGAGATAGCGCCAGGTTAGCAGGACTGCGGGGGGGGAATCAGGGTTGGGTCTCGAACGCACCAAGGTCGGGCTGGTCCGTGCGCTTGTTGCGGTTGAAATCCTCGGGGACGAGGACGGCGGGGATGACGATGCCTGCGTCTATCGCCGTGGAGCTGGCGGCAAGCCGAAAATCACCGCCGGCTGCGTCGATGAACTCGGACGCGTCGACGCCGATCACGTTTGTATCGACACCGAGTGCAAGTGCCCCATTCCGGGAGGCCAGCTCGGTGGAGACGAGGTTGTTGGCGATCGTCGCGGTCGTGTCGGGGTAGCGCCACTCGATCCCGTTGAACGTGGTGAGTGTGACGTACGAGGTGTTGTGGACCGCGACCGCTCCACACGCGTGCCACAAGCCGAGCATGGAATCGAGATCGGTTCCGAGTCCCGGAATCGCACCGGCCATTGCGGGGTCGTCGACCCAGGTGAGGTTGTTGACGACCACGCCGCGAATGTGGCCCCAGCTCGGCCCGTCAGGGACGCCGCAGGTGTCGTCCGCGGGCTCAGGACGTCCCGCATCGATGTTGTCTCCCCCAAGCAAGATGCCCCGGAAGTTGTTCCGGAGGATGTTCCGTTCGACGACGGTATCCCTCGAGCCCCGGTCCACGGCGAGGGTTGCGAACGAGAAGGTCGAGCACCAGTGACCCTCGATGAGGTTGTCTCGGACGGACCAGCGTGCCCCGCCGGAGATCCGGAGTGCGCTCGCGCCTCCGCAATCGGTCAGGTTTTCGCGAAACGTATCGCTCCGAGCAAATGTGGAGCAGGCGACCTCGCCATCATCGGTCCAGCGCGCAACACCATTGCCGACACTGAGTTTCGTTCGCAGGGAGTCCCGCAAGACCATGCGGTAGATTCGCGGGCGCTGGAGGACGACGTCTTCGACGCCAATCTCGACCAGCACCTCGCTGCTGTCCTGGATGGTGAATTCAGCGAGCAGCACATCGCTGGCCTGAACCGAAACGAGGGCGGCTGTTTCGGAGCTCCCCCCGGTGAGGACGACGTCGTCGGGATCCCCGGTCGTCGAGCGGACCGTGACGCCGTCCGCGGAGAGCACGAGAGCGGGCTGTCCTGCACGGTCATAGGTCCCCGGCTCGAGGGCGATCGTCGTGTTCGGGGCGGCTTCGGAGAACACGGTGTCCAGGCTCGGGTTGTCCGCCGGGCTCACGATGATGGCGTCGGCCGGGATGTCCGGGAGTGGCAGGCAGTCGATGGGGAGTTCGTCGCCCGGCACCGCCCCGGTAGCACCGTCTGTGTTGGCCCCTGTTTCCGACGACACCGCGGACGTTCCCTCCGAGGAACTCTGAGGACCGTCTGTTGGGGGGAGGCCGTCTGTCTCGGCAGGGGGCTCCCACGCCGGGTCTTGGACGAGACAACCAGCGTAGAGGAGACAACCGGACAGGGCCGAGAACAGCAGCGAACAGCGACGCATTCAACAGCCTGCGAAGGGTCGATGTTACCATGCGTCGGCGGTGAGTGCTGCGCTCGGTTTCACCTTGGCCGCGATGATGGTGGCTCCTGGCCCCCAGTCGTCGACGGTCGACATCGACCCCTTATCGATCGAGGGCGAGCTTCCACAGCAGTGGCGGGAGTCGACCAATGCTGCCGTGCTCTCTGGGCTCTCTCGCGGAGCGGTGGACGCTCGGGCAAGCTGTACTGCGGCTCCGTGTCCCGAGCCGGACGCCGCGTTTGTGGTCACCGGGTCGCTGTCGATCGTTGATCGTGATTGGGCCGTCAAGCTCGAGGTCCGTCGGCCCGGCGAGCCGGAGGTCGTCGCGAGCACCGAGGGCTTCTGCGAACTGTGCGGTGTTGAAGAGGCCATCGAAGAGATCGAGGCTCGGGCGGCCGTCCTCGTCCCGAGAATCGAACAACTCGGTGCCTCTGCTCCGGTGTTGATGTTCCGAAGCACGCCTGCGGGCGTCGAGCTGAGCGTGGACTCGGAGCCCCGAGGCGTGACGCCGGTCGAGGTTCGGACCGAGGCTGGCACGCACCTGGTCGAGGCGAAGAAGCCTGGCTACTTTCCGCAATCGTTCGAGGTTCAGGCGGTCGACGGTGTGCAGCAGGAGATTTCGCTTCAGCTCATCGCGGTCCCTGCGGAGCCCCCGCCCAACGGCCGCGGCCTTCGGTTGGCGGGCGTGGGAAGCCTTGGTGCGTCTGTGGTGGCATTGGCCGCCGGCATCCCGCTGCTGGTCCTGCACGGGAGGTCCTACGACAAGACTTGCAATGCCGACGAGACGGGCCGCTGCCAGTTCGACTACGACACCCAGACCGGCGGCATTGTAGGCGTCGCGATCGGAGGGGCGCTCGCCGTCACGGGAGCGACGCTGTTGGCGGTTGGCATTCGCCGGGGCCGCCGAGCGGAGACGGTGGCGGTCTCCGCCGGAGGGATCTCCTTCCGATTCTGAACCGCGTCGGGATCTGGACAACAAAAAGCGCCGCGACCCCGGAGGGTGCGGCGCTCTGCGTCCGGAAGCCGGACTACTGGGCCGCGCTGATTCGGTAGATGGAACCGGCTCCACCTGCGACGGGGGAGCCCGCGATGAAGACATCGCCGTGCGCGTTGTAGCCACCGCCGAAGGGCGACATGTTCGAAGGAACATTGCCGACAGGTCCGATGACCTCGGATGTGGTGCCGTCGTACGAGACCGCGTAGACCTCGGTGCTGCAGAGGTCGGCGTAGAAGTACAGGCCGTCGAAGCCGGGGACCTCGCAGGAGCGGTAGACGCCCAAGCCCGTGATCGAGCAGCGTCCGTTTCCGTGGTTGTACTCCGCGATGGGAGCGACGAGGCCGTCGGCGTTGGTCTGGCCGGGTTGTGCCGACTCGTCACAGCCACCCGCGTTGAAGCAGTGGTTGCCCTCCATGTCGCCCCAGCCGTGGTTGGTGCCCGCCTCGACGACGGTGACCTCTTCCCACTGCTCCTGACCGACGTCGGCGACGAACAGGGTGCCGTCGTCCGGGTCGAACGAGAACCGCCACGGGTTGCGGAACCCGTACGCGTAAATCGCGTCGTCGACGTTGCCATCGCCGACAAAGGGGTTGTCGGCAGGGACGGTGTAGTCGAACCCGCTGACGGTGGTGCAACCGCAGGTGCCACAGCTCAACGACGTATCCGGGCTGCCGTCCGAGGCGACGTCGATCCGGAGGATCGAGCCGTGGTGGGAGCCTGTGTTCTGGCCGTTGCCACAACCGTCGTTTTGCGGGCCGCCATCGCCGACCGACACGTACAACATGCCGTCGGGGCCGAACTCGATCATGCCGCCGTTGTGGTTGGGCGCGGGTTGCCCCATGCCGAGAACCTCGCGCGCGGAACCGGCATTGACCTGGCCCCCCTCGACGGCAAACTCGGTGACGCGCCACGACGTGGACGAGTCGCTGTGGAGCACATACATCAGCCCGTTGTCTGCGTACTCGGGGTGGAACGCCATCCCGAGCAGTCCCATCTCGCTGGCCGTGTTGACCGTCAGTGAGAACCAATCTTCAGCTGGGGCGGAGTCGTCGTCGGGCCCAAGCCGCTTGATGGCTCCACCTTTTTGGAGGACGTACAAGACGTCGGTGTCGACGGGGTCGCCAAGGACGAACAACGGCTGGTTGAAGCCGGTGGCGACGAGCTCGAAACCAACCGACTGCTCACCTTCGATGGGCTCGTATGGGCACTCGGCCGGCTCACCGGTTGTGGTGTCGGTCTCGGCGGTGTCGGTATCCGGGCCGGTTGGGTTCGTGGTGGTTGGGCCCGTGGTCGGGTCCGTGGTGGTCGGCGAGGTGGTCGTCTGAGGGTCGGTCGTGGCCGGGTTGGTCGTGGCCGAGGATCCCGTGGTCGGCATCGCAGTGGAGGACGACACGGAATCGGTCTCTCCGCCGGAGGATCCATCATCACCGCACGCGGTGAGGCTCAGGCCGAGAAGGAGAGAAGACGAAAGACAAGCAAAACGAACGCGCGGGTACATCAGGGGGAAACGCTCCGGGGCGGACAGTAACGTCGTTGTCGGAGCAAGTCACGTGCTGTGCGCCTCGTCGCGCGACGTGGCTCGGCTCGGGTTGGAGGGGTTGGCGCGACTACCAAAGCGGCGGTCGAACGCCGGCGCAGTCCTCGCCTGTTCGAGGTCAGATGACGTCCGCCAACACCGCCAGGAAGCGGTCGACCTCGTCCAGGGTGTTGTAGTGGACCAAGCTTGCCCGTGCGACCCCGCCGCTTTCCTCGAGGCCGAGCGCATCGATCGCTCCGGGCGCATAGAAGTTGCCACTGCGAAGCGCGATCCCGTGTGGGTCAAACAGGGGCGGAATTTCGCTCGCGCGTCGACCGCTGATCGTGAACGCGACGGTGGGTACACGGACGTCGGGGTCAGGGGTATGCGGACCGATCACGGTGACCGCGTCGTGTTTGAGGAGTCCTTCGAGCAGTCGAGCACACAGGGTGGCCTCGTGAGCGGCGAACGCCTCGAACACGGCGCCGTGACGTTGGCGGGCGTCGGTGAACTGGATCTCGTGATGGGCGGCGACGCTGTCGAGGTAGTCGGTGATGCCCAACAGCCCCGCCGTGAGTTCGTGGGTGACGTTGCCCGGTTGGAACTTGTAGGGCAAACGATCTTCGGGGATGAAGTCGTGGTTCTGACCGTGCGCCGCCAGGAGCAGCGACTCTCGGCCGTACACCACCCCGAGGTGGGGCCCGTACACCTTGTAGAGGCTGGCAGCGTACGCATCGACGCCGAGAGCCGCGACGTCCATCTGCCGGTGAGGCGCATAGGCGACCCCGTCCGCAATGACGATCGTGTCCTTCCGGTTGTTGCGGATCACATCGACGATCCGTGGCACGTCGATCAGCTCACCCACAACGTTGGCGCACTGGGTGAACGTCACGAGCCGAGTCTTGGGCCCGAGCATCTCGGCGAGATCGTCGACATGCAGGCTTGCCGTTTCCGGCCGAAGCTTCCACTCGTGGAGGACAAGGTCATGCTGAGCGGCCATCCGGCGCCAGCTGACGATGTTGGCGGCGTGGTCGAGGTTCGTCACCACCACCTCGTCACCGGCATCGAGTGTGGGCCCGATGCCTGCCGCGAGCGTGCGGAACCCCATCGTGGTCGAGTGGCTGACGATGCTCTCGCGGGTGGACGCCCCGAGCAGCAGCGCCGCCGCGGCTTCGCCTGCTCGGACGTCAGCCTCGGCGGATTGAGAGCGCCCATAGCTGGCTCCGAGCTGCACCGCTCGGTTCTGCATGTAGTGCGTCGTTCGTTCGATCACCGGGCGCGCCGGCACGCTGCCGCCGGCGTTGTCGAACAGAGCCCAGGGCGATTGCAGGCCGGGAAACTGGGCGCGGACGAAGTCGACGTCGAGGCTCACGGCGCGGAGGGTATCAGGGAGGCCGCGGCGTCGTTACCCGTGTTCGGCGACGAGAAACTCTTCAAGCGCGTCGACGAACGCGGAACCATCGAGCGCACACCGTGGCTCGAGCAATGATCGCTCTCCCTCGGCGGTCCACTCGAGGATGCCGGTGTCATCGGGATCTCCGGGGGTGGTCGCGGCGTCGAGCGTGAAGGCCCGGGCGAAGGTGGCCCCATTGCCCTCGAATCGGGCTGCACATGCGACGAAGTAGGCTTCGAGCGGCCGAGCGACGGGCGGCATGGTGACAAGGGCGACGAAGATGTCTCCGCGCAGCGCGAAGCATTCCAGCTCAACCCGGGTGTCCTCCACTCGCTCGTGGGGCTGGAGCGCCTCGTCCATCACATCCCACATCCCCGAGAGGAAAACGGGACCATCGTCAGAGCCCAAGATCCCCATGATCGCCGCGGGGTTCCGGAGAAAGGCCCGCGGCACAGCCCGGTGCGCATAAAGGTAGTGCGCAACACGGGGCTCTCCGGGTGCGGGGTCCATCGCCACGGGGTAGGCTCTCACACGGTGCGATTGCGAGTCACCACCGCGGAGTTCTCGGCTTGAGTCGCGCATACCCATGGATTCAGGTCGCCCTGCGCACCGCGGTGAACCTGTTCTTTCGTCGGGTGGAGGTCGGCGGCACACGAAACGTGCCCGCCGAGCGCGGAGGGTTGGTGGTGTCGTGGCATCCCAATGGGCTGGTCGACCCCGCGTTGATCCTCACCCAGTGCCCTCGTCCGATCGTCTTCGGGGCACGGCACGGCTTGTTCTCCTACCCGCTCGTGGGCAACCTGCTCCGCGAGGTCGGGACCGTGCCGATCTACCGAGCCTCGGACATGAAGGACACGTCCACGGACGCTCGCCGTGCCGCCAACCGCAAGAGCCTCGAGGCGCTCGCGGAGCGGGTCGCGGGTGGCTCGCTTTCCGCACTGTTTCCCGAAGGCGACTCGCATGACCACTCGGGGCTGCAGGCGCTCAAGACCGGGGCGGCGCGGCTGTACTACCGGGCTCGGCAGCTCGCCCCCGATCGGGAAGCTCCCGCCATCCTCCTCACTGGGCTGCACTACGACGACAAGCAAATGTTCCGCTCGAGCGCCCTTGTGGCGTTCTTTCCTCCGCTCGAGCTTCCGCCCCACCTCGACGTGACCCCGTCGGGGGATGTGGACGGAGAAGAAGTCCGCGCACTCTCTCGTGAACTCACCGAGCACATGGAGCAGACCCTGCGAAACGTGGTCCATGCCACGGAGAGCTGGGAGGTCCACGATCTGTTGCATCGCGCGCGTCGACTCGTCCGGGCCGAGCGAGCGCATCGTTCGGGCGAGTCGCCGGGAAAAACAACCATTGGCGAGCGAGTGCTGGGGTTTGCCGAGGTCCGCGATGGGTATCTCCACGCCCGAAAGCGAGACCCCGTTTCGACGGCGGCGCTCCGAGCTCGCGTCACGCAGTATGACGCTGACCTGCGCTCCTTGGAGCTCGAGGACTACGACCTCGACGCGCCACCGAGGACGCATTCTGCAAAGTGGCTTGCGTTGCTCGGGCTCCAGGCCCTCGGGGTGTTCTTTCTGCTGCCGCCTTTGGTGTTCGTCGGCTACCTGGTCAACCTTCCCACCGCGGGTCTGCTCCTGGGCATCGCCAAGGTGGCCGGAAAACGGCGCAAGGACGAAGCAACCGTCAAGCTGGTGTTGGGGATGCTTCTGTACCCGTTGACCTGGATCGGGGTGGGCATCGCTGCGGGGTTTGGCCATCAACAGCTTCACCTTGGCTTCCCCCGGATTCCCGATGCGCCTGTCTCGGCCGGCTTTATCGCCGCTGCACTCAGTGCGATGGGCGGGGCTGCGGCATTGCGCTACTGGGTCGTGGCACGGGAGACCGCTCGCGCGGTTCGGGTCCGCCTGACACGGGCACGTGCGATCCGCTCTGTCGCGCAGCTTCGACGCGACCGGGCAGTCCTCTACGATGCGCTCGCGGAGCTGATCGAGGCCACGTCCGTAGACAAGGACGGTCCGGAATAGGGCTCGAGTTGGGACTTGTGGCCCGGCCCACCGACGGGACCGGTACTTGGGGCAGACACGACAGAGAGTACTCAGCTGGTCGAGTTCGTGCGGGCGCGGCGAAGTTGGTCGACCAAGGCTTGTTCCGTTGCCGGGTCGGCTGCTTGTGGCCGATCGTGCAAGAGTGCGAGGCGGGCGAGCGCGGTGTGCATGCGGTCGAACCATCGTCGCTGTGCGTGGTTGCCTCGCTTTCGAGCGTGGAGCATTGCCCGAAAATCTCCGAACCACGCGATCTCGGCGGGGGACAGCCCATAGCGTTCGGCGAGCCACGGGACGAGTTCGCAGAAACGCTTCTCCTCCTTTCGACGGGTTCGATACAGCACGACCGCGACTGAGATGAACGCGACGAAGAACGCCGCAGCCGTCAGGAGTAGAACGCCGACGCCGGCTTCACCGAGCACACCGGGAGCCGCCGCCGAGGCGTTCCACAGCGCGTGCGTGGCCACGGCGAGCGCATAGCCCCAAAGGATGCTTGGGAACACCGCGCGACCCCGCGAGATCGCACGTCCAACCGCGAGGCCGGTCCATGCCGTGAACAACGGATGTGCAAACGGGGCAAGGATGCCGCGCAGGATGAAGACCGCGGCGAGCTGACCCTCGCTGGCGGCGCGGGCGAAGTACTCGATGTCTTCCACAACCGCGAAACCGATCGCTGTCCATGCCGCATACACGATGCCGTCCATCGGGCTGTCGACCTCGCGCCGCTTGACCGCGTAGAGGATCGCCCCTGCCTTGGTGGCTTCTTCGATGAATGGCGCAGAGACCACCGAGGCGATGACCTCGCCGGCCAGTGCACCGACGGTTGCGTTGACGATCGAGGAGAGCAGAATCGCCACGGTCGCTCCCCACAGCAGCGAGTGGATGAGCGCCGAAGGCGGCTCCGGCTCCACGCGGTCGAGCCACATCATCACCGGCAGTGCGATCACCGCGGGGGCCAAGGACAGCAGGACGACATGCGGCATGGTCGCGAGTGCGACCAGCACGACGGGCACCACAACGAGCGCCGCGAGCAGAACAGGCACGCTCAGCCAACCCGGCACGGTGGGCTTCTTGGGGCGTGCACTCAGGTGGGGCGTCCATGCCCACCCGTCCCACCACCGCCATCGGCTGGGGTTCCACGGATCGGGATACCAGCCGCGATGTGCAGGCATCGTGGTTTGCACGTTCGACTCCACGTTTTGCGTTCGAACGTATCACCTTCGAGTTCGGTGACCGTTTCGTGAAGTCGCAGCGCGCCGTCTCGGGGCCGCGGACGGCGGATCGTCAGTCTTTGCTGAACAGACCGCGCAGGCCGGATTTCTTCTTCTCAGGCTTCTTGCCGCCGGGAGACTGACCGCTGGCCATCTTGAGCGCACGTAGGTAGCGCTCGGCGTTGATCAGCCGCGGGTCGGACTTCAGCGCGCGTTCGTAGCAGATGATCGCGGCGCCGGATGCCCCTAGATCGCGAAGAATGTGGCCTCTCCACATCTGGGCTCGCGCGAGCTTGGGCGCCTCGGTCAACACGGCTCCCAGGAGCTTTTCGGCTCGGGTCGCGTCCCCGCGGGCGCGGCCCGAGAGGTTGTACTCACACCAGATCGCCGCAGCCTGGTAGTCGGGCTCGTCGGGGGTGAGCTCGAGTGCTCTTCGGTACTCCGCGTTGGCGCGGTCGAACTTGTTGGCCTTGAGGTAGCGATCGCCGTCGCGGGCGATGACCTCGCTCTCGAACGCGGCCCGGGCGAGGTTGGCGGCTTCGGCATCTGCGCTGGCCGACACGTCTTCGCCCCGCTCGAGCGCTTCGGAGATGCGTTGGCGCTCCTCCTTGTTGGATAGGGTTGTGTTGGCTTCGCTCAGGGCCGCGAACACATCGGTCACGCGCTCTCGCAGGTGCTCCCACCCTTTGGCTTGCAGCGCGTCCGGGTGCATCCGACGACTGAGGTCGGACCAGATGCCCCGCAGCTCTTTGCGCCCTCCGGTGATGTCGAGCCCCAGGAGGGCGAAGGGGTTGGCGTCCTCCGCGATCCGAGCCTCGAAGCTCTCGAGCTCGCCGACGAACGCGGTAAGCCCGACATCGGGCGTGTCGGGCTCAGGCGCGGGTGGGGGCGCCGGTGCAGGAGCTGGTGCCGAAGCTACAGGCGCCGGTGCGGGCGCTGGTGCGGGCGTCGGAGCGGGTGCAGGTTGTGGTTTGCGGGCGGGTGCGGTCCTCGCTGTCGTGGGCGAAGCAACGGCCTGTGCAGACGCTCCGGTGTAGAGCATCTGCGACGCCCACAGCACGTACACGAGCTGCGCTGCACGGCGTGGCCCACCTTGGGTGGCCGCCGCGAGGCTGTTGAAGTCGGTGCCGGCTTGAAGTGCTTCGAGGAGGGGGGCGTCGGTCGGTCGGAACCGGAAGTGCTCGTGGTAGCGGGCGTACGCAGCGGTCACCCGCAGAGAGCCTCCCAGGTGCGTACCCATCTCGGCCTGAACGCGGGCCTCGTCGTAGTGCCGACCGACGGCCGCCAGGATGAGCTCCAGAACGTTGACCCCGGTCATGTGCCCGAGTTCGTGTTGGGTGGTGTGCAGCGTCGCTTGGCCGTCGCGAAGCGCGAACAGGTGAGAGAGCTTCCGGCCGCACTGGAACCGAAGAGCCTCCGCGAGTTGGGCTTCGTCGATGACGCCGAGCTGCTGCAGGGTCTGACCGAGGAGGCCACTCCCGGTCTGGGCCATCTGTCCGAGGCCCTGCATCAGCGTGGCCTCGTCGACCCGTCGGAGCTCGAGCAGGACCTGTCCGAGCACATCAGGGCCGCTGACCCAGTTGGTGAACACGGGCATGCCTCCGCTGAACCAGACGCGACGCATCCCTGCGGGTTGGCCCCCGGAGGCCGGCTGCTCCACGTCCATCGTGCCGGTGAAACGCTTGTGCAGCAGCGCGAACAGAAGCCGTGGAGGGCTTACCTGCGCAAAGTTCAACACCGTGGCTGCAGCAGCGCTCTCGTTGGACACGCCTGATCAGCGTAGCACCGCTGCGTCCCCACCTGGTACCGTTGTCGCGATCGCGTTTTAGCTGCCCATGAGCATCAGCTTCATCGACGGAAACTCAAAGATCCGGTTCTCCGGGGTCACCGATGTGGGGCGCGTCCGCGACCACAACGAGGACAACTTCCTCATCGCCGAGGAGATGCCGCTCGCGGCGGTCTCCGACGGAATGGGGGGCCACGCGAGTGGCGAGGTTGCGTCGCAGATTACGGTGGATACGCTCCGGCGGTACTACACGGACACGCACGAGACCGGAGCTGACACTTGGCCGTTCCCGATGCCGTCGCTGCACGTCGAACGCGACCGGATGACGGTGTCGATCAAGCTGGCCAACACGATCATCCACGACACCGGCAAGCGCGACCCTTCGAAGAAGGGCATGGGTTGCACGGCCGACGCGATCTATTTCAGCCAGGGCCGGTTCTTCATCGGACACGTGGGAGATTCGCGCGTCTATCGCATCCGCGGAACTCAGATTCAGCTGCTCACCGAGGACCACTCACTCCTCAACGACTACAAGCGGATGAAGGCGATGAGCGGAGAGGAGGCCGAGAACTTCCCCCACAAGAACGTCGTCGTGCGGGCACTGGGACTTGCACCGCACGTCTTCGTCGACATCCTCGTCGAGGAGTACCAGCAAGGTGACCTGTACCTGCTGTGCTCCGATGGCCTCACCGACATGCTGGATGACGAGACGATTCTGGCCACGATCACGCGGTTTCAGAGCATCGACACTGCGTCGCAAACGCTTGTCCAACAAGCCAACGAAGCCGGCGGCGTGGACAACATTACTGCCCTTGTTGTTCGCATTGAGCCTGCGTGAGTTCTCGCGGCAGCGCGTGGACTTGCCCTGGGCTGGCCTGGGGTAGGTTCGCCGAATCATGACCGTCGTTGCAGCGAAAAGCGTCGTTTCGATCCAATACACCCTCAAGAACGACGAAGGAGAGACGATCGACGCCTCGGAGGCGGGCGAGCCGCTTCTCTACCTGCACGGCGCAGGAAACATCGTTCCCGGCCTCGAGCAGGAACTCGAAGGCAAGAAGGTCGGCGACAAGCTCGAGGTGGTCGTTCAACCAGCAGATGGCTACGGAGAGGTCTCCGGCCCCGGTCCGCAGGCGCTGCCTCGCGAAGCCTTTGAAGGCGTGGAGCCAGCCCCGGGCATGTCGTTCGTCGCGGAAGACGAAGACGGAAACCAGATCCACCTGTGGGTCCTCGATGCCAATGAGGAGCGCGTCGTGGTGACCCCAGACCACCCTCTCGCCGGCGTGACGCTGCACTTCGCCGTCGAGATCGAAGCGATCCGCGAAGCGACGGCCGAAGAGCTCGAGCACGGTCACGTGCACTGATTGCAGGAGCGTGCCTTCGCATCCGTGGAGGCGGCCTCTTGTTCGATGGGCCGCGGCACCCTCGCGAGCGCGAGCGGGCCGTGGCCTTTTCGCAGGTCCGCGCACGGACGCGAGTCGGCCCCGGAAGAACCTCAGGCCGAGTCGAAGGAAAACGGGTTGGCGCACCATCGATGATCGCCCATGAAGACCTGTACTCATTTGCTGCGTTGGATCGGTCTGCTCGCTTTCGTCCCCGTCGCTGGCTGCATCAGTCCGACCCTTTCGGAGGACACCGACGCCGGCTCCTCCGGCGACAGCACGGGGTCGGCAACGACAACGATGGCGATCTCGACAGCGACGGGCTCGTCGACTTCGGCGGGGCCTTCAGGCTCGAGCGAAGCGACGACCGCCGGAGGCTTGCCCCCTGGGTCGGGGTGCTGCGAGCCCCATGCCGGACCGGGCTGCAACGAGCCGTCCGTGCAAACCTGCGTCTGCGATGAGAACACGACGTGCTGCGGCTTCGACTGGTCCGCGGAGTGTGTGGAGTTGGCCCAGGGACGCTGCGCGGCGACCTGCGAGCCCGACGCGACGACCGGTGATTCGACGACCAGCGCAACCTCCGGTGCGAGTGGCTCGACAGGAGGAGGTACCGGTGCCTCGACCGGGTTTGGACCCACGGGAGGGTTGGAGGCCAGTCCCTGCTGCGAGGCGCTCGGGGGCGTGGGCGGGTGCCTGCACCAACCGACCCAAGAATGCGTCTGCGCCATCAACTCGGGGTGTTGCGACGATGCCTGGACGGCGGAATGTGCAGCGCTCGCGCAGAGCGATTGCAACGCGTGTACCTCGGGTGACTGTTGTGCACCGCAGGGCAGCGCCGGCTGCAACGACCCGACCGTTGAATCCTGCGTGTGTGCCCTGGACGACTTCTGTTGCGACCAGACCTACGACGAGATCTGTGCCGACCTCGCCGCGTCCAACTGCGACGCGTGCGAGTAGCAAGCTTTCAAAACACTACTCGAAGTGCTCGTTGAGCACCGCGAGGGTGCGCTGGAGTTCGGCTCGCAGAGGGCCGAACTCGGGGACGGCGGGGTCGCCGAGTTCATCGATGTGTTCTCGCAAGTATGCGCGCGCATCTTCGAGCGCGACGTAACGCTGGTCGCACTGCGCTTCTTGAATCACAGGAAACCGGGTCGCAAGAGCGTCCCCGTTGAGTCCTTCGTGGACGACGACCCAGATCGTACCGTCGGCCTTCTCGAAGGCGTGCCCCTCGGAGTCCCACTGCCACCACGCCTGTCCGAGCAGACCAAAGGACATCGCGGCGGGGCCGAACGCGTCGTACTCGAAGCGCTTCGCGTCTTCCCCCTCGGCATGTGGACAAGGGTCGTCGTCCTCAGGTGGGACGACGTGTGCCGAACGATCCTCGGAGCCGGGGTCCGGCACTGCGCCGGGCGGGTCCGGAGGGGACGGTCGTGGTGCGGGGCCGATCGGAGCCGGGCACCCCGCGAGAAGACACGCCGCGAGGCCAAGCGTTAGATGCTCTGCCATACCGTCGGAGGCACCGCGAGGATACCGGACATCCACTCGTATTCTTTGAGCGCAACGAGTTCCATGGCGTTGGGCTGGGTCGCGTCGTAGTCCCAGTGGAACTCGGAGACGTTGGCCCCGGTGCCGCAGAACACGTGCCGTCCACCGCGGGCACAGCCGACCCAGAACGGAACTTTGTCGAGCTTGTCGATGCCGGTCATGTTCGGCGGCTTGCGGCGGTAGTCCACCACCATGTCCGACACGGCCAGCTTGTAGTAGGTCTTCTTGGTCCGCGCGATGTGGGCCGAGTAGCTGTGCTCGCTGTCGGAAGTGTCGGTCACATCGGGGTTCCAGTAGATTCCGGTCCAGCCCTTTGCGATCAGCTCTCGGATGAGGAACGTCCCCTTGAGCTGGTTGCGGCGGGTCACCGTCGCGATCTGATTCCACACCGCTCCGCGGCCAACTTTCTCGAACGCATACTCGGCGCACTCCATCGCCCACACCACGCAACTGCTCTTGGTCAGTGAAGCGCCGGCGGGGGGGTTGTAGTTGGAGTGGTCTCCGTAGTGCGTCCCGTACCCACGAGCGTTGATCGCATCTCGGTGGGCCTTCGTTTTCTTCTCGATGGCCTCCTTTCCCGCGCGCGCCAGTTGCATGCTCATTGTGCGTCCCAACCCTTCATGTGGGTGAGGATAGCCGTGCGCTTCGATACCGTCGAGCCAGCGGATTGGCTCTAGGCTTTGCCGCCGCCCTCAGGGACACCGTGGCCGTCCGAGGGGTTGAACAGGTTGATCGGAACAGCGAGGCGCCGGATGCCGTTCTTGTCCGGCGTGGGCATGTGGCCAGCGCCGACGTTGAGCGAGACCGACTGGAACAAAAGTCGCGGCGCCGCGAGTGAGCCGTCGCGTGCTTGGCGGAACTGAACGAAGGCTTCTTTGCTCGTTTCGGCGGTGAGCTGGATGTTGTGGGCCTTGGAGGCCCCGATGGTCGTCTCGTAAGCCAAGGCGCGCCCTCCGGGTTGATAGTCGTGGCCCACGAACACACGGGTCGAGTCGGGAAGCCCGTAGAGCTTGGTCGTGACCGCGTCGTACAGCGCCTCGGCGCTTCCCCCGGGAAAGTCGCAACGACCTGTGCCTTGGTCGGGCATGAACAGTGCGTCCCCGGTGAATACGGCATCGCCGATGTGAAAGCTGAGGCACGCGGGGGTGTGCCCCGGCGTATGAAGCGCGCGCACCTCGAGGCTCCCGGTCTCGAGGAGCTCACCGTCGGCGATGAGCCCGTCGAACTGACTCCCATCAGTCGCGAAGCTGTCTCCGAATCCGAACACGGGTTTGAAGGTTTGTTGGACGGTCTGAATGTGTTCGCCGATGAGGACCTTGGCCCCGAGTGCGGCTTTGAGCGCCTGGGCGCCGGTGATGTGGTCCGCATGCGCGTGGGTCTCGAGGATGGCGTGCACGTTGAGTTGGTGACGCTCGACGAACCCGAGGAGGTCCCGAACTGAGAGGGCCTTTGTTGCCGAGGCCACAGGGTCGTAGTCGAGGACCGGATCGATGATGACGGCGTCTCGCGTCTCCTCATCCCAGACGATGTACGTGAGGGTGGCGGTCTCGGGGTGGTACTTCGCCTCGATCTTCATGCACCAGGACAAATGCACGCGCCGTGCCGACGTGTCTTCAAGGGACTGGTTCGGGGACGCGGCTCGTACAGTCGGCAACTCTTGCGGAATCCGCCGGATCGGCGCTCTCCGGAGCGCAGAGGATGCGTCCATCCGGGGCTCGGGCGCCGCAGCGTCGCGACACGTGTTGCAAGACGTCTGAAACGCGGAGGGCGGTAGTGCCCTGTTCCACGACACTAGCGGGCGAGGCGGTAGACGGTGTCGCCGTTGACGACCATCGTCCAGGTGCCGGCATCTTCGTGAGGAGGCGTGTCCACCGTGAAGGTCGTTTTTTGAGTCATCACGCCGACGACGAAATCATCTCCGACCCAACCCGCAATCGGACCTTCGGTATGCTCGTTTCCCGCACCCTTCTTCCGGTCGTACGAGACGCGGGCATCGGTCGTGACCGTGAGGCGGACCCCGTCACCTTCCCACGTTCCCGCGTACTGACTCTTCTCGGGGGGCAGGGGGGCAGGCGAGCCGCAGGCGAGGACGGCGGCACACAAGGTGAGGAGAGCGAGACCTCGCACGGGCCGGATGATACCGCGCTACGCGGGCCCGACCACCCGGGGTCGGTCCGCTAGCTCGCGACCATCGCGAAGCGGGCAGCGACGAAGGTGAGGATGTCATCGAGATTGACCGGCTTGGAGAAGAAGCGGTCGGCGTTGAGAGCAACACACCGGCGGCCAGCATCGATGGGGTCCTCCGCACTCAGAACCACGATCGGGATGCGCGGGTAGAGCGCGCGGACGCGGCCGATGAGCTCGCTGCCGCTGAGGTTGGGCATGTCGAGATCCGTGAGCACGAGGTCCGGTCGCGTGACGCGGACGATGGACCATGCGACTTCCCCGTCCGGGGCCTCGTCGACCTCGTACCCTTCTTCGCGGAGCACCGCGGCGAGTCCGGTACGGGTCCCGACGTCGTCTTCAGCGACGAGCAGTCGTTTGGCTCCGTTCATGGCGTCCATCATGGCGTGGAATCCTCACTCGTTGCCGGCAAGCGTTGCGGGTGTTGATTTTTTCACAGCGCACTTAGAATGGGTGAAGAGCCAATGAGTCGCAAAGATCGCGATTGCCAGGTTGCCACCGCACGCTCGCCTGCGGAAGCCGTCGTTCACGCCACCCAAGATGCCGTGCTGGCGATTGATAGCGAGGCGAACGTCACCTTCTGCAATGCGGCTGCGGCCAAGATGTTCGGCTTCGGTGAGGACGAGCTGATGGGCCGAAGCATCAACAGTTTGATGGCCCAGCCGTACGCCAAGGAACACGACGGCTATATCCGGCACTACGAGCAGACGGGCGAACGCAAGGCCATCGGTCGGGTGCGAACGGTCAGTGGCAGGCGTCGCAACGGTGAGGAGTTCCCGATCGAGCTCTCGGTGACCGAGTACGAGGAGGGCGGCGCCCGCCGATATGCGGCGATTCTCCGCGATATCTCCGAGAAGGTTCGCCTGACGCACGCCCGTGTCGAGACGGAGAAGATGGCGGCCATCGGTACGACGGCCAGCAAGTTCGCCCACGAACTCGGCAACCCGATCAACGGGATGGCGGTCAGCGTCCAGTTGCTCAAGCGGTGGCTCGACCGGGCCGACCCGGCACCCGATGCGCGGGTCATGGAGCGCCTTGGGTTGCTGATGGGCGGGATCGACCGGCTCACGGAGCTGCTCGACGAGTTCCGGTTGATGTCCCGCAGGCACGAGTACCGCTTCGAGGCGACCGACCTCTCTGTCATGGTCGCCGAGCTCGTCGAAATGGAACGACCGGCCTACAGCCAGCGCGGTGTCGGCATCGAGACCGATGTGGCCCGGGATCTCGGACCTGTGCGCGCCGACACGGGCAAGCTGCGGCAGGTGCTGCTCAACCTGTGCAAGAACGCCTTCGAGGCGATGCCAGAGGGTGGAACGATCAGCGTGTCCGCCGACCGCACGGCAGTCGGTGTGATGATCGAGGTCAAGGACACCGGGTCCGGGATCCCCGAGGGGTTGGACGTGTTCGCCCCGTTCACGAGCTCGAAGCTGGAGGGGTCTGGCTTGGGACTCCCGATCGCGAGGCAGATCGTCGAGGCTCACCAGGGGACGCTGTCGTACGAGACTCCCGCCGCAGGTGGCACGGTGTTTCGGGTTCAGCTCCCTGGCTAGCAGGGGGACGGTCGACGGCGCTCGGGCAGTCCGTAGCGCCGCCTGAACCGTGGGGGTCTACTCCGAGTTGCGCACCACCATGACGGTGCGGTCGCATCGGTTGACGACTTTCCCCGCGGTCGTTCCGATGACCCGGTCCAGCCCCGAGTAGCCGTGACTACCGATGACCACGAGGTCGCAGTTGCGCTCCTTGCAGATGCGCAGCACCGTGTCGGCGGGCTGACCGAGTTCGGCGACCACCTCCTCGACCAGGCCGCTGGGAAGCGTCTCGACGACTCGCTTCAGCTGTCCGCGAGCGTGCTCGACGAGGAAATCCTCAAACTCGTCGCCCTGAAGCGACCAAGCGATGGCCGGGATGCTGCTGGGGATCTGAACTGCGCGACACAGGACGAGCGCACCGCCGCAGCGGTCCGCGAGTTCTACGGCTTGGCGGAGGACTTCGGGCTGTCGCTCTGAGCCATCGAGTCCGACGAGGATCTTCGTGAACATGGACCGACAGTGCGGGTCCAGACGCCGTCGTGCCGCGCAAAAAGTTCGTGTTTGGCAGGGTTCCTCGATGTCCCGCAAGAATTGCCGGATCGCGGGCGAGCGCGCAGGATTTTCCGGCGGGCTCGCTGGCTGCGACCGTAGAGACTCCGATTCGGGGTTGGCGTCGTTCTTGCTTTGGCTAAGGACATGGAGCGCGACGGTATCGATGCAAAGCAGGAGCAGGCCCTGGTGGAGAGCTGGAGATCTGCGGGCCTTCCTGCCGCTCTCTCCGCGCTCGTCCGGTCTCAGCAGCGCATGATCATGCTCTGGGCGCGGCGCTACGGCAGCCGCGAGTGCTCGCTCGCGGACTTGGTCCAGGAGGGCAACGTCGGTCTGATGCAGGCGATCGAGCGCTTCGATCCTGAACGTGGGGTCCGTCTCGGGACGTTCTCCAGCTGGTGGGTCCGGGCGCATATGCTGCGCTTTGTCGAGCGGAACACCCGCCTGGTTCGAGGCGCGACAACCTCAGCTCGGCGCCGGCTCTTCTACCAACTCGCGAGAACCACCGCCGCGCTCTCACGAGACGGTGCCGTCCCGGACTCGTCCGAGATCGCGGACGCCCTGGGTGTCTCCGTGGAGGATGTCGAGGCGATGTCGAGTCTCCGGACTCCCGCCGCGTCGCTCGACACCCCCGCGCGTGACGACGACACGGCCTCGATGGAGAGGGTGTGTGACCCCGCGCCGTCGCCTGAAGAGGAACTCGCCGATGCCGAGTTGGCACAGCGGCTTCACGGTGCGCTCGATGACTACGCGGCCGAGCTCGACGGCGCAGCGCTGGCGATGCTCCGCACCCGCGTCGCGAGTACGTCCCCGACCCCGCTGCGAGACCTTGGCGCGCAATGGGGACTCTCGAACGCGGCTGTTCGCCGCCTCGAGAAGCGGGTGTCGAATCCTCTACGGCGCCACCTCTACCGCAGCATGGGCGATGCGGTGGTCGAGACGCTGGGCAGCTGCTGACCGACCTTTTTTGCGTCCGTTGGCATCGAATCCGCGGCGCGTGGCTACACCTGCGCCCGTTGTCGCAGCAGCCCCCGTCGCTGCGCCGGCGCCTGCTGCTGTGCTGACGCCGGCCGTCTTGACCGAACGCCGCCGGGGCGGGACTACTTGCCCGCCTTCTTGGTGTGTTTGCGAGCCAGGAGCAACGCGACCTGCTCCGGGTCCTCATCGCGGTACTGGTTCATCCGGTACTGGATGGTCCGCGGGGATACGCCGAGGATCTTGGCGGCCTTGGACGTGCTTCCGCCGACCGACTCCAGGGTTTTGAGGATGACGTAGCGCTCGACCTCGGCCATCGAGGAGCCGGGAACGATCGGGAGCTCGTCGAGTGCTCGCCCCGAGCCCAAGATCGCCCGCGGAAGATGACGCACGTCGATCTCGAAGTCGTTGCACAAAGCGACAGCGTGCTCGATGCAGTTCTCGAGTTGTCGGACGTTGCCCGGCCAGTCGTAGCTACGCAGCGCGTCCAGACTACGCTCGCTGATGCTGCGGATCTGCTTTCGGGCTCGGCTGGCGTGTTGAGAGAGGAAGTGCATCGCCAACAGGGGAATGTCGTCCGCCCGCTCCCGTAGCGTCGGCATGCGAACGTTGATCACGTTGAGCCGGTAGAACAGGTCTTCGCGGAACCGTCCCTCCTTGACGTCGTTGAGCAGGTCGCGGTGCGTCGCCGCGATCACCCGCACATCGACGGAGATCGGCGTGTCTCCGCCCACGCGCTCGTACGTCCGCTCCTGCAACACCCGGAGCAGCTTGACCTGGACCGAGAGTGGGATCTCGCCGACCTCGTCGAGGAAGAGGGTGCCGCCGTTGGCCCGACCGAAGCGGCCGTCGCGGGCCGAGTCCGCTCCCGTGAAGGCTCCCTTTTCGTGCCCGAAGAGTTCGCTCTCCAGGACCCCTTCGGCCAGTGCTGCGCAGTGCACTGGGACAAACGGGCCATCGCCTCGTGGACTGGACCGATGAAGAGCCTGGGCTGCGAGCTCTTTTCCCGTTCCGCTCTCGCCCGTGAGCAGGACCGATGCCGGGGAATCAGCGACCTGATGGAGGAGATCGAGGACGTCTCGGGAGGCCTTCGACTGGCCCACCCAGCCCAGGCCAGGCTTCTCGGCTTCGCGTTCTCGGCGGAACTGTTCCAGCTCGCGCGCCGTCTCGCGGTGGGCCAGCAGACGCTCGACGACCACGAGCAGCTCGTCGAACCGGATCGGCTTGGTGAGGTAGTCGTCCGCGCCCTGCTGCATGGCATCGACTGCTCGCTCGACCGTGCTGTACGCGGTCATCACGATCACCCCAACCTCGGGGTGAGCCTCTTGAACCTTCGCCATCAGCTGCGTGCCGTCCATGCCGGGCATGTGGACGTCGGTGATCAGCAGGTCCGGGACCGCCGCTTCGACCAGGCCAAGGGCCTTGAATGCGTCAGCCGCGCCACGAACCTCATATCCTTCTTCGCGCAGCAACTCCACGAGACCGGAGCGGGCGCTGGATTCGTCGTCCACGACGAGGATCTGGGTACGTCTCGCGGAGCTCTTCGGCATAGCAGATCGGTAGGATGCGAAATGTAGGGCCAGTGCAGCCGGCAGATTCTGCGCCCGCCCAAAGAAAAACCGCGCCGGGCCGCGAAGAGCGGCCGGACGCGGTTTGGGTGAAGAGTCACGCGCTCAGTCGGCCTTGTTCGCCTCGCGCTCCCTCTTCTTGTCCCACTTGGCCTTCTTGCGCTTCAGCCAGGGCTTGTACTTGCCCTCTTCGAGCAGCGGGAGGCCGTCGCGTTCCCGGATGAGGTTGGGGAGTTGGCCCATGACCGCGCGTCGGCAGTTCTCCGTGTACGAGATCCGCTCGTGCCCGGCCCGTTCCAGGAGTTCGTCGGCTCGATAGAACCCGTTCTTGACGACTTGCTCTGGCGTTGGGACGCGGTACCAAACCTTGATCAGGTCGACCCTTCGTGGCGCCTCTCCATCATGCTCTCGCGCCCACTGACGACAGTGGTAGCGGGCAAACCACTTCCGGTACCACGCGTTGGGCCCGGATTCTCCACCGATCACGCGTCGGTTGATCTTGCGCATGCGGTCGTTCCAGATCCACGGCTGTGGCTTCTGTTCCTCGGCATAGACGTCGGTACGAAGGTCCCAAGACTCGCCGCTGGCGTCGGTCACCATGACCTTGAGGAAGACGTTGCTACGCGGTGGGTTGGGCGCAAACATGCCCCATCCCTGGTCGGTCGTCGTCCGTGTGAGGTAGGTCGTGAACACGCCGCGCGCCTGGTTCCGAAAGGTGGAAAGGCTGTCCTTTCCGGGCATCAGCCAAGTCGCGACAGCGACCAGGTGCCACACGACAAGCCCGCCGATGACCAGTCGCCCCGCCGGGCCGTAGGCCCAGGGTTCGCGTCCAGCGATCGTGGCATCCGCACGACCCCGGTTTCGGCGCGCTTGGGCGACCGCGATGCCGGCCGTGACCAGCGCGGTGCCGACCCAGATCCACCGGAAGTCCCACTCGGGCTGAACTTTCACTTTCACGACCACCCCGGTGAGCACACCGACCAAGGCGAGCATGAGGGCGCCCATGGGCAGACGGGCGCCGTCCCGCGGCAGGCCCGGGAGGGTGACGTCGGCGGCGGGCAGGACCGGCAGTCGTTCGCGGACCGACTTGGGCATGGGGATGCCCCACACGTGAAGGCGGTGCCCGATGTCTCGCAGCGCTGCCGCGATCTCGTGCCCTCGGATGAACGCGAACGTCGCGGACATCATGCCCGTCTGAAACTGACCCACGTTCATCATCGTGAAGATGTGCCCGTGGAATGCCAGGTGCCAGACAAGCAGCACGCGGCGCCCGAGGATCCAGGTGCAGACCCATTTGCGGTCGATGATCGCGGGGGTCTCTCGCTTCCATCGGCCGAACCCACGGAACTGGAACGGGTTGTTGCCGAGCTTGTGCCACAGCAGGTACAGACCAACCCACAAGCCGATCCACAGACCGGTCCAGGTCTGGGCTGAGACCCCCTTGGGGGTGACGTGGACCGGGTACGCGACGTAGATGATCGCTGCGGTGAGTCCGATGATCGAGAACCAGGTGCCGCGAATGGCCCACTGGCGCCAGCGTGCGTAGGGTTCGAAGTTCTGCGCGATCGACCACCGCGTGACGATGCCGAAGATGATCAGCGCGAACGACATCTGCCCGACCTTGGTCGCGTACGTCATGCCGCGGAACACCGTGGTGGCGCCCAGCGAAGAGAGGTACTGGGGCGGGACCCGGTAGAAGTGGTCGAGGTTGAGCGCGTAGTACATCGCGTCCCCGGCCATCCAGACACTTCCGGTCTTGAGGGTTCCGGTGGTGACGTAGATGGTCGCGAGCTGAAGCATGATCAGCTTGCGGGGCCACGACGGGATGCGGCGGTAGATGGGCTCGAGCCCCTGCGGGTGCTCGTCGTCGGGGCTCAGACCCGCGCCTTCGCCCGGTCCGCCTCGCTCGCTCAGTCTCCCTTGTTTGCGGAGCTTCCGGCAGCGCAGCCAGTTGTCCACGCTGTAGGCGTGACCGCTACGCGCGAGGACCAGATAGACCAACATCGTCCGGTAGACGATCTCGGTGCCTTCCCAGCCCAGCGAGTTGCGGGTCAGGATGCTGTTCATCAAGAACCAGGTCAGCACCCCCATCAGCCGGGTGCGGAACCCGATGATGAAGCAGATCGCGACGGCCTGGAACGCGAACAGATGGATCCAAAACGCGGTCGGAGAGTCCCAGAAGTAGAGCAGGGACCACTTGGGCCCCTTGAGGAATTCCCACCAGGCGGCGGCGTCGAAGAACCCGTAGGGCTCGCCTTCCACCATGCCATCGCCGAAACCGGCGAACTGTTTGCCCGCGAAGACCTGTCGCGCAACGTCGGCGGGGAAGATGCCCTCGTCGGTGTAGAGGAACGTGAAGACGTCCCACATGCCGTTGATGTTTGCGAGGACGAAGAACCCGAAGACGATTCGGAAGAACGCAATCCCCCGGGGGTCTTCGGCGCTGAGCCACCACCGCTTCCAACGGTCCGCGTGAAGAATGAAGAAGAGGATGACCGCGACGGCGCATCCAAGGAGGAGCCACCCCATCGTGGGCGAGAGGGCGACGGCCTCCTCGTTGACGGCTTTCTTTGCGAGTGCGAGCAACATGCCGGCCTCCGATCAGGTCGATGCTGGCGAAGGCAGGCCCGCGCCGAGGTCGGCAGCAGGCTCTTTGGCGAGCGGTTTGGAGGGACGACCAGCCAACGGTGCGGCAGGGGGGAAGGGGGGTTCACCGCCCTGCATGACTGGGTTTGCGCGCTCCGCCTCCGTTCGCATGGCCCATCGCCAAACGAAGTAGATAAAGGCCGCGCCGAAGACCCACAGGCTACCCATGGTGCCGAAGATCGCGACGTCGAGGAGTTGGAGCGCAAGCAAGCTCATGCCTTCAATGGTGCCGGCCGGAGAAATCCGGCGACCGGAAAGGGCTGCGTCGAGCCCTTGACCCCGACCGGCAGGAATTGCGTGGCAAACCTCAGGTCTCCCGGCTGCCTCGACGGGCTTCGCGCGGAAACGACCTACAAAGCGCAGACCTGGCGGCTTGAAACGCTTGTCAGCCGCCCAGCAGGGAAATGTCGAACGTTGCGTCGAGAGGCATCGCGCCGTCTTGGATCCTCCAGCGTTGAATACCGCCGGGCGCCCGCGTGTAGACGGTGAGCCCTTGGCGTTCATGGCGAAGCGCGAACGGCACTGGGGCAGCGAAGGGCAGCTGACACGCGAAGTCGTGGTTCATCCCACGGCGGACCTCGCGACGTTCGTCGACAAGAACGCTGAATCGTCCCTTGTGCTCTCGGGCGACCCACATCCACTCCGTGCGGTCGCGGTCGAGGGAGAGCATCGTGCGGTCGCTCGGCATGGTGATCGTGCTGATGAACGCGAAGTGGAGCGTGTCGTCTCCGACGTCCACGCTCAGGGTCCGGCGAGGGAGTTTCCGCCGCTTGCCGAGCGCGCTTGCCTTGGCCAATGGATCCGGAGTCGTGCTGTTGACCTCGGTCATCAGCACCCGATGTTCTTCATCGGATCCGTCTTCACACAGGGCTTTGCGGTAGTCGACACGGAACCGCTCGAACACGATCTCCGGCGCGGGCGCGTTGACGGATGCGAGGAACACGGGCCGAAGCGCGATATCTTCGACATCGAGTGGTCCCGGCGTCGTGGGCGTGAGGGTCCAAGGGGGAGCGCCGACCGTGTCGCCGAAGGTTTTCGCGTCGTCGCTGGCGTCGAAGTCGATGAACGCACAGCTGTCTAGGGGAGCGTTCGCCTCGCATCCGTCGTGCATGACGGTGTTGAGCCTGTGTCGCCACCGACTTCCATCCGGAGAGACGACGAACACCGTTTGTCCGACCTTCGCCCATGACGCCAGACCGGGTCCGGCGACGACTTGGCCTACGAAGACCGGTTGGTCATCGAAGCGTCGAACCCCGCCGACGGGTTGAACCGGCGTCGGCTCGGAGGGCGCAGCCTCGACCCAGTGTTCAGTCGGGGGCGCTGCCTCGAGCTCGGGTTTGGCAGAGGGGACTGCCGCCATCGCCGGCGGTGTGGGACCGGGGGGCTCCGGCCGACACGCGACGAGGCAGCCCACAATGAGAACTGCTCGGCTCGCCTTCATTCTCCCAGCTCCACGAGGATCGCATCGAGCGCTTCGATGTACTCCTGTGCGTCGCCATAGCGGTCGCTTGGCGTCTTGGCGAGGCCTCGGTCCACCAGTTCGTCGATCGCGTCCGCCACGGTCTGCGTCGGGGCAACCGGGCGTGGGACGAGTTCGCTGACAAGGGGCGGGGTGGTGCTCACGTGCATCGTCAGCAGCGTGACCATGTCGGAAGCGCGGAAGGGCAGCTTACCCGTGAGCATCTCGAACAGCAGGACGCTGAGCGAGTAGAGGTCGGCACGGCCGTCCACGGTGTGCGCGATGGCTTGCTCCGGGGCGATGTAGGCCGGCGTTCCCAGAGTCATGCCCGCGGCGGTGAGCCGTGCGGTCTCCGGGTCGAAGGTGTCGTCGGGCAGCTTCGCGATCCCCAGGTCGATGAGCTTGACCACCGGAGCATCGTCTTCGACGACGAACAAGACGTTGTCGGACTTGACGTCCCGGTGGACGACCCTTCGCTCGTGAAGGTGTCCGAGCGCCAGGAGAATCTGTCGGGCGATCTCGAGGGCCTGCCGCGGGTCGAACGCGCCCTCGAGCATCCGGTCGGCGAGGTTGCGTCCCTCGATCACGTCGAGCGCAATCCAGCGCGCTCCGGGAAGCTCACCATGGGCGTGGCTTCGGACGAAGTGCTTGTGATGAATCATGTTCATCGCCAGGCACTCGCGGTCGAATCGGGCTCGGATCCCCTCTGTGCCGGGCCCCAGAAACACCACCTTGAGTGCGACGTCTTCTCCGGTTTGCTCATCCAACGCGCGGTGGACGACGCCCATCCCTCCGGCGCCCAGTCGGGGTCCAAGGCGGTAGCGGCCGCCGATGACCGGTGGGAGGTCGGCCGGGCTTGTGACGGGCGGTGGGGTGTCCTTGGCGGGGGCAGGTGCGGCCCCCGGGGCGGTCAGCAGGTCGACGAAGCGGGAGCGCGCCTCTTCGAGTTGGACCTCGAACTCAGGCAGGGGGATGCCCATGGCCTTGGCGACCTCCGAAGGCTCGTTCCCCTCGAGCTCGACCAGCGTCAGCATGGTGCGCTGCTGCGAGCTCATCTGGCTCAGCGCGACCCGGACTGCATCTGCGACGACCTGCTTGCCCGCGTGCAGCGACAGGTTGGCTGCACTGAGCAGCTGGGGTCGCGACAGCGGGGCCGCGATCGCGGCATCGACTTCGTAGTCGCCCGCAACATCCTTGGCCATGCCGATGAGCCACGGGTGGAAGCCTCGCGGATCGGGAAGCTCGTGAAGTCGGTTGGCAGCCCGAACGAACAGCTTCTCGCACGCGGGCTCGGCTTGATCGGGGTCGGAGAGGATCGCGGAGAGGATCCGGTACAACGGGATCTGGTACCGACGCACCAGCTCCGAGTAGGCAAGCGCATCCTGCCCCTCTCGATAGGCTTCGATGAGCGCTTGGTCGGTCGACTGGATGTCGACCGTGTGCTGCTCTTCACTCATCGGTGTCGATCGGCGGCCATCCGGTTTACGCCGGTTACGGTTGTGCCTGGCGCTGGAGGCCTGACAGAACGTGTCTGGCTGGCACGAAGTGCTCATTGCCCTGTGCGTCCTTCAGCATCACGCCCAGGGGAACGAACTTTTGGACGACGCCCCGGGTCTCCTCCAGCTTCACGTCATCCCCCACGCGGACAAGCTGGCGGAGGTAGTAGTTGGCGATGATCTCCTCTGCAGGGCGGCGCATCGACCACGCCATGAGGAACGCGACGAGGCCCAGCATCACGATCACGAACACGCTGAGGTTCGACGTGATGAACGAGACGTCCAGACCCAGGGACTCCAGCGTGATCAGGCCGACGATGACCATGATGCCCAGCTCGATCGGTGCCTCGAACATCTTGGTTCGGCCACCCTTGAACTCCGAGAAGAAGGCACCCGCGAGGCGAGCCGCGGCACTTGCGGCCACGCTTCCGATCGCGATGATGAGCAGCGCCGAGATGATCTTCGGCAGGTAGCTGAGGGCGGCGAGGACGGCGGTCGATGCTGCCTCGATGCCCAAGGCATCCGCCGCAGAGGTCACGGCCATCAGAAGGATTGCCAGATAGGCCAGGTTGGCCACCGCCCACGACGGCGTTGCGTCCTGGCGGAAGGCCTGCAGCATGCGCCCGAGTCGGGTCTCCGAGACCACCTTGTCTAGCGGAGTCACCTGCAGCACGCGCTTGACGACGCCTCGCACCACACGAGCGGCCAGCCAGAGCGCGAGGAACACGAATACGGCCGAGCCGACCGACGGCGCGTACTCGGCGACGCTCGTCGACACCGACTCGGCGAGGCGGCCCAGGGTGCTCGCCGGGTCGACGAACGCGAGAGGAAGTTCAGGATGGGTCACGGTCGGACTCCGGCGTCGCGTCAGTGCGCAACCAGCTGAGAGGGGCAGCGAACATGAGCATCGCAACTTCGGCGACCGTGGTCATGAGTGTGACCTTGGACCCGACCTTGTCGGCAAACTCGGAAGGGGGCGGAGGCCCCAGCGCCACACCGAGCAATGCGCCGATGTCCACGGCTTGTGGCCGCACGCGGTCTGGATCAGGTGGCGCCTCGCTCACGGCTTGCATGATAACGCCCGGAGCTACAGGGGTTCGAAGCGCTTCCCGCCCCGTTCCGTGGTGAGATTTGAGATGATAATGAAAGTCGATTGCAAATTGTGCGGGGTCCCCTGTAGCGTTCGCCGTGATGCTGCTGAAGGAACGATTTGTCGACCTCGCTGCCGTTGCCATGCTGCTCGTCGGATGTGGTGGCAGCCAGAGCGAGGGACCAGGTACAGATGCCGACAGCTCCACCCCGCCTTGGGAGGGGACCGGGAGTACGGGCTCGAGCAGTGGTGGAGCCCCAACCGCCGGGACGGGGTCTGGTAGCGCCGGAGACACGGCCCCCGAGACCACGGCAGGCTCTGGGACGAGCACGACCACCGGTGACGGGACAGTGAGCGGCGCAACAACTCGGGGAGCGGATGACTCGACA
The DNA here is from genome assembly GCA_050633305.1 of Nannocystales bacterium. Taxonomy (GTDB): domain Bacteria; phylum Myxococcota_A; class Polyangia; order Nannocystales; family Nannocystaceae; genus CAJXVA01. The sequence goes on from JBOEGF010000010.1 coordinate 553,049, forward strand.
GGAGAGGACCTCCCCCCAATCCCAGATTTCGGTGGAGGGGTCGATACCGAAGAATACGACGACGACGACGACGACGACGACGACGACGACGACGACGACGACGACGACGACGACGACGACGACGACGGGGAAGAAGAGGAAGAAGAAGAAGAAGAAGAAGAAGAAGAAGAAGAAGAAGACCGTCCCTAGGAAAATCGCAGTCCGAAATCGTTGTGCCGTCGTCGAGCTGTGGAATCGGGACTGGCCTTCGCGCCCCGCCTGAGCGTGTGGAGGATTTTGCGGGCTTCGTTGGGACGCGCAGGCGAGCGTCTGCCGCCCCCCGTCGTCTGCTGAACCCCAACCAACTTCAGTAGGCGTCGGCCTTGTAGTCACCGCACTCGACCAAACGCTCGAACCACGTCTGGGGATCGGAGATCTGACCGTGCCGGCACGCAATCGTCCGCAGCGCTTCGGCGACACCGGGCTCCATCCCAAGACCATCACCGCAGACATAAATCTGCGCGCCCCGTTGTAGCCAGCTCCAGACCGCGGACCCACGCTCGAGGAGCCGATGTTGCACGTAGATCTTCTTCGACTGCATGCGTGACCATGCGAGGTCGAGCCGGCTGAGGACGCCGCTCTCGTGCCACCGCATGATGTCTTCTTGGTAGAGGAAGTCGGTCGAAAACCGTTGGTGTCCGAAGAACAGCCACGTCAGGCGGGCCTGCTGCGATGTTCGGAGCTGTTCGATGTCTTCCAGGTACGCCCGAAAAGGAGCGATGCCGGTACCGGGACCGACCATGATCAGCGGTCGATCCGAGTCATCGAACCGGAACGCCGGGTTGGGGACCAGATGCATGTCGACCCTCCCTCCCCTCTCGACGCGGTGGGCCAAGAAGTTGCTGGCCACGCCTTGGATGACACGACCGCGACGCTGATACCGCAGTGTTTCGACGACGAGTGACACCGTCTTTGGCGACTTCGCGGGAGACGATGCGACCGAGTATAGACGCGGCGCGAGTCGTCGCAGGTAGGGCACGACGGCGTCACCTGAGATCCCCTGCGGGGCATTGTCTCGAAGAACATCGAGGACATCCCGTTCTTCCCGGTAGCGACGGACGGCGTCGGGTCCGTCTTGGAGTGCGACGCCTGCCGGTCGTTCTGCGCCGCGGTGAAGCTTCGTCACGGACCGGAGCAGGTCGGTCTCGACGTGCGCGAGACAACTCCTGCTCAAGACATCGCTCAGCGCCCGGGTCTCGCCGCGCCAGGTGACAGACGTGGCCGCGTCTTGTTGCATGACGGAGAGCATCGTCTCGACGAGCTTCGGGCAGTTCGTAGGATGCACCGCGAAGCAGTCGCCGACCTGGTAGGGGGTCGGGGCGTGCGAAACATCGAACTCGTAGTGCATGGTCCACTTGTTGGAACCGAGGCCAGAGAGCTTTCGTTTGTGGAGAAGAGTGGCCTCGAACAAGCGGGGCGGGCTCGAGAGGTGTTCTGAGTGTCCGCGGGGGGCCGTGGTATCACTGGGCGGGCTCCGGGAGGCATTGCTGCGCGCCATGTATCGCTCAACAGCCGAGACCGTGGCGCGCTCGAACCCTTCGAACGCATCGTCGAAGTCGACGTCGCAGTCCACCCGCTGCGTGAGCGGGGACGCCCCGGCACGGATGAGTGCCGACTCGAAATCCTGCCCGCACTTGGCGAAGTGGTGAAACGTCTCGTCGCCGAGGCCGCAGACGGCGAACCGGAGCTTGGGAAGCCGGAGTTCGTCGCGCTGTAGAAATGCGAGCATTCGACGCGCGTTGCTCGGCGGGTCGCCGTTGCCGTAGGTGCTCGTCACAAAGGCGACGAAGGACAGGCGTTCGACCCAGACCGGGTCGAACTCATCCATGTCGATGGATCGCGCGTCGAGTCCCCGGCTCTTGAGGGAACGGGCGAGACGCTCGGCGCAGTATTCCGCGTTGCCGGACTCGGTGCCATACAGAACTGGAATGGATGGGATGTTCACAGCAGACCGTTTCGCGAGCTGATCCTTGGGCGAATGAGCTGGCCGGCGCCTCACTCCGCGACGAGCTGCGTCGGCCCATGTCCAAGGGCATCTCGGTAGCCTTCGACGAAGCCGTCTCGATAGACGTCGAGCATCAGCGCGCCGATCGACATCCCGTGCTCTACGGCCTGCCAGATCGAGTGCGTGCTGCTCCCCCATCGAAGACAGTCGCCAATGGCAATATCCACATCGTCGAGCCCGACAGGCGCCGCTTGGTCGTTGTGAGCAAGCCGCCTCCCGACCAGTTGTCGAACATCGTCTTCCGTCGCACCGTCGACGCTCGAGAGCGCGACTCGGACCTCCAGCTGCCGGCAGGCGATCCGTGAGTCGCCTGCCGCGGTTGCTTCCGTGGCCCGCGGTTTCGTTCGTGTGCCCATCGACATATTCATACGATAGTGATAATCGTTTTCAAATTAAAGATGACGAAGCGAGGAGATGCAAATCACGGCTCACCGGCCGTCACCCGTGGATCGCTGGGCACCCGCGGGGTTGGTCGCGGCGACGACCAGCCCGTTGACCTCGAGGTCGGAGTTCCCTTTCCGTCAGAGGTGAGGCTCCACAGCCCGGTGCGCGCTCTTCTCTTGCTCACGCTCGCTGCCGGGTGTGCAACGGTGCCGCCCCACGCTCGGGGTCGGCTCGCGCAACCCGACATGACTCTGGACGCGGACCCCGACCTTCTCGCAGGCCAAGAACACGCCGACGAGTACCGGGAGGGCGCGGCCGGTGGGTTCGGTGCCGCTGGGGGAGGGTGCGGATGCAACTGATGCGGTCGCTGAGTGCGCTGGCGGCTGCGATAGGCTTGTCCGCCGTTGCATGCTGTGGAGGTGGTGAGGGGCTCGAGATCGCGGCTCCTTCGCCACCGAATGCAGGTGGCACATCACAGGGAGGTGCCGTTGGTTCCGACGACACAGGCTCGGGCGCGCAGGGGCCGGGCCTGGGAGACGGCTCGTCGTCGAGCGGGGGGGCAGGAGCAACCGGAGCGGATGCAGGGACGGCGAGCGGACGGACCCTTGTGCCGTTGAGCGCGACGTGGCGGGTCAGTGCTGTCGCGGAGGCGGGATGGGAAACCCCAGGCTTCGATGACAGTGGTTGGGAGCGCGTGGTTGCACCGCTGGGCCGCGGGTACGATGGCGTGACGCCGTGGGATGGGGCAGGGCCACTGTTCGCGCGTGCGTCATTTCATGCCGCGTTCGCAGCCGATGAGGCGCTCGAGCTTCGGGTGCAGCGAGACGACGGAGCCCGTGCATACCTCGATGGTCACCTCGTCGGTACGTGGAACGTCGTGAACGGGGTGGCCGAAGACGAAGTCACAGGACAGGATGGATACACGTTCTTTGTCGCGCAACCGCGCGTGCCCGCCTCCGAGGCGTCGACCCACGTGCTCGCGGTTGAGGTGACCCAGCGGACCGATCCCGATCTCGCATTTGCCGCTCGGTTGAGGCGGCTCGAGGCCGGCGGGCGTGTCGACGTTCTTGTCCAGCTGCGCACCCGGTCGCGTGGTGGTCGATACGCCCCGGACAACGCTGGGGCCGTCTGGGTGGAGTCGCCGGACGGGACATTCATCCGCAGTTTGGCAGTCTGGGCGGGGACACGACGAGAGCACCTCCTGCAATGGAACGCTGCGGCCGGCGGCGATGACGTCGACGCGGTCACCTCCGCGACGTCGGGTTCGCACCAGAGCCGATTGCTCAGTTGGGACCTCACCGATCATGCCGGGACCGCGATGCCTCCAGGCCGCTACGTTCTGCGCGCCGAGTTCACCGAGGACAACTCGAACGAGGGGGAGCCCGCGGGTCCGAGCCTCGCTCTACCGTTTGCGACAGACGAGGTCTGTGGCGTGGCGAGCGCGACCGAGACGTATTTCGCCGATGTCAGCGTGGCTATTCCGTGCGGCTGAGCGTCGTGTCCACGCGAACAGAAGCAGAAGCAGGAGACTCAGCCATGACGGGGAGCCGCCGGTACGGCATCCTCCGCCTTCCTTCGAGTCGCCGTCGACAGAAAGCTCGTGTTGGCCCACGAGGTCTCCGGCGGGGTCGTCGGAGTCGTCGCTCGCGACGGCGCCGAGGTGGAAGGACACCGCGCCAGCCGCTTCGAGCGGCGCGGTCCACTGCAGTCGGAGCTGCGACGCCCCACACGCTGGCATGCCAACGATCTGGCGTCCGTCTTCGGTCTCGAACATCGCGGCCGCGACCGATCCGCTGGCACAGCGGTCCCCGGGCTCGACTGCATCGGCGGGCGGAAGGACGACCGTACCGACCGGGTCTCCGTCTTTGTCGACCCACTCGCCGACGACGGACACGGCGCGCGACGTTTGTGGCCAGCGCGCAACGATGGTGTACGTCAACCCGGCTTCATACCGCTCCGGCAGGCCTTCGAACCGCAGCTGCAGATCGCCGACAGGCTCGTGGCAACTGTCGCAGCCGATCGCGTCGTGATGAGAGCCCGTAAAGAATCGGCCTCCACCCCCGCCCTCGGTCACCGGTTGTGGATAGGCCGCCGGGGTTGAGAAACCGGCACCCACGAACAGCCCGAAGCCGAGTACGGCTAGCAGTCGTCGGGTCCGTAGCACAAGTCTCCGTTGGCCCAGTCGAGCAGGACTCGATAGCTCGGGTCGTCGCGGGTTTGGTAGATCGCGCCGCCGTATGCATCGAGGCCCTGATGCCCGGCGCCGGGTAGCGGCTTGGTCAGGAGGAGCGAGTTCCGCACGTCTCCCGAAGTCGTGAGCATGGAACGGGTGCGTTGATAGCTGAACCACAGCTCGTCGTCGGTCACCGGGTCGAAGCGCTCCGTTTGCGGGTCACCCTGCATCGGAGCGCGGAGTCGGCCCGGGCCATAGACTCGAAAGGGGCGCTCCGGGACGCCGTGGCAGGTGAGCATGCCGCAGTCACGAAGCAGGACGGGGTAGGCATCGCGGACGAATGCGTCGTAGTCGGGCGCCGGCGTTTCGACGGGCTCTGCCTCGTCGCACCCGATCCACATCACGGCTGCGACGGCGAATCGTGCAAGGGCCCGACGAGTCATCGTGGTTATCTTATATCGAACTTGATTTTCCATTTCAATATGGTCTACGCAGGGGCGTGCGCTTGGTGCTGGCATGGTTTGCGCTGTCGTTCGCGGCGGCAGAGCCCGAGACCGACGCGGTCGAGACCGCGGCCTTAGTCTACGTTCGCACCGACAGCGATCACACGACCGTCGTGTCGCCGCGGACCCGCGTGCGGGTGCCGGTGGGCGGAGAACGCAACCACGTTGACCTCGTCTACGCGGTGGACGTGTGGACGAGCGCCTCAGTCGACATCCGGACCGCGGCCACCGGCCGGGTCCGAGAGCAGCGCGATGAACTCGTCGCTGGGGGCGACCGTACGTTTGCGTGGGGGACAGCGGGGCTGAGCTATCGCTTCTCCCACGAGCCGGACTACGTCTCCAATGCCGGGTCCGCCTTTGTGAAAGTCGAGGCACGGCAGAAGACCATCACCGTGGACGGTCGAATCAGCGGCGGTCACGATGTCGTAGGTCGCTCGGGAGATGAGCAGTTTGGGGAACGCATCGTGCACGGAAGCGCCTACGGTGGGTACACGCACATCCTAGGCCGCAACACGCTCGCCCAGGTGAGCGTCGAGGGTCGAGTACAGCACGGCTTTCTCTCGAGCCCGTATCGCTGGGTCTCCCTGGGACGGTCGGCCCTGTGCGCGGACAGCTTTGGGTTGTGCATTCCGGAGGTTCACCCTGGCCAGCGGCTTCGGCTCGCATCTGTAGCGCGGCTGCGGAGGGCATTTGGGCCGCGGTGGTCCTCAGGAGCCGCGTACCGGTTCTACGCAGACTCTTGGGGCGTGCTGGGGCATACGGGGAGGCTCGACGTTCGAGTCGTAGCGCATTCCAATCTCATGCTGGGGCTCGAGGCCCGGATACATGGGCAGAGCGGCGCTCGCTTCTACCGTCCCATCTACGGAGAGTCGGGGGCATTTTTCACCCGCGACCGCGAGCTGTCCACGATGTGGAATGCTCGGGGCGGCGCATCAGCCGAGGCGACGATCCCGATTCTCGGCGCGACGGACCTTCGAGTCGGAGCGCTGTTGGGCGGCGGGATGTATCGGTATCCTGACTTTGTTGGTCTCGACACGGTGGGGGTGCTCGAGGCGACGGTCTCGTTGGGAGTCAGCCTGTGAGCGTGTCGCTGCTCTGGGTCGCCCTCGCGGCCGCGCCACCGCCCGAGCCTCCGGTTTCAGTCCGGGTGGATGCGGGCGCCGGAGTCGAATTCCATCGGTTGCGACCGGGACCGTGGCGGGTTCCTCCTGCGGGCGTGGGTGCGTTCGCCCTGGAGCCCCGAGTTGCGGTCGGGCGCTGGCACCTCGGCGCGCCCCTGTTGTACCGATCGACCGTTCGCGCGACGCTGCTCGAGGATGCGCCCGGCGGAGATCGCCCGGTCCGCATCGACACCTTCGAGGGGGCCCTGAGAGCGGAGCGGCTCTGGAGGCGGGGACCCTGGACGCTCGAGTTTGGCGCCTCCGCCTGGGGAGGGCGGTGGCGCCTCGCTGCGGTCCGTCCTGGAAGACTGCCTGATTCGACGACAGGAATGCTCCGCGTCGGCGTGCCGGTCCGGGTTCGTCGCGGACGGGTACAAGCGACGCTTGACGGTGGTCTGGGTGCGCAACTCGAATCGCGGAGCGCCGGTCCGCTGTGGGGCGTGAGGGCAGATGTTCGGGTCCGTTTGTCGGGTCCGGTGGTGGCCGCGATCCGTCTCTTTCACGATGGCTGGCTCGCGGACAGTTCGACGCGAACCAGCATCGCCGTGACCGCGGGTCTTGGTCTCGAGGTTCCCGGGCTTCAACCCCCCCGCGCCCCACGAGCCTCGAAGCCCTCGCCGGAACCCGCCACAGCGCCGGACCGCCCCGCGGCGCAACGGCGGCCCGCTGCCCCGGCTCTGAAAGGGCAGACGCTGGGTGGGGCTGCCGTCGACTTGACCGCACTCGAGGGCTCGGTCGTCGTCGTTGATTTCTGGGCGTCCTGGTGCGGCCCCTGTCGGGCTGCGATGCCCGAACTCGAGGTGCTCCATCAACGATGGTCCGAACGCAATGTTGTGGTCTTGGGCGTTTCGATGGACGAGGAGTCATCGGAGGCTCAGGCGTTCCTGCTCGAAGCAGGGGTCACCTTTGAGAGCCTTCACGACGGGTCGGGTTCTCTCGCGGAGGCATGGTCGCCGCCCAAGATGCCCACCACATTCGTGATCGATCGCTTTGGACGCGTGGCCTACATCCATGCGGGCGTGAAGGAGGGCGATGCTGCGCGGCTCGAGGCCGAAGTCGAGTCGTTGATGGCAGAGCAGGCGCCCTGACGCGAAGGCGACCGATGCTTCTTGCATTGAGCCGCGTCAGAGCGAGTCGATGAACGCGTGAAGGTCGAGGCGGGCGGATTCGGGGAGCAAGAGATACGCAGCCCGCGAAGCCTCTGCCTCCCCGCCGTGCCAGACCACGGCCTCTGCCAGGGAGCGTGCGCGGCCGTCGTGAAGAAGACGTCGTCCCCCATGGACGGTGTGCAGTAGCCCGACGCTCCAAAGCGGTGCGGTCCGCCACTCTGCCGGGCTCGCGTCGCCCTCAGCGCCGCCTTGGCTGAGGTCGGGCCCCAGGTCGTGCAGCAGGAGGTCCGTGTACGGCCAGATCGTCTGCCCTTCGAGCTCGGGTTCGAGCGCCGGACCCGTCACAAAGGATGGCCGGTGGCACTGAGCGCATCCGACCTCGTGGAAGACCGTCTTTCCACGAAGGACGTCCTCCCGATCTCCACCTCGCCGCGCAGGGACGCCCAAGAGCCGAACGTACGCGGCCGTCACATCGAGCCGGACGGCGGGAAGCTCCGGTGAACCTCCCGTGGGTGCGGAGGCGCAACTCGACTGCGATCTCGGGCAGTTCTCGGTCGGATGAAGCTCCGTGGTGATGCCAAGGTCTCCTGCGAAGGCAGCCGCGACTTGGGCTCGAACGGTTGGCTGCGATGCTTTCCACCCAAAACGTCCGACGACGCCTCCGATGCGAGAGACTCGGCCCGTGACACCGTCCGCGTCCGCATCGTCGGGGTCAGCCCAGGCTTCGAGGGCCGCCTCGGGAACGGCTTCCAGCAACCCCATGCCCACCAGTTGCATGGAGACCCGCGGCGACACGAGCGTCGCGGAGTCCAGCGCCCCCAGGACCCCAGGCGTGATGTTGGGGCTGAGCGACTGTGGCTCGATGAAGCCCCCATCGATCGCGACCGACCGTTCCCGGTGGACCGACCAGCTGACCTGTCCCTCGGACGGGACGCCCGCGATGCTTCGCGGCTGAAGTTGGCCCCCGAGTCTTGGATCCGGTGTTCCGTCGAGGCTGCTCAGCCTCAGGAGCACGGCAACGGACGACTCGTCGTCTAGGGGAGTCAGCCCGCGTCCGTTGCGAGTGTGGCACTCCAGACACGAGGCCGCGTTGAACGTGGGGCCCAGGCCGTCGAGTTCTGGTGTGGCGGGCGCGACCTCCCAATCAAGTCGAAAGAACTGCAGGCCGGCTTGGAACGCCGCGCGACGCTCGAGTCCTAGATTCGCGGCTTCCTGGACGAACGCGCCGATGCCTGCTTCGTCGACCGTCGTGTCCCCGCCGGGGCGAAGCTCGCCGGGCTCGAGCTCAGCGCGTGGCGGAATGTCGAGCCCTCCAGAGGACTCGCCGAGCTGGCCTGTGTCGTGCCCGGGCCCTTGGGTCGTCGTGGACCCGGAGGTTGCCAGGGAGGTTGCCGTGCTCGCATGGCTTCCCGTGCTCGTGCTGCCTCGACCAGGTTGCGGAGCAGCCGAGGGCGGACCGCCACACCCGGGCACCGTCGCCCAAGCCGCGACCCCTAATCGCCAGCAAAGACCAAGATCGGAGCGCTGTAGGCCCACGCGTTGATGGCTCCTTCCAGGCCCAGTGATCCTCGAAAACTCCAGCCCCAGCCAAACAGGTCTCCGTCCTCACTGAGTGCCAGCGACGGCCCCCCGGCACCGCCCTCGAGTTCGAGGATGTCGAACATCCGTGCGTCCTCACGATCGACTTCGACCTCAGACGCGACCAGGCGGTCCGCGAGGTCTCGCTCGCCGTCCTTGCCGAAGCCCTGGCCGAGCTGGCCCAACGCGCCGAGGCCCCAGGCGTAGACATGCCCGTCCGCTGTGAGGGCCAACCCCACGAAACCATCACCACTGACGGAGACCACGTCTGCGAGAGACTCTCCGTCCACCGTGACGACGGGGCTTGGGGATAGAACGTCGACCCCGCTTTCGTCGTCGACGCCTGCTTGCCCCGCGTGGTTGCGGCCCCAGGCCAGGAGCGTCCCATTGGCAAGCAACGCAAACGCCGTCGTGTTCGCCGCGGCAACGTGAACGACGTCGGTCATGTTGGAGATGAGCGTGGGAACAGGGTGGGCATCGCCATCTGCGTTGCCCAGACCGAGCTGTCCGCGGTCGTTCTCGCCCCACGCGTAGACTCGCCCCTCGGCCGTCAGTGCGTACGAGACGTCCGAGCCCGCAGCCACCTGGATGATGTCGGACAGCCCATCGATGGCGGCGGGTTGCATCCGAGGGACGCCCCCTGTGTCCGAGCCGAGTTGGCCGTAAAGGTTGTCGCCGAACGTCCAGACCGAACCATCGGCGTGAAGGACGAGTGAGTGGTCGAACCCAGCGTTGATGGCGATGGCGTTATCGAGGCCCGGGATGGGGGCGGGTGTTCGTCCGCAGGCACTCGTTCCACTGTTGCCGCAGTCCGACTCGCTCTCGCGACCCAGTTGCCCGCTTCCATTGCTGCCCCACGACAGAACTTGTCCGTCCTCGCGCAGGCCGAGCATGAATGTCTGGCGGGTCACCACGCTGACCAGCCCATCGACATCCGCCGCGTAGCGAACCGGAAGGCCGGCTGTCTCAGGGTCGTCGCCCCAGCCGGAGCCTTCGAGCGTGCCATTGCCCAGCTGACCGAGCTCGTTGCGACCCCACGTGTAGAGCACACCATCCCGGATGAATGCGGCTTGCGAGTTGCCCACCGAGACGCGGTGCCCGAAGTGCACGCTGGCCTCGGCGACCCCTTCGTTGCCCGCGTTGTCGGTGCCGATGAGGCTGTAGGTTTGGGTGCCAGGCGTCAGCGAGGCCCGAAACGCAAACGTACCGTCTTCGTCCACCTCCACCTCGACCGGTCCCTCGCCGCCGTCGAAGCTGAGTGTGTCGATGCCGGAAGGGTCGTCGGAAACGGTGCCCTCGAACGTCCAAACCGCAGTCGCAACCGAAGCGCCGTCTCGCGGAGCGGTGAGCACGATCACGGGGGCGGTCTCGTCTTGGATGCCTGTTTCGGTCGCAGTGCTGGTCCTCTCGCCGGCTTCAGAGTCATCGTCCTCCGTGGTTCCTCCCGTCGTCGGCGACGTGGTGGTGCCGCCCGGGCTGCCGGTCCCTGGCGTCGTTGGGGCACTCCCGCCGGATGTCGTCGACGAGCCGCCACTCGACGTTTCGGTGTCGGCCGCGCTGAGGGGGTCCGCGGAACAGCTGAACGCCATCGGGCACCACAGGAGCAGTGCGCCGAGGATTGAGTTCGTCTTCACCAGCGTGGAATGCAATTGTTGAAAGGGAAAGTCAAAATCAATTAAGCGGTGCCGAGTCAATCCAGGTCGGGTTGCTGTCTCGTCGATGCGGGCAGGGTCGCGGTTCGTCGGTCTCCTGGCTCATCCGGCCAACGATCCGTTGCGACGCGTTCACAGGCTGAGAGCGTCGCATCCCACGGCAATGGCCGCGATATTCCACCGCGGGGAACGGCCGACACCGGGTTCCGCGGAAAGCGCAAGTTGGTCACAGTGTGGACCGGCCGAACGCGAGCGCGTTCAGCCGGACGTGTTCAGCTCATCCGGCCCGACGACGAGCGGCAACCTCTCGCGCCTACCTCGGGAGCCAGCTGCACATCGCGTCGATGGCTGCGGTGACCCGAGGACAGTGCTTGCGCAGGAACCCCTCGGTAATCGCCGCCTCACGAGGGAGTTCGGCGACTGCATCCAGGGCGGCCTGCCCGTCGAAGTCAACGTAGGCGAGGCGGGCGGTGAGCTCCGAAGCGGGTCGTCCGAACTCGGAGCCTGGGAGAATCGCGACCCCGGCCTCGTCGAGCAGAGCACTGCAGATGCTGGTGGAGTCGAAGATCCCGCGGCCCGCGAGTGGTTGCTGGAACGCGGAGAAGTCAGGGAACAGGTAGAAGCCGCCGGTGGGCGAGGCGCACCGAATCCCCGCGGCGGTGAGGGTGCGATGGCACCAGCGACCGAGCGCACCGAGGATTCTCCGTGAGCGGACGAGGTACTCTTCGATCTCGTCGCTTTGCTGGAACGCGGTGACCCCGGCGTATTGGATCGGGGCGCTTGTCGAGGTGTACGTCTCGCTCGCGGCCGCGGCCATCGCATCCTGCAGCCAGCGCATATCGGGCGGAAAGAGGAACGTTCCCAGCCGCCAGCCCCCTGCGCCACACCATTTCGACAGCCCCGCGGAGACGATGGTGCCCTCGGGATAGAATCGTGCGATCGACACGTGCTGGCCCTTGTGGTGCAGCTCGCCGTAGATCTCATCGGAGAGCATGACGATCCGGTACTTCTTCGCGACCTTGGCCAGAGCCCGAAGGTCGTCGAGGCGGTACGTGCCGCCCGTCGGGTTGGACGGGTAGTTGAGGATGATCAGGCGTGGGCGGTCCGGATCCTGGGCGCAGAACGCCTCGAGTCGAGCGGGACTGAGCTGCCAGCCGTCGGCCTGCGATGTCTCGAGCAGTTCAACACGTCGGCCGATGATGCGAGCCTGCGGCGCGTATGACACCCACGCCGGGGTTGGGATGACCAGGTCGCCGTAGTAGGTGAGCTGCAGCAAGAACATCAGCTCCTTGCTGCCCGGGCCAATGAGGACATCGTCCCCCGTGCGCTCGATGCCGTCGGTGCGGTGGTGGTACGCGGCCACCGCATCGCGCAGCGCTCGTAGCCCGCACACAGGCAAGTAGTCCTTCTCGTGCGCGTGGTCCCGCAGCGCTTGCACCACGGGGGCGGCGACGGGGAAGGGCGATTGTCCGAGGCCGAGCTTGAAGACCTGGCGCCCTTCGGCGATCAGTGCGTTGGACCGCTCGTTGATCGCGACCGTCGCGGATTGCTTCATGCCTCGCACATTGAGGTTGAGGTGTGCGTACGGCGTGGCCTTCTGCATTGCCAACCAACGGTAGCTGCTTCTTACGGTGCGTCCAAGTGATCAGCCGACGAGGATGTCGGCGTGACTGCGTATCACCCCGCCGTGGTCCCGCGGGCAAACCCCGACTTGGGTCCTAGGCTACGCGCGGACGCTTTCGTCGACGGAGGGGCGCGAGCAAGAGGAGCAGCAGAGGGCCCCACCCGGAGCTCCCGCCTGTGCGGCAGCCCAGCGTCTCGGGATCCGGGCCAGTCTCGCCTTGGTCGGACTCCGCTTTTTCGCTTGCGGACGCAGTTGCAGGTGTGCCGGGCTTGACCGGGCCCACAGGACCCGTGGCTTTCTTGCGTGCCCCGGCATCGGCTTGTTCGCGGAGCCCCAGCTCATCGATGATGTTCGAGGCGCCGTAGACATCATCGATGAGCCACAGGATGTAGCGGATGTCGACGATGACGTTGCGGCTGCGATCGATGGCGTACCCGAAGTCGCCCGCGATGTTCTCCCAGACCCGGTCGAAGTTCAGCCCGACCCAACGGCCCTGTCCATCGACCACCGGGCTGCCGGAGTTCCCCCCAGTCGTGTCCCCGGAGGCGAGGAAGCACACCGGAACATCGCCAAGCTCCGGCTGCGCCCAGAACGTATCGGCGGCAGCGGGGGCGGCATCTCGGACGGCCTTGGGCAGGTCGAAGGGATCCTCGCCCGTGTGCTTGGCGACCTGCCCCGACACGGTTGTGTGCGGGGTGGCGAGCAGGCCTTCTTGTGGACTGTAGCCGCGGACGGTGGCGTAGCTGAACCGCATCGTCCCGTTGGCGTCCGGGTATACCGGACCTTGTCGGACGGCTTTGGTCATGTCGAAGTACAGCGGGCCCAGGACAAGCTCGCGGCCTTCACGGTCTTTCTTGCGCAACTCGAGGGCCTCGATCTCCTCGGTGACGTCGCGAGCCCAGACGATGAGCGGGTCCGTGCTGGCTTGAATCGCGTCCCAGTCGGCCGCATCGAACGCCGCCTTGACGAAATCGGCATCGATGATCTTGGTGGAGGCGAACATCGCGGAGACGCCTGCCTCATCGAGCGCCGTGAAGCGCTGGGCCTCGGGCATGGTCTGTACCCAACGGATCAGGATCCGCAACATGCCTTCGTCCACAGCCGCATCGTGGTCGCGCAGACGTCGCTCCATGGCAGACCACAGCTTGGCTTGGCCTCGGTCACGGTAGGCACCCACGCGCTCGAGGTCGGGCTTCGTTCGTTCCTTCGCACGGCGCACGAGGTCGATCGCGATCGCGACCGCGTTGCCCGCTCGCTTGACGCTTCCGACCGCATAGTCCCGGCCGAACTGGGCGCGACGTTCCTCGGAGAGCGCACCCAGGTCGGGCAGCACGTTGCCGTACTTTGCATCGCCGGAACTCGCCCACTTCGCAAGCGCGGCGTCCTCGGTCTTCCGACGGTCGAGCAGCCCCAGGCGGCGAATCCCGTCGAGCATGCCGCGGCTGTTCTTGTGTACGTTGGCCAGCCTCCGCAGGGTGGCGGCAACCTTGATCTTGACCGCAGGGTCTTGGGCACCCTTCTCGGTCAGAAGGTCGATCCATTGACCGTACAGGTCCACCTTGGCGGGCAGCGCTTGCTCGACTTGGCGCTCGACCTCAGGCAACGGAAGGTATCGGTCGGTGTGTCCGGGGAAGCCCATCACGGACACGAAGTCCCCCTCGTCCACGCCGGTGGGGTTGATGTCGAGCCAGCGCTCGGGCTCGAGCGGTTCGTTGTCCTGTGCGTAGTCGGCCGGCTTTCCGTCGGGGCCCGCGTACACGCGCAGCAGCGTGAAGTCACCTGAGTGGCGCGGCCACATCCAGTTGTCGACCTCGCCGCCGTAGTTTCCGACCATCGAGGGCGGGGCAAACACCACGCGCACGTCCTTGTACTCCAGGTAGTCGAACAGCTGGAAAACGCTGCCGCTGTAGAAACTGCGGACCGTGCAGCTGTGCCCCTCTCCGGCTGCTTCACATGCGTCGATGAGCTGTTTGGTCGTAGCTTCGACCGCCTTGGCTCGCGCCACAGCATCCTTCGCGCCGTCAAGCGACGCCCGAACCTCGCCCGAGACGTCCTTGATCTGCTGCAACACCTTGACGGTGCGTCCCTTCGCGCGCAGCTCGTCGGTCAGGGTCTTCGCAACAAACCCGTCTGTGAGGTAGTCGTGGTCGACCGAGCTGTTGGCCTGAATCGCACCGTAGGCGCAGTGGTGGTTGGTCGCGACCAGGCCGCGCTCGGACACGAAGCCCGCCGAGCATCCTGAGAGGTTGACGATGGCTTTCATCAGCCCTCCGTCGGTCTCATTCCAGATGTCCTTGGGCTCGAGCTCCAGGCCCATCTTCGTCAGTTCAGCGGCGTCGAGCTCCCCGATCTGCTTGGGCATCCACTGGCCCTCTTCGGCGGCAGACGTGGAGGGAACGAGGCTCGCGAGGAGCAGACCGAGGAAGGCCGCGGGGCGTCGCATGCGGCGGCCTTCGTACCACGTCCGCGAGGAAGGGGCACTGGAGACCGCGGACGCTACTTGCGGACAAGCTCTAGTTCTGGGCTGTCTGGGCTCCGACAGTTCCACCCTGCGCCGAAGAGGTCCTCCCCCTCGTCGACACCGTTGCTTGGGTCGGTGACGCAGCCCGTGGTCACCGCGGCTGCGACGGTCCAGGAGAGCGAGGCGGTGGCAGGTCGTAGAGACGACCGATGGAATGAAGGGTCATGTCGCGGTGGACGAGCGAAGCTTCAGTTCGACTACGCTTCTCTTGAACTCGCCAAGCCCGATCTCGATGAGGGCCGAGCTCCGCCGGAGCGCTGCACGGCCGGGCAAGGTGTTCAGCGTGCCGGCGGTCCGATGTCCGCGGAAGGGTCAGCACCCGTTTCCCGGCCACGGGTCCCCGGGGCATTTCGGCTCGCAGACGTCGTCCACGATCGCGGCGCTCAGACTCTCGTTGTCCGACACGGAGCACTCTCCGCCAATGAACAGGATGGCGGCGAGTCCCTCCGACGCAATGTCGCTCAGCCTCGGGTTGAGGCGAATCTCCAGGTCGTCGAAGGTGCCGACGAAAGCCTGCAGACCGCTGATGCTCTCGAGGGATTCGTTCGCCACAATCCGCAGGGAGGCCGGCGTCTGCTCGAGCAGGTCCAGGGTGTTGAAGTCGGCCAGGGCGGCGTTGTTCGAGACGGTCAGCGTGCCGCCGGGCCCCAGCGGTCCGTCGGGCAACGCACCGATCGCCGCGATGTTGTCCAAGCCCGTGACGTCGATCAGTTGTGCGTTTCGTTCGAGCGCGAGGTCGTGCCCGACGCTCTCCAGACAAGCCAGAAAACTCAGGCACTCGAAGTCGCTGTCCGAGACGGAGAGCCGGCCCGAGATGCTCGTGTAGCCCATGATCTCCGCGATATCCTCCGGCGCGGAGAGGGCGAGGGAACCGTCGAAAACCCCTCGGTCGCACGAAACGGGAACGTCACACGAGTGCAACGCGGGTTCACCCGAGCTGTCGCCGGTCACTGTGTCGCCTCCAGGCGAACTGCCGCCGGTCTCTTCGAGACCTCCGCTGGAGCTCGGAGAGGTCGCGTCGGCGGCCGTCGTTTCCGCCCCGCCGCTCGAGTTCGACGCTGCGTCCTCGGTGTTGCCACTTGAGACGACCGGACCACATGCGACGCCTGAGAGGAGGGCCGCGGTGATCGCAGTCGCACGACGGTTCACCGGGTGAGGCTACCATTCACTCCCCATGCGTCCCGGCCCGCAGGGCGTGTCTCTACCGCTCGCCGGCCATTGCCCAACGGCTGGGAAGAACGCTGGCCGACTGCGGCTGTTCTCGACAGGGCGCTTGCGGCGTCGCACCGCTGCTGCGTTTGGCCTGGCCAGAGTCAGACAACCGTGCGGGCGTGAAACGTCACGGGCGGCCGCCTGTACCCACTGGGGGCGTTTTCGGTGTCATGCGATTGGCCCGGCTCGAGCCGAACCTCTTGCGTGGCGACACCGCACGGGCGCGAAGGCGGTGTGCCGGAGTCGGCGCGGACACGACCGGGCAACCTGAAGGCGTCTACACCGGGCTGGCTTCACCGCGACCTGCCTTCGCGTCCCAGCAACGTCGAGGGTCCCGGCCTCGGAGCCGTGTTCGATGGTTGTGTGTGATACGAGCGGGGCCAGACGGCGGTCCTGGGCCTTGCGCTCCACCTTGACGGGTCACAGGGGGGGTCCCGTTCTCCATCTCTTCGTGGAACACTGCGCGGGGCCGGGCGTGTCAGTGTCTGGTCCGAGCAGGACCGTTTCACGCATGAGGACCAAAAACCCGACTTCGTCTCGACTCCTCGCAATGGCTGCACTTGCGCTGGCCCTTCCTTTGGTCGCGCTCAGCACCGATGCTGCGGCGGAGGACCTCGCCTCGATTCCCGACACATCGAGCATCATCGGTGGTGGACCCGTTGCGTCCTGTGAGTGGCCGTCCACCGTGTTCCTCGAGAACTGCACGGGCACGCTGATCCACCCGGAGATCGTCGTGTACGCGGCGCATTGCGGGGAAGCGGAGCGCGTGTGGTTCGCGGAGTCGGTGGCCGACGGAACACCGACGCCGCCCGAGGGCTTCTCGGTCGACACGGAGTACTGTTGGACCAACCCCGCCTGGTTGACGACGCAGGACATCGGCCCCAGCCGGGCAGCGGACTACGCGTTCTGTAAGCTCGCCCAGCCGGTCGAAGATGTTCCGATCGTCCCCGCGCTGGCCGGCTGCGAGACCACGGTCCTCACCTCTGAAACGCCGGTCACCCTGGTCGGCTTTGGCGGCACAGACCAAGAGACCTTTGGCGTGAAGTTCACCGTGGACACCGTGCTTCACTACATCGACCAGTGGGGCGTTGCGGTGATCGGTGGTGGAGGACAGAGCCCGTGCGCGGGGGATTCGGGCGGACCGGCGTTCGTTCAGATGCCCGATGGTACGTGGCGGGCGTTCGGAATCGTCAGCGGTCCGAACCAAGGAAACTGTGGTGATGCGATGTGGTTCCCCACCATCCACAGCGCCATCCCCGACATCGAACGCATCAGCGGAATCGACGTGACGCCATGTCATCACGGCGGCGATGGACAGTGGAATCCCAGCCCGGCGTGCCGCGACTTCCCCCTCGAACCGAACGTCGGCGTAGGCAAGTCGTGGTCGGAGGGATGTGGTGGGGGTCCGAGCATCGAATGGAACACCACGTGCGGCGATGCGTACGACGCCAGCGAAGACCTGGTCGCGCCCAGCGGCGCGATCACACAGCCCGAGGACCGTGAACGGATCGACATTCCGGATGGGGCGAGGACGGCGTCTGCGTTGATCGTCGCTGAAGCGACCGATGCGGTCAGCGGCGTCTCGTGGGTGGAGTTGATCGTCAACGGTGAGGACATCGCGGGGTCTCGCCTTGTCGGTTCCCCCTGGGAATGGGAGGTCGAGCTCCCACCGGGCGTGTTGGAGATCCAAGCGCGTGTCGGGGACTGGGCGGGAAACGAGAGCGAAACGGCCGCCGTCGTGATCGGCGTCGATGTGGATCCTCCGCCTGCGCCTGAAGGCGGGTCTTCATCCGGGGGGGACGACACAGGGGCCGACGGTTCGGGCACGGGAAGCTCGACCGGGGTTGGGGCGACGTCGACAGGTTCCGACGCCGGGACCTCGTCTGCAGGAGGCGGCACGTCGGACGGGGACGACACGGACACGGGCGGATCTTCGGCCGGGTCCTCGGCGGGAGACGACGGCTGCGGCTGTCGCTCGAGCTCGGGCGGGGATGCCACTTGGCTGTTCGTGTTCGGGCTGGTCGGACTGATGCGGAGACGTCGTCGCTCGAAGCGGTCGGCTCGCGTGGCGGCGGCTTTGCTGGGCTTGGGCCTGTCCGGGGGCTGCGACGGTGGCTCGGCGTCGGACCCCGAAGACCCCGACGATTCCTCCACGACAAGTGTGCCCACCGCGACGGGCACGGGCGCGCCGGGGTCCAGCTCGGGCAGCGACTCGACCAGCTCCACGTCGTCCTCGTCAAGCGGCGACGAGTCTCCGAGTTCGACGACGACCGGACCGTCCTGCGACGCAGGCACGCTCGACTGCGTGTGCACGCCCGAGTTCACCTGCAACGAGGGCTTGGCGTGCTCGCTCAACACGTGTGTCGAATGCGAAGCGGGGGCGATCTCGTGCCCTTGCAGCGCTGAGGACGGCGAGGCTGGAGTCTGTGATGAGGGGCTGCTGTGTTTCGGCGGGTTGTGTTCATCGCCGCAGCCGTGCCCTTTCGTCGAGAACAACTCCTGCGACGAACCCGAAGGCTCCGACATCTGTTTTGAGGGGACGGATGTGTTCGACTGTTGCGCCACCGAGCCCGGCGTGTGCGAGGAGATGAGCCAGGGTGGTCGGTGTCCCGATGGCTCGGATCCCGACGATTGCGACTCCGGGACAGGGTCGACCGGTGGAACGGGCGACTCGACGGGGGACCCGGAGTAGGCAAGCTGTTCGGCCTCACAATGACCCCCCGCATCTGCAACCTCGCGGGGATTGTCGCCTGGCGGGTCTCCACCTGAGCCTGGTCCGTGCTGGCAGTCGGAGCGGGTGGGCTGGGTTGTGATCAAGCCGCGGCGCGGTTCAAGGGCGACCTTTCGCCGAGCACGTATCCGTACTCGCTCTCGTTCATTCAGCCGGACCAACATGCCGCCAAGAAGTCTCCACGTCCTCCGATGGCGGCGCCCTTGATGGGGGCCGAGGTCATGATCGACGGCAAGCGACTCGCGTGACTCAACCCCAACGACGACCAATGGCACGTCGGATTGCCCCGCACTCGGATGGACTTCGATGCGCTACGCCGAAGCTGGGGCCGATGAACCGTTGGGAGGTCTAAACCGGTGACGCTGTTCGGCTACGGCCAGGAGCGCCGCGGGTTCGCCGAGGACGACGCTGGTCATACTTCAGTCTCTCAGTCTCCTTCAGGGTTGCAGCGTAGCCGGGCCCGCTCGCCCAGGACGAGGCTGGTATAGCGGCTCTTCGGGAACTCGCGCAGGTATGCACGCCAGTGGGCACACGCAGCCTCGGTCCCGCGGCTGCGCTCGATGAGTTCGCCAAGCTCGAACGACAGCACTGCGCGATCGCGTCGGCGTAGTGATGGCAGGGCACGGGTGATGACACGAGTAGCCTCGGAGAACTCGCCCGCGCCTCGCAGGGCCTCGACGCGCCTCACGACACTATCGACGTCTGGCTTATGGCCGCGACGCTTGGCGGGCTGCGGCGAGGACGCCGCCTCCGGCGACGAACTCGTACCGGTATCAGAGGCGGTCTCGAGTCGAAAACCGCTGGCCTCCCGCACCCAATGAAGCGTCTCGCCAGCGACAACTTGGCGCTGGTGGTCGCTTGCCGTGACAACCAGCTGGACATGCCCTTCGTGCATTTCGAGGGTCCCGCGATCGATATCCTGTGCGAGCGAAAAACGTGTGCCGGTCACCTGGATGGCAACCGCTGGCGTCTGCACGACGAACGGTCGCTCACCTGCGACACGGGGGGCGACGTTGAAATCCGCCGCGCCCGCGGCCAACTCGACGCGGGCCCCGTTCCCGCGCAGCGTCGCGGCATCGACCACCTGGACCTGCACGCCGCCCCCTGACAGGACGCAAGGCCCGGCCACGGTCACGAGTTCCGTAGTGTTGATCGTCGTAGCGTCGCAGCCCGTTCCGCGAGCGGCGAGGGCAGAGGTCTCGACTGGCGGGCGAGCCGCCGTAGTAGGCTCTTTCTTCCGAGGGGGTGCGATGGCTACGGGCTCAGCCTCCATCGGGCCCGTAGCCGCCCGCGTCGCCACCGGGGCCTGCGGAGATTGCAGCGCAACCACGCCTACGACCGCGACCAGGGCTCCTGCCACGAACGCGACCTTGGGCCCGATATGGCGCCGGGTGGGTGTCGCAGAAGCTTCTGCGCGCTCCCGCAACCGACGACGCATCCGCAAGAAGCGAGCGTGGGGGACCGCGTCCTTCATCGCGCGGGCCTCTTCACTCGGGAACGGGTTTTCAACCATTGTCGTCCTCCAGTTGGGCAAGCGCACGGACTCGCTCCTGTGCACGCCGCAGGAGCTTGGACACGTAGCCCTCAGAGTAACCTAGGGTTTTGGCGATCGCCGTCTGCGACTGGTCTTCGAAGTAGCGCAGGGCGAACACGGCCCGCTGTTTGGAGGGGAGCTGTTTCGCTGCCGCCCAAACCCTTCGTAGCTTGTCGCTCACGTCGAGCTCGAGCTCCGGCTGTGGCTCCGCGGGTTGCTCGCGCAAGAGCCACCGTACCCATGGCGAATGCCGGACCCGGTGGCGGCGCTGTTGAGAGATACAGCGATTGATCGTCACACGGCGCAGCCATGGCCAAGGATCACATCCTTCGGATAGCTCGCCGATGCGAGCCAGCAGCGTGAAGAAAGCGTCTTGAGTGACATCCTCCGCCCAGGCGTGGTCGCCCCCGCCGAAGTTCAGTGCGAGCGCATACACACGCCGGTGGTGCTCAACGTACAACGCGTCGACCCGCTCTGTGAGCGTGGCCTCGCGCGCCTGCGCGTCGTGTTGGAGCTGGTGGGTACCCACGATCATTGGCGCCTCCCGATCCACCGAACACCCGCATAAACGACGGTTGTGGACGTCCCACGTTCACCGGCGGAGACGCCATCGACTTCGTGCAGCCAGCCGCGGCCCACGAAGTGCTGACGCACGCCGAGTTCGAGGCCCAGACCGGCGCCGATGCGAACGGAGCTTGCGAGCGCAGCCGCGGCGAGCCATGTCGTATCGCCGAGACGGGTACGCCCACGTTCAAACTTGTAGGTGTGCATTCGAGCTCCGCCAGCGCCTGCGAACCGCAGCGACCAGCGTCCGCTGAGCGGAAGTTTGTAGCCGAGACTCACAGCAGCATCTGTGTCGACAGCAACGACGCCACGTCGTAGACGGGCTGGTATCACCGCCACGTCGGCTGCTGCGAAGATTCCGGGAGCGAACTCGACGCCGACGCTGACGAGCGCGACCGGATCGACACGGCCGCGACGAAACGACGGCCCTCCAGCAGCGAGCGCGTGCAGCATCGCCGGGGGCGGACGCTCGGGTCTCGGGGGCTCGGATTCCGGAACCTCGGGCTGCGGCGCGACGATGGCGGGTCTGTCGTCGGGGGGCGTGGGTTGGGGCGGCGAGGGTTCCACGGGGACGGCGGGCTCGTTCGGTTCGCGGGTCAACGCGAGCGCGGCCCCGACTGCTTGGTCCGTCGACTCGTCCGTGATTGGTTGCCCACCCGCGACTGGGATCCGCACCTCGTCGCCACAATCTGGGCCATACCCGACGATCAGTGTCTCGGCATCGCGCCGTAGACAGACCTGCATCGGCCCGTGGTCATGAGCGGCGGTCAATGAACGTCCGCTCCGCGCTAGCCCCGCGACCCATCGCCGAGCCCACTTCGTGTCGCGGTGGCCCTGGGTTCGCACGCCGATCGCGGCCTCCCTGCATGCGGGTCCGTGCACGACCGAGGGCGCGGCGGTGCGTATGCCGGACTCGACACGGTGCACGGCCTCGAGGGCCGCGATTGCTCCGCTTCCACGGACGGTGTGCCCGTTCACGGTGCTCCCATCGGTGATCTCCAGGTTTATCTCGTGCGGGCCCACGGTGATGTCGACCACAACGTCCGCGGCGCCAGTGGTCAGACAACCGCCCAACTCGAGAACACGCACGGCTGTCGCACCGCGCAACAGCTCGATACGCTCGCGGGGCCGGTCACCGTGGATGTCCAGACGGACTGCGGGACCCGCGACTTCCGGGCGCGGTGGAGCCGCCGCACCTGAGGATGGTGCGGCGGGTCCAAGGGATGCGACAATGCTCGCGATCATGGGTGCCAACGTGGCCAAGTGGACGGACTGCTCCTCACTACGCGCGACGACTGTGGATCTTGCCTCTTCGTCGCGAGGAAAGTTCGCGCGCGCTGTCGCGTAGTGTCCCCCATGATGGTTCGCTGGGACGGATTGGCGGCCTGTGTGCTGTGCGCGTGTAGCGGGTCCCCTTCCGTCTATCGCAGCAGCGACGACGCCGGCGGCAGTGAAATGTCGTCGACCGGACGGGGCAGCCATAGTACCGGAGGCGATGGAACGTCGTCGACTGACGGGGGCAGCGGCGACGTCGGGGACAGTGAAACGTCGTCGACCGCCGTGCTGCGACCCCGCGAGCTCGTTCGTCGGATCGACGGCCGCATGCCCGAGCTCGTGACCGGCGGGTGTGTTGGGATCGGCGAGGGCGACGGCGGAGGAGTCTACGTGGGCTCGGAGTTCGTCGTCGCCGAGGACCGTGTTGTCTTCCGCTACTTTATCGCTTCGCCCGATGCGTCAGCCGATCTGGTCACGCCCGACAACGGCGAACTGGTGGCCGAGATCGACATGAGCACCGAGTCCTTGTGGGCGGGCGACGTCGGCTACGCCAGTTTCATGGACCACGACGACGCGCACTTTGAAGCGTTCGTTTGGGCCGATGACTGCGCCGAGGTGTTCGTGGAGCCCCCCGACGCACCCTGAAGAGGGCCCGCGAGGAAAGAACCGCTCGCCTCCCGCGTAGAGGGCTGCGATGTTGACTTGGTCAGTTCAGCGGTTTCTCTGCTTCTCCTGTTCGGCCCGCCGAGCGCACGAAACCAAAGCGGGCGAAGGAAACGGACGCAACGCATTCGTCGCGGCTTCGTTGTTCGCCGCGGCACTGCTGTCGCTCAGTGGCTGCTACGCAGATCCGGACCCGACGGACGACGGGCTTCTCGGAGAACGGTCCCGGGGGCACCTGGGCTTGGTTGCCTTCGGCGGAGGCCCGATGCATTCCGTCCTAGCAGACGAGCCGTGGGAGCTGGGGGCGAGTCCGACAGTGGGTTTCCCGGTGATACTCGGCGACATCGACGGTGATGGCTTCGCAGACCTTGCTGCCATCGATTCGCACGAGGACGGCATGGGCGCGGCGAGCAGCAGGGCAACGCTGAGCGTGCACCTCGGCGCACCCGGTGGTCCCACGACCGAATCCGTACAGCAGATCGAGTACGAGCCGAACTCCAGCTCACCCAGGTTGTTCGCTGCCGGTGATGTGGATGGCGACGGACTGGCTGACGCCCTCGTGTACGCCGGAGCTCCCGTCTCGCTGCGACTGCACCGCGGGTCCGCTGTGGGGCTCGAGACCACCGAGGTCTGGAGCAGGCCGCGGGATGGCGCATCTCGCTTGCCGGCGACAGGAGACCTCGATGGAGACGGCGACGTCGACATCGCCGTAGTCGGGTCGTCGGGTGGGCCTTCGTCCTTGGAGGTCTTCATACAAGACGGCGGGACGCTTCCCGACACCGCCGATATCGTCGTTGAAGCGAGCAATGAGCAGTGGGGTGTTCCTTTCACGGCGCCCGACATCGAGGGTGACGGCAGTGCAGAGCTTTTCGTCCTCGCGAGGGGGGCAGGTGGAGCGAGCTGGGTGAATCTCGTGCGGTGGAGCGGGATGCCGAGCGCTGGGCCGGCGGCGCCGGACCAGGTGATCTCCTTGGACGAACTTGCGGGGGAGCCACTGCCACGCCTCGCCGAGATCGTCGGGCTCTTGGACCACCAGGTGGCCATCGCTGCCGACTTCGACGGGGATGGACGCGGCGATGTCGCTGTTCCTCTATGGAGGGAGGAGGCTCCAGCAGAGATGCTGGTCTTATACGGTGGTGCAGACGGACTGTCCGGCGGTCGGAGCTGGCGCTTCGTCAGTCCCACCGGTCCAACGGGAAACGCCTACTCCTATTTCGGACGGAGTTCTGCCGCGGGCGACCTCAACGGCGACGGGATCGCAGACCTCGCGGTGAGCACTGCCCCGCTTCTCTCGCCCGTGGGGTTGGAGCGGACATTCATCTTCGTCTTTCCCGGGTCGCCCGATGGCCTGGCGTCGTCGCCGAGCGACGTCATTCCGGGGGGGTGGGTGAACTCGGAGCTCGTGCACATGGGCCTGGGCGGGCTCAACGACACCAACGGCGACGGGTTCGCGGATGTGCCCGGCCGGCGCCGTGAGAGGATCGGCACCGACTGGGTCACGGTCGGGTTCGACGTCTATCCCGGCCAGGCTGAGGTCGACGCCTGTACCGCCGACTCGGACCACGACGCGGTCTGCGATGACGAAGACGACTGCCCCGAGACGTTCAACCCAACCCAGGCCGACTTCGACGGAGACGGTGTTGGCGACGCGTGCGATCCCAACCCCGGCGGCCCCAATCCCGAGACCGGGGGGGAGACCTCTACCGGAGCCTTGGACGGGACAACGGGCGAGGACGGGGTAGGAACGACGACGGGCGTAGAGAACACTGAGGGGTCCACCACGTCCGCCGCCGACGTCGAGACCGATCTGGGGGGCACCGATACGGGTGGGTTCGCCGGTGGGGCAGCGGACTCGGGGTGCGGTTGTTCCGCTGGGAACGACGGCGGTGCGTCGTTCTTCGCACTCATGCTGCTGGTACTCGTGCGGGCACGGAGACGCTCGCGAACTCTGCTCGGGGTGCTCGGGGCGGTGCTCACGCTCACTTCTGGTTGTGGAGACAGTCGCCGGCCTCCACAGATGGCACCGGTGGCGGCACCGCTCGACGACGAGGGCGACGAAGACACGAGCGACGACGAATTCAACGACACGGGGGGCTTGAGACTGGACCTTGCCGGAGGCACGATCGATCCCACGGACCCCACGGCAGCCGGCGACGGTGTGCGGGGCTGCAGCCGGGTCGACTTCCTGTTCGTGATCGACAACTCTGGATCGATGCGGGACTTTCAGGAGAACCTGATCGCAAGCTTTCCTGACTTCATCCAGGCTATTGAGGAACAGGTCGAGATCACCAACTATCACATCATGGTCACCGACCTGGACGGGTGGGGCTACGACTATTGTGAAAGTGGTTGTGAGTCGCTCGGATACTGTGAAGGCGCTCCCGAGTACGGCTGTGGGGTCACGATCCCGGCCTCACCATGCGAGGCCGTCGTCGGTGCCGGCGTGATAGAGCCGGTCGGCCGCGACACGACCGGCCTGCCGTGCCCGATCTTCACCAGCGACCGCCGGTACCTGGATCACACCCAACCCGACCTCGAAGATGCGTTCGCCTGTGTTGCCCAGGTGGGAACCGCAGGCCCTGGGACCGAAGAATCCCTGGACCGCATGATCGATGCGCTCGGCGACGAGGGGACCTCCGCCGGAGAGTGTAACGCCGGGTTTCTCCGTGATGATGCCATCCTCGTCGTCACGCTCATTACCGACGAAGACAACGCGGAGGGAGTCAACGGCGCAACCGCCATCGAGGCTGTCGTCGATGCCAAGGGTGGGGACCAAGAGGCGATCGTCGCCCTCGGTGTGATCTCCCAAAGTGTCTCACTCGAGCAGTTCGTGAACCACTTTGGTGACAACGCGTTGCTCGGAGACATCCGCGCGGAGTCGTACGCCCCGTTCTTCGAAGAGGCCGTGAGCATCATCGACCGGGTGTGCGACGACTTCATCCCCGAGGGGTAGGCCGGAGAGCCGCGGCCATTCCCGGCCGTGTCTCGGGTCCTCTGGAAGTTGCGTGACTCGTTCTCACGCCCTGGTCTCGGCGTGGTGTACCCGCGGGGAAGCAGTCTCTGGTGGGGCCAACTCTCGACGCTGCTATCCTTCCGGTCCTGGCCCGCAGGAAGCAGCGCCCCTTCTGTGGGTCCTTGGAGGTCGAGCGTGGCGGCGACGAGGTGCTTGGACGCCGAATGCCGCGGCTGCCGCGTGCGACTGACATCGAAGGCCTTGCGTACGAGGCGATTGAGTCGGGCATCGAAAAGGGGAGAGGTTCTCTGCGAGGGCGCAAGCGCTCGCGATGGCCTCTGGGGGCGCAGTGGGCCTGCTTGCGTTGTGGGGCCTGCGGCTCGGAGCGCCGGAGCGGCTTGATGCTCTCGTCGCGGAACTCGGCTGGCTGCATCTGGGCATCCTCGCGGTCTCGGCGATGACGGCGTATGGCATCTTGCAGTTGTTGTTCGACCGGGCCCCGCCTCCATCCTCCGGGCCTGGCCAGTTTGGGAGTTTCGTGGAGAACCACAGTGAAGAAGGCCGCTGGAAGCGGCGCCTGATCGCTGTCGCGGTCGGGATCGTGCACACGTGGGTCTTCCTCGCGGGCTGAGGGGGTTCGGCTGCGGTGCTCACGGGCGGTGGACCAAGAACGACAAGCCGTCGTACGGGGAGAGCGAGAGTTCCTTGTCGCGTCCGGCGTACGTCCGCGTGACCATGGGCTGGAGGAGGCGCCCAGGTGTGCGGACGCGTGCGTTGCCGGGTGCGCGGCTGCGCCCGCGGTGAGTCGCCACCTGATTCGACTGATGGGTTCCCGGGGGGGGGAGTTATCGGAATGCTCTCAGCGGGTCATCCGGATCTGCGCCCGTGCGACATCGAGGGAGACCGTCGCCAAGTTGAGCTCGACGCGTTCGAGCTCCTCGGCGACGAGCAGCGGGGCTCGCACCATGACCGCCGACCCTCCGTGAAGTGGGACGACATCGACCGCGGTTTCGGTCGCGTCACCGCGCTCGTCCACGTACCGCAACGATGTGAAATCATCGAGTGCGGAGGGGTCGACCCACCCGCGATCCGTCCACCAGTGTGAGACGCCGGTCTCGGTGTCGACGAGGCCGACGAGAACATTGGAACCATCGAGCGCGTCGGTCATGTCGGCGGCATCCCAACTCGACAGGATCGAGATGCGCTCGAACGTCGCGTTCCACTGCCAGTCGGAAACCCACTCCGCGTCGCAGTACGTCATATAGTCGTAGTGCTCGGCGGCTGCGCGAACCTGGTGGTCCCGCACGCCCCAGCCCCACCCTCCGATGAGGCCGTCGGCGTAAGGGTAGGACGGGTCGACGTCCTGGTTGAAGCTCGGACATCCGACATGGGATCGCCCCTGGTTGTGTCCGATCTCGTGGACAACCGAGTCCGCCTGTTTGAACGAGGTCGACACCACGGCGACCCGCGTCGCGCCATCGCCCATCGTCGGGCCTGCCCACGCACCAATTCCACCGAGACAGGTCGCGCCGTCACAGGCCCCGCAGTTGTCGAAGAGCGTGGTGTAGTAGACGTTCGGGTCCGCTTGGTCCGTTGCTCGCAACACGCCGGTACGGCCGAGTAGCTCGACGAATCCGTCGTACGTGGACAGGTCGATGTCGTCGACGACGATCGGAGCATGTGCGGTGACCTCGATGGTCTCGAGGCCGTGAAGTTGAAACAGTGCATCTTCGTACACTGCGAGTCCGTCCCCCGACACGTCGACGCTGGTCGTGCACTCCGATGACGTGTAGTCGACGGGAACCAAGACCACCCGCATGTTCTGCGGTTGTGCTTCCACGCCCAGGGGGAGTTCTCCCTCGGCCGCGCCGGGGGGCGTGTCGACGGGGGGCAGCGTCTCGAAGTCACCGCCTGCCTCGAACAACTCCACGGTGCAGCTCGCCCCCGCGTTCATCAGGTCGGCAGAGAGGACCACCAGAAAGCCTGAGTCGGGCTCATCGACGAGCGAGTCGCTGGAGACCACCGCCTCTTGCACGACGAGGTCCTGGGTCCCGTCCTCCTGCGTGACCGTGACGCGGGCCTCGAGGGCGCGCTCCACCCAAACGTCTTCATCGACGTCCAGGAACACACGTAGGGCGGTTTCACGGTTGCGGGGCAGTCGAGCACTGCGTTCGGTGGGCGGGATTGCAACCGAGTCCACGGCAATCGGAATCGCGACTCCCGGGTTTAGATGCACCGCAGAGATCGACACGCCGCGTGCAGGCTCGAGTTCCGTCGTGTCTCCGGTCTCTTCGCCGGACCCGCTGCTGCCCGCTGTACTCGAGCTCGATGTCGTCGGTTCATCGACGCCGCCAGTGGACATGGGGACGCTTTGTCCCGTGTCCGCCGTCACGTCTGTTGTCCCCGTCGTCGGTCCCGTGTCGTCGGCGACCGAGGGACCGTCTCCATCGGCACATGCGCCGCCGGTGAGCATGGCGATCGCAGCGACCGCGAGAGGGCTACGGAGTCGTCTAACTTGGGGCATATGGACCACTGTGGTGGTGCGACGCCGCCAATCGATTCCCATGCACGCGAGAAAGTTTCTTGTCGCGCCAGTCGAGAAACGGATCACTGCTGATGGGTGGGTGGGCTGCGCCCCGCACTCCTGTCCAGCTCCTGTGGCCGGCTCACCGTCAGTCTCGGGTCTGTAGACCTCGCGCCAGTCGTTTCGCGCCCCCAGCTTGGCTGCGGTCGCGCGAATCAAGACCTGCCAACGTCCGGAAAACCACCAGAATTACAATATGACACTGGGTGCCATTATTGGTACGGTCGAGCCATGCCACGCGTCATCGATGGTCGAGCGCCAGTCCTGTCCGTCCCCCATGGCCCCCTCTACGCCGAGCAGAGCACGTCCCCGATTCTCGGTTCCACTCGACCCGTACCCCTACTCGTAAGCTTGCTCCTGCTTGCTGGCTGTCCGTCCGCCTCCTCCTCCTCTGGGGGTACGAATGCGTCAGGAAGCACAGGTGTGTCTGGAAACACGGATGCGTCAGGGGACACAGACGCGTCTGGAAGTACGGGCCCCTCAGGAAGCACGGGCCTTTCGGGAGGTACGGAACCCTCGGAAAGCACGGATACGTCAGGAGGCGCAGAATGCGAATCCGGCTACTATCAGTTTGAGGACGTTTGTCTGCTCGAAGTTCCGGGAGAAACGTACTTCGTATCCTTGGATGGAGACAACAGCAACGTCGGCAGCTTTGAGGCGCCTTTCTACTCGTGGCAAAGGGGGGTCGAGGCCGCTCGTCCCGGAGATATCGTCTACATTCGCGGTGGTGTTTGGGAGCCGGCCGAGCGTGTCGGACGCGTCTTCGGCATGGGGCTCCTCGCCGAGAATACCGGAACCGAGGACGCGCCTATTCGCTACTTCAACTACCCAGGTGAGGTCCCCATCCTTGACGGCAGTCTCATGGAACCGGACGAGTACCAATGGAATGCTGGCGTGAGCATGGACAATGTCGAGTACATCCACCTTCGGGGGTTGACGGTCAGGGAAATCCACCAGAGTCCACCGGACTTCGAGCACGAGAAGCCGTACTCGGAGGCCTACGGCATCGGATGTACGAACTGCGCCAATATGCGGTATGAGAACATGACCGTGCATGATATCGATGGGCGGGCCTTTCAGCACTGGAGTGGCGCATGGACTGAACTCGATGCGCAGGCCTCCTATGACCGATGCGTGGAGGATCAGGGCGGTGATGAAAGCAATTGCACGTATCCAACCCCGATCTACGAAAGCGACGAATCCTCCTGGGTCAACTGCGATGCGTACAACTTGTTTGATCGGCACTCCACAGCGCCGGGGAACGCTGCGGATGGCTGGAAAGTAGCCACGTATCACGGCAGCACCTTCACCTGGGAAGGTTGTCGCGCTTGGAACTACAGCGACGATGGGTTTGACCCTCACGGCTCCGGAATGCGGATCTTCGATTCGTGCTGGGCCATGTCCACGGACAAATACGCGGATGAGTCCGGCGACTGGGACGTCGAAGGGAATGGCTTCAAAATTACCGCGGTCAATCGCTCTGGAATCGAGGGCTATGAACTAGGCGCGGAGGTCGGCGTCGTCGTTCGAAACTCCATTGCCGCTGGCAATCTGGGCGTTGGGGTCTACAATAATATCCTGGCTGATTTCGACGACCTTTGGCCCAATGGTGGGCTGCTTCATAACAATTTTGCCTTTCAGAACTACCACGGTCACTCGGATAGTACGACGTCCGTTTACCGGAATAATGTTGCTTATAGCAGCGTCGCTGTTGGGCCTATTGGGGAGGTCTACAATATCGCCATTTCGAACTCTGAGTACACTGAGAGCCACAATAGCTGGGTGAAGCAAGATGACGGAGGTTGGCCATGGGCGATCGATAACCCGGACTTCGGCATCGAGGAGGAAGACTATTTGAGTCTCGACATGTCCGAGCTCACGCTTCCGCGACAAGCCGATCACAGTCTTCCTGACATCTCTTTCGCTCACCTTGCGGAAGGATCGGACCTCATCGACGGTGGCGTCGTGATCCCTGGCTACCACTGCGAAACGTCGGGCGAGAAGTCGGATGGCGCCTGTGTCGAGTGGTACGGCGCTGCCCCGGACTTGGGGCCATTCGAAAGCAACTACTAGACGTCCTGTGGTCCCGCGAACGCGTCGTCAGCCACGAACGGGTTTCGCGGAGGCTGGTCCCCGCCGTACGGCGTCACGTCCGGGCGAAGTTCGCCACCATCCAATGCGGATACAGGTTCGGCGGTGCGGTGAGCTCGGCGAGGGCGTCGAGTTCATCTTGTGACCACTCAAGCTCCACCGCGCCGAGGTTGTCCTCGAGTTGCTCGACCCGTTTGGCGCCCACGAGCACCGAGGTGATGCCCCGCTGCTGCAATACCCATGAAAGGGCCAATCGCGGGATGGTGGAGTCCTTGGCCTTGGCGAGCTCGTCCAGCTTCTCGATCAAGTCGTAGCCTCTCTCCTTGTCCACGGGCGGGAAGTCGAACGTGGTCCGACGGGATCCTTCAGGGTCCTCTTGGCCACGACGATACTTGCCCGTGATGAAGCCACCGGCCAGCGGTGACCAGACCATGATGCCGAGGCCCTGGTCTTCGCACATCGGCACGAGGTCGAGTTCGAGCTCACGGCCCAGCAGCGAGTAGTAGGCCTGCAGGGACACGAAGCGGGTGCCGGCCGCGGCAAGGCTGTTTGCCTTGACCACTTGCCAGCTGGCGAGGTTGGAACACCCGATGTAGCGAACCTTGCCTTGTTGGACGAGGTCTTCGAGTGCCCGCATGGTCTCCTCCATCGGCGTGCGATCATCGGGACCGTGGATCTGGTAGAGGTCGATGTGGTCGGTACCGAGGCGGCGAAGACTCGCTTCGCAGCCGGCGATGATGTGCTTGCGAGACAGACCCACGTTGTTCATGTCGCCCGCTCCACCGCCGGCCGCGTCGCTCATCGGTCCGCGAACTTTCGTGGCGAGGACGACTGCGTCGCGGTCGATGCCGAGCTCCTTCAGCGCTCCGCCGAGGAGGGTCTCGGATTGGCCGTAGCTGTAGATGTCGGCGGTGTCGAAGAAGTTGATGCCCCCGTCGAGGGCTCGCTTCACCAGCGCTGTGGCGCCGTCCTGCTCGACTTGACCAATGCCATAGAACCCCTGACCGAAGGTCATGCACCCAAGGCAGAGCTCTGAGACGCGTAGACCGGTGTTTCCCAAGAATCGATACTTCATGCTGTTTGTCCCTCGCGACTGCGGCGTGCTCCTACCCTAGGCGCCGCGGTGCGTGGCGGCCACGCTCGATCCTGGCGACGGTTTGCCTATTCCTGTCACCGGACACACACCAGGTGGCCAATCGCCTCGAAAACTGGTCAAATCCTGGCGATGGCGACGCCTGGCATCGTCGAGTTGTTGTTGGCCAACACGCCGAAAGAGGGGACCAACACGACGTATTGGCCCGGTCTGAAGCTGTTCCGCAGCGCCAAGCCCATGGCCCGGACTTCGATGGTCTACGACGCCAGCGTCTGCTTCGTGGCGCAGGGATCCAAGTGCGTTCACGTGGGGACCGAGACGTATCGATACGACCCCATGAACTACTTGGTGGTCTCGCTCCCGCTCCCTGTCGAGGCCGAAATCTTGCAGGCGACACCCGACGAACCACTCCTCGCGCTGGTCCTGCAAGTCGACGTCGCCGAGGTCGGGCAACTGTTGCTCGAGATGGATGAGGCCCACCCCGGGGGTGCCAGACCGGCCCAGCCCGGTCTCTACGTCTCGCCGGTCGACGATGAACTGGCAGACGCCATCGCCCGAATGACCGCGAACTCCACGGACCGCACACGCGCACGCGTCCTTGGGCCCGGAGCGATGCGGGAGGTCCTGTTTCACTTGCTGCGAGGGGAGCAGGGCGACCAACTCCGTCAGCTCGCCCTGAACGCCGGCGCGGGTCGTGGGGTGGCTCGGGTCGTCCGTCACCTCCAGCAACACTTCGACCGGCCGACGGATGTCGACGGCCTCGCGCGTATGGTCGGCATGAGCACCTCGACCTTGCACCGCAGCTTCAAGGAGGTCACGGCATTGACACCGATTCAGTACCTCAAGACCGTTCGACTGCACCGTGCGCGTGTCCTGATGTTGAGCGACGGTCTCAGCGCAGGCGAGGCCGCGTTCCAGGTCGGATACCAGAGTCAGTCGCAGTTCAGCCGCGAGTTCAAACGGCTGTTCGGGACAACGCCAAAGCAGGCGTTGATGGAGGTCGAGGTCCTCTCGTCAACACGGGCGGGTCCGGGCACCGCTTGATGGTGGTGCATCGTGGCGCGAACGCGTGGCTGCCTCGTAGGACGGGAGGCAGAAGGACGCCGCGGGCGAGTTGTTCAAACGGGCGTCGGCGCTCGCATCGTGCAAGCGGCGGACGGTTCAGCGAGCTGCCGCCGGCTCGGGCGGAGTAGGCTTGGGCGCGGCGTTCTCAGCTTCGGCTTGCTCGTGGGTCAGAAGGCGAAGGCGGCCCATGCGGTACGTACCGCTGCCGTCGACGGGCAGGATGCGGAGCTCGTCATAGCCGGCAGCAGCGATCTCAGAGGGGATGTGTACGCGATGCCGCACCATGCGTGTGCTGGCTTGCTCGGTCTTCTGACCAACTTCGCGGTGGTGCACCTGTACGTCCTGTCGGTAAAGCTCGATTGCATACACGTCGTCGCGTTCGAGCCGAACGCTGAGCACCTCTTCGTGGTGCGTCTCGCCCAGCACGATGGTGACACCATGGTTCCGCAGCGATGTGGAAAGCGCGCCCGGGACCGAGACCTGTTCGTAGGTTCGCTCCGCGCTGAGGTAGGCGTCGAGGAGGTGCTGGTTTGCCCCGGTGTGCATACGCCAGATGGCCTCCCAGCGCTCGGACGACCAGATGGGGCCGCTCACGATCAGCGAGAGATCGTCCCAATACTTGGCCAGATCGGGGTCTTCGATCTCTCCGCGCATCACCGCGGCCTCCGCATAGCCGGAAGGCGGATGGCGCCGGAAGTGCCCCGGTAGGACGAAGCCGATCCGCCCGGGGAGGCGAGCCAGCAGAGGATCGGTGATCGCGTACGGGTTGATGTAGTGCACCTGCGGCCCTGCGGCGTAGCCCATGTACCCGCCGTTGCCATTGACGATTGCGAGGGTCTCGCCCTTCGCCTCGGCATCCTCGCGGTGCTGGGCCCCTTCCTTGTACCAAGGAGCTTCGAGGAGGAAGGGGCTCTCGCGGTCACTGATGAGGCCGGCGAACTCGTGACGATAACCGCGCTCGTCGTCGATGAGCGTATCGGTGTGGAGTCGCTTCTCGCTGTAGTCACTGCCGCTTAGGACGGTCGGGTTGGGCGCCACGAAGGCCAGCACGGTCGTGACCACGCTTCCGACGATGAGGGGCGGCCTGGGCAGACTCGCTCGGTTGGCGAGCAAGCCTGCGGCCACGACCAAGGGGGCGCTAAAGAAACGCCCGCTCATGTAGTCGCCTCCGATCTTGAACACGTAGCCTACGTAGAGCAGCGCTCCGAAGGCAGCGACCGCGTGCTTGGGTTGTTCACGGAAACGCCGGAGAGCCACCAGCACGATGAGGAAGGTGCAGACCAGGGTGACGGGGTCCCACTCCAGCGAGTTCCTGAAATAGCGCGTCCCTTGGGTGACGATGAAATCGCTTGTGGCCCCCGAACCCAGCTTTGCGTAGGCGGTGTTCGGGACCAAGAAGCCGTAGTAGATGAGTGAGACGAATTCCCAGATGAGCAACGGGAAGAAGCCCCAGAAGATCGCGAAGACCCGCCGGATTGTGAATCGAGGAGGCCACAGCCAGTAGAGGAGGGCAGGGGCCAGCACCAGGCCGAGGTCCAAGCGGTTGCAGACCAGGCCGCCGCCGACGAGGCTGGTGAGGAAGATCCTGCGATCCGCGACGTTGGGGGCAGGGTCCTCGTCGGCCCAAAACCCGGCGAAGAACATCAGGAGGAGGAAGTGAGAGAGGGGGTTCTCGAGTCCGCTGGTCGAGTAGTCCACAAAGGCTTTGGAGGCGATCAAAATGCCCAACGCCATCGCCGTGCCCTGCCACGAGCGATTCAGCTTACAAACCAGCAGATAGACGGTGAGGCCCGTGAAGATGAAGCAGAGGCCGAACGCCGACGCCGCCATGTGGCGGGTGATGAAGAACGAGAGGCTCATCAGTCCGAACCACAGCGGGTGGGTGTAGACCTGGACGCGCTCGTTGACGTTCCAGCGTGCGCCATAGCCGTAGACCCAGTTCTCGACGCTGCGGAAGGTGAAGTAGGCGTCCTCGCTCAACCACGCCGTGCGCAACAGGACGACGACGAAGAGGACGATGAGACCCCCGAGGATCCATGCGGCACGCCTCGGGCGCGGGGAGTCGGGCTTGGGGGACTCCGGGGCTTCGGTCGGCATCACGGGCGTGCTCCACGAGGATAGCGGTGTGGCGCTCTCAGGTCAGTCGGGGAAGAGTCTAGCCTGGGCTATGTCGGCCCAGACGAAGGCGCAGGACACCACAGTCCTGTGATTGGGGTTGTAGGCCGCCGCGCATACGTGGGGGAGGTTGGGTCGCTGCACGCTCTTGCCCCCTGTCTCGGGGCTGAGCCGACGGGGCAGTGCGGAGGCGCCGCTTCTTGCGGCTCCCGGGTCGAGTTGATCCACCGTGCACCGGAGCACCCCGATGGAGACATCGATCGCGCTGTCACAATGAA
Source organism: Nannocystales bacterium (assembly GCA_050633305.1). Classification (GTDB taxonomy): domain Bacteria; phylum Myxococcota_A; class Polyangia; order Nannocystales; family Nannocystaceae; genus CAJXVA01. Next base: position 587,955 of record JBOEGF010000010.1, read on the forward strand.
ACCCAGCCGCGAGTCACGTCTCGGCATGGGACGGGGCGGAGTGCCTGCCGTTGCCCACCCTCTGCGGTGAGTTCGGCCGTCTGCTCGGGACCCCGGCTTTCTCCAGATTCGTCGTGCCGTTCGCGCCCACTCGACGAGCTCGAGCGGGGATGTTGGACCTGGCTTAGGCGGCCAGCCGGACCGCGTCGAGTATGCATTCAATCGTGTGGTCGAGACGGAACATTACCTATAGCGATTGCAGTAGACTCCGCGCCGGGAACAGCGAATATTCGCGCTCCCTGCACCAGAAGAACACATCATGAGCAAGAAAAAGCTGAAAGAACTGTTCATTGAGGATCTCGGCGAAGTCACCGGTGGCAAGGGCGGCATCCACACAACGCTCGCTGTGGGCGAAGAAGGCCCCTACCCCACGACGCTCGCTGTCGGCGAAGAAGACATCCTGACCACGATGGCACTTGGCGAAGAACACGCGACCACCCTCGCGCTTGGCGAAGAAGGCGACTTCCCCAGCCTGTAGCGGTTGGCGTTGGTGGCCGTGATGACGTCCTCCAACGCTCGCAAGAGGGCGGGCGAAGGCGTTGGCTTTCGCCCGCCTTCTCGTATCAGCTTCGCGGCATTGCGAAGCGAACCTCGGCGACCGTCCCGACGCGTAGCAGGTCTCGTTGAGTGTCGTCGAGCTTCAGACGGGCCTCTGCAAAGATCAGTCGGGTCCCCGCGTCGATCTCCGGTGCGACGGTCGTGACCGCAGTTGTCATATCGACATCCTCCGCCACGAAGCGAACCGTGACGACGGCACCCAGGACGAGCCCTGCGCTGTGCGCTTCGGGTACGGCGAAACGTATCAAGCGAGTATCAGAGATGATCTGGACGACGGGTTCCCCCGTGCCCAGAGTCGCTCCAGGGTCAGCATATCGGCGCGCCACCGTTCCGCTGAACGGCGCGCGGAGCTCGGCTTCGGCGATCCTTGCAGAGGCCTCGTCCATCTTGCTGCGCTGCTGACGAAGCGAGGCTCCGGCGCTGCGTTTCCTTGCGCTGGCGAGCTTCTCAGCGAACTGTCTCTCCCGAACCTCAGCCTTGGAAATGAACTTCTGGATCTGCTCGACGTCGGAGCGCGACGCCTCGGCTTGCTCGAGTTCCAGCGCAAGACGGTCGAGGCTGGCCTTCGAGGCCCTCCACGCCGCAGTGGCAGCGACCAGCTCGCTCTTGTCGCCTCGCACGTCCATCTGCGCGATGAGGTCACCTTCGGCGACATGATCGCCGACTTGCAGATCGAGCCGCTGAAGCTTTGCGAAGCCAGAGGCAACCAAGACGACCTCCAACTCGGGGACCAGGACGCCCACCATCGGGCCGGACTCGGTCGCTTGCTCAACGGACTTCGTCGCCTCCTCCTGTGCGCTGGTGTCCTCGACGACGGGCGAGGTCGCCGCGGGGCTGCAGGCCGCCAGGGACATGGCGACAACGAGGCCGCATCGCAAGCTGGAGCCCATCCCCGCAGTCATTGCGACTGCCTTTCGTACAGCTGGCGGTACACACTCGCTCCATCGAGCAGCTCGTGATGGGTCCCAGACTCGACGACCCGCCCCTTGTCCATCACGATGATCAGGTCGGCATCCACGACCGTGCTCAGCCTGTGGGCGATCACGATCCGCGTGCACTGCAGGCTTGCCAGTGAGCCTTGAATCGCGGCTTCCGTCACGCTGTCGAGGTTGCTCGTCGCTTCGTCGAGCAGAAGGATTGCGGGGTTGCCCGCGAGCGCACGTGCCAGGGCCAAGCGTTGTCGCTGTCCCCCGGAAAGGGATGCCGCTCCATCGGCGAGGATCGTCTCGTACCCCATCGGTAGAGCGTTGATCTCCTGATGGATGGCCGCCCGCATCGCCGCTTGGGCGACCTCGTCCATCGTCATCTCCGGGTTGCTCATCGCGATGTTGTCACGGACCGACATTCCGAAGAGTTCGCCCTGCTGTGTGACCACGCCCAGCTGCTCTCGCACGCTGCGAAGATCCAATGTGGACAGGTCGAGGCCGTCGTACATCACCCGGCCTTGCTGTGGTTGGTACAGACCGACCAGAAGCTTGGCCACCGTGCTCTTTCCCGCGCCCGAGGGCCCGACGATCGCGACGAACTGCCCGGGCTCGATCGTGACGGTGAGGTCTTGTACGGCGGGTGGTGTGGCCTCCGAGTAGCGGAACGTGGCTGCTACGGCTTGAATCTGCCCTGAGAGTCGCGGTGCGCGCTGGACCGCGCTCGCGTCCTGTTCAGGCTCCGTCTGCATCACGTCTTCAATGCGTTCGAGGTAGCTTCCGAGCACCTGGAACTGGAGGCTGACACCGACCATTGCGGATAGCGGGCCCAAGAAGCCTGCTCCCAGGGCTGAGAGTCCGAGCATAGCGCCCAGGGAAAGGGTGCCGTTGAGGACCAGGTTCGTGCCCACCGCGAGGATGACCAACGGGGCCGCCATGCTGAAGGCGCCAAGCAACGAGGACACGAGCGCGTCGAGTTTTCCGCGACGCAACGAAACGTTGAGCGCATCGACGAAGAGGTTTGACCACCGATCGACGGCCCGATACTCGGCGCCCATGGACTTGAGGCTCTCAATCCCTGTGAGCATCTCGACCTCGTAGCTGGACGTCTTGGCCTGCACGGCGAGGCTCTGTGTCATCAGATCTCGCTGCACGCGGCGCGTGGCCCAGTATAGCGACAGCTGGGCAGCGCCGAGAAGCAGGACGACCGCTCCCATCAACGGGCTCGCCCAGAAAATGAGCACCAGGTACAGGCTGACGAGCGACCCATCGAGCAACGCAGACATCGCACCTGAGGTGAGGATCTCCCGAACGGTCGCGTTGCTCCCCAGCCGCATGATCAGGTCGCCCGCAGAGCGGCGCTGGAAGAACGCGTAGGGAAGATCGATGAGGTGGTCGAGGAACCCAACCGTCATCTTCGCATCGAGCAACGTGCGCAGCTGCAGCAGCAGGTTGGCGCGGACGAGCGCGCTGATGAAGTTGAAGACCACCATCATGCTCAGGCCGGCCCCAAGCACGAGCAACAGGTCGACGTCGCGCCGTGGAATGATGCGATCGACCAGCAGAGTGGTCATCAGCGGCAGGCCCAGCGCGAGCAGCTGGACCAACACGGACATGACCAGCGAGCGGCTCCACAACTCGGGGTATGTGAGGACCTGTGCCATGTAGCGGCGGATCAGCGGGCGGCGACGAGATTCGGGCTCGAACGCCTCGCTGGGCTCCAGGAGGATGGCGACCCCCGTGAATGCTTCGTTGAACTCGGCCGCAGACACCCGTCGGCGTCCATGCGCGGGGTCCACGATGACGATCCCCCGCTTGTCGACCCGGTCGAAGACGACGAAGTGGTTGAACTCCCAATGGAGGATCGCGCCCGACGGGACAACATCGAGGTCTTCGACGTCTTCGACCTGAACGCCACGCCCGCGCAGGCCGTAGCTGCGGGAGGCGCGAATGATGCCCAGCGCGCTGACCCCGTTTTGGTCTGCACCCAGAGCGTCTCGTAGCTCGTCCAGGCCGGTCTCGTGGCCGTAGTAGCGCAGGACGATACTCAGACACGCAGCGCCGCAGTCCGCGGCCGTCATCTGCTGCACATGTTCCAGCTTGCGGCGGCGACCCAACATGCCCAGCCGCTGCAACGCCGGGAAACGACGCTTCAATGCGTGGTCGTGGTCGGTGCTCATAGCTCCTTGATGACGGGGACCAAGGTCTCCAAGAGGGTTTCGGATCGTAGCTTGGCCTCGAGTGTCCCCTGCATCCCATCGTAGACGCGATATTCGGTGCCGTCGGCCTCGAAGACGTCGGAGGGGAGCTCCGTTTCAACCACGACCACCGGGCCATGCAGCTCCAACGCGCCTTCGCGGTCGCGACCGAGAAACCGCATCGCCTCGGCCGGGCCCACAACCTCGTCGGCTACAGAACGCACGAGGACTTGTTGCCGGCTGTCGGAGAACCCCTCGAGTTCGAGATAGAACTGGGTGTCGGCGGCGCTGAGTAGAGGCCGGTAGTGCCCCGGGAACAAGGCCACGATGACGGTGCTCGAGCTGTCTCGTTCGACCGAAACCACCGCATCGCCTGGGCCCACGGCTTGTCCGGGGTGGACTCTCACGTCCGAGACGACTCCGGGTTGCGGGGCGAGGATGGAACGCTCTTTGAGCCGAGCCTGTGCACGCTGAAGTTCGGCATCCAGCGCCGCCAAGCGCTCGCGGCGAACGTCCGCTTCGGGGAAACGCAGGACCTCGACCAGACGCTGGTGGTGTTCGCGCCGAACTCGCTCAAGCTCCGCCCGTTGGGCCGCGTCATCGAGGCGAACGAGGACTTGTCCGGCCACGACGCGCTGACCGTGTTCAACCTCGATGGTCTGTACAGTCCCGACGACCGCGGAGGTCGCGGCTTCGCGGCCGTCGCGTCGCAAGATGGCGACGCCCTGAGCGTACTCACCAACCCGGGCCGTCGCCGCGAACAGCATCGCCGCGAACGCGACCACCACCGTGACCACGACCGCCCACCGAGTCCATGTGGACACGATGTGCAGCGGTCGGCCCGGGCGAGCACCCATGCGGTGCGCCTTGAGGGCCTCCTCGCGGAACTGGATCCTGCGGGCCTGGGTCGGCCCGCTGGGTTGCTGCTGCTTGCTCGGCTCGCTCACACGGTCCCCTGCGTGGAATCTCCGCAGCTAGACTTTGCCCACGGCGTGGGAGGAGAGCGCATCGCACAAGGGACCGGTGATGTCGACCCCGGCGCGGGCTTCGAATCCCAGGAACATGGGAGAGGGGTTCAACTCGAGGATCCGATAGCGGCCCTCGCGGTCGGCCTTGATGTCCATGCCCGTGAAGCGAAGGCCCAGGGTCGCCGTGGCGCGTCGGCACTGCGCCGCCACTTCGTCGCTGAGCTGGATCGCCTCGATCTTCTGCTCGTTTTGGCGGAAGTCGATCTCGTCGGTCACGATTCGCAGCGCGCAGATGACTTGGCCGTCGATGATGTACACGCGCACATCCTCGCCGGGGAGCAACTCCTGGAAGCACACCGGGGCGGACTCGAGCCGAGCGAGGCGTTCGTCGGTGAGGTGCTCGGGCTCGACCTTGCGCGTGGCCGCACCTCCGGTCACAGGCTTGTAGATCGCCTCGTGCTCGGCGCAGAAGCGCCGGACCGCAGCGGGGTCGTTGCTCCAAAGGGTAGCCGGAACGGGTAGCTCCGCCGCGTGCAGCAACGCCAGCTGGTACGGCTTCGTGATGTTGATGCTCGTCGAAGACGGGTTGTACAGAGCTGAACCTGCCAGCTCCCATCGGAGCAACATCGCGGCAAGCGGAGTGGAGCGCTCCCGGAAGGCAAGCATCGTGCGCCGCCAGTTCTCCTGCATCGCCTCGTCGGCTTCGACGCCGAAGCCGGCAGGGCTCTGATACAGACTGCGTACGTAGACAGCCGCGGGGCGGCCCAACGCTTGGCCGTCGAGCTCGACCGCCTCGTTGGCCTCGCCGAGCGATAGGGTCATTTCCTCGGGAAAACGCTGTGCATCGAGCACGAGCGGGTCAAGCCCGCGCTTTTGCAGTTCGTCGTGGACGGCACGCGCGTGCGCATCTTCGAGGGACCCGGCAATGACGATTGGGGGGGACGCCACGGCGGCACCGTACCACCGGGAGCGAACGGCCCACGGGACTGCGACGAATCGGGATACCTGGCACACCCATCGCGAACCCGGGCCGAGTCACCCGGCGACAGAATGGGATGACCCGAGGAAACGCAAAACGCGCCATCTCCCCACCACCCCATCCCGTCCCGCACGGCAGCCCCCGGATGCGCGCTACCCCTCGGGCGTGGTGCCGACCGAGACGCTGCCGCCATCGGCGATCCACCGGAAGTTGTCCAGCAGCACGGTGGAGTCAAAGGCGGCATCGCCGGTGTCCCAGATCGCGAACCGGATGGTCAGTTCCTGCCCACCAGTCACCGGGGCGGTGGTGACCAGCCAGCTCGTTGCGCCTGCGTCATTCCACACGTCGAACCCAGTGCCCGCTAGCTCTGCTGTCCCCAGAGGGCATCCCGCGCAGACCTCGAAGAACGCGATGTTGACGCTCACCGGGTTGGTCATGCTGTCGAACGAAATGTTCCCATTGATGGCCCCCTCGGGAGCAGGTGTGACGTGGGCGATGTACTGGTCGTTGTACGAGTCGCAGACCCACTCGGGATATTCGAACGAGTAGAAGTTGAAGTTGTACGAGAACCCCGTCGCGTTTGTCGGGGTACGTAGGGTGACCTCGAGAGCGACATCGTCGTTGATGTCGGATTCTCCAGGGCACTGGGGCACGTCCTGCGGGAATCCCGGTGGTGGTGTGCCCGGGCCGAAGCCAAAGCAGGTCTGCGAACCGCAGGCATCGGGCTGGCCGGGAGTCCGAGCGTTCCCGGTCGAGAGAACCAACATCTGGCTTCCTTCTTGGGGGGCGACGTTGGGTCCGAAGTCGAACGACAAACCCGTTTGTGCGGACGCCCCTGCCACCGGGGTCCCATTGGCGCGAACGTACTGCGCATTGATGATGCCCCAGTCCGTATCGTCCGCGGCGACCTTGCACAGTCCCATCGCACCCGCTCCCGAGAGGGGGTCTGCGTCGTTGAGCACGTATGCGCCGTCGCAGGCCGGAGGTATGTTGTCGACTCCGCCATCGCAGTCCTCATCGGCCGGGCTCGGGACCATGCCCATCTCATCGGGCTCGAGGTCGATGACTTCGATCGCACCCGGGTTGACGTTGGCATCGCAGTCGTTACAGTCGCCGTCGAGCACCGTGAAACCGTCGCCGTCGAGGTCTTCCATGGGCCCGGACTTGCAGCTGTCCTCGGTTCCGCCGCTGTCGTTCCCGGGCTCGAAGCCCACGTCCCACTTGATGTCGTCGGTCGGTTGCCCGCCGCCACTGGAGTCCGTCTGGCCGCCGTCCGTCGCGGTCGCCTCGTCGTCACTGGTCTCACTGGGGTCCTCCGCGTCGATGCCCCCAGTGGCGGTCAGACTGCTCGCGGAGTCAAATGGATCGTCGTCCTGTCGGGTGGAGTCGCAGCCCGGCAGTGCCAGCACGGTACAGAAAGCCGTCAGTATTCGGTGGTCCATCGCTCCAGTGTCCTCTCGGCCGCGGGTCGTCCGGCCAGCGGCCCCAGATTGTTGCACGCTTTGGGCCGAGCTCGCCCCGAGGCCGTCGATGAACTGCTGTAAACGCCGAAGGCCTGCCCTCGCGTGACGGACTACCCACACTGGCCGAGCGCCGGCGCCTGGAAGGTGTCGGACGTCTGACCGCTCGGGAAACATGGTACCCAGCCCGTAGGAGGGATGCAGCGTCTTCCGGTCGCGTAGGCGGAACGAAGATCTTGGCTGCATAGGAACGACTCTTCCTTACAGACCGAGAACTGTCCGCATCCGAGGAAGGTCGGTTCGGCCGAGCAGTCGACGTCGGAGTCAGTGGTGCAGCGCGTGACGAGATGGCCGTAGACGGCCGAGCACCCCTCGGCTTCACACTGGTCCTCGGTTCGACCGCTGCAGGAGATCGGCTCGGGGACCCCGCCGACGGTGACCTCCTCGAACTCGCACGTGCTCGCGGGGAGGTCTGCGTGTGGGGCCACGTCTGCGCGCGCGGATACGTCCGTGGTTTCTGCAACGTCGTCTTGGAGTGCAGTCTCGTCCGATGCGCAGCCCGCAGCAGTGAGCAAGCGGACCAAGCTCAGCGTTGTGACAACCCGCGTCCACGCCATCCGCGGAGGGTAGCAGTCCCGAGCTTGCCAGCGGCAGGGGGCCGTGCCGGTGCGCGTGCGGGAGTCATGGAGGCGCCTCCAGACGAACTTGCCCGACGGCGCCGATGCGGAGGCTCTCGCGCTGCTGTGCGCTTGGGGTGAGGGTGGCCTCTGCGATCACGAGACGGGTCCCAGGGTCGATCTCCGGTGCGATGGAGCGAACAGAACCGCGCAGCTCTACCGTAGTTGAACTCGCTGGCCGCTCGAAGAGAACGGTGACGGGCGCCGCGAGGCGCAGGGTGCCGACGCGTGCTTCGGGCACGGCAAAACGAACGCACCAATCGCTCGAGATCAGTTGAACGACGGGCTCCCCTGCGTCCAGAGTCGACCCTGCGTCGACGTAACGCTTGGCAATCCGGCCCGCAAACGGGGCGCGTAGCTCCGCCTCCTCGAGTCGGGCCGAGGCTTCGTTCATGTTGTTTCGGCGCTCGGACACGGAGGCTCCTGCGCTACGGATGCGCGCGCGTGCGAGCTTCTCCTCGAGTCGTTGGACACGAAGCTCGGCCCCGGGTACGAGACCTTCGAGCTGCTCGCTATCCTCGCGGATGGCTCGGGCCTGCTCGAGTTCGAGCGCGAAACGCTCGAACTCGGCGCTCGACGACCGCCACGCCGCTTTCGCCGAGACCATTTCGCTTTCGTCCTGGCGGACATCCATCTGGGCCACGACATCGCCACGGGCAACGGCATCCCCGACCTGGACATCGATTTGTTGCAGACGGGCGAAGCGGCGGGCGACGAGGACGACGTCCGAAGCTGGGACGAGCACGCCGAGCATGGCTGCATCGTGCGCGTCGGGGGCCTCCCGAAGCGTGGCCGTCGCGGGGGTGGTCGGTGCGGTGGTGTCCCGCTCTTTCGCGGGCGCGTCAGGGGTGCATGCGCAACTGACAAGCAGCACGATGGTCCAGCATCGTAGTCTCATTCGACGTTCCTCTCGTACAGCCGGCGATAGACGGACCCTGTGCGCAGGAGTTCGCGGTGTGTCCCCATTTCGACGACCTCTCCGCGTTCCATCACCAGGATTAGATCCGCGTTGAGGACAGTGCTCAGTCGGTGGGCGATGACGACCCGGGTGCACTCGAGGGCGGCAAGCGAGCGCTCGATGGCGGCCTCGGTCACCGTGTCGAGGTTGCTTGTCGCCTCGTCGAGCAGCAGGGTCGCGGGTTTGCTGGCCAACGCTCGTGCGAGGGCGATTCGCTGACGTTGCCCACCGGACATCGAGGCGCCTCCGTCGGCCAGAATCGTTTCGTAGCCCATCGGGAGAGCGACGATGTCGTCGTGGATCGCTGCGCGTTTGCAGGCGTCCGTGACCGCCTCCAGCGTCAATCCGGGCTGCCCCAGCGCGACGTTTTCCCTCACAGACATCGCGAAGAGATCCGTACGTTGCGTGACGACGCCGAGTTGTTCTCTGACGCTTCGAAGCTCGAGCCCCGCGAGGTCGATACCGTCGTACAGCACCCGACCTGCAGTCGGTGGGTATAGTCCGACCAGCAGCTTGGCCAGCGTGCTCTTTCCGGCGCCCGAGGCGCCGACGACCGCGACACACTGCCCGGGCTTGATCTCGACCGACACCTCTCTCACCGCCATCGGCGTCGCCTCGCTGTACCGGTACGAGACATACTCGGCCTTGATGGCCCCGGTCAGTCTCGGCGCCCGAGTGACCTTCGCCGGGTCTTGCTCGGTCTCGGTCTGCATCACGTCCTCGATCCGCTCGAGGTACGAACCCAGCAACTGGAACTTGAAACTCACCCGGACCAGCGCACCCAGGGGGGTGAGGAACGCCGCGCCCAACGCAGAGACGCCCAGCATCACGCCGAGGGTCAAGCCCCCGTCGAATACCATTTTGGCGCCTGTGCCAAGGATGATCAGCGGGGCTGCCATGCCGAACGTGCTCAACAATGAGTTGACCACAGCATCCAGTCGTCCACGCCGCAGTGAGACGTTGAGACTATCGATGAAGAGGTTGGACCACCGTGCAACCGCTCGAGATTCGGCGCCGATGCACTTGAGCGTCTCGATGCCCGTGAGCATCTCGACCTCGTAGCCCGACGTCTTTGCCTGGCAGGCCAGGCTCTCGCTCATCAGCTCGCGTTGGAGGCGGCGGGTTGCCCAGTACAGCGAGACCTGGACGGCCGCCAGGGCGACAACGACTGTCGCCATCGGTGGGCATGCCCAGAACAGCAGGCCCAGATAGAGGGTGACGAGGGCCCCGTCGAGCACGGCCGACATTGCGCCTGATGTGAGGATCTCGCGGACGGTGGCATTGCTGCCCAATCGCAGCAGCAAGTCGCCGGCCGAGCGCCGTTGAAAGAATGAGAACGGGAGGTCGATCAGGTGGTCGAGAAAGCCCACCGTCATTCTTGCGTCGAGTAGGGCGCGGAGCTGCAGGAGCAGGTTGGCCCGAACGAGTGCGCTGACGAAGTTGAAAGCGACCATCAGGGTCAAGCCCACGGCCAGCACGGAAAGAAGGTCGGTGTCGCGCCGTGGAAGGATGCGGTCGACGAGCAAGGTCGTCATGAGCGGCAAAGCCAGCGCAAGGACCTGGAGGAGCAACGACATCATGACGGAGCGGCCCCACAGGTCGGGATAGGCCTTGAGGTGCGCGAAGTACCGTTGCAGGAGAGGGCGCCGGCGCACACCGGGCTCGAAGGTCTCTCCGGGCTCGAGCAACAGCGCCACCCCCGTGAACGCTCCGTCGAACTCCGCTCGGGAGACTCGGCGTTGGCCGTGGGCGGGATCGAGGATGGTCACGTCACCCCGCCGGCCGACCCGTTCGAAGACGACGAAGTGGTTGAAGTCCCAGTGCAGGATTGTCCCGGCGGGGATCAGATCGAGCTCTTCGAGGCGTTCGAGCTGCACGCCTCGCCCGCGCAGGCCGTAGCGGCGAGCAGCTGCGAGGATCCCTTGCGCACTCACGCCGTTTTGGTCGGCTCCGGTTGAGTCGCGGACTTCGTCGAGCGGAGTCTCGCGTCCGTAGTAGCGTAGGACCATCGCGAGGCAGGCGGCGCCGCAGTCCGTGGCCGTCAGCTGCTGCACGCGCTCCAGCCGACGCTTGGATGAACGCCCGAGTCGGTTCAGGGCGGGAAAGCGGGACGCGAGCGCATGTTCGGGGGCGGAGTTCATCGATCCTCGAATCTGGGCAGGAGGGTCTCCAGGAGCGTCTCGGAGCGCAGCTTGGCTTCGAGTGTCCCTTGCATGCCGTCGTAGAGTTCGTAGTAGGTGTTGTCGGCGGCGAAGGTGCGGGTGAGCATCTCGGTCTCGACCACGACGACCGGACCTCGCAGATCCATCGCCCCTTCGCGGTCGGGGCCGAGGTAGCGCATTGCCTCTGTGGGGCCCACGACCTCGTCCGCAATCGAGCGCACTCTGACCGCATGACGCTCCTCGGGGAAGCCCTCGAGTTCCAAGAATAGGGTGCTTTCGTCGGCGCTCAACAGGGGGCGGGTTCGCCCAGGGAAGAGCCCGATGATCACCGTACGAGAATCGTCGTCGTCGAGAGACACGATGGCGTTGCCGGGGGCCACCGCTTGGCCCGGACGCACGCGGACGTCGGAGACACGCCCTGCCCGAGGCGCACGCACCGAGCGCTCGTTCAGCTTGGCGCGTGCAAGCTGGAGTCGAGTGTCGACCGCCGCGAGTCGCTCGTTTCGGGCACCGTCCGAGGGGTCGCGTAGCAACTCGACCAGGCGCTGCTGGTGCTCTCGGTCGACACGGCCCAGCTCGGCGACCTGCGTAGCGTTGTCCAACGTTGCCAAAACCTCGCCTTCGTGGACCCACTGCCCAGGTCGAACATCGATGCTCTGTATCGTCCCCGCGACGGCCGAGCTGACCACGCTACGTCCCTCGCGACGGACCACCGCGATGCCCTGAGCGTACTCACCCACCTGAGCGGTCGCGGCGAAACCAAGCCCCGCCAGGACCGCGAGCACCGACACCCGTGTCGCCCACCGGGCCCACGACGAGGCGATGTTGAGTGGTCGCCCCGAACGCGCTCCCCGGCGGTGCGCCTCCAGGGCCGCGTTGCGGAATCGAGGGCCTCGGCCGTGGCTGCTCACGCGGACCTCTTGGTGTGGGACGAGCGGGGCATGCTTTCCTACTCCCTCCGCGGCGGACGACGGAGTTCTGACGAACCTGATCTGAGAAAGTTGCTACCAGACCAAGTCGGGCATGAAATCCTCATGGACGAGTGTCAACACGCGGTGGGCCCCGCTACCGGGCCGTAGGTGCTTGGCAAGGTCGCAGGCGAGCTGGGGCAGGGCCGCTCGGAGGCTTTGGGCCCGTGTGCGGCAGTTGTCCTGCTCTTGGGTCGTGAGGGCGTCGGTACGGAGCAGTGCCTGGTGTAGCTGGATCACGCAGCGGTAGATCACCAGCGCCTGGAGCATCGTCACCAGGGGTCGCATCTGGCCGGAAATGGGGGAGCGCAGGCTCGGTCCCCACCGCGGTAGGCCACACGGCGGGCAGAGTTCCCACCAGAGCCACATGCGCTGGTGCAGATACTCGTGCAACAGCCCCTCGCACAAGGCAGGCACTCCAACGGAGAAGGGATTGACGAAGACCGCTCCGGGCAGGCGTAGGCGCAGGTTGAAACTCCAGTGCGCTTGGGGCAGAGGCTGCCCTTGTTCGTGGGGAACGGGGGGCAGCAGTGCGGTTGTGGTGATGGTGCGCTCAAAGTCGGCGAACACCACCTGGTCGACTCGGGACAGCAGAGCCCGTGCTCGCTCGTATTGCCGCAGGGCGTGCGCCGAGCAACCCGGCTTGGCCGACATTGCGTACACCGGAGGAAACGGAAGGTCTGCGAACAGCCCGGGGATGGGGAAATACACAACGTGTCCCCCGGCGGACCTGCGATGGGCATCGAGGGCGATGACCTCCCCGCCGCGGCGCTCGACCACACCGTGGCCCAGGTGGGGCAGGCGGTAGATTCCGCTCTCAATGCCCGGGCCACTGGGGGATACGCCTCCGCTCAGCACGTCGAGTCGATGCAGCAGTTGAGTTGCCGTATCCAGGTCGGGGCACCGATCGCCCAGACAGACGAGGGGCGCATGGATTTCGGGGGAGTTCCCCAACGCCCGACTCAGGTCCCCAAGGCGTGCCTCGAGCGCGTCGAGCTGCGTGTCCAGGGCCCGCAGGGAGGCGTTCTTACGGCGACTGTTGCGAAGCAACCGCCGCGGCAGGCTCGAGCGGGCCTGTAGCTGCTGCTCGGCGTTGATCGGGGCCAGGACATCGATCAAGGATTGGACGCGGAACACGTCGCCGACCTCCAGGCGGTGGTTCGGCCGGCCTCCTGGGGGACGTGGCGCCATCTCTCCAGAAGGTTGCGGGCGAACAGGAGCGCCCAGGCTTCCTCGGCGCGGTTGTGACGGAAGTGCAACCGTGTGCCGGTCATGTGGACGACCGATCTCAGGTGCTTGCACAAGCGAAGGCGATTGTCCTGCCCAAGCCACGCGCTCAGGTGGTGGGCGCGTTGTACGAGCGCAGCGTGCATGGTCTCGTCACCGTCTCCAACTGCCGTGCTCACCAAGGCCCGACGGCGAGCTCTCCACATGTTTCCGACCGCGCGGCGGTCATCGGTCGAGTAGCCGAACTCCGCGCAAAATGAGTCGAAAGCACGGCGGCAGAAGGCGTGCTGCGCATCGGGGGAGAGTCCCGCGTAGTCCAAGGTCTGAAGGATCGCAAGCGCGTACAAGTTGGTGCGCCGGTCGTCCATCAGCGGAAGGCCACTGCAAGCGTCGTAGAGGCTGGCCGAGTCCGCGACGAACAGCGCCTCGACCGCCTCGATGTCCGCGGCACCGCCGTAGCGGTCCCACTCACGCACGTAGGGTTCGACCGCAAAGTGCCGAACGATTCGTTGGTCGAGCATGACGTCGAGCCGCTCCATGAGAGCGTGCATGACCGCGGGCTGCCCCGCAGGGATGCGTAGGCGTAGCTCGCTCTCGACCTCATCGGAGAGGAACACGTAGAAGAACTGGACCTCGCCGAGGCTCTCGCGAAGCTCGCGAAGGACTGTGGGCATGCGCTCCGACAGCGCGCTTACTCGAAGGGTTCGGTACGGGCCGAGCAGGGCACCGGGGGCAGGACGAGGAACTTTGGGGACCCGCAGCCGCTTGGCCACGGACCCGAACGTGACGGGGAGCAGGGCGTGGGCAGCGTGGCCCCGACCGTCAATGACAAGGTCTACGGAGGGCAGCCGCTCGGAGACCGCGAGGCGCTGCTGCCGACGAAGCCGCTTGAAGAGGTCTCGTCGTGCCGCGCAGTCGACAGCGGGGTCAAGGGGCAGCGCGCCACTGCTCGAGTCTACGGTGACCTCGCAGTCGGCCAACCCGACCCGTTCCAGCCATGTCGGCAGCGTGTCTTCGGTGAGCTCCGCTGGTACGGGGGCCCGACGTCGACACAACACGTGCCCACCGTAGGTGATACGTGGCCGAACCGGGAGTCCCTTGAACGCTACGTCGAGAAGACTGCGACCCGGGCGTTCTGCGGTTGCAGCTCGAGACAGAAGACGAACCAGTGGGTGCAGTGCCCGGTTGGAGTCGTCGTACGGCACTGGCCGCACGATCCTCAGCTGGCGTTGCTCCTCACGGGTGCGCACCAGCAGCCTATCCCCGGTCGCGCTGACTTCGAGGTCCTCGAGACGAAGGGTCCGTTGTGAGTCGCTGGCTCGGCCGCAGTATTCCAGCGCGAGAACCCCTGGGACACGGACGTCTGCGATCTTGTCGAGTACGCCCGGACCTCGGTACGCGAGCATGACCGTCTCGGTCCCTTCCTCGTCCAACCCTGGCAGGCGCTCCGCGAGCCCCGGCAAGTCGTAGCGGCCGATCAGCTCCCGCGGGTGGGCGGAGAACAAGGCCGGGCCCACCAGGCGACCGTCGGCACTCCATCGAGTGCCGAGCAACATGACGCCCGACCACGACGATGCGGGCAAGGGGGCGTCGGTGAGGTCGATGGACGACTCGAACGCACGAGCTCGCAGCCAACGCACGAATGGCTCGTCTGCAGCGGCGACCTCGAACTCGGGGTTGTCCGCTCGCTCCAGCAGACCTTCAGCCATCCGCTCGAGTTCAGGCATGGGGAGCCACCGCCCGTCGAGGCGCTTGTCGAGCAGGCGCTGGAGGACTGGGGGCTCGGACCGTGTGCACCGCAGCAGCACCTCCGCTACCTCCTGCACATCAGCGAGGGCTGCGGGCATGCGTACCGGCCGGGCGAAGGTGGCGAACGCGTTGGTCGGCGTCTCGGTTGCATCTTGACGGGCGGTGACCTCTGCGACGGCCTCGCCGAGCGACTCTACGTTCGGCCTGGCCTCGTCGTTCCACAGTGAGCATGCACCTGGGGGCTCGAGGACCCCCATGTCGAGAAGTCGGTCGAGTAGAGCGCGAACACGATCAGCTGGAATCCCTTCTGTTTGCAGGCAAGTTTCCCACTCGATGCGAGTCCCGCCGCGCTGGCGCAGCAATGCCTCGCGAAGGCCCTTCGGTAGGCCCAGCCGTTTGGCATGGAACACGTCCGCGGCGACGTCGCGTTGGTAGACGGTGACGGCATCCGCGTGGAACACCGCGCTGGTGGAGACCGCCAGGGTTTCGGGATGCTTGCCGGGCAGCCGGGCCCCGAGCGGGTGACTGCGCTGCACTCGAACGTCGCTCAGCGACGGTTCGCCTCCGGCGGGTGTCGCGATCGCGGCCGCGGCGAACAGGCTGCGAGGGATCGAGCGTGAGCGGGCACGGGCTTCGTACAGCGCCCGAACTGCCGGAAGCTCGCCGCGCTGGATCTGGGCGGGAAGGTCAGGGTTGGACGACGCGACCGCAATCGCCGCGAGGAACCGTTGTCGTTCGTCCTCGGGCGCGCCATCCCACGAGAAGTCGCTCGGGAACAGGGACGTTCGCAATACACACCAGTCGACGCTCATGATGACCTCTTCGGGTAGGGGGGGGAAGGGGGTTCTCGTGGCCGCAGCGGCGGGGGGAGGAACAGATCGAGGGCGCGGGAGGAGGGCTCCTCCGCGTGCAGCGCAGGCAAGCAGCTGGGTAGGCCAGACAAGGGCCGCAACATGTCGTGGGCGAGTCGTGACGGCACTCTCGCCCACAGACGGAGGAGGGTGTCCTCGGCCTCGGTCGCCCGGGGTCGGATCCCCGACCGCAAGAACCGGGAGACCACCATCGCCCGCCCTGCGTGGCCGCAGCAGAACCCAAGGTTCATCTCGCTCTCGTCGGCACTGGCGGCCAGTGCCTTCTGGGCGATGTCCAAGTACGCATCGCAGTCCAACCGAATGGCTGCTTCGAGATAGACCAGCGCGTGGCCAACGCTTCCGCTGCAGAGGCTGGAGGCCACCCAGGAGTGGTGGACCGGTTGCCCTTCTCGCACGGGCCAGCGCGCGCACCCGTCATCCTCGGTTCGCAGCCCTGCCAACCAGTCCAGGCCTCGGCGTACCCGATCTCCTTCGACCGGCGAGGGCTCGTTGAGCAACAGCGCGCGAAAGAGCAGACCTGCGACACCGTGGGCAAACCCCAGCGGCAAGGCCCGGCCGCTCTTTCGGCCGCGCTCGAAGTGGAGGAACTCTTGGTGAATGAAGTCAGCCCACCCAGGCGGGTCCGGGGAATCGCTGGCCAAGTACACGGGGCCGTCGTTGGCAAAGGTATCGAAGCCCAGCGCACGTGCCGGCGGTGCGAAGTCCTTGCCGTCCACGCCGCTGAGGCGTCGTTCGGCCCACCTTCGCCCACGAGTTCCGTACAGGAACGAGCCTCGAACCTCGACTGGGACGTCAGGCTCAGGTGCATCCAGACTTCGCCAGCGGACGGCGGCTTGCCTCAGATCGAGAACGCTCGCGCCCGCGGTCTGTTCGAGGCATTGTTGCACGAACAAGAGGCCAGGCCAGCCGCTGCAGATTGTAGGGCCGCCGATCTCGGCGGTCGTCGCATTGCGACAGCGGTCGAGGACCGCCATGAAGGCGTCGGTACGGAGGTTCATCGCTTGCTCGTGAACCGGGCCGGTGGCGCAAGGGGGGACCCGCGCCACCGTCCCGAAGGACGTCCTACCAGTCGCCCCAGGGGTGGGTGGAGTCGGTGCAGGAGGGGTCGCCGGGCTTGCACTTCTTCGCGACGGGGGCCGGTGCCGGTGTTGCGCCGGTGTCAGCGGTGCCTCCGTTTGTTCCACCGAGCACGAGGCCAAGGTCCTCCTCGGTGATGCCGTCGATCAGGTCGTTCAGAGAGCGTTTGTCGTTGTGGGTCTTGCCAAACATCGTTGGATCTTCGCTTTCGTCGTTGTTGCTTTCGTTCGGAACGAACCCCGGGATTTCCCGGATTCATTGAGCCCTCTGCACCGAGAGCCCGGGTTCTGACGCGGACAACGGTGTTTTTTTGGATGGCGACCAGTCCCAGCCCAGTCGCGTGATCGAGGCTCTGCGCGATTGGGCCCTGGCATCGAGGCTCGGTGTGCCCCGAACCTGCAGAGACGATTCGTCGTCCGCTGGGGCAACTCCTCGGTCCCTCGATGCTACCGTTCGAGGTGTGAGCGACATCAGGACCTCGGCTTTCCTCGCGCATGCCTTGGTCGGGCTGATGCTGTGCGGCTGCGGCAACGACACGGGTGCAGACGATTCCGGGCCCGGGTCCAGCTCGACGAGTGATCTGTCGGCGGGTCCGACGAGCGAGCCGGAGTCCAGTTCGACGACGCAAGACACGGGTCCGAGTCCCCAATCGACGACGGGTACAACCGGTGGGGGGACCGCCACGTCCGATCCCGACACGGGGAGTTCATCCGAGTCCGGGGACACCGGTGGACTCGTCGACGACGGCCCCGTGGGCTGGGCTAGCGTCGCCGGCCGGGGCGTTCGGACCACCACCGGCGGCGCCGCGGGGCGCACGGTCACGGTCACGACGCTCGACGAACTCGAGATGTACGCGGGGGCCGAAGAGCCCTACGTCATCCAGCTCTCCGGGACGATCACCGGATCGGTTCGTGTTCGCTCGAACAAGACCCTCGAAGGCCTGCCGGGGGCCGAGCTTGTGGGTGGGCTCGCGATCATCGGGGAAGACGACGGCTTCGTCTCCAACATCATCGTCCGGGACCTGACCGTCCGCATGGACAACTGCCCCGGCGACGGGTGCAGCTCGGATGATGCCGTCACGGTCTATCGAGCGCATCACATCTGGGTCGACCATTGCGACATCAGCGATGGCGACGATGGAAACCTCGACATCACCGCGGAGTCCGACTTCGTCACGGTCTCGTGGTGTCGCTTCTCATACAGC
Organism: Nannocystales bacterium; assembly: GCA_050633305.1. Lineage (GTDB taxonomy): Bacteria > Myxococcota_A > Polyangia > Nannocystales > Nannocystaceae > CAJXVA01. Next base: position 605,974 of record JBOEGF010000010.1, read on the forward strand.
AACGACTCCGGAGGCCACCGTTTCTCCAACCTGATCGGTGCCTCGGACGGCGCGACCGAAGACCAAGACGACCTCGCGGTCACGCTGCACCACAACTGGTGGACGGCCAATGTCTCCGAGCGCATGCCTCGGGTGCGCTTTGGCCCGGTACACGTGTTTAACAACTACTACACGCCAACCGACGCCCTGTACTGCATGCGGGCGGGCTTCGAAGCAGACCTTCGCATCGAGAACAACTACTTCGAAGGGGTGAGCAACCCGTTCGACGCTGGCAACACGGCTCCCTCGGCGCAAGTCTTGGCGACCGGCAATGAGTTCAGCCCGATGCCGATTCCCGAGCCCGACCAGGGCGACGTCTTCGACCCGCCCTACGCGTATTCGCTGGACGCCGCCTCGGACGTTCCTGCTGTGGTCATGGCCGGCGTTGGGCCGCGATAGGCCACGGGACCAGAGCCCGACACAGGTGGCGTCGACGGCCTCGGGTGGATCGCCGCCCGTCGGAGAAGAGTGCCTGCCCGCGAGATGTCATGGGACGCGTCGTGCGTCGAGCCACGACGCAATCGCGTCCACGTCGTCGTCGCGACTCTTCTTGGCGTAGCCGCGGCTGGAGGCCTCGGCGAGTTCGATCGCCCGCTGACGATCTCCGTCGCTCGCCCAAAGCGCACGGGCAAGCGGCCACTGAATGTCTTCGACCTCGAGCGGGGGCTCGATCTCGAGGGCCATCCCGAGCGCGTGTTCGAGCTCTGTTGCCGCCTGGCCGGCCTCTCCCTGTTTGAGCAGAGTCTGTCCGAGCCCCAAGTGTGCCTGCACGGTGGAGTCGATGCGCATCTTGTGTTTCTTGTAGATCGATGCGGCTCGCCGGAACCGCTTGCGGGCATCGGTGAGTTCGTCCTGAGCAAGCAACACGTTGCCGAGGAGGGTGAGGGAGTAGGCTGTCTTGGCGTTGTCCTGGCCCAGGCTTGCTTCGCGGATGCGCACCGAGTCTTCGGCATAGCCGCGCGCTTTGTCCAGGGACCCTTTCCTCAAGTGGAGCTGGACCAAGTTGTTGAGCGGGAAGCTCAGCTGGGGGTGGTCGGCCCCGAGCAGCGTCCGGTGCATCGTGTGGGCGCGTTCGACATACGCGACGGCGTCGTCGTACTGACCCTGCAACCTCGCGACTTCGCCGAGGTTGGAAAGGCATGTGGCCAGCAGGGGGTGTTGTGGCCCCAAAACCTCGGCCCAGACGTCGGCGGCCTCTTCGAAGTACGCTTGCGATTGGTCGAGGTTGCCCTGTCGTGCGACGACGGGCGCCAGGTTGTTGAGCGAGTGGCCGACGTAGAGGTTGCGCGGTCCAAGTTCGCGTCTGCGAATCTCGAGCGCCTCTTCGTGAAAGGCCTGCGCGCGCTCCAGGTCGCCGGCAATGTCGGCGAGGATGCCCACACTATTGAGATGCGAAGCGTAGGACAGTGGGCTGGTACGTCGCGAGAGCGCCTCGGAGCTGGTGGACCATGCCCAGGCGACTTCGTACTTGCCGAAGGGTTCGGCGAGGAGGCCAACGATCATCCGTGCGGCGATCGCAGCCTCGCGGTCCATCAGTCGTCCAAGGGCCAGGCTGTAGCTCCGCTCGAAGCTCGCCAACGACTGTTCGTAGTCGCCGGTACGACTCGCGGCGATGGCGAGCGAGAGGGAGGCGTGGACATGCAGTGGTTCGTAGTCGAGGGGCTCGGCTTCGGCGGCGGCCGCAGTCGCGAGCGCGAGACTCTCGTCGTAGCGCCCAAGGTCACCAAGTGCAGCCGCGCGAGCAAGCTTCTCTTCGACCAGCGCCACATGGGAAGCCAGCTCTGGGTTCTCGGGCGGCGCTTGTTCGGCCAAGAGGGCGTCCGTGTCCGCGCACCGCCCGAGCGAGGGGAGGTCCTCGGTCGCGGTGACCGCGTTGCGCAAGGTGGTGTCGTCGGTCTCGGCGAGACCATCGAGCATGGCCTGGAGCCGGACCAAACGTCCGTCGAGGCAGCCCATGCGGCGGTCGAGTAGGTCCCCCGACTGCTCGCCACGTTGCGTGGCTTCGCAGGCGTCAACCCGTGCAAGCAACCATTGATCGGTGTAGGCCTGGAGCCGGGTTTCGACGCGGCTCCAGGTCGCGCCGGCGTAGCTGCGCCCCGTGGCTTCGAATGCGGCCTCGAGCTCGGAGATTCGCGACGCGTCCCAAATGCCTGCGAGGTGCTGCTCCATGTTCGCGCAGGCCGCAGCATCGCGTTGGAACAGTGCAACGCTGCCCCAGGTGCCGCCGACGAGGAGCCCCAACACCCCTACCGAAACACCGATCCTGCGACGGCGGATCGCGGGGTCGTTGGCGAGCGCGTCGAGGAGGTGGGCCATGGAGGGCCAGCGAGCGCCGGGGTCGACCGCAAGGCCACGACGCAGGACCTCGTGTAGCCAGTTCGGTACGGAGCTTTCACGGGGGGCGGGGCGGACCTCTCCCTCGCGTACAGCCAGCGCCATCGCCACCACCGACGAGGAGGGAAAGGGGCGCTCGCCATACAGCGCTTCCCACAGCGCGACACAGAAGCTGAACTGGTCGCTCGGGGCCTCGACTGCCCTGCCAGCGAACTGTTCGGGCGACATATATGCGGGCGTCCCCAGCAGGGTACCGGCTTCGGTCAGCACGACGTCCATCGAGCCCAACGATGCCTCCTGCCGTCCCGATGGGCGCTCGTCGGTGGTATGCAGCTTGCCGCGCGCGAGCCCGAAGTCCATGACTCGTACGCGCCCGTTGTCGTCAACCATGACGTTGTCGGGCTTGAAGTCACGATGAACGAGGCCCGCACCATGGGCCGCTGCAAGCCCGCGCCCCGCGGCAATGAACACGGGGAGCACCTCTTTCCACGAGCGCGGGTCCTTACCCTTGCGCATCCACTTGCCCAGCGTTTGTCCCTCGACGAACTCCATCGCGATGAAGAGCTGCTCGGCATGCGTACCGACGTCGAAGACCCTCACGACGTTGGGGTGATCGAGTTTCGCGAGGGCCTGAGCCTCGCGCTCGAGGCGGATCTTGTCCGCGTCCGTAGCGTTGCTGTACTCGGCGTTCGTGCAGCTGCCTTGGCGCTTGAGCAGCTTGAGCGCGACCTTGCGATCGAGCTTGGGATCGTACGCCGCCAGCACGACGCCCATCCCGCCCTCACCGAGCATGTCGGCGACCAAGTATCGGCCTACCGACTCACCCCGGCCGGGTGGAGGTGGCCCGGAGTGTCCGCCCTCAGACAGGGCCGTGTCCGAGGGCAGTGGACCGGCCGCAGGTGTCCCGACCACAGTCTCGACCAACGACTTCCGGCCGGGCATGAGGAGCAAACGCTAACACGCGGGATGTCCTCGGGGTAGGACCGCGCGAGACGCTGGGCTGCGCCTGTGGCACCCCGTGGAAGGGGGCACGCTGGATCCGCGGAGCGCTGAACGCCGCGCTGCTGGGCGGGAGCAATCTCCTGCGAGTCGGAGTCCGGTCAGTCGTCGAGACCTGAGACGCGGCTCATCTCGGCGAGTTGCCCTCCTCGAGCGTGGGTTCCGGGTGTTCGGTCCGACGCCGCGGTGGTGATCCGCGTATCCGCAGCGAGATCGCACGCCCAGCTCAGGCCCAGTAGCAACATGACGAGGCGGACGTCGCCTTTCTCGATCGCCCGTTCACGGAGCCCTCGTGGACAAAGGTCGTCGAGCCCCGCCGTCTCAATCACTCGCGCACGGACTTGGGGCTCGGCCGTCACACGGCGCAAGGGTGCGTAGCGAACCCATGGGGACTTGCGTAGCCAGTAGGCGAGGGCGGGCCTGCGACCTAGAGGCCGTGCGGTGGAATCGACAGGGAAGCCGAGCAGGGCGGGGGCCAGGGTGCTCAACACGTGTCGGGGGTACCGTTCGCCGAGCTTCTCGCGTGCGAGAACCATGTGCTGGGCTCGAACCATTGGCGTCGCTGGATCCGTGCGGGATGCGAGCGCTCGCGGACCACCTCGCCCGGACCGATGCGATGGACATGGGTGTGAATGGTTGCGGTGCCCAGCGGGTGCTCGAACGCAGCGAGCTCGCTGAGGGTCTCGCGATTCCATGACCATGGCAGCTGGGCTCGTCGGACGACGTCAAAGACACTGAGACCGTGTACGAGCTGGCCTTGGTGGATCGCGTGCTCGGCCCAGTAGTAGGGGGTCGCGCTGAGGGGAGAGCTGACGAGGGCGGCGCGGTCCTCGTGGTCACGTGTTTCGGCGACGAAGTCGCCCGCAAGACACGGGGCCGCGGGCGTGTCCTCGAGAAGCGACTTCAATGCCGTGTGGAGCGCGACGATTGGAGTGTAGCCCGCGACGAGACGAGCACAGGGCGAGGGATACATGTGTCCTCCTCGTTGCCGGGCTCGCCGGATCGATTGCGTTCTGTAACCACATCTTCGAGCGGCCGCGACCGACGAGGACGACCAGCACAAGAGTCAACTGCCGGAGACGAACTCGACCCGGCCTGTGTTTGGACGCAGCGAGTGACGTACCGCTGACTCGAGGGCCGCGCGCTCGACCCCGCTGAGCGCCCGGGCATCGACGAGAACATTCTCGCGCGTGACGAAGGGCCTGTGATACGTGGACAGTCTCGATTCGTTCGTGCCAGACATCTGCGCAGAAGGCGAGGTCGGTCGCACTCGACGTCCAGTCATCCCTGCGCTCGGGTCATCCGAGCGGTGCTGCTCTTCTCATTGTGCCCCTGCTCCGCACCGGATACGTTGGGGGATGCGTTATATTAGCTTTGCGTTTGTGGTGGCGGCTTGCGTATCGGCTGGATGTGCCGGAGGCGAGACGGCAACGTTCGAGGGGGTCGTCGCTGACCACCGCGATGAGTCCACGGTGGAGTACCGCGACTGCGGGACGGCGTCGCAGGGCAACGTGTGCGAAGAGACGGTCAGTGCGCCGATGATGTGCTTCACCGATGCCTATGCCGCATGCGAGCCGGCGGAACTTCACCTCGACGAGACCGGAATCGACGCGGCATTCGTCAAGGTCTTGTTCGTCGAGCCATCGGGTGATGGTTGCCGTGTGACAGCGTTCACCGACCACAGCGCCGATGGTTTCAAGGGCGACTATGGCGATTTCATCGAGGATGATTGTGCCGGAGCTGCGCTGGAGGAGTTCCCGGAGGAGGAGGCCACCTGCGTGCGCTTGAGTATCCAGGGCTGCGAGGCGCGGCAGGAGTGGTACGAGTAGCTCAAAGAGCTTGGCCACGATCGACCCCTTTGTCCCTCGAGTCGTCGCCGTCCTCAGCGCCGACATTGCCGTGCCCGAGCCTGCGCGCGTTCTGGAGTTCTGTGGGGCCCGCTGTCCCCTCGCGCAGGTACGAGGGCGAGCAAGTCGCGAGGTCTCGCGCCGGCCGTATCGCGTGGCTGGATTTGACCGTCGCTGGGGCTGCTCAGACCCGAGATCTCTACCGACGGGTGGTCGGGTGGTCGGTGGAGGACGTGGCCGTGAAGCACGACGAAGAGGCCTACGCCGACCGGTCTGGCTGCTCTAACTTCCGGTGGGGGATGAGTCGAAGGCGGGCCGAAGCCGCGCTCGCCTCTCACCCCGCCGGGGGCGAGAAACACTGGATCGAGGTCTCGATGCGAAAGTGTGAGCCGTCATGGCGACGTTCGGCGTGGAAGATGTCCATCGCGTAGGTCTCTCCATCGGTGAGCCCCAACGTGTCCAGATCGATGCTGCCCGTCAGCTCGCCATGCAGACCGCCCAAGTCGATCACCCGTGCCCCATCGACGAAGACCCAAAGGTCGTCGTCGCCGACGAAGGTAAAGACTTGGCCGGGCTCGTACACGAACGTGGTGTGGATCTCAGTTGTGAAGTGGAAGTTGTGTTGGTCACCCAATGCGTCGGGGAACGTCTCGTTGTTCGGTCCCGGTGCGCCATTCCAACCGGCGTCATCCAGAGGGAAGAAGGTGTCGTCATCGAAGACGAAGAGACCCGAGCCCGGCGCGGTCTCGACCAACTCGATGTCGAGCGCCGCGGTCACGTTGACGTCGGCCAGGTCGGCGTACCACTGCGCGAAGGTGTCGATGGAGGTGATCTGGGTCGGAGAGCTCCCCGCCGGGGGGGCCGGCGCGGCGGCGTTGTAGACCGGGAGGTCATCGGCGCCCAGGGTCGACTCGACGAGGTCGAGGCTTGGCTGTCCGCCCCAAAACGACTCAAAATCCGGATGAGTGCTCGCGAAGTCCCGCACGGTGGCGGTGAGTGTGACGGTGCCGTCGTTGCATGCCTCGGGGCCGACCGAGCCCACGTCCGAGATGGTACCGACGTCGAAGCTGACCGGACTGTCCGCGGTCGTGTCGCTGCCCGAGGGAAGGGCGGAGGTCGAGGTGGCGATGCCTGTCTCGGTACCCGAAGGGGCCGCGCTGCCAGAGGAGGACGACACGGTGGACGCGTCCGCCCCGCCCGTGCTCGACACAGAGGTCGTGGTGGGGAGGGAGTCAGGGCTGTCGGAGTCGGGGGCATCGCATGCGGCCGTCAGTGTGGCCACGAGGCACAGGATGGATGCGCGGTTCATGGCTGTGACTCCTCGTAGATGATGACAGCGCTCGAGACCTGCACCTCGGGTGGGGTGTGGTTGCCGCCGTCATACTCACAGCCGGTCCCCAACGCGCAGCCCATGCAGACCGGAGCATCGGGGCGACACGTGTTCTCGTAGCCGGTCACGTCGTAGACGACCTCGACTGAGGTCCCGGCCGTTGCGTGCGCGGTGATGTCCTCGACCCACGGCTGCACCATGTCCCCGGGACACCAGCCGGCTCTGGGTAGGGTCCAGGTGCCCTGCTGGCCTGACACCGGGTTTTGGTCGCAGTCGTCGCGCCAGATCGTGCGTTGGACCGGCGCGTCGGCGATGAGGAAGCCGTGGGCGAGTTGGCAGAACTCGGCACAGTTGTCGAGGTTGCCCTGGCCGTGCCCGGTGATGACGCTCCACAGCTCCACCTTTGCGGCTTCAGGCGGCACTTCGAGCGGTGCGGCAGCGAGCTGATCGGGGAGTGGGTTGAGGGGATCGCCGAGGGTCAGTTGCTGGCGAGGCCATAATGGGATGACTCGGGTCGGAACGAGGTCGGGAACCCCTCCGGTGTATTCGAGCTGCGCGTCCACGATCCATCCGTCTCCGTTGGCGTGACCTGGGCCGACCCACGTGTCGATGTAGAGCCGAAGGGTCTGCTGCCCGGTGAGCAACGTCTGCAACGCGGTCACATCCAGCGTCCAGGTTCCGCCCACGCGGTAGGGGGTGACGAAGCGGGCGAGCTCCCAAACCGGCGGCTCCTCTCGGCCGGGTTCGGCGACCAGGCCAATGCTGCCCTTGCGATCCCACCAGTCGCAGAGGCCGTCGGGACAGCTCAGTCGGAGCGTGAGGGTGACCGACTCATACGTGAAGCCGGGCTCGGGCAGCTCCACCTCGAAGTCCAGCTCGCGTTGGTTTTGTCCCTCGTCCCAACCGAGCCAGAAGATATGCGCGCCCTCGAAGACTGGGATCAGGGCATTCTCGCCGGGGAGGAATGCCGGCCCTTCGCCCGTGCTGTCGGCGGATGTAGTCCCCTCGGATCCCTCGGAGGACGAGGACATACCTGTCGAGCTCGAGGCAGTCGGCATGTCGACGCCCGTGGACGCAGCGCTGGTGCCTGCTTCGGGTCCCGTGGATGTCCCTGCAGGGCCATCGGCCCCGGAGCCGCCGCACCCGACCAGCATCGCCATCGAGGCGATTGCGACCCTGAGTGACCGTTTTGCGCGCACTTCAACCCTCACAACAAGGGAGTGGAGATTTTGGGCCGGCGGTTACGCGACACCCGCGAAAAACTCGATCGGGCTTGTAGACTCCGGCGGTTGTGGAGGACGGAGGGTCGGACGCCGGGGTGTTGTTGGGCCCTCCGCCGCCGCCCAACGCGCTTCGGGAGGAGCTCGCGCTGGCAACGGTTCAGCGGCGCTTGTTCGACTCCCACGTGCCCGCGCCCGTTCTGCGGCGCTACGTGTTGCTGGAAGCCATCGGCAGTGGTGGCTTCGGCGTGGTCCTTCGGGCCTACGACCCCGAGCTGGAGCGCGAGGTGGCGGTGAAGCTACTTCGGATTCATGTGGCCTCGACCCCAACCGGGCTGGAGGCATTGCTTCGAGAGGCGCGGATCATGGCTCAGCTGTCGCACCCGAACACCGTGACGGTGCACGACGTGGGGCGCTACGAGAGCCGCGATCTCGGGTCGGTGGGGTCGCAGGTCGAGGACCTCGGCATTCCTGTACCCGGCGTGTTCCTCGTGATGGAGTTGGTCGAACGGGGCACGCTGCAACAGCAACTCGACGCCGGGCTGTCCCCCGAGGCGGCGCTACCGATGCTGCTCGATGCGGGCCGAGGTCTCGCGGCCGCCCACGCGCTTCGGATCGTGCACCGCGACGTCAAACCGGGGAACGTTTTGGTCGATGGCGAGGGCAGGGTGCGGGTCGCCGACTTTGGGCTGTCGCAGCCGGTCACATCCGAGGTGCGCGACGCGGCGGGTACCAAACCATACATGGCGCCCGAGCGCCTCGCGGGCGGGGCCGCGACCCCAGCGAGCGACCAATACTCGTTCGCGCTGATGTGCGCGGTGGCGCTGTGGCGGACCAGTCCAGCCCGGGCACGGACCCTTCTGCATGGGTCCGCACGCACCCCCCGCGGTCTCAAGCGGCGGCTGAGGGCGGTCTTGGCTCGCGCGCTCTCCCCTGCGCCTGAGGACCGGCATGCCTCGATGGACGCGCTGGTCGAGGCGATGACGGCCGCCTCACGTCCCCGGCGTCGCCGCCTGTTGATCGGAGGCGCGCTTCTCGGCGCGAGCGCGGTCGTGGTGCCGTTCGTGCTCACAGGCGAGGACCCGTGCGCGCGCGCAGGGCAGGGCATCACCGGGACGTGGACGCCGTCGGCGCGGCGTGGTGTGGAGGCGTCGTTGACCCGCGACGGATCCAGCTATGCCGCCGAGTCCTCGGTGGTCGTGGTGCGGGCACTCGATGCCTACGCGGAGCGCTGGGCCGTGGCGGCGGGCGAGGCGTGTGCCGACACCCATGTTCGGCGGGTTCAGTCCGAAGCCCGACTCGACGTCCGCATCGACTGCCTCGAACGCCTGCGCTTGGAATTCGCAGAAGCCGTCGATCTGTTGCAAGAGGCCGATGCGAGCCTGCTTCCGCGAGCGGTCGAGGTGGTGCATGGGCTGGGCTGGATCGCCGCGTGCGACGAACCCACCGGCGAGCCGTCTAGGCTTCCCGAGGACCCCGACGCCCGCAGCCGCCATGCGGAGCGAAGCCGTCGCCTCGCCCGCGCGAAGCTGCTGGAGTTGTCGGGGCGCTACGCCGAGGCCATGGCGTTGGCCGACGAGGTGAGCTCGGACCACGAGGCCGGGGAGGTACAGCGCGCCATGGCACGCCTGAGGCATGGAAGCGCAGCCGCAGCCCGGGGTCGGTACGTCGTTGCCAAGGCATCGCTGCTGGAGTCGATTCAGATCGCCGAGGCGGCACATGCCGATGCCGTGGTGGTCGATGGCTGGCTGCGGTTGCTGTGGGTGGCCGGCGTCGAGCTCGGTGAGACCGAAGGCGAGACCTGGGCCGACTTCGCTCGGGCAGCCCTCGACCGGCTGGGCGACGACGCTCGTCGGGAGGCCGAGTTGGCGCACGGCTTGGGAGGGCTTGCCTACCGGGCCGAGCGCTACGACGAGGCGTTGACCCACTACCAGCGCGCGCTGAGGGTCCAAAAGACCCTGCTCACACCCGACGACCCCACGCTCGCGAGGACGCTGAATCACATCGCGAATGTGTTGATCATGCTCGCCGACTACGACGGTGCCGAGCGCCACATCGAGCAGTCGTTGGCGATTCGGCGAGGTGTGTTGGGGGAACACCATCCGCTCGTTGCGGCCGCGCTCAACAACCTCGTCCTGGTGCATCTGGAGCGAGGAAACCTGGCGCGCGCGCGTGTGACCTTGGCGCACGCCGAGTCGATCACCGACGGCCTGGACGGACCCGAAGCCTCGGTCGTGGCCGAGTTGCACAAGCGGCTTGCGAAGGCGGAGGGGAAGCCGTGAGCACCCAGGATGTCGCGTTGCTCGAGCGCTGGCGCGGTGGGGACAAGGCCGCCGGAGAGGCCCTGACGCGGCGGGGGTTCCCGCTCGTGTTCCGGTTCTTCGACACCAAAGTGCCCTCCCAAGCGCTCGACCTCTCGCAGCAGACCTTTCTCGCCTTGGTCGAAGGTCGTGGCCGGGCAGAGATTCGCAGCAGCTTTCGGGCCTACCTGCTGGGCATCGCAAGGCACGTCCTGATCGCCCATCTGAGGCGCAACTACCGGTCCGGCTTTGAGCCTGCGCACCTCTCCGTGCTGGAGGCTTTGCCCGACCTCGCAACGACACCCACTGCACGACTGCATGCCGCACAGCAGCGGGCCCATGTCGTCCAAGCTCTGCAGAAACTCGCCCTCGACCATCAGGTTGCGCTCGAGATGCACTACTGGAACGAGTTGAGCATCGCCGAGATCGCCGACGTCCTCGACTGCACACCCGGGAGCATCAAGGCTCGCTTGTTTCGCGCCCGCAAGGCGCTCCAGGCTGCAGTGGCTGCGTTGCGAGACGGGACGGAGCCTGCGTTGGGCGCACTCGAGGATGAACTCAGCTCCGTCGCTCCGAAACTTTGAGTGCGAGCAAGCTACAGTCGACGGAGGAATGGAAGGGAACCCCGTCGGGGTCGGCCCAGAGCCCGCTGCGGAAGCTGTTGACACAGACGCGAACGGCTGGAGAGTCGATGAGTCGCGGATGTCTCACTCCCGGCGTCCCACGAGGGGCACCTCGACCCAGGTGGAAGAGGCGGGCCTCTGCGTTGTCCCCGTCGGCCCGTCGCAATCCGGTTCCGTCTTGCCTGTTCGTTCGGCCGTGGACACCCTCGGCGGGCCCACAAGGGGAGGCGAACTGGGCGGAAGGTTTCATGTCAAGTGGTAGTAGATCAGATGGGTTACTGCTGCGCGAGCGTCGTCGGGGATCATGTGTTCGCTGCCATCTCCCTTGATCCAGCATCGACTATCGAAACCTGGGGGCATCTCTTTGTCGTGAGTGTACGAGGCAGGTTTTGCGCCTGAGAAGCTTGAGGAGGCATCTTGGCATCGCCCCAGGCTGACTTTGCACATTAGGATGACCCGTCGCTTGGGCTGGCCAGGAGCCCCCTTCTTGTGGCAATTACACTTTTTGGCGGTGTGGCAACCTGGGCACTGTGTGTAAGTTGCGCATTTTGCGAAGTTGTCACTGAAGTACGTACCCCATCCGAGGGCGCCATAGCCGGTCATCCACGTGGGTTGCTTGAAATTCCGGTTGAATCCTCCGGATATGATGTTCTTGAGAATGTCCTTGCCTGTCCCGTGAAAGAGGGCGACCTCGTTGAGGTTCGGTGAAATCCGCAGCCCCAGGCGCTGCCCGACTGCAGATGCCGCGTTCCGGACTGTCGCATTGGACCACAGATTTCTGGCGACGGTTGGTTCTCCGCCGACGGATGAGGCCACGCGAGAATATGTGCTTTGTGTCCGGCGTTGTTGTCCGCGCTGTATGGACGCCTTGATCGTCGTCTGCTCCCAGGAGCCCTTTTTTGCGTCGTATCGGGCCCCGTTCGTGCTCGAACCGACGGGAACGATTCGGTCGATCACGATGGTGTTGTGATGCCCTCCCGCCCCCGGTCCGCCGGACCAAATCTCGCCAGCCGCCGACGAGAGCATTTCAGCCCACGAGCCTGCACGCAGCATCCTGGCGGGCTCCGAGCGCATCGCGGTGTACCCGGCAGGAAACGCATTCACGTAGGCGCTGATGTCCGTGTGGAGGGGAGAGCCGGCCGGGATGTCGCCGGCCGCTTGGAATGATTTGCCGTTTCCATCGTTCCATCGTTTGAGGTTGCTCGTCATCGTGCTCCTTCTTGTGAGCGCTGCGCGTTCCAATCGTCGATGTCCCCAGAACTCCACCTCAGGACTTGGTGTTTTGCGCTCTCATATTGGGTATGGCCGGTTTTCTTATGATCCTTCACGCCGCACCAAGATTGCCGCGAGACAGGGGCGGAACGTCGCTCTGCATATTCCCGTCCTTGCAGCCGGCGCGGTGTCATCGAGGTGGGATTGTCGACAACACCGTAGTTCGACTACGAGATCGAGAACGCCGCGCTGCTGGGCGCCTTCGAGGGCGCCCGGCACGAAGAGCACGATGCGAAAACCCAGGGCGGCTCTTCTGTTTCCTGCGTGGGGGTGTCGACCGGCCTGCGCGAAGCATGAGCGACGCGGGCGAGGGAGACTCGCTAGGGCCCCGCCCAGTACGGTTCGCGGAGCTTGAACTTCTGAAGCTTGCCGGTGGCGGTGCGCGGCAGGCTGTTGCGCAGCTCGACCGAGGTCGGGCATTTGTAGTGGGCCATCTTTTCCCGACAGTGCGAGATCAGAGCGTGTTCGTCGGTCTGGGCGTCTGGCGCCAACACGACGAGGGCCTTGACCGTCTCTCCCCACTTCTCATCCGGGACTCCGATTACGGCGACCTCCGCGACGGCAGGATGCGAGAAGAGGACGTCCTCGACCTCGATCGACGACACGTTCTCTCCGCCCGAGATGATCACGTCTTTCTTGCGGTCGGAGATCGTCAGCGAGCGGTCCGCTCCGAGGTATCCGCCGTCCCCCGTGTGAAACCAATCGTCCGAGATCGCGGCAGCGGTGGCCTCCGGTTGGCCCCAGTAGCCCTTCATGACCACGTTGCCTCGGGCGAGGACCTCCCCGCCCTCGGAGCAGTTCATCTCGACGCCGAGCGCGGGCACACCCGCACGGCCGAGCTCGCGGGCGCGTGCGAGTGGATCGAGGTCGTCCCACTCGGCGCGGGTTCTGTTCACGGTGAGGAGCGGGGCGGTCTCGGTCAGTCCGTAGATCTGGATGAACTCCCAGCCCAGCTCGGTCTCGACCTGGCGAATCGTCTCGGTCGGCGGGGGAGCGCCGGCCACCACAACCCGGACCCGTCCCTTGCCAGGAATGGGACCCGACCACTCCCGAGCGGCGTCGAGCACGATGTTGACCACGGTTGGCGAGCCACACATCAGAGTCACGCCGTGTTGCTCGACCCGGCGCAGGATTTCGGGGCCATCGACCTTGCGCAACACGACCTGCTGGGCGCCGACACCGGTGAGCACATACGGCATGCCCCACCCATTGCAGTGGAACATCGGGAGCGTGTGCAGGTAGACATCCCGATCGCTGACCTGCGTGTGTAGCCCGAAGACGGTGGCATTGAGCCACAGACTCCGGTGGGTTTGTTCGACGCCCTTGGGGCGTGCGGTCGTTCCGCTGGTGTAGTTGATCGTGGCCGTCGCCGCTTCGTCGGCCTCCCAGGGGGTCGGTGCGTCCCCGCTGCCGAACACCTCCGCGTCGGTCTGCGGCCCGAGGACGAAGCGGTGCTCACACGCGACATCGCGCAACGAGGCATCGAGCGCGGGGTCGACGAGCAACACCCGGGCTCCGCTGTGCTCGACGATGTACTTCACCTCCTCCGCGTTGAGGCGGAAGTTGATCGGCACCAGAACGCGGCCGTAGGCGCTGGTGCCGAACAGCGACACGAGCAGGCGTGCTGCGTTGTGCGACACGATCGCGACCCGGTCTCCGCGTTTCAACCCTAGCCGGTCCCACGCCGCGGCTTGGCCTCGCGCGAGTTCGGCGATGCGCTGGTAGCGAAGCGACGGCAGCGGTGCCGCGGGCTGGTCGGGCTCGTCGATGAACCCGACCCGGTCCCCGTAGACCTCCTCAGCGCGACGCAGAAAATCGATGATGCTCAGTGGTACGAACATGGCAACCCGAGGCTTGAGTTCTAGCAGCATTCCGGCGGCGATCATTGAGTGCTGAACCGGACGCGGAGGCGCGCCCAGCATCTCCGCCAGAGAGGCACTGCGTGCTTCGTCGACGTGGAACTCGCCGTTGCCATCGACGTCGAAGGAATGGGTCGAGTGGTGGAACAACAAGCGGCCGCTCGGGCGGCTCGGCGACGTGCCTCCGGTCGAGTTCGAAAACTGCGACCATCAACTCCGTACCCCAGCCGAAGTTGTTGGCAACAAACTCGGCGGAGGTCTGTCAACGCTTCTTCGGGACCTCTGAGTGCACAACCGGCCGAGCTCGCGAAAACCTCTCCGGCGCATCGGGTGGCCATCTTGGCGCGGAGGAGAACGCTGTTCTTGGGAGGCGCGACGCCGAACGTCAGCGGCTGCGGCGAAGTTCGCCAGCCAACGACAGAGGTGCCCGTTTTGGGATAGTCTGGCGGCCGACATGATGGAAACCAGGGCATCAGATGGGGCCAAGCTGGCGTATCGAGTCCAGGGCGACGGGGAGCGTGCCATTCTTCTCGTTCACGGTTGGATGGTCTCTGGCGCGATGTGGAACGACGTGCTTCCACATCTCAACACGAAGGGCGTTCGCTTCATCATTCCCGACCTGCGTGGTACGGGCGCCTCGGACAAGCCTGAGGAGGGCTACACGTTCGCCCAGCTCAGCGCAGACCTTCTTGCGGTTTCCGATGCGGCCGGTGCCAAGCAAATCTCGGCGGTCGGTCACAGTATGGGGGGGCAGCTGGTTCAGTATCTCGCGGCGCATCACGCCGACCGTGTCGACGCACTGGCGTTGCTGTGCACCGTGCCCGCCTCTGGCATCCCGCTGCCTCCCGAAGCCGCGGGACTGTTCCGCGGCTGCGCCGGGAGCCCGGAAGCTCAGAGGCAGATTTTGTCCATGGCATGCAAGCAACTCGAGGCTGATGCGCGTGGCCGGTTGGTTGACGCCGCGTCCACGGTACCCGCAGCCTGCATGGAACAGACCTTCGATCTGTGGACCGCGGGCGGCTTTGCAGACGACCTTGCGCAGGTGGTCGCACCCACGCTGGTGCTCGCGACCTCGGATCCGTTCACACCGCCCGAGCTTCTCAACCGTGCAGTCGTCGCTCCGATCGCGAAGGCACGCTTGGCGACCTTACCGGGCCCCGGACACTATGTGGCCAACGAGGCGCCCGAGGCCCTCGTCGCGATCCTTGACGCGTTCCTCGCTGGAACGCAGACCTAGAGCCACGGAACGTCGCAACGGCATGACCGACCGGTCTCTTTGGAAGGTTCAGTTCGTCTCCCTCGACGCCCTGGACGTGGTGGAAGCGCTCTTCGAAGGCGTGTACCTCGCCGACGCGAGCGATGTGGGCGAATGGGAACGACGTGTTCGTGCGCGACTGGATGAGTTTGGCGGGAAAGTGGACCTGCTGATCAGCCTCGAAGGGCTACGTGTCAAACCCGCGGCTTCTCGTAGGTTTGGTGAGTCTCGGGCGGCTGTGCTCGCAGATTACGCCGCGTGCTCATTTCGCTACGGGGCCGATCCCTGGACGGCAACGTCGATTAGCACCAGCTCCGTGATCGACGGTGCGGACGAGAATCTCTTCCACACGCGAGCCGAAGCCCTCGAAGCTCTCGTGCAGCGGCGCAGGGCGTGACCTGCACTCGCGTCGGAGCGCACTTGCGGCACGCTCAGCGCCGGAGCAAGATCGCCCCGCGGGGATCTTCGACGTCTTGTAGGTGGTTGGCTTGGTTGACTCCGCACGGGTCGTGCGTGGGCCAGTGACTCCCCTGACTGGCGTCCCAGTAGTAGTAGTGGTCCTCCCAAAATACGCTCAGGCCTCCCGCCCAGGCCTCGATGGTGCTGGGCACGATGTCTGTGCACGAAGGCGTGATGGCATCGACCATGGTGCAGTCGATGCCGCCGTCGATGATCTGGACCAGGCTTCCGCTCGCCTCCTCACACGCGACGCTGTTGCTGATATTGGTTCGAACCAGGAACGCGCTCCCAAGCTCCCGCCACAGGGAGAACTCCATCGCGCCGGACTCCTCCAGGCTCAGTGGTACGTTCGTCGAGGTCGGAACGGAATCATCGGGGGCGACCCGCCAGGTCGGCACCACATCGACGGCGTTGGTCCCACTGTTGAACTGGGAGAAGTCGGTGAAGCCGTAGGAGTAGACGAGCGTCCAGCCGCCGCCGGCCGAGGTCATGTCGCACCAGACATCAAACGGCTCCATGCCCAGGTCGAGTCCATCGATGTCGATCTCGTACACACCATCGGGCGCGTTGGGATCTTCCAGGTGAATCTCCGTGCAGTCTGCGAAGAGTCCCGGAACGGAGCCGGTACTCGTGCTTCCACGACCCGTCGTAGGCTCTGCTGTGCCGCGCTCGTCGCCCGAGCCTGACGCGCTCGCCGTGCCACTCCCGGCGGAGACCAGGCCGGTCGATGCTGGGCCGGCTGAGCCCGAAGAGCCGGTGGAGCCCGAGGCGGAGTCCCGGCCTTGGTAAGAGGGGTTTTCGACGAGGCACCCCGCGGCGGCCACGATCATTGCCGACATCGCTGTGTTCTTCGCCGCCCCGAGCACCCGTCGACAATTATGCCGCTACGTCGACCCTGACAGGGTGGAAAAGACGGGGAGGTCCGGCCGTATCTGGCACTCGCGGAGGGCTGTGTATCCAGAACGGAGCGTTGCCGCGCCTCGCTCGCGACACCTGCTGGAAATCAGGGCACACCACGGCGCCTGTGAGGGCCCTGAAGACGGAGCGCACCTCGACTGCCAGTTGTGGACGCTGGCGCCGGTTGTCGAGATGCACTCCATGTCCAATCCTCGACTCACGAAATGCGATCGAGGCAGGCGGCAAACAAACCCCCTACGGGGATGATGACCGATCCGATGACGAGTGTTGCAACGAGTCCGATGAGCATGGGTCCGCGTTCCTTTCTGTCTGTGGTTGTTCCCAAACGAGCCCGCGTGTCACAGGGTTTTCGCGGTGATACGTCTGGCGCCTGGACGGGAGCACTTTGTGTGTCAGGGCTCGCAGAACTTCCTCGACCTTCGCCGTGCCAAATGCTGCGAGCGAAGCCACTACCGAAGCGCGCAGAGGGGCGAGATAACCGGATGAGTACGACGATCGGAATATGGTTGTGGGTGGCGTTCTTGGGGCTTGCGACCGCCGCAGTTCTTCTTCAGGCGTGGCTATGGAAGCCAAAAAGGAGGGAACCTCCCGCAAGAAGAACGGACGTTCATGCGAGCTCTCGACGGGTTCGCGGCTTCGAAGGCCGCCTCGGCAGGTCGAGGGCCGCGATGCTAGCCACGGTCATCGACCCCACGACCGCCGAGGCTGCGAATGAAGATCCGTGGAAGCTCGTCGATGCGCGACGTGGCTGGACTCCCCGCAGTGGTGCTGTATCGGTTGTGACGCGATGGGCGGACTCGACGGGCACGGCCGGGCCGGCGCTGAACCGGATCGGCGGGGAGGGGGAGACTACGCGAGGCTTCGCCGAGACAGAGGCTGTCACCTGAGCCGGGAGGTCCGTGCACGTGCCTGAAGACCGAACGGACCGACACGGCTTGCGGGAAGGAGGGTGTCATGCACACACGCAGTGCTTCTGAACGACTCCTGGGCGCCAAGAAGACGGCCCCGCGGCTCATGATTGGTGCCGTGAAGCTTGGGCTGGTGGCTCTCTTGCCGGCCTGCGGACCAGTGCGAGGCGACCCTGACTCGTCCGCCGAATCCGGAGGGACGTCGGGAACGACGCATCCCTCTAGACAAGACACCGGGTCGACCTCCCATCCGACTCCGGAGCGGGCCTCGAGCACGGCGGCGTCGGTCTCGACTACAGAGGAAGCCGGGTCGACCGGGGACGGGTCCTTCGATGTGGGGGATCGGCAAGCCCCGGAATTCTCCGACGATGTGTGGCCTCTGCTCAAGGGACGCTGCAGCTGCCACGTCGGTTTTGCAGCGGGAGGCCTGCGACTGGCCGACGAGAGCGCCTACGAGACCTTGGTCGATGGAGATTCGCTCGATACGGACCTCGCCCTCGTCGAACCAGGAAGCCTCGAGAAGAGCTACCTGTGGCGAAAACTAGTCGGCCAGCAAGCAGGGGTTGGGGGCGATGGAGTTCGTATGCCGATGAGCGGGACGCCATTGACCGATGAGGAACTCACGACAATCGAAGGCTGGATCGTCGCGGGTGCGCCTCTGTAGCCTCGTGTGTTGAATCGGCCATTCGGATCAATGTGTAGCGAACAGCCCATGAATTGTGGCGGGTCCTCCGCATGCCTTCGCGCCGTCGCGCGGGGTCGAGAAACCCCACCGGACCATGGAGGACCCGGGGCCCTTTCTACGATCTTTCGGCGCCGGCTCTCACGGGGTCGGCAAAAAAGGGGGCCATGGCCAACCGTCCTTCAAAAAAATGGGGTCGGAAGGCGACA
Source organism: Nannocystales bacterium (assembly GCA_050633305.1). Lineage (GTDB taxonomy): Bacteria > Myxococcota_A > Polyangia > Nannocystales > Nannocystaceae > CAJXVA01. The sequence goes on from JBOEGF010000010.1 coordinate 624,228, forward strand.
GGGGTGCGTGACAAGTTCACCGCATCCGCCACAATCAAGCAGAGGGAAGGGCGCGGGTGATGACGGCAACTGGCAAGCACCGGGTGAATGGAGTTCCAACGGACGATGAGCTGCTGGACAGCTGGCTTTCGGGTGACGAGGACGCCAGGGAGCGGTTGCTGGGCCGTCACTACTCAAGCGTGAGGCGCTTCTTCGAATCGCAGAGCCCCTCGTCCGCGGCTGACCTCACCCAGTGCACGATGATTGCGTGTGTGTCGGCGATCCGCACCTTCGAGCGTCGGTCCAGTTTTCGTACCTTCTTGTACGCGATCGCGCGGCGGAAGCTTGCTTACTTTCGCCGCCGCGAATCACAGCGAAGACCAAAAACGGTCTTTAATGAAGACGAGTACGAGCGACCTTCCATGACGACGCCGAGTCGTGTCGTCGCCGGACGCGAGGAGCATCGTCTGTTGATGTATGCATTGACGCAGATTCCCAGCGATCAGCGCGTTGCGTTCGAACTGTTCTACTGGGAGGCAATGTCCAATCGAGAGGTTGCCGAGCGGCTGAATGTGAAGATCACGACCGTGACGACGCGGCTCTCTCGAGCCCGAAAGAGCATTCAGGAGCGCATTTCGGACATGCGCCCATCGGAGTTCGTCTCGCATCGCCTGATGGGGGACCTCGGCGGATGGATGCAGTCGTTGCGAGTCGTGGGCATGACCGCGTCTTCAGATGGCAGAACCCGGGGAGGGTGAGGCGGCCTCCACAGGCCGCGTCACGGCCGGATGGCGGAGTCCTTTCTGTAGTCGAGCTGCGTGCTCTCGTGCTCGATCGGTGTTGGTAATGGGTGCTGTCCCCTTTGTTGGGGTGGTGCCCATTGCCAATTTGAATGAGGCTTGCGAGGCGCTCTTGTGAAGAATAGGCTTACATCGAAGTCGGTTCGGATACCCGTGCTTCGCTGCGTCTTTTGTATTCCTCCCCTCTTGATCCGTTTGGTCATCAGGGGCACCCTGAATTTGCTATGGGCGCACAACTGTCGAGCCTCCTTGAAGAGCCGAAACGGGTGGGGCCGTATACGCTGATCCAGAAACTGGGGCAAGGGGGGATGGCGGAGGTCTACCTCGCTTGCAAAACCGGGGCTTCGGGCTCTCGCGAGTTCGTTGCGGTGAAGGTCATCCTCCCGCATCTCCGCTCCCATCCCGAGTTCGAGAAGATGTTGGTTCGAGAGGCTGCCATTGCCGCGAACCTCGACCATCCGAACATCGTCAGGGATATTGGGTATTCCGGCAGCATGCACTACATCGCGATGGAATACGTCGACGGTGAGCCTCTGCGTGCTCTCATGAGGAAGGCATTTGAAAGTGGCTCCGTGCCCCTGGGGACCTCCTTGAGCATCTTCTACGCGTTGTGTCGGGCGCTGCATCGTGCACATGAGGCAAGGGATGAGCGTGGGCGACCTTTAGGCATCGTTCATCGCGATGTTACGCCGTCCAATGTGTTGATCGAATACGACGGTACGGTGAAACTCGCCGACTTCGGAATCGCCAAGACGACCGCTCGAGTGCGTACGACGATCGGGGGGAGTCTCAAGGGGAAGGTCGGCTACATTTCGCCCGAGCAATGCCGATGCGAACAACTGGACCGGCGCTCTGATGTGTTCAGTCTTGGGGTGCTTCTCTACGAACTCACGGTGGGGCGACGGATGTTTACCGCCGCCAACGAGTTCGCCGTGATGGGGAAACTCCTCCGGGGAGAGTTCCCGCGACCACGGGACACTGCGGCTGGCTACCCGACGCTGCTCGACACGATCGTTGCCAAAGCGACGGCGGTTGAACCCAGGAACCGTTATCAGACCGCGGCGGAGTTCGGGGCCGCGATCGCGGAATTCTCCGCAGACCATGCGATAGAGCTTTCGCCGGCGGCCGTCCGCCGAGCGATGGACCACTACTTTCCCCCGGTCTTCCGAACCCCTGTGGAGTGGTTGGCAGCACGGGCCGAGGAGGACCTGGACGGAGATGAGCACGCCAAGACTACGAAATACTCAGTCGCGCTGGCTCGTGACAAACGAGTGGAGCAGTATGCCGCCGCTGTCACTAGGGTCGAGGAGTCCGTGGAGCAGAACGCAGCCCGGAGCCGCCCGATCGTGTCCAGGCCCCGGAGGCACCCCGCTTGGCTCTGGATGCTCGGCGGGGTCGCACTGGCGCTGGGCTCGAGCGGCGGAACTGCATTGGCGTTGCGCCCAGCATCAACGGATGTGAAGACGGAAGTGCCGACCACGGGCGAATCGATGTCGCTCGACTCACCTTCACCCTCGCGGTCTTCCTTTGCCTCTTCCTCCCCCGGCTCGGGGAACGTGGGGAGGTTGCAGGCCGCGGGCTCGGGTGCTGAACTGCTGGTACTCGCGGAAGATGAGCATGCATCCAAGCGGGGCAACAAGAGCTTTGCCAGGAACGCTCGCAAGCGTCGAGCTCGGTCGCGGAAGAAGGCCGCCGACCGAAAGCGCGGCGCCCCGAGCAAGACTCGTCGCGTGATGCGGTCTGCGAAGTAGAGGCGACGCGGCACGTCGTAAGGGAAGGAATTCCAGTACCGCAGAAAGGCGCATGGATCTCAAAGAGGTCCGTGCGCCTTTCTGGGTTTCGTCTACACCGTAATCCTCCGGACTACGCGGACTCTCAGCGCGGCAGTGCTGGTCGCCGAAAACAACTCTCCGCAGCTTTGTGACAAGGCACCCTGCTTCGCCACTACCCAAGAGACGAGCTGGAAGGGCGAATGGACGCCACCAGGCGCCAAGGGAGTACGGACGAATGAAACGCATTGCTGAGAAGCTATTCCTCGTGCCGGTGTGCGGCGTGATCCTCATCCCCGGCTGCAGGCCGGTCAGATACGAAGGCGAGAGAAGCACCGATGAGGGGGAAAACTCCTCTCGGGGGGAGGACGGCCCCGGCGATGCATCCGGAGAAGATGGCGGCGACGCCCCGACGGACTCTGGCTGGGATGACGATGCGTCAACAGGGGGAGGCGACCCAGGGTCCTGTGACACGGAGAAACAGTGGGCCATGGGCTTTCTCTCGACACACTGCGGCGCGTGCCATGCTGGCGGGGCCAGTCAAGGAAACTTTGACTACGTCGATGACTTCAATCAGTTGCTCTCGAGTGGGAAGATCGTCGCTGGGGACGCCGCAGCCTCTGTGTTGTTCGCTCGCATCGACGCCGGCTCGATGCCGCCGCAGGGGATTGAGCCTCAGCCCAATGCGGACCAAGTCGCTCGGTTGGGTGACTTTATCGACGTTTGCACGGATGGCGGTCAGGATCTCGACTGCGACAACGAAGTCATCGGAAATCTCGAGCTGCTGCGGGAGATACAGGACGACATTACGTTCGTTGACACCGACGACCGGCCGTTTACACGATATCTGACGCTCACGCACCTGCACAACGCAGGGCTGTGCGGCGAGGACCTGCAAGCATACCGCGACGCGACAGCCAAGCTCGTCAATGCTCTCTCAACCGAGGCGATCATCGAGGCTCCTGTTGCCATTGACGCGGCGGAGACGATCTTCCGCATCGACCTTCGTGACTACGGGTGGGATCAACCCGTCGGGGCATTTTCAGACAAATGGGAGGCGCTCGTGGACTCCAGTCCCTATGCGTTCGAGCGTCTCGAGGACGAAGCCGAAACCATCAAGGTGTTGATCGAGACGTCGATCCCGATGCTCCAGGCGGACGCCTTCATCGACATCGCATCGCAGCCCCCACTGTACCACGACCTCGCAGGGGTCCCCGATACTCTCCAGGAGCTCGAGCAGCTCCTTGCATTGAACATTGAGGACAATGTTTTCGATGAGGAGGTTGTCCGATCCGGACTGCTCGACTCTGGTGTCTCTCGGCAAAATCGCATCATCGAACGCCACGAAATCCCGTTGGCCGCAAACCGAGTGATGTGGGTCAGCTACGACTTCGAAGACGACAGCCTGGAAGAGCAGAATATTTTCGCGAGTCCGCTGGACTTCCAGGAAGCCGGCGGCGAAGTCATTTTCAGCCTACCCAACGGGCTGCATGCGTACATGCTCACGGATGCTGCAGGAAACCGGCTGGACGTGGCTCCTGACGCGATCGTCACCGACCCCTCTCAGGAGGACCAGAACGTTCGAAACGGAATCTCTTGTTTCGGGTGTCACCCGCAGCTCCTTCCCGCGCTGGACTCGGTGAGGGACTACGTGCTCACCGGAGTTGAGTTCGACGCTCAAACCAAAGATACGGTGGACCGAATCTACCCCGTTCAGTCGGAGGTCGACGAGATTATCCAGGCCGACACCACGGCGTTCCAAGGAGCGGTGTCTGCGACAGGGGTCGACCCTGGTCTCACGCTCGAGCCCATCTCGGACACCTTTGCTCGGTTCCAACTCAACGTCAGCCTCGAGGTCGCCGCAGCCGAACTTGGCATCGCCCCCGCGACTCTCGCAACCCAGCTTGGGGGACTCGAGCCGGCCTTGTCTCCGTTGGTCAACAGCACCATCAAACGCGATACATGGACTTCGCTGTTTGCGAACACTGTGTGTCGTCTCAAGCTCGGCCTCGCCGACGACCCACAGTGTGCCGTCGTCGAAGAAGAGTAGCCAAAGCGAACCACCGCCTTTCACGGAGCCGAGACCATGACCGTACGAGTCCTCCCCCCCTACCACCTCTCACTGTGTGCGTTGGCCTTCGCCCCTGGCTGCTACGCGGGTATCGCCACGGGCGCCCCGGAGGGGGAGACTGCGGCGGAGGGCAACACCGACATCGAGGCCGAAGATGCGGACGAGACAGGTGGTGAGACGGGGAGGGGAGATGAGCCCCCTCCCGCTCCGCCTCCTGCAGCCGAGGTCAACTGCACGCAGGAGACTTCGTGGACCGTGGACTTCCTGGCGGAAAACTGCGGTGGGTGTCATGGCGGGGAAGGCTCAGCACAAGGCAATTTCGACGATGTGACCGACCTGGCTCGGCTCGTCGAGAGCGGCAAGGTTGTCCCTGGGGACCCGAGCGCTTCTCCCTTGTTCGCGCTGGTCGACAGCGGTGCCATGCCCCCTGCGAGCGTGTCCGAGCGCCCGAGCGCGGAGCAGCTGGATCGCTTGGCTGATTTCATCACCGAGTGTGCCGCCGCGCCTCCGGGGCAGTGCCAAGGGAACGAGCCCATCGATGTCTATGAAACGCTGGAGCTGATCTCGTCGGACATCGTCGGCGTTGATGCGGACGACCGTCCCTTCGTTCGGTACTTGACGTTGGGGCACTTGCACGCGGCCGGATACTGTGACGACGAGATCGAGGTTTTCCGAGCAGCGATGGCGAAGCTGCTCAACGCTTTGTCCACCGAGGTCGGGGTCGAGGTCCCCGTGCCGCTCGACGACGCGCGAACGATCTATCGCATCGACCTGCGAGACTACGGCTGGGAGAGACCCATCGGCGGATTCTCGAACAAATGGGAGGCGCTCATAAACGCGACGCCCTACGCGCTCGAGCGGCTCGAGGACAGCGCCCGGTTGATTCAGCAGTTCACGGGAACCACGGTGCCGATCCTGATGGCGGACGCCATGCTCGACGTTGCGGCCCAACCTCCTCTGTACCATGATCTGGTCGACGCTCCGACGTCGCTGGCCGACCTCGAAAACCGCTTCGGTATCGACATCTCGGACAACATCGAGGAACTCGATGTGGCACGCGCTGGCGTACAGGACTCGGATGTCTCGCACCAGAACCGTGTCGTGGAGCGACACGAGCTCGGCACCGGTCAGGGGCAAACCGTCTGGATCGCGTACGACTTCGACGACGACAGCGAGGTGGACACGAACATCTTTACCGCCCCGCTCGATTTTGACGCCGTGTTGCTGGAGGTCATCTACTCACTCCCCAATGGGTCACACGGCTATCTGTTGCTTGATGGCAATGGGGACCGAGTGGATGTTGGCCGCAACGAGATCGCGAGCGACCCACTGCAAGACGACCGAAAGCTTCGCTCAGGTATCTCCTGCATCGGGTGTCACACCAGCATTCTCGTCGCCGAGGATGTCGTGCGGGAGCACGTGCTGGGGGGCGTCGAGTTCGATGCGCAAGCCAAGGATGATATTGCCGAGATCTACCTACCTACGTACGAATTCGTCGAGCTGCAGGAGCAAGACAGCCAAGCCTACCACATCAGTCTCACACGGGCGGAGGTCGACGTCTCCGAACCCGTCGAGCCTGTCTCCGCGAGCTACACCCAGCATCGCCGCAACGTGGATCTCAAGCGAGCTGCGGCCGAACTGGGGATCTCTGATACGACGTTGTTGACCAACCTCGGACGGCTGAGTCCAGTGTTGGGGCCTCTTGCGACGGGGTCGGTCAAGCGCGACACTTGGACGGCGAGGTTTCCCGAGACCGTTTGCTTGCTGAGGCTAGGGCTCGCCGACGACCCTGCCTGTGCGGGGGTGGGGGAGGGAGACGGAGTCCCTGGCACCGCCGGTGAAGGGGCCGACCCGTACGGGGACTGCGCGAACAGTGCGGCGACCATCTGCGGGCCAGACGCGTTCTGTTTGGACACGCCCGACTTCGGAGTCTGTTCCCCGGTCCCATGCGAGTCCGCCGCGGACTGCCCCGACGCACCCATTGATGCGGACGCCGAGCTTTCATGCCAGGACACGCTTGGAGTGGGGTTCAACTCCTGCGTTCTCGATTGTCGTGTGGGTCAGGTATGCCCGGGCGGGATGTCCTGCGTGGCCAACTCGTTCTGCGTATTCCAGCGACAGTAAGGACGATGGGCGCACAAATGCATCACTGCGTCAGCATCCTGGGGCTCTGGAGCCTCATGGGGTGTGTGGAAATCGAACCCTCTCAGGGGCCGTTCGGGTGGAGCTCGGGTACCGGGGAGCCTCCAGACACGACGATGTCAGATGCCTCGGACTTCGATGAGCAACCGGGGGACATGCCCGCACGGCTCGATGTTTCGGCGGGCGGTGCCCCCGCGGGACAGGCCTGCACGGGCGTGTCGTCCGAGACGTACGCGCACATCTGGATTGCGAACTCGCCCCAAGGAACGGTATCGAAAATCGACACCCGCACGGGGGCGGAACAGGGGCGATACTACACGGGCCCCTCGATGGGGATCGACAATCCGTCTCGAACGTCGGTCGGCCTCGCGGGAGACGTCGTGGTCGCGAACCGACTTGGCAGTGTTGTGAGCGTCGCCGCCGACCGCGAACGCTGCATCGACCGGAACGGCAACGGTGTCATCGAGACTTCAGGGGGCGCAACCGACGTGCTGCGCTGGGGGGAGGACGAGTGCGTACGGTGGAACAGCTTCCTCTCCACCGACGCCGACTCGACCCACGGTCCGCGCCCCGTCGGGTGGGATATCGGCGAAGGTGATGACCCCTGTGATGTCTCCGATGACCGCGTCTGGGTGGGATGGTTCGACCACCACACGAACACGGGCCGCTTCGAGAGGCGCGATGGGACCGACGGTGCCCTGCTCGACGAAGTCTCGGTCGAGGAGTGGGATGCAAGCCGTTCCAGCAACTTCGGGCCGTACGGCGGGGCTGTGGACGGCGACGGCAACTTCTGGGTCCTTGGTCTGTTCGGCCCCATCGTGAAGATCGACGGTCAGACCCTCGAGGTCTCGCGCTGGGAGGTTCCGTCGGGAACGTCCCCTTACGGCCTGGCGCTGGATGAAGACGGTCACCCGTGGCTCGCGGGCTACGACGGCAACGTCCTTCATCTCGACCCCGAGCTCGGTTGGAGTGAGCCGATCCTGGTTGGAGATGGTCGCCGATTACGGGGGCTGCAGGTCGATCAAGAAGGTCAGGCTTGGATCGCGGCCAACGACCCGTGCGGAGTCGTGATGGTCGACACCAAGACCAGCGCGCTCATCTACTCACAAATCGAGTTGCAGGACTGCCGCGAGCCGGTCGGGGTCAGCGTCGACATCGACGGCCAGGTCTGGCTGCCCGACTTCGGCGGGAACTCTGTCTACCGACTCGATCCTGACGAGCTGTCCACCGTACGAACCGTGGGCTTGCAGGGCCCGTACACCTATTCGGACATGACCGGGGCCGGGCTTCGCCTGGTCGCCCACCAACCCGTTGGCTGAGCGAGAGCCTCGCGCTCGTGAGCGGTCCTGTTCGGTTCGCGGAGCTTGAACATCTGAAGCTGGCCCGTGGCGACGCACGGCAGGCTATCGAGCAGCTCGGCCGAGGTCGGGCATCGAGTCGTGGGGCATCTTCTCGCGGCAGAGCGAGATGAGGGGGTTCTCGTCGCGTCAGGTCACTCGTCAGCCCCTCTGCCGGGGGGAACGGCGCCTCGCGAGCCAACGACGCTGGCTCGGAAGCCCCAGGCGGACCACAAGCCAGGATTGGGATCCTGTACCTCGGCTCGGAGGCTTGTTGAACACGGATTCATAGCGGGGTAAGGCAAGCCATGGGCCTTGTGGTCAAACTGGTCATATTCGCGATCGTGGGCATCGCAGGGGCTGTGGCGGCACGAAGGATGGCTATCGCCGCCAAGGCTCCCATCTCGGATGACGAATGCGTCTCTTGTGGGTCGTCCGAGGTTCAGGTCCAGGGCGCCGGAGCGTATGTGTGCCTCGCGTGCGGCTACGAGGGAGGTTCAGGCCGGGCGGCACTCCACGAGCAGGCCCAGGCGGAGCGCTACGCGAACCTGAGCCCTCAGGCGCGTCAAGAGGCAGTGACCGACCACATCCGAACGGCTGCGCGCATTTTGTCGAACTACAACGAAGGTGTGGTTGTGGGCAACGTTGGCCTGGCAGCGGTGGGGCTCGACGAATTCTCCCGGGACGAGGGTCTAGCCGCTGCAAGATCGACCGTCGCCGGTGACCTTTGCGCTGCTGCGGCGGAACTCAAGCTTGCCGCGCGGGTCGCGGGCGGTGAGATCGTGCTCGCCAACGGCCTGACCGTGGACGCGAAGGGCGTCGCGAAGTCCCTGCTCGAGGCGCAGGAAAAGATGCTCGCATCGGTCGCGATGATCTCGACCGCCGCAAACGCCGACTCCTACCTTCAGAAGGTGCTCGCTGGAATTCCTGACGTCTCCGCCGCGTCGAATCCCTCCGCATAGCAACGAGGACGCCGGCGTCGTCGAGTCGCAGCTCACGCGTGGCCGTGACGGGCCCAGACCCGCCTACTCGCACGCGACTGCATCGTCGTTCGTGATGAGCTGTTCCGACATGCACTCGAACAGGGCACTGACGTCCGCGTCATCATCGTAGGTCGCCACGCAGGCCGTCACGGCATCGGCGTTCGGCGTTGCGATGCCAGTGACGGATGCGAGAATGGGCGGGTTGTCGACGAGGCCGCAGCTGTAGCGGTGGTAACCCCCCTCGGGTCGAGGCACGTACTCTTCCGTGACCGAGCCGTTGTAGAGTTCGCTGCGGATCGTGAACCGAACCTCGTGTCCCTCGGCCAGTTGGCGCACCACACACTCGACTGCCTCGGCATCCTCGAACTCGGTCTCCTCACCGCCGGACTCCGAGAATCCGCCGGAGAGAACAATGGCACGGCAGGGCGCGACTTCTGCGTCGCAGCCCCGGACCACGTCATCCGCCGGCCGGCAACGATCGTCGAGAGCTACGGCGTCGACCCATGGGTCGAAGCAGGAGCAGTCGGCGGGGGTGTCGGTGTCCGCCTCGCTCTCGGTCTCACCGTTGGACTCGGTTTCACCGCTGCCCTCGGTTTCGGCGTCGGTGTCGGGCTCGGGGTCGCCGTCGGTTTCCTGCTGGCCTTCTGTTCCGGTTTCGCCAGCGTCGAGACTGGCCTCCTCAGAAGCACACCCGTGAGTGAGAAGGAGGGAGGCGCACAAGGCAATACCAAGGCGTCGGCGGCTGGTTTGCAGTCCAAGGGTCATACACCGTGCAATGGCCGGTTTTTTGCGATCCCGTCACGCCGGCTGGATTTCACCTCACGGCCTGGTTCTGAGAGCCTTCGCCTGGCGGCGTGCCGCGTCTTCAGCCGCGCTGTCGCCTGCTCGGGCGTGGATCTCGGCGACCTCTTCCCAGAGGCTTCCCTGGCGCGCCGTGGTGTCGGTCCGCGACTGGATTGCACCGAGAGCCTCGTCCAGCGTCCTCAAAGCGCCAGCGGTCGCTCCGGTTCGAGCTTGCGCCTTGGAGAGGTTGAGTCGGGCGGTCTCGACCGCCTTCGAATCCTCCGGATAGTGCTCGAGTCGAAGCGCCAGCGCCCGACGAGCAGGCTCGAGAGCCTTCGAGGCTCGCTCGAGCTTCAGCAGCGCGTTGGCGAGGTGTGACAGAGGGTCGGACACGCTGTGGTGCCCCGGTCCCAATCCGTCACTGAGCTCGGCAACGGCACGCTGCAGGGGTTCGAGGGCAGCCTCGGGGTTGCCCCGCGCGTTCATCGAGGCGCCGGTGTGGTTGAAGAACCAGCCCCGGCGTACGGGCCCGATATCGGTTGAACCCATCAGACCACGGACCACCGCAGCCCACCCGTCGGCTTCGGCATAGCGATCTTGGAGGACGCCGCGGATGTAGACCAGCTCCATCGCAGCCGCGACCCCACCCTCGTAGTCTCCGACCGACAAGCGCAGCTCCAACACGCGGTGCAATAGGGTTGCAGCGTCGTCGTACCGTTCCTCAGCCTTGGCCAGCGAGGACCGAGTGAACAGAGCATTGGCGAGCACCGGTCGAAGCCCCAGCGTCTGGGCACGAGCGACCGCAGCATCGGCGGCGGCGAGCGCCTCTGGCAGCCGGCCGTCGTCCCTGAGCTGCTTCACGCGCGTGTTTTGGTCCCTGAGCTTCAAGACTGCCGTGCGCAGCTGGGGGTCGTCGGGCAAGAGCTCCCGGGTCTCCTTGGTTCGAGCGCTGACGCAGCGATCGATGGGGGTCAAAGAGTCGAGCAGTTTATCGGTCGGTTTGCCTTCGGGAACCGGGCTCGTGTCCAAGAGCTCGGCGACCGTCTGAACCCGCTGAGCACGGATGTCGAGGCAGGACATCGTCGCTTCGAATTGTTGATTGTCGGCGGGCGGAGATGCGTCGCACGTGGCCGTGTATTGGTCATCCAGCTGCTTGGTGTACGCGTCCATCGACTTCAGCACGCGTCGCGGGACCTTCGAGCTGGCTTCGAGTCTGGCTCGGATTGGCTCGTCCCAGCTTCGTGCGAGGTGCTCTTGGGCTGTGGTGCAACGAGCCTCTCGGGGGCTCACCGTGTCGGTGGACAACACGAAGGCGATCGCCGTGACGGCAAGGGTGCTCGACAGACCCAACGCCAGCGCACCCCAGCGCCGCCGAGGTGGCTGTAGATGCTGCAGCAACGTGGCGAGGTCGGGCCAGCGTTCGGCCGGATCGGGTGCCAGGCCCCGTGTGATCGCGGCGTGGATCGAGCGCGGGATCTTTGTTCGCGGAGGCTTTAGGTCGCCGTTTTGCTTGGCGTAGGCGAGGGCGAACACGGAGCCACCCTCGAACGGCCGCTCGCCGTGAACCGCCTCCCACAATGAAACGCAGAACGCGAACTGGTCCGCGCGTTCGTCCGCCGGCAGGCCGAGGTGTTGCTCGGGCGCCATGTAGACCGGGGTACCCATGATCGTGCCCGCGACCGTGAGTTCAACCTCCGAGGATTCGGATGCCGGACCTTGCGTCGGCGCAAGACCGGTCACACGCGCGAGTCCGAAGTCGCCAACCCGGACACGGCTTGCAGCTCCATCGCTGTCGCTGCCCATGAACACATTGGCCGGCTTGAAGTCACGATGGATGAGCCCCGCGGCGTGGGCGGCGACGAGCCCTCGGCCGGCCTGAACGAACACTGCGAGGACTTCCTGGTAGGTCCGGGGCTGCTCCTCGAGCCAGCGGTCCACGGGGACACCGGAGACAAGCTCCATCGCGATCATCACCCCTCGTTCGGTCGTCTCGGCGTCGTAGATCGCGACGACGTTGGGATGGCTGAGCTGGGCCATCGACTGCGCTTCGCGGAGCATCCGTGCTTCGGCGGCCGGGTCCGCGTCTTCCTGTTGGTGCAGGATTTTCAGGGCGACCTCGCGCCGTAGCCGAGGGTCGTACGCCCGCAAGACCACGCCCATCGCCCCCGCGCCCAACCGCTCGATCGTCAGGTATCGCGAGAGGGTACCCTCGGAGCCGGCCGGACCGGCCGTCGCGTCCGCATCGTGAAGCGTGTCCTCGAGCGAGCGAGGGTCGCTCGGAGGCGGCTCTTCGGTCCGACTCACGGGGAGATCTGGTCCTGGATGTGGGGTCACGTCAAGAGCCGATGACGTCGGTCGTTCCGTGGGCATCCTTGGCCTGCAAGTCTCGATATGGTCGAACGCGCGTTCAAACCTCGGAGTGTCCCGGCAGTCCGGCCACGGCGACGGAACGATGGACGGCCGCACGTCGCAAGCCACAGCCGCCGTTCCAGGGAGTTGCTCCGACGTTCGCAGAGCACGTCCTAGGACTGTCCGCTATCGAGGACAGTGTTGCCCTCGGGGCAAGAAACGCCAGGAACTGTCTCAAGAAGACGCCGCCGAAGACGAAGTTTGCAATGACTTGTCCTCGTTGTGGTCGTCGACCTGATCCAAGGGACAGGTCGAGCCGACCAGGCGGAACAGGAAGGATCTGCGCAATGATGAGAAACAAGAGCCTCGACTTTTCCCGCTTCCTTCACGACAGGGGTCTTCTGTCGGCGAAGACCGCGGCATCTGTCCGCGACCGCTCTCACAACGAGCGACTGCAGATCGGGCAGATTCTCGTCATGAATGGGGTGCTGAGCGTTCGGCAGGTCATGGAAGTCCTCGAGGCGCAGGTGGAGGACCCCGGGGTTCGATTCGGCGAGCTGGCGGTCACGCTTGGCCACCTGACGACGGTCGAGCTCGAGGCGGCTCTTCGGCAGCAGCGGGAATACCGCCGGCACCAGATGGAGATCGTGTTGAAGGACGGACTCGTGCCTCGCAGCGAACTCGACGCGGTCACGGTGAAGTACGTCGAGCTCCTCGAGATGTCCGCCGCCGAGCCCCGGGTCTTCGTGCGCTCGGACGAGACGGCGGAGGACAACCACTGTCCCGCTGCCAGCGGCGCGTAGTGCTCAGGGCCGGTCGGGAGGGCGAGCCCGACATCGGTCGGCGTTGGGTGCAACCTGAGGCGAGCCGAGGGAGACCCGGCTTGGAGGCAACCCGACCCAGACTCCGGGGTGTGTTGGGCCTCAGCCCGATCCTTCCGGTCTGATACGCCGAGAACGGCTTCGCGCCGGGGAGCCAGTCCTCGCTGTCCACGCCGACCAACTGGAGAATGCCAGCCGCGAAGTGCTCGAAGCTCAAGACATCGCCGTCGTCGTCGGCAACGCCTGTCGCGAAGTCGACGCGTCGGTGAGTTCGCCTCGAAACGCCGTGAGTAGAGGGCTACAGCGTCTCTCAGCGATGTCGCTTACCGAGACGTCGGGAGCGCAGAGAAGGTCGAGCGTGCTTTTGCCGACCGCAACTCCACAGCAGCCCTGGTCCACCGTGGACGCCGCAACGAATGCGCCCCGTGTCCGACCCTCGTGGCCTCAGCGCGACCGAATGCGCCCGACTGAGCGTGTTTCCGCACCACGTTCGTCCCCTGAGTCTGGCCGACGGATGTCCTCGCTGCTCCAGAGCCGGGCTGGGTCGTGGGTCAGGGTCTCATGGCACGCGCTTCGACCAGGTCAGGTCCCAGCGAAGCTCGCTGGAGTCCTGGTGCAGCTGATAGTGGCCCGCGTACCCGACGTACTCGGGGATGGCGGAGAATGCAGCTCCGAGCCCCGTGATGTACGCGTGGCTCTCGGTCATCATCGCTGGAAAATCGTGTCCGTGGATGGACACCGAGTCATCGTAGACCTCGACCTCGATCGCACCCGCGTTGCGGTACATGTGCGAGTACCCGCGTGGGGCAAGCTTGGCGACACCGCTGGGGGTCGTGCCCAGCATGCGGAGCCCAGCCTCGAGAAATCCGTGGAGGATCGGACTCTTGGCGGTGGCCAACATCGCGTTTCGGGACCGCAGCTCGAACAGTTCGGGTCCCCCGTGCGTGTACATCAGCTCTGCCAAGCAAATGTCGAGTTCGACGGGAAGCCAAGCCATTCGCTTGGCGCCCTCGATCTGGTGGACGCGGCGGGGGCCCAGTCCGCCCCGAACCAAGGCGTCGAGTTCGGGCCCATACTCGGACACCCATGCGAGATTCTCCCGAATCTGAGCTGCGCGGAGGGAGGGAACGTCGGACACCGTCGGTAGACTGTACAGCGGGTGTCGTGTCCTGCGTCTGCGCAATGGCGTGTGGAGGCGGACGTGGTCCCCAACACGAGCGCGCCTCCGTGGGCTTCAACCTCAATGACGCCGAGTGTTCTTCGTGGCCGGCGCTCCGGTGTCTGCAGCCAGCCGTCCTCGGATGTCTCGGAGGCGAGAAGGAGAGCGGCTGTTCAGGACGGCGGGGGCGATGCGAGGAGGCTGGTGGGCCGTGCTAGTCGAGACGCTCGTACATGGTCCAGCTCCCGTCCTCCGCGTCGTACTCCATGGAAAAGTGGAGCGCATCGGGGTCTTTGTCTTGCCGGAAGAAGAGGTGGGCAATCTTCGTCAGTACGTCTTGGACCTCGGGCGAAGGTGCGTCCGTGGTCTCCCCGTCTTTTCTGACGTTGCAACTGAGCCCCCATTCCAGGCTTCTCCATGTCGGATAGGCTGAGTACGTTTCCTCCAAGTCCCGCGGTGGGTCGTTGACCAGGAGCTGAAAGAGCCGGTCCCGGAGTTGTTCGTAGCTCTCTTCCACCGGGGGGACGCCGTAGTAGGGGTCCATTCTGAAGGCGATGAGCGCCTTGATGTTGCGACCCATGAGCCCGTAGGCGATCGAGCCCGAAACGATGAGCGCGACGAGCAGGGAAATGACCAGGTAGATGAGGTCTCCCTGCGAGCTTCGGCCCTCGGTGAAGTAGATCATGTGCTCGGGGAGTGGTTCTCCTTCTCGGGCGAAGATTTCGCGGATCTCCGAGTGCCATCCTCCCGCTTCGTTGATGTCCGGAAAGACGAGTCGTCCCTGGTAGGAGCCGTTGTCGGGCGCCATGTGGCCGAACATGTGGTCGCGACTCATCAGCATGACGCTCGGCTGCTTCGGCGCTTGAGACGTCGCGTCATGAAGCACGAAGTAGTACCAGCTCTCCGATGACCCATCGCGCCGAAGCTCATACTCCAGGGAGGACCCGAGTCGTACGCCGGTGAGGGTGATGTTGGTCCCCTGTGGACGCTGGCCCGCTTCGACTTCGGACAGGCTGATGACGTCGGTACTCGTGTCGAGCGCGCCTTGTAGCCTTCCGTTGTTCCAAGCCAGGCCTAGCGCGATTGCAAAGGTTCCCACCGCGACAGCAATCGAGATGAGGAACATCTTCGTATTGAAGGTCGGGATTTCTCTCTTCATGAGAGGACGCCCCTCGGGCTGGAGGACGATACGACCGGGTTGGAGAACGCTCTCCTGCTTCCGGTTCCGTGGCCCCGCCGTCGTTCACGGCCGACATGGACAACGTAGGCAAGGAGACGCCGCGGCGGCGATCGCCGGGGGTCTTTCCGCGGTCTAGGGCCGCCTCGTCGTGTGACAGAGTTGGTTGGCACGTGGAGGTAGAGAACAGGATCTCGGGGATGTGACAGAGAAAGAAGGTCGTCGCACCAAAACGCGCCCTGAGGCCTCTCCGACGCCTCTCGTGCCCGGTTCGAGCTGTTGGCCAGTGTAGGTTTCAGCCTTCGCCGCGCTCTGCTCGAGGTGCACGAGTCGGGGTCGTGGCGCTTGCGGGACCCACGCGGGAGGCTCACGAAGTTCGAAGCTCCGACCGGGTTTTCCATGCGACCGGTTCGGTGAAGCTGCCGATGTGGCTCGCCGAGGACCGCCGGCCTGCTCGACCGATTCGAGCCCGGCGGCCCATGCTTTGAGGCAAGATGACGGCCATGCGGACGTTCGCAGTCTCGGCTGGCCTGTTGCTTGCGATTTTGGTGGGCTGCGCCGAACCCCCCGCAGGGCTGGCGAGAACGGCTGGTGGTGACGGTCCGCAGATCGTCTTTGAGTTGCAACGGCGCCCGCTCCCCGAGCTCCCGTTCCCCAACGACATCGCGACCCGGCCCGATCCCAGCTCTCCCACGGGGCTGCGCCTCAACGCGAGTTTGGTCGCCTCGACCAACCTCGAACGGGTCGCTCGCGAAAAGCTCGATACGCTGACCGGGTTTGGGGTGTTTCAGCCGATTTCGGTGCGCTTCGATGCCCCGCTGGACCTCGACGTCATCTATCGGCGCCACCGCGACTACCGAACCTCGACGGATGGCAGCGACTACGACTTCTCGAACGATGCGGTCTACGTCGTCGATGTGACGCCCGGTTCGCCCACATACCTGCAGCCGGTTCCGCTCGACTTCGGGGAGGGCAACTTCCCGCAGTTGCTGCGTACGCCCAACCAGTACTGGGAGCACGATCCCAAGACCATCACCACGGCGCTGGCGTTCGAGACGTATCCAGAGGATCTCAACGAGAACGGGCTCCTCGATCCGGGGGAGGATCTCGACCTCGACGGGGTGCTGGACCGGCCCAACTACGACCGGCGCGAGGACAACATCCCCTCAACGCTGGATGTCACTCGCGACCTGGTGACGTTCTACGAGTTTGAGACCAACACGTTGATGTTCAAGCCGGTGATGCCGCTGCGAGAAGGCACCACCTACGCTGTTGTGCTCACCAACCGCCTCACCAATGAGGCCGGAGATCCGGTACGCAGCCCGTTTCCGTTCGTCAACCATGCGGCGCAGACCTACGACCTCTCGCCGGTGTTGGAGTTCCTGGACACGCAGGAGCTGGGGGCGAGCGACATTGCGTTCTCGTGGTCGTTCACCACGCAGAACGCGACGGGTGACATGGTCGCGATGCGAAACGGCCTGTACGGTGAGGGGGCGCTCGCATGGCTGGGCGAGGACAACCCCCCGGTGCTCAGCAGCCTGATGCCGATGCGGGACCGAGAGTCCGATGGGTCGCCGACGGACAACCCGTGGATTCTGCCCTCGGAGACCATCCGGCCGATTCTTCCGGCGTTGGCCTCGGCGGCCTTCGGGGGACGGATCTCGGACACCGAGCAGCTGGTCCGGACGCACGACTACTATGGCTATCACGTCTCCGGGACGTTCAAGTCTCCCTGGCTGCTGGGCCTGGACGAGGAGGCATCCAATCTCGACGAGCAGAGCTGGCCCTCGGACCTCAGCGATCCCGCACTTCGGGACCAGGTCGAGTACCGCGATGTGCAGTTCTGGTGCGTGGTGCCGAAGAAGGAATTCTTGGCCGACCCCACCAAACCGGCACCCGTGGTGCTCTACGCGCACGGCTATACGTCGAACAAGATCGAGCAGCTCGGCCTGGCTCTGCACGCCAAGTTCGGGATCGCCGGCTGCAGCATCGACGCGGTCGGTCACGGCGTCGACATCGGCGACCAAGAGGACATCGCGGGTACCTTGTTCGAGGCTCAGGGGGCCGCGCCGGCTCTCGAAGCGCTGCTCACCGGCCGCATCGAAGACGTTGACGGCGATGGTGAGGGGGATGTCGGTGCGGAGTTCTTCACCGGATACATGTTCAAAACCCGCGACAACCTCCGGCAGACGCTCGTCGACTGGTTGACGCTCGTTCGTCTCCTGCGGAGCTTCGGTACCGACGGGGCCCTCATCGACGTCGACGCCGACGGTCGGTCGGACGACCTCAACGGGGATGGGTCGCCCGAAGCCCTCGGAGACTTCGACGGCGACGGCGTGGTGGATTTTGGTGGACCCAACAACGCCTACTTTGCTAGCGGCACCAGCCTGGGAGGCTTGGTGTCGTCGATGCTCGCAGCGGTTGAGCCACAGGTTGTCGCGGCGGCTCCGATCTCCGGTGGCGCGGGGCTCATCGACCTCACGCTTCGGTCCGAGCAGGGCGGTGTCGTCGAGGCTGTCGGGTTGCGGATGCTTGGTCCTCTGTTCCTGGGGGAGCCGACCGAGGACGGCCGCACGCGCGTCTACCAGGCGTTCCCCAACGGCAACAAGGTGGCGCGTCGCGACCTGGCGGTCCGGGCGGAGATCGAGCCCGGAAACGTTGTCCGAGCCACCAACATGGCGACGGGGGAGTCTCGCTGCGCACTGGTGATGCCCAACGAGCCGCCGCCGGGATACGAGAACTACCGCGGCTGGCCCGAAGCGACCAACTGCTCCGATGACGACGCAGATCAGGAGGTTTGCCGAACTTGTCCCGAGGGCACCGAAGGCAGCTATGCCTGTGACCTCGCCGGGACGTTCCGGGTCGGGGTTCCTGCAGATGCGGGCGACCCGGTCGAGATCGAGGTCTTCGAGGGCAGCTTCGCGGTCGAGGTCGAGGGCGACGCTCGGGAGTGCTCGCTCGTGGGCGCGCCCAACGTTCGCACGGCGATCCGGACGTTCGAGTACCGGACCAACTATCGCGGCAACTCGTACGCGATCGGGGATCCCGTCGTCGCGTTCGAGGATGGATACGGCTTCCAGCGGGGAACGCCGCTGCTACGTCGCTTCCTCGGCATCGCGGGCATCGCGATCGAGGGTGCCGACCCGGCCTTGTACGCGCCTCACTACTCGCTCGAGCCGTTCGAGTTTGTCGAGGACGGCGAGAGTTTCACCAAGCGGTCGACCAACGTGCTCAACGTCGTCACCGTGGGAGACCCGAACGTCCCGATCAACACGGGGATCTCGATCGCGAAGGCCGCGGGATTCGTCAACATCTTCGACCCGGATTCCCGCTATCGCAAGCCGATCAACCGTGTGCTGATCGATGAGGGGGTGCAGGCCGGCATCCCGTGGCTGTACACGCGGGGGGTCGACTGGGGCCCGGTGTTGGTCGATGTCGACAACCTCTCGGCGAGCTTCAACGGCCCCATGAGCACCGAACTCTCGGTCGACGGTCTGGTCGCGCCGCGGCTCGATCCCGCGCTTCGCGTGGTGGTGCGGACGCCTGGGACCGAGGACGGCGAAGCACAGGGATTCAGCGGCATGGTGTTGCCGCTCATCAACGAGTTCGACGGCGCGCACGGTTTCTCGCCGCCTGGGATGACGGACAGCGCGTTCGACGTGGGGCAGTTCATGGAGCACCAGATTGGGATCTTTTTCAGGTCGGCGGGGCAAGAGCTGCGGTACGACGCATGCTTGGCCGAACTCGCCTCCTGTCCCGACATCCCCCAGCCCCCTGTGGAGCCTTGAACGTGCTCACTCTATTCGTAGCCTGCGCGCCCGGCCTCGAGTCGCTGCTCGCCGCCGAACTCACCGCCTTGGGAATCATGGACGTCCGTGGCGAGCCTGGTGGTGCGACCGTTCGCGGGCAGCCATCGGTGGTCTCCACGGTGTGCCTTCGCAGTGGTTTCGCGAACCACGTTCGACTTCGTGTGGGGGAGCCATTCGAAGTCCGCCACTTTGACAAGCTGGTCAAGAAGACCGCCGCGCTGCCGTGGGGCGACTTGCTTCGTCCTGGAACACGGGTCAAGGCGCACGCGGTCTGTCGGAAATCCCGTCTCTATCACTCGGGGGGCGCAGCTCAGCGGGTCGAGGCGGGCATCGCCAAAGCGATCGGTCCCGCCGTGGAGGGGGCGCCGGAGCTTGCGGTCGCGGTGCGGATCATTCGCGACGAATGTGTCATCTCGCTCGACCTCAGCGGAGAGGCGTTGCACCGCCGCGGGTGGCGGCAACAAACCGCCAAGGCCCCGCTCCGAGAAGACCTGGCGCGAGCGCTGCTCGTGGTCTCGGGGTGGACGCCAGAGCGGTCGTTGTTGGATCCCCTGATGGGCGCGGGTACGTTGGTGATCGAGGCCGCCACCATGGCGCGGCGGATGGCGCCCGGGTTGGGACGTCGCTTCGCGTTCGAGCACACCAAGCTCGACGCCTCGGCTGCGTTGCAGGAGCAACGCGAGGCGGCCCAGGCCGAAGTCCTCCCCTCGCTCACCACGAAGCTCGTGGGTCGCGATCACATGGCCGGGGCAGTTGAGGCTGCGCAAGGAAACGCCGAGCGTGCCGGGGTTGCTGGCGATGTGACCCTGCTGCGCGCGGAGCTCACGGAAGCTTGGCCAGAACTCGGGGACGCACACGTGGTGACCAATCCGCCGTACGGGATCCGGGTCGGCGAGGCCTCCGGTGTGCACAATCTGTACACGTCGGTGGGGGAAGGGATTCGGGCGATGGGGTACCCCTTCGGCATCGTGATCGCCGATCGCCGATTCGTGCGCTCTCTGGCCCTCTCTTTGCAGCCGAAGCTCACCACGGACCACGGCGGGATCAAGGTCTCCTACTACGCAGGCTGACAGCACTGGGATGCGCGGCAGGGGCGCGTCGGCTGCGACTCGGGGCCGAAAGTCATTCGCGATCGACGGTGTTGGGTTTCACTGCGGGCTGATCGCGCGCCAGGGCTGCTAAACTTCGGGTGATGTTCGAGTTTCTCCGCCGCAAGAACGCTCCGACTCCAGAGGCCGAAGACGAAACCAAAGCTCTTCCGGCGGCAGGCGAGGCGGGAGAAGCGGTGGAGTCCGAGGCCGAGAGTGAGGATGACGTGGTCCTCAAGGACGCCGTCGAGGCGATGCTTGTGGATCAGGCGGTCCCAGAACCCGAGCCAGAACCCGAGCCGGACTTCGGCACGGTCAATGTGATCGGCTCGGACACCCGGATCGATGGGTCGTTGACCACGCGGACCGAGGTCCACCTGCTCGGGAAGATCGACGGCGATGTCGAATGCATCTCGCTGACGGTCGAGGCGGACGCCGGGGTTCACGGAGACGTCACTGCCACCCAGAACGTCGTCGTCCGTGGCAAGGTCGTGGGCAACCTGATGGTCGAGGGAAAACTGACCATCACGGACACGGGGTCCGTAGCGGGCGTTGTCCAGGCACGGTCCATGACCATCGATGATGGCGCCGAGCTTTCCGGGCGCTGCTCGATGTCTTCGTCGGCGTCGTGAGCCGCCGCGTCTCGGTGTCGAACGCCTCCGGGGTGTCTCACTCCGGGTCGCAAGGGCCGTCGCAGTGGGTCTCGATCGTGCCCTCGAGCAGAAACTGAACGCGGGTTTCCAGCGACGCGTCCAAGTTCCGCAGTCGCCCGTGCGGGTCGTCTCCGTCGTCGGCGGGCACGTTGTGGAGCGGCTCACTGTTGCCCCAGTCGTATTCGATCATCGCTGCACTCTGGACGGTGCCCTCGACCGTCTCCAGTCCGAAGACGTCGCGATTGAGGGGCCCCAAGTTGGGGATGTCGGCCGAGCGAGCCATGATGTGGGCAGCCAACGTGGTGACTTGGTGGTCCCCGATCGCGACCTGCATCAGCACGTCTTTGGGTGGACTGCCGGGCAGGAGTCCATCGCGGATCAGATGCGTGTATCCGGCGGGCTCCGAGCGGTCCCACATCATCTGGATGACCGACAGCCCGAACTGGATGTCGACCGGGTCGTCGTAGTTCTGCAACAACAGCCCGAGATAGGTGTTGAAGCCCTGGCTCCGATTGAGCATCAGGTTGTAGGGCTGGCCGGGGACGTCGAGGATGCCGCGTTGGATGTCGGGGCTCACCGCGAGCAGGACCGAACCCATGATGCCTCCTTGGCTGGAACCGGCGTACATGACCTGCGAAGGGTCGACGGCGCTGTGGCCTCCCACCTCGAGTGCGACATCGGCCCCCAGGTCGCCTTGTAGGGCGCGAGAGAAGACGATCGCGTTGAGGACCCCTTGCTGGAGCCTGTCTGCGACGGTGTGAAAGCGGTGTATTTCGCCCGAGCTGAGGAAGCCCGCGACGTTGAGGAGGTCCGGCGTGGCCATCCCTGCCCAGTCGGTCGCGACCAACACGAAGTTGTGCTGGTTTGCGAGCCGCTGGTAGTGGCCCGAGCGAACCTCTTCGAGTGAGCCGAGCAGACCGTGCCCGACATGCAGGATCGGTCCGGGCTCCTCGACGGCTGCGTAGGGGATGAGCACCTCGAAGTCGAAGTCCGCGAATCCGTTCTGCGCGGGCATGCCATCCTCGCCCCAGTTGAACCCCGTGCCGGTTTCTGCGGTCTCCAAGTACAGCGGGACGGCAACCGTGCCGGATACGCGCCGCATGATGTTGTCCGAGTAGTCGTCCTCGATGCGCTCGATGTTGTACCCGGGTCCGCCGGCGCCGAGCACCTCGAGTGCGTCGTCACGGATCTCGACCATCGTGCCCGTGATGTTTTCCCGACTGGCGGTCGTGAAGTCCCACGCGAGTTGGAGCGTGTCTCGCTGCACCCCTGCGTCACCCAGTCGCGCGAAGATGTCGGCGTACAGGGGCCGCCGGGCGTCGAGAGCTTCGTCGTCGGTCGGCCGGAGGTCGCGAAGAACCTCGAAGGCGGGGGAGGGCGCGAGGGGGTCGCCGTCGGCGTCCACAACATCACGGATTGCGACGATATACCGCGTCCCTTCCTCGAGTCGGATCGCGGGGCGAACGAACAACACCCGCTTGTCCGCTTGGTTGTGCGACATGTCGAGCTCCGAGAAGTGAGGCACGCGCTCCCCCGTCTCAGCGTTGAGGAGGATCGTCGGGGACGACGGATCGAGCGAGAGCCCGATGTCCAGGGGCGAGGGCAGCCCGGTCACAGTCGCGCCCGGCAAGTGGACCACCATGGCACCGCTCGTGGAGAACCCGTCGCTGCGCTCGAGAACGGACAGGTCGACTTGGATGCCCCCCAACGTGACGGGCCAGCCCTCGGGGTCGACCTTCACCCTCCGTCCGGTCGGGGTGTCGGGGTCAGCAACGGTGTGGACGTTGCTCGGAAACGGGAACGCGCAGTAGTTCGGATCGAGCGGGTCGCAGGTTACGGGCGACCAGTCGACCTCGGGCTCGGGCTCGGGGACGGTGGGACCGCCCGAGCTTCCGCTGGAGTCTGCTTCGGTCGTGCTCGTGGAGGTCGGCGCGACGTCCGTCGCGGCGGCGGCGGTGCTGCCGGACGTTTCGCCGTTGTTCATCGGCGGCGCGTCGTCACCGCAAGCCGCCACCGCAACGCAAACCAACATCCACCAGCCCCGACCCATGCCCTTGATTCTGCGAGAGAACGCCTCGAGGCCGCAATCCGGGGCGAACTCTGGCCGTGTGTGGGAACGTCGAAATCAAGCCTGGGTTCGGCTGGGTGGCTTGTCTATGCTCCGCCGCATGGGATTCAAGGTCAGAGGCACCTTGCACGTCATCAACGAGACCCAGCAGGTCTCGGCGCGCTTCACCAAGCGGGAGTTCGTCCTGCACATTGCTGACGGGCGGTTTCCGCAGCACGTGCAGTTTCAACTGACGGGCGAGCGGGTGGGCAACATCGATGCGTACAACGTCGGCGACGAGGTTGAGGTCGAGTTCAACCTACGCGGTCGCGAATGGACTTCGCCCAAGGGCGAGGTGCGGTTCTTCAACAGCTTGGACGTGTGGACGATCGATCGCGTGGGAGCGAGCGCCGGCGGTGGCGCTCCCGACCTTCCGCCGCCGCCCGATGATCCTCCTCCAACGTTCGACGACGACATCCCGTTCTAGCGGGCGATCGTCCGGGGGGACTTCACGTTCTCCCCGGCGCTGCGGCGCCCGCCTCGGGGTGGTCGCTGCGGCAACTGCGGGGCGACGGGTCTGGTTCGATGCGCGAAATCGCGATGACATCGAGGACCGTGATCCGGCGGCGAGGTTTCCCCTCTGGTGCCGTGCGTCACCGATGACCGGTGTCGCCGCACATCATGAGCAACCACAGCTATTCATCTCGCACTCTCATCGCCTTGCTCGCCCTCCCGCTGCTCGGCTCTGCAGGCTGCGAACTCGAACTCATCGCAGAACACCTTCCCCTCGCAGACGGGCTCGTCTACCCGGATCGACATGTTGCCGCCGTGAGCGACAACCACGAGCACGTCTTCATCGCATCCGCCGTGAATGGGACGCTCAACCTCGTCTCGACCAACGGAACCCCGCGCGACGAGTTCTCGTTGAGCGATGCTTGGCGCCCGCTGGGCGCCGCAACCTACTACGGCCCCGACTTCGAGGCCTCAGGGTTCTGGCAACACAACGAGGCCGCCCTCGTCTTGCACCGAAACGGCTCCATTCTCCCTTGGTACCACCACGGTGGAGAGCTGGGCTTTCACTGGGCCGGTCGCATCGTCGTACCCGCGGCACCGCCCACCGTTGCGTCGGTCACGTACAACGACGTTGACCAGAGTCGCGATGGCGTGGTCTTCGTACTCGCGGATGAGTCCCGTGTCGATGGAACCGCGCAGTCCCGGATCTGGCGCCGCGGACTCGATGGCTCGTGGACCAGCGTTGTTGGACCCGAAAAATCCTCAGCGCTGGCCTACGACCAACATCTGGACTCGTTGACGGTCTCCTACACTCGCACGGACGTTCGCGATATCACGCTACGGGAGTACGGTGAGGACCTCTCGTTCACCCGGAGTCGTACGATTCCCGACCTGGACGAGGTCCGCGACTTCGAGGTGTTGGCGGGGTGGTTCTACATCGGCGCCTCGGCCTGCGAGAACGCGTCGTGTACGGAGCGGACTCGTGAGTTCCAGGTGCGAAACACAAGCCTTGCCCTGAGCGATGTCGTTGCGGTCGAGGTTGAAGCCGTGGCCCTCGACCTGCCTCCGTTCCCGCTCGATCTCGATTCGAACGTGGACGTGTGGCGCGCGGGTCCTGCAGCCTCGCAGCTCGCAGAGTACGACGTCGTAGTCCCTTAGACCGCCACCACCAGGGGCTGCGGGGAGCGCGGTCGCCGGTGGTTGCGTCGCTCACGGCCTTCCTCCACTCTCCGGCCGTGAGCGACGCGATTCACCGTTTCTTCGTGACGGCGCCGTTCGGGCTCGTCGATCCGCTCGCCCATGAGCTCGAGTTGTTGGGCGCGCGGTCGGTGTCCGTGGATGCCACGGGATGCCGCGTCCGCGGTCCGCTGTCGTTCGCGTACCGGATCTGCATGCATTCCCACCTGGCCAGCCGGGTGTTCCTGCCCTTGGTCGAACTCATCGCCAAGGATGCCGACGAACTCGCCGCGGCCATCACGGAGATGCCGTGGGAGGACCACATGGATGTCGACGGGACGCTGGCCGTCGACTTCACGGGTCGCGGGATGGGAATCGACCACACGAAGTATGGCGCCCAACGGGTCAAGGATGGGATCACCGATCGCTTCCGGGCCAAGGAAGGGCGGCGGCCGAACGTCGACACGGCCACGCCCGACCTCCGGGTTCATGCCCACGCCCGCGGTCGTGCGTGTCAGGTGAGTCTGGACCTCTCGGGAGGTGGCCTGCACCGACGGAGCTACCGCACCGAGTCTGGCCCGGCGCCGATCCGCGAAAACCTCGCAGCGATGATGGTGCTCGAGTCCGGGTGGTCCTCGCTCTCCGAAGAGGCGGACTCCGTCATGATCGATCCGATGTGTGGCGCGGGCACGTTGGTGATCGAGTCTGCGCTCATCGCCTGCAAACGGGCTCCCGGGTTGTCGCGCGATCGGTTCGGCTTCGAGCGCTGGAAAGGGCACGACGCCGAGGCTTGGGCGAGCATCGTCGAGGAGGCGGAGGCCGCCGTGCAGACCCCGCGGCGCGTCGTTGCGATGGGCTTCGACGCCGACGAAGGCGTCCTCGAGGTCGCGCGGGCCAATGCAGAGCGCGCAGGTGTCGGTACCTGTGTTCGGTTCACGGCTTCGCAAAGCGCGGAGGTCCGCCGCCCCGCAAAGGCGAAGCGTGGCGTGGTCATCACCAACCCGCCGTACGGAGAACGGCTCGGGGGCAAGGTTGCGGCACGGGCCGCATACACCGAGCTGGGTGTTCTGCTCCAAGACCAGTTTCAAGGGTGGAGGGCGAGCATCATCTCCGTCGATGACGCGCTGTTCTCGGCAACGGGGCTCATCCCCGACGTTTCCCGCTCCGTAAAGCAGGGCCCGATGGATGCCCGGATCGTAGGAGCCCAGGTGGCTCCGGTTGCGGGCGACCTCGTCAACCGGATGCGCAAGAACCACAAGCGACTGCTCAAGTGGGTGCGGCGCGAGGAGGTCGAGGTCTATCGCGTCTATGATGCCGACCTGCCCGAGTACTCCGCGGCGGTCGACCTCTACCGCGACCGAGCTGTCGTGCAGGAATACGCGCCCCCGGCCGAGATCCCTGCGGACAAGGCCGCGACCCGCCGGCTGGAGATCGTGACCGCCGTGGCCAACGTGTTCAACATCGCGCCACACCACGTCTATGTGAAGACGCGACGCCGTCAAAAGGGGGCGGACCAATACGCGAAGGCAGAGGTCGAGCCCGCCGTGTGCATCGTGTCCGAAGCAGGCCTTCGGTTTCGTGTCGATCTGGCGTCGTATCTCGACACGGGGCTGTTCCCCGACCACCGACGAACCCGAGCGATGTTCGCCGAGCTGTCTCGGGGCAAGGACGTGCTCAATCTGTTCGCATACACGGGGACCGCGACGGTTCATGCTGCCCGCGGGGGCGCGGCGTCGACGACCACGGTCGACCTCTCGAAGACGTATCTCGACTGGGCGAAGCGCAACTTCGAGCTCAACGGCATCGAGGGCGATCAACATCGCATCGTGCGCGCCAACGTGCTGGCGTGGCTCGAGGAGGAGACACGGGCCTATGACGTCGTTTTCTGCGACCCTCCGACGTTCTCCAACTCGAAGTCGATGGAGACGACCTGGGAAGTTCAGCGCGACCACCCTGACCTGCTCAGCCGCGTGGCCGCTCGACTGCGGCCTGGCGGCATCATCCTGTTCAGTACGAACGCACGGCGTTTCACGATGTCGGACGCGCTCGAGGGGCTGGAGGTCGAGGAGATTACCCGCCACACGACGTCCCCGGACTTCGAACGTCGGCCCTTGCATCGCGCGTGGCGGCTCACGAGAGCGTAAGCACCGCTGCCACGCTGAGCTGCTACGTTTCCGAAGCGCGTGACCGTCACTGTGGACGATAACGACTCGGGCACGCTGGCCGGCGAGTTCCGGGCGGCGGGTCGGGAGGCTCGTGCACTCGATGCGAGTCGGATGTTCGAGTCCCTCAGCGCCAAGCTGTTCGACGGGGGCCGTACAGTCAGCATCGGGCGGTTCGAGCTGCGTGAGCGGTTGGGCGCGGGCGGCATGGGCGTTGTGATGTCCGCGTTCGACCCGCAGTTGCACCGGACGGTCGCGGTCAAGGTCCTCCGGGACGCGGGCGACTCCGAAGAACAGGCCCGGTTGCTGGACGAGGCGCGGGCGATGGCGAAGGTCCGTCATCCCAACCTCGTGACGGTGTACGAGGCGGGAACGCACGAAGACTCCGTCTACATTGTGATGGAGTTCGTCGAGGGCGGGACCTTGCGGGCGTGGTTGGAGGGTAGCCCCCGCACTTGGCGTGACGTGGCGCAGGTGTTCTTGCAGGCGGGGCGAGGTCTCGCCGCCATTCACGATGCGGGCATGGTCCACCGCGACTTCAAGCCGGACAACGTGTTGCTCGGCGAAGACGGTCGCCCGCAGGTCTCCGACTTTGGGCTTGCACGGCATCAGCGAGCGCCGATGGCTTCCGTCGACCTCGAGGCGAGCGAGGACGGAGACGCAAACGCGACCCAAACGGGCGGGCTGGCAGGGACCCCGAACTACCTCGCGCCAGAGCAGTGGCGGGGTGAACGTGCCGACGCGACCAGCGATCAGTGGAGCTTCTGCGTGACGCTCCACGAGGCGCTGTTCGGTCAGCGTCCGTTCGAGTGCACCACCGTCGCCGAGCTGTGTTTGGCCGTGATGTCGGGCAAGCGGACCGCGCTGCCCGAGTCAGTGCCAGCCGTTCCGCGGTGGTTGGAGAGGATCCTCGAGCGCGGGCTTTCCACGGAGCGGAGCGCCCGGTTCCGCACGATGCACGAGCTGGCCGCGGCGATCGAGAACGGGCTCGACACGCGCCGAGGGCGGACGCTGAGGGTCGCCGCGCTGGCCACGTTGGGCACTGGGGCGGTTGCAGGCGTTGCGTTCGTGGCAACGCAGGATACGCCCTGTCAGGATATCGATCTGCGCCTCGAGGAGGCGTGGACCCCGTCGCGCAAGGCGAGCATCGCGGCGCAGTTCACCGCCGTACCCGAGTTTGGCGAGGCGGTTTGGGGCCTGCTCGAATCCAAACTCGATGCTCGGGTCGAGGAGTGGACGGAGCAGCGCCGTGATGCATGCGAGGGCACCCACGTTCGCGGCGAGCAATCGCATGAGGCGCTCGATCTTCGGATGCGGTGCCTCGATCGCCGCGCTGTGGAGGTCGAATCGCTGCTCGAGACCTACGACACGATCGAGCCCGAAGGCGTGCCGCTCGCGTTGACTCGGCTGGGTCGCCTGCCTGCCATCGATGTCTGCGCTGACCTGGAGTTTCTCGAACTCTCACAGCCGACACCCGAGGCCGCGGAGGAGCGCGAGGCGGTCGCGAAGCTTCGTGAACGCGGCGGTCGGCTCAACGCCACCTCGGGCGGGGACAACCTCGAGGAGTTCGAAGCAGCAGCTGTGGCCTTGGTCGCGGATGCGGTCGAGCTTGGCTATGAGCCGTTCATCGCCGAGGCCAAACTGACGCGGGCAAAAATCGAGAGCCTGCTGGGTCACGGTGAAGTGGCGGGAAACTTGTACGAGGAGGCGTTCGAGCACGCCCTCGCCACCGGTCACTTGAAGGTTCAGGTGTGGTCCGCTGTCGTCGCGACCTTTGTCTATGCCGAACAGGTCCGCGACCCCAAGGCAGCCGATCGCTGGGGCCGTCAGGCTCAGGCGTTGCTTCGTGCTCACCCGTATTTTCAGCCCGCCCGTCGAGCACTTCAGACGAATCTTGGGAGTGCGGCGTTGCGCGCAGGCGACTTTGACAAGGCGCGCGAGCACTTTGATGAGGCGGTTCGGCTGTTCGAAGAGGCAGGACTCGGCGAATCGATCGATGCGATCGGGGCTGAGGCAAACCTCGGAATCCTCGAGCGGCGGGCCGGCAACCTCGACGAAGCCATGACACGTCTCGAGCAGGCGAAGGCGAATGCCAGGCGCGGTTTGGGCGATGCGCACCCGATTGTGGGGAGCATCAGCAACAGCCTGGCGGCGGTCTATCTGAATCTGGAACGTTTCGACGACGCCGAGGCCCAGTACCGCGAGTCGTTGGAGCTTCTCGAGCGGAACCCTGCGACCGGGTCATCTCGCATCGGGCATCCGTTGAACAACCTCGGCCAACTGCTCGTGGAGCGTGGCGAAGCAGAGGAAGGGGTGCCGCTCCTCAGCCGTTGTATTCGGCTCTGGACCCAGAGCGAGGGGGCCGACTACCCGGGACTCGCCGGCCCTTTGTCGTACCGAGGAGAGGGGCTCGTGGCGCTTGGACGGGTTGAAGAAGCCCAGGCTGACTTATTGCGGGCGCGCGAGCTTCAGCCGAAGTCCGCCTCTCCTGATGAGCAGGGCCGGGTTCTTCTGTTGCTGGCGCGCGCCTATGCGACGACCGACCAGGCGCGCGCCGAAGGCTTCATCGAGGATGCCCGAGCCTTGGAGACCACCGGGCCCGAGCTGTTGCGCAAGCTGGCGGACTGGCCGGACGCTGCAACCCAAACCCAAACCCAAACCCAAACCCTGGCCCGGGACTAGGGGTCCGGACCGCGGTTGGGCTCGCGGGCTACCAGGAGCCGGTGTTTTCCATGCTGGCCCAGGGCTCGGCTGGAGCGAGGCGTTCTCCGGCTTGCAACAGCTCGACGGAAATCCCATCGGGAGAGCGGACGAACGCCATGTATCCGTCTCGTGGGGGCCGGTTGATCGTCACCCCGGCGGCCTGAAGTCGGGCACAGGTCTCGTAGATGTTCTCGACTCGATACGCCAGGTGCCCAAAGTTCCGGCCCCCCGCGTAGGGCTCTTCGTTGTCCCAGTTGTGGGTCAGCTCGACCTCGGGGGCACCGGGTTCGGTCGCGAGGAACACGAGCGTGAAGCGCCCCTTGGGCACGTCCTTTCGGCTCGTCTCGACGAGGCCGAGCTTGTTGACGAAGAAGTCGAGCGCCGCGTCCAGGTCGCGGACGCGGATCATCGTGTGCAGGTACTTCACCGCCCGGAGGCTACCTGAAGTTCTCGCGCTTCTTATGGCGGCCATCGCACCAGGGCTTGTTCTTCGACAGGCCACAGCGACACAGGGTTGCGCGGGTGTCGTCTTGTCGCTCGTTGAGCTCCGCGTTGATCTCGAACTTCTGCTGCACCCGGAGCTCGCCGCCCTCCATGATGTCGATCGCCGGGCCAGCAACCGCGGCTGGGGTGGCGACCTCGGTGGACTCGTAGCTCAGCGCGCCGGAGGGGCACGACTGCACCACGCAGGCGATCTCCGCTGCAGCCTCGGCATCACCCTCGAGCTCCCGCTTGCGGAGTTCTTTGAGCGGCTTGCAGTAGAACACGTGCATGCAAGCGTTGGGGTTGAAGAACGTCCGAATGCTCTTCCCCTCCCACACGTGGATGTCCTTGCCGGCTCCTTCGCTGGGCTCGGCCACGAAGCCCGCCTTGGTGTGGCTCCCGTCGCAGAACGGTGGGTTCTGGCTCTCGCCGCATCGGCACACGTAGACGTCCTTTCCGGCCTCCACGGCGACTGCTTCGCCACAGTAGTTGAGCGTGAGCTCGTCGCCCGAGATCTTGAGGGGACCGTTGTCGAGAACTGTGAGCGAGATCGGCTTGTTCATGGTGCGCTTCCAAGCCTACGCGGTCTTACGATCCGTGTGCCACAGAGGAGCGTTCCGCTAGCGTGAACGCTGTTGCCGGGCCCGAGTCCGAGCGGGCGTGCTCAGCTGTCGGCGACTTCGCCGTAGCGCGTCAGCGTCAGTTCAACGCTCGTGCAGTCTTCACGCAGGCTTGGGAGCTCGGGGTCGAACGGATCGTCGAGGTCGAAACTCTCCTCGCAGTAGATCGCAAGCAGCTGCTCGTCGGCGACATCGGTCGAAAGACGGCTCGCGTGTTCGAGCGTGAGAGCATGGGGTCCCGAGCGTGCTTCGAGCTGGGTGACCGGCATCAAGATCTGGACCGCAGGGCGGGAGTCTTCTCCGTCGGTATCGGAGAGTTCCTCGGCGTCCGGAGCATTGGGATCGGCTTGGGTTGCGGAGATGACCGCGACGTAGCCTGCTTCGTGCGGCGAGACGTGCAGGGTGACCGCGGTGTCCCACGAGACGCGGTCGCCGTGTTCGATCCGAGCTTGCGAGGACGATGGCGAGGACGATGGCGAGGACGAGGACGATGCGGCGACCGAGAAGTCCAGCGCAGGTGTGAACATCGCCGCCCCCTCGAGTTCGGCCGTCGTGGTGTAGGGGCTGGCGGTCAGCGGTGTGTCCTCGGGCTCGCTGCGCTCGACCTGTTGTGGCTCGGGGAGGGCCATCATCAAGAGGGCGGCCGCCGCCGCAACCGTGCCGGCGATGCCCAGCGTGCCCAGCCACTTCTGCGGCTTCTCCTTCGACTCCGCCGCCAAGGGGGGGGGTACGGAGAACGAGACCGCATCCGACCGCATGGATGCGATCCGGTTCGCACAGAGCTCACAGCTCTCCACGTGCTCGATCACCGCCTCGCACATGGGTGTAGACAGCTCGCCGACCTCAAAGCGGTCGAGGGTGAGCATGGTGAGGTGCCCGTCGCGGGCGAACAAACCTGCATGCAGCGGACGGACGTTGTCGTGCGTGGTCACGGGGTGGCTCCTTGAGGGGGGTCGGCGGGGTGGTCGGCGGCCTGATGAGCGAGGTCGCGGAGGCGAGCGAGGCGGTTGCCCACTGTCCGCGGCGAACAGCCGACGACCCGGGCGACTTCGGCGTGGCTCATGCCATCGACGAAGTAGTGCAGACCGATCGCGACGTGCTCATCATCGAGCTGCCGCCAGAACTGCTTGAGAAAGGTGACCGTGTCCTGGTCGGCCAGCCCACAGGGGACCGTCCAGGGTGCCTGCCCGTGTTCACGCCAAAGCTCGGCTCGGCGATTCGCATTGCGAAGCCGGTTGAGGCAGTGGTTTGTCGTGAGCCGGTAGAGCCACGTGGTCGCCGATGCGTCTTCCCGAAATCCCCCGATCCGCTCGAGGGTCTTCACGAAGACTTCATGCACGACCTCCTCTGCCTCGGACTGCGGGTAGAACCGCAGTACCCACCGAAACACGCGGGATGCGTGATCAGCGTAGAGCTTGCCGACGTCGGTCGGCTGCGCCCCGTGAGAAGCCATGCCGACATTAAGACCCTTGAAGCCCCGGCGTGCGCAAGCCGAGGGCCGACAAAGCTCCAAAGCACGCGAATGCGGTGCCAGCCGCATCAGCGCTACGGTTTGCCGCAGGTTGCGCGCGGCCTTCTGGCCGGTGTCACCGCGTGCAACGAATCGGCCGCTTGTGCGTCTGTAGGTCAGATGGGCTGGCGTTGGCGTGATTCGTGGGCAGTTCGGGCGTGGTTTGCGGCGAGCGTGGCGGCTGCTGTGGGCGTCGGCGTGGGCTGGGGGAACTACTTTCGCCTGCCCGGAGCCATTCGGATCGATTGGGCCACGATCGGTCCTCTCGTGGTCGCGTTTGGCGGACTTTGTGCGCTCATGCTGGGCCTGGGCCTGGGTGGCGGCATGGTGGTTGTCTCTCGCAATCACGGCGTGAAAACGAGCGCCCTCCGACTCTCGCTCGGAGCGATGGGCGGCGGGCTGTTGGCAGGGACCATCCCGGCGACACTGGGCATCGGCGGCTTTGCGCAGCTTCACGCACCCTACGGCGGCACAGCCAACATTCTGGGCTCGTGTTTGTTGGCCAGCGCCACATTCGTGGCTTTGTTCGCTCCGCTCCTTCATCGGGAACGTCGTGTCGGCTTGCTCGGGCGTCTCGGGTTGGCCTCGATCGCCTCCTGCGTCACGGCTGTGACCCTTGGAGGTCTCGCGTGGATCTTCGTTCGTGAACTCGCGCTCGAGCCGAGCTTTGCCGAGATCGCGACCCTCGCCGAAGACATCGGCTTGTGGTCGTTCTCGCTGTACGTGGGCGCGGCACTCTCCGTGTTGCTCGGCTTGTTCGTGGGCCTCGCGACCTGGGTCTATCTCTCCTTGGTGCTCGCCGTACGCCGACCCTCTTGAGTCGCCGCGAGCGCAACGGCCCGACCGACTACGTGTCGGTCGAGGACTCGGGCTCTTCGTCCTCGAAGCCCATCGTGTAGAGTTCGGCGTACTGGCCACCCTTGGCCATCAGCTCGTCGTGCGAGCCCATCTCCGCGATCTGGCCCTTGCTGAGCACGACGATCTTGTCGGCCCGCCGTACGGTGCTGAGGCGGTGCGCGATGACGATCACGCTACGGCCATCGAGGAGCTTCTCGATCGCCTCCTGCACCTTTTGCTCGGTGATGGAGTCGACGCTCGCGGTGGCCTCGTCGAGGATCAACAGCGTGGGCTCGCGGGCCGCAACCCGAGCAAACGCGAGGAGCTGCGTTTCGCCCTGGGACAGGTTCCCGCCGCGTTCTCCCACCGCGAAGTCGAGGCCGCCCCGCTCGTCGATCAGCTTGCGGGCTTGGACAAGCTCGAGCGCGTCCATCATGCGCTGGGGGTCGCAGGAGATCTCGTTTTCACCCAGGCAGATGTTGTAGGCGACCGAGTCCTGGAACAGGAACACGTCCTGCTGAACCATCAGCAGATGCTTGCGGACGTGGCCGGGCTTGACGCTACGTAGCTCGACGTCGCCGCCGGGGGTCTGCATGCTGACGCTGCCGCGGTAGCCGGTATAGAACTGGGTGAGGACGCGCCCCAGGCTGCTCTTGCCGGATCCGGTTCGGCCGACCACGGCGACGACCTCACCTGGTTCGACGTCGAACGACAGCCCCTTGAGAACGTCCGGCCCATCCTCGCCATACGCGAACTGGAGGTCGCGGATCTTCAACCCGCCTTTCCAGGTGTCGAGGGGGTTGGTCTCGTCGGGTTGCACCGCGGGCTCGGTGGTCTCGTCGAGCAAGCCGTAGATGCGCTCGAGGGACGCGGCGGCGCGTTGGATGGTGGCGAGCTTGCCCGAGAACTCTTTGACCGGGATGAAGATGCGTTGCAGGTAGTCGACGAACGCAAACAGCAGGCCCAGGGTGACCGCACCGCCCTCGGTCAAGACGCTGGGCGCGGCGAAGTAGATCAGCAACGCCACCGAGAAGGCGGAGATACCGTCCATCACCGCGTAGAGCATCGCGTCGAAGACGTTGGCGGTCTTGGTGGCCTTGAGGTAGCGCCCCCCGAGCCGCTGATACTCGTCGTGTGCAGCTTTCTCGCGCCCGAACAGCTGCACG
This sequence comes from Nannocystales bacterium, assembly GCA_050633305.1. Classification (GTDB taxonomy): domain Bacteria; phylum Myxococcota_A; class Polyangia; order Nannocystales; family Nannocystaceae; genus CAJXVA01. The sequence continues at coordinate 658,365 of JBOEGF010000010.1, forward strand.
ACGGTGATGCCCGAGAGTTGCTCCGCCAAGAACCCCGTCTGCGATGCCTGCGCCTTTCGAACCTCGAGCTGGAGCTTTCGTAGCGCAGCGCCGACGTAGCGCACGAGGACGAAGAGAATGGGCGCGACCACCAGCGTGATGAGCGTGAGCCAGGGGCTCAGCCACAACATCGCCGAGAGAATCGACAAGATCATCACGATGTCGGTGAGGATCATGAAGACCCCGAACGACAGCGTTTCGCTGAGAGCCTCGACGTCGGCTGTCGTGCGCGTGAGCAGGCTGCCCAGCGCGTTCTTGTCGAAGAACCGGTTGGGCAGGTGAATGACGTGGTCGAACACCTTGCGGCGAACGTCGGAGATCGTCATGTGGCCCGCGCGTTGGAGCGAGTACACCTGGACCGCCTGGCACAGGAACTCGGCCATGACCGCGACCATGAAACCCAGGCTCAGGATCCGTAGGCTGGCGGTGTCGCCTTGCGGGATGAGCTCGTCGACCGCGTGCTTGACCAGAAGGGGACGCAGGGTCGACATCGCGGCCACGAGCGGGATCATCGACAGGCCCATCGCGAGCCATCGCTTGTGCGTGGCGGCGAATGGCCAGAAGCGGCGCAGCAAAGCTGCGGTCGTGGCCGTGGAGGGCGGCGGAGCTTGGGTTTGGGATGATCCGCTCACGCGCCTTCTCCACCCTGGTGTTCGTGGGTTTCGGCGTACTCGCCCCCCTTGGCGATGAGCTGCTCGTGGGTGCCCCGTTCGACGATCCGGCCGCCCTCCAACACCACGATTTCGTCGGCGTGTTCGAGCACGCTGGTGCGATGCGAAACGATGACCGTGGTGGGAGCCATCGAACCGAGGACTCCGCCGCGAAGGTTTCGAATCGCGTCGACCATGCGGGCCTCGGTGCCCTGGTCGACCGCACTGAGCACATCGTCGAGCAGGAGCAGCGGGCGGCTGCGGTACAGCGCCCGGGCCAGGGCGACGCGCTGTCGCTGACCTCCGGAGAGCATCACGCCGCGTTCGCCCACGATGGTGTCGAGCCCCTTGGGGAGCTGGTGTACGTCATCCCACAGGCATGCCGCGGTGAGGACCTCATCGAGCCGGGTGTCCTCGCCAACGTCGGTGCCGTCGCTGCCTGGAGGGGCTGGCTCGCGCGCGGCACGGTAGGGGTTGGTGCCTTCGAGGCGGACGTTCTCCCGGACCGTGGTGGAGAACAAGAACGGCGCTTGAGGCACCACGGCCATCGCTTCTCGGAAGTCCGCCAGCGGTACGTCGCGAGCGTCGATGCCGTCCAGCGTGACGGCCCCCGCGGGCGGCGTGTGGACCCTGGTGAGGACGTCGACCAGCGTGGTCTTGCCACTGCCTGTCTTGCCGAAGATCCCGAGCGTTTGGCCCGGCTCGACCGTGAGGTCGATGCCCTGCAGCGCGGGCTCGTCCCCGTCGGGATAGGTGAACGCCAGATCGCTCACCTCGAGCCGAGGGGGCGCGCTCAGTTGCAGCGCGGTGAGCTCGTCTGGGAGGTTGGGCGGCGTCTCGAGCAGGTCGTCGATGCGCCCCAGCGAGACGAGCCCACGAGAGATCGCCGCGAGAACCCAGGCCAGCGCGATGAGGATGCCCACCAGGGACATCAGCAGGGCGGTGAAGGTGGCGAGGTGCCCCACGGGCATGCCGTCCTCCACGACGCGGGTGCTGCCGACCCAGAGCACGATGCCGGTGCCCACCAATCCCGAGAAGCCAAGCGCGGGCATGGAGAAGGCTCGGACCTTGGCGAGTCGCAACTGCAGCGCGAGGTACTCTCGGTTGCGGGCGTCGAAACGCTCGAACGCGGCGGCCTCTGCCGCGTGGGAGCGGACGGTGCCGATGCCCGAGTAGATCTCGAGGATGCGATCGCTGAGCCCCGCGAGTAGCTGCATGCTGTCACGCACCATCGCGAAGAAGCGCTTGACCGCGAGCCGCATGTAGAGGGCACCAAACACCACCGGGACAAGGCACCACAGCGTCAGCTGCCAGTCGGTGACGGCCATCTGATACAGGTGCATCGGGATCGCCACGGCGACGTTGCAGACCTGCAGCCCTGCGAACCCCACGAGCAGGCGCACCGACGTGGTGTCGTTGCTGGAGATGCTGACCAGCTCCCCAACCTTTCGCTGCATGTAGAATGGCCGCTGCAGCGAGAGCAGGTGTCCGAAGACATCCACGCCCACCCGGTACTCCACGTCGCGCCCCGGGTTGAAAAAGAGGATGCGCGAGAGGCTGCGGACCGCGATCACGACGGCGGCCAGGACCATGAGCTCGACGCCGAGCTCGCGGGTGTTGGCCAGAGCCTGTGAGCCTTGCTGTTCGAGGATCGTCAGCGCTTCGCCGACGATCGCCGGGATGCGGACGACCACCCAGTTGGTGGCGAACAGCATGACCGCCCCGAGCGCGTATTGCGGGACGTTTCGCGCAACGTAGCGCGAGGCGAAGCGACGGGCGGTGCTCACGTGAGACCGCTATCTACACCACCCAGGCCGCGGGGCTACTTCTTCTTTTTCTTGTCGTCGCCCTTGGGCGGCTGAGCCTCGATCGACTCATCCTTCTCGATGGCGTCGAGCTGGCCTTCGATGGCCGTCAGGGCCTTGCGGAGCTCCTCGAGGGTGGGCCCGAACTTCTCGTTGTCGGCGATTTTGCCGCCGAGGTCGCCGTTGAAGTTCTCCCAAGCCGAGATGAACCCGCCCAGCTTCACCTGAACTTCGCCCCCCTTGGACTCCTTCTCGGTGAGTTCACGGTAGGCCTTCATGAACTCTTTGTTGTCCGCGCTGTAGCCCTCGTTGAACTTGGCGAAGGCCTTGTCGGAGTCCTTGGCCTTGGCCCACTTCGCCGCGCCTTTTTCGACGCTGTCCAACGCACCGCGGAGGTCCTTGAGCATCTTGCGGTAGCTCTCGAGGCGGCCTTTGACGAAGGCTTTCTCTTCCTTCTCATACAGCGCCTTGGCCTCGGCCATCTGCTCCTCGGGGGAGACGAACCCGGCCTTCTTGCGGGCTTCAGCGAGCTCTTCGGGGGTCATCTCTTCCTTCTTGGCCTGCTTCAGCTCGGAAGGCTTCTTGCCCTGGTTGGGCTCCACGATGGGCTCTTTTTCGGAGTCGCATGCGGTGAGCACGAAGGGGGCGAGCAGGGCGGTAAACAGGGCGAGCGTGCGCATGGGTGGCCTCGGCGCGACCGTAGCACGGACGTGCTCACTCGCGGCGAGCTCGGTGGTGTCGTCACGTCAGCGCGGGGACCCCTCTGGGCTGCAAATGCGTGGGTTGCTTGGGGGCAGCGAAGACCACCTCGGCGCGTCGGCTTGAAGCCCAGCAGCCGGCCTGCGGAGGAGGTGTCGAGCCGCGCTTCGGATGTCGAGGTTGCTCGGGGCTCCGGGCGGGCCGCGGACCGTTGCTGCTCTTGTGTTGTTGGTCCTTCGCCCCGCCCGGTACCGGGCTCGCGACGATGTCCCCTTCGACCTGCGTTGGACCGGGCCCGTCTTCTGCCCCAACCGCCGCAGTCGGGTCTCGTGGCTCGGCCTCGTCCTTGCGCACTCAGCGCGTCGGCCGTTCACCTTTTTTCGGGAACTTCCAATGCCCGACCCGGTGCGTACGGAGGACGATGCTTCGTGCCATGCGAGTCTCCGCTTCCACGCCGAGTCCGATCGACGGACCGCTGGTGGTGCGGGCGCAGTCTGCCGACCGATCCGCGATGCGGGAGTTGGTGCGGCGCCATCAACGTCAGGTTGGTGCGCTGCTCGGGCGCATGTTGAGGCCTGCCGGGTTGGGTTCGCTGACCGAAGATCTCGCCCAAGAGGCCTTTCTGCGTGCGTTTCGAGCCCTGGACCGCTTTGACCCGAATGGGCCCGCCGCGTTCTCGACGTGGTTGCTGCGCATCGCCTCTCGGCTGGCGATCAACGAGCTGGCTCGGAAGCGTCCCGAGCGTGCGTCGACCGACTCGTTGGGGAGTGCGTCGACGCCCGAGTCCGAACATCGACGAAAGCGGATCGGCGAGGCCATTGAATCTGCAGTTGGCGAGCTTCCGCCGCCATTCCGAGCCGCTTTTCTGCTTCGCGAGTACCACGGCCTCGACTACGCCGAGATCGCGGAGATGTTGGATCTGGAGCTTGGAACGGTGAAGTCGAGGTTGTCTCGGGCACGCCGGTTGCTGCGGGTGCAGTTGGAGGAGGTGCGCGAATGAGCGACGAACTCAAGCGGGACGATCTCGACGCATGGGAGGTGGAGTCGCTGCCGGCGACCTTCGAAGACCGGGTCATGGATGCGCTGGAGGCTCCGGACCCGTCCGAGGCGCAGCCACGCAACCCTGCGGTCGTGTGGGGAGCGGTGCTGTCGTTCGCGGCGGCAGCGGCCGTGATTGTCGCGCTTTGGCCCCGGCCAGACGCTTTCCGGGACGATGCGATCTCGGTTCGCGCGGGGGCGTCGGCTCGACTCGATTACGCGCCGGGGTCCCACGAGGCCACGCAGAGCCATGGCACGGCCACGTACCGCGTTCGCCGAGGAACGCCCTTCGTGGTGCACACGCCAGCGGCCGACGTCACGGTCCGTGGCACCGAATTCACAGTGGAGATGCTGACGATGCAAGACGAACGAAGACGGAAATATCTGGGTCTTGGTGCTCTGGCCATGGGTGGCGCCGCAGTGGCGGTCTACGTCGGGAGCGGCGAGGTGACCGTGCACAACGAGCACGGTCGCGTCCGTGTTGGCGCGGGGCAGACGGCGGTGGCTTCCGAACATCGCGGCCCTCGAACTGAGGCTGCCCCGGTTGCTGCGGCGGCCACGGCGAAGCCCAAGTCCAAGTCCAAGTCCAAGTCCAAGTCCAAGAACTCCCGGACGCTCACTCCCACCGAGCGGGCAGGTGTCCGGCGGAGGATCGAGGATGCGATCGCCAAGCGTCAGGGAGGTTCCGACGCAGAGGAGGTCGAAGACGGGGTGAGTCCGGGGCCGGAGACCGAGAAGGACGAAGCTCTCGGCTCGTTGCAGAAGGACTACATCAAGTCCGTGGTCTCCGAAGATCTGCTCCCGCTCGTGAGAGAGTGTTTTGAGACGGCGCTCGAGAGTTCGCAAGGGCGCCTCGATGGCTCGGTCACCATCAAGTTTTCGATCGCGGGGGACGCTTCGGTGGGGGGCATCGTGGACGAGGTCGAACTCGACAACTCGGAGGTGAAGCGTGAGGGTGCTGGGCGGGGCGCCCGAGGGGCCTTCCCCTTGGCGGAAAACCCGGAGTTCGCGGAGTGCGTGTCCGAGTCGACGGCGTCGCTGTTGTTCGATCCCCCGGAAGGGGGAGGCCGGGTTCAGGTCAGCTACCCGTTCATCTTCGCGGCCGCAGACGCCGCCGCGGCCGCCGACTGAGCGTGGTCGAGGTCGTCCGGACCGCTGGGACCGTTTCGCTTGCTTGTGAGGCAGTTCACGCGTAGGAACGTGACGTTTTTTGTCAGGTTTGACAGTCTGGATTTGTGATGCGTTCCGGGTTGCTTCTCTTCTCGTCCATGTTCTTGGCCGCCGCCTGTGGCGATGACGGCGGTGCCATGGAGGCAAGCGGCACGGGTGGGGTCACGGGTGCGTCCGGGAACAGCGATACCGAGTCGTTGATGGAGACGGAGTCGCAATCCGGTTCCGCCACGGACAGCGCGACCTCGGGCGTCGACACCAGCGGTGGCGTCATGCCGGTCGACGAGCCTGCTCGTGGAATCTCGATCTCGCGGGTGGAGGCCAACTCGGGCGTTGCCATTCCCATCGCTATCGATGGGGCCTGGGCCGATGGCTCTCAGCGCAACGCACAGATCCCCAAGAACCGGAACACGGCCTTTCGTGTCTACCTGGACGTCGACGACGACGTATGGGTCCAGCGTGAGATCGAAGCTCGCATGACGCTGTTCCAGGCGGACGGTACCGAGAAGGAGTACGTCGAGCGGGGCCTCATCGCGCAGGACAGCTCAACCTCATCGTTCCAGTCCAACATCGTCATCGGTGTTCTGGCCGAGGACATGGTGCCCAACGCCCAGTTCAACGTGGAATTGTACGAGGTCGGCGGCGGCTACGAAGGGTTGCCCGAGGTTTCTGAGGCTCCCAAGGCGATGCCCGAGCCGAACTACATCGGCATTGAGAGCACGTACCAGAACATGCGCATCATGATCGTGCCGATCGAGTACGACTTTGGTGGTTGCCAGACGCAGTTCGATACGTCGGAAGAAGCCTTGGCCCCGTACATCGACCACATGTTCCAGCAGAACGCCCTGGAGAACATCGATGTCGAGATCCACGACTTGTATCGGGTCGACAACCTCGACCTCACCGGCAACGGATTCTTCCAGCTGCTCAACGTCATGGCACAGCTGCGGGCCGCCGAAGCGCCCGATCCCAACGTCTACTACTACGGGTTGTTCGACAACTGCGGCGAATGTATCGGTGATGGAAGCGGCTGCACCCTGGGCGTTGCCAACGGGATCCCGGGGAACTCCATGGGAGAAGCCGGTGCTCGCGTGGCGATCGGTTCTCAGTACCTCGGCAACGACGAGATCGGCATCGAGACGTTCGTCCACGAGATCGGGCACAACCAAGGACGGCGCCACATCTTCTGCTCTGGTGCGAACGCGGCGGGCACCGATCCCTCGTACCCGTATGACGATGGGAAGACGTCCGGATGGGGATTTGGTGTGCGTGACTTCCAGTTGCGCAACGGCAACACGCACTTCGACTACATGAGCTACTGCAACCCCACCTGGGTTTCGGACTGGCAGTGGAAAGAGACCTTCGCCCGCATTCAGACGCTGAGCAGCTGGGAAGGCGCGGACATGCAGGACGCGATGGAGGGCCGCTACGTGCTGATGGGGTCGGTCAACACCGAAACCGGCGAGGCGAGCTGGTGGACCGACCGTGGCTGGGTCGAGCCTGAAGACGCGGCGCCCAACTACCGGATTCGGTACTCGTTCGACGACGCATCGACCGACGAGACGCTGCTCGTCGATTCCGACCCCTGGAGTGAGGGCCCGTGGATCACCGTGCGTGCGCCGCTGCCGAGCGACTTCGCTGCGGTGACTGGAATCCAGCTCGACACGCCGACGCTGACGGCCAACGCGCCGCGAAATGAGATCCAGGCATTCCACCTGGACTCGTTCCAAGCGCCCTGAGCTGGTGCCGGTGGGCTTCGCCGGGGCTTCCGGCGAGCCGCGGCCGGCCGGGCCTTGCGGCGCGCAGGGTCGCCGTCCGTGATTGTCTCGATACCGCGACTCGGAACGAAGTTCCCGGTTGCAAGAGCCCGATCCCGTGGCGTGGTGTACCCTCCGCGCCATGCGAACTGCCCGTGTTTTCCTGCTCGCTGGGGCCGCGAGCCTCCTGGTCCCCGTCGCCGGATGCTCCAAGAAGTCATCGGCCGAGACCGTCGAGCCCGCGGCGGCGAGTGAGCCTGTCGCTCCGCCCACCGCCAACGACCAAGATCAGGCTCCGGGCAAGGGCGCTGCCGTTCCCGATGCGGAGAAGGTCCAGGTCCTCGCGAGCTTTGAGGGTGTGCAGGACATGCTCTCAGCTGGGATGGATCTCAAGGCTCGCATCGAAGGAGGCGAGGCTGGTGGCGACCCTCTCGCAGAGGTGCAGGCCGGTCTGCTTGCGCAGGGCTTCGGCCCCGGTTTCCTCGGCAACATCAACCTCGACGGCATGCACGCGGTCAAGGTCGCGTTCCCCACGGACGACGCCGCTGGACCGGAGGCGATCGACTTTGCCGCGAGCATGTCCGTGTCGGACGGCCAGAAGGTGCTCGAGAGCTTCCCTTCGTCCATGCGCCCGCAGCCGTTGGGCGGTGAGATGTGGGAGCTCCGTCAAGAGAACGACGTCTTGCTGATCAAAGAAGCGGGCGCCGAGCTTCTGTGGGGTCGCGCTCAGGCCGACGTCGAGAAAGCCGCGGGACTCGTCCAGAAGGTTGGCACCGGTCGTCGGGTCCGCGTTCGAGCCTGGAACATCCCCGCGGACGACGTGGATCCCGTCGAGCTGTTGGGCCTTCCGAGCGACGCCCCGTTCGTCGCCGCGATCGCGGACGTGCTCAAGGAGCTGGCCGCCGCCGAGGTTCAGCTCGACTTCGGTTCCAAGAAGCAACTCGAAGTGGTGGCGAGCGCCGAGGCCCCGTTCGGAAAGCTCGGCCTCGATCCGCTCGGGAAGGCTCGGACCAAGGCGACCGAGCTCGAAGCCAAGCTCCCCGGAGGAGCGGTGTTCGTCACGACGGTTTCGTTCGGAAACCCCGAGATGCTCCACAAGACCATCGACAGCCAGATCCCTGTCGACCAGATCCCCGCCCCGTTCGATTCGATGGTCAAGGACGCCATCAAGGGCACCCACATGGTGCTGAACTCGATCTCGGCCAACGTGGTCGTCGCGCTGTACGTCGACAAGAAGGGCCAAGCCACGGCGATGCTCGCCGCAGGCATCAAGGGCAAGAAGGAAGAGAAGGCCCTCGAGGGCATGCGCAAGATCCACGGCACGATGAAGGCCGGGCTCGATGCTCACGCCGCACTGCAGGGCAAGAACAAGAACGCCAAGTTCGCGGTCACCCTCAAGGAAGGCGGCCTGAAGATCTCCGGCATCAAGGCGGACCAGCTCACCGTCAAGATCCCGAAGGACTTCCAAGCCGACGCCGAGGATGCCGCGCTCTTCCTCAAGAAGAACTCCGTCGAGTCGGTCTCGTTCGTTGAAGAAGGCGTCGCTTTCTGGGCCATCGGGGCCGGCGCACGCTCGCTCGGGTCCGACGTCGCTCGCTCGCTCGGCAAGGACCGCGCGAGCTCCATGGCTTCCGAAGGCACGCTCACCACGCTCCGCAAGGGCATGGATGGCTGCCAGCTGTGCATCAGCTTCGACGCTGATGAGTACCTCCGGGTTCGCTTGCTCGACATGCAGGCGAAGACCAAGGACAAGGCCCAGCTCAAGGAGATCAAGAAGCAGCTCAGCAAGCTCGGCAAGATCAAGGGCGAGGCGGAGGTTGGCGTCGGCCTGCGGTTCTCGGACAAGGACGGCGCAGCCGGCCTGGTCGTCCCCAGCAGCACTCTGGGACTCAGCAAGGAGTCCTTCGCTGGCCTCAGCGAAGTGATGGACTTCGTCGACGGCAATGGAGATGCGACGGTCTCGGTCGCCCAGGCTAAGACCAAGTGAGCGTTGCGGCGGTGATTCTCGCCGCCGGAGCCTCGACCCGGATGGGTCGCCCCAAAGCGCTCATCGAGTGGCGGGGGCGGCCCTTCTTCATGCACTGCGTGCGTCGGGCCGAAGGTGCCGGGTGCGTACCGGTGGTGGTGGTGTGGGGGTCGACTCCGTTGCCGCCCGCGGAAGACGTCCGCCAGGTTCACAACCCGGACTGGGAGCAGGGTCCGCTGTCGAGCTTGCAGGTTGGACTGCGGGCTGTCCTGGCCAGTGACCCTTCGGGAGTGCTCGTCATGACGGTGGATCGCCCGCACGTCGCCGAGGAGACCGTTCGTGCGTTGCTCGAGGCACACACCCACACACCCGGTGTGGTTGTACAGCCGCGCCTCGATGACACCAGTGGTCACCCGGTGCTCCACCCCCGCACCGTCGTGGATGAGCTGCTGCGCTTGCCGCCGACCGACTCCGTTCGTACCGTCGTGGGGCGGCCTGAGATTCGAAACACGAGAGTGCGTATTCGCGTCGACGATCCCGCAGTCCTGGACAACCTCGATACGCCAGAGGCGCTCGAGAAGGCGATCTACGGCCCCAAATCCTAGGGTTCGCACTCTTTCGTGGCTGCCGAGACCAGGGGGACCGGTCCGTGATTGGGCGTTGCGCGGTGGGGGCGCTGTCTGAGCGGGGTGGGGTGGAAGGAACCCAACCCGACCTCAGCGATTCGTTTACCATCGGCGCGTCGAGGTGATGCCAGGGGAAATGGGAGACGCGCCCGCGCACGAGGCGGCGCACGGCCAGTACAGCGTTATCGCGAAGCTGGGCCAAGGAGGAATGGCGAGCGTGTTCCTCGCCGTGGCCCAGGGTGCTGTGGTGGACTTCCACAAGCTGGTCGTGCTCAAGCGGTTGCATGACTCGCTCCGCGAAGACGCCGGCTTCGTCACGATGTTCATGAGCGAGGCGAGGATCGCAGCGCGCCTCAACCACCCGAACGTTGTTCATACGTACTCCGTCGATATTCAAGACGGGCAGCCGGTCTTGGTGATGGAGTACCTCGATGGGGTCGCCCTATCCGCCCTACGAAAGCGGGTGGCCGGACGGCCGTTTGAGGAGCGGCTGGTCTTGATCGCCTCGATCGCCGACGCGCTGGCGGGTCTGCACTACGTGCACGAGCTGACCGACTACGATGGCTCGTCGATGGGCCTGGTCCATCGCGACATCAAGCCGGCCAACATCTTCGTCACATTCGATGGCCAGACCAAGGTGCTCGACTTCGGCGTCGCGAAGGCAACCGCTCCGGGCCAAGACGCCACGAACAGCCAAGTGCTCAAGGGGACGGCCCGCTACATGGCTCCCGAGGCGGTCGGCGGCGGGGACATCGACGGGAGAGCCGATGTGTTCTCGGTGGGGGTCATCTTGTGGGAGCTCGCCACCGGGCGTCCGTTGTGGGAGGGAGCCCAGGAGCTGCAGATCATTCGGCGTCTGATGGACAACGACGTCCCGACGCTCGATGCGGAGGGGTGTGACGCGCCCGCTGAGCTGTCTCGGATCTGCGCCAAAGCGCTGCAGCTCGATCCCGAGAACCGGTATGAGACCGCGGATGCGCTCCGCAAGGACCTGGCGGCGTTCGTCGGGGACCAAGGGCTCACCGATGTGGCGGCTGGCTTGCGCGCGACGATGTCGGCGGAGTTCGGCGATCGTCGCGAACTCCGAGCGACCTCGATTCGGGAGCGCCTCGAGGGCCTGAAGCAGTCGTCGGTTGCCGGAACCGACGACATGCGGACGCTTCCCTCGGCTGCTCCATCGCAGCCTTCGGGCGCTTCGGATGTTGGCGCTGGCATTGCGGTTACAGCGTCGACCGACGCGGTGGAACCACCTCCACGTTCGGCGAGGCCGTTTCTGCTGGTCGCCGCGGTCTCGCTTTGCGTCGGTGCGTTGGGGGTGTGGTGGTGGTCCTCATCGAAGGGCAGCGGCAGCGCTCCCGCCACAGAGTCCGCCGGCGCAGCGGCGGCGTCGCAAACCGAGAGTCCGCCAAAGAAGGCCCGCGCGGGCGAAGACACAGCCGGAAAACCGCAACCGACCGCACGAAGAGAGCCAGGGCCAAGTGTGGAGCCCGACGTCGAGGTCGAGCCGGAAGTCGAAGTGGAACCGGAGGTCGAGGTTGCGGCAGATGCGGCGGAGCCCGACGAACCGCGCACCCCTCGGCGGCGCGGTAAGTCCCGGTCTCGCCGCGCGGCGCGGCCCGCCTCTAAGGACAAGCCCGACGCTGCCGTGAGTCCACCGCCCGAGCCGAGCCCCCAGCCCATGCAACCAGGCGAGATGCCCAAAAAGAAGGACAAGAAGAAGTCTGGTCTGTCGCTCGACAAGGACTCTCCATGGGGAGGCCAACCGTGAGCCGGAATGCACCGACGGCGGTCGCGATGGCGGTCGTACTCTTGTTCGCATCGGGAGCAAACGCGGCTCCGGCCGAAGAAGCCGACGCTACGGAACAAAAAGCCGCAGACCACTTCCGACGGGGCGTGGGGCTGTATGAAGAGGAGGACTACGCCGCGGCCGCGTTTGAGTTCGAGCGCGCCTACGAAGTCCGGCCCGACTATCGTCTGCTCTACAACATCGGCGTGAACGCGCTCGAGCTCAAGGACTACGCGTCCGCGAGGGCGGCCCTGAGCCGCTATCTGGAAGAAGGCGGGGCCGATGTGGAAGCGGCTCGCAAAGCCCAGGTTGAGCAGCAGCTTCAAACGCTGGCGATGCGGGTGGGCTCGGTGACCGTCACCAGCAGTCGGCCGGGGCTGTCGATCTGGGTCGACGGGACCAACGTCGGGGAGACACCACTCTCGGAGCCTTTGGTGCTCAACCTTGGTCTGCGGCACCTCGTTGCACGGGACGGCGGCTCGGAGGTCTGGGCGGAAGACATCGAGGTCCTCGGTGGCTCGGCGACAGAGCTCGAGGTGGTGTTCGAGGCTACGGCGAGCGAAGTTCCGCCCGCCGTCGTGCCGCTCGATACACCGCCGCCAACGGGGCCCTCTCGTAAGGTGAAGTCGCTTCGAACGGCAACGTTTGTAAGCCTGGGCGTGACCGCCGCAGCGGGGATTGGCTTGGCGATCGCAGGCGGGCTCACGCTCCAGGCGGACGGGGAGCTGGAGTCCGAGCTCGAGCGATTTCCCGCCAATGATGGGGACCTGTCCGCGGCCCAGGATCGCCGGGGCACGCTCGTCACGACCTCCAACGTGATGTTGGGGGTTACCGCGGCCTTCGCAGCCGTGACGCTTGGCCTCGGAGTCGGCACGGCCGTGGCCAAGCGGCGGGAGGCCGGCGGCGGATCGTCGGTAAGTCTGCGACGCGGTGGATTCGTGGTCCGTTTCTAAGGGGAGCTTGAAGATGAAGAGTGCATCTCGTTGCGGAACGATCTTGGCTGGCTTGTTGGTTTGGGGGACGCTGTCGGGATGTGGCCTGCTCCTGAGCGCCGACGATGAACAGTGCAACAGCGACGCGGACTGTGCCGCGCGTGGGTTCGATGGCGCCGTCTGTGAGTCGCAGGTTTGCGTTGCAGGCTCGCAGGAGAACCCGACGGGCTCGACCAGTGCCCTGACCTCCAGCTCTGGCTCCACAGCGGACCCTTCTGCCACGAGCAGCACTGGCGGCGAGGGGACAGCCGGGACCAGCTCCACGGGGACTGTCGACGATGGGCCGTGGGGTTGTGTGGGCAACGTGGTGTGGGACGAAGAAGACGAGGCCGTGCCTGCGCGCCTGGGTCTGCACTTCACCGACTCGCAGTTCCAAGACTTCGAAGGAGCGAGCCTCAACGCCTGCCGGCCTCTGGACCTCGACTGCGAGGAGCCGCTGTCGACCGCGGTGTCTGGCGCCGATGGGGTCGCGTTCATCGACGTCTACTACGGGTTTGATGGGTACTTCCGAGCTCCGCCTCCGGCCGAAACCCCCGACGTTTTTCCGTTCATCCTCTACTCCAGCCCGCCGCCGTTCTCACTCGAGGAGGAGTCGCGGGGCGGAGATGTGTTGTTCATCGACCCCGCTACGATTGGCGCACTCGCGGCGCTTTCTGGCGTGGAGCTTGTCCCCGACTCGGGGCTGATCTTCTTCACCGCCTTCGACTGCGATGACGAACTTGCCGCCGACGTTACCGTTTCGGTCAGTCCTGTTGGCACCGACACTGTCGTCGCGTACCTCGACGGAGCATTCCCCAACGCCGACCTGACCGCGACTGTGGATGTCGGCCAGGGGGCGGTTCTCAACGTCCCACCCGGTTTGGTGGAGGTGACGGGAACCTCGCTCGAGCGTGGGCGTTTCTTCCAGAGCACGGTGCTCGTCGAGGCCAACTCGGTGACGGGCCTCGCGATCGTCCCGATGCCTCTGTAGGCGCCAAACCGCGCCATTGAGGAGGGGCCGGACGTCTTCGCGCGTCGCCTCGGGACGGTGTTGGTCCGCCGTTGGACTTGCACGGGCATGGAACCGTGCAGGGCGGGACTGCGTCGGCTTCGTAGGGGGGATGGAACAACGGTCAACAGCGAGTGATCGACCAACGCGCAGGGCTCGGTTATCGTCCGCCGCGATGGACCTCTCTGCGATCGAAGGCCTCCACCCGACGTACGACTCCGAGCGTCAGCTGCTGACCCTCGAACTCGACCACGGCAAGGCGAACGAGATGGGCACGGTCCAGCTCGAGGCCTTCGAAGCGTTGTGCGTTCTGCTCGAGGAAGACGACTCGATTCGGACCCTGTGCACCACGTCGCGTCGGCTGAGCAAGAAGGGTCGACCGATCTTCATTGCAGGTGCCAACGTCACCGAGCGCACCGACTGGGATCCGGAGCGCGTCCGGGCACATGTCCTGCGGCAGCGAGCCTTGATGGTGCGGCTGCGGCATCTGCCCGTCTTCAATGTTGTCGTGCCCTCGGGCGTGACGCTGGGTTGGGGTGCCGAGTACCTGCTGACCGCGGACTACACGGTGTCGACGGCAGCAGCGTCCTTCGCCCTCCCCGAAACAGGCCTGGGCATCCTTCCAGGGGCGCGGGGGACGGCCGAGTTGGCGATGTTGGTGGGACCTGCGCATGCCGTTCGACTCGGTGTGACCGGGGAGTCGATCGATGCTGCAGAGGCCGCCCGGATTGGACTCGTGCAGGAGGTCGTGGCCGACGTGGATGAAGGGCTTGCCCGAGCTCGCGCGCTGGCAGCGCTCGTTTCGAAGAAATCCCCGACGGCGACGGCCGCGTACAAGACAGCGATGCTCGCCGGATTGGGACAACCCGAATCTGTCCGTCTAGAGGCCGAGCGGCAGGCGTACGAGCTGACTGTGAAGGTTGGGGACGCGGCGACGGGGCGGGCTCACTTCAGCGCAATTCGAGAAGGCAAGGTCCCACCGTGGGCCGGTCGGGCTTCCTGGCGGTTCAAAAAGGACGGCGAAGGGTAGGCTGCTTCGTTACCATGAACCCGATGTACACACGGTCAGGTCGATACGTGCGATGAAATCGGGTTGATTCGGCTTACACAAATTCTAGGATGTATTCAGCTCACACCCCTTCGGGTTGTCCGGCTCCAGTGTTCTGCACTACAGTCCCTCGAAACTAAGACCCCTACAGCGCTATGACCGCAAAACGCTCAACTGTGCCGGATTCCGGCGCTTCTCCCGATGTGGTGGCTCAGCCCGACCGCATCGCGGGGCGTTACGCGGTGAAGCGACTGCTGGGTCGCGGAGGCTTCGGTGCGGTTTATGAGGCGCACGACGAACTTGAAGATCGCGCGGTCGCGCTGAAGTTGATCCGCAGCGATCACGCGGAGCTGGCGGGGTTGCCGCTGGCGGACAACTCGCGAATGGAGTCGCGGTCGCTTCGCCGTCCCAATGTGACACGGAGCTTCGGAACGCCTGGAACCGGCGGCGGCTCGGGTCTTGCCCAAGCATTCAAGGATGAGTTCCGGCTTCTGACGCAGCTCCATCATCCCAACCTCGCCGGCGTCTACGACTTTGGACGCTGCGCGGAGCAGGAGGGTTTCTACTTCACGCAAGAACTCGTCCGTGGTGTCGAACTCTCGGAGTTTCTCGCCCACGCGTCCCGAGAGGTCACGGCCGAGGTCTTCGTCCAGCTGGCCCGCGCGCTCGACTACATTCACGCCCTCGGGCTGGTCCACGGCGACATCAAGCCATCCAACGTATTGGTCTGCGCTTCGCTCGACCCGACGGTGCCCCCGCAGGCCAAGCTCATCGACTTCGGCCTCGCTCGGATGCTTCGAGATCCGTTACCGGCCGAGGAAACCGACGACGAGACCGCCGAGAGCGACGAGGACACGATCACCGTGCTGGGCACACCGGGGTTCTCAGCCCCCGAAAAGGTCCGGGGCGAATCGGCCGATTCTCGCGCAGACATCTACTCGCTTGCGGCCACGATGTACTCGGCCATTCGCGGTTCACGACCGTTCCCGGGCAAGACGTTCCGTGAGGTCCTTCGTGTTCAACGCGATTGGCGACCGGAGTTGGCCGGCGCGCTGCTGCAGTCGGCCGGTCCCGTCGTCGCGGAGCTGGTCGGGCGCATGCTCCAGCCGGACCCGACGAACCGCCCTCAGAGCGCGCGTTCCATCCTGCTTGAGTTGCTGCGGCGCGAGGCATCCCACCTTCGCAACCGACAGCAGAGTGAGGAGAGCCGCCGCGACTTCGCCCGGGTGCTCGTCTCGCACCTTCCTTTTGTGGATCGGGCCCGCTACCTCGACCTGCTCATGGAAAAGGCCGCCGCTGTGGTCGGTGCCGAGCCCGAGCCCGAGTCGCTCGATCCTGCCGCTTCGTCGTCGAGTGAGCGCATGCGCGCCGGTCGGCTGCTTCGCACGGTCGTCGTCAAGGCTCCCGAGGGGATGGGCAAGGCGCGGCTCATGGCAGAGCTCCGTCGTGAGGTTCAGTTGGCCGATGGCCTCTTCGTCGAGGGCAGCTGTTGGAACTCGGGTCGCAATGCGCTCGGGCCGTTTGCCAGCGTCGTGGCTCAGCTTGCCACTGCGTTGGGCGACGACAGTCTCGTGGTCCGCTCATTCCCCGAGCTGGTGCACCTGGCGCGGCGAGACCGTGGCCACGAAGCCGCGGCCGCAGCGGTCACCGAATTCTTGATCTCTGCCGCCAAGGAGCGGCCCTACGTCTTGCTGCTGACGGCCGTCTCGAAGGCACCGGAGGACATCCGGCGTCAGTTCGATCAGCTCAGCCGGGCGATCGACCACTCGGCCGCGCCCATCTTGCTCTGCGTGACGACCGAGCCGCACACCAAGGTGACGCCGATTGTCAGCGGCCTCAGCCGCGACCAGTGCTCCGAGGTTTGGAACCTCCGTCCGTTCAGCGCGCGCGAGATGCAGAGCGTGCTGCAAGGTGTGCTCGGCGACACGCCCGTCATTCGGGACCTCGCCGACATGCTCGACAAGCTCACCGGGGGTCACCCGCTGAGCTTTCGCGAAACCCTCCGGGTTCTGATCGAGGAAGGGATCCTCGTCCGGGACACCGACAGTTGGACCTTGCGCGGCGCATCCGCGGCCGCCGACGAGCTGCACAAGACGCTGGCGCAGCGCTCCGAGTCCCGGCTGGATACGCTTGGAGTCTCGGGCTGGGAGATCGCGAGCATCTTGTATCTGCTCGAGACGCCGATCGAGGAATCGACGCTGGCAGAGCTCTCCGATCTCCGCAAAGAACGCTTCAACCGCACGCTCGAGCGGCTCGAGGGGGAGGGGCTCATCGCTCGCAGTCCGGTCTCGGGCTCGAGCACCGTCAGCCTCGCTCACGAGTCGGTTCGTGAGGCGGTTCGGCTCCGCTACGAAGGCTCGCTCGACGAGACGCGCTTGGACCTGGCTGCGCGCATCGAGGAATTCGAGGTCGGCGATCCCATGCTGGTTTTCCTGCGCGCACGGCTGCTCGACGATGCGTCCGAGGCGATCGAGTCCGTCGATGCCTTGGAGAAAGCGGCCGACTCGCTGTTTGTTGCCAAGCGCCCCCAGCTGGCGGCGCAGGTGCTCGAGCGCATCATCGCTCGACTTCGTAAGTACGGTCGGACTGCGTCGCTCGATCGTTTGCTTGCGGCACAAGTGAAGCTGCTGGAGAGCGCTGCTGGGGCCCTCGAGGATCCGGGCAGAGAGGCAGCCCACTACGAAGCGGGAATCCTCGTCGCCGAGTTGCTCGGAGACGACCGCGCGCAGGCTTCGTTCTGGCTCGGACTCGCGGATCGGTACACGCAGACCGGGAACGCGGAAATGGATCTGACGCTCGAGCGGCTGGGCAAGGCCACCCAGGCTGCCAAGTCCGCACACGATCGACCTTTGGAGCTCCGTATCGCCAACCGCAAGGCTGAGGTCTTGTTGGGCGCCGGTGAGATCGACAAGGCCAGTCGGGCCAGCCGTCTCGCGATGGAGATCGTCGATCTCGAGGAAGCGAGTCCCGTGGACAAGTGCCAGGTCCTCGGCGTTCGGCTCCGATGCTTGTCGCTCTCAGGACAGCTCGGCGAAGCCCGAGCGCTGCACGAGATGGCGAAACCCATAGCCGCGGCATGCCCCGTGCTCCAACGTCAGAGCTACCTCTCTGGCATTGCGTTCCTCGCCGTGCTTGGCGGCGACCCTCAGCGCGCAATCCCGGAGACCGAGGACGCCATCGGGGCGCTGCATGCCGCCAACCTTCCGCGCCTGCTGCTCACGCCGATGCACAACCTCGGTGACCTGCGGCTACGGGCCGGAGATCTCGAACTTGCCGAGGTGTCCTTCCGCGAAGCCATCCGGTTGGCCAGCGTGTACGGGTTCGACTACCACCTGCATCTCAACCGCGGATTCTTGGGCTACGTCTTGGCTCGGCGGGGTGATGCAGATCAAGGTGCTGAGTTGCTCGGGGAAGCGAAGGACGCAATGACCGTCATCGTGGGCGAGCACATCGCGCTCCAACAACTCCGCCTGCTCGATGCCGAGGTTGCCCACGTGATGGGGGACAGTGCGCGTGCTCGTCGCGAGCTCGAGGAGATGCTCGCGGACTTCCAGGCCGGAGAAGAGCTCAGCTTGGCGCATTGGGCCCAAGAGGCCCTCGCTCGCATTGAACGTGACCTCGGTACGGCGTTCATCGAAGCGCCGGCCGCGGAGGTCGACGACTCGGATCCCGAGCAAGACACCGTGCGGACGAAACCCGTTCGGTGAGTCGGTTCTTTGCGCTTTCTGCGCCCGTTTCGTTCCATATCTGGGCCGTGGGAATGCAACTGAGGGCACCGTCCGTCTGCGCGGCGTGCTGCTATCCTGCGGCCGCTCCTAAGCGATGAGCGACCCTCTCGAGACACTGCACGAGGACCTCCGGTCCTTGGTCGGCCAGACCGTGGCCGGACGCTATCGAGTCGAGGCCCTGATCGGGGTCGGCGGCATGGCGGCGGTCTTTCGCGCGCATCACGAAGGCTTGCATCGCGACCTCGCAGTCAAGGTCCTGCATCCCAACCTCAGCGCGAACACTGAGATGTCCGCGCGCTTCGAGCGTGAGGCCCGGTCCGCATCCCGACTCGACCATCCCAACTGTGTGCAGGTCACCGACTTCGGCTCCACCGACGACGGCATGATGTACATGGTCATGCAGTTGCTTGAGGGCGCGGAGCTCACCGGCATGCTGGGTAAGCCGATCGCCGCCCCGCGGTCCGTCGAGCTGATCCTCCAGATCCTTCGGGGCCTCGAACACGCTCACGCCAACGGTGTCGTGCACCGAGACGTTAAGCCGGAGAACGTCTTCGTCACGCAGGACCACGAGGGCGACGAAGTCCTCAAGCTTGTCGACTTCGGCATCGCCAAGCTCACCGACGCGACCACCGACACCCACAAGACATCGGCGGGTCTGGTGTTTGGGACGCCTGCATACATGTCGCCCGAGCAGGCGATGGGTGTCGAGGCCGACTCTCGCGCAGATCTCTACTCGACCGGGATCCTGTTCTACCAGATGCTGTCCGGGCGGTTGCCGATCGACAACGACGACCCCGTTGCGCTGGTGCGCATGCAGGTCGCCGTCGATCCCGACCCGCTGCCAGCCAGCGTCCCGCCCGTCATCGCTGGCGTTGCGCAGCGGCTGCTCGAGAAGGACCGCGACCGTCGCTTCCAGACGGCGACCGAAGTGATCGAGACGCTCGAGAGCATCGAGCTCATGCTCCTCGACGAGCACGTCAGTGACGTCGAGATCACGGTGCCGGGGAGCGAGGCAAGCGCGACAGGGGTCGAGATGCTCCCCCCCGCTGTGGTCGCTCCGACTCCTCCACCCAGCGCTCGTCCGCCGATGTGGAAGTGGGCGGCCGCGGCTGGCGTGCTCGTGTTGGTGATGGGTTCGGTCGCCCTCTTTCGCGGCGACGACGACGACTCCGCCGAAGTCACCGAGACCCGCACGGCCGTCTCCGCCGACAGCCGTGGTCCGGCGAGGCCGATCGAGGACGACGGCAGGGGCCCGTCCGCTGAGGTTCTCGACGAGGTCGACATCTTGTTGTCCGCCAAGAGCCAGAAAAAAGCCCGGGAAGCCGAGGCCCTGCTCACGCCGCTGCGCGAAGAGTTCCCGAACGACGCCACGCTGCTTTGGCGGCAGGGCAGGGCGCTGGCGCTGCAGACTCGCAAGAGCGCGAGGGCGCTGGAAGTCTACGGCGAAGCGGTTGAGGCCGACCCTGAACTGCTCGAGGACCGGCTCTTCTATGCTCAGCTCCACGACCTTCTGCGCAACGGGAAGATCCGTACCCAAGCGATCGCGTTCTCGCTGAAACACCACGGGGACTACGGCGACAACTTCTTGCTCGAGACCGTCAACGACGAGAAGGACCCGATCCAGTACGACGCGCGCCACGAGGTGCTCGACAACCTCACCGAGAATCCCGACAACGTGTCGTTGATCAACGAACGCCTCAACCGGGCGCTCGACGTGATGCAGGCGGCGGACGCGAGCGCTCCATGCAAGTCCTACGCAGCGGCGTTGGACTCGGTGATGGAGGCTCCCGAGTATTACTTCTACAACCGGGTCGAGAAAGCCCGAGTTCCCGAAGCGCCAGCCGAGGTCGATCCGGGCAGCAAGGACGACCTCGAGCTTTGCGGACGCCTTCCCGCGCGGCGTGATGAGGTGCTCGCGGAGCTTGCGACGCACCACCCCGACGCGGGGGAGACCGACGGAGAGATCGAGATCTTGGATGACAGCCAGGAGGCGCCTCCGCCGGCGCCGGACCCTGCCTCGAAGCCCAAGGCGAAGAAGAAAAAGAAGAAGAGCAGCCCTGGCCCGGACTGCAATCGGTTCGGCGCCGCGCTCACCAAGAAGTGTCGCAACAAGTGAAACTGTTGCTGGCCTCCACATCTCGGTATCGCAAGGCGCTCCTCGAACGCCTCGCGATCCCCTTCGACGTCGCCGCGCCGGACTTCGACGAGTCTGCGTACGAGGACCTCTTCTCGACTTCCACCGATGACGTGTTTGCGCTGCATCTGGCCGAGGGCAAAGCGCGGAGTCTTGCGGCGGCGCACCCGGAACATCTCATCCTCGCTGCCGATCAGATCGCGACCCTCGAAACCCCGGACCGAGTTCTGCTGCACAAGCCGGGGTCGGTGGAGCGCGCCGTCGAACAGCTCATGACTCTGGCGGGTGTCACTCACACCCTGACGACCGGAGTTGTGGTCCTCGACCCCGCCTCGGGCCGGCTCGAAACGGCGGTGGATCGGCAACGCCTGACGATGCGCTCGTACTCGGAGTCCGAGGCGCGTCGGTACGTGGAGGCGGCGAGGCCGCTGGACAGCGTCGGGGCATACCGCGTCGAAGATGCCGGTATCACCCTGTTCGAGGACATTCGCGCGGACGATGTGACGGGCATCATCGGTTTGCCACTCCTCCACGTTTGCCGACTGCTCCGTCGGTTTGGGTTGCTCGCTTCCTGAGACAGTGCAGATCTGATATCCCAGAGCCATGGTTGTGGGGATTCGGAACGGTCTGGTGTTGGTCGGTGCGCTCGCACTCTCGATGTCTGCATGTGACAGCGGGGGGTCGGATGATGAGGGGTCGGGCGCGGCCAGCGAGACGTCCGGCGAGGGGACGACCGGCCCGGACACCACCGCCCCGCCCACGGGCGAGACCGAGACCACAGATCCCGGCACCACGGCCGACCCCAGCGACTCGACCACCGGAGATGAAACCACGGGCGCGGAAGGCTCCACCGGGGATGTCGCGGGGCTCGGTCAGAAGATCGAGCTGCGGGTCGACAACTTCAGCGTCCCGCCCGTCGAGACGTCCTACAACTGCTGGGACTTCAGCTTCTCGCTCGACCAACTCGGCCACATCACGGCGTTCGATGCGGTCATCGACAACGCCGCGCATGTGCATCACTTCGTGGTGACGCTGACGACGAACCCGTCGGGCTCACCCGATGGCTACTCCTGCTTCGATCTCGAAGGCGACATGGTCTGGGCCTGGGCTCCCGGAGAGACGCGCTTTGAACTTCCGCCCGAGGCCGGGTATCTGATCGGCGATACGCCCGGCGGAAATGCCACGCTGCGTCTTCAGATTCACTACAACAACCCCCTGGGCGTTTCGGGACAGACCGACAGCTCCGGGTTCGATTTCTACGTCTCCAACGACCTCCGTGAGAACAACGCGGGAACGTTGGTGTTCGGTGACATCGACGGGATTGAGATCCCGCCCGGCGAGCCTGCCCATGAGCACGTGATGACCTGCCGCGGCGAGGTGACCGGGGCTCAGTTGCCCGAGCCGATCCACGTGTTTGGCAGCTCGATGCATGCACACGATCTTGGCAGCGTCCTGTACAGCGAGCAGTATCGTGACGGCGAGATGGTGCGGGAGATCAACCGGGACGACCCGTTCGACTTCGAGAACCAGAACATGAAGCCGGTGGACTTCGACATCCTGCCGGGCGACGAGATCGTCAATCACTGCTTCTACGACTCGACCGAGCGCAAGAACACGACGTTCGGCGGTCCGGGCACCCAAGACGAGATGTGCTGGAACACCATCGCCTACTACCCGAAGATCCCTTCGGGCTTCGACTACTGCTCCAGCAACAACTAGTTCCACCCCAGGGGCGGCCGTTCCGTCGCGGAACACGCCGCGAGCCCACGCCCAGGGCTCGGCTCAGGTGCTGTGTGTCTCCTCGCTCCGCTGGAGAGGGTGGCTGCGCTGGCATGCGCCGCTGAGCTGCTAGGGTCGCGTATGGCGTACACTCCGGTGCGAGCTCCGCGTGGGAACGAGCTTAGCTGTAAGGGATGGCCCCAAGAAGCCGCCCTTCGCATGTTGATGAACAACCTCGACCCCGAGGTTGCCGAGCGTCCAGAGGACCTCGTCGTCTACGGCGGTACGGGCAAAGCGGTTCGCACGTGGGAGGATTTTCACCGTATCGCAGCGTCGCTACGAGACCTGGAGTCCGATGAGACTCTGATCGTCCAGAGCGGCCGCGCGCAGGGGATCTTCAAGACCCACGAGGATGCGCCCAGGGTCTTGATCGCCAACTCGAACCTGGTCGGGAACTGGGCCAACTGGGATGAGTTTCACCGTCTCGAAGGCTTGGGGCTGACGATGTACGGCCAGATGACCGCGGGGAGCTGGATCTACATCGGCACCCAAGGAATCCTGCAAGGCACCTACGAAACCTTCATGGCGTGCGCGCGCACCCACTTCGGTGGCTCGCTCGAGGGCAAGTTCGTGCTCACCGGCGGCCTCGGTGGCATGGGAGGCGCCCAGCCGCTGGCTGCGTTGATGGCTGGCGCCGCGGTGCTCTGCGTCGAGGTCGACCCCGAGCGGATTGCGCGTCGGGTGGACCACGGCTACCTGATGAAATCGACCGAGGACTTGGACGAAGCGCTGCGCCTCATCGACGACGCGGTCGCGAAGAACGAAGCTGTCTCGGTCGGACTGCTTGGGAACTGCGCCGACGTGCTCCCCGAGCTCGTTCGTCGCGGGCGTGTTCCAGACGTGGTCACCGACCAGACCAGCGCCCACGACGAACTCCACGGCTACGTTCCCGACGGTCTCTCGCTTTCAGAGGCGGAGGCTCTGCGACGAGACGACCCCAAGGCGTACGTGCAACGCAGCGTTGAGGCGATGGGCAAGCACGTCACCGCCATGCGTGACATGCAGAAAGCCGGCGCGATCGCGTTCGACTACGGCAACAACATCCGCGCTCAAGCCGTCAAGGCGGGGGTCGAGGATGCGTTCGAGATCAAGGGCTTCATCCCCGAGTACATCCGGCCGCTGTTCTGTGAGGGCAAGGGGCCGTTCCGATGGGCCGCGCTCTCGGGCAATCCCGAGGACATCGCAGTCACCGATCGCGAGCTGCTCAAGCTGTTCCCCGAGAACAAGTCGTTGCGTCGTTGGACCGAACTCGCGCAGAAGCATGTGAAATTCCAAGGGCTGCCGTGTCGGATCTGCTGGCTCGGGTACGACGAACGAGACAAGGCCGGCTTGCTGTTCAACGACTTGGTCAAGAGTGGCAAGGTCGATGGCCCCATTGTCATCGGGCGCGACCACCTCGACTGCGGCTCGGTGGCATCGCCCAACCGAGAGACCGAGTCGATGAAAGATGGGTCCGATGCGATCGCCGACTGGCCGATCCTCAACGCGCTCATCAACACCGCGGCCGGGGCGACCTGGGTCTCGTTTCACCACGGCGGTGGTGTGGGGATGGGCTACTCGCTGCACGCGGGCATGGTCGTCGTTGCCGACGGCACGGAAGGGGCCGCGCGCAGGCTGTCCCGCGTCCTTCGGTGCGACCCGGGCATGGGCGTTGTCCGCCACGTCGATGCCGGCTACGACGACGCGGTCGCGTTTGCGAAGGAGCACGGCGTTCGTGTTCCTGGCCGGACCATTCACGAGGACGTGGGCTGAGCGATGGGCATGCTTCTGCACCGCGCTTCGGCCGTCCTCACGTTGGCCGGCGACATGGGCCCACGTCGTGGGGCGGCAATGTCCGACCTCCGGGTCATCAAGAACGGCAGCGTCGCGGTCACCGATGAGGGCACCATCGCTTGGGTCGGACCCGCAGACGAGGTCCCATCGTCGCTGCGTCGGACCGGGGTGATCGACTGCACGGGAGACACCTTGATGCCCGCGTTCGTCGATTCGCACACCCACTTGGTGTGGGGCGGCGACCGGAAGGATGAACTCGAGCAGCGGCTCGGAGGCGCCGACTACGAAGAGATCTTCGCCGCCGGCGGTGGAATCCTCAGTTCCGTCCGCCAAACCCGGGCATTGTCCGAGGACGACCTGTACCTGGAATCGCTGGCTCGGATCTCGCGCATGCGCAGGGCGGGCACGACGACGTTTGAGATCAAGAGCGGGTACGGGCTCGATCTCGACACCGAACTCAAGCAGCTTCGGGTCATCCGGCGTCTTCGTGACGAGGGCGGGTTCCGAGTGACGGCGACCTGCCTCGCCGCACATGCGGTCCCGGCGGAGGCCCGCGGGACAGATGCCGAACGAGCCGCGTTTCTCACCCGCGTCATCGAGGAGATCCTTCCGGCCGTGGCCGAGGAGGGTCTCGCCGACTCTTGTGATGTCTTCTGTGACCGTGGGGCGTTCACCCCGGAGGAGTCGCGCGCGGTATTGACCAAGGCGCTTGAGCTCGACCTCGAGCTGCGGGTCCACGCCAACGAGTTCGGACACACCGGAGGGGCGGCACTGGCGGCCGAACTCGGTGCAGCCTCCGCCGACCACCTGTTGGCCCTCGACGCGAAGGAGCGCGCGGGTCTGCGCGAGGCGGGCGTTGTTGCCACGTTGCTGCCGGGGACCTCCATGGTGCTCGGAAAGCCGTTTGCAGACGGTCGTGCATTGGTCGAGGACGGAGTCGCGGTGGCGGTGGCCTCCGACTGCAACCCGGGCTCATGCGCGCTGGAGAACCTTGCTGTCGTGCTCGGCCTCGCCTGCTACGGCAACCGTCTCTCACCCGCAGAAGCCATCTGCGCGGTGACACACAACGCCGCGGCTTCCATGGGCCTGGACGACCAGGTGGGTTCTCTTCGCCCCGGACGGCAAGCAGACATCGTGCGTCTGGCGACCGAGGACTATCGAGACCTCGTCTACCACGCTGGCTCGCCGCTGCTTCGGACTGTCTATCAGGCAGGCACCCCCATTCGCGGCGGGCACTCGTAGTACGCTCCGCGGTACGCATGGGTTCCGGTCTCGAAGAGCTTGGTATTACCGACGACGACGGTGATGCTCCATTGGGGGGCTTGCAGCAGCAGCAGCCGCCCGCTCCGCACGGTGGTCCGGACAAGGTCAGTGCCAGCACGTCCCCGAGCAGTGACGACTTGACCGCGGACTTCGAGCGACAGCTCCGCAAGGTCAGCCTCTTCGAAGGGCTGCTTCCCGTCCACCTGCGGCGCATCGCATCTCTCGTCCATGAGGTCAGACTCGAGCGCGGACAGGCGGTGTTTCGACACGGTGACGAAGGCGACGGCCTCTACCTCATCGTAGAGGGCGCCATTCGAATCTCCCGCAATGTTTCGGGTATTGGGGAGGAGGCTCTCGCTGTCCTCGCGCCGGGAATGTACTTCGGCGAGATGTCGATCGTGGACGACGACTGTCCGCGTTCGGCCGATGCGATCGCCCACGAGTCGGCTCGGCTGTTGATGCTGCCGAAGGACGACCTCCGCGACCTGATGTTTGTCGATCGGGAACTCGCGTACGAGTTGCTGTGGCGGTTCGTCCGTACGCTCAGCCGCCGTCTCCGGGAATCGAACGACCGTCTGCTCATGCTGACGGTCAGCTCGAAGTTCTAACCCGGCGAAACTCGACGCCGAGCTAGGGACGCCCCTAGAACATGGAGTCCGGGTAAGGCCTACATCGACAGGCGTGTCTCGAGTTTTCCGAACGCATCGCGGCACGACTCGCGGACGGGCATCGAGTAGTTGGACCCCTCAAACTTGTCGGTCCACGCCAGGCTCTGGAGCGGCTTGATGTGCTTCTCTTCGCCCACCTTGGCGAGGCCGGTGCAGGACTTCGCCCGCACATACCCATCGTCGGAGAGCAGACCCTTCTCGAAGATTGCGACCGCGCCCTCGCACTCCTTCTCCACGAGGATTGCGACGTACGTTGAGTTGTCTCCGTAGGTTCCCGATGCGGCGAGGTAGTCGTCACAGGTCCCGCCGGCCTTCTTTTCGCGTTGCAGTCCCAGAAGGTGGGCAAGCACGGCGGTCCCGACCTGGGGGGTCATCTCTCCTCCGGCGGTTGTCTGAGTGAGGAACGCCTTCTCGAGCCGGTCGTCCATCGGTCGGATGCCAACGCTGCCGATCATGGGCACGAAGTCGTTGAAGTAGACATCCCACTTTTCACATTCGGCGAGGGAAAGCGCCATCGCCTCGGTCATGGGCTGGGTGAGACCGATGTCGTCCTTCGCCCCGGTGTACTCGTTCCACGCTGTATCGCATTGCATGTTCGCGGCGTTGGCTGCGAAGACCTCTTGATATCCCAGGCACCAGTCCCTCTTCTTGCCGGTCTCGGGGGTGCCTGCACATTCGGTCTTGAGCTTGGAAAGGTCTTTCTTCGCCACCGTTGCCTCGAGCGCCTTCTTGTCCGCAGCCGCCGCTGCAGCGGCGTCGTCGCTCTTCTTCTTCTGGACGAAGTGCGAGATGACCGTACATCCAGTTTGTGTGAAGCAGGCAGCGGCGAGGATCGAGGCGATGATGTGCTTGTTCATGGCGTGGTCTCCGTGAACCAGTCCTCTGGAGACAGGGTGCAAGCCTGGACTCTTCGGGGATGGCCGCCCTTTCAGACGGCCGGGCTGCGTGACGGTTGCGGGGATAAACTCGAATCGCCGCAGGGTTTTTCCGGTTTTGCAAGCGGAGTTCCCTGATCGGGAAGTGGGGTTCGGGCACGAGGGATCGAATCGGGAAGTTCGGCCAACGGTCCCGGGGTGCCACCCCCCCTGATGGGTCAATCTGGGCCAATCGGCCGCACCGAACGAGGCGTGTTGGCCGCATCGACTGTCTCCAGGACTGCTACCCTGATGTCATGGCAGCTCCGGTCCCCAAGAACGAGTCCGAGCGGCTCCGACGTTTGCGTCGGTACGGGATTCTGGACACGCCGCCGACTCCCCGCTTCGACAGAATCGTGCGGTTGGCAGGTCGTCTGCTGGACTGTCCGATCGCTCTTGTGTCGCTCGTCGACGAGCACCGGCAGTGGTTCAAAGCTCGCGTTGGGCTCGACGCATCACAGACTCCCCGAGCGGACGCATTCTGCGCTCATACAATCATGGGGGAGGACGTTTTGGTCGTGACGGATGCCGCGACAGACCCACGCTTTGCCGACAACCCTCTCGTCATGGGCGACCCCGACATTCGATTCTATGCGGGTGCGCCGCTCATCGTGGGCGGGGGCCTGGCGATGGGCACGTTGTGTGTCATCGATCGCAAGCCACGCGAACTCGACGAGGCAGGGCGCGCCGTGCTGGCCGACCTCGCGCAGATGGTCGTCGACGCGATGGAGCACCATCGACACGCGGCGACGCGGGTGCAGGCACACCTCGAACTCGCGAGCGCGCACGACGAGCTTCGCGCGATCAGCGATGCGATCAGCCGCGATGTACGAGCCCCGCTGCGGCAGCTCGGTGCGCTCTTGGAGCTGTTCGAGAGCGACCACCGTGCCACGCTCTCCGAGGGCGCCATCCTAGAGCTCGAGGAGGTCCGCCGAGTCCGTGCCCGCGCCGATGAGGCCATTCGTGGAATGACCGAGCTGGCCCGGCTTCCTCGCGACAGGAAACTCGAGTGCGAGGACGTCAATGTCGCTCCCATCCTCAGGGAGCTCACCGAGACGATGCGCGCGTTCTATCCGGAGATGACGCTGCTATGCGACCTTCCCGAACGACCCGTCACCGCCAACGAGCCGCTGCTCCGCCAGCTGTTGCAGCACCTGGTCGACAACGGGTTCAAGCACGGTGGCCGCAACGTCCGGGTAGAGTTCTCGTTTGACGACGTCCGCACGCGAATCTCTGTCTTGGATGACGGCCCGGGGATCTCAGCGGTTCACAACCAGATGATCTTCGAGCCTTTCCGACGTCTCGTTCCCGATTCGGTTCCGGGCACGGGAGTTGGCCTGACGGTTGTGAAGCGGATCGTCGAAGCGCACCGTGGCAGCGTGTTCGTTGAGCCCGACCGGATCGGTGGGTCGGCGTTTGTCGTCGAGCTTCCGTTCGATGATCCTCAGGGCGAATAGAGGGGGGTGCTGCTGCGGCCCACGATGTGCGGGACGCCGTGCTGGGCAACCAATGCAAAAGAGGCGGCCGGGTGAACCCGAGCCGCCTCTTGAGGTTTGCGCCGAGGCGCGGTGGCTTAGCCCATCTTGCCCGAAACGATGAGCGCGACGACGAGGGTGAAGATGACCAGCGACTCGATGAACGCGAGCGACAGAAGCAGCGGCGTGAACACCTTGTCGGCGGAGCCGGGGTTGCGGCAGATGCCGTCGAGGGCTGCTGAAGCGGCACGGCCCTGGCCGAGACCACCACCGACTGCGGCGATAGCGACGCCGAAGCACATGCAGACGGCGAAAATACCGTCGTTGGGACCACCGGCTGCCGGCGCAGCAAGTGCCACGGCGGGAGCAAGGAACGCGGCGGCGAAGGCGGAGAGCGTTGCAATGCGGTTCTTCATGATGTCTCTTCTTTTCTGAGCAGCTCGATGGGAGCTGGAGATCTAGTGGCCCTCGCCGTGGGAAACAGCGAGCCCGATGTAAATGATGGTGAGCAGGGTGAAGACGAGGGTCTGGACGATCGCGACCAACACCCCGAGCAGCAAGAACGGAACCGGAAGCAGAAGCGCGACCAGGCCCGCGATGGCGCCGACGACCTTGTGGTCAGCGACGATGTTGCCAAGCAGTCGCAGCGCCAGGGAGACCGGGCGAGCGATGTGGCTAGCAAGTTCGATAGGAAGGAACAGCGGAGCCATGAGAGGCAGGCCGCCGATGCTTGGGCCGAGGAACTCACCGAGGAAGTGCTTCGGGTTCCGCAGCACACCGACGCTGACGTAGATGACGAACACGATGAGCGAGAGCCCAAGGTTGGTCTTCAGCGTGTCGGTGGGGGGCAAGAAGCCCGGGATGAGTCCCTGGATGTTGCAGCAGAAGATGAACAGCGCCAGGGAGCCGGTGATGGGGAGGTACCGCTTGGCGTTCTCCTCACCCATGACATCGACCGAGAACTTGTAGACCGCTCCGACGAAGCCATCCATCATCGACGCAAGGTTGAACTTGCGCGGGGGGACCACACCGCCGGTGGAGTCGCTGAGACTGCCCCGGTAGCGGAAGGTCGCCACAAAGATGAGCGCGCAGGCGAGCAGAGCGCCAACGACGTGGATGAGCGTAAAGTGGCTGTCCCCAAAGATGAGGAACGGCTCTTTGCGCGCGAGCATCGGCTCGAATGCCGCCTCGAGCGAATGCCAGAACGGCAGAATCGAGTACCAGGTGTCGTGGTCGCCCATAGCCGTGAGGGGGTCCTAGCGGCAGAACGCCGCGTCGGGTCGGCGGGCATGTACCAAACCATGACGATGTGTGCAAGATGGCGAAGCCCCGCTGGGAGCCCATTTTCGCCCGAATTTCGCCCGAATCGAGCGCCTGGGATCGAGGTCCCTCACGTCCCGTGGGCCCCCTTGCCGTAGACCCGCGGGATCGTTCAGTTGATCGCAGAACCGGCTGGGCGTGACAGGCGCGAGATCTGGTCCGATCCCTGCGACCCGGCCGCGGGGAATGCGACGAGGGGCGGTGGCGGCGGTCCTCACCGACTGGGAACGTTCCTGCGACTGAGGGACTGGGACGCGGCCACGCGCGCATCTACGGTAAGCCGGCCGCACCGCCGCTGGACGTACGGTGGTCCCGTGAGGGGATTGATTCGAAGGATTGCGTTGGTCGCGCTCGGTCTCTCGGCGTGCGCCGACGGGGAGGGCAGTGCAGCCGGGTTCGCGGGAGCGACGGGATCCGACTCGAGTGGGGGCTCAGCGCCGAGCAGCGACAGCGGCGCCTCGAGTGGAGGGGTCCCTGCGACCTCCGGGACGTCGAGCGGCACCCCCTCCGGTACGGTCTCTTCGTCGGGGCCCGGCGACAGCGACGGGTCCAGCACGGGGTCGACTTCGGGTGCAGGAGACTGCGTGCCTCATACGCCGTGGCTCTACGCTGACTTCGAGGCTCCGGCCCCCGGCGGCAGCCTGAGCGACAACAGCCCGTTCAACACAGCGGGCCGTACCGTAACCACAGACCTCCAAGCCTACGCGGGGGCTCAGGCAGCGCAGATGGAGATCCGCAGCGGTGACGCGGGTGGGTTCGGTCAGTGGGGCGGCGTGGTTTCGCTGCCGGATCTACCCGAGGGCGAGACGATCTGGGTTCGGTTGTGGGCGTACTGGCCGAGCGACTTCGAGTTTTCCGCGGCACCGTGGATGAAGTTCATCCGACTCCACAACCGAATGGCGGATGGGAGCAACGGTGGCTACAACGATCTGTATATCGACAACGCCGATGGTCCCGACTCGGTGCTTCGAGTCATCAAAGAAACCCACGACGTGTGGGAGGTCTATGACGGAGACCCGATCCCGCGGGAGCTCTGGGAGCGGTACGAAATGCAGATCGTCGTGGACGACACCCCTGTCGATGACGGGGGCGAGGCCCGATTCCGAGTGTGGCGGGACGACGCCCTGATTTTCGACCGAACCGATGTCCCGACCGTGAACGGCGAAGGCGGCGTGCTCGACGGGCTGTACCTCTTCACCTACTGGAACAACGAGATGCCGCCGGACAACCAAATGTACATCGACGAACTCGCGATCACGTTCGGCGACAACCCGCCGCCCTCAGTCGACGAGCGCGGGTTGCCCTACTTTGGCGACTGGCTGCCCTGCCGTTGAGGAGCCCGAACCGTCAGCCTGGCAAGATCGTCTCGCAGCCGAAGCCGATGTTGATCACGCCATCTTCGATCCCCTGAATCGTCTTGCAGCTCTGGGGGCACAGGAAGATTTGGGTCGGGTCGGCCGGGTCGTCGTAGTACCAGCCATCCGGCACGAGGCCGCAGCCCTCGAGGTCGTCCACGCGCGGGATCGCATCGAGTCCACCCATCGCAGAGCCGACCTCCACGTTGACCTCGTCGGGATCGAGGACCTCACCCGCCGGCGGGTCGGGGATGGGGAACTCGCAGGCGACTTGGGCCCCATCGAGGACGGCGGTGGTCAGCGCGTCGAAAACGGCCTGGAAGTCCTGGTCGCACAGATCCGCGGCGATGCCCCCGGTCGCGATGGACAGGTCGATGTAGTCCTGCCCGATGCTTGCAGCGCTGTCGCAGTCGGAGTGGGAGACGACCGAGTGATGGAAGTAGCCCTCGTAGTTCGCGTCGAGCGCGAGGAAGTCCGTGTCGAAGTCATCATCGGACATGTTCGGATCGTCGTCGCTGATGATCACGACGTGCTTGGACGAGTTCTTGCGAATCGATGGCTGCCAATCGGTGAAGCTATCGAGCAGGTCATCCCACGCGTCGTGACTGCCAACGCGGATATCGAGGTGGCGGAAGATGGGGAGATTGGTGTCGTTGTCCGGGCAGTCCCCGACGCCCAGTGGCGCATCGATGCAGATACCGTTGCCGTTGTCGGGGTAGCTGGAGATGAGGACCACCTGAGCATCGACGCCGCTGTCGAGGATCTGGGTACTGAAGTCGTTGAGCCGCTCCTGCACCTCGGTCGCCTCAAACGACATCGACCCCGAGTTGTCGACGACGAAGATGATGTCAGCGGGCAGCGGTACGAGCTCGGCCTCGGCGCTGACGGCCGCACACTCGGCCTCTCCGGTGCTGCTCTCCGCCTCGCTGTCCGAGCTTTGCACCCCGGTCGTTCCGCTGGTCGGGTCTGTGTCTGACGCCGGGGATGTTGTGCTCGAGGCGGTGGTGCTTCCCGTGCTTCCCGTCGCGGTCGCCGAGTCGCTCTCGGCCGTGTCACTGGCCTGGGTGGAGCCGTCGGTCCCCGGCGTGTCCGTTTGCCCGGCGGTCACGATGCCGTCGGTTGCCGAGTCGCCAGCCGAGCCTCCGTTGCCGCTCGTTGTTCCACAGCCTGTGGCGAGCAGAAGTGCAGCGGCGGGTCCCCATGTCCTCAGTGTCAGTCGCATCCACCAGCCACGGTATGCGCTCGGTGCAAATCTCTTCGGCAATCGAAACTACAATTGCCGGCGTTTCCCAAAAACGACCGGTGTCACTGCTGCGCGCGATGTTCTCGCAATGCCGCCGTTGAACCGCCGACAAGTGAGACCAACGCCCCGATCGCCACACCCTGGGGACTGACCGGGAGGTAGAGCATCACGATTGCCAGTCCGCCGAGGATCAGAGGCCACTTCACCAGCATGGTCACTGGCAGGGTCCACTTGGAGCCCCGGTGCTCGTCTGGATTGGCGAACATCTTCTGCATCGAGCGCCCCAGCAGGATGAAGTTGAGCGCGCCGAGGGCGGAACCGCACAGGATGCCCAGCGCGGTCGAGAAGTCCCACATGAACCAGGCGACCAGCATCACCGGGACGGTGAGTGCGACCGTCCATTGAAGGATGCGAGAGAGCAGGCGGCTGCGGGCTTGATCGTTCATGGCAAAGGGTCGCGTTTCGCCGAGGGCTCGGATTCAGAATCTGTTTCTGCCTGCGCGCGCTCGAAGGCGTCTTGTTCGCGGAGCTGGCGAGTGTACTTTCGAGCGGTCCGCACGATCGCGCGCGCTGCGGTCGCAACCCCGAGCATCATCCCGATCACCGAAGTCCACGGCGACCAGTGGGTGACGTTCTTCTCGAGCCACATCCCGGCTGCGGCACCGAGCACGACCGACACGGCGATCTCGATGCCCAGGGACGAAGCGTCCATGTAGCGGTACCACGTGGCCGGCTTGTGCGGCGCCTCTGGCTCGGGATCGGACAACTTGTCTCGGAGCATGGCACCGACCCGGGTCCCCGACAAACCTTCGCGCCGCGGGGCCTTCTAAAGATCGCTTCATCGCGTCGGAGGTGCCCGCCGTCTACCGCCCGCCGGTACGCGCAGCCGCGGTAAGACGCCGAGCCCGGGGGTTGATCTACGGTGAGCTTGCGCTCGGAGTGGATCTGCGACGTGCACGGCGAGGGTGGGAGCACGATGAAGAAAACCCAAGGAATACTCGGCAATAGGGCGATTCGACAGGCAGGAGGGCGTCGGAGCGGACGTTGGGGCCGTCGCGACTTTCTTCGCGCAGCCGGCGTGTGCTCGGGCGCGGGATTGCTCTCTGGTCTGCTTCCCATGCTGCGTGCGACTGCCGCCGGTCCTGGTGCTCGACAGCTGTTCATCATCGGGGCCGCGCAAGGCACGGACATGACGACGTGGCGGCCAGAGTCCCCCGACCTCGTGACCGATGGGCTGCCGTACCAACACGAGCCGCTGCAGGACTACCTGCAGAACATCATGATCCTCGATGGGATCGACAACATCTCTGCGTTCACGACGGACTCCGAAGGCATGCCCCCCAACGGTGGCCACGAGGGAACCGGAGCGTTGCTGACCGGGACGACCGTGCGACGTGTCGGCGACCGAGAGGTCTACAACGGGCCCTCGGTCGACGAGATCTTGGGTCGCCGCATCGAGGAGCGTTGCATCGAACTCGGCGAAACGCCTCCTCCGATTCGTGCGCTTCGCATCGGGCGTGCGAAGGGGCTCGCCGACGACAATGCACCCGACGTTCCGGGTTCGCTCGCGAGCTACAACAGCTTCTTCTGGCAGGACCCCCTCGTCTCTGCACCCATGCTGTGGGGTCCGTGGTTCGCCTACGAGGCGATGTTCGCGAACCTGGGGGTGAGCGAGGACGAACTGCGACGCTTGCGAGCCAAGCAGCGCAGCGTCCTCGATGCGTTGACCGGCGAGTTGGGTCGGGTGCGCGGTGAGCTGGTCGTCGAAGACCGCGACCGCGTCGACGCGCACCTCGAGGGAATCCGTGATCTCGAGCAGAAGCTCGACAACATCGTCGAGTGCGTTCCTCCGGACATCGGGGTCTCTCCTGATCACATCGGTCAGTGGTCCTCGACGCACATGAACGAAGTCGTGCTGGCGACATTCCAGGTGGTCAACACGGCGTTTGCGTGCGGGGTCACCAACGTCGCTGGGTATCAGGTCCGGCGCCAAGAGGGGGTTGCGGACGAACTCCTGGAAGATCCCGAGTATGCCGACACGTACGCGGGCATCAATTCGATGGACCTGCACGGTCAGGCGCACAGCATGCCGGCGGGTTGTGGCGCCAACTGTGGTGCGGGGGAAGATGTCCCCGAAGAACAGCGCGCCCTAGCGCGACAGTGTTACTCGGACCTCTGGCGTTGGACCACGTCGCGGATCAAGACCGGGTTCCTGGACGCCGTCCCCGACTTTGTTCGCGACAACATGATCGTCGTGCATCTGTCGGAGATGTCCGAGGGGGGAACGCACTCCAACTACAACGTGCCGGTCACCGTCTTTCAGGGAGACGATGTGGGCTACTTCGACACGGGGAGAGCCTACAAATGGGGTGGGTTCGATGTGTTCGAGAACTTCCGACCCTCAGACGACCCGGGCCAGCCCAGCACGAAGCTGTTGGTCTCGCTCTGCCACGCGATGGGGTTCGATGACATCGACCA
The DNA here is from genome assembly GCA_050633305.1 of Nannocystales bacterium. Lineage (GTDB taxonomy): Bacteria > Myxococcota_A > Polyangia > Nannocystales > Nannocystaceae > CAJXVA01. The sequence goes on from JBOEGF010000010.1 coordinate 693,059, forward strand.
TGTGGGGGACGCGAGCTTCTCTACGGGTCCCTTGACGGAGGTGATGGCATGAACGCGCTTCGAAGAATCTCAGTGTTGTCCATCCTGTCGGTCCTCGCCGCAGGTTGTTATCAAGGTGTCGATGGCAGCGGACCTGCCGCGGCTGACACAGACGCTGGAAACGTCACGGCCGGGAGCTCAGGAGGAGCCGACACGGAACCGGGCGGTGGCGACGGCAGCGGTGGCGTGGACGGGTGCGAGGGTGCCTGCGCTGGCGAGGCGCCGATGCAGCTGATGCGTCGCAGCCAGGTGATCGGAGTGGTTCAGCAGGCGTTCGGGTCGAATGCAGACGCGGTTCCGTTCAACCTCGTTCCCGCGGACGCGTCCAGTGGCCTCTTCCCGGCGAACTATCTCCCTGCCGATGCGACGCGTGTGGAGGCGTACCACTCGTTTGCCGAGCGCGCAGCTGCGGAGCTTGTGCAGGCGATCGGCTGCGGAGACGAAGCGTGTGTCGAGGACGAGGTTCGCCGTGTCTTGCCGATCTTGTTCAAGCGAGAGGCGCTCGAGGAGGACCTGGAGATCTATTTGGGGCAGATGTCTCAGCCTCAGGACTACGACGGCGCCGCGTGGACGGCCAACGATGGCTTCACCCAGGTGCTCACGCTCGCCCTGCAGAGCCCCCAGTTCCTCTACCGCATTGAGGTCGGGGAGGAGACCGACGACCCGGCCGTCCGCCGTCTGACGGGGCACGAAATGGCCACCCGGCTTGCGCTGGCGCTGTGGAACCAGAGTCCCTCGGCCGAGCTTCGATCGCTTGCGGCCCAGGGCGAGCTGGATAGCGCAGAGGGCGTCGCGCAGGTTGTTCGCGACATGCTGTCGGACCCGCGTGCGGATGCGTTGGCGGTCGGCTTCTTCGAGGCCTACCTCGGCATCGACCACTTCGGCGAGCACGGCCGCTATCTCGAGGGAGCGCCGGTCGCCGAGGACTACCCCGGACTTCCAGGGGTCGCGGCAGACATGCAAGCGGAGACCGAGGCATTCGTCACTCATGTGATGCGTAGCGGCGGCTCGATGCGCGAACTGTTCGCCGCGGATTACTCCTTCGCCAGTGACGCGCTGGCGACGTACTACGGGCTCCCGGTCGGCTCCGAGCATGAGGACGGTCTGTTCCGCATCGAGCTGTCGAGCACGCCAGGCCGCGCAGGGGTGCTCTCCCATGGTGCGGTGTTGGGGGCCCACACGACCATCGAGCCCTACCGTGCAGCGCACCGCGGCACGTTCCTCGCGAAGAACGTGTTGTGCATCGAACTCCCGCCTCCGCCCGCGGACATTGTCATCCCCGACATCCCGGTCGACCTTCCGCCCCGCGAAGCGTTCGAGAAGATGACGGACTCGGAGACGTGCGCGGGCTGTCACAACATCATCAACCCGCTTGGCTTCCTCTTCGAGAACTTCGATGCCGGGGGCCGCTACGCCGACATCTACCCCGAGTTCGACACAGCCGTCGACGCAAGCGGGAGTCTTCCCAGTGGAGAAGACGTTGAGGGTGTTGCAGAGCTTGGCGCCACGCTCGCGGAGAATGAACTGGCTCAACGCTGCATGGCACGGCGGCTGTTCGAGTTCACGCTCGAGCGAACGCCGGAGGCTCGTGACGACGCCTATATCGACGAGGCCTACGCTCAGCTCGTCGATTCGGACCTGGACCTTCGCGAAGTGATCGTCTCGGTGCTCAGCTCTGACGCGAGCCGTCTCCGCGTCTTGCCGGAGGGCTGAGCCTGGGGGCTGAGCCGTGGCGCGCCCCGATGCGCCCTGGCTTGCTCCCTTGGAGGGCTACTTCTTTTTGCCCTTCTTCTTTTTCTTCTTCTTTTTGCCCTTCTTCTTTTTCTTCTTCTTTGCCGTGTCGGTCTCGGGGGCGGGCTCAGGCTCAGGCTTCGGTGGTTTGGGCTTGGTGTCCGCTGGCGCAGGCTTGGCGTCGGCGGGTTTGGGCTTCGCGGGTGCCGGCTCGGTGTCGGGTTGCGTCGGTGGGGGGCTCGGCTTTTCGCTTCCGGAGCTGGGCTTCGTCGTGCCCTTCGTGCCTCCCTTGCTGCTGACCGGCTCCCCTGTCTCGAGGTCCAGGCGCACCGTCTTGCCGCCCGCTCGTACGGAGACCGCACCGCTGCCGACGTTGAGCGACTTGCAGTCCAGGGACGGCGTCTCGTTCGGGCGCACGTTGCCGTAGCTGTCGGGCAACGTCTGCGTCCACTCCGCGGTTCGGTCGCTGAGGGACCAAGCGGTCACGGAGCGCTCGGTTGCGATCACGAGCGTGTCCCCATCGCATCCCATGCCGAGTGGGAATCGACCTCGCGTGTACTCGTTGGCCGGGGCAGTCTTGGACGTGGTCGGCAGCGTGAAGGGCGTCCCACTGCCGGCCTTGGCGGCGAACGCCAGCTCCATCGTGTGACGGGTTCCCGAGCTTGTGATGCGGGTGCCTCCGCCCGACGCTCGCAGGTGGAGCTCGACGGTCCCAGCCTTGGCGCGGCACGAGCAGCCCTTGAGCTTTTGGAAGGTGTCCAACGATGTTCCTTCGCCCGCCGAATTGGCCTGCGAATCGTCTGCATCGGTCGTCGGTTTGTCCGCCTCCGCGCTGGGTGAGGTCGGGGCGGTGAGGGCGGAGCGCGACGTCCGGGGCACGACCTGCGTCGGTGCCTCGGGCTTCTTCGTCGATCCGGTGGCACGGGCCATCGCATCCGATGCCGCTCTTTGGCTGGCCTGGGTCGCTTGGTGCGACTGCCAGAACGACACGCCCGCCCCAACGAGCGGCACACCGAACGCAAACAGCATGATGACGGCCGACATGCATCCCGTCCGGCGTGGGGCTACGACCTGAACTTGGACCGGGGCAACCGTCGGGGCATGAACCTGTGGCCCGTACGAGTTGACGGGCACATTGAGGGGCCGCGGTGGAGGCGGCGGTGCGGGCGGGGGGGCCTGGGGCTGCTGCTTACGGACGAACGTCGTGGAGCAGTGGTTGCATTCGTAGTTGCCTCCGCCGCGGAGCGTCACGTCGGTCGACGCGCAGGACGGGCATTGAATCGCGAGGAACGCCACGGGACTGGCCGCATGGTAGCGCGTCATGGTGGGGCTGCGGGATCGGGGCGCCGGTCCAGTGGCTTGGCTCCACGTTGTGCTTTGCCGCGGCCCACGTGCGCGCCGAGTGCACGCTTGTGAGGCATCACGGACTCCAGGCTTCGATGCGGTCCGTACCAATCACGATGGCGTCCCCCACACCGATCGGGGATGTGTACTTGCCCGAGGGTCCAGCAGTGTCCCCGGACCAAAGCAGCCGGAGATCGCTGGCCGCAAACGCGTAGAGCCGAGGGTGGGGCGTCCCCGGGTCGAGCAGGGGGGCCGAGCGGGGCGCATTTCGATCGAGGACCCACAGCGTCGCATCGTCCCCAGCCCCCGTGACGATTGGGGATCCCGGGTTGTGCATGACCACTTGCTCGTTGAGGGCAACCTGCTCGAGAAACGCTTGCCCATCATCGGCAATCGCGACGCCCAGCTTGACGACGGACGGGGCCACGCTTGTGGTCGACTCCGGGCTCTGCTTGGCGGTTCCGCTTGCGAAGAGGAACCGGTTGCCTTGCGCGTCGCTCCACTCCACCAGCTTCGTCCGCATCTTCGCGTGGTCGATCTCGCCGAACTCGTCCGAGTAGGGACCGAAGACACTCAGAGGCCCGCGTGCATCGAACTGCGGCTGGGGGCTCGGTGGGTGCAGGGACACGTCGGCAGCTGCGTCCGCGGAGCATGGCCCGCGGCCCTCCCCCGCGGTGGGAATGGCGTCGACGTTGAGCAGGTAGACGACGCCCTGCTTGCCACCGAAGGCGATGAGGTTGGGGGTGGAGGACGCGGGCATGGGCGAGAGCCTGTGGGGTTGGCTCGCGCCGAGGTCCATGTTTCCTTCATCGAGAATGCAGTAGTTGAACGGGGAGTACGCGCGCTCGAGGTTGAGGTCCGCGTCCAGCTGCAGCAACGAGTTGCCCCACACCCCGGGCGTGTTTCCGGTCCCCGGAGGACTGTTTCCGGTGGTCGCCCAGACCCGGCCGTCGTCGTCGACGAGCGGGCCCGCGGAGCCCCAGATGCCACCGCTGCTGTCCATCTCCGTGGAGGGGGCCGAAGAGAATGCGGAGGAAATCGAGGCCGTGGTTGCATCGATGTTGACCAGCCACCCGACGCCGCTGCCCCGGTACGTCCCAAACGGGACGTAGACGTGAGCGCCGTCGGGAGACAGTGCCAGGGCCCCACGCTGCGACATTGTGCTGGGGTGCTGGAACTTGGCCGGCCCGTTGGTGTTGACCTCTGCGAGGCCCGCATCGTCGATCGTGACGGGCCAGCCGGCGGTTTCAGTTCCGTCGCGCAAGGACAGTGCGTGGAGCTGCCAGCCGGCGCGGCCGTCGTAGGCGGAGACGTAGAGGGTCGCCGAGGCTTCGTCGATCACGGGCGTGGACAGCACCCCGAGCGGCACGCCTTGGTCCAAGTGGTCGATCGGCACGGCATCGCTGACGCGGGTGCGCCACAGGATGCGCCCAGGCTGCGCACAGTCATCCGCGCCGATGGCGTACACCCACCCGTTGGTCGTCGCGGTGTAGACCACGTCCGTGGTTCCTTCGAAGTCCTCGCTGTCGATCGGTTGCGCAGGGACAAAGAGCGGAGAGCCGTAGACGAGCGGCGGGTAGATCACGCCGTCGAACTCGAGGGTGTGAAAGGGGGCGGATGCCCAGCGCAGTTGCATGCCCGTGTCCCCGATGGTCCTTGCCTGAAGGGACCCGCCGCCTGCATAGCTTCCGGTTCGTTCATGCCCGTGAAACCGGGTCGTGGACACTCGAACGCTGACCCCTTCGCACACCTCGCTCGGTGGCCCCGTGGGAGCGCAGCCAAGCACGGCGAACAGCGGGGCCCACAACAAAGGCCGGACCGTCACGAGCATGTCTCGCGGGCGTCCGCCGCTTGGCCAGCACACTCCGTGAGAGCTTCGCTCAAGGGGGTCCCCACGTACTCCTGCGCGGCGCGGAGCAGCGCGTCTTGCCACGCCCCGAGTTCGTCACATGCCCATACGGCCGGGTTACAGTAGTCCGACGGCGGGTAGAACTCGGTCGGCAAGCAGTGAGCATCGAGGACTCCCTCGCAGTCGGCGGTCGACTCGCACTCGCATGTGTTCCCCGCTTCGGTGCAGACGGTGCTCGAGGGCTCGCAGGTCCGGTCGAAGGCTAGGGAGAAGCAGGCTTCTCCCGAGGGGCAGTCTTCGTCGCTGTCACAGGAGACGCGCGGGCACCCGAAGTGGTTGTACCGCGCCGGCCGGCCGCCACACTCGTAGACGTCGCAGAGTTCGTCGCCTGCGCACGCCCCATCGCCCTCACAATCCGCTTCGGCGGACGGCGGCTGGTCCTGTCCGTCAGCCTCGCCGGCCGCCTGGGCCGTCGAGCCTTCCGCATCCTCATCACACCCGGAAAAAACCAAAACCAACGCCGCACACGTCCAGCATGCGGCGACCCAACAAGCCCTCCTGGGCCGTCGCCTATCCACGAGGCGGCAGGGTGCAAACGTTGGGCCACGGAGCAGACCTGCGTGCTTGGCTCGAACCCTCGGCCGTCCTCCCGCGACATCACTGTCACGGCGCGACGTCGGTGTCGGTGTCGGTGTCGGAGTGAGGGCGAGGTATCTCCGACTCATTCGCTGCCCGCGATGCTTCCGAACCACGCATCGGCGGAGCCGTCCCCGAAGCGAACATAGCCGTCCCACGCACCGCCGCCCGGGGCGACGACGAGGAGCAGGCCCCTCACGGCCGAGCGTTTCATCCATCCAGCGTCGGTCTCGGCGTCCCCCTCGGGAAAAAGTCGTTCCTTTGCGAGCAGACCTAGAAGCCCTACGATCTGCTCGTCGGTCGGGAGCCGGTCGAGGGGAGGTGGCTCTGCGCCGTCTCCGAGTTCGATCGCGAGAGGAGTCACGCCCAGCAACGCGGACTCGACAGTGAGTTCCAGGGCCCATCCGTCGTTCCATGCTGCAGCGCCACTGCGCGCGTGCACTTTGTTGGCGGTAGGTTCGCAGTCTGAGCGTCGCCTGCGAGACGCCGCAACCTTGGCTTCCAGATGGACGGGTTGGTCCATAGGGAGGAAGAGCCGGCGGGCGCCACGAAGTGCACTCAGATCCCAGTCGGGCGGCCCCGACTGCAACAGGGCCTCGACCATCGCATCCATACGAAGAGACGGAGGCCGCACAGGTTCCTCTCCCCAGCGTTGGCGGTAGCCGTTCATGACCAGCCAACCCGACGCGAATCCCAGCGATGGCAGGTGACGGCCCCACCCGAGTTGACTGAGAATGCAAACCTCGCTTCCCGCAAGTTCGCCGAGGTTGGAGAACTCCCTGCCCCAATCATCCAATGCGGCGCAGAAGCTCGACCACGATCGGTTGATGCCCTGATCCTCGAACGTCGAGCTGGTGCGACCCGGCAACGCCGTGCTGAGTTCGGCGTGGAGCGCCTCGATGAGGCTCGGGGTCAACACCGAGTCGCTCGATTCGACACATCGGGCAACCCGGTCCATTCCCGCCGCCACCGCGAACTCGAACCGCGTACGGTCCAACTCCCCGAGCAGCGGCGACCTTTGTTCGAGTGTGTAGAGCGTCTCGGCCAGTGCGTCGAACATCTCCGTCCCGGCATAACACGGATGTTGCAGAAGAAGCCGGGCGGGGGTGGACCACGCTCGGCTCACCCACGAGTTTGACGAAATGTCGGCTCGTTCCTCTCAACATGTCCGAGGCGCCGGGCGCTGGTGTCGACCCGGTGCGGACGGGTTGTCACGCCACGAGGCGTGATATGGGTCCGACGTGAAGGTTGGTCGGCATTCCATCCTACGAGTCGGCACCGTCTTGGCGGCAGAACGGCGGTTGTTGTTTGCGCCTGCCGACGCGGTCTCTTGGACAGTCGCGCAGGAAGACGGATGGTCTGCGATGCTGGAGGTGGGCGAAGACATCCGATCCACGATGGCGTCGGCGTACATCAACGACGCTGCCGCAAACGTCGCGCTCTCGGGTTTTTTGACGGAGTTGACCAGGCGGTTGATGAACGAAGCGGTCGTGTTCAACGACTTCAGGGAGGTCGACACGCACCTGCGCGCGACGACGACGGTCCACGTCGTGTCCTCGGCCCATCGCGTGTCGGTCCAGCTCCGGGCGCCGGACCCCTCGGACGCATGGGACCAGGGAGACTCGGTGTTCGTTCGGCCCGCCGAAATTGGGGGCGAGGTTTGGCTCGAGGTGTACGCTGTCGCGGCTGGACTCTCGGACCTGTCCCCGGAGGAAGCGTTCGAACTGAGCCAGAGGATGCGGTGGTGTGAAGTGACCTGTGGCGCGACGAACTATCACGTCCGCTTTCAGCTACCGCTGAGCTTCGTGACGGCCGAACGACTCAACGAGATGATGTTCGAGGTCCTCGACGGCGTGGAGTGGATGATGGACGTCGCGATGGAGCGCGCGGAAGCATAGTTCCCGCCTCACGGGCATCGCAGCTGGCGCGGGTTCTGCTCCAGCGCGAATGTGCGCGGGCAGGGATGCGTAGAGACTTCAAGTCGTGCTCGACGCTGCCCTGCTGTGCGTGTTCCGAGTGGTCCGGTCCCAGATCTCGACAACTGATCTCCTCAGGGGCGAGTTCGAAGGCAAGTGGTCCCCAAGCCGTCGAGGCGTACATACGCGGGGGGGTCGTGCACGGCCACTCAGCGTTACTTGTGGTGCAACCCACTACGTGCCCAGTGTCGGGGTCGAGCAGGACCCGATCCGGGGCGTACGACCTTCCGGAGCCCGAAACTGTGTTGGCCAAGCTTCCTGCCTGGTTCGACGACTGCAACGAACATCAGCCCCACAAGGCCCTGATGTCAAACGAACTGAAAACGTGTCCGGTTTTCGGGGGCAACTCCCAATCGACGGCCCACGGCTTCTCTACAAACCCTGTAGAAGCTCCACCGCCGCGGCGCTGGCCTCCGGAAGGGTCTCCGGGTGTTCGACCAGCGCGTTGAGGCGGTCGCGGGCCGCTCCTTTCGAGCCGGCGCTGATCTCGATTCGCGCGAGCACGAGGTGTGCACCCCCAGCGTATTGCTGCGGAACATTCCATCGCAACGCCGCCTCGGCCTCGCGCCGGGCCTGTTCGGTGTTCCCCAGCGCCTCGTGCTGCTCGGCCATCGCGGACCGAGCCGCCGTCGCGCCTGGGTGCTCGGGTCCACCGTAGGCCTCGAACCGCTCCCGCACCATCTCGAGTTCGCGAAGCGCCGCCGCGTGGGCACCACGAGCGGAGTAGATCTGCGACAAGTTGAAACGAACGGCGGCGAGGTCGGGGCTGTCGGGTTGCTGGGCCAAGATCGCATCCCGTAGCCGCACCTGGACCTCTTCGGCTTCGTCCACCCGACCCAGCATGAGCAGCGCGCTGCCGAGACCTTGAAGGGCGTGCGTGAAGATGAGCGAGTTCCTCGACACGCCGTCGAGCTTCTCGAACACCCGCTCGTAGTCTTCGGCCGCGGCTTCGAGGTCGCCCAGAGCTTGCTTGGCATCGCCCCGCCCTGCATACAGCTGCTCCCAGCTCGCCAGGCTCGTGTCCTCGGAAAAGGACCCCTCCGCTTGGTCGTAGAACGTGACCGCAGCTTTGAACGCTCCCGTCGAACCAGCGTAGCGCCCCTCGAGCATCAGCAGTTCGGCCTGGGCCGGGGGGTCCTCGCGACGACCCGCTGCCTCGCGAGCCCGTTCCATCCAGACTTCGGCCGCGAACGTGTCTCCGAGGAATGTCGCCGCGGAGTACGAGAGCCGGTCGGCGGCGTGAAACGCCATCACTGCGTCCTCGCCACGAATCGCCAGATGATAGGCGTCGCGATACAACCGGTCCGCACCATCGGCATTCCCGGCTCGCTGTTCGAAGACACCCAGGTACAGCGCAGCGCCAGCCTCCACGCGGCGGTTGCCAGACGCGAGGGCGGCCTCGCGAGTGCCGCGAACGCGATCCAACAGCAACGCCCCGTGCTCGGCCCAAGTGCCCAAGTGCTGGCTCGCTTCGATCTCGAGTCGGAGGGACTTGAAGGCCGTGTCCAAGGCTGTCTGCGGAGGGACATCGAGCCCGTCCCCATCGTCACAGGACCGTGGGTTGGGGAGGCCGTCGAGCACGAGGAATGCATCGGCGGTATCGGGCGTGGCCGCAATCGCCGTCATGACTGTTCGCCAATGCATCCGCGCCGTCTCCAGACACTGTTGCTGTGGCTCGGCGGCGTCTTCGCAGAACACGGAGGCAGAGGCGTTCCAAGCATCGACAAAGGTCTCCGCGTCTTCCCGGAGGTCGGCAGCGAGGGACTCGGGAGGTTCGAGCTGTGGTGGTGTGCACGACTCCTGAGCGTTCGCTGTGGCGAGCTGCAGCCCCAGCGCGCCAAGGAGGGCGAGTCCGATCACCAGCGGTGCACCGCGGCGCTTCGGCACAAGCGCGCGAAGCAGGATCTCGACGCTCGGACACCGAGACGCTGCGACTGGCTGCGAGCCCCACCGGAGCGCTTCGTCGAGTTGCCACGACAGCCGCCGGGTGCCCAGCGCCGCCCGAAGCGACACGCACAACGCGTAGACATCCGCCCGCTCGTCGATCGGCTCTCCGCGCTCTTGCTCCGGTGGCATGAACCCCGGGGTTCCATGAGTTCCAAAGTCGACCACGCGCACCCGGCCGTCGCCATCCAACAAGATGTTGGCAGGCTTGAAGTCGCGATGGAGAATCCCCGCAGCGTGGGCGGCCTGGAGCGCGGAGGCGGCCTGCTGAAACTTGTCCAAGATCTCTTCGAGTTCCCGAGGAGCCGCAGCAAGCCAAGCCTCGAGCGTCCCTCCGGGGAGAAACTCCATCACCACGTAGACAACGTCGTCGGCAGGAATCGCTCCCGAAGCGAACACCCTGACCACCCCGGGATGGACGAGTCCGGCCACGCGCCGACTCTCCCGCAGATGCACTCGTGCTCCGCCCGACGCCGCGATGTCGCCCTCCGCATCGGCGCGCAGCACCTTCACCGCGGCCGCCCGTTCCAGCACCGGGTCCCATGCTCGATACACGACGCCCAGTCCACCGCTCCCAAGACGTTCATGAACCTCGTAGCGATCGAGGACGACCGGCTTCGCTGCGTCGGTTCCAAACAGACGGCGAGCCAGCAGGGCCTTCGCACGTTGCTCGTCCAGGGAGAGCTTCGCGCGGCGGCCTCCATCGAACGTAGGGCCCAAGGCCTGGGGGGCGTCGCTCATACGAGGCTCCGCCTGCTTACCGGTTTGGTAGGCTTCGCGAGTGGGGACAGACTTCGAGCTGTGGCGCGCATGGCGAGATGGAGACCAAGCCTCCGGCGGCACGCTGGTCGAGCGACACTTTGCATCGGTTTACCGCTTCTTCGCGACCAAAGTGCCCGATGCCGCCGACGACCTCACCCAGGCCACGTTCACCGCTTGCGTCGAAACCGCGGAGCGCTTCCGGGCAGAGTCCAGCTTCCGTTCGTTTCTCTTGGGCATCGCTCGGCTCCAGCTCCTTCGTTTCTTCGAGGGTCGCGGGCAGCTCATGGGAGGTCGGGCGGTGTCCGAGGTTTCGATGGTGGACTTGATGCCCTCGCCGTTCAGTGCGGCGGCGTGCTCCGAGCACCGCGCGATGTTGATCGTTGCGATGCGAAAGCTCCCCTTGGATCTGCAGATCGTACTCGAGCTCCACTATTGGGAGGACCTCGAAACCCAAGAGGTCGCCGACGTCCTGGGTGTTCCGCTGGGAACCGCCAAGAGCCGTCTCTCACGAGCACGCGCCCAACTTCGAGACGTGCTGGGCCGACCGTCGTCGGAGAACTCCGTCGCAAGTGACCTCCGCGCGACGGTCGAGCGCTGACGTCACAACGATCCGGTGCCCTCACACAGGAGCGCTTGTCCGGCCTGCCCGACCGAGCAATTCCAGTTCAAGTCGGGAGCGAACGATCCGGTGGACAGAAACGTCACCTCGCAGGTGTACGAGAAGCCTTGGAACGTCCCGCTCGTTTCGTAGACGCCCGCCATGTCGACGGGGCCGGGAACCAACAGCGCTCCGTACTCGCCGTCGCAGCCCCAGATCAAGTCGCACCCATCCTGAGACACCGAGCACTGGTCGCCGTTGGCGAGAATGTCCTCGCAGCCCTCCGGCGAGGAGGACGACAGCGTCAGGCTGTAGTTCCCTTGGACATCGGGACAGGCGGGCTCGTCTCCCGTCTCGTCGGTGCTGTCGGCCACACTGTCGTTCGTCTCGGCCGTCTGGGTCTCGCCGGGGTCGCCACCGCAAGCGGGATCTTCGACCGAACGACACAGTCCAGGCTCTCCAGGGTCCGCCGTTCGCAAGTCGCACCACTCGCCCGAACCGCAGTTGAGCGTCTCCAAGCAGCCCGGCAAACACTGAATGAGGCCGCTCTGCGTGCATCGCTCGCCGGCTTCGCATGTGTTGCTTCCGCACTGGGTTCGACCATCGCCGTCGTTCGGCACGCAGATCTCCGCGCTCCCTCCGGTGCCCCCACCGGACCCCGAAGCGTCATCATCAATGCAACCGGCCGCCACGAGGAGGCACGAAAGGCACAGGGACCGGGTGAAAAACTCTAGAACAGACAAGACGTGGTCTTAGTCCGAGAAGCCCGTCATCGAGTTCCATGTTTTTTTGGAGCCGCTGCGGGGGGATCGATTTGGCCCGAACCCGCCGGCCCCTTGCACCTACCTCTTACCGCCTACCGGCGTTGAGGCTTCGGAGCGCGTGCTTGCCCTCGTCGGTCGGCGCTTAGGCGAAACTCGCCTTGAAAAGCGGCCAGCGGCCGGTGCCGACAGGAGTCAAGGCTGGGGGCACTGAGGACAGAAGCGGGCGCGCCCAGGGCCGGGTGGGCGTCAGAGGGAGTTTCGAGCGGCTCCGTAGCGCGCCAATGGGCGTACGGATGCCGACGCGGTCGCGGTGAGCGGGGGCGTGATGGGGCCGAGCACTCCGGTCATGAACAACATCAGTGTCCGGGAGGTGAGGGGCGCGGTGGCGGCCGAGCGGCATGGAGGGCTTCGGCGACCTCATGGGGACGGGCAAGCGGCGACGAGCGCTTCACGCATCGACGTGGGCGTACCGTGTCCCGGTCCTCGGGCCCGCGGTCGGCCGCCGTATGTGCTGGGAAGTTCGCCAAGGCAACGGTGGGGGAAAACGGTCGGCCTGTCGCGGTGGTGACTTCGGCGACAGGGTGGGGCCAGGGCGGGTCCGCAGAGTCGTTTCTGAGTGCCACGCGACGTGAGATGGGCAAGCGGGCACCTTGGGTTCACGTCGCGGGCCGCATCCGCGCACTGCAGACGGTGCGCATGAAACCCGTGTTCGCGGAGTCGAGCACGGTGCTCGACGAGGTCACGAGCACCGTGGGCGCACTAGACCGGATGTGAAGAGTTGGAGCACGGCGCGGTTCAGCGGAGGTTCGCAGGAAGCGGATGCGCTCCACGATGCCGTTTTCGATGCGTTCGAGGTGCACTCGAAGGGCGAAGCGCTCAACGCCGTCGCGGTCGGTCAACGGTAGACGGCGCAAGCACGAGGGCCCCCCGATCCGGGCCAGCCTCAGTTCCGTTCAACCGCCAGGACTACAACGCGAGCTGACGCTGCGCGAGTTAGAGGACGGTGGTGATCTTGGTCCTTACGGAGTTGGCTAGGAAGCACTCTTGGTGGGCTTTGTGGTGGAGCTGCTCGAGTTGATCGGGGGAGAGCTCGACGCCGGGGGCGAACTTGGTGACAGGGTGGAGTTCGATTCTGGAGAGGACGGGTTTGCCGTTTTCTGCCTTCTCCAAGTAGCCGACGGCGTTGTCGGTGTACTCGTCGAGGGTCAGTTTTTGGAGGGCACAGAGGGCGAAGAAGGTGAGGGCGTGGCAGCTGGAGATTGAAGCGACGAAGGCTTGTTCGGGGTCGGGAATTTCGGCGGTGCCGAGGTATTCGGGTGCGGCGGATGCCTCGAGGCTGACGCCGTGGCCGAAGTCGATCTGGTGCTCGCGGGAATACTCTTTGTAGCCGAAGCCGGTGCCGCCGCGTTTCCAGGAGACGGTGACGGTGTGTTGGGACATGGGGCGACGATAGATGGAGTTCTGGGGGGGCGAGAATAAAACGAGACCGAGGTCGGGCGGGGTCGTTGAGGGGCGGAGGATGGAATCGCGCCTTGGACGCGGCTCGAGGATGAAGACCGGGTAAGAGCTACAAGTCGCTGCACGACTACTTGCTGGCCTCGAGCGTGTACTTGAACTTCTTCGAGGCGCTCTTGCCGGCAAGGTGAACGGTGAGGATCTTGTCCTTCATCCCGCCGATCGTTTTCTTCCAGGTCTTTGTTCCGCCGCCCTTCGGAGCGGTAAACTCCCAGACCTTGACCGCCCGACCAGCCTGGTCGACCGAGCATACGGTCACGTTGGTCTTGGCCTTTCCGGCGAGCTTCTCAACCCGAACCGTCACATCGGTGGTGTTCAGGGGGGTCTCCGCAATGAACACGCGCTCTCCTGGGCCGACCACGGTGCCTGCGTGCTCGGTGTTGACGATGAGGTCTCGGGGTCCGAGGCGGGCCCATGTGCCTCCGACGTTCGAGTTCCAGAACTTGATCATCTCGTCGACCTTCTTGGCATAGGGCAGAGCCGGGGCGAGAGAGCCGTACTTCGTCCAGATGTCGGATGCCACCGACGTGACGGAACCGCAGGTACCTGCCTCGGCCGGGGAGGGTAGGGCGATGGAGAAAGCGAAAACGAGCGGGAGGATGGGGATGAACTTGCGAAGCATGGCGTACTCGAACCGGTGGAGTTCGCAGCAGGCGGTTCGGATCCATTTTTGTCGCTCGGGTGTGGGCAGGACGGGCTCCAACCGAAGGTAGAGTCGTGGGGGCCGACCTTGGATGCATCAAATCGGAAAACGATTTCCGATTTCCAACCGGTCCTTGCCCCCCGTGCCTGTGACCTCCACGATGGACCGGTGTCGGGTTCACGAACGCCGCCAGGGGAGTTGGTCCCACCGACCCCCGGTGACACCGTGGATGAGGGGCGCAGCTTTGCGGCCGTCGCTCGGAAGTTGTTCGAGGCCGCGCCCGCCGCTCCGCAGGTGGGGCGCTACTACCTGCTCGAGCGCATCGGGCAGGGCGGCATGGGGGTGGTCTATCTCGGCTACGACCCCTCGCTGGAGCGACGGGTGGCGATCAAGTTCCTGCGGGACCGACACCGAGGTGGTGACCGGCTTCGAGAGGAGGGGAAGGCGTTGGCAAACCTCGAGCACCCCAACGTCGTCTCCGTGCACGAGGTCGGCGAGAGCAACGATGGTGTCTATCTGGTCATGGCGCACATCGAGGGGCAGACGTTCGACACGTGGTTGGCCGAAGGGCCCCGTCCGTGGCGAGAGGTGCTGCGTGTCATGGTCGACGCGGGACGCGGCCTCGAGGCGGTGCATCGGGCCGGGCTGGCCCATCGGGATGTGAAGCCGTCCAACCTGCTCATCGATGAAGCCGGACAGGTTCGGGTTGCGGACTTCGGCCTGGCCGTCCGTGTCGAACCCGGCAAGCGCGGTGTTGCCGTTGCGGGGGGGACCGAGGCGTACATGGCTCCTGAACAAGAGGACGGAGGCCTGGTGGGGCCCGCCGCAGACCAGTACGCGTGGTGTGTTTGTCTTCTCGAGGCGCTCACCGGGGCGCGAGATCGCAGCGGCGGGGTCGAAGGGTGGCGGCGTCGCTCGGTGCAGCGGGACGTGGCAGGGGATGCCCCGCCGACCTACGTCTTTGCCGCGTTGATGCGCGGGCTGCAGTGCGAACCCGCGGACCGGTACCCCTCGATGGGTGCCTTGCTTGCCGAGCTGCGCTTGCGCGAGGAGTCTCGTCGCCCGTTGTGGCTGGGGATCGGCTTGTGCGTGGGGCTGGCAGGCCTTGGGGTTGGGTATGTCATCGCGCCGCACCCCGTCGCGGTGAGCGAGAACCCCTGCGCTGCTCAGCAGGGGGAGGCCTCTCGATCGTTCTGGACTGACGAGCGCAGGGATGCGGTTCGGGACGCGGCGCCAGATCGTTTCGATGACCCGCTGTGGTCCCGGTCGTTCGACGACTTGGACGGACTTGCCCGAGCGTGGGACCAGGCCAGCATCGAGGCATGCGAGCTGCACCGAGTCGGTCGCATTTCCGAGGCGGCTCTCGACGACCGCTCCCGCTGTCTGCAGCGTCAAGGGCGGGAGTTCGGCCTGCTCGTCGCGCTGCTCGCAGGCCCAGAAAAGGTCACGGCGATGACCGCCCGGGGCGCGATCGCGTCGCTCGAACGCCCCGAGAGCTGCGAGGTCCCCTCCGCGCTGCTGCGACCCGGCGGTGGCCAGATCCACGACGCGGATTCACCCGAAGGTAGGCTCGAGCACGAGGTCGCCGACGCCTGGTCCCGGTATCATCTGGGGCTTCGTGAAGGGCTCGACGTTTCGTCGTTTGAGGCTCGAGCGTGGGCGCAGGAGGACCGAGCGCTCCGAGCGGATACAGCCCGTTTGCTTGCGGAGCTCACGGTGGACGTCGAGGAGAAGTATCGACTGTCCGACCTCGCGGTTCGGAGCGCGATCGAGGGGCGGGCGCCGGTGATGCTGACCGCGGCGCTGCTTGATCAAGGGCGAATCCGAGAGTGGCTCGGCGACTTGGACGGCGCGGACGAGCGCTTCGCGATGGCGGACGCGGCTGCACATGCCCTGGACCAGCTCTCTGCCGACTTCCCCTCGCTTGGCGACAGCACGAACCGGCTGCGGGGGCAGCTCGAGCTTGCCCGGGGAAACCTCGCGCGTCGGCGGGGTGCCTACCGGGAGGGGCTCGCACACCAATTGGGGGCGATCTCCCAATTCGAGGCCGCGACCGTTCGCCAACCGCTTGCAGAGGCTCGTGCTTGGATCAACGTTGGGGAGGCGCACCGTCTGCTGGGGGAGTACGACGACGCCGACCGGGCCTACACCCGAGGCATTCAACTCGCCCAGCCGCTTCTCCTCGAACACGACGCGACCTTGGAGGCGATGCTCGCCAACCGTGGAGCGTCGCGACAGGACGCGGGGGACTGGGTTGGAGCCGAGGAGGACTACTCGGCCATCTACGAACCCTACGCGAAGCCGTTGCGGGGAGGGCAGGCTGTGGCGGCGTTCAACCTTGCGCTGATGGCCGAAGTGCGCGGGGACCTCGCAGCCGCGACGAAACACTGCCATCTGGCAGCATCCGCCGTGGGCCCGGAGGGGGTGGCTCCGACCCCGGCCATGGCTGCGCTATTCTCCCTGCATTGCTTGGCTCTCGAACACGAACTCGGACTGCGAGAGGTCTCGGTCGAATCGTTCGAGCGCATGTATGCCGAGGTCGAGACGTATGCGCTCGGGGATTCGAGCTTCCTCGTCTTGGGGCAGCTGCGGATCGCTCGGTCCATGCTGCTCGCTCAGCGGTGGTCGCAGGCTCGGCGGTGGATCGATACGGCGCGCAAGACCGCGAGTGCACCGGGCAGCTCGAACACGCTCGACCTCGCCGCTGTGAATCATCTCTCCGGCCGCTGGGAGATGGCGCAGGGCAACCGCGATGCCGCGCTTGCGGAGCAACGCCGAGCGGTTTCCGTGTTCGAGGACGGGGGCGTCGACCAGCACCCCGCCCTTGTCGACGCGCTGTTGGCACTGGGGGCGCTGGAGCCGGACCTCGGGGCCGCAGGCCGAGCGCTGGAGCGCGCCGGGCAACTCATCGAAAAACACGGCATGCACAAGACCAAGCGGCAGCGGTGGCTTGGGGTCCGCGCGGCACGGGGTCGCGATGAATGACCGTGCTCGACTCGATGCGTGGCGCGGCGGCGACGAAGCTGCGGGGCAGGCCCTGTTCAAGCGGCACTTTTCGGGGCTGTACCGCTTCTTCCGCAACAAGGTTGGGGACGACTGCGACGATCTGATCCAGCGTACGTTCTTTGCCGCGCTCAAGGGGATCGATGGCTTTCGCGGGCACTCCACGTTCCGCACGTTTCTCTTCGTGATCGCGCGACACGAACTCTATCGCTACCTTCGGGAGCGAGTTCGTGATCGGGAGCGCTTCGATGCCGAACACACGACCCTGGAGGGATTGGTGCCCTCTCCGAGCAGCGGGGCGGCTCGGGCCGAGCTCGAGCAACTCGTGCTCGACGCGCTGCGGCGGGTTCCTGTCGACATGCAGGTCGCGCTCGAGCTGCACTACTGGGAAGATCTCACGACCCGTGAACTCGCCGAGACGCTCGAGGTCCCCGAGGGGACGATCAAGAGCCGAATCCAGCGCGGGCGTGTGGCGTTGGACAAAGAGATCCGCCGCTCGCTCCGACGCGCGGGGCTGGTCGGTGATGAGCAAGCGATCGAAGCTGCGCTCGGCCTCGCCCCCTAGCCAGTTAGCGAGGCGCGGTGACGGTCCCGTCCTCTCGTGGGGCGGTGTGGGTGTTGTCTTCACGCGGCGCGGTCACGGTTTGTGCGTCGTCGTCTTCGGGGTGAATCATCCGGGCTCGAACCTTGTACTTGAGCTTGTTGGTGACGCTCTTGCCATGAAGGACCACGGTGATGATGTGCCCCTTCGCATCGTCGATGCGGACGGTCTTGATCTTCCCCTTGCGGGCGTCGGGCGCGACCTCGAAGGACTTCACCGCGACGGCCTTGCCCTTGTTGGGCACCTTGCACACAACGACCTTCACCTTGCCGCCGTGATCGAGCTTGTGGAAGTCGATCTCGACCGGGTTCACGGCGGGAATCCCCGAGATGAACATGCGCTCGGTGGGCCCGAGTAGGGTCCCCTTGTTCCACTTCTCGAAGTCGATTCGGCGCGGCCCGATGGTCTTCCAGCTCTTGTCGCCGGAGAGCTTGTTCCAGATCTTCACGCCCTCGTCGATCAGCTTCAGCGCTTGGATGGCCGTGGCGCCGAACGGCCCAGATTTGGCGATCGCAGTCTTGACGACTCCGGGCGTCTCCTTCCAGACCTTGCTGCTGACATCTGCGGCGGTCTTGCAGCTGTCTGCCGCGTGCGCCTGGGATGGGGTCGCGAGCACAAACGCGCCAGACAAGAGGCTGAAACCGAGCGCGAGGGGGCGGATTCGAGCCAACCGTCGAGACTGGGAGGTGCGTAGCGTCGTCATCACAACGATAGAGCGCTCACTCGCCTTCTTGGACGGCTTTTTTTGAAACGAGGACCCGGGATCGGGGGTCCGGGCCCGAACTCAAGGTCTGCACGACGAGGCCGAAGTTCCCTGATATGCGACGTCCCCTGTCCCTGTGCGCTGCGAAGTCGACCATGAAGCGAGGTTTGTGATGAGCACCCGAGTTCTCGTCGTGGATGATTCCCTGATGGTCCGGGCCCAAGCGAAGCGTGCGCTGGAGGGCGCCGGATTCGAGGTCGTCGAGGCTGGAAACGGGCTCGAGGCACTCGAGCGTCTCACGGACGACATTGCGTGCGTACTGTGTGACGTCAACATGCCGACAATGAACGGGGTCGAGTTTCTCGAGGCGGCCTCGAAATCGGGCAAAGCCATGCCCCCGGTTCTCATGGTGACGACGGAGTCGGAGGCGAACCTCATCCGGCGCGCACGTGCCCTGGGGGCGATGGGTTGGATGCTTAAACCCTACAAACCAGAAGCTCTCATCGCGACAGTCAAGAAGCTGGCTGCTCGCGGGCGATCGGTGCCTCGATGCGCGTCGTAATAGCGATGCCCGCGGGCCCCGTCGGAGAGCGGTTCGAAGACGTTCTGCGGTCGCGGGGGTACGACGTCGTACGAACGGTGGAGAAGCTCTCGAAGAGCGGAATCGCGGCGCTCGGCGGAGACACGTTCATCTGC
This sequence comes from Nannocystales bacterium, assembly GCA_050633305.1. GTDB lineage: Bacteria > Myxococcota_A > Polyangia > Nannocystales > Nannocystaceae > CAJXVA01. The sequence goes on from JBOEGF010000010.1 coordinate 711,863, forward strand.
GGAGATCGTCGGGCGTTGCGAGCGATCCAAGGTGCAGGGCTCAAGCCTCTGCCGCATGTCATCGCGGCTCTGCCGAAGCTCGATGAGAAGTCGGTGGGGGCAGCGCTCGCAGCAGGAGCTGTCGACCTGATGACCCGGGCGGCGTGTGTGTCGGAGCTCGTGGCTCGTGTCGAGCTCCCTGGCAAGTTCGCGACCGACTCGGAAACCGGAGGGAAGGGGCGCCTGCGCGGGAGCTCGTCCTGGGACAAGATCCCAGACCTCATGTCCGCCAGTGTGGGCTCGACGCTCGGCACGACGCTGACCCGTCGGCCGCACGACGGAGCGAGACCGGAGGTGGGATCTGCACTTCGCGTGACGTGTCGGGACGATGCATCCACGGTGGAGATCCTCGTGGGCTGTTCGAACGAAGCAGGGCGGGCTCTCGTGCGCTCGTTGTTCGGGCAAGATGGTCCCGAGAGCGCGTTGCCGGACTGTCTGCGGGAGACGGCGAACGTCCTCGCGGGTGTTTTCAAGCAGGCAGTGATGTCGGATGGCATTGGGGTCACGCTGGGCTTGCCCGATGACTGTCCGCCGAAGAAGTTCGCCGACGCGGAGTCGACCTGGGCGCTGGAGGGCGACGGAATCTCGCTCGTCCTCGGGTTGCTTCCCGGCCAGGGGGGTCTGCGAACGGTCCAGGTGCAAGAACTCGTGCCCGGAATGGTGTTGCGCAGGGATGTCTTGCTCAACGGCGGGGTGCCGTTTGTGCGCGCTGGTACAGCGCTGACCGAGCGAACGATCGACAAGCTGGCCGAAGTGCTCGGCAGAGAGTCGTCGGTCTCGGTGGCAGAGGCGACCCTGGAGTATGCGGACTGCAGCGCGCTCGAGGACGACGGTTTGCTGCTCTTCGAGGCGAGCTAGCTGTGAGCAGCGGGGGGTTAGCCCCCGCTGCACGTCGAGAGGGCCAGGACGGCGCATCCGGTGGATGCGTCCGTCATCTAGCGTTCGGCGGTTTGACCGGGGCCGTTGAGGGACCGACCCGGCCAGGAGCCGTCGGCTTGCTGTTGAGCTCTGAGCCACGCGATGCCGTTCTTGGCGGCTCTTGGTTCGAGACCGGTCGTGCACAGTGCGAGTGTTGCTAGCGTGGTCGTGTACCCGTCACCGCGCGAGGTACGACGCGCATGGCCTGGCATGAGTCGCCCGACAGAAAAGCTCCTGTCGGACCGCTGTGCTTTCCGGAGTGCGACGGCGGCGGGCTGTGCTGGGGTCGAGGCAGCCGCAGGAGTTGGGCCTGCCGTGCTGTGGCATGCCAGCCCGAGGCCGAGGGCGAAGACAAGGAGCGGGCGGGGCAGCATCGGTGTGCGCGGAGCACTACGCTGTCGCAGCGATGGCGAGCATCGCTTCTTTGGCGGCGGCAATCGTCTGGTCGATGATCTCTTCGGTGTGGGAGACGGAGACGAAGCCGGATTCGAACTGCGACGGCGCCAGGTAGACGCCGCGCTCCAGCATGGCGGAGTGCCATTGCGTGAACTGATCGAGGTTGCTGGCCTTGGCGTCTTCGTAGTTGCGAACTTTGCCGCTGCGGAAGAAGCCGGTGAACATCGAGCCCACGCGGTTGCTCGTGAACGGGAGCCCCGCGGCGTCGGCGGCTTCGACGATTCCGGTCGCGAGGCGCTCGGTCAGGGCGTCGAGCTTGGCGTACGGTGAGTCGCGCTCGAGGATCTTGAGTGTGGCCATGCCCGCCGCGACGGCGATAGGGTTTCCGCTCAGCGTACCCGCCTGGTAGACGGGCCCGACGGGGGCGAGCTTCTCCATGATCTCTCGCTTTCCGCCGTAGGCCGCGCAGGGGAGGCCTCCTCCGACGATCTTGCCCAGCGCGGTGAGATCGGGTGTGACCCCGAACAGCTCCTGCGCGCCGCCTTTGGCCAGCCGGAATCCGGTCATCACCTCGTCGAAGATCAGCACGATGCCGTGCTCGGCCGTGAGCTCTCGAAGACCTTCGAGGTAGCCGGGGTCGGGCGGGACGCAGCCCATGTTGCCGCAGACCGGCTCGATGATGATCGCCGCGATGTCATCGGGGTGCTGCGCGATGATGGCCTTGACTGCGTCGAGGTCGTTCTGCGGCGCGAGAAGCGTTTGTTTTACGACGTCGGCAGGAACGCCGGCGGTGCCCGGCAGGCCGAGCGTGGCTGCACCGGATCCGGCAGCGACGAGGAGGAAGTCAGCGTGGCCGTGGTAGCCCCCGTCCATCTTGATGATCTTGTCGCGTCCGGTGTAGCCGCGGGCGAGCCGGAGCGCGCTCATCGTGGCCTCGGTCCCGGAGTTGACCATGCGGACCATGCCGCCTTGCAGGCTCGGCACCATCGAGCAGACGAGCTCGGCGAAGTCGACCTCGCCGGCCGACGCCGCACCGAAGCTCAGACCGTCCCGGACCGCCTTCTGCACGGCATCGATGACCTCGGGTTCCGCGTGTCCGAGGATGGCGGGGCCCCACGTGCCGACGTAGTCGATGAGCGCGACGCCATCCTCCGTGATGATGTGCGCCCCCTTGGCCTTGCGCACGAAGGGGGGATCTCCGCCGACCGGACCGAACGCGCGGACCGGGCTGTTCACGCCACCGGGGATCACGCTTTGCGCGGCTTCCATCAGCTCGCGGCTGCGGTCTCCCGCGCGTCCATCAACCTTCGTTTCGACTGTGGGCGTTTCGCTGGTGCTCATGAGCGCGGAGACTCTAGCAGGAGCCCGCGAGACCCGCGTTGGGTGTTGTTGTAGGGCTCTGTGGCCCCCATGGTGGGGCTACAACAGGAGGTACAGCGCGGTTCCGTTGGCCGTCAGGGTCGCGGCCGCCAGCGATGCCCAGCAGATCCGCTGAAGCCGATGGAACCGGGCTGCGGCTGGCTCAGGTTCCAGGTCTCCGGAGGCCGCCGCCCGCCGTGTGCGTTGGCTGAGGAGAAACGTGCCTCCGGCGGCTCCGGCGAAGCTCAGCCCGAGTCCAAGCAGCAGGAAGGTGGTTTCGTAGCGGCCGAGCCCGCCGGCCGCACTCGCGACCCGGCATTGCGACGGGTCGCTTTCGTCGTAGGCGATCGCGACGGCTTCGACTTCTCCGCAGCGGTTGGTTGCGCCGCCACAGTTGCGGTACGTCTCGCCACCGACTCGGATCTGATACTGCGCCCCGCGCTTGGGGTCGCATTCGGCGGTACTGGACATCACGGTGGGGCTGCTGTTGTCCAGCTGCCATGGTGCGGAGACGACCCCCACAAGGAACCAGAGCACCGAGGCCACGCCGACCAGTCCGACCAGCAGCATCACTGGGGCACGGCCGGTCATGAAGCCGTCGAGCGCGGTTCGTTCCTCGATCATGCGCGCAGGGATAGCAGGGCCGAGTCGATCGCGTCCATGGTCGCGGTTGCGACGTCAGGGCCGCGGCTTGCCACCGGACGGGGGAGCGGGGGGGAGTCCACGAAGCGGGCGATGCGGGTCGGTGTCAGCGCCTGGAACGAACACCCGTCTCCGAGGCCCGCGTCGAGCACCATCGCCGCGTTGAGCCGCTGCTCATCATCCCCGTCGGTGTAGAGGGCAAGGATGGGAATGCCCAGCCCCACGCACTCGGAGATCAGCTGGCTGCCGGCGCTGGCGATGACAACGCGAGCCTCCGCGAGCCGTTCGATGAACCGGTCTCGGCCCTGCGGTTCGTACTCGACGCCCTCGATGCCCGGGTCCTCGGTGGAGAACAGAATCGGGCGCACTCCCTGGGCGACCAGGGCTCGGAGCACCTCGGGGGCGCCATCGCGGAAGTAGCAAAGAACTCGGGAAGGGGCGGCGACGCGATGCAGTCGCGGGTCCAGCGAGGGGCGAGCCAAGACCACGCGGGAGGTACGAGGTTGCAACGGCACGAAGTTCACCGCGACACATCGGTGCGCACCGGCGGACGAGGCAGCAGCTTTGGTGGCTTCCCGGAGCCAGGGTCCGGCCGGGAGTGCCGGCGGACGCTTGCATTCACTGAAGACCAGGCCGTGCCCCAAAGCGATCGACGGGACTCGAAGGGCGTGCGCGGCGAGGAGCCCGGGAAGGTCACCATCTGAGACGACCAGCGAAACACGATCCCGTCGCCCGTGGGCGACCGCGTCCCAAGCGCGGCGCGTCAGTCCAAGCGCGGCGCGGCCCGGTGTTGGGGGAAGCGAGGCGACCTCTGTGCATGGCATTTCACCGGAGAACAGCGGCACCCCGTCGCGCCCGACGAACGCGCGAAAGGAGTGCCCCGCGTCGGTCAGTGCGCGTGCGACGGCAAGACAACGGGTGGCATGACCTCGGCCTCGTCCATGCACGTACAGGTGAATCACGGCGGCGCAGCGTACCACCGGCGCTTTTTTCCAACCCACCCGGAGGGCGACTGGCTAGGGACCGCATGCTCGAAGTCATCACCGTCGCCTTGTTCGGGAGCACGCTCCTGTCGGCTCTCGTCACGCTGGGCGGCGCGTACAGCAGTGGATCGATCAAGGTTCTGCGCTGATTCGCACCCAGGACCAGAGGCGAACACGTCGTCGTGTGGTTCTCCGGGACCGCCGCGAGAGCCCCCCGATCCCCGATCCTTCGCGGGCGCCGGTGTTCGCGACATCCGCGCTAGGCCCAGTAGGGTGTCGGTGAGCGCCATTCATCGGGCCTACCCGGGTTCCCGGAGGGGGTTAGACCCCGTTTCTTGCGGTGGTGGAGGGCCCACGGGCGTTCTGGCTCCACGAACCCCGGAGCTGATTTTGGCTCTGTTGTCCTGTGGGCACTATCCTGCGCGTCGGTGGGGGCCCAACAGCAGCCGCGGACTCGTTCGCCGTACATCGTCTCGCCGCTGTACGACTGGGTGTTCTTTCTTGCGCCTCCACTCGTCGCGCTGTGGCTGGGGGCGATGGTCGGGCTGGGAGACGTCGGCCAGGAGGTCTTCGTTTGGTGGGACCAAGACGTCACCTTCAACAATGTGGTGCTCGGCGTGTTCATCCACGCACATCTCGTCATCGTGTTCTGGCGCAGCCATGGCAACACCGAGGTCCGCACCCGGTTCAAGTGGCGGATGTTTCTCATCCCTCCGTTGCTGTTCGTCGCCATTCACGTCTCGACCTGGGTCGCGATCTCGGCGTCGGTCCTCGCGACGCTCTGGGACGTCTACCATTCCGGCGCGCAGACCTTCGGGTTCGCTCGCATCTACGAAGTGCGGGCGGGCAACGATCCCCTCGCCGGCCGGGCCCGAGATTTCTGGCTCAACCAGGTGCTGTATGCGGGGCCTATCGTCGCGGGTGTGACGATGCTCGACCACTTCGAGGACTTCGGAGAGTTCGAGGCGGTCAAGGCCGCATTCTTCACCGAGATCCCGGTCAAGATGGAGTCCAACCAGGTCTACTTCACCTGGGCGATTCTCGGCATTGGGGCGCTGATGTTGCTCCACTACGTCTGGGCGTCGTGGCGTGACCATCGGGGCGGCAAGCACGTCCCGTGGCAGAAGGTCTACCTGCTGACCAGCACTGGGGTTGTTTCGATCTACTGTTGGGGCTTCAACCCGTGGGGCCAAGCGTTCCTGGTGATGAACGCGTTTCACGCTCTTCAATACTTCGGGATCGTCTGGGCGACCGAAGGCAACAACATGCAGCGCGTCCTTCGGTTGCGGGACGTTCGGGCCGGTCGTGTGCTGACCTGGGTCGCGTTTGTGCTCGGCGCGCTGCTGTACGGCCTCGCGGTCGAAGCGTGGGCGGGCTTGGGTGGCTCGCTGTGGAGCTTCTGGGCTGTGACCATCGTGGTCAGCCTCATGCACTTCTGGTACGACGGGTTCATCTGGTCGGTCAGAAAAACCACGACGACGTCGTAGAGACGCGGATCCCGTGAGTGAAGCCAAGCGTAGTGTGTCGCGTGATGCGTCGATCCTGGTGGTCGGCAACGTGCTTGCGACCATTGCGGATGTCGTCACGCCGATCGCGATTCTTCGACTGACCGGCAAGGCCGAGGTCGCGAGCCTCTCCGGCCTGCTGCTGACCTACAACACGATGGCGTTGCTGCTGCTGGCGGGGTTCCACCAGACGGTGATGTTCTTCCTTCCGGGGCGGCCGATCGAAGAGCGAGCAGCCATTGCCCGCAAGGTTGTTCGACTCTTGATTGGGCTCGGCGGTGTAGGAGCGGTCATTTTGGTGGTTCTTGGCGCCTACGCCACACCACTCATCGCTGGACTCGATCTGTTCGACGAGGCCCCGACCGACCTCTCGCCGCTGATGTTCCTGCTGGTGTTTCCACTGGGGGACCTACCGGCTCGCATCCTGCCCAACCTCGCGGTCGTCGAGCGTCGTCCCCGAACCGCCGCGACGTATGGTGTGTTTCGGTCGCTGACGATTTCGATCAGCACGCTGTTACCGATCGCTCTCGGCTATTCCCCGTCGGTCGTCGCGATGAGCATGAGCGCGGTGGCGCTGGGGCAGCTCGCGTTTGTCGGGGTTGTCATGCGGAAGTGCTACGCCGACTGTCCGCGGGTGCCCTCGCCAGTCACGACGGGGGAACTGGTGCGCTTCGGCCTTCCGCTGGGGGCCACGGACATGGTGGCCTCGCTCAACAACCGCTTCGACCAGCTGTTGGTGATCACCTCGTTTCCCGCGCACACATACGCGGTCTATCGAGCTGGCGCGTACCAGATCCCGGTCGTCACACGGATCCCCTACCTGGTGGCGTCTGCGCTCGCCCCCTCGTTGGTCGAGGCGTTCCGCGAGGGGCGGGCCCGGGATGCGATCGACGCTTGGAAGGACTCGATCGGCAAGGTGTCGCTCCTGGTTGTCCCGGTCACGCTCGTGTTCTTTGTGGGCGCCGAGGCTTTCATCGAGCTGCTCGGTGGACGGGCGTACCTGGACGCGGTGCCCGTGTTCCGCTGGTACACGTTGTTGTCCATCGTCAGGGTCGCGGCGTTCGGCACGGTGATCGTGGCCGCGGGCAAGCCGAAGTACGTCCTGCAAGCGGCCTTGCAGTCCTTCTCGTTCAACGTTCTGCTGAGCATCCCGTTGCTGTTCATCGTCGGCTTTGTGGGCCCGGCGATGGGAACCGCGCTCGCGTTCTTCCCGATCGCCGTCGTCTACACCCGGTACATCTCCAAGGCGTCGGGCATCCCGCTGCGCGACATCTTCCCGCTGCGCGCCTACCTGCGGGTCGTGCTCGTCGCGAGTGTCGGGGCTGCAGCGGCCTGGGCCTTTGCCGCGAGGACCGCCTACGGGCCGTGGGCAGAGCTGTTGGGCGTGGCGGGAATCGTGCTTGCGAGCTTCGCTGTCCTCGGCACGCTCACCCGGACGATCAGCGCCGAGGACTGGGCCTTCGCGACTGCGAAACTCCGGCGCAAGCGAAGCTGAGCGCTACGCTCCGGGCCACGCAGCGCGCCACTGCTCAACGACCGCACGCCACTTGTCTCGTACGACGTCGATGTGCGCGTTGGCGAGCGTCCACTCGCGCGGGGCGTACTGGCGGCTGCTGAGTGAACGCAGAAATGCGGCGAGCTCTCGGTCGAGGTAGTCGGGGTCGGCGAAGGCCTGCTCGGGGTCGACGATGTGCACGTCGCGGGGCCGGCCCTCATCCTTCATGAGTCCGACTTTGGTGACGAAGCACGGCAGGTCCATCGCCAGGGCCTCGTTGACCACGATGCTGTTGCCCTCGTACTTGCTCAAGTGTAGGAAGGCCGCGGCCTTGCGCATGCGGTCCGGCACGTCGCTGGGCTCGCAAGCCAGGGGCTCGAGCTTCCAGTCCGGAAAACGGCGGGTGAGCCCGGCCACCTCGGCCTCGCCTTTGTGGGCACCCCGAGCGTCGTGCAAGACGAGCTTGGGGTCGGTCTCGGAGCGCTTCCCGTCGAAGCGGTCCAGGTCGACCTGGTGGTAGATGACGTGTTCGGCTCCGTTGCCGCCCAGGGCCTCGAAGGTGGTGGCGATCCACTCGGCGCACGCGACCCAGATCGTGTTGTCACGCTTGGCCGCCTTGGCCTGCCTCTTCGCCATCTTGCGGCCCGTCCGGTTGCCCGTGATCGAGGCTTTGACCGCCGCGACGCCATGCTGAAACCCGATGACCGGGATGTCGGTCGGCCAGTCGGTGACCCAGTGGTTGTCGCAGACGACCATGAGCTTCTCGCGCCGAACCTTGTCGACATCGAGGTTGCCCGGGAACATGAACGAGACCTCGTCGAAGATCAGCCGGAGGTTGCGAGCGAAGGACTCCACGCCGCCGCGATACGTCTGTGGATCGTTGGCTCCGTAGTGAACGACGCGGGCTGCGACCTTGCTCATGCTCCTGCAAAGGTGCGCGCCGATGGCGACGGGCGCAAGTGCGGGGGCGTGTCCTGCCTCAAACCCACGACGGCCACCACTGCGCAAGGTCGTCGCGGCCGATCAGCGCGTCGAGGCCCTCGTTTTCGCGTCGGTAGAGCCGAGACAGCGATTCCCGGGCCGCTGGCGCCATCGGTGGATACTTTCGCTGGGGACGGACGCTATCCAGAACTCGGTTGGCGACTCGGGCCAGGGGCGAGTTCCACAGTCGTTCGCGCCAGGGCCCGGACAGCATGCCCGGGGGATCGCTGGGCTCGGGCAGCAGGCCTCGGTAGCTCTTCTTCACGAGCAGAGGGACGGTGCGGTTGATCCACAGCCGCGTTTCGAGGTTCCGCGGGACCCTCGCGACGTTGTATCGCTCGCGCTCCAGGGCAGAGCTCGGCGGAGGTGCCAGTCCCAGGAAACGACAAACCTCGCCAGAGACGCGCTCGAGGTTCCTCGAGAACTCTTCGAACACGAGGACGCGAACCCGCTCGGCACCCAGCGCGTCGTGGTAGCGCTGGATCTGCTCGCGATAGCAGCCGCGTTGTACAACCAACGAGTCGTGCTCGCGGACCACCTCCTCAAAGGACTGGCGACACCGACCGCGTGAGACGTCGTGCCAGTAGTGGGAGTACGCTCGGGAGACGGGGTCGCGAAGGAGGGCGATCACCTTCACGTCGGGGCACAGACGAGCGATGCGTTCGGCGGCGAGGGTCGAGGGCAAGTAGCTGGTGGAGTCCTCGCCGCGGAGCTGGCCAGAGGTGGCGCCCTCGAAGAAGCGTGCGTACCAAGCCTCGTAACACGAGAAATCGGCGTCGAAGTTCCGCGTCACACCCCGGTGCGGCACGAAGTCCGGGTGCTGAACCGGGTCGTCGATGTCGAAGAAGAAGATCTCTCGGTCGGGGATGAAGACGTCCGGGTGGGCGCCGAGAATGCCGTGCAGCGTGCTCGTGCCCGACTTCTGGGCGCCCACGACAATGAAGTGGGGTGGCTTCGAGAGCTCGGCAGCAGGGGCCATCGCGCCCGATTGTGCGGCTGCGCCCACGGGGAGGCAACTGGTGTAGCCTCGCGCCGCAGCCATGCGCATCCTGGTCGTCGCCACCGACATCGTCTTGCCCGGTCGTCACGGAGGGTCCACCCATGTTCGGGAGCTGGTCGATCACCTCGGACAACACGGTGAGACGCTGCTGCTCGCCAGCCGCGGCTCCTCCGGCCCGGGGATTGCTCCAGTCGGCCGTCCGATGCGGCGCTTTCCGGCCGCGATGCGCCACGTGGATGCGGTGCGTACGTTTCTCGATGCGGGCCCCGCAGTCGACAAATTCCAGCCCGACGTGATCTACGAGCGGTGCACGTCGTATGGCGCCGGCGCGATGCTGGCCCGGGAGCGCGGGATCCCGTTGCTCTCGATGGTCCTCGACCGTCGATACAGCTGGCTCTCGCTGCGACAGGCGAGTCGAATCGTCGCGACCGATCCCACCGCGGTCGTGCCGGCCTCGGTTCGCCACAAGGCGGTCAAGGTCAGTTGGGGAGCCAACGAAGGGCGCTTCCATCCCGGAATCGACGGGCGCCTGGCACGAGAACGCTACGGGCTCGGGGAAGGCTTCGTAGTGGGTTACGCCGGGACCTTCCGGCCTTGGCATGGCGTGGACGTACTCGTCCGGGCCATCGGTCGGCTTCCCGACGACAGCGTGAGAGTCCTTCTGGTCGGCGATGGCCCGGGGCGCGCCGACATCGAGTCGCAGATCAACGCCGCCGGGCTTCAGAGTCGTTTCGTGTTCACCGGAGCGGTCGACTATGCCGAGGTCCCCGAGGTGTTGGCCGCGGCAGACATCTGCGTTGCGCCCTTTGAGCCGCGATTCCACAAGGGGTCGAGAGGCTCGGGGTTCGTGCTGGATCCGCTCAAGGTGTTCGAGTACCTGGCCTTGGGCAAGCCAACCATCACCGTTCGAGAGCCGAACATCGCAGCGCTATTCACCGACGGTGAAGACCTACGGCTCACCACGCCTGGCTCGGAGGCCGAGCTCGCCGACGCCATCGTGCATTTTGAGAACGACCGGGACTTCGCCGCAGCGACGGCGGAGAAGGGGCGTACCAAAGTCTTGGCGAATCACACCTGGGGCGCGCACGCACAGCAGCTCGCCGGGTTGTTCGCCGAGATGCTCGAGGAGCGGTGAGGTGGAGCAGGGCCACCAGGCGGTCTCCGCATGAACGGACTTGCTCTCGCCGTCGCTGTGGCTGCCGCCGGTTCGGGTCCGCGTGTGCACATCGAGGTCGAGCGAGGACCGGGCGCAGTGGTTCTGGTCGCCCGCGAGGCACAGCGGAATGAGGTTCGAGGCCTACGGCGCGTGCGAGCTCGACCGGTCTGCTCCGCGCCGTGTGACACGGTGATGAACGCAGATGCTCCCGGATACTTCGTGGCGGGTGAGGACGTTCTACCGTCCTCCACGTTTCATCTCCCGGAATCGGGGGACGTAACCGTTCGGGTCCGCGCTGGCCGACGATCGGCGTTCCTCACCGGGTGGACACTCGCCGGAGTCGGAGCTCCGGCGCTGCTCGCTGGAGCGACGATGATGACCTTGGCCGACGACGAGAGGGATCGGCTCCGCGTTGGTGCCGCGGTGGCGGGTGTTGGGGTTGTGATGGTGGTGACCGGGGCTATTCTGGTGGCGACCGGTCGTACCAAGCTCCGTTTCGAGCCTGCTGCTGGGTACTGAGCCGACCCTGTACGCGGCGAGTCGGCTCGCCCGGAGATCGAATGGGGTCTCCGGTTGCGACAAAGACGCTGCGCAGGTCGCAGATGCGCTCGACGAGAACGCCAAACGCACCCGTGCCTCCGCGCAGGCTCCTGTGGAGCGGGTCTTCATCGGTCACCATCAACACTGCGTGCCCCGACCGGAAAAAATCTGACAGCGGTCTCCAAACACCTGCGGGGCCGGGCGCCGCTGAAATCGCGGTCCCCGGCCCCGTCGGCGCCTGGAGGTCACTCTGCGTCGGTGTCGGACTCGCCCTCGGCGGGAGCCTGGTCCTCAGCGGGAGTGTCGCCTTCCGCCGGAGCGTCTGCGTCGGCAGAAGCGCCCGCGTCGGCGGGAGTCTCCCCGTCGGCCCCCTCGGCCCCTTCGTCGTCGGGGTCGACGATGCGAGCCACGGCAACGACCTTCTCGTCATCGTCGGTGCGAATGATGCGAACACCCTGCGTGTTGCGGCCAAGCTCGCTGACGCCGCTGACGGGCGTCCGAATGACCTTGCCGCCGTCGGTGACCAGCATGAGCTGGAAGTCGTCCTGGACCATCAGGTTGCTGACCACAGGACCGTTGCGGTCGGTCACCTTGATCGTGATCAGGCCCTTGCCGGCCCGGCTCTGGCTGCGGTAGTCGCTGATCGCGGTCCGCTTGCCGTAGCCGTTGGCGCAGATCGTCAGAATCTGCCAGACGTCGTCTTCAGCCGGGTCGTGGCTGTTCATGGCGACGACGGCGTCGTCGTCCTTGAGCGCCATGCCTCGGACGCCGCGAGCGTTGCGGCCCATCTGACGAAGGTCGGTCTCGTCGAAGCGGATCGCCATGCCGCCCGCGCTGCTGAGCAGGAGGTGTTTCTTCCCGTCGGTGAAACGAATCGCGATGAGCTTGTCGCCCTCGTCGATGCTCACGGCGATCAGCCCGGTGGTCCGAATGTTGGCGAACTCGTTGATGCTCGTTCGCTTGACGTACCCACGCGCGGTGGCGGTGACGATGTTGTGCTCGTCGCTGATCGCATCCTCGCGATACGGGACCATCTCCAAGACGTGCTCGCCGTCCTTGAGGTCGAGGAAGTTGACGAGCGCCTTGCCGGGTGCGTCGCGGCGGCCTTTGGGCAGCTCGAACACGCGCTTGCGGAACACGCGACCGGTGTCGGTGAACAGCAGGACGTAGGCGTGGGCTGTCGCCTCGAAGATGGAGGTGACGAAGTCTTCGTCGTCCCGGCCCTTGCCACCCTTGACGCCTTTTCCGCCCCGCGCTTGGACGCGGTACTCCTCGCTGGGCAGACGCTTGATGTAGCCGTTGTTGGTCAGCATCACGACCATCGAGTCGTCCGCCACCAAGTCGATCGCTTCGATCTCGCCTTCGGCCTCACACAGCTCGCTGCGCCGCGAGCCCGGGTTGTCGGGGCCGCCGTTTCCGGAGTAGACGCCTTCGGGGTCGCCATACTCGTGGCGGATGTGGAGCAGCTCGCCCCGGATCACGGACATCAGCTCTTCGCGGCTGCCGAGGATGGCTTCGAGGCGGGCGATTTCCTCCGAGAGTTCGCGGTACTCGCCTTCGATCTTCTCGCGCTCGAGGCCCGTGAGGCGCTGAAGCCGCATCTCGAGGATGGCCTTCGCTTGGCGCTCGTTGAGGTGGTACGGGCGTCCGCGGGCGGCCTCGACTTCTTCGGCCGGCCGATCACAACGCTCGAGGAAGGAGGCGAAGCCCTCCAGCGGCTCGGCCATGAGGCCTGCCTTGGCAACCTCGGGGTCTCGGGACCCTCGGATGATCGCGATGACGCGGTCGATCGCATCGACGGAGACACCGAGGCCTTCGACGATCTCGCGACGCTCCATCGCCTTGCGCAACTCGTACCGGGTGCGCCGGGTGATGACGGTTCGCCTGTGGTCGATGAAGTGGACGAGGCAGTCCTTGAGGTTGAGGATCTGCGGACGCCCCGAGGCGATGGCGATCATGTTGACCCCGAAGGTGGTCTGCAGATCGCTCATCTTGTAGAGGCGGTTGAGCACCACCTGCGCCGCGGCATCACGCTTGATCTGGATCCAGATCCGCATGCCCGTGCGGTCGCTGTAGTCCTGAATGTCGCTGATGCCTTCGATCCGCTTTTCGCGAACCAGGTTGGCGATGCGTTCGATGAGCCGGGTCTTGTTGACCTGGTAGGGGATCTCGGTGATGACGATGGACTCTCGGCCCTTCTTGTCTTCCTCGATCTCGCACAGCGCTCGCACCGTGATGCTGCCGCGACCACTGGCATAGGCCGACTGAATCCCCGCCTTGCCGATGATCTGACCCCCGGTCGGGAAGTCCGGGCCCTTGACGTGCTCCATCAGACCGCGGATGTCGATGTCCGGGTCCTCGATCAGCGCCATGCAGGCGTCGATCAGCTCGGTGAGGTTGTGCGGCGGGATGTTCGTCGCCATGCCGACGGCGATACCGACCGCTCCGTTGAGCAGGAGGTTGGGCGCCTTGGTCGGCAACACGCCGGGCTCGAGCTCCTTCTCGTCGTAGTTCGGAACCCAGTCGACGGTTTCTTTGTCGATGTCCGCGAGAAGCTCGGCGGCGAGCTTCTTCATCCGGACCTCGGTGTAGCGCATGGCGGCTGCGGAGTCGCCGTCGACGCTTCCGAAGTTGCCCTGGCCGTCGACCAGCGGATAACGCATCGCGAAGTCCTGGGCGAGGCGAACCAGCGCGTCGTACACCGCGGAGTCGCCGTGCGGGTGATACTTGCCGATCACATCGCCGACGACGCGGGCGGATTTCTTGTGCGGCTGCGAGTGCGTGTTTCGCAGCATGTGCATCGCGTAGAGGATGCGTCGGTGCACGGGCTTGAGGCCGTCGCGCACATCGGGAAGCGCTCGCGAAATGATGACGCTCATGGCGTAGTCCAAGAAGGAGCTACGCATCTCGTCTTCGATATTCAGCGCGGTTTTTTGGTCACCTGACATGCAGATTCCGAACGCGCACTGTACCCGCTGCGCAGCTGGGATAGAACCCCGCCAGATGGCTCAGTTCTGCCGTTTTCGAGGGAATTCGGAGATCTTCCCGGGCCCCACCAGAACCAGGTGCGGACCGGTGCCACGCGCTCGCAGCGGACAAGCCATGTCGAGCGGTTCCTGGAGGCCCCATCCTGCCCCTTGGGGCCGGGGAGGGAGGGCGTGAAGTTTGTGGTTCCGCGCCGTCTGAAGCATGGCAGTCGCTCGGGTTGGAGCGCCGGATCCATCCCCGCCGCGGGCTGTTGATCTCTCGCACGCGCTGGGGGCTCGGTGAAATCTTCCGCCGGTCGCCGTGGGTTCACACGACGTGATGGATTCTTCCAAGGCCCGTCCAGTCGTCTCCCCCGCGCGGTTCGATGCGCAGCGTGCAACCGAGTGCGCACGTCGAACCCTGGCGAGCCACGATGCGTTGATCGATCGAGCAAGCGAGCAAGCCCCGGTGCGCGGTCGCAGTCGTCTGCTGTGCGCGGCGCTCGGGGTTCTCGCGCAGGATGCTGGGCGTGCCCTGGGTGCGTCCTGGTCGGGACCGGCGGTCGCGGAGGCTGCGGCGCTGCTCTCCTTGCTGACGAAGGTCGACGACGAGGTGATCGACAACGCCGCATTTCACGGTGGACCTCTTCGCCGTGGCGGCCACCGAGCATTGCGCAAAAAGGTGCGCAGCTACCTGGCGCCAACTCTGGACTCGCTGAAGACCGGGCGGCCTGCGTGTTCTGTGCCGCGCTGCGAACTCGCGGCAGAGGTGGGCCGGATGCTCTCTTCGCTGGCCGCGACCACGGACAGGCTCGACCGTTTGCACGGTGTCATCGAGGCTGGCTGGGAGACGCAGGTCCGTGCGGTCGACATGCTCAGCCGGCACCCCGCGGAGAGCTCCATGTCGGAGGTTGCCCATGTGACGGCGGCGATCAGCGGGGACTGGCTGTTGATGATCACCATGGTCGGTGGCTTGCCCGAGGACGTGCGGCGAGAAATCTCGGACACTGAGGTGGCGGCGTTCACGGCCTGGGGTTGGCACATCCAGCGGGCGGACGCGTTGGCGGACTTCGTCAAAGATACGGGCGAGGGGTTGGCCAACAGCTGGGCTGGGCGGTTGTGTTTCGAGCGGTGGGGATCAGCCTACGTGCGGGCGCTCGCAGCCAAGGAACTCCCGATCCTCGAGTCGATGTTGGATGGGTGTGCACCCGCGTGCCTGGCCCAGCCCCACGCGTTGCGGGGGGCCGAACGTAGCCTCGCGACGCTGGGGCAGGTCCCCGCCGCGCTGGCATGGATCCAGGCGATGCTTGTTGGACGCTGGCGGGCTCGTCGTGAGGAGGCCTGCTGATGTTCGGGACTCTTCGCCCTCCTCGGTGTGGGGCCTTGCCCGTCGTCCAGGACTCGTATCGTCGGTTCTACTGCGGCACGTGCCAGGGCCTGGGCGCCCATTTTGGGTTGGCACGCCGGGCGTTGCTGAGCCATGACGCGGTGTTCATGGCCATCGTCGCCGATGCGGTTCAGGCCCGCCCTGCGGCTCCGAGTCGTTGCCGATGCCCGATGATGCCGACCGCATTTCGCGCCACGTTGGCGCCGGAGAGCACTGCGATGCGGTACGCAGCGGCGATTCAGATGCTGCTCGCGGATCAGTGGCTCGCCGACCGCGCTGCTGATGGTCAGTGGGCGGCGCGCGTGGTTCGTCCGTGGTTCAGCGACGCACCGGCACGACGCGCGGAGGCACAGCTGGCGGACCTTGGGGTGAGCCTGCCGGCGCTACGCGGTTTTGAGGGGCGACAGGTTGCGGTCGAGCGAGACGGGGGGGTTCCGCTTCCGGAAATCGCAGCGGCACCGACGGCCGCGGTCCTCGCAATGGCATTCGAGGCGGCGGCGCTGCTCCCCGGAGCGGCGCCGGCGTTCTCCCTCTCGCTGGCTCGGTCCCAGCTGGCGGAGTTCGGAGCCTCGATCGGTGCGGCCATCTACCTGCTCGACGCGCTGGAGGACCTGGAGGAGGACGCGAGAACCTGCGACTTCAACCCGTGCCTGGACCCGTACGGAGACCCTTGCTCCGACCGCACCTCGCAAGCCATCGTTGCACTGCGAGCTGCCCTGGGCGCTGCTGCTGACGGTTGTGCGCAACTGCCATGGACCCGTCACAAGGCGGTGCTCTCGGCGGTGCTCCGGCGCTTCATCGAGCGATGCAACGAGGCGGAGACATCCGCAACGCGCGTTCTGGAATCCCGCCGGGAAACACTCGCACCCAGACGCGTGCGAACCCCAAGCCAACGGGTTTGGGCCCGAGCCGTGTCCGCGGCCACGATGACCTGGGCGTGGGGGGTGTCCTGGGTGGTCTATGCCGCTCCGCTCCGTGAGGACGTTCCGGGTCCAGACGTCGGCTCCGATGATGTCGACGACTGGACTTCGGATCTCTCACCCGACGTCGGCGACGGCACGGGCACCACCGGAGAACCCGCGGTCGGAGAACCGGGTGGGGGCTGCAGCGCTTGCGACGGCTGTGGAACCCAATGCGAGAAGGGGTGCGGTGAGTGCTTCAGCGGATGTGGGTCTGTAGAGTGCGCCCGCTGCTGCTCGGACTGCGTGGCGTGTCCGGGCGAATGCGGCCGCGGATCCGAAGACTGCTGCAGCGGCTGCGCTCAGGGGTGCGACGACTGCGGCGAGTGCACCCAGGCCTGGAACGGATGCGGCGACGCTTGCAACGGATGCGGGCAGTGTGGTCAAGGGTGCAATGGGTGCGGACAGGGATGCAATGGATGCGGACAAGGGTGCTGAGGTGGTGTCTGTTGCCGACCCCTCAGCCTCGCGCCTCCTTGCTGGGGTCTCGGAGGATGAGGACAGCGGGCGCGGAGGGGCCACAGTCGCCGCACACCCGGTTCTTGTGGAGACACGCGTAGGCAGTACCGACGTCTCATGCGTGTTGGCTGTCCTGCATGGCGATCCCGGAGGGCGCGCAGGCGAAGCTTTGGAGCCGCTGCGCCCGAGTGCATCAAGAGTTGGAGCCTCATGGCGTCCTTAGGACTCGCTGCACTCGTGGCACAGCACATCGCGGACCTGGTGTAGGTGCTCCGGATCCGAATCCACCAAGTGCTCGAGGAGTCGGTCGAATCGGAGCACGCCTCCGCAGGTGGCCGACTCGTCAGGGCGGTACAAGGGCAAGGGACGCTCGACCCCTTTGAGGGCGTAGCGATCGAGAAACGTCAGGCACAGCTCGCGGTTGATCTCGTTCATCCGCTTCTGCAGGGCCACTCGGTCGGTGTCGTTCGTCGCGGTGCGCTCTTGGGCTCGCAGACTCTCGAAGGTTTGCCCGTGGAAGGCTTCGGCGCAGAGTTCGACCGTGGAGTCTCCCACGAGCACGCGCGCGCTCGCGATCAGCTTTGTAAGCGCCTCGATCCGGGCCGCGATGTTAACGCAATGCCCGATGACAGTGTCGACACCCGCGACGGATGAGCCGGCCCGGATACGGGAGACCTCGCCGGACTCCACGCCGACGCCGAACGACACCGTCGGAAGCTGCGGGTTGGCTTGGTTGTGGCGTTCGCATGTTTCGATGAGCCCCGCTTCGAGCAGGAACGCTGCGAGCAGTCCCTGCGCGAAGTGCCGTGGGCCCATGAACACGACCAGGAGCCCGTCGCCCGTGCTGCTGACTGAAATCTGCGGGTCCGCACGCTCTGCTGGCGCCATGGCGAGCATGCAGTGGTCCAGGGTTGCGGCATAGAAGTCGGCGAGCGTGTAGCAGAATCGGTTGGTCCCGCGTTCATCCACCTCGGCCGCGTTCAAACTGGGGGTGAAGTTGCGCAGGTCGACGATGACACCGGTGGCCGGGACCGGAGGATCGACTTGGGAGCCAGGGTCGGTTGCGGCGGTCGTCACACCGCATCATACCCGCCAGCTGCGAAGGACAGGGAACGTCACAAGGGCCGTTTCGAGCGTCCGCATGCGGACGGCTCGGAACGACCCCTGGAGTCCGCCTTCGGCCTCCCGCCTTGCCAGACGCGCCCAGCGACGCACTCTGCAGGCCGTTTCAAACCGATCGCCGCTTTAGCAGGCCAAGCCTTCGTCGCGGCGTGCGGCCCGACGGTAGGCGTACGCGCCCACGATGAGGATGCCGCCGACCGCGATGAAGCTGAAGCCTCGCACCGGGAGTGCGGCGTTCGCCGTGTCGAGGAGCGCCAGTTTGGTCGCAGCCACGCCGATCGCCGTGAGTCCGGCGTGACGCCACAGCTTGTGCTCGAGTCTCAGGCCCGCGACGACGAGGCCCAACCCAACCGCGGCCAGGACCACCGTCATCACCACCGCGCTGTGACCCACAACGGCCGCACCGAGTCCGCGGAACATCAGCAGTCCCGCATAGGCGGCCACGACCAGCCCCGTGCCCTCGTACGCGTCTGTTCTCCCGTGGGCCGCGCGGGCCCGGAGCAGCAGGACGGTGCCCGCGGCCGTGAGTGCGAGGATCCCGACGGTCTCGGGACCGACCGCCGCGTGGGTCCCAAACATCAGGATGCTCGCGCCGAGGGTCACCAACAGGGCCTTCGCCGCCACAGGAAAGCCGGTCGCCGGCGCCTGAGCTCCACGGGCCAGGATCAGTGCGAACGGGAGCAGGCCGAGCATGTAGCGGCTGTGCATCGCGTCCGGGCCGGCCACATAGACGATGGCTGCGTGCAGCAGGACGCCGACCCACATGAGCGACGAACGAGGCGCCGCGCGTGGGGCGGGCCACAGGCCGAGGCTCACAAGCATCAAGGCGGTCACCATGCCCGCGCCCAGTGTCCACGGCAGTGTCGCAAACACCATCGAGTAGCCCCCGGCACACATCGCGGGCAACAGGGCCCACAACAGAAAGCGCTGGCGTCCCGACCACACCAGGCCGATGGCGATCACCATCATGGTCCACCAACCGAGCATGGCGGCCATGCCTCCGAGCATCAGCCCTCCGGCACACGCCATCACCCAACCCAGGCCCAAGGTCGCCCGATGCAGGGCCTCGTTGCGTCGCGCCATGAAGACGCCGAACGCCAGGTGCCAGGCGGCGAGCAGCAGGGTCGCCATTCGCAGGGACGGAAGGTGTCCGCCAAATGCCCAACCCGCCGCCGACCAGGCGGTCAGCCCTCCGGCGAGAACCCGTGCGACCGCCAACCCTGTGTCGCGGGTGTTGCTCGCCTGCAACGCCACGCGCCAGGTCGAGGCCGCGCCTGCGAGGACCAGCAGTCCCACGCTGAGCATGAACTCCAGCGAAGAGGACGCGTCGAGATGACGTGCGCCCCAACCCATGAGCAGAGCCCATGTCCCCAGCAGACCCAGCGTGGGGAGCTCGGGCCAGCCGCGGCGCACATCGAGGACGGCGAATGCTGCGAGCACGCCGGTTTGGTAGATCATCAGCTCGCCCAGCTGCCCGTCGCCCGCCTGTGTGAGCACGGGGGTTGCACAAGCCGCGAGCCCCGCGAGGCCGGCCATCCATCGCAGTCGCAAGTGGTCGGCGAGGAGCAGACATGCGAGTACTCCGACAACGAGGGCGGCGAAAGCAACTCCGGCCGGGGCAAGGCTGTACACATGCCGTGCGACGAGCCAGGTCGAAAACCAGGCTCCCAGACCTGCGCCGCCGAGGGCACCTGCAACCTCCGGTTGACCGCGCTTGGCCAACGGCCATGCGGCGGCCGTCAACAAGACCGAGGCCGCGCCGCCCATCAGCAGCTTGTGGCTCGTGTCGATCCAGCCCTGCTCCAACACGTGCCATGCGAAGAAGACCAGTCCCAACAGCAGCGCGACACCACCGGCGATCGCCAGCGGCCACACGGGCGACTCTCGCGGCGGAATCGGGTCGGGAAGCTCGTCATTGTTGGGACCCAAGTCGGGCGGGGGCGTCGGGGGATTCGCGTCAGACCAATCTTCGACCATGCCCGCTCAACGCGGTGAGCCCTGGCCCTCTTTCCTGCGCAGCCCTGTGCACACGGGTGAACCCGCCTGCCCACGGCCGTGAACGACGATTGGACCCCCCGGTTGCATGGGGTCGGCGGCCTGCTTGTCCCCGATCACAGGGACTCGCTGCGCAGCGGATTGCACTGCGCCCACGTGTGCGCTGACCCTACTCCGGCTTTCGATACACGTGGAAGAAGTTCTCCTCCAACAGATCGGGCGCTCGTTCGAACACGAATCCGGCGGCCTCAAACTCGGCCCGGAACTCCGCTGGGCTGGCTCGGACGTGCTCGAGCACCCACTTCTTGGACTTGCCCTCTTCGGCGATGAAGTCGATGACGGCGAGTCGACCCCCGGGCTTGAGGGCCGCGTAGAGGCTGGCGAGATACGTCCGTGGGTACTCGACGTGGTGGAAGACGTCGCACATGAAGATGATGTCGACCGTGCCGTCGTCGAGGTTCGCGGAGCGTTGCTCGGCCTTGACGAACGCGATGTTGCTCAGGCCGGCCTTTTTCGCTTTGTCCCGGACGTGGTCGAGGAAGTAGTCTTGCACGTCGACGGCGAACACGGTGCCGCTGCGCGTGACGGCCTTGGCGAAGGCGAGCGTGTACAGGCCACTGCCCACACCCACGTCGGCCGCGGACATGCCAGGCTCGATGCGCAGCGCTTCGAGGACGGCGGCCTGGCGGTCGTGAACCTCGCGGCCTTTCCGTTCGAACCGCTTCTCCCAACCTGCGGCGTCCCCACCCTCGTACTTCTTGTTGATCCGGACCGCGACGGGGTTGGGGGTCTCCGGTTCGGGGACTGGCTCCAGCTGAGAAGGCGCAGGGGCAGGCTCAGGGTCAGGCTGGGTCTGTGCTGCAGCCACGGCCGGCGCTTGCGGGGCGGGGGGCTCAGAGTCGGGCGTCGGTGCCGACGTGCACCCGGAGAGGGCGAGGAGGATTGCGGCCGCTCTCATCCCCTCGATGATAGGGGGGGTTACAGATCGGGTCATCGCCCCCTTCCCAATCTGGGGAGGTTCGGGGGCTGCTGCGAGCCGGGCGCATTCGCGCATGCCGCTAGTCGATTGATATCCGTCGTGAAATTCCGGTTTCCCCTCGTGCTCCACGGTCGGTACGAACCTTGGAATATGGGCGGGTGTGCGACGGGCAAAACAGGCTGCGATGCTGCTGACGATGGCCACTGCGATGGGCTGGTCGGCGCCGTCCGCTGATGCCCGTGCGTCCGATGGCGACAAGCTCGAGGTGGTCGAAACCGCGCCGGTCGCGATCCCGACCCTGGCGGCGCTGGGGTCCGAGGGCACCCGCGTTGCGGACAGTGAGTGGCGCTACCTCCCGTCTCGTCGTTGAAAAACTGCCATCCGCTGGGCTGACTTCAACCTCACGACGACGCATCCCACGGAGGGTTGTCGGCCGATCTCGGTGTCGGTACTTCGACCTCGCGAAGGTTCCTCCTTCTTCGCACCAGGTCGATGAAACACCTCAAGCTTCTCCTCTGCCTGCCCGTACTGCTGGCCGTCTCCGCCTGCGACGAGGCTCCTGTCGACGAAAACCGCCTGGCTGCCGCCGCCAGCAATGGGGACCGCGCAGCGGGCTCGTGTTCTCCAGAGGCGTGTGGGGAGTATATCCCCTCGAACAGCTGCCAGTGCGATGCGGCCTGTGTGGACTACGGCGACTGCTGCCACGATGTCGACGCCGTGTGCAACGACGTGCCCGTGGATGAGTGCGGGAGCAATGACGACTGCCCGGAGTTCTGCGGATGGAATGACGACAACCTTCGGGTGTGCAAGCCGTGGGCGCAGGTCGGTGAGAGCTGCGAAGGGTTCGTGTTGCCAGCGTTCCGCGCTTCGTGTGCGCCTGGCTTGGAGTGCGAGTTCTCGGAGCCCACGTTCGACATCCCGGGGGTCTGCGTCGATCCCGACGAGGAGCCGGTCTTCTGCGGTGGCATCGCTGCGATTCAGTGTCCCGCTGGACAGCACTGCCAACTCGAGGGCAGCTTCCCCGATGCGGGCGGATCATGTCAGCCCGGTTCCGCGCAGGGCGGCATCTGTGGAGGCATCGCGGGCTTCAGCTGCCTTGCGGGTCTGGAGTGCGTCATCGACAACCCCTTCCCCGATGCCGATGGCGTGTGCATGGAGCCGTGTGTTCCCGCAGGATGCAGCGGTCAGGTCTGCGCCCTGGAGAGTGAAGCGCCCGGCGTGATCACCACGTGCGAAGTGCTGCCCGAGTACATCTGCTTTGGCGAGACCACTTGCGGACACCACGGCGCGGACGGTGCGTGTGGGTGGGAGCAGAACGACGCCTACCTCGAGTGCCTGGCCGACTTCGAGGAACCGGTCGAGCCGGCCCCAGACTCCTGCGAGGGACACTGTGGGGATCAGGCCGAAGCGGGCTGCTACTGCGACTCGGTCTGTGCGTACTGGGGTGACTGCTGCGACGACAAAGTCGCCATCTGCGGATAGAGCGTGAGCGCGACTGTCAGCCTGGCGAGAACTTCAGCGTCTGCTTCACCACCACCATGCCGCCGCCTTCGGGGCTCGGGAAGCCCCAGTGCTTGGCTTCTTCGAGCAGGCACTGGCGAAGCAGTCGGTTGCCGAGCTTGTCGTGTCGACTCTTCACGGACTTCACCGCGCCGCGCGGTGAGATCGTCAGGATGAGCTGAATCGACCCGGCCAGCGCTGGGTCGTCTGCGAGCTGGGTGGTGTAGCAGGCGAGGGTTTTTCGGCGGTGGAGCTTGAGGACCTTCGCCACGGATTTGCGGTCGAGGGGGCCTGTGATCTGTGCCTTGAAGACGCTGACCGACGGCTCGCCTGTCGACGGCGTGGGCGTGGGTACAGGCTCGGGCTCTGGTACAGGCTCGGGCTCTGGAGTGGGTTCGGGGTCTGGAGTGGGTTCGGGCTTTGGCTCCGGCTCCGGCGTGGGCTCCGGAGTGGGCTCGGGCTCCGGCTCGGGTACAGGCTCGGGCTCCGGCGTGGGTACAGGCTCCGGCTCGGGCGGGGTGTCTGTCGGGACAGGCTCCGGCTCCGGCTCCGGCTCAGGAACCTGGGAGAGGTCATCGGCGCGAACACAGATCCGTGACCAGCCGGCTTCGAACTCGAAGCAGCGCTTGTCGCTCTTGCTGGTCGGTTGGCCCGCGAATACGTGATGGCTTCGGACCGTGCCCGCGGCTTCCATGTCGGGCCAGAAAGCCTCGGCGCCGGCGTCGACCTGCCATGACCCGGGCGCGTGCGGTGGGCGCTCGGCCTTGGGCGGTGGTTCGGGGGGTGGGGCGGGGTCGGCCAGCCATGCCTTCGGTCCGGTCTCCGGGAGTCGAAGTTCCGCGCATGGGGTTCCGACGCCAACCAGTGTCTTTCCGTCCTCGTCTGCACGGACGTGTACAGGAAGGCGGGGTGGCGACTGGGCCGTCAGCGCAAAGGCCGACATGTCCAGAGGGTCGTCGTTGAACCGGAGTGCCGTTTGGTCGAGAGGTCGCGCAGCGATCGCATCGGGCAGGGGAAACAGCGGCCCCTCCTCGTAGGTTTGACCAATGGCGTTTGCGGGGATGCGGGCTCGAATGCCGAGCTGAGGGATCCGGGCCAGCTCGTCCTTGCCCGATGGTGTCGCGACCGGAATGCCGGTGGAGAGCATGGCCGAACCCCCCGCTTCGTCGCGAACGAGCGTGCCCGACTGCAGCGTGGGTACCAGGTCGGTGCGTTGCACCCACAACGCCACGTCGAAGTCGTGCAGCGGTGCCCAGCTTCCGGCGCAGTGCTTCGCGCCCGCGGCTGCTGAGAGCGGGCGGACCTGGACCCAGCCCCCCCGAGTCTCCGCGAGTTCGAATGTCGCGAAGCGCCGGCCGAGCCTGGCCTCGGGCTCGAACGCGAGCGTGAGCGCTGGCGCCTCGGTGGAGGGCCGTCTGTGCATCGCGGTGTCGTGTTCGAGCACGACGAATCCGTGGAGGGGTTCGCGGACCTCGGCGGCGGCATCCGTCGCGGTGCCGTCCTCGGCTGGCCCCGATTGGGCTTCGTCCAGCCATCCCTGCACGGTGTCGCAACCCGGCACGCTGCTGAGCGCAGCGAGGAGGACGACGGTACGAACGCTCACGGCCCGAGTATCCATTGCGGGACCTGGCGCGCGCAAATGAGCTGCACGGGTCGGTTTTGGGGGGCTACTGAGGAGTTCGACAACCAACAGTGACCATCAGGCACCGTGGCTTTCGACGGCCTCGCGCACCCGCGCCGTCAAATCGTCGACCTCGAACGGCTTGCGAACGAGCTGTGCGCTCGACTCGAGGACATCGCCATCGTTCAGGATACGATCCGCCTGTCCGGACATGTACAAGGCGGGCACGTCCGGAAAACGCTCGCGGGCGCGCTGAACCACCTCGGGGCCGAGCATGTCCGGCATCATGACGTCCGCGAGAATCAGGTCGAGCTGACTCTCGCCCTCGAGGAGCGAGACGGCGGCCGGTCCTCCGTCGGCAGCGAGCACACGGTACCCCTGCCGACCCAGAATACGCTCGACGATCCGGCGCACGGCTGGCTCGTCCTCAACGACGAGGACAACTGGGCTCAGAGCTTGGGACCGGGCGTCTTCGTGTTCGGCTGGCTGTGCCCGTGGGAGCCGAACCTCGAACGTGCTTCCTTCGCCTGGCTCGCTCTGGACCGTGATCGTTCCGCCGGCTTGCGCGACGATCCCGTAGCAAGTCGCCAAGCCCAGGCCCACACCTTCGCTGGTGCCCTTCGTGGTGAAGAACGGCTCGAAGATGTGCTCGCGTGCGCTCGGTTCGATCCCCGCTCCATCATCTCGAACGCGCAGCACGACCTCGTCTCCTTTGCCCCCCGTTGCGTTCTCCGTCTCCACCGTGATCATCCCCGACGCGTCGATGGCGTCGCGGGCGTTGAGGACCAGGTTGATCACGACCTGCTCAAACTGGTGGCTGTCGACAAACACGGGCCAAAGGTCGGGCGCGTTTCGGACGCGGAGCTCGATGCTGTCACCGACGGCGCGCTCCAGGAGTGTGCCGATCTTGGAGGTGAGTTCGCTGAGGACCGTTTCGGTCGGCGCGATGACCTGCCGCCGTGCGAACGAGAGCAGCTGCGAGGTGAGTCGTGAGGCCGCACGTGTCGCGTCGATGATGTGCCCCAGGTCCGCGGCATGCGGGTCGTCGGGCGACAGGGCGCTGCGGACTTCCGCTGCGTTGGCCAGAACGACCGTGAGCAGATTGTTGAAGTCGTGGGCCACGCCGCCCGCAAGTCGTCCGATCGCCTGCATCTTGTCCGCCTCGCGGAGCTGATCCTCCAGCCGCTTGCGGTCTGTGATGTCCAGGAAGGTGACGACTGCGCCCTGCAGGGTTCCGTCTTCCTCCTTGACCGGGACGGCGGTGAAGATCGCCCACGCGGTATCGCCGTCGGGTCGCCGGACCCCGATGGTTTGCGCGGGCTGAGCTTCTCCTGTGGCGAGCGCTCGGGAGACCGGATACTCCTCAACGGGACAAGGCCGGCCATCCTCGAAGAGCGTTTGGGTCTCGAAATCCGACACGTACCGCCTCGAGATGTCGTCGTAGGACATCCCGAGAATGCGAAGTGCTTCGGCATTGGCCGTTCGAATCGCACCGGCGGTGGTGACATGGATGACCCCGCTTGGCACCGCCTCGATGAGTCGACGGGTGAGCTCCTCGCTGCGTCGCAACTCTGTGGCGGTTGCGGCCGCCTGGTCCGCACGTTCCCGAAGCAGCTCGAGCTCAGTGCGATCCTCGTTGGGCCCAATGTCGTCGGTCGGTTCGACCATTCGTGCGGCCAGGGTAACCGGTCAGCCGACTGGCTCCAAGGCTGCGGGGTCGGCTGCGGGGCGGTTCCCAGCTGCCCCGGGGGCTGGAACGAGAACCGTAGGGCGAGAAACACAATGAACCTTGGCGCGGGCCCCGACAGGTCGCCGAGTCGAAGCTGAGGGCATCTCGCGGGGCACTGCTGGGCCAGGCTGCTAGGCTCCCAGCCTTGACCGACCCCGCCCTGCTCATCGACCGCAAGGCCTCGCGAGAGCGGCTGCAGCTCGACGAGACGTCGTGGGTCGACGTGGTGCGCGGATTCGCCCCTGACACGGAGGCGTTGTTCCAGCACCTGTACGACACGATGCCCTGGACGCAGGGGAGCAGCATTCGGGAGGGGCGAAAGGTCCCCGACCCGCGGATGGGCGCAGGCTTGTCCACCACGCAGCTCGCCGCAGTTCCGCTGCTGCATCGAGCTCGACTGGTGCTCGAAGCTCGCTACCGAATCCGACTCCGAGGCGCCGCGATGGTGCTGTATCGCGACGGTCGTGACAGCGTCGGTTTCCACCGGGACGACGAGATGCTCTACCTCGAGAAGACGGTGATCGCCGGGTTGAGCCTCGGCGCCGAACGTCCCGTGTCGTTCATGTCCAAGGCGCATGATGTCCGACACGACGTCCGCTTGGGCGCGGGCGATCTCTACGTCATGGGCGGGCGATGCCAAGCCGATTGGTTGCATGCCGTGCACAAGGTGGAGAGCGCAGGTCCACGGATCTCGGTGGTGTGGCGTTGGACCTCGCGCCTGGGCCCGCCGTCTTCCAGCCCCTCGCGGGTCGTGCCCGACGCTCCTCGCAAGCGGCGCTGGCGGTGATGCTCAGGCGCTGAGTTGCGCCGGGTTGCCTTCGAAGACTTCGACGACGAGGGTGCCCGCCGCTGCCTGGGCGACGCCGAACAGCAGGGGGCCCACCAGTGGAATGCTCATCGCGAGCGAGAAGGGCAGGGCGAAGCCGACCAGGGCTCCGCGGTGTTGTTTGACGAATGCGTGCTGGGCGTCGAAACGAACGTCGAGCTTCTCAAAGTAGGGGTCGAGAAGCTCCCAACCCAGCGCACGGGACGTGAAGTAGCCCTGCAACACCGGTCCCAGCACGACGCCCGCGACCGGGATCAGCGAGACCGCGAACGCGAAGAGGCTCAGGCCGATGAACAGCGCCATGCGGATGAGGTTCTGCGGGATCGAGACCCGAAGCGGCAGTCCTTCGAGCGCCGCGAGTTCGTCCGCTCGCTGGGGGTTGACCGCTCGGACGCCGGCCAGGAACACCCGCTCGCCCAGGATCGGGAACAGGGTGTTGGCGGTGAACAGGGCGAGAATCGGGCAGACGAGGGCGACGATGAGCATGCCCGCGACCCGAGCGATCCACATGCCCGCGAGGAGCCACCAGGACTCCGTCCCATCGATCGGTGTGTAGTGCAGGACCGCCCAGAATCCGGCGGCGCTCAGCGTGCCTGCGAGCACGAAGAGCACCGCAACCAGCTGGAAGTAGGTCTTGCCGACCTCGGGCGTGTCGAAGACTCGACGGACACCACGGCCCGCTGCCCGAAGTCCTGCGCCGAGACCGGGCTTTTCTGCTTCGGGCGTCATTGTTGTCGAAGCTTGGGGCGGCGAGGGCTTCGGTGCAAGGTCCTCAAGGCGAGGGAAGAAACGCCAGAAGCCGCTTGTTCACCTCCGCTGCGGCATCGACTTGCACCCAGTGGCTGTACCCCTCGAGCCTCTCTACACGCACATCCCAAACCCACCGCGTGGGTGGTGTGGCGTACTCGAGTCCCACGTAGCGGTCCGCGGTTCCCCACAACACCTGGGTGGGACGGTCGATCGGGCGCAGCGCGTGCTGGAGCTCGCTGCCACGGCGCATGTACGCGCGGTAGTAGTTGAGTGCTGCGGTGGTAGACGCAGGGTCGAGGGCGTCGACGTACTGTTGGACGTCGTGGTCCGTGAACGCCCCGGGGGTGGTGGGGTCGTTGCGCAGCATGGCGCGGACGCGCGCGTGGTCGTTGCGCCGGATCTGGCGCTCGGGGAGCCGAGGCAGCTGGAAGAACAACATGTATCCGCTACGCCGCAGCTGCGCCGGGTCGGACATCATGCGTGACCGGAGCCCGGGGTGCGGGCAGTTGAGGACGGACAACGTCCGAACTTGCTCGGGATGGCGGATCGCGTGCCACCACGCGACCATGCCGCCCCAGTCGTGTCCGACGATGGAGGCCTGCTCGGCACCGAGCGCCCCGATCAGGCCAGCGATGTCATCGGCCAGAGCCTCGATCTGGTAGGCGTCGATGCCCCGAGGCTTGTCCGTACGTCCGAACCCGCGAAGGTCGGGGGCGACGACTCGGTAGCCCGCCTCCGCGAGCGCAACCAGTTGGTGTCGCCACGCGTACCAAAACTCCGGAAAACCGTGGAGGAGGATGACCAACGGCGCGCCCACGGCAGCATCGGCCGACTCGACGTAGTGCATGCGAATGCCGTCGAGCTGCGCGAATCGGTGGTGGACGCGTCCGTCGACGGTGCAGTCGTTCATGGCTGTTTTTCTCGTAGCGCGGCCTGGTAGTCGGCCGGGGTGTTGCAGTCTTGAAGGACGCCCGGATCGGGCAGGCTCGAGACTGGGACCTCGTTGCAGCGGAGTCTCTCGAACGTGAGCCGAAGCGCGCGCTCGTCCTCCCGCAGCAGTTGCGAGATGGCGCTTCGGGCCGGCCCGGCTCGGAGCACACCCGCGAGCGGATGCATGCGGTGGCGCCGAGTAGACTCTGGGGGATCCATGGGGACGGCTGCGTCGGCGTCGCCGAGGCGGCCGAACATCCACTGCACATGCAGGACGGTCAGGTTCGGCTTGTCGGTCGCAGCGAGGTAGACCGCATCGTTTGCGTCCAGTGCACAAAGGCCAGCCTGCGCGCCGACCAGCGGGCCCTGGTCGTCGAGCTCGGGAGGGTCGTCCACCCGAAGGATGTCGGTCGGGAGCGTGGGCAGAGCTTGGCCGGGGTGCGCGACGACCACGACGACCTCGCAGCACGCTTGAAGGGGCTCCAACACCGCCTCGAGCATGGTCTTGCCCCCCCAAGGCAGGGTGGCTTTCGGCCGACCCATGCGGACGGATCGACCTCCTGCGAGCACCAAGGCTGTGCGACGTGGCGGCACGAGTGCCAGGAGAATGGCCTGGTCACGCTGTGTGGGCAACTGCGGCCGCGCAGGTGTGCACGGCACCGTCCTCGTCTCCTCGGAGGGCTGCTACGCTCCTGCGCGATGAAGCTGCGCATCCTCGGAGATTCACTTCGACTTCGGCTCTCGCAGAGCGAGGTCAAGCAATTCGGAGACTCCGCTCGGGTCGAGCAGTCGATCCGGTTTGGGCCGGCCTCGGTGATGACCTACGCCGTCGAACACGACAGCGCTGTGCAGGAGGTCTGCGCGAGCTTTGAAGAGTCGACCGTCACGGTTCGGATGCCAAGCTCCGTCGCTGCGGCGTGGGTCGGCAGCGACGAAGTCACGATCCGCGGTGAGCAGCCACTGGAAGCGTCCGCCGTGCTGTCTTTGTTGATCGAGAAGGACTTCAAGTGCGCCATCCCTCGGCCCGGCGAAGAGGACTACGACGGCTTCGAGCATCCAACCGGCGGGTGCTGAGACTCAGGCCTGGATACGGTGCGGCGCCGAGTAGACACACATTCGTGCGTCCCGCAGAAAGGCGACGAGGGTCATCCCCGACTCCGCGGCGAGATCGACAGCGAGGGAACTTGGGGCGGATACGGCCGCGACCAGCTCCACGCCGCATGCCAACGCCTTCTGCATGATCTCGAAGGACACCCGGCCCGAGACCATCAAGATGGCCCCGACGCGTTGCTCGCAGGAGGCCACGCCGAGCACCTTGTCCACGGCGTTGTGTCGCCCGATGTCTTCGCGGACGGCGATTGTCTTCAGGGACGCGTCGAACAGGGCTGCCGCATGGACTCCGCCGGTCGCATCGAAACCCGCCTGGTGCGCTTCGAGCCGACCCGGAAGCGCGTAGAGATCGGAGGGGGCCAGCCGGACGGTGTCGTCGACCTTCCCGGTGTGGTGCATGGCTTGTTCGATCGACGCCTTGCCACAGATGCCACAGCTGCTGCTCGCAAACAGGTTGCGCCGAAGCGCGGCGAGGTCGACGGCGTGGTTGAGCACCACCTGCATGACGTTGTCCTCGGCCTCGGGGTGGTCCACCTCCCCACAGTGGCGGACGCTGACGATCGAAGGACTCGATTGCGCGATGCGTTCGGAGAGCAGAAACCCGCGCACGAGGTCCTCGTCGTGCCCCGGCGTGCGCATCACGACTGCGATCGGGACCCCGGCGATTCGAATCTCCAGGGGGGCCTCGGCGGCCACGCGATCGTCCGCCGAGCGGGAGGCGCTGCCATTCCACTCCACGCGACGCAGCGCGAGCGTGCTTCCGTTGTCCACGTCGTTCATGCGTCGAGAACACCCACCGCGGCCGGGGTCGCCTGGGCAGTCATTCATCGAGCCTACAACGTTCATGTAGGACCTGCGCGCGGGTGCCCCGCTGTCCACCTACCTACCGAGCTGTAGCCAAGAGCACTGCGCTCCGGGCGAGCCTCGTCGTGAGGGTTGGAAGGCAAAAAAAGTGAAAAAAAAAATGGCGGGGGGTTTTGAGAAGACAGGGATCCGCGCGGGTCTTGGGGCCTAGAGTCCACGCCCCCGAATTCGCCGTACCCTACTGGGGGCTGCAGACCCGAGCGACCTGGGGCTCGTGATGCCCGGAACCTTGCCAGCGGGCCGTATCAGCCCGCGATCCGGCACTTCGGCCTGTATGCACGATGCTGCACCACGCGGACGGGATCATGTGGAGTCCGAGCCCCAGGGGGGGCCGTACGGGGTTGGGGCCTAGACCCCCTAAACGGCGTCTAAACCGGCTTTTCGATCCCGAATTCGGCGTTTGCCGACCTCTGACTACCTTGAAGAATCTGAGGGGAACCGATTAGGTTCATTCCACGTCGCGCACTGGGAGGCACGGCGTCAAACCGCGAATCATTGATTCGCCAACGGCAGGGGGAAGCACGATGAACCGCGCACGTTTCAAACGACATCTAGGATTGGGCCTGACGGCACTCTTGGGCCTCACGGTCACGGCCTGTTACGACGGAAGTGACGACGAGTCCGGAGACTGTGTCTCCGACGAGGAGTTCTTCCGGGAGACGGTCTACGCGCCGATTCTCGCCGACAACTGTTCGAGCTGTCACAACAGCTCCGGCGCGGCGAAGGACACCTCCTTCGTGCTGCGCACGCCCGAGTCGGGTCCGGACTACCTCGAGTCCAACCTCGAAGCGTTCTCCCAGATGTCGAAGCTGCAGTTCGAGGGGCAGAGCTGGCTCCTCCTCAAGCCGACCCTGGGCATCGAGCACGAGGGTGGCGAGCGCTTCAAAGAGGGCTCCGCCGAGTACAACGCGTTCGTCGAGATGATGAACCGTCTGGACGCACCCTCCTCTTGCGAAGAGGGAGACATCACCGAGGAGTTCTTCGATGGTGTCGAGCTCCTCGATGAGCGCGCGACGCTGCGAAAGGCCACCTTGGCGCTCGCCGGCCGTCTCCCCACGATTGAGGAGGACATGCGGGTTCAAGAGGGCAGCTGGGAAGCCCTCGACGCGATTCTCGACGAGGTCATGACCGACCCGGTCTTCTACGACCGCCTCCGCGAGATCTACAACGACAAGTTCCTGACCGACCGATACTACGGCGGCACCCAGGCGCTCGACCTCCTCGATTACGAGGAAGACGACAACGGCAACCCCGGCGGAGACTTCCCCAACGCGTACTGGTTCGAAGGTCTGCCCGACGACGAGCGGGACCAAGCCGCCGAGTACTCCAACAACGGCGTGGCTCGCCAACCCCTCGAGCTGCTCGTTCACATCGTCAAGAACGACCTCCCCTACACGGAGCTGCTCACCGCCGACTACACGATGGTGAACCCGTTCTCGGCGCAGTCGCTCGGTGCCGACGCCACCTTCGCCAACCCCGACGACTACAACGAGTTCGTCCCCGCGAAGCTCGCTGGCCTGCCGCTCGCCGGCGCGCTGACCTCGGTCGTTTTCCTCAACCGGTTCCCGACCACCGACACCAACCGCAACCGTCACCGGGCCCGGATGCTCTATGAGTTCTTCCTGGCCACCGACGTGCAGGCGCTGGGCAACCGCCCGGTGGACGCGACGGCCATCACCGGCCACAACGCCACGCTCAACAACCCCGAGTGCACGATCTGTCACGAGGTCATCGATCCCGTCGCCGGTTCGTTCAAGAACTGGGACGACCAGGGTCGCTACCGCCTCCCCGAGCAGGGCTGGTTCCCCGACATGCTGCCTCCGGGATTCGGCGAGTCGCAGATGCCGGCCACCAACGACCAGGCTGCACTGCAATGGGGCGTTCGCGAGATCGTTCAAGACCCTCGGTTCGCGCTGTCCGCCGTCTACATCATGTTCGAAGGCCTCAGCGGCCAAAAGCCGCTCACAGAGCCCGACAACCCCGAGGACGAGAACTACCTCGGCGGAATCGAAGCCGCCAAGACGCAGCGTGCGGTCTTCAACGACATCGCGCAGCAGTTCACCGACACCAACTACCAGCTCAAGGTGGTGGTCAAGGAGATCATCAAGTCGCCCTACTACCGCGCCTACAACTACGAGGCGATCGGTCTGGACGAGGACGCTGCACAGGCTCGCCGGTTCGAGCTCGAGAACGTCGGCATGGGCCGCTTGCTCACCCCCGAGCAGCTGCACCGCAAGATCACCGCGGTTGCCGGCTTTGAGTGGTCGACCGAAGCGGGCGGCACGGGTTACCTGCTGTCTGAGGACCAGTACATGACGCTGTACGGCGGCATCAACTCCAACGACATCGTCGGTCGCGTCACGGAGCCCAACGGCATCATGGCGAACGTCGCCAAGCGCATGGCCAACCAGATGGCCTGCCGTGCAACGCCTTGGGACTTCAGCAAGCCGGCCGCCGAGCGGATTCTGTTCCCGCTCGTCGAGCCCACGATGCAGCCGGAGGACCTCAACGGGTTCGAGATCCCGAACGCCTCGTCTGCCATCCGGAACAACATTCAGTATCTCGTCTCCCGCCTGTGGGGCGAGTAC
Organism: Nannocystales bacterium; assembly: GCA_050633305.1. Classification (GTDB taxonomy): domain Bacteria; phylum Myxococcota_A; class Polyangia; order Nannocystales; family Nannocystaceae; genus CAJXVA01. The sequence goes on from JBOEGF010000010.1 coordinate 744,662, forward strand.
CTCGACGCCGGCGACCCGGAAATCGAGCGTATCTACCAACTGTACTTGGACGTCTGGAGAGACGGTCAACTTGGCCTGCAGCGTGCCGACGATGATCCGGAGCGCTACGGCACCGGTCTTGGAAACTGCGGGCTCGGAAACAACCCCGTCACCGGCGAAGAACTGCCCGAAGAACAGCGCCTCGGCGAAGACCCCGGTTACACCATTCGCGCGTGGATTGCTGTCACCAACTACATGTTGTCGGACTTCCGCTTCCTCCACGAATAAGCCCACACACAAGGAAACAAAGGAGCATCAAAATGGATCGCAGAGATTTTCTCAAGCTCACCTCGTGTGCAGGCATGTCCCTCATGGCCCCGGCAGCCTTCGGCGGCCAGGACCTCAGCCACGGGCGAGCCGGCCTCGGCGCCGAAGCCCACACCGGACAGTTCTTCATGCTGTTCAACGCAGGCGGGGGCTGGGACCCCACCTCGTTTTGTGACCCCAAGGGGTCCAATGGTCCGAATGACCCGGACCCGATGAACCACTATGAGAAGTCCATGATCGGGCAGGCGGGCAACCTCCGCTTCCCCATGGAGTTCCCCGACCCCAACAACCCCGACCAGGGCGTGGGCACGGGCATCATCCCGGCGTTCTTCGAGGAGCACTACCAGGACCTCCTCGTCATCAACGGGATCGACATGGAGACCAACGGCCACGACCAAGGCTCGCGGAACCTGTGGAGCGGCCGTCTTTCCGAGGGGCATCCGTCGATGGGCGCCTACCTCGCGGGGACGTACAACTCGGCGCTGCCGATGTCGTTCTTGGCCTTCGGTGGCTACTCGTTCACGGCGGGCGTCGCTCCGCAATCACGGGCCTCCAACATCAACGCGCTGCAGACGTTGGCGTTCCCAACGAGGGCGAACTCCGAGGACGAGAACTCGCAATACCTCAGTTCGAGGGCTCTGGAGCTGGTCGAGGAGGCGCAATGGCATCGCGACCAGGCGCTGATCGCTGGGCAAGGCCTGCCCAAGATCAACCACTCGATGAGCACGCTCTTCGAGTCGCGCTCCGGCTCAAACGAACTCAAGCGGCTCACCGAGTTCCTTCCCGAAGATCGGTCCGGAGGCCTTCGCGGTCAGGTTGAGGTCGCCATCGCAGCCTACCGCGCCGGTATCTCAGTGGCGTGCAACATCAGCGCGGGTGGCTTCGACACCCATGGTGACCACGACGCGCGCCAGATCCCGTCGCTCGAGAACCTCCTCGACGCGATGAGCTACGCTCGCCAGCTATCGCAGGAGTACGGCATCGGAGACAAGGTCACCCTCATGGCCGGCTCCGACTTCGGACGAACGCCAGGTTACAACGACGGCAACGGCAAGGACCACTGGTCCATCAGCTCGATGATCATGCTTGGCGGTGACATCCAGGGCAACCGGGTCATCGGAGCCACCACCGACGGCCACCGCGCCTACGGCATCAACACCGACCTCTCGGTCGACGAGCGAGAGGATGCGCCGCTGAAGATCAAGCCTTCGCACATCCACTCGGCGATTCGCAACCGCTACGCACTGGGTGCGGATAACGAGCTGGCCCAGATGTTCCCGCTCGACAACACCGAAGAGCTTCCCATCTTCGGGTAGGCTTCGGCTAGCAGTCACGCTGTAGCCTGAGCAACCGGGGGGAAGCTCGGGGTACGGTTCGGCCGGTTTCGCGACAAGCGAGGCCGGCCGCTTTTATTGTGCGCTATCATCGGGGCCTTCGCGAGGCGTGTACGTTCTCTTCTCGCTCCTGGTCGTCGTGTTTGGCGTTCTCTTCCTCCTCGTCGCTGCGTTCTCGGCCTACGGCATCTACGCGATGCTGCGTGCGAACCAGCGCAACCAGGCGTACCTGCGAGACGCGAAGGTGGAGGAGCCGCTCGCGCTCGAGCATCTCAGCGGGCCGTTGCGGCGGCTGGCCGAGGACGCCCGCATGCTTCGGGTCAGCTTGGAGGGGCCGATCCGCGACGTGAAGGCGCTGCGGACGGGTGAGTTCTCGCAGACGGCCGGTGCGGACATCGAGTCGTTCGACACGATGCTGATGAACCTGACCCGCGAGGTCGCGGAGTGGCTGGAGGAGGCGGCTCGTCTCCCGGAGACCGACCGGGCTCGGCTCGAAGACCTCGGCGACGCCCCGGTTCGGGTGCGCGAAATGCTCGACCGAGAGGGAGGCTCGTTTGAGCGCCGCCACCTCCGGCGGGCCGGACAACCGCCCCTGGACGAGCGTCTAGCAGCCCTGGGCGCGGAGCTGAACCAGTTGGAGCTGGCCCTCCAGGCCAACCGCAGCGTCTACCGTTAGGCGGCAGACATCCTTTGCAGGGTGCACCGGTAGGGCAGCGTACCGTTGCATCCTACGACGTCGGTCTTTGTCCCAGAAACTCCCATCTGTCGGAAATCCAGTGTAGGTTCCGGCAATCGCGGGGTTGGCATGAACCTCGCTTTCTCCTTGGGTTGAAGCAACTCGCTTCGTCCTCCGTCCGAAAGAACACACCGGCATGCTGACGCCCATCTCCCTGACCCTCGCGCTCCTCCTTTGCAGCCTCGTCGTTGCTGCGGCCTACATGGCTGCCGACGAGCGCGCCTAGGTCAAGACGGACAGAAAGCCGCCAACCCTGAGTGGGTGGCGGCTTTTGCGTTGGTTCTGGAGCCGGCGCGGTCCTACTTCACGACGCCGAGCTCTCGGCCGATCTTCGTGAAGCCAGCGATGGCCTTGTCGATGTGCTCGAGCGTGTGGCCCGCGGAGAGCTGCACTCGGATCCGAGCCTGTCCCTTGGGGACGACGGGGTAGCTGAAACCGACGACGTAGATCCCCTCGTCGAGCAGCTTGGCGGCGAAGTCGATGGCGAGTTTCGCCTCGCCGAGCATGATCGGGACGATCGGGTGCACGCCGGGGGTGATGTCGAAACCCGCGGCGGTCATCCCTTCTCGGAACCGGGTGGTGTTGACCTCGAGGCGGTCGCGTAGCTCGGTGGTGCCCGAGAGCATCTCGAGGACAGCGAGCGAGCCGGCGACGATCGTCGGGGCGAGCGTGTTGCTGAAGAGGTAGGGACGGCTGCGGTTGCGAAGCAGCTCGACCACCTCTTTGGGCGCGGCCGTGAATCCACCAGAGGCGCCGCCAAGCGCTTTGCCGAGGGTGGAGGTGATGATGTCGACCCTGCCCATCACGCCGCAGTGCTCTGCGGTGCCGCGTCCGGTCTTGCCGACGAAGCCGGTGGAGTGGCAGTCATCGACCATCACCATGGCGCCGTACTTCTCCGCGAGGTCGCAGATCTCATCGAGCTTGGCGATGTCGCCGTCCATGCTGAACACGCCGTCGGTCGCGATCATCTTGAGTCGGCAACCCTCGGCCGCCTTGAGCTGCTCCTCGAGGTGGGCCATGTCCACGTGGTTGAAGCGCATGCGCTTGGCCTTGCACAGGCGGATACCGTCGATGATCGACGCGTGGTTGAGGGCGTCCGAGATGATGGCGTCCTCGGGCCCGAGCAACGGCTCGAACAGGCCTCCGTTGGCGTCGAAGGCTGCCGCGTAGAGGATCGAGTCCTCGGTCCCGACGAAGTCGGCAACCTTTTGCTCGAGCTCCCGGTGCTTGTCCTGGGTTCCGCAGATGAAGCGAACGCTGCTCAGCCCGTACCCGCGATGGTCGAGTGAAGCACGGGCGGCCTCGAGGACGCGTGGGTCGCTGGAGAGGCCCAGGTAGTTGTTCGCGCAGAAGTTGAGGACCGTTTTCCCGCCGACCGAGATCTCGGCACCTTGGACCGACTCGATGACGCGCTCCTCCTTGGCGAGTCCTGCCTCGCGGATCTCCTGGAGGGCGGCGGCGTAGTGGGCTTTGGCCTGCTCGTACATCGCCGGCGATGGTAGCAACGCCCGGCGGGGCTCCTTCGTGAGGATGCCACGAGGTCCGAGTTCCTCGTCACGGCGCCCTCTGTCGGCTGTGGGCCGCAGAAGGGACGAGCGAGGGGCCGCAGAAGGCTCTGCGTGAGACCTGGGGCGGGGGGCGAGTTGGCTGCTAGTTACGTTGACCTCGCTGCGCATTGGCGGCGGCTCGGACGAGCTCGCGCCGGACGATTCGGGCGGCTTCATCTTCACTGTGCATCAGCAGTCGCTGTGCGAGCGCGAGGGCCTCGTCGACGTCTGCGGGGCGGCCCCGTTGCAGGAGGAGGCGGACTCGTAGCTCCTCGATCCGGTCGTGGTCGTACTGCGAGAGCTGATCCATCGGCGCCTCACCGAGGCTCTGCAGGGCCCCGGTCACGTCGTGGCGGGTGGCGGTGGCACGCGCCACGGCGAGGTGTGCCGGCCCCGAGGTGGGGTCGGTGGCACGGGCGAGCAGGGCGAAGTGCAGGGCGAGCGCGGGGTTGTGACGCTCGGCGGCGAGCTGCCCACGGACCAGCAGCGGGGTGGGGTCGTTGGGATGGGTCGAGGCGCGAGCCTGCGCCATGACGTCGGCGTGCTCCGTTGCGCCGGCATCTCGCAACGCTCGAACGACCAGCGAAAACGGACGCGGACGCTGGGGCGTGATGGTGGCGGCGTCGGCCGGGGTGGGGGCATGCGCGAGGACGTACTCGATGAGGGGCTGCGGGGCGGGGGTGCGCAGCCGGTCCAGGGCTTCGGTGAGCGCCTCATCGCTGCGCTCGTGATCCCCCTGCCGTGTGTAGACCTCCGCAAGCACGAGGCGTGCATCGATGGATGCCTCTCGGGTGCGGGCGCCAAACGTCGCGTGGTGCTCGGCGGAGCCCGTGTCCTGCTCGTGTAGAGCCTGCCGAGCGGCGAGTACGTGAAGCTCGCCCGACAACGGGCGCCACCACATCGAACGTTGGCGGGTCGTCTCCTGTCCGACGGCGGCTTGGTCGGTCGCAGACTCGTAGACCCACGTTTGTGGTGACACGGCCACCACAGCGGTGACGCCGACGACAGCGGCGACGGCGGTGAAGATCGCGGTGTGGCGTTTGGGTAACGCGGGTCCGGAGTGGCGGGACAGCGCACCGACGAGCGCTGCGAGCGGTGCTGCAACCCCGATGAATTCCAAGGAGAAGTCCCCGAGACTCTGAAGGCCTAGCGCGGCGATGCCGAGCAACAGCAGGATTCGTGGCCGGCGCTCGCGGGGAGTGGATTGAGCCCGAAGCGCGACGAGCCACCACGTGAGCGCACCGAGAAGGGCGAGACCACCGACCAGGGGACCCCACTCGACCACCGCGGTCATCGGTACGGATTCGAGATGGGTGTACAGCCGCTGCGACCCGGGTGCTTGCAGGGGGAACAGGTCGATGAACGTTCCGCGCCCGGTCCCAAAGACTGGGCTGCGGCCGAGCAGTCCGGCGGCCTCCATCGTGGGCCCAAGCTTCTCGGTCCAGGTCCTGCCGGGGTCGTCGAACAATGTGAGCAGCTCGGCTCCCGCTCCGTGGCGTCCGACAGCGATCGTGACCGCGGCGATGACGGTCGCGCCGATGAGGAGCGGCGCCTTGCGGGGCGGGGTTGCCGAGGAACTCCGGCTGGTGGGGCGACCGCGTAGCGCGACGACCAAGCCGATGGGGCCGGTGAGGGCGAGCGCGAGCAGAGCCCCGCGGGACAATGACAAGAGCAGTGCTGACAGGAGCAGGGCAACAGCGCCGAGCAGCGCCACGCCCCGGTCTCGGCGTTGATCCACCTTGCTAGCGTCGCGAGCGGTCCTCGCTCCATGGAACTGGTCCACCGCGAGCGCGGCCGCGGCGAACAGCGCCAGCAGCAGCAGACCGGACTGATGGTTCGGGTTGACGAAGGTGGTGACGAGCGCGGTGCGGGTGCCGAGGTTGGTGTGGATGGGCGCGTACAGGCCGAAGATCTTCGTCGCGCCGGTCAGCGCGTGGATGAATCCAACCCCGGCGACCAGGACTCCCGTCGCCGAGACGGCGAGTGCGGACAACCGCCAGCTGAGCTGGCCAGCGGCGAGTGCGAGTCCGCCAAGCCCGATCAGCCGGATGACTTCGAGGAGCGTGTCGGCGGGACGGACCGAGACGCTGGAGGCCGCGGTGAGCTCGCCGGGCCCCATCGCCTCGGTCACCCAACTCGCAAGCGTCGGGGCGGCCCAGGCTCGCATGCCGGGCACCGGGAGCGCAGCTAGCGCGGTCCATCCTGCGAGGGCGAGGAGTACCCATGTGACCCGAGGGCACCGCGGTGTGGACTGGGTGCCGAGCCGCAAGACGAGCGCACCGACGACGACGATCCACGCCGCAAGCACCGGTGGGTGTACGCCTCCCAGCGCGAGTGCAGGCCCTGCGATGGCGAGCCCAAGCAAGCTACGCGTCCAGCCGAACCTGCCTCCGGTCGATCGCTGTCCGGAACCTCTTGCCACGTCGCGAGCGTAGCTTGAACGTCGCGGAACACGAATGCCGAATCGAGCGAACCCAGGATTGCTCGCGGCTCGATCCTCCTCCATACCCAACCACGATGCTCGCGATCGATGGAGGCTCTCCGGTGCGAACTCTGCCCTGGCCCGCGTGGCCGCAGTTTGAGCTCGACGAACGTGATGCGGTCGCCGAGGTGTTGGTCAGCGGGCGGGTCAACTATTGGACGGGAACCCGGGGGCGAGCGTTCGAACGGGCGTTCGCGGAGTACACGGGCGTACCGCATGGCATCGCCGTTTCCAACGGCACGGTCGCGATCGAAGTCGCGCTCCAGGGGTTGGGTATCGGAGCGGGTGACGAGGTGATCGTTCCCAGCTGTACCTTTGTGGCGACCGCCAGTGCCGTCATGCGGCTGGGTGCGCGGCCCGTGTTCGCAGACCTGTGCCCCCGCAGCGGCAATCTGACGCCGCAGAGTGTCGACGCCGTGGCGACCGGACGCACACGGGCGGTGATCGCCGTTCACCTCGGGGGCTGGCCTGCGCGGGTCGTGGAACTCGCCGAGTTGTGCCGAAACCGCGGGTACGCGTTCATCGAAGACTGCGCGCAGGCTCACGGAGCGGCGGTTGGCGGCCGGCGTGTCGGGTCGTTCTCCGACGTGGCCGCGTTCTCGTTCTGCCAGGACAAGATCATGACCACCGCGGGGGAAGGAGGCATGGTCGTGGCGCAGGACGAGACGCTCGCGCGTATGATTTGGAGCGCCAAAGACCACGGTAAGAGCTGGGAGGCGGTGTACGAGAGGGACCACCCGCCGGGCTTTCGTTGGCTGCACGAGACGGTGGGGACCAACGGACGCATGACCGAGCTTCAGGCCGCGGTGGGGTTGTGTCAGCTCGAAAAACTGGACACCTGGGTCTCCCTGCGGCGGGAGCACGCGGCGCGATTGCAGCAGGCCCTGAGCCGCTACCCGTCGTTCGACACGCCTGTGCCGCCCGATGACGTCGATGCGTCCTACTACCGCCTCTACACCCGGGTTCGCCCGGAGGCCCTGGCGCCTGGGTGGGACCGGGACCGACTGATGGTCGCGCTCGAGGCCGAAGGGCTACCGTGCCGGGTCGGAAGCTGCGCCGAGATTTACCGGGAGAAGGTGTTTGACGGGCTCCCACGGCCCGAACTTCCCGTCGCCGCGCAACTCGCTCGCGTCGCGCTGTCGTTCACGACGCACCCGACGCTGGACGAGGACGCGCTCGCAGATGCCGAGCGAATCCTGGACAAGGTCATGGCCGTGGCGGCGGGCTGAATCTTTTTTCACGGAACTCGTGGGCCTCGTGCACGAACCCACGAGGTGAACGACGACGGGTATGCACGCCGCGGTAAGCGGGTGCTCGACGTCGCAGTGTCCGGTGCTGCATTGGCCGTGTCTTGGCCGATGATGCTGGGTGTCGCGGCGCTCGTGCGGACGCAGTTGGGCGCTCCGGTGCTGTTTCGGCAGCGCAGGCCGGGGCGGGACGGCCGGCCGTTCACGATCCTGAAGTTCCGTACCATGACCGACGAGCGCGGCCCCGACGGCGCCCTTCTCAGCGACACACAACGGCTCACCGCCTTCGGACGTTGGCTTCGGCGCAGCAGCCTCGACGAGCTTCCGGAGCTGATCAACGTCCTGCGTGGAGACATGAGCCTGGTGGGTCCACGTCCTCTGCTCGACCGCTATCGGCCGTTCTTCTCGACCCGGGAGCGAACGCGGGAGTCGGTACGGCCGGGGATCACGGGGCTTGCCCAGGTGTTGGGGCGCAACCATCTCCCGTGGAGTGATCGGCTCGAAGCCGATGCGCGCTACGTCGAAACGATGAGCTTGGGGCGTGACCTCCGGGTCCTCCTCGACACGGTGCTCGCGGTTGCGAGTGCCCGCGGTGTGGAGCACGACGCTCCGGCGGCGATGGACGACCTCAACGTCGAGCGGGAACTTCGAATCGCGAACCTCGGGCCAGAGCACGCGGATGCGCTCGTCGATCTTCATCGAGCATCGTTCGAACCCGCCGAACTCGAAACCACGATCTTCGCGGGGCACGGCGTTGCGCGTTACTACGCCGACGTTCTCGGCCAGGACGGGGAGCACAGCGCCGTTGGGGCGTTCGAGTCCGGAACCCTCGTGGGTTACGCACACATCCGAGAGCAAGCAGGGCGCTCCCACCTCAACCAGATCGCGACCTCCCCAAGCGCCCAAGGGCGTGGTGTGGGGCGGGCGCTCTTCGAGGCTTGGCAGAGACAAGCGCGGTCACCCGTGTTGAGCTTGGATGTTCGCGAGGGGACCCCAGCCGCAGCCTGGTACCGTCGACGCGGCTTCCAGTCCCGCACCCGGGCGGTCCTGTGGCGGATCCCTCCGGCTCGCGATCCCGACGCTCAGATGGGCTACTTGGAGGCGTCGGATGAAGACGTCGCGCGGCATCGTCGGTACGGCTTCTCACGTGCGGTACTGCGAGGTGCGAGGCAGCCGTTGGTCGTTGGATGCGTGGGGTCCCACGAACTCCGCATCGAAGCCGGATGCCCCCCTGACGCGCTCGAGGCCGCTCGGAGCGCGGTTCCACAGCGACGGCTGCTCGTGGTCGGGGACAGGCAGCCACCGCTCCACGACGCACAGCGGCTTCACACCGTTCTTCGGATGGAACGGAACGCCTCATGAATGCGCCCGTGACCGCAGAGCCTCTTCGGGAGCATCGCGTCCAGGAGCACGGATGGATCGGTCTGGAGGATGAGGCCGCGTGGGACGAGGCGATCGACGCCGCGGGAGCGGATGTTTTCCACCGGTCGTGGTTTCACCGACTGGCGCGACTTCGAGGAGAGGGGGAGCCGCAGCTCTTCGTGTGGCGAACCGCTTCGGTGCTGGTGGTCGTGCCGATGCTGTTTCGCGACATCCCTGGCGGCGTGGGCTGCGATGTCAGCAGTGTCTACGGGTACGTCGGCCCGGCGGTTCGTGGCGCGCCGCGGCCTGGCGATGTCGCCCAGTTTCGCAGCAGCTTGCGCCGGGCCCTGGAAGATCGAGGGGTGGTGAGCGTGTTCTCTCGGCTGCACCCGCTGCGCGACCGACGGGGCTGGATCGAAGGCCTGGGGACGCTCGAGTCCTGCGGCCGCACGTTGGCGGTGCCGTTGACCGGGCGATCAGAGGACGACGTGCAATCGGGCTACCGCGGGAGCCACCGACGCGAGATCGCACGACTGCGGAACAACGGCTACGCGGTCCAAAGCGAGGCGGAGTCCGTCGATGCGTTCCATGACCTCTACGCCGCTGCCATGGCTCGGTTGGGCGCTGGGAGCCGGTACACGTTCTCTCCCACGCATCTCCGGATGCTCATCGACGACGGCGGTATGAACCTGCTCGTGGTGCGTCGCGGGGCCGAGGTCGCGGCTGCAGGCCTGTTCACACGCGGCGAGCTGGGGTCGCACTACTTCCTCTCGGGGACGCACCCTGAGCATCGGAAACTCGCGCCGTCGAAGTTGCTGGTTCACGCGGGCTGCTGTTGGGCACGACAGCGGGGCGCGGCGTGGATGCACCTCGGTGGTGGTGTGGGCGGAGCCCAGGACTCGCTGTTTCGATTCAAGGCCGGCTTCGGAGCCCAGTCGCATGCCTTTCATACATGGCGTTGGGTGGTGGATCCCGATCGCTATCGGTGGCACTGCGCGCGCGTTGGGGCCGAGAACTCGTCCGACTTTTTTCCTGCGTACCGGCGCCCTTAAAAGTTCACGGGATCGCGTGGCTCGCCGCACTCCTTGGCGCGTACTTCGATGGTTGGCAACGCGAACGGAAGCTTCGTCTCTCGGTGTAGAAGCGCCAGGGGCGAGCTCGGGTGGAAACACCTTCTGGACGGAGGGGTCGTCCTGGTCGGGGTGTTCTTCGCGTACTTCGCTCGCTTCGAAGCCGTGCCGCCACCGGTCTACGCCACGCAGGCACTGCTGGTGCTTCCCTTGCTGGCGATCAGCCGCGTGTTCGTTCTGCACTACGCGGGGGTGTATCGGCGGAGCTGGCGTGACACCGACCTCGGCGATGCTATCCAGCTCAGCTTGTTTCACGGCAGCATCTCCGGCGCGCTCATCGTGGTTCGGTTTGCGGGCCCGCACCTGTTCGCGGACCTCACCCCGGTACCCCTTTCGGTGATCGGCATCGAAGGACTGTTCGCGCTGGGTGGAGGCGCTGCGGTGCGCTCATGGACCCGGCGTTCCCACGAACGCGGGAGGAGCTCGATCGATGCTCATGTGGCGACCAAGCGGGCGCTGCTCGTGGGGGCCGGCCGGGAGGGCTGCTACACCGCGCGTGGCCTCGAAGCGCGCACCGAACTCGGGTACTCGGTGGTGGGGTTCCTCGATGACGAGCGCCGCCGGGGAGAGGTTGTCGGAGGCGTCGAGGTGCTGGGATCAACGAGGGACCTGCCCGATGTCGCGGAGCGCTTGGGCATCGATCTGGCCGTGCTGACACACGGTGGTCCGAGCGCACGGTTGGTGCAGGACTTCATCGTCCAGTGCAAGTCGGCCGGTATTTCGGCACACACCATCCCTCCACTCCCCGACCTGCTCTCGGGTCGCAGGTCGTTGTCCCAGATTCGCCCGCTCGACCTCGCCGAGTTGCTCGGGCGCGACGAAGTCGACTTCTCGGCCTCAAGCTGGCGCCGGGTCGCCGACGTCTGCAAAGGTCGGCGTGTCCTCGTGACCGGTGCTGGCGGGTCGATCGGATCCGAACTCTGCCGACAGTTGGCAGCGCTGCAGCCCGAGCGGATCGTGCTGGTCGACAACAACGAGAACAACCTCTTCGACATCGACAACGAGATCCGACGCATCGGCCGCGATGTCGGGCACGCATGTTTGGCCGACATTCGTGACCGTCAGGACCTTCGCCGAGTGTTCGAGGCACACAAGCCGGAGCTGGTGTTCCACGCGGCGGCGTTCAAGCACGTGCCCATGATGGAGTTTCACCCCTCGGCGGGCGTCCTCAACAACGTCATGGGAACGCGGCTGTTGTCGGAGGTGGCGCGCGAGAACGGTGTCCAGCGTCTGGTCATGGTCTCGACCGACAAAGCGGTGCGTCCGACCAACGTGATGGGCGCGACGAAACAGGTCGCGGAGAAAATCGTGCAGTCGAGCAACGCGGGCGAGGCGATGCGGGCGTGTGTCGTTCGTTTTGGCAATGTGCTCGGGTCTCGGGGGTCGGTGTTCCACACGTTTGCCTCGCAGATCGACCGCGGCGGTCCCGTCACGGTGACGCACCCCGAGATCACTCGATTCTTCATGACGATCCCCGAGGCGGTGCGTCTGGTGATTCAGGCCGTGTCCGTTGCTGAGGGAGGCGAGGTCTTCTTGCTGGAGATGGGCGAGCCGGTCGCCATCATGGATCTCGCCAAGCAGATGATCGAGTTGTCCGGCGGGAGTGCCCAGGACATGCCCATCGTCTTCACCGGCCTGCGCCCTGGGGAAAAACTCCACGAGGAGTTGGTCTACGAACACGAGGAGACCGTCGACTGCGACGTCGATGGGCTGCTCGTGGCGCGAGGGGAGCAGGTCGACGAGGGCGCCGTTCGGTACGCGGTCGCGGGTCTCGAGCGCGCAGCTAGGCAGGGCGATGACCTCGACGTTCGCGACCGGCTGGCGTCGTTCACCGACTGTCCGGTCATCTCCACGCGTCCCCAGCTTCGAGAAGCGCGTTGATGCACATTCTGTATCTGCATCAGTACTTCGTCGGTCCCGACGGGTCCGGTGGGACACGTTCCCTGGAGATGGCGCGCCGATGGGTGCAGTGGGGTCATCGCGTCACCTTGGTGACCTCTTCTGCGTTGTTCTCCGCGGGTCCCCGTGACCGCGTCACTCGGACCTGCGTCGAGGGGATCGACGTGGTTGTTCTACCTGTGCCGTACACCTCCGAGATGTCCTATGCGCGCCGGATTCAGTCGTTTCTCTCGTTTGCAATGCAGGCGACTCGGTGGGCGGCGAAGACATCTGCCGACGTTGTGTTTGCCAGCAGCACACCGCTGACGATCGCGATCCCCGGTCTTCTCGGGGCTGCTGCGCAGCGTGTGCCGATGGTGTTCGAGGTTCGCGATGCATGGCCGGACCTTCCCATCGCGATGGGGGCGCTGAAGAACCCCGCAGCGATCTGGGGCGCGCGAATGCTCGAGTCTGCGGCGTGCCGAGGCGCAGCACAGGTGATCGCGCTCTCTCCTGGCATGGCGGACAGCGTGGCGCGTTGCGGTGTGGATCGGGGGCGGATTCACGTGGTGCCGAACGCTTGCGACACGGTCGCGTTCGATGTCGACGAGCAGGAGGCCCGGGCATTCGTGCGGCGAACGATCCCCGGTGAAGGACCCGTGGTGGTCTACGCAGGGAGTTTTGGCGCGATCAACGATGCGGCCTGGTTGGTCGACGTCGCAGCCGCATCACCTGGGGTTCGTTTTGCGTTCGTGGGGCAGGGCCCTGGACGAGAGGCCTTGTTGGGACGCGCCCGGGCGCGAGACTTGTTGAATCGTCGTGTATTTGTTCTTCCGCCGATCGCCAAGCGGGATGTCCCGTTGTTGTTGCGTGGTGCGACGATGGCCACGTCGTTGTTTCTCCCGATCCCGGCGATGGAGGACAACAGCGCCAACAAGTTCTTCGATGCGCTTGCGGCCAGCACTCCGGTCGGGATCAACTACGGAGGGTGGCAGGCCAAACTGCTCGATGACTCGGGCGCCGGCATCGTCATGCCCCGGGCGAGGGTCGAGGAGGCCGCAGCCCAGCTCTCGGATGCTGTTCACGACGCGGCATGGTGCGAGCGTGCAGGGCGTGCGGCCCGGGGCCTGGCTCGTACACGGTTCGATAGGGATCGACTGGCCGGTCGGGCGTTGGACGTCGTGCAGCGGGCTGCCGCTGGGTGAACTGAAGCGTGAGCAGCATGCCGAACAGGAACACGCCTCGGGAGTCGTAGAAGTCACCAGACACCTGCGCGCAGGCCAGGTGCAGCAGGAAGATCGCGGCGGTGGTCGGGTCGACGCGGCGACTGCGGACGATGATCGTGGCGACCGGTACGGCCAGGGCAAGCAGGAGCACGAGCAGTCCGAGCACGCCCCCGTCGGTGAGAGCCTCGAGTTCGACGTTGTGTGGGTAGACGCCATGCCCACGCGCGCGAAACCCGTTGAGTCCGTCTCCGAACCAGGGAGACCGGGCGACCATGTCGAGCGCTGCATCCCGAAGCGGGCCGCGGCCCGAGTCGTAGCTCTGTTGGAAGGTCAGCACCACGACACGATGTTGGAACCCTTCCAGCGCGGCGCGGCCGATACTGCTCCAGCGAACGAGCACAGCGAGGGCGAGCGAGCTGCCGACCAGCGCGAGCGCCGTGCGCCCGACCTGGACACGTCGCATGAACAACAGTCCGCCAACCCCGACCAACGTTCCCGCGAGCGCCCCCCGAGAACCGCTGAGAATGACGAGCAGGGCCGCGATGGTGAGCCCCATGAGGGGCCAGCCGCGCTTGCCTCCGTCGAGCAGCGCGCTGAAGCACACGACGAGCAACAGGCCCATGTTTCGGCCGTAGACATTGGGTCCGCCGCCGAGAACCGACAGTCGCCCGCCCCCCGATACGATGCTGCTGAGGAGACCGATGGCTGCGAACGCGCCGAACAACACCGCGACGACGCGCCACAACTCGCTCGTCGTCGGACGCACACCCGCGAGGAGGGTGAGCCGCCGCAGACATAACAGTCCCAGCGCCATCACCACGAGGTCGCCCGCCTTGACCGCCGCGAGTGTGTCGTCCGGTGCCCACATCGTCGACATGAGGAAGTAGCCGAAGAAGGCGAGTAGACCCGCTGGGGGGAGTGCTGGGTGGGCCCGACGGGACACCGGGATCAGCGCGACGAAACCGATGAGGAGTACCAACCAGACGCGCGGGGCCGTAAGAGCAGAAGCGTCCATCGACAGCACCCGCCCCAGGTCCCATCGACCCGAGAGCAGGAACAGGGTCATCGCGATCGCGAGCGCTGTGCTCCCCGCGAGTCGGGGGTGGGGGGCGTTCACGGGCTGTGCCCCGGCCGAGGGAGGCTACGCCAGGCGCGGTGAAGCACCACGGCTGCGAGGCCCATCGCTACGGTCCAACCCGCGGCGGCAGCCTCCGATGCACCGAGCAGGCCTTGGGTCGGTATGCGGATCCAGCCCACGATGAGGGCTGTCCCGAGCGCGGCTAGGTAGATCCACGGCTGAGCCCGTCGCCGCTGGGCGGCATTGATCGCGTGCATCAGCGCTCCGAGTACGAACTGAATCGCGCCGGCCCCCATGACCCACGGGAACACCGGCGCTTCTCGCGAAAACTCGTCTCCAAAGACCGTGGCCAAGAAAGGCTCACCCACAACGAGTGCGAACAGCACGCCGGCAGCACCCAGAGTCGCAGACAACCCGACGAGCCGGGCGGTGGTGCGGGCGAACGCGGTGCGATGACCTGCGGCGAACTGGCCGGCCATACGTCGAAGGACCGGGGTGCCCAGTGAGAAGACGACCGCGCCGCCCGCAGTCGCGCCGTAGCTCATCACGGCGTAGTGACCGAGGGCTTCGGTGCCGAGCATGGTGTCCACCTGGATCCGCACGGCGTGCTGGGTGATCGAGTCGACGAAGGTCACCAACCCCAGGGGGGCCGAAACCGCGAGCAGTCCGGCAAGGCTTCCTGGGCCTGTCTGGGAACGAAGGGGGGCGGACCGGGGCGCGTCGTACAGCGTCGCAACGCCCCATGCCATCGCGGCCATCGCGAACAGCCCAAGCGCCAGATTCCCGGTGAGCGCGAGTGTCCCCCCCAGTGCCGTCAATCCCAGGACCGAGCGAAGGCCCAGAGACTGCGCGTACAGCCGCATGGCACCCCGGGCTTGGAAGGTGGCGTGATGAAGATCGCCCGCGAGCTCACCGGCCTTGTCCACGGCGATGGCCAGCGCGATACCCACGGAGACGGGGACCCATGTCGCCGCGGTCGCGAGACCGACGAGTGCCACGCCGGACGCCGACGCCCAACGCCGGAGCCTGAGGTGTGTACTCCATCCGAAGCGCCGCTTCACGTCGGTCACGTAGACGATGCGTTGCTGCAGCCCTACGATGACCATGATCGGTGAGCACAAGGCCATCGCAAGGGCGAGGTCACCCACCATCTGTGCGGACCCGAATCTGGCGGCGAGGACGAGCAGCCCGGCCTGGGCGAGGGCTTGGGCCATACGGCCAAGCAGCGTCCAGACGACGGATTGGCGGACCGAGCCGTCCGGTGGCAACCCGCTCGAATGGGGACTCGTCTTGGAGAGGGCTTGCGACGATACTGAGGCGTGCTCCGAGGGTGCTGGGTGTTGTTGGGCCTGTGCGCGTGCGGGCCCCAAGCGAACGTCGAGGTGAGCCACCCGGCGGCCCCCGGCTTCGCAGCGAGCTCGTCTTGCGCCCCCGTCGCGACCATCGAAGCGCGCCGAGACATCCCGTTCGGGTTCTACTCGGTTCCTCTCGCGGCGTTCGACCGACTCGCGCATGCCGGGGTGACGATGGTGGGGCCGTACTATGGCGCACGTCCCTCCTACGAGTTGCTCGACGCCGCGCAGCGGGCTGGGCTGGGCGTGCTCTACCCCGTGGGCCTCGAGGCCCCCCGAATGGACGACGAAGGGAGGGCGGAGCTGGTCGCGCAGATCGACGCGGTGGCGGAGCACGAGGCCGTCGTGGGTTGGTACGTGCTGCCCGAAGAGCTTCGCCCCTGGTCGGAGGCGGAGATGCTTTATGCCGCTCGTGTGCAAGCGGTCGTCCGTACCCACGACCCACTCGACCGGCCGTTGCTGAGCTACCAACCCAACCATCGAACCCGGGATGACCTCGCTTCGGCCTCGGCATCCTTCGACCGGGTGTTGCGCGGGCTGTACGCCAACTTCGTCGGAGCGACGGAGCGCCGGGCGTGGGTTCGGGAAGGCGCGCGCACGATCGTCGCTTCTGCGTACCTCGACCAAGACCCGTGGGCGGTCCTGGAGATGTTCGAAGAGCCGGCGGAAACGTCGCGCATTGGTGCGTGGGTCCGCCACGACGTGTATGCGAGTTTGGTGGTCGGGGCTCGGGGGGTGGTCGTGTTTTCCGGATGGCCGCGCTCGGGGTTCCCGGCCTACGAGGCGTATCTCTCGGCCTACCTCGAGGTTGCATCCGAACTGAACGGGCCGCGCGGGCTCGCGACACCGTTGCTTCGCGGGCTGCCCGCTGAACCGACTGCGCTCGAGGTCGTCGATGGTCCTGCCCGAACGGACGCTGCGATGGGGGATACACCTCGGTGGGTCGACAGCGTCGCGAGCCGGCAAGTCCACGATGGGGGCGGGCGATGGATCTACACCGTGAACTCCGCGCAGCAGGCGGTGCAGGTGCGGATTGCCCTCGACCCCACCGCCTGCCCTGCGGTTGCGGTCCTCGGGCCCGACGTTCGAGAGGGCGTGATCGACTTGCCGCCGCTGGGGGTCAGCGTTGTTCGGGTTCCGGACGCGACTCGAGGCGCCGGAGGAGCTGTCCATGCCAACCACGGAAAAACCGACGGCAGGGCTCGTAGGCGCCCACCGTCGGTTGGTCGGGTGTCGGGGCTCGTTCCGTGAAGAAAACTCAGTCGCCGAGACCGACAAACACGCGGCCCACGCGACCGCTCGCGTTGCCGTAGTAGAGCGTCCCGCCCCCGAAGTCGTTGTCTCCGAAGCGAAGCCCGCCAAAGTCCGAGAAGTTGGCGCCGGCCGTGTCGATGTCGCGGACGACCTCGGTCTCCTCGCCTGCGGCGTACCGCGCGACGACGAGGCGATCACCGAGCGGGACACCGACGTACAGGTTGTTGGCGCGGTCGAACTGTAGGCCGTCGACGAGCAGGGTCGGGTCGGTGTTGTCGCCGAAGTTCAGGTAGACGGACGGGTCTCCTGCTTCACCAGACTCGAGGATGGGCACACGGAGCACCTCTCCAGCCACGCCCAGGTACAGGAACCCGTCTTCGGGTCCGGTGATGACAGCCCCGGGCATGACGAGGCCCGACAGCAACACCCGCGTGCCCGCTGGGATCGGAGGCTCGCCTCCGGTTGTCCCGTCGTTGTCGTCGTTGGGCGGACTGGGGTCCCAGACCAGGAGCTGCCCGCCCTCGCCGTTGGTCATGTAGATCTCGCCGTCCATCTGCGTCAGGTGCCGGACGGCTCCGAGCGGCTCGCTGTCGACGGTTTCGTCGGAGAGGGTCTCGATGTTGCCGCCGTTGATCGTCAAGGCCTCGAGGGCCTGGTTGCCTGCGTTGGCGATGAGCAGCACGTCGATGTCGTCGTCACGGTCCGGGACTTGCCCCATCCTCGCGCCGAACGGAGCGCCGGGAATCTCGTGCCGCCCCATATGGGTGGCAAACTCTTCCATGAGCTCGTCGTCGAAGTCGATGTCGAACCACGACACGAAGCCCTCCTCCATCACCGCCCACAGCTGACCGCCGCGGAACGAGACAGTGTTGGGGGTGCCCAACTGCTCGAGGTCCATGATCGCCGGGAGGCCTTCTTCGAAGTTGGCCTCGACGATCTCGATGGTGACGTCGGCCGTCGCCTCGACATCGTTGCGGATCGCGGTGAGCGTGAACGTGAGAACGTCTCCTCCGGAGGCTCCGGCGGGGACGTCCACGAGGGGGCTCTGGGTGTCGATGCCCGTGACGGTGGCGTCGGGTCCACCGGTTTGGGCCCACGAGAATTCGTCGGCGAGGATCTCGGCTTCGATGGGGACCCGCAGTCCCGCGATCACCCGGATCGGGTCGTCGGGAATGTCGAACTCGGGACCCGGAACGCAGATGTCGTTCACGCATTGCAGCGTGCCGATGCAGTTGTTCTCCAGGCAGACACAGGTCTCCTGGCCGGCGATGCAATCGACGGGCCCTGTGGTCGAGGGGCTTGTCGTGGTCGGGGTCGTGTCGCCGCTTCCCTCCGTGTCCGTGGTCGTTGCGGAGGCGTCGGTTTCGTTCTCGTCACTGTTGCCGGCCTCGCAGGCGGGGAGCGCGAGGACGACAAGAAAAGTCAGGCTAAGGTGAGCACGCCGCATCATCGGGTCGATTGTATCGGCCCAACGCTGCCGCGGCTGTGTGCGATAGCCGACACCAAGGTGGGTCTCCGCCCCCAATGACACGGCTGAAGTGCGCCGCTTCCCCGCGTCGCGCCCGCGGTGGTCCCGTCCGGCAAAAGTTGCCGCCCACAACCGCGTTGTGCAGATCGGCCAAACCCAGGTGCAAAGCCGGGCTTTCACGACGTTGGCTAGTGGTCGCGTTCGAACAGCTCGGGGTTTTGCTCAACGAGCGCGCGAATCTTCGGGACGAGCGCCTCGGTCATCTGGTCGAGCCCGAACTCCGGCTTCCAACCCCAGTCGCTTCGTGCGTTGGAGTCGTCGAGCACCCGCGGCCACGAGTCGAGGATCGCCTGCCGGTGTGCGTCCGGAGCAAACGTGATCTTCACGCTCGGGATCGCGGTCGAGACGCTGGCCGCGATCTGCTCCGCGGTCGGTGAGAACGCCGCGATGTTGTACGTGCTGCGGCGCAAGGAGCCTCGGGGCGCCTCGGAGAGCTCGACCAGGGCACGAATCCCGTCGGGCATGTACATCAGCGGGATGCGGGTATCGGCACGACAAAACGCCTCGTAATGTCCAAGCCGAACCCCGTCCGTGTACATGAACAGCGCGTAGTCGCTGGTGCCTCCGCCGGGTAGCGAAGCGCTGATCAAGCCAGGAAACCGGACGGCACGGAAATCGAGGCCAAACGTACGCCGGTAGTAGTCGCCCAGCAGCTCGCCGGCGACTTTGGTGAGGCCGTACATCGTGGTGGGCTGCAGGGGAACGTCATCGACGACGACCTCCGGAAGCCCGGGGCCGAAGACCGCGATCGTGCTGGTGAAGATGACGCGCCCGATCTCGAGCTTTCGGCATGTCTCGAGGACATTGACCGTGCCGGTCTGGTTGACCCGGTACGTGCGCTGGGGAATCTGTTCGCCGCGAGCACTCAGGATGGCCGCAAGGTGAAACACGCGGTGCGGTTTGACCTGCGCGAACAGAGACTCCACGGCCTCGGCGTCGGTCACATCGAGGCTGTGCCACGGCACGCTCTCGTCGAGCTGCGCCGGGCTGGGGCGCGGCGCGATGTCGGAGCCGTGGACCTCAAACCCTCGGGCACGCAAAACGCGAATCAGGTCGAGTCCGACCTGTCCTCCAGCACCAGTCACCAAGCAGCGGGTCGTCATTCGGGTTGCCGATGATGGCCTGCCGCCCGGGCGCGAGCAAGGAGCCGTTGGCCTGTGGCGCGGGTGTCCGGAGGACTACGACGTGAGGCCTGGGTCGGCTTGGAAGAACGCGTTGCGGTCCGGATCCTGATAACTCCGGTAGTCGATCGCCCACGGCGTGACCTTGGTCTCGGACCCCGTCCGTGAAATCGTGAGCGCCATCGGACGCACATCCCGGTAGTTGCTGTCCTCGGGAAGGTCTTCGTTGGCGACGCCGCCAGCGGAGAAGACGGTCAGAAGCCGGATGTCGTCGCGCGGATAGTGGTCACGGAACCCGGCGTTGAACTTCTCGTGGCCGCGGACGAGCAGCGAACACCCGACACGATGCATGAACTTCCGGAACTGCTGCCGACCGAATGAGAATCGAGCCGAGGCCGCTTGCAGGTCCTTGGGGACCATCTCGGCCCGACTTGGGTCGCTCCACAGCATTTGGAAGCGGATGTCGTCGTCGTTGAGGCTCCACAACCCGTGCCACGTCTTCTGCAGCAACTCGTCGCGGGGGATTCCGCCGTGCACGAAGAGGAGGTTGTCGAAGAGCAGTGAGTTGGGCATCTGCTCGAAGAACTTCAGGTACCGCTCGAAGACCTCGTCGGGCAGGACGCGCTGCAAGTTGTTGATCGCGTCGGCTGGCTTCACGCCGCCGTAGATCCGACCGCCGTACTCGATGTAGTACTCGTGGTTTCCGCGCAGCACAAACACGTGCTCGGGTACGGTGTTGAAGAGGTTGAGGACCCCTCGCAGTACACCGTTGAAGCTGAAGCGTCCGCGGTCGATGTAGTCGCCCAACAGAACCAGACGGACGTCCGGGTTGTTCTCGGGATCGGCCCGAAAGCGCTTCACCTTCTCCATGAAGTCGCTCTGCATGACGGCCCCCTTGAGGCAGCTGTAGCAGCCGTGCAAGTCGCCCAAGACGATCAGCTCGTAGTCACGGTTTCCACCCTGGGGAACCGCATGCACATGGCCGTCGAGAAACTCATCCCCTTCGAGCTGGTCGACGCGTTGCTTGCCTTGGAGTCGACCGTCTCCGGCTTCACGCATCTTGGCCCACTTGGCCTCGGTCTTCTCGAGCAGCCGGATATCAGCGTCGATCTGCGCTCGGATCTCTGCAGGATCGGGCGAGTAGTGGTGCTCGAACGTCTTGAAGAAGGGATGGTCGGTCTTGGCGGTGGGCTTTTCGACCGGCTTCTCTACCGCGACCCGGGCTTCGATGCTCGAGTCGTCTCCTGTCCGCGAGGCTTGACCTAGGAGTGCGGCCAGCTCGTTGCGGAACTTGACCTCCTCAGGGTGGACGACGCCGTCGGCATTGATGAAGTCGTCGACGACCCGGAGCAGCGCCTCGCGGTTGCCTTGGCTCAGTCCCTCGAACAGCTCGAAGCAACGAAGCTTGAGCTTCGAGATGACGAAGACGTCGACGTCCTCACCGTCGGCGACGGCCTCGGTGAAGAGTGACTTCACTTCGTAGTCGACTTGTTGGAACAGCTCGACGTAGTGCTCGTGTTGCTGCTCGATCTGTTCGAAGCGAAGCTCGGGGTCGAGTTCGCCTTGGGCATCGACTCTGGCCGTGACGAGTTTGCGCAGGAAGGAGCGGACGAAGGACTTCTCTCGAAGGTCGAACTCGGAGTCGATGTAGCCGCAGGTCGTCAGATAGAAAATGACGGCCTCGATCTGTTGCTCGGCGACCTTCGGGTCCTTGCTCAGCTCGATCACCAACCGAATCTATCAGCTGGAGGCTCGGAGGTAGCGAAACCCCGTGTAGACCGCGAATTCGGTAGGCTGCCCACAAATGAAAAGGGGCCCCTCGCATCGCGAGAAGCCCCTCTCTTCCGACTCCCGCGTAGCGCGGGAGGGGAAATCACTCGCCGGTGATGACGGTGCAGTGCTTGGTGTACACGACGCCAAGAATGCTCATCTGCGAGTAGTCGACGGTGTCGACGCGGGTGATTCCGCCGGTCTTCTTGGCGGTGTCGATGCTCATGTCTCCCCAAGCGGCGAGTCCGAGAACGCCGGAAGCACAGGTCTGACCCTGCTTGGGACCGGGGCGGACGCCGTCGGTGACTTCAGCTTGGGTGGCGGGGCCGACACCTTTGACGCCGGTGTAGAAAACGCCCGAAGGAGGAGCGGAGCCGGGCATTGCGGCAGCGCAGCCAGTGGTGGAAAGCGTAGCGAAGGCGAGAACAGCAGCGAGTTTCTTCATCGTGAAAATCTTTCGAGAGAGAGTTGAGCGTTGCCTTCGAAGGTCAAACGCGCCGGGACTATAGCTACGCGATTTGCCCAGGGTCAACTTGCTCGCGCGGGCAGGGGGTGGCAGGGTTCGCGCCTCCAATGAGGTTGCTCTCTCTCGCGACTCGGCGGCGGCTGATCTCCGTTGCGTTCCTCTGCTCTTCGGCTGCAGGAATCGAAGGATGTGGCTCGTTCGATCGTTGGCCAGCGCACGTGCCTGGTATCCAAGCCTCGAGTCGAGAACAACTCTTGCTGCCCGGTGGCGCCGTGGTGTTGTTTTTTCGCCACACTGGACCATTCGAGTCCGCATTCTCTGGACTCGTCTCCGATCTGACCGCCGGCGGATGGCAGATCCTGGACAACAAAGGATCCCTGTACTCTCAGTCCATCTCCGGATGTGGAGTGAATTGCGACGAACTTCGCTTTTACGCCGTTACGCGGCGAATGGGGCCGATCTCGGAGACGTTGTTGCGGGTGTCGGGTCCGGGGGAGAATCGGCCCGAGGTCCAACTCGAAGGGGCTTGTGTTCCGGTTCCGGTGGCAAAACGCAGGCTCGATCCTGCCTCCCGATACGGACGTGTCTTCGATGTTGACCTAGATCGGGATGGCCACTTGGACGGCTACGTTCCGCGGTTCGACGGTGTGAATGTGGTCTGGGATGCGTACGTGATGCGCGGATCGTGTGGGCATCGCGTCGGGACCTTTGGGAGGCTGCCCTCCGATCCGCACACCACCGAACTGGGCCCCGCCGGGCTGGTCGCCGTGACCGTCGCGGAGCCTTCGGTCGACAAGGATGGCCGGCGTCGCAAGACTCCGGTCACTTATCGTTTCGACGGGACTCGCTACGTGCCGCCGAAACCTTCGCGGTCGTGAAACTCTGAGCGTCCGCATTCGCGGACACCAAGAGCGTTTCGCCGGGACGTTCAACGACCGCGAGGGCGATTGGGCCCGCACCGACGTCGAAGCGTTGCGTCGCTCCGAAGCGCCCCCCCCCGATCCCAGGGCGGACTTCGATCTGCTCCCGCTCGGATCGCAGCAAAACGATGTCGAGGTGCCCGTTGCGGTCGACGTCTCGGAGCACGCCGCCGCTCACTGGGCCGCGTACGAGCTTGTCGGGGCTGTCGAGCCAACCGAAGCCGCTGCTGTACTGAAGCCACGCTCCATCCGGTCCGGTCGCGAGGACGTCCGGCAGACCATCCTCGTCGACGTCCGCCGCGTCGAGCTGGTGAGGGGACTGCACCTGAGCCCTCCACTCATCTTCGAGTCGCCCGTGCGAGGCGTTTCGAAAGATCCTCAGATGGTCTGGCACCGGGGACTGCGGAGCGCCGGTTGTGAGCCCGGTGATCACATCCACGTGGCCCTGTCGATCGATGTCGACAAGGAGCAAGGTCGGTGCGGTGCGTCCCTTGGGATCGAGGGGGACCAACTCCGGCGGTGCGAACCCACCCGCACGTCCGTGCAGGAGATGAAGCTGGGGACGTAAGCCGTCGGAAGCGACGACGATGTCGGTGTCGCCGTCACCATCAAGATCGGCCGCGGCGACCCGAAGCGGTGCGGACTCGAACTGGGCGACGGTGGAAGGTTGATCGTCGCCGTCCATGAGGACGACACGGCCGCTCTCTCCGTATGCGACGGCCCAGCGCTTCGGCCCGAGGACCGCGAGATCGTCGGCCGGCTCGTCGAGTTTGACGTAGGTCGAGCTCCAGCCCTTGTCGATGTGGACCTCGTGGACTCCGACGGCGTCCCATCCTTCATAGAGACTCAGAACCCGGCCTTCGCTGGCATCGGCGGCGTTCATCCACCGTGGCGGCGCATCAGCCGGGTGGGTGGTGGACTGTACGGAACGGTGGCCACATGCCCCCAACATGAGCAAGGCGAGGGTCAGGGAGCGTGCGGATCTCGGCCGGGGAGTCATGAATCTCGCGCCGGGCAATATACACGGGCCCTCGGTGGCCGCAGCCGGTTTGAATTTGCCCCGCCATGCACGCCCCGGGCCGCTTGGCCGCGAGCTTCCATCGGATTCATCGCCGATGAAGCCGTCGTCGCGGTAGAGACAAATCGCCTTTTTCGGTAGCCTCTGGGCGAGTGCGCTGCCACGCGTACATGGTTCCGGCCGAAGCTTATCGTGAACTCGAGGCGCAAATCCTCGAGCAGTTGCGTAGTGGCGACCGCGATCAATTGCGTCACCTCGTTGGTGAGCACGACCTGCAGGTCGAGTTGCTCAGCGGAGAGTGGCGCACGCTCATGTCCGACTTCGCCGATCACTACCAAGTCATCGATGACGAATCCCGGACCGCACGCATGGTCGTGGGACCCGACGAACTCGAGGACTTCGTCGAAGGGCTTCGGGACCCGTCGAGGCAGGCTCGCTGGGCACCGATCTCGTTTGGCATCGCGGAGCTCACCGACGCCCTTCCCGCTGGGACCGACTTGGTCGGCGTCCTGTTCCTCGAGGAGGACGATGACTGGCTTTGGAACGAGCCTGTCTACGAACTGATCGCCATTCGTCCGGAGGTCTTCGCGTTGCTCGAAGGGCAGCTTCGCCACCAGCTGGCGACTGGGGACTACCGGGCCATGGCACGCCTCGCGTCCGACCACAGCGAAGGCTCGGTGGAGTTCTCACCCGAACAGTGGCGAGTGTTGACCCGGCACGCCGAGGAGCGTGTCCCCGAGTTGCTGACGGTCGTCGAAGATCGCCTCTCCTCTCCCGTCGACTACACGCAGATTCGCGAGGCGCTCTCATTGGTGGCGGACCCCCGGTACCAGCCCAGCCTCGACGCTTGGCTTCGTGTGCATGCTGCTTCGGCTCAGTACGCACTGTACTTCCGAGATGCGTCGCTCGAGCGTCGTGAGCTCGAGGGCTCCGGCCTGTTTCCGCTCGATGGTCGGGCGACCCAGAAGATGCGCCGTGTCCCCGGCCCCGGCGAAGCACCTCCCTCGGCCGATGTCACCGCGGATGTCGTCCAGTCGATCGACGCGGGCAACACGGTTCCGCTCTCGGTCGCGCAGCACGCTCAGGCCAAAAAGACCCCGGCGGACTACGAAGACTGAAGACCGGCCCGACCCGCACGGACCCAGATCCGGCTTGTTCGGGCGGGTTTCTTCGTTCGGCCTGCGGGATTGGGTAGCGTCGGTCGTAGATGCCCGCATGGGAAGGCGCGGTCGGACTTGGCCTGGGCTTGGTGTTCCTCGGGCTGTGGCTCGGGGTTCGCTTCGTGCGTTGGCGTACCCAGCGACGTGGTCGCCGGGTCGCGCGGCGGGGCCTTCGTGGCGAGGTCGACGGTGTGCGGGTGTTGCAGGAGGCGGGCTACGAGCTGGTGGATACCCAGGTCCGGGCGCAGGCGGTGGTCGAAGTCGATGGCGACGACGAAACGTATGAGCTCCGCATCGATGCGATCGTCGCTCGCGAGGGCCGCCGTTTCGTGGCCGAGTTCAAGACGGGGAACGCGGCGACGATCGGGTCGGCCCCTACGCGGCGGCAGCTGTTGGAGTACGCGCTCGCGTTCCCAGACCACGGCCTGCTGCTCGTCGATGCGAGCGAAGGCACGCTGCAGGAGGTCGGGTTTCCCCGGCTCCTTGCGCTGGGGGAGTGAGATGGGCCGGGTTGCGCTCGGGGGCGGGGGACGACAAAGTCCGGTTCGCCGTCATGTCCGAGTCTTCGTCGTCCCGCTGGTCGCTGCTGTTGGCGCTCTCCAAAAAGGTGTTCGTCGTCCTGGGCGGCCTGGTGTTCTTCGGCGGAGTCGTCGTCGCCGTGGTGCTTTCGATGACGTGTTTGCTGGCGGAGTCCGTACCAAACGCGACGGTCATCGAAGTCCGACTCGACCGCCCACTCTCGGAGGTCGATGGGTCCGACCCGCTGGTCGGGATCCTGGGCGGAGGAGCTCCGACGCTCCGGGCGACGATTGAAGGCCTCGATCGCGCCCGCGAGGATGACCGTGTCTCTGGAATGATCGCCTACATCGATGGCGGGGTTGGGGGCATGGCGCAGGCGCAGGAACTACGCGATGCGATCTTGCGGTTCCGGGAGTCGGGGAAGTTCGCCTACGCGTTCGCCGAGACGTTCGGCGAGATGGGGCCGGGCACCCAGGGCTACTACGTCGCGGCGGCGTTCGATGAGGTCTGGATGCAACCCACCGGACAGGTCGGGCTTGTCGGTCTCATGTCGTCGTCGTCCTTCTACAAGGGAACGTTCGAGCTGCTCGACGTCGAAGTTCTGGGAGACCGACGACGGGAGTTCAAGAACGCGTTCAACACCTACACCGAGCGTCGCCATACGCCCGCCCATGAGGAGGCGATTCGTACGCTTCTCGAGGACTTCCTCGGACAGCTGCAAGAGGGCATTGGGGAAGGCCGCGGCGTCGGGCCCGAGGTGGTGGATGGTTGGATCGAAGGCGGTCCGTACCTCGGCGCGGCCGCGACCGAGCTGGGGATCGTTGACCACCTCGGCTACAAGGACGAGGTCGTGACCGCCGCCAAGGCGGCCGCAGGTGAGGGAGCCGAGCTTCTGTACCTGGAGGCCTACGTTCGGCGCATCGACCCCGCGCCGAGCACGGACAAGAAGATCGCGATCATCTACGGGGTGGGTGAGGTCTCGCGTGGGTCGAGCGGAAGCGACGCGCTCACCGGTTCTCAGTCGATGGGCAGCGACACGGTTTCTCGGGCGCTTGCCGCCGCCGCTGCCGATGAGGATGTGGTCGCAATCGTGTTGCGCGTCGACAGCCCCGGGGGCTCGGCGGTTGCCTCCGACACGATCTGGCGCGAAGCGGTTCGCGCACGAGACTCGGGCAAGCCGGTGATCGTCAGCATGGGCAACGTCGCAGCGTCGGGTGGCTACTACGTGGCCGCAGGAGCGACGAAGATCGTGGCTCAGCCGGGCACGATCACGGGGTCGATCGGTGTCTTCGCGGGGAAACCCAACCTGCGGAAGCTCTGGAACAAGGCCGGGGTCACGTTCGACACCGTGAGCACGTCGGACAACGCCTTGGCGTACTCGACGGTCCACGGGTACGACGAGCGGGGTTGGGCGTCGCTCCAAGCGTCGCTCGACCAGATCTACGTGGACTTCAAGGACCGTGTGGCTCGAGGGCGAGGGATGTCCAACGAGGAGGTCGAAGCCGTGGCCAAGGGCCGCGTGTGGTCCGGCGTCCGAGCCAAAGCGGCAGGTCTGGTGGATGTCCTGGGCGGACTGGATACCGCGGTCGAGCTCGCCCACGAGGAGGCCGGGATCTCAGCGGACGAACACTTGATGCTGGTCGAGTTTCCCCCCTCGCAGGGGTGGGTCTCGCAGCTGTTGGGCGGGGACGACCGAGACAACAGTGAGGCTGTACAGAGCCGTTCTCAGCACCTCAGGTTGGAGCAACTCCGCGCCGGATTCCGAGTTCTCGATGAGCTCGGCCTCGAACCTCGCAGCGCCGGGTCGCTGCAGATGCCCCGTCTCCACGTCCAAGACGGCGGCGAAGCACGGGCTCGCTGAGGGCCCGTTGGGAACTCACGGCGTGGGCGGTGCCGTGGCGCCCTCTGGCGGCGCGGCCTTCCGCCGTGCGTTCCTCACCTTGCCCGTTCCTTTGCCCTTCCCACCTTTCTTCCGGTCCTTCGCGGATCCTCTGCGCGGGCCGTCGCGGCGCTGGTCGCTGAGCCTCCAGGGGGCGGGAGCTCGGGAGATGGACAGCAACAGGCCAACCGCTCCGAGCGAGGTGAGGAGCGAAGACCCGCCATAGCTCAGGAACGGCAGGGTGATGCCCTTGGCGGGGATGACCTCCAAGACGACCGCGATGTTCACGATCGCTTGCAGGCCAAACAACGATGACAAACCGACGGCCAAGTACAGGCCGAATCGGTCTCGCGCACGGCGTGCGATCACAACTCCGCGCCACACCAGGAGCAGCATCAGCCCCATGGCGAGCAGGATGCCCGCGAAGCCGAGCTCCTCACCGACGGTGGCGAGGATGAAGTCGGTGTGGTTCTCGGGGAGGAAGCCGAGCTTCTGCTTTCCGTTGCCGAGCCCGAGCCCAAACCATCCTCCAGACCCGATGCTGATCAGGGCTTGCTGGACCTGGTATCCGTCGCCGGAGAGGAATTCCTCCAGTCGACCACGCCGATAGTCGACGCCCAGGATCTGCTGCCAGGCGATGGGGGCCGCGAGCATCACGGCGGCGACCACGTAGCTCAGCCGCGTTCCGGCGACAAACAGCATGATGAGCGTCAGTGACCCCAACAGAATCGTCGTGCCCAGGTCCTTCTCCATGAGCACGAGCAGCATCGTGAAGCCCGAAATGGCCATCACGGGCAGGAAGCCCTGGGTGAACGCTCGGACGCGCTCTCCCTTGCGGGCCAGGGTTGCGGCGAGGAACACCGCGAGTGCGACCTTGGCGAGCTCGGAAGGCTGAAGGCTGAAGGAGCCGACTCGGATCCAGCGACGGGCACCGTTGATCTCGGTCCCGATCATCAGGACCATCAGCAGCATCGCGATCGCGCCCAGCATCAGCTGAGGCGCGAAGCGTCGCAGAAGCCGATAGTCCATCCGGCTCATCGTCACCATCAGCACGAAGCCCGCGACGGCGAACATCGCTTGCCGGCTCAAGAAGTGCTCCCAACCGCTGTAGGTGCTGTGCCCGAGCCACGCGCCCGCGCTGTAGACCATCACCAGGCCGAGGCCCGTGAGGGCGATGGCGGCGAAGAACAGCCAGGGATCCATGGGCCGGCTGCTGAACTCTCGCCGAGATGGCGGAGCAGCGGGGCTGGTGGATGGCTCGTCGACCTCGACGGCTTCGGCAGCTTCGGACACGAAGTCGACGGGAGCACGAAATGGGCCCCAGCACCTAAAAAACGGCGGTTTGGGCGTTCGCCACACGGGTCCAACCGCGCGGCGCGTCTGCCCTGAAAACGTGGCAGACGCGCGGGAGGCTGGCCATTTTCTAGCCGAGGTCGTCTTGGAACGACTGCGAGGCGGCAGGGCCGAGCGAGGCGAGGATTTCCTCGATCTGCTTCTTCTCGTCGTCGCCGATCTTGGCGCCGAGTTTGAGCCCCAGGAAGCCCCCCGAGCTGGCTGCGACCTGAATGCAGAGGTCGACGATGCTGGACGTACGGTCGTTGAGGCCGCCGGTGACCTCCTTCAGGACCGCGAGGGATTCCCGCATGAACGCGTCGGAGGGCTTCTCCTCGAGCAGCGACTCCATGGTGCGGAAGGCTTCGCTGCCAGGCTCGATGCCACGGCTGCGTAGAACTTTGAGAATCGCGGACCGCTCGCCTCGCTGAATCTTCCCGTCCGCCCATGCGACGTGGACCAGAGGAAGAAGGTCGAAGACACGTGCCGAGTCACCGTCGAAGCCGAGCGCGTTGATGTGCGCGGCGACCTCGATGTCCTCGGTGCCAGCGCTCTGCGCGATCTTTCGCTTCTCCTCGAGTTCGTTGGCGGCCAGCGTCATCTTGTGGCGTTGGTCCGAGCGAAGGTCTTGCTCGTGCTGCGCGAAGTACAGTTCTTCCTCTTCGGAGGACATGCGAGGGATAGTAAACCCCGCTCAATCCAGGGCCAATACGGCCTCGGTGAATCGATCTCCGCGCTGCGCGTAGCTGCGGTACTGGTCGAAGCTGGAGCACGCAGGAGCCAAGAGCACGAGATCTCCGGGTTCGGCGAACTCTTGCGCAACGGCGACGGCATCGCGCATGGATTGCGCGCGACGGACGGGAAGGTGTCCTTCGGCCAGCGCCTCAAATTGCGGGGCTGCTTCTCCAAGGGTCACGAGCCCGCGTCCTTGCTGCCGAAGCAGCGCCCCGAGCGGGGCCAAGTCGTCTCCCTTGGCTCGTCCGCCTGCGATGAGCACGAAGCGCTCTCGCAGACCACCGAGGCTGGCCATCGCGCTGGCGACGTTGGTGGCCTTGGAGTCGTTGAAGTACCGCACGCCTGCGAGCTCGCGTACGAAGACCATCCGGTGGGGCAGGCCTTCGAAGCTTCGCAGTCCGCTGCGGATGGCGTCCACGGGCACACTGAGATGCCTGGCGGCCGCGATCGCGAACAGGGCGTTCTTGGCGTTGTGTCGACCGGGCAGTCGAAGGGCGGAGCGTTCGTACTGCTCGCCGTCGACCACCAAGGTGTCGCCGGGTCCGTCGCCGAGGAGGCTGGCGAATGTTGAGCCGACCTGCTTCAGGGCGTCACCCGCGAGCGGGGCAAAGCTCCCGGTCCATCCGTCCTCCGCGTCGAGCAGAGCGAGGGCGCCGGGCTCGAGGTTTGCGAAGACGGCGGTTTTGGTGCGTGCGTAGTGCTCGAAAGACGCGTAGCGATCGAGGTGGTCGGGGGTGACGTTGAGGATCATCGCCACCCGGGTCGGGCCGGGCTGCAGAGTCTCCAGCTGATACGACGAGCACTCGAGGACCAACGAAGAGGGCGTCTCTCGCTCCCCCGCTGTGACCGCACGGGCGAGTTCGGCCGGCGGGTCCCCGAGGTTGCCCCCCACGAAAGGCGTCTGTCCGCCTTCTCGCAGGAGGTGCCCAAGCATCGAGGTGACGGTGCTCTTCCCGTTGGTTCCGGTGATCAGAACCGTAGGCAGCGGACCGAGCACCTCGAGCGCCAAGCTCAACTCTCCATGAATCGTGGCGTGTGGTGCGTGCTGTTTGCAGGCGGCCCGATGGGGTCCGGGGGGGACTCCTGGGCTGAGCACCATGAGATCAACACCTGCAAACGCATCGGCTCCAGGGACCTCGGCACCGAGGAACAGCGCCGCGCCCTCGGGTGGATCCTCGACCGCATCGCGGCGGTCGTAGACATGCACGCTCACGCCGAGCGAGACCAGGAGTCGAACCGCGGCCCGTCCGCTGGCGCCCAAGCCGATGACCAGGGCCCGTCGGTAGGGGATGCTCATCGAAGCTTGAGGGTGGCCAGTGCCAGGAGCGCCAGCGCGAAGCTGATGATCCAAAACCGGACGATGACCTTGGGCTCGGCCCACCCCTTGAGCTCAAAGTGGTGGTGGATCGGCGCCATCTTGAACACGCGCTTGCCCGTGAGCTTGAAGCTGACGACCTGCACGATGACGCTGACGGTCTCCAGGACGAAGATCCCGCCGACGAGCAGTAGCGTGAACTCGTTCTTCGTCGCCACCGCGAGGAAGCCCAAGCCGGCGCCCAGTGGCAGCGAGCCGACGTCGCCCATGAAGACGCTGGCTGGGTACGTGTTGTACCAAAGGAAGCCGATGCCAGCCCCGATCATGGCGCCGCAGTAGATCGCCAGCTCGCCCACGCCCGGAATGTGGGGGATGTGCAGGTAGCGAGCGATGTCGAAGCCGGCGATCAGCGTGCCTGCTGCGTAGGTGAGGATGAGAAACGTGGCGGCCGAAATGATGACCGGGCCGATGGCGAGACCGTCGAGGCCATCCGTCAGGTTCACCGCGTTGGAGGTTCCGACGATGACGAGCACGCCGAACGCGACGTAGGCCATCGCGGGAAGTGCGACGTCGGACTCGTAGAAGTCGAGCAGTGGAAGCGCGAGCTTGTAGCGGATGTGCTCGGGCATCATCTCGCTGCCTTGGTAGATGTACAGCGACACCCCCGTGGCGATGATGAACTGTAGGGCGAACTTCACCTTGCCTGGCATCCCCCCCGAGTGCTTCTTGCGGATCTTCATGAAGTCATCGAGGAAGCCGATGACGCCGTAGCCCGCCGTCGTGAGGGTGGCCATCAACACAAACGGGTTGCGGATGTCCGCCCACAGGATCGTGGGGATGATCAAGGTGAAGAGGATCAGGCTTCCGCCCATCGTCGGGGTGCCACGCTTCGCAAGGTGTGACTCGGGACCATCGTCACGGACGACCTGGCCCAGCTGGATCCTCTGCAACGTGCGGATGAACCAGGGGTACAGGACGAGCGAGAGCAGCAACGCGGTGAGCGTCGCGGCGATGACTCGAGTCGAGGTGTAGCGAAGGACGTTGAGCCAGCTCAGCGCCGCAATCTTCGTACTCAGTGGATACAGCAGCGTGTAGAGCAACCCAGCACCTGTCCGTGTCGCGGAGTGTCCGCGCAGGACTGAAAACCTGTCTGTACGGATGGCACGAACCGGCCCCCCAGAGCAAGAATCCGACGTTGCCGGGGGCGCGGGCTTCTCGCACGAGGTCGGCCTCGTGCTTCGCGCGCGAGGGGAAAGCGCTGCGGGGGGTGGATAGGCCGCAGGATTCGGACCTACAGGGGGCGCGGCGCAGGCCGGAGGTAACGCCGGTTCGTCGCGATGTGCCGGGCCCACGGGTTGCGGGCACGCCGCTCATTGGCGCGCAGGACCTCATGGATTGGCGGAGACCGAGGTGTGTCTCGGACGCACGCCGCCCCTCGGAGGAGCAACGAGACCGTGGCGTGCGCGAGGCCCGGCGACACGCTCAGTGGAGCCAGGCTCGCCAGATCGCGGGCAGCGTGGTCTTGCCCTGATGAAACAGTCGAGGTGCCAGCCAGCGTGGGCGGTTGGGTTGGGTTCGCAGCGGCATGCCAGCTTCTTCGGGAGACAGGCTTCCCTTGCGTCGGTTGCAGCTCACGCAGCACGCCACGATGTTCTTCCAGTTGGTGCGCCCGCCGTGACAGCGGGGGACGACGTGGTCGAGCGTCAGCTCTTTGTGGCGGAACTGATCCCCGCAGTACTGACACCGATATCCATCCCGCAGGTAGACGTTCTCGCGCGAGAACCGGACGTACATGGGGCGGACTTTGACCGTGCGCACCAGGCGAACGACGGCGGGGACCTCGAAATCACGGGTGACCGTGCGGGCTTTCCAATCGTGCTGCGAGACGACTTCGACCTTGCCCAAGAACTGCATACACATCGCCCGTTGCCATGGGATGACGCGAAGCGGTTGGTAGCCCTGGTCCAACAGCAGCGTATCTCGAACTGTCATAAGCGAACCGCGTCCAAAGTAGCACGCTGGCAGATCTACGCACGTTGGGGTTGATGTGTGTCTTGAGCGGACATGTTGGTGCCCCGTTGTCTTGGCGGTCCCGGCGGTTCCTGGTACTCGCGACTTCGTGCAATGGACACCGGATGCGCTGGCCCGTGATGCAGGCGGAATCTTGATTCGATCGACGAATCTCCCGATTCAGGGGGTGTTCATCGATTCGCGTTCGCCACTGGCCGGTGGGCTTTTTGTTCCGATCGTCGCGGCGCGCGATGGGCATGACTTCATCGCGGCGGCGGTCGACGGGGGCGCAGCTGCCACCCTGGTGCAACGCGGTCATGCGGCCCCCGACGGACCGATCTCGGTGATCGAAGTCGAGGACACTCAGGCGGCCCTGACCCGCCTCGCGACGGCGCGTTGTGCCCGGTTCGAGGGCCCCGTTGTGACCATCTCCGGAAGCAACGGCAAGACCACAACCCGGGCGATGGTCGCGGGGGTGCTGGATGCTTCGCTGCCGGATGTGTTGTGCACGCGAGGCAATCTCAACAACCACCTCGGTGTGCCGCTGACCGTGCTTGGCGAGCCCCACGCGCCCGACGCGATGGTGGTGGAGTTGGGTATGAGCGCCCCGGGGGAGAACGACGCGTTGGCTGGCATCGCGCAACCCCAGATCCACGTGATCACGTCGGTCGCCCTCGAGCACCTCGAGTTCATGAAAACCATCGAGGCGATCGCAGCCGCCGAGGCTGAGCCCATCGGACGCGTCCGGCCCGGTGGGTGCATTGTTGTGCCCGCGGATGAAGCCCTCCTGGGCCCTCATCTCGAGGAGTCCAGCGTCGACGTGATGACGTTCGGCAACACCGATGACTGCGACGTCCAGATCCTCGACGTCACGGTCGGCGCCCGAACACGGGCACGTGTGCGGGTGGGGCCTCATACGCCGGTTGAGCTCGACCTCCCGCTGTTCGGAGCGCACAACGCCCGCAACGCTGCGGCCGCCCTCGCGGTCGGGCATCGGCTCGGGCTCTCCCTCGAGGCAAGTGTGCAAGCGCTGGCGGCGGTTCGACCCGTGGGCGACCGCGGGCGCACCATCGCGTGGCGGGAGCACCTGTTGATCGCGGACTGCTACAACGCGAACCCGGGGTCGGTCGAGGTCGCGCTGGCCAGTCTGGCCCGCTTGGCATGCTCGGGCCCGAAGATTGCGGTTCTTGCCGACATGCTCGAGCTTGGCCCGGCGGAGGCGCAACTCCACGCCGATGCGGGCGCACTCGCTGCGCGACTCGGTCTCGATGCGGTGTTCGGGTTTGGTCCGCTCTCGCGCCACACCGTGGACGCGGCCCGGCAGGGGGGGATTCGCGCCGAGCACTTCGATTCCCACGAAGCTCTGGCCGGGGCGTTGCGGACGAACCTCGCGGGCCCCGAAGCTGGTGCGGCGCTCCTCAAGGGAAGCCGGGGCATGAAGCTCGAGCAAGCACTCTCCGAGCTGGGGCTCTAGCCTCCGGTTGATTGCCGGACTACGTACAGGTGAGCGCTACGCAAAGCCGCGCTTGGTGAGGTAGTGGACCAGCTCCGCACGCGAGCCGATCTCCAGTCGGTTGTAGATGTGGTCGAGGTGGCTCGTGACCGTGCGCGGGCTGATCTCCAGCGTCTTCGCGATCTCGGCGTTGCTGGAGCCAGTACACACGAGTCGAGCGACCTCGAGCTGCCGCTCGCTCAGTGGCATGGGCTCGGCGGCAAGGGCCACCGCATCATGATCGGGGTGGAACGTGAAGCGGAGGAGCACCTCCGGCCCGACGTGGATGCGGTCCCCTTCGCGCAGCACGGTCACGTCAACTGCGACGCCGTTGACGAGCACACCGTTGGTCGAGTCCAGGTCGATGAGGTTGTAGATGCCGTCCGCGGCTCGGATGATCTTGACGTGACGCTTGGAAACTCCGCTGTCGGTCAGGACGAGACCTGAATCGGCGGTCCGTCCGATGGTGCATTCGGAGCGAGACACCTCGGCGACCGTGCCCCGGTGCGCGCCATTGAGGACCACGAGATAGGGGCGTGCTCCGGGCTCAACCCGGCGTGGGGTGACAGGGCGGTGTGTCGTGCGGTCGCGCTCGGGCATGGAGGAGTCCGACGGGTTTCCGGCACGGTATCGTAGTCGCGTGGGTCGGTCGCGGCCAGTTCGAACGGCAATCGAGCGCGGGACGCTCGTCGGTCGCTACGTTGTGCTCGACGTGCTCGGGTGCGGCGCGATGGGTCGTGTCTACACGGCGTTCGACCCAGACCTCGATCGCAAGGTGGCGCTCAAGGTGGTCGAGGGCCGTGAGTACGATCGACCTCTCGACCTGAGCCGAGAGGCGCGGGTGTTGGCGAAGGTCGAGCATCCCAATGTTGCGACGGTCTTCGATGTCGGGTTCTGGGAGAAACAGCTCTTCATCGCGATGGAACGGGTGGAGGGCGGGGACCTCGAAGCTTGGTTGGCGACGCCCCGTGAGGCGGCAGCGGTGATGCGTGTTCTCGTGGACGCGGGGCGCGGCCTTCGGGCGGCCCACGAGCGCGGTGTCGTGCATCGCGACTTCAAACCAAGCAACGTCCTGGTTGGCGATGATGGTCGGGTTCGAGTCGCGGACTTCGGGTTGGCCCGTCTGGGCCCCGGCGACACCGCGGCGCCGAGTCCGGGAGACTCGATGCGCGGCGTGTTCGAGTCGCATCAGTCGGTCGCAGGGACGCCAGCCTATATGGCGCCGGAGTTGGCCCGAGGCGCCCCGGCAACGCCAGAATCCGACCAGTACGCGTTCTGTGTGAGCGCCCACTGGGCCCTTGGCGGAGCGCTCCCATCGGAGGGGTCGGTCGCCTCGTTGCCGGTGAAGGCTGAGGTCCGCCGCGTCATCGCGCGGGGTCTATGCCGCGACCCGGCCGAGCGCTTCGCATCGATGGACGACCTCCTGCTCGCGTTGGAGCAGCCTTCGCGGCGCCGGAGACTCTGGTTCTCCGGAGGCACGGCCGTGGGATTGCTGGGCGGCATCGCTGCGGTGGCGCTCGTGGTTCCAACCGCAGACGACCCCTGCGACGAGCGCCTGTCGGGTTGGGAGGAGCTGTACCCCAAGTCCCGGCGGGAAACCTTGCAGGCGGTGTTGGTGTCTTCGGGGGTCGCCTACGCCCACAACTCTGCCGAGCGTGTCGCCACCGCGCTCGAAGCGTTTACCCAGGAGTGGACCGAAGCATTCGGCGAGGCGTGTGGGGTCGACCGGGCTGCGGTCGAGTGCCTCGAGGTCCAGGAGGTCCGTCATGGGGCGCTGTGGGCTGCGTTGGAGCAGGCCGGCGCCGACGGAATCGAACACGCCGCGCCCGCGGTGGCTCGACTCCCGCAACCCCGCGCGTGTGTCTCCGACCACACGCCTCCGCGCACGCTGTCGAACCTGGTCGACGCCGACGACCCTGACGCGGCGGCCGAGATCGTCGTGCATCTCGATCGTTCCGCGGCGTTTCGGTACACGTCGCAACTGGGCGAAGCACATCGGGAGGCGAAGGCGGCCGTCGAAGCGGCCGAGGACCTCGGGCATCCGCCGTTGATGGCCGAAGCGCTGGTGCAGCGAGGGCTGAGCGAGAGCGACATGGGGGACTTGGAGCTCGCCCGCGAAACGCTGGGTGAAGCCGTCGAGTGGGCGTGGCGGAGTCGGCACGACGAGGCTGCACTCGTGGCGATTGCGGGGTTGTTGTGGGACGTCGGCCAGAACGGTGGTGAGCTGCAGGCCGCCGACGTCTGGCTGAAGATCGGACGCGCGACTGCGGACAGACTCGCTCGACCAAGCGAGGCGACGGCTGAGTTCTGGAATGCCGCCGGCGGCCAGCAAAGATACGCGGGACGATGGGCTGAGGCTCGGACCTCTTATGAACGTTCCTTGGAGCAGCGGCGCCGCCTCCTCCGTCCGGACCATCCCCTCGTCTCGCAGAGCCTTTACAATCTGTCTGGACTTGACCTGGAAGAGGGACGCTTTGAGCAGGGGCTCGACCGCAGCCGACGCGCCCTAGACCAGCTGGAGGAGGCGTTGGGGGAGGAGCACCCTGCGACGGGTCAGGCGCGAGGTGGGTACGGGAGTGCGTTGCTGCGGGTTGGACGCTACGAGGAGGCGCGAGACGAGCTGCTCGAGGCTCTGGAGGTCACCAGGACAGGGCTGGGGGAAGAGCATCCCGTCCTCGCCGCAATGACCAACGCCCTCGGGTCGGTCTACTCAGAGCTGGGTCAGGACGCACGTGCGCTGGAGTTCTACCAGGAGGCGCTCCGGGCGTTTGTGGCGGCGCGCGGTCCCGATGACCTCAAGGTTGGAGAGGCGCATAGCAACATCGGTTCGGTCGCGGGCATTCTCGGGAACGAAGCGCTGGCCATGGAGCACAGCCGGCGCGCGGTCGATGTCCTTCGCCGAGCTTTGGGGGAGACGCATCCCAAGGTGTCGGCGGTCCGGGTTGGCTATGCGGAAGTGCTCCGCAGGGCGCATCGGTGCGAGGATGCGGTCGCAGAGGCGACGGCCGCGTTGGACGTTCTCGACGCATCCACCGAGAAAGGCGGAGCACGTCGGGCTCTGATTCTGGCCTCGCTGGGTCGGGCCCAGATGTGCGCTGGAGACGATGTCGCCTCGGAACGATCACTCGGACAAGCCGCCGAGCACGGGCGGGATGTCTTTCCAGCGACACACCCGACACTGCGTGCGATCTACACGTACCACGCCGAATCGTTGGGCCGGCTCGGGAAGGTGGATGAGGGGCTGGCGCAACTCGACAAGGCGTTGGCGATCGAGGGGCCACCTTCTGCGATGGCGTCGGCCTGGTTCGCTCAGGCTCAGCTGCTCCGAGAGCGAGACCCCGGTCGGGCGCTCGAGCTTGCCAAGCAAGCCCAAGAACACATGCCGAAGAAGAACAACTACGCGGACAAGCGTGAGGCGGTCCGCA
Organism: Nannocystales bacterium; assembly: GCA_050633305.1. Classification (GTDB taxonomy): domain Bacteria; phylum Myxococcota_A; class Polyangia; order Nannocystales; family Nannocystaceae; genus CAJXVA01. The sequence continues at coordinate 782,284 of JBOEGF010000010.1, forward strand.
AGTTGCTCGCCGAATTCTAGAACCGCATCGACATCCCGAGTTGTGCACCCTCGCCGCTGGCGGAGGCGGTCACCTGAGCGCGTCGTTTGGCGCGTCGGTGTTTGGCGAACATACGAGAGCCGATGATGGCCATGGCGAGCGTGCCGGCTTGAAGACCACCGTTGACCGCCTGCCAGTATTTGCGACGCGCGGAGTTGGTGAAGTGCATGGCGATGAACGGACCCGCGACGGGGATGAGCAGTGCCCGGCCGCGGTTGCGGGTCATGTTGCCGTTGCGTCCCGGTTCAGGGTTTCCGTAGTAGTCGTAGTTGTCTCCGCGGTTCAGGTCGCGGGCTTTGTCGATCGTTGCAGCACCCACGTAGGCGGTGAGCAAGTAGACGGTGGCGAAACCGCTGAGGCCGGTGATCAACAGCGGTTCGGCGCGCTTGTTGCGTTGGGGTCCGGTGGGAGCCGGCGGGATGGCGACGGCGGCTCTGGGCGGTGGCGGCGGCGGTGCCGCGATGGGGGCTTCGGCCAAGGCTGGCTCGGCAGCCGCCGAGGGGTCGACCGACACGGTTGCTTCGTCGACCGCCGGTGTCGCGGCCTCGCTGGCGAGGGCCGCCTCGGCGCTTCGGGCCGCCTTCGACCCCTCGGCCGGAGCGGCGAGCGCGACTGGCGCTTCCGTCGCTGCCTCGGCGGGGGGCGGAGATGCTGGAGCTTGCGCCGATGCGGTGGAGGGCATGGCGAGCGCGCAGAGGACGGGAACGATAAGCCAACGAGTCATCTCATGAAGGTAGTGCCCACCACCCCCCCCTCGATCATGAGTCCTCGCCGAAAAAAAACTCGCCCGGCGTAGCCAGGCGAGCCTTGGGAGGTCTTCGCTCGCCTAGGCGAGCACAAGCCCTACTCGCACTGCACTTCGGGGTAGATCGCCGTGAGAGACAGGCGCGCAGGCGTGTTGTCCAAGTAGGCGGCCTTGTACGCGATCGGGACACCCGGGGAGTCTGCGGAGTAGTTCCCACCCTGCAGGATGTACTCGATCATCTGCTCGGGCCCGAGGATGGTTTGCACGGCGTCCTTCGCGTTTCCACCGAGCACGGTGGCCGTGATCTTGGATGCGTTGAGGATCTCCTCGGAGCCAACGTCAACCTCCACGCCTGCGATGCCGTCCCCAAACGCCGCGTCGATGGCTGCGACCATCACTTCGAGGGTGTCGTTCGACTCGATCGCGAACAGCACCCGGCGACCGTAGCTGATCGACTGCAGATACATCGGAGGGTCGCCCACACCCATGAAGAGCTGGGCGTCTTGGACTCCGACAAAGTCTCCGAACATGTCGGAGGGGCGGGCCGGGGTGTCGAGATCTGCGGTGTAGTAGGTCTGCGTGAAGTCGATGAGGTACTTGTTCGCGAACTCGCCCTCTTCGAAGTCGTACATCGCGTCGACATCGATGATGCCGGACCAGCTCACGTCGGCCCCGATCTGAAGGGCGAACTGAGACTTGCTGAAGACCCGGTGGATCTCGTAGCTGATCTGTGCGGCGGTGTTGCCGTTGGTGCCCTCTTGGAGCATCGAGGCTCGCAGGTCACGGAACTCGGAGAGGCTCGGCTCTTCCATCGTGGCCTTCGGCGAGGCGTTGAGGTTCTCCAAGGAGAGGCTGAACGTTCCGGGGGACCGCTCGAGTCCGATGGGGGAGAGCACGCCTCCGACGATCTCGCCAGCGCGGAGCAGCGCGCCCGGCCACAGCGCGGGGGAGTCGGGGACGATGGCGATGAACGAGCCGAGTTGCTCGGTCTCCGAGTAGTAGACCTGGTTGCAGGTCAGCTCGCCCTGCGTCCAGGGGTCGAGACAGTCCATCGTGTCGGGGTCACACGCGATCTGGTGCTTGGCCGCGATCGGGTCGATGGTGAGGTGGCCGAGGCTGAGGATGAACGAGTCGAGTTCATCGTGGTCGGCCGGATCCGCGCCGCCGCTGGACTCGTCGTCGCCCACCTCGCCGGTGGAGCCCTCGGGCTCCGGGTCATGCTCATCGGTGCCCGTCGACCCACCTTCCGGGTCGGGCAGGGATGGCCCTGCGCCGGGGAAACTGTTGTTGGCTCCGTCGTCGGCACAGCCTGCCGCGGTCAGAGTGAGGCCGAGCGCGGCAGTGCAGGTGAGGGCGTGCAGCTTGTTGCGGGTCATCGTCGATTCCAATCCGTTCTGTCTTCTGCCGTGATCGGCCGTGCTCAGTCGATGCTGACTCGAACCGTCACGCCGACGGTTCCTTGGTCAGAAAACTCGAGGTAGTGGTCGCCGGCCCATCCGTTGTCGAGCGTCACGGGGCCGTAGGTTTTGTTGCCAAAGGTGTCGTCGTCGCAGAACAGGAAGCAGTCGTCATCTTCCCGAAGGCTGCCGCGGATACACAGCTGGTTGTTCTTGAGCGGATCAACCTCGTGGTCGTAGATCGTCTTGCCGTCGTCGTTGGTGTTGATCCACAGGACCGGCAGCTGCATGCCGTCACCCCCGCGTTCCCAAATCGACTGCCAACCGGGTGCATCGCTGCGGCAGGGGTCGGCTTCGAGCGGGGGCGCGATCCGGAACTCGATGTTGCCCTTGACTTGAACAGCGCCATCACCGTCGTCGTTGCCGCCGAGGTACTCCATCTCGGCGACCTTCGCCGACACGTCGATGAAGTTGTCGTAGCACTGCCGCTCTTGGTAGTCGGCGGCGAAGGCCATCTTCACGCCGGTGTTGTCGAGGTAGGCGAGCTTGTAAGCGATCGGCGCTCCGGGGGAGAGGTTCGAGTACTCGCCCCCTTCGAGGATGTACTCGACCAACCCGTCGAACCCGGTGATGGTCTTGACCGCTTCGGCGCCCGAGCCACCGATCACCACCGCCTTGAGACGCGTGTTCTCGAGCACCTCTCGGCTGAACGTGTCCACCTGGACGCCACCGCTGACCAAGACCGCGTCGAACGATGCGTCGATTGCGGTCCGCAACTCGTACTCGGAGTAGAAGCTCTCGAGGGAGAACAGCACCTTGCGGCCGTAGGTGATCGACTGCACGTACATCGGCGGGTTGTCCTCGCCAGTGAAGTGCTCGAGGTCTTCCACGTCCACGCCCTCTTCGAAGAGGTCGGACGGAAGCCCGGGAGTGTCGACGTCGATCGTGTAGTAGGCCTGGGTGAAGTCGACGAGGATCTTGGTGCTCTCGACGGTGTTCGAGAAGTCGAACATGCTCGAGAAGCCGTTGCCGAACCACTCGACACCTCCGCCGACGGCGACGGCGATCTGGTCGAAGTCGTGCACGCGGTCGACCGAGAACGCGACGTTGGCCGGCGCGCCACCGACGACGTCCTTGAGGATGTCGTTGCGGTGCTCGCGGAATTCCGACAGCGACGGGCTCTCCATCGTGCGGGCGGGGCTGCCGTTGACGTTTTGCAAGGACACCGAGAACGCCATCGACGAGCGGGGAAGGCCGATGGGCGTGAGCTGTCCGAGTTGGGCATCATCGCCGCGTACGACGTTGCCGGGCCAAAGCGTGGCCGAGTTGGGCTGGAAAGCGATGAAGTCCAGCGCATGCTCGGTTTCGCTGTAGTGGACGTACTCGCACCATTGGTCCTCTTCCTGGCCGTTGGAGCTGCAGGCGAAGTCACAGTTGGTCTGGGTCTTGGGGACCCAGTCGTCGAGGTCCAGGTGCCCGAGGTCGAACACATACTCACTCAGGTCATCGGACTCGATGCCGGTGCTGTCACCCGACTCGTCCCAGCCGTCGGTGTCCGCGTCGGTGTCTGCACCCTCCGAAGCGTCGCCCGGCTCGGTGTCGCCATCGGATGCGCTCCCCAGACCGGGTGCGCCGCTGCCACGACCCGCGTCCTCGTCACAAGCTGTGCTCGAGAGGGCAAGGGCGAGCAACGCCCCGGCCGCCATCGTTCCGTTGAGCCATCCGTTGATCCGCCCGTTCATGCAGTTCATGCCGTTCGTGGTCCGAAGTTCAGATTTCCCCGTCATCGCGCCCCAGCCGAAGGATACGACACTGTGGCGCGGAAAAATTCCGGTGACGTAGGGAAAAAGGTTCCGGGGTGGTGCTATGTGGGGTCTAGGGGCGCGTTCACGCGCATGCGAGAACGCCGCGCACCAACCGCGGAGCACGTGGCCTCGCTACGGTTGATACGTGCCGACGAGGGCGAGCGTGTCGAAGAACGCGTTGCAGTAGTCGCCGTTGTTCCTCTGGCAATGAAGGTCGACGTACGCCTCCACGGTGTCGTCAGGCACCGTGCGCTCGTCGTCGTACAGGACCCAGCTACTGCCGGTGTGGGAGGCACTGTCGTACTGCGAAGTGTCCATCCCGCCAGCGTTCCGGTACCGAACACGAAGCCAGTACACGTCGTTGTTCGGAGCGGAGGTCGCCGCGTGGCCCTGGAATTCGAACGTCATTGAGCCGGTCGAGATCGCTTCCTCGTAGGGCGTCAAGTCGACGATAAACCGGATGTCGAACTCGTTCTCACCCGGGACGGATGCGCCTCCCGACAAGAACCGCACCCCCGCTTCGGGCGTGGCCCAAGGTCCCCCGCAGTACCACTCGCCTGCGAGCTGGATCCAACCCGCAGGCAGCGCTCCGACCTTGCAGCTCTCGAACCCGGGGTCGGGGATGAGGTTTTCGGTTTCGCCGGTGACGTCCACCTCGAGTGGCCGAGCGAACTCCTGGAAGCCGTCGGCGGTGTCGTGGCCGATTCTCAGCTCGCCCGAGAACGGACCAAGCGTGTCGGCATTGTGTGAAACGGTCACGCTGCAGGTCGCCGCGGGCTCGAGTGAGGCCGGACAGTCGTCGGACTCGACGTCGAAGGGCCCAGCCCGGTTGACCGCGAGGTTCTGCGTTTCCGTCCCGCCGGCGTTGGTCAGCGTGTACGTCCGGGTTGGCGTGCTGCCGTAGTCCACGGTTCCGAAATCCGGCCCGTCGATTTCGATGGCCGCGGGCTCGTCTCCCGTGGCGTCGGTGTCGGTCGTCGGATCGGAAGTGTCCGTGTCCGTCGAAGGATCGGTGGTGGGGTCCGTCGTGGGGTCGGAGGGATCGGAGGTTGGGTCTGAGGGGTCGGACGTTGGATCGGAAGGGTCCGTGGGCGAGGTGCTCGATGCCGAGCCACCCGAGGTGGAGGTCTCATTGGGGCCAGTCTCGGTCGCCGACGTCTCGTCAGAATCGGACTCTGTCTCCCCCAAGTCGGCGGTGTTCCCCGCGGAGGGGGAGGTGTCGAACGAACACGCGGCCAACAGCGCGAGCCCGGCGATACCCGCAGTCCAAGTCCAATCCTTCATGCCCCAATCATACCAGGGCCTGTGTGTCAGTCTGGAGACGAGCGGCCCTGGAGCGCTTCGAGGGCATGCTCGCGGTCGTCGAAGTGGACCTTCTCGAGACCCAGCACCTGGTAGTCCTCGTGGCCCTTGCCCGCGATCAGGATCAGATCGCGAGGGCCTGCGTGTTTCACAGACCGCGCGATCGCGTCGGCGCGGTCGACGACACGGTGGAGCTCGACCTCGGCGGTGGACTGGAGCCCTACCAGCATCGCGTCCACGATGGCCTCGGGGGCTTCGGTCCGCGGGTTGTCGGAGGTTGCCCAGAACACATCTGCACCTTCGGCAGCGGCGCGCCCCATGATCGGTCTCTTGGACGGGTCTCGGTCGCCTCCGCAGCCAAGCAGGACGTGTAGCCGTCCCTCACACAGTGGGCGGACCGCAGCGAGCGCTCGTCGTACGGCATCCGGGGTGTGGGCGTAGTCGACGACGACGGTGGGGCCGTCGATTCCGTCGACGTGCACCCGTTCCAGACGGCCCGGCGCGCCAGTGGCCGTGCGCAACGCTTCCACGCCTACTGAAAACGGCACCCCCAACCCCCACGCCATTCCCAGGGCCACGAGAGCATTGTCGAGGTTGTAGGGCGCGATCAAGGGAGTGCGAAGCTCGAGCGTTCCTTCGGGCGTCTGCAGCATGGCGCGAGTGTGACGGGCGCCGTATTGGATCTCACTCGCCAGCAGCTCTGCCTTGGGATCTGCTCCTCTGGAGACCCGTAGGCAGGCGCTTGCATGGGGTTTGGCCTGCTCCAAGAATGTGCGGGAGGCCGGCTGGTCGTCGACGGCCGCGACCGCAACACCGCCAACCGCGAGGTGGTGGTTGGCGAGGCGGCACTTCGCGTCCAGGTACGCCTCCATCGACGGGTGGAAGTCGAGGTGATCCTGGCTGAACGAGGTGAAGCCCACGGCGTTGAAGCGAAGCGGCTCGACGCGCCCTTGTTCGAGTGCGTGGGACGAGGCCTCCATGATGACGTCGCGTCCGCCGCGATCGACGGTACGACGCAGGAGTGCTTGGAGTTCCAGCGGGAACGGAGTGGTGAACGCTGCCGACTCCTCTCGGTCCACGACCCAGTTTCCGGTGGTGCCCAGCCGCGCAAAGCCGGCGCCGCGGTGTTCGAGAATCGCGCCGAGCAGATGAGCCGTGGTGGTCTTGCCGTTGGTTCCGGTGACCGCCGCGAGCCGAAGGGAGGCGGCGGGTCGGCCCCATGCATTGGCTGCGAGATGTGGGTAGACGGATGCGGTGTCCTCGAACCACACGTGGGCGCCGTTCGGAGGGGCGATCGAACCGCGTTGAACGAGCGCGACGGTGGCCCCCTCCAGCAGCGCCGTGGGCACGAATCGGTGGGCATCCACCGTGCCGCCTGCCGTCGCCAAAAACGCAGAACCGGGCTTCGCGGCGACCTCTCTCGAGTCGACGCAGAGCCCGGCGACATCGGTCTGCGAGTCGCAGCCGACGAAGTCCGCGGGAGACACAGGCAGGTCCGCGAAGAGCTCCTCGAGCTTCACCGCCTGGGAGCCTACTGCAAATCAGCTCTTCTCTGCGTCCTTGTCTTCCGCTGCGGCTTTTGCCGCTTCGGCGGCCGCAGGGTCTTTCTTTTCGCCATCGGCGAACGCCTTGTCCTCGCCACCCTTGGCGTCCTTCTTGGCGCCGCAGCCTCCTGCACCGCACTTGCCCTCGCCGCAGGCCATCTCACCCTTGGCGTCGGCCTTGACGTCATCCTTCTTGGTGTCGTCTTTGGCGTCCTTCTTGGCGCCGTCTTTGGCGCTGGCATCCTTGGCCTTGGCGTCGACCTCGGCGGCCGGCTTTTCGGCGCTGTCGCAGGCAGCCAGGGGGATGCCCGAACCGAGCAGGGCGAGCGTGGCGGTGATCGTCTTGATGTCCATCGTGCGGTCCTCGGGGAAGTACCCGCGAATGTTACTGCAGATCCTCTTCTCGTCCGGCGTGGATCCGGCCCGGCTCCGGCTTCGATCCGGCTCCGATCCGGCTCCGATCCGGCTCCGATCCGGGCCGCCCGGGGCCCAGTTCGGGGCTCCCCGGTCAGTCCGCGGTGACCGCCGTCTTTGCCAGTCGAAGCAGACGCGGGGTGTCCGCCACCAATTTGTCGATGTCGATCGAGCGCTTGGAGCGATAGACGAAGCCGTACAGGTGGTCCCCGTCGCGCCAAGTCACCAGATAGCCGCGTTCTTTGATCTGGTGGGAGTTGGTGGTCTCGTCGAGTTGCTTGAAGCCGATCTTCAAGCCGTCGACGACCTCGGTCCGGGGCATGTCGGAGATGGCGGCGTCGACCTGCTCGGACCCTCCCGGGGGCACCTTCTGATAGATCGGCTCGATCGCGGTATCGCTGTCGATGGCGGCGTGAAGGGTGCGGCCGATCTCGACCGCGACCGGTGCGATCTGCGTACCTTCCCGGACCACGGCCTCGATCGTCTCCTCGTCGGTCGCCTTGGCGAACCAGGCCTTCGCGGTCTCCGAAAACTCACCGGTTCCCGGGATGCCCGCCCAAGCGGCGGCGGCCGACGCATACCACTCCTTGCCCTTATCCGCCGCATCTTTCCCGGTTGCGACGACCTTGTTCGTCGCGTCCTTGGTGGTGTCGATCGCGTCTTTGGTGGTGTCGATCGCCTTCTTGCCGGCTTGGCTCGCATCACCGGCCAGCTTCTTGGTCGCGTCCGCCGCGTCGGACGCTTTCTTCCCGAGCGCGGCGACCTTTTCCTGGGCGTCTTCACGGTCGGTCTCGCAGGCGCTCAGTGCGAGGACGCAGACGATGGCGGCGGTCGAGCGATGCATGGCCAGAGACTACCGCGGAGCCTGGGCGGATATTGCAGGGCCCGCTGGGACTACTGCCAAACCGGTGCGCCGGGGTTTGGAAACGGCTCCAGGCAGTTTTCTCGGCAGATGTCGGGCGGCTGAATCGCAAACGAGGCCGACGGGGAAACCTCGAGAATCCCGTCCGAGGCGACCCGCCAGATGCTCGTCGCGTTCGACCCGTCCCCGGTCTGCACCAACAGGTGCTTGCCCGCGAGTCGAGCGACCCGGAGGAAGGCGCGGTCGGTGCTGTCGCTTTGGGTTGCGACGACGGAGCCGTCGGCGTCGACCACCGTCAACTCCCACGAACTCCCGCAGGGGCCATGGTCGGTCACAAAGGCGCGCGCGCCGTCGGTCAGGGTGCAGACTTGCCACGCGGCCGGGCGAGGAACCTCTTCTTCCCCGCGACGTTTTCGGCGGCGGCCCTTCTTCTTTTTCTTCGCGGGGGCGGATGCCGCCTTGGCCGCCTCGAGTTCAGCGAGCGTTCCTTCGGTGCCCGCGGTGCAACCTTGGATCGTCTCGTTGAGCGGCGCTGCGGTACGCGGCACGGGCTCGGGGTCGAGCTTCCAGTCAGCGAAATAGTCGTCGGTACGCTGGTCGGCTCGGAAGGGGGTTTGGCGGCGTCGGTACTTGTCACCCTCCGCGAAGACACCGTTGAGCTTGGTGTCGAGCTTGCCCTTGAAGCCGACGACGATGCCTTGGCCGTCCGCGGCTCGGAACGTATCTCCGCCCACACCGTCGAGGTCCCCCAAGGGAGCGGTGACACGAGTTTGGGTGTCGAGCAGGTAGAAGGTCCCGCGAGGCGCGTCGCAGTCGCTCTGACCGGAGACGCGTTCGACGAGGAAGAGCCGGTCCCCCGCGCGCCCGCGCAGTGCGGTGCCCTCCATGAACCGGTGCATCGCACCGCTTTCGTCCACCGAGTGCAGGAACATCTCGGCGCGGTTGTAGGTGGAGCGTCCGGCCTTCTGCCATGGCGAGCCCGCCGAAACCGCGATGGTGGTGGCCGGGTCGAGCTCGAGGGGCTCACGAGCGGTGCCCGAGACGCCGAATACTTCCAGGTCGGTGAGGTGGATCTTGGGCTCTTTTGCGGTGCCGGGGAAGACCTCGAGGATCTCGATGACGACATTGCGCGTGACGAGTGGTTCGACGAACTCGAGGAACTGCGGCGCGTTGCTGTCGGCCAACAACACGTCCGTGAAGCCAGCCTCGGTGTGGATCCGGACCCGCTTGGGCCGGGGGTAGGTCTCGAACTCGATCGCCGCGCCAAAGAGGCGGAGGGAGTGAATCTTGGCTGCGGCTGGGAAGTGCATGCCCAGCGCACAGCGTTCTTCTCCGCTGGGAATGCAAGTCCACGCGGTATCGAGGTCGTCGTCCCGAAGCAGCCTTGGCGAGCCCTCGGACACGGCGGACCATGCTGGGACTTCGAGTGCACCGGCCAGCGCGTAGACCTCGGCGAGCTGGTCAACCCGAAAGCCCATGTTCGTCGAACCGTGCGCGGGAAGAGGCAAGCGCTTCTCGGAACGAACAAGGGGAAGCACGGCGTTGGGCTCCGCTTCCTTGACCCCTACGTCCAAGGGACGCTCGTCGGGCACGTCGTCGTAGCCCTCGAGCTGCTCGTCCCAATCGGTGTCGAAGGCATCCGTTGCGCCCGATGGATCGCCCTCGATCCCCAGGATCTCCTGAACTGTGTCGCTCACGACGGTGCACGCCGTGCCCGAGAGCAGCATCGCCGCGATCGCGGTCGCCCGAATTCGCCTCATGATCTGACGCATTGGTACCACGCGCGCCGACGCTGTTACGATCTCGGTCGGGTGAAGAGTTGGCTCGCTGCGGCCATGCCGCGTCTTCTGTTCGCCGGGGTGGTGCTCGCGCTCACGGGAGCCTCGCCGTACCTCGGTGGGTTCATGAACGCGAACGAGCGGCCGCGGTTGCTTCAGGGCATCGCGTGGGTCGAGGACGGCTCGTCTGCGATCGACGGTCCAGCGACGGGGCACATCGCACCGGGCATCGACGTCTCACGCACCCCTGCCGGAGCCCTCGTACCCAACAAACCGCCCGGGACCTCGCTGCCCGCGGCGCTTGCGTACACGTTCGTCCGGACGACCGAGACGCCGACACTCGAGCGTTACACGCAGCTCGCTCGCGCGTTGGGCGGGTGGCTACCGATGATCTTGCTCGCCGCCTTTGCGTGGCGGCGCCACCGGGGGCCCGCCGGTACGTTCGGACTCGTCGCGCTGCTGCTGGCGACCCCGTGCCTCGCCTACACCCGGTTGCTCTACGGACACGTTTTGGCCGCCGCTTGTCTGTGGGGCGGGGTGGGGCTCCTGCACCGCGCCCGGAGCGAGCGACACGTGGGCTGGGCGCTGGCCGGGGGACTCGTCGCTGGTGCGGCCGTGACGGTGGAGTACCTCGTCGCGTTTGCAGCCGTTCCCATCGGGGTCTGGCTGATCCTGGACGCGCGGAAGCGGGGTTCGTGGTCGGTGGTCTTGGCGTCGTTCGTGGGCGCGTGTCTACCCATCGCCGCGCTCATGGCCTACCACGAGGCGCTGTTCGGGAGTCCGTGGCTGACCCCCTACCACTTCGTGGTGCAGCAGGGGTTCGCCGAAATCCACAGCCGCGGGTTGCTCGGCCTCACGTGGCCAACGCGTGCGTCCATCTTCGAGCATCTGCTCTCACCGTGGGGAGGGCTGCTGTACTGGGCGCCACTGAGCGTCCCCGCGATGGTCGCGATGGCACATGCGATTCGCAGAGGGGACGACGAGCCAACGGAGCGGGTTGGACTCGGCATCGTCCTGCTTCTCTTGGTCCTCAACCTCTGCCTCGCTCAGACGGGCGGGTGGCGGGTGGGGCCGCGGTACTTCGTGGTGGCGCTCCCGTTCTTGCTGCCCGGACTTCGCCGTTTGCACGCTTGGTTGGAGCGCCCAGGGTGGAGCGCGATCATCGTCGCGTTGTTGGGGTGGTCGCTGTTCGTGAACTTCTTCGCCGCCGGCCTCTTCCCGCACCTGTTGCCCGAAGGCAATCCGCTCTTGGATCTGCTCCTCCCGTTGTGGGCGGAAGGCTTGCGTCCGCACTCCTTGTGGGGGTCGGTGGGACTGGGACTGTCCGGCCTCGTCACGCTCGGGTTGTTCGTCGCAGTGACGAGGCCGCGGACCCGTGCGGAGCGAGGATGGTGGGGTGCCGGGCTTTTGGGCGCGTGTGGACTGATCGTCGCCGCTTTGGCGGTTCCCCCGGCTCCAGCCGCAGAAGACACGTTTGCGGCCGTGCTCCGAGTCTGGGAACCCGGCGGAGTCCGTGAACCCAAGCCGACCATGCTACGACCCTGAGTGAGGGCCCTGGCTGCGTCGCGAGGGCTCAGGACTGGGCAGTCACCGGCTCGGGGCGGACCAATCGTGCGGCCCCTCGAAGCAGGACGACGGCGGAAACGACCAACCCGACGATCCCGATGATCTCGACGTGTGGGAACCCTTCGGGGGCTCCGGCGGCGCCCTTGGCTGTCATCACGAGTGGGACGGTCCACGTGAGGGCCGCGCCCCACGAGGCGGCCCGTGCCTCGCGCTTGGAGAGCGTGAGCTGCAGCAGCGCCAGGCCAACGATCAGGTTGTACAGCGACAGCGGCATGCCGTGCGTGTGGGCGAAGCGCAAGAAGAAGCGCACCACAGAAAACACGTAGTTGCCGTCGTGCTGCCCGTAGGTTTCGAAGGTGATCCCCAGCGCGAGCGCTGCCACGACGGCAGCGATCATTCCGCCTGCGCCGATGAAGAAGTTCAGACGTGCGGCGTTTTTCATCGTACGGGTTCTTTCTTACGGGACACGGTTGGAGATGAGGTGGTCTGGTCGAGAAGTTCGTTGAGCCAGGTCCGGATCGCTTTCGCCTCTCGCCGCAACACGGCCTTGCTTCCGAGGCCATGCGTCATCACTGCGACGCCTTGGCAGCGGCCGATCAGATGGACCGCTTGCTCTCTCGCCGCTTTCTTCGGGTGGCCGAGCTCGATGAGTTCCTCGGCCGCAAAGTCGACGATGGACTGAAGCACACCAAACGCTTCGCGCTGTAGATCCGGCTGCCCTTTGCCCAGCTCGGTGATCAGCGAGCCCATGGGGCAGCCGAACGCGGCGAGGTCTTCCTCTTCGTTGATGAGCATGTCCACCACTCGATGCAGCCTCTTTGCAGGCGTCGCGATCGTGGCTCTCCACGACGCGAGTCCCTTGTCAACATCTGTGCGGCGCGCTTCGAGCACCGCGAGCAGGACATCGTCCTTACTGCGAAAGTGGTAGTAGAAGTTGCCCTTGGGAATCCCGCACTCCTTGGCCAGGTCTCCCAGCGACGTTTGGCCGTAGCCCTTGGTGTAGAAGAGTCGTCGCGCCACATCGACGATGCGTTGGCGGTTGGGGTTCTTCGCACTTTTGGGTCGAGTTGGGCTCATGTTGTGGCTCCTTGCACGAGCGGTGTGATCGGGTCGGCCATCCGGATCGGCAGGCTCTTTCGTTGCAGGTCGCGTACCTGCTGCGCCACCGACTCTCGCCAGTGTACGCGGGGTTGGTATGACCAGCCTGCCCAGCTCGAACGGTCCTCTTGGCACGGCTCCGCCAAGAACACGATGGACCGCGTCAGCAGCGGGGTGGTGCGGGTGAGTCGGGCGAACATCTCGGCCGCGTGCCCGAAGCCAAAGGCCAGCGCTCCCGGGACGCTGAAGCGAGGCAGCGGAACGTCGAACTCGTCGTGGAGGTAGTGGACGAGTTCGGAGAACGTCGGCACGGCAGGACCGGTCGCCTCGAGGGTCTCGAACGGGCGCTCGATCGGTCCCAATGCCGCGGAAGCAAAGGCCCGGGCTGCGTCGGCCCCATCGATGAGCGGGAGGACCGCCTGGCCTGCGTCGATCCACGGAACCACTCGCTGTTGGAGGCGCGGAAGAAGGACCGGCAGGATGCCGAGTCGTTGTCCTTCTCCGCAAAAGGTGCCCAGCCGCACACTCACCATCGACGTCCTTGGGGATGCGAGCGTTTGCATGAGCGTCTCGAGCCGCTGCAGGTTGGCGAAGTGTGGCCACACGGAATCCATCCGCTCTCGAACGGCCCGAAAGCGCGACGACGAGGCCGCCTTTGCCTGCAGGGCGCTCGTCATGACGACCCGTGGCACGCCGGCCGCGGTTGCGGCCTCCAACACGCGACTGAGCGGCTGCAGATAGAACTCCGCGGACTCCCGGGAGTGACCGTACAGAGCGCTCCACGCCGCGGTCAGGCAGACGACGTCCACGCCGTTGAACAAGCGAGCGACGTAGGCCGGATCCCGTAGGTCCCCCACACGGGCCGATGCCTGGAGATGGGCGGGCAGGAGGCGGGGACCCCGACACGCGGCCACGACCTCGACATCCGATCGCGCGTCGAGCTCGGCCACCACCCGCCGTCCCAGAAAACCGGTGGATCCGATCACCAGCGCTCGTGTCGGTCTCGTGTGAGGCATGGCTAAACCATACAGACAGACGACCGTCTGTCAACGCGGGGCGCGGAAGAAAAGCGTGGCGTCACGACGGAGCCCGCCGGGAAGGGGCCGGCGCTCGATGCGGTCTTGGACCGCGGTTCGACCGAACTCGGGGTTGTACGCTAGACCACGAGCAGACGGTTCGCCTCGTCGACGATCCGTGGGAGGGAGGCAGACAAGCGGTGGTCATCCTCGACTGCGATCAGCTGCGCTCCGTGTTCCTCGGCGAAGGACTCGCTGGCGGAAAACGGGCAGATGGCGTCGGCAGGCGCGTGAATGATGACGGTCGGCGCGGGGCACTCGCGAGCGACGGCGAGCCCCGGAGGGTTCGGCAGAGCCAACGCGGGCGCGCACATCAACAACCCCTCAATGCTGCCATGCCCCTGCTCGCGCGCGACCAAGGCTGCGAGGAGCCCAGCGATACCTCCGTAGCTCGAGCCCACGACCACGCGCGGGCGATGCTCTCCGATCGCTGCAGCCAGTACAGAGATTCGTTCTCCGAGCTCTTTACCTCGACAGTCCGGGGCGAGGACCTGCAGTCCGGCGTCGGCGAGCGCGTGGTACTTCGCGCCGTGCGGGGCGCTCTCGAGGCCGTGGCAGAACAGGACGTCCATCGCCCGCGAGGCTATCACTGCGTCCGCATCGCCTCGATGCGGCGGTGCGCGACCTCGGCCCACAGGTTGTCGGGGTCATCGATCCGCATGCGCTGCAGTTCCATCAGCGCTTCGGCACCATGCCCCTGGCGGTCGGCTTGCACGATGCTCTGCTCCAGCGCGTGGGGCCACAGCCACCGATAGGCGGCACGCTCGGCGACCGCGTCGTTGAGTCCGCCTCGCTTGACGTAGATCAGCGAGCGTCGGCTGGCATGAACGAGGGCCCACTTCGGGTTGCGATCGAGGTGGGCGAACGTGCCTTGCATCGGAGAGTTGTCGACGACGACGAACTGGAAGTTGTGGGCCTCGTCCTCTTCGGCAAAGACGTTCGGGTCCATGTTGCAGGCGATGTATCGCTCGACCATCTGCGGCGTGTAGACGAGGTCTGTGCGTCCATCGATGTAGACGCGGTGCTGCGGCCACAGATGAAACAACAGGAACCCGCCGTATCCGAACTGGTTGAACATCGGCCCTTCGAGGCCTTCGTCGGCAATGAACGCGACGCCCTTGTCGGGGAAGTGCGCGGGCGAGAGGCCGAAGCTCGGGGGCGGCAGCGGACGACCGAGCAGATACAGCGCAGCGGCAATCGAAGGAGCGACGGTGAGCAGGGGCCTGAGTCGCCCGTTCCAGAGCTCCTTGCCGACCGACGCCCACCCCGCCGCGGCCGGCCCCGCACCCAACAACGCGATGTAGGGCAGGTGGCGGATCGACTGCATCCCAAGGCCAAACGCGAGGACGACCAGCGCCAGGTCCCATGGATCGCGACCCCGAACGGCACGCAAGAGCCCGCCGCATGCCACGAAGGGGATCGCCACAAGGGTCGCAGGAGAGAGGCGCTTGACGAGCTCGTACTCGACCGGGGCCCACTCGGTGATGAGCGCGCTGTGTTGCCCCATCAAGGCGATCGTCGTGGTGATGATCCGAGTGCCGAAAGGCGTAGCGAGGATCGCAACGCTGCCCGCAGCTGCGATGCCGAGGGTTCGCAGCCACGCGCGATCCTTGCCGAGAAGCTTGGCCTCCACAAGCTCAACGGCTGCGAGCGCGCCGAGGATGACCGGCAACAACAACACGGCACGATGCATGTTGGCGTTGAGGACGATCAGTGGCACCGCCCACATCAAGCCGCGCTTGCCCGCACGGTGGCGGTCGATCAGCCACAGCAACACGGCGACGAGCAGCAACGAAACCGTCGCCCCCCGCTCTGTGAACCGAAACGACGCAGCGCTCATGCAGACGGCCACCGCGAGCACGACCACGGGCAGGGGCAGGCCGCGTTCGTTCCGAAACATCTTCCACTGCAGCGTGGCGGTTCCCAGGAGCATGGATGCCTTGAGCAGGACCAGAGCTGTGAGGCCGCCGAGTGACCACGTTCCGTACAACAGCAGCGCGGTACCCCAGTCTTTCCACGGCCAGTCGGTGCCGAACCGGGTGTACGAGAAGACGTCCGAGGGAACGAGACTCTGCGTCTGGAGCATCACCTCGCCGAGGCGAATGTTCCACCACACGTCGAGGTCGGCCAGTGGGCGCAGTCCCTCAAATGCGAGCCCGCCGAAGAGCAGTACGATCGCGACTGCAGCGACGGCGCGTCGGGGCTGCGGTTCCGTCACCGCCAGAAGAGTACGAGGAACGCGAAGAGGCCGTCGAGCCAAGAAAAAATGCTGGCCCACGACGTGTGGTGGTGGTGGTGGTGGTCGTGCTGCGGTACCGCGGTGGCGGCTGCCCGGTAGTGAGCCGCCTCGAGCTGTGCCTTGTGCACCGCGCGTTTCGCATTCCGCACCTCTCGAGACCGCTCCAACGCCAACCCGCCGAGCTTGATGAACGCCTCGATCGCCTCGAATTCCCCGGGGTCGAGGTAGATGCCGTGCTGGCGGCACTCATCGACGATGACTCCGCTGTGAGAGCCGAAGTTTCGGCGCGACATCACGACATTGCAGCGTGGGCACTTCCGGTACCGCACCGGTCCGGTCGAGACTCGGAGGTCTTTCATCCCCTCGCGCAGCTTCGCGACGTTCGCCTCTGCCGGGCCCTGGTCCTTGACCATCGAGTCCAACTCGCCGGGGTCGAGCCAGAGCCCTGCGCAGCCGATGCAGCGGTGGATCTCGACGCCGTGGTCGAAGTCGAGCTCCATCGGGTTGTGGCAGGCGGGGCAATCGATGCCCTCGCGGCGGCTCGATGAGGCTGGTGGGCTCGCCGGCATGGGGCGATATGGCGCGCTACGACCGTCCGAGGCCGGTGGGTCTCCTGCCTCCGGCGGCGGGGGGAGATCGTCCAGCATGGCCTCGAGCGCGGCTGAAATCCGAGCCGCGCGGGCTTTTGCGGCGGCGGTGGGTTCGGGCCGGCGTGGGGGCATGGGTCACGGTACCGCAGCGAACGCCGGTTCCTTCCCGTCAAGCCAGGCCCGCTTGCGCCCTGCGTACTACAGGTGTAGTACTACGAGTGTAGTACTACAGGTGTAGTTACGATGACCGACCCGATTCAACTCAGCGACCTCCAGCTCGAGGTGTTGCGCGTGTTCTGGGAGCACGGGGAGGCGACCGCGGCTCAGGTGCACGCGGCTCTCCAGCGAAACCGCGACCTCGCCCCCACAACGGTGTCCACCTTGCTCTCTCGCCTCGAGAAGCGGGGCTTGCTTCAGCACCGCTCCGAGGGCCGACAGTTCGTCTACTCGGCCTGCGTCGAAGAGAACGAAGTGCGGAGCTCGATGCTCCAGCGTCTGACGGACTTCTTCTTTCGCGGTGACGCCGGGGCCCTCGTCAGCCACTTGGTGCAATCGCGCGACTTCAACCCCAATGAGCTCGAGGCCGTGGAGCAACTGATCCGCGCTCGGGAATCGAATGAGTCCGAGGACGGTATCGCGTCGCCGGCCGACCCCACCGGAGAAGAACCATGACCATGACCGCGTTTGTCTGGATCCTGACCTACGCCGTGCACAGCACGGTCCTCATCGTGTTTGTGTGGGCACTGCTCAAGCTGTTTCCCAAGGTGCCACTGCGGCTGCAGGAGTCTTTGTGGCGGGTCGCGTTGTTCGGTGGGCTGGCCACGGCCACCGTCGCGCTGATGGCCGATATCGAGCCGCTCGGTGGGCGCCTGGCCCTGCCAGCAAGCCTCCAAGCCAACGCTGCGGTGACCGCCCCGCCGACGGTCGTCGACGCAACGGTCACCCGTAAGATCACCCAGCATGACGCGGGTGATGTTCGCATCACGACGGTTCAAGAGACCAAGCCGACCGCGGTTGCGGCGGTGGCCACGACGCCTCGAAAGCCGTCGAAGTGGCCGTGGGTAGTCGTGGGTCTCGCGGGCATCGGAGGATTGCTGGCGCTGCTTCGGCTCGGGCTCGGTGCACGCCGGACCGAAGCGAAGCTGCGAGGGCGCCGTGACGTGATCGAGGACCCGATCCTCGAGAAGTTCTTCGAGTTGGTGGACACCGCTGGCCTCAAGAAGGAGGGGAAGCGGCGGGTGCGTCTGACGGCGTCCCCGCACCTGCGGTCCCCCGTTGCGCTGATGCGGCGGGAGGTCGTTCTTCCCGAGCGAGCCATCGAGCGCCTCACGCCGGCACAGCAGCATGGGATGATCGCGCACGAGCTCGCACACCTTCAGCGCCGAGACCCCCAGTGGGCTCTGGTCACCGCGGTGTTCGAGGCGGCCTTCGTGTTTCAGCCCCTCAACCACCTCGCGCGTCGAAAGCTGCAGGAGCTCGCCGAGTTCCAGTGCGATGATTGGGCGGCGAAGTCGACCGGTGGCGGCACGCATCTGGCCAAGTGCTTGGCCGAGGTTGCGTCGTGGCTCGACGACAGCCGCACCTCCGCATTGTCGGTCGCGATGGCGGACCGGGATTCGCCCGTCGTTCGGCGGATCACACGTCTGCTCCACGGTCGGAGGAAGGGTGGCGTGGGCTCGGTCAGCCCGGTGGTCCGAGTGGGATGCGGCACGCTGATGCTCGGCAGCGCGATCTGGCTGGCTCCCAGTGTTGCACCCGCGGCCGAGGTCGATCGTCATCGAATTGCGGTCGCCCCGCCCTCGGATGTCTCCGAGTCCACCGTGACGGTGCGAGAGCTTGGGGGCGAGTTCGGGCAGCGGAGATCGGCCGTCGTCATCGAGCGCGAAGACGAGCGCGTCGCGGTCCACGTCGACCGGAAGCAGGCGCCACCCCCGATCCCGGAGCCGGTCGATTCCGGCGACCGGATCATCATTCAGGGCTTCTACAGCGACTCGTTTCCGTTCGGGTCCGGATGTGGCTCGGTCGATGTCGAGGTCGATCTCGACGGTCTCGAGGCGGAGATCGAAGGGGCGATCGGGCTCGGGTTTCCGTTCAGTTCCAGCTGCGACCGGCGTCGCGAGAAACTCGAGCGGAAGCGCGAAAAGCTACACCGCAAGCACCGGAGGCTGGAGCGCAAGCACAGGAACTGGGAGCGTCGACACGAGCGGCACCTGCGGCGCGAAAACCCACGCGAAGTCGAGGCTGAGCCTGGGGTGTTCCACCTGTAGCGACACTCACGGCAACGACGGATCCGAGGCCACATCGCACCCCGAGCGTTGTGGCCTCGACTCGTTTCGGAAGCCGCTGCGGCGCAGTCAGCGGCACGCACGCGGTCGTTTCGTGGCGTTCGGCCGCGCGGTGACGTAGCGTGGGACGCAGCGCATGGGGGCCGCCGAACAGCCCGCGGATTCTGCTTCGACCGCCGAGCGGTTGATCGGGTCGCGGTATCGGATCCTGGGCACCCTGGGCGAGGGGGGCATGGGCGCGGTCCATCGCGTGCAGGACATCACGACCGGCCGCATCGTTGCGCTCAAGACCATGAGTCGCGACCACGACGGCCGCGGTCTGCTGCGATTCCGGCGGGAGTTCCACTCGCTGGCCCACCTCGTGCATCCCCGGATCATCGAGGCCTACAACTTCGGCATCGACGACTCGGGCCCGTTCTACACGATGGAGCTGCTCGAGGGCGCAGACCTCAAGGACATGGGCCGGCAGCCGTGGTCTCGGGCGTGCAGCATCCTGCGAGACGTTGCGGCCGCGCTCGCGCTCTTGCACGCGCGCGGGATGATTCATCGCGACATCGCGCCGAGAAACGTCCGCTGCACCCCGGACGGTCACGCGAAGCTGTTCGACTTTGGTCTGCTCGCCACGGTGGGGTTGGCGGGCGATGTCGCGGGCACGCCAGCGTGCATCGCTCCAGAGAACCTCCGGGGGCTTCCGCTCGACGACCGGACCGACTTGTATGGCTTGGGCACGTTGGCCTACTGGATGTTGACCGGGCGGTATCCGTACCAGCCGCGTAGCCTCGCCGACCTGGAAACGATGTGGCGTCGGCCTCCGCCCGCACTCGAGGCGTTCGACCCGGACATTCCCGAACAGCTGCGTGATCTCGTCGGGCGGATGTTGTGCCTGGATCCGCTGGGACGTCCGGCCAACGCTGCAGAGGTCATCGATCGGCTACAAGCGGTGGCCGAGCTTCCCGAGGAACCCGGCCTCTTGATTCGCGAGGGCTACCTCGCCAGCGCTGCCATGGTTGGGCGGCGGCGCGAGATGGAGCTGTTCGAGGGATGCACCAAGCAAGCGCGACAAGGGCACGGTCGGGCGGTGTTCGTCGAGGCCCCGACCGGGACCGGAAAGAGCCGGTTGCTCGCAGAGTTCGGACTGACTGCGCAGCTGGCGGGCATGACTGCGCTCTCAGCCAGCGCTGAGTCTGCCCGGTGGGATTCGTATGGCGTGATCCGAGGCTTGGTCGAGGCCGCCATCGCGGCTCGTCCCGACGACATCCCGCAACTGCCGCGGCCGGCTGCATCGGTACTGGCCCGCGTCTTCGAGGACCTTGCGGACAAGCTTGGAGAGGTCCATCCCACCGAAGCCGTCGCGGAGCCGGCCGAAGAGCGCCTCCGAATCCAGGGAGCGATGACCCAGTGGTTGGTGGCGCTGGCGACGGTCCATCCGGTGGCGTTGTTCGTCGACGATGTACAGCGATGCGACGAGGCTTCGGCGGCCGTGTTGGCGGCGCTCGCTCGCGGAGCCGAGGCGCATGCCCTCCTGGTGGTGGCGGCCCTGCGGACCCAAGAAGACATCCGTGCTCCAGCTGCGGTAGACGCTCTACGTGAGGCGGATGTGTGTCTTCGGCTGCAGGGGCTCCAGGCGGTTGAGGTCTCGGAGCTTGCGCGCTCCTTGTTCGGAGATGCGCCGCATGTCGAGCGTCTTGCAGAGTGGCTCCTTCGCAGTGGAGGGGGTTCACCGCTTCACTGCACAGAGTTGGCCCGCATGTTGGTCGACGAAGAGCGAGCCCGGTTGGTTGACGGCGAGTGGATTCTCCCGACGAACTACGACGACCGCTCCATTCCACCGGGCCTCGTTCAGGCGATGGACCGAAGAGTGGCCCGTCTCAGTTCCGACGCACGGAGGGTCGCAGAGATCCTGGCCGTGACAGGGCGCGACTTCGACCTTTCTTGGATCCGCGGTCTGCTCGAAGACGCCGAGCACGACGACCTCTTTGCCGCGATCGACGAACTCGTCCAGGAGTCCGTCCTGGTCGGGGATGGTGAGCATTACGCGTTTCGCCACGATGGGCTCCGGGAGGCGGTGTTGCGTGGGGTCACGGAACCGCGCGCTGCCGAGCTGCACGGTCGGGTTGGCGAAGCTCTGCAGGCTGCGATGGGGCGCGGAGAGGCTCCAGACCGAGAGGCCGAGGTGGGCTTTCACTTGCTGCGCAGCGGGCATGGCGACGCCGCCGCGGAGTACCTGGCCAAGGCTGGGACCCGCCTGTTTGAGGTCCAAGCGCTCAGTGACTGCATTGCGCCGCTCGAGGCCGCGGTGGGTGTGTACGAACGCACCGACCCCGAGCGTCCCGAGCTCCTGCAGCTCCGCTTCATGTTGGTCGCGGCTGGGTGGATCAGCGACCGTGCTGCAGGGCAGCGACACATGCTCGCCGCGGTCACGAGCCTACGCGATCACGCCGGCATCACGCACGCCGACCGCGTTGGCCGGGTGCTTGGAAGGCATCTTGGACTCATCATCGGGTTCGGCTGGGCGTCGGTGGCATGGCTCTTTCGTGCAAGAGCGCGCCGCGGTCCTCCGCCATGGTCCGCGGTCTCGACGTTCGCCGTGACGATCGGCTACGCGTGCGCGATGGAGTACGCCAACCACTCGCTTGGCGGCCTGCAACGCTTGATCGACCTGGTTCGCCCTCTGTCGGTGTTCAAGAAGAGTCTGGGCTATGCGGTGCACCTTGGCCTCGCGGCGTTTCCCGACCTCCTTCTGGGGCGACTGGCGGACGCGCACGCGAAGCTCAACGATGCCCTCGAGCTGGTGGAGAACGACACCTTTGGCGTGCTCTCCGACTTCGAGCGGCGGTTTTCGATCGGGGGGATTCGCTCCCTGATCGCACAGATCCAGGTCACCAATCTCGATCCAAAACTCGAGGAGAACCTCCAGGGGATGCGCGATGTGAACCTCCTGTACCACTCGCTTGTCGCCGACACGTTTTCGATGGCGGCGATGCGATTCCGCGGACGAGAGCGCGAGGCCAAGGCTCTGGGGGACTCCCTCGAAGCCGTTTCGGTTCAGCTCGGTTCGTGGTCGACCGACGTCCAGCATGTACTGTTTAGCCATCCTGGATACGGGCTTTGCGGCGATGTTCTGGGACTCAAGCGGATGGCCGACAAGCTCGAGCGCTTGTGCGGGCAGGGCTTCGACTTTCGAGCACGGTTGTCGCTGACACGTGGCGAGTACCACCGCTGTCGCGGCGAGCTGGGCGAGGCGAAGGGGTTGCTGGAGCAGGCTCTGACGCAACTGCACGACGATGAGATGCTCACCCGCGTGTGGATCGAGGCGGCGCTGGCCGAGGTTCTCCTTGGGCAAGGGGAGCCCGTCGCGGCTCAGGACGTCGCCGAGCGAGTGGTTGAACGCGCGGAATCGGGGGTGTTGTGCCAGCGCTCGGTCGAGATCCGCGCAAACCGAGCCCTTGCGCTTGCCGAAGCGGAGCAGGGCCTCATCGCCGATGCGGTGGTGCGGTTGGACCGCGTGATCGAATGGGCGCGCGACGCAGAAGCGGTGGCCCTGGTCGGGCTGTGCCACGAAACGAGAGCCCGTGTGTCTCTGATGGCCGACGACTACGCCGGGTTCCTGTTTCACAGCGCCGAGACGAGTCGTTGGCTTCGGCCCACCGGAAACACAGCCTTGATTGCCGTCGCCGAGAAACTGGTCGAACTCGCGGCTGGACCCGACAGCGATACGTCTGTCGATGCCGCGGTCTCCGATTCTACGACCGCGGTGACGACGAGCGGCGGGCCGAGCGGTGGCTCGGTGTCCGGGGTCTCGCTCGCCGACCAACGGGGTACGGTCCAGTGATCCGCGCGTTAGGGCGACGGGTGCGAGCGGCCGCGCACGGGGTCGCTGACGAGTTGCTCACCCGCGCGGTGGGTGGTCCCAAACTCTACTCCGAGGGGTTCGGGTCTCTGGACGAGCTCGACGCCTTGGTCGAGACAATCCGAGACTACGACGCGAGCGAGCCCCCGAGTGGCATCGCGATGCACTGGGGAGAGCGTTGGACCTCGTCCAGCGCGAGGGTCCGAGTCGGTACGTTCGAGAGTCCTGCGGCATCCATGCTGCCACCACGAACCCGTCGGGCATCGGTCGAGTTCCACGAGCCACTTCGCGGCGCGACCGGCCAGGTCTGCCTGCTGCTCGCCGCGACCGGGGAGGAGGGCTACACGCTTCGACGACGCTTGGTCGGGGACCTCCTGGCCGAGGGCATTGCAGCGCTGTTGCTCGAGAACCCGTTTTATGGGAGCCGCCGACCGCAGGGGCAGCGCTTCTCCCTCCTACGAACGGTTCGCGACCAGTTTGCGATGAACACTGCGACCGTGGACGAGGCGCGTGCACTGCTGGGGTGGATTCGAGATGAGGGCTACGTTCCCGGCGCTTCGGGGTACAGCCAAGGCGGCATGATGACCTCGTTCGGTGCTGCGCTGTGTAACTTCCCCGTGGCCGCGGTCCCGTGCGCCTCGGGGCTCCGTGCTGCGCCCGTCTTCACGGAGAACGCTCTGCAGCGACGCTTCGATTGGGGAGCGCTCGCAGACGCCTTCGGGAGCGAATCCGCGGCTCGCCGCCACTTCGCCGAGTGCCTCGAGCCTGTGGACGTGGGGCGATTCCCTCCGCCCCTGCACCCGGCCGCGGCCATCGTGGTTGGAGCTCGGTACGACGGGTACATTCCCGAAGCCGAGGTCGAAGCGTTGCATCGGCATTGGCCTGGCTCGGAGTTGCGGTGGGTGGAGACGGGGCACCTGACCGGTGCGTTGCTCGGCAAGCGTGCCCATCTTCGGGCGATCGTCGATGCGTTCGGCCGCATGCCTTGAGTTGGCGGTAGGCTCGGGCCGATGCCCACAGATCTCCCACTCACGCTCGACTCGGGGACGGCACTGTGGGTCGACGCTGCGGGCACGTTGCTTCACCCCGCGAGGCCGGTCGCGGACGTCTATGCCGAGCACGCGGGGGCGTTGGGCCACCGGGTCGAGTCCGACGAGGTCGCAAGCCGGCTCGGTCCGGCGATGCGGACCCATCGTCCACTGCGAAGCGGGGACCGGACGTGGCGTCGCTACTGGGACGCCGTGGTTTCAACGTCGATTGGTGCGGACGACCCCGCTTGCTTTGAGCAGCTTTACGCCCACTACGAGCGACCCGAGGCCTGGCGTGTGGAGCCCGATGCTCGGGAGTGTCTGGGGCTCCTTCGCGCCCGCGGAGTCCGGCTAGCCTTGATCTCAAATTGGGACGACCGGCTGCGCTCGACGCTCGAAGGACTGGGCCTTGTTTCCGTCTTCGATGCGCTGCTGATCTCGGGAGAGGAGGGCGTCGAAAAGCCGGACGCAGAGATCTTCCTCCGTGCGGCTCACCGGCTTAGAATCGCCCCTGAGCGCAGTCTCATGGTGGGGGATGACCCCGATACCGACGCGGTTGGAGCCCGCTCTGTGGGGGCATTCGTGATTGAGTTTGGTAGTGAAATCAATGGTTTCCGGGACTTGCTGGCAGCTTCATGACGATAAATTGTCGATCCGTGACGCCCAGCACCATGGGGTCGGCGCTACGGTTCGTTCACCTCGCAAGAGGAAGGTTCCACTCATGTCCAAGATCAAGTTCATCCTCCCGCTCTTCATGCTCTTCGCTCCCGCTTGCGACGACGCTGCCAAGGACGCGAAAGACGGCGCCAAGAAAGCCGGCGCGGCTGCCAAAGACGGCGCCAAGGCTGCAGGCGACGCTGCGAAAGACGGAGCCAAGAAGGCCGGCGACGCTGCTGAAAAAGCTGGCGACGCCGCGAAAGAAGCTGGCGCTGCTGGTGCCGAGGCTGCCAAGGCCGGAGCCGCTGCTGCAGGTGACGCAGCCGCTGCTGCAGGCGACGCTGCCAAGGCTGCCGGCGCAGCTGGTGCTGAAGCCGCCAAGGACGGCGCAGCTGCTGCGGGCGACGCTGCCGCTGCTGCGGGCGACGCTGCCAAAGAAGGCGCCGAGAAGGCCGCCGACGCCGCTGCCGGCGAAGAGAAAAAGGCCGAGTAAGTCGCCTTCGCAGGCACTCTAAAAGGGCGGGCCTTCCGGGGCTCGCCTTTTTTGTGCGCGAGGGTTGAGATCGGATCGACAGCGGCACTCCACGTTTTTGAGATAGCCTCTCCGGATGGACTGCCGTTGGCTGATTCTTGCTGCCGCGTTCTCGGGGTGCTTCTCAGAGCCGCCGAGTTCGGAGCCCGGAGATTCTTCGGAGACGAGCTCGGACTCCACGTCGACGTCCGGCTCGGACTCCGAAAACAACTCGGGATCGAGCACGGGTATGGCGAGCGCAAGCGCCGAGGGCTCGAGTCTCGGACAGACGACCGGAGGTTCCTCGGCCGGTACGACGACGTCTGGGGACGAGACGACCGGTGACCTCCCTCCGGGGTCCTTCTGCGAAGGTCTCGCCGCAGACAATCTTCTGGCGTGCCGCGACTTCGACGGCGGGGACCAGGTCGGCTGGGACCCGTATCCAGCGGCCGGGTTCATGCGCACGGAGGACGCCAGTTCCCCGCCTGCCCACAGCCCGCCAAACTTCGCCCATATCGCCCGGCAGGACACCGACGGTCCTCTGGGCCCCGTGCAGGCTCTCTTCGGCTCCGAGTTCTCATTGACCGAATTCGCCGGGGCGTCGATCGGGATGGAGGTCCGCTTTCCCCCAGATTTCGAAGACCGGTGCGGACCGGACCCGATTCGGCTGTTCGAGATCCGCTATGGCGCGGAAGGAGCCTTCACCAACGTAATCCTGGAGGCGTCCCTTTCCGAGGTTCTGGTCTACGTGGTCTCCGACGGGACCGCCACGGTCCTCACCCAGACCGATGTGTTGAGTCCGCCGCCTCAGAACGGGTGGTACCGACTCGACCTCTCGTTGGTGGTCGGCGATGGGGCCGGGGGAGCTTCGTTCTCGATGGCCGGAGAACTCGTTCCGCCAGCGATGTTGCCGGTGACATCCTTCACCCCGGAAGGCCAGCTCGTGAGCGTCAACGTGGGCCCCTGGTTCGAAGATGGCCACGCCCCGCCGGCTGGGTGCAACTACGACCTCGACGATCTTCGCCTCGAGGGCATTCCGCGGATGCCCTGAGCGTTGGGCTCGGCTTACGCGGGCGGTTCGAAGAACACCGTCACGGCGTCGGTCCCGGACTCCATGGGTCCGGGTGGAACATCCTGCATCACCGCGATACCGGTCCCCTGGGCCACGAGTCGGATGTCGGCACCGTCGGCTGCGTCGAGCGCTTCGACCAGGCTCAGTCCGGTGAAGTCCGGCAGACCGCCATCGACGGAGATGGGGCGTTGTCCGGGGAGCTCAGGCTCGACGTCTCCCAGGGGGGTGAAGCCGTCGACGAGCTTGGTGTTGTTGGTCATCAACAGCAGGGGGTCGGGGCTGGGGCGTGAGCCGTCGTCGCGTGGCACACCCATGTGCAACATGACGCGCTTGCCAAGACGCGCGAACGTGGGAGCGGCGACCTCGTTTCCGTAGTGGCCTCCGACTGGGTTGTCGACGCTGACAAGAATGACGACGCGTGGATCTTTGGCCGGGACCGCACCGACGAATGATGCGAAGTACTCGTCCTCTGCGTACCCGCCCGACTTGGACGCTTTTTGTGCGGTCGAGGTCTTGCCCGCCACCCGGTAGCCGTCGATGAGCGCGTTCTTCCCGGTGCCCTTCTTCGAGTGCACGACGTTCTCCAGCATCTCCAAGACCGTGTCCGCGGTGGAGGTCCGGACAACTCGTTCGGGCTCCTTGCGGTCCAGCGGGGCCTCGTTGCCGTCGTGGTCGAGCACGGCGCGGATGATGGTGGGCGGGTGGTACGTGCCGCCGTTCGCAAGGACAGAGAAAGCCGCCGCCACCTGCAGCGGGCTTGCGCTCATCCCCTGGCCGAACGAGATGTTGGCGCCCTGGATGTCGGACCACTTGTTCCAATCGTCCAGCGTGCCCCGGGTGGCGCCCGGCAACTCGATGGCCGGTCGCTCGCCGAAGTGGAACCGTCGAACCCACTTGTCGAGGTTCTGCGCCCGGAGTCGGTCGTAGATCTTGGTCGTGCAGATGTTCGAGGAGACCGCGAGGATCTCGGAGATGCTCAGCCACTCGAGCTGCTTGGTGTCGCGGATGGCGTGGTCCTCGGTGTACTGCCATCGCCCGTTTTCGCAGAAGAAGCTCTCGTCGCGGCGGATGACGCCCTGCTCGAGTGCGGCGGCGACGGTGATCGCCTTCATCGTGGAGCCTGGCTCGAACGCTCGGTTCACCGCGTGGTTCACCGTCTGATCGATATCGTCGATGCCGTGGTTGGGGTCAAACGTGGGCCGGCTGGCCATGGCCAGAACCTCGCCGTTGCGCGGGTCGACCACCAGCACGCTCGCGCTCACCGGAGTCCAGTTCTCGACAAGCGTGTTGATCTCTTCCTCGACCATCGCTTGGAGCGCGGAGTCGAGGGTGAGCACGACGGTGTTTCCGCGCGAGACACTCGGGTCAGGATGACCGTCCACCAGCAGTTTCTGGCCGCGGGCGAAGTACGCGGGGCTCATGGCGTCGCGTCCCTTGAGGAACTCGTCCATGCCGTACTCGATGCCGAGGTTTCCCGAGCCTTCGGCGCTCACGCGACCGAGCGCCTGCGAGGCGAGCAGCTTTCGCGGATACACGCGGTGCGGCATCGGTTCCAGTCGAACCCCGGGAAGTCGAGCTTCGCGGATCGCTTTCGCCTGGGCATCGTCGAGCTGCATACGAAGCTGTCGGTAGGCCTTGTCGCGTGAGAGTTCGTCTCGGAGGTAAGCAGCGTCCTCGAGCGGGAAGAGCTCCATGACCTTGGCGACCACGGCTTCGGTTGCGCCCTGTCCAGCGATGAGCCGGGGGTTGAGCACGATCTTGTGCACTCGGTCCGTGACCGCGAGTGCGATGTAGTTGCGATCGACGATGTCGCCTCGGCTCGCGCGGACCCGATACGAGCGAAGTTGTTGCCGGTTGCCGAGGTCAGCGTAGTGCTCGTGTTGGACCACGGACACCTGATAGGCGCGCCAGATCAGGCCCAGCATCGAAACGCCAAGGACCGCTGCGACGAGCAGCGAACGCAAGCGCACCGACGCGAGGTCGGTCGCCATCGGCTTGACGATCTCCTTGTGGCGATGCAGGAGGTTCATCGGCTTGGCGCCTCCCGCACGCGGATCTTCTGCACGAGTTCGGGGGAGACCGGCACCATGCCGAGTTCGTCACGCGCCACGGCTTGAACTTGCTGCGGGTTACGGAGGTAGGCCCGTTCTGCTGAGAGGCGGCGCTTCTCTTCGAGAAGCGAGGCTTGTTGCTCCGAGAGCCGGGTGATGTCGCCACCGGCCTCCAGCACCGCGGTGGTGGACTGAATCCGCACGATGCCCATCGCGACCGTCACGGCCACACACAAGAACAGCAAGAACGAGGTGCCCGCCGGGGCCCGCATTCGGTCGCGGACGCGTTCGACCGAGCCCGCGTTCGCCGCCCGGTCACCGCTACGTTTGTGGCCGTGGGGGAACTCGACGGGTTTCTGTTTTCGGCGGCGTACTCGTTCGGTCATTCGACGCGCTCCAGCACCCGCAGTCGCGCGCTGCGGGCTCGAGGGTTGGTCTGTGTCTCGTCGGCGTCAGCGGTGACACCCTTGGAGAACGGTTTGGGAATTCTGAACGGAGCCTGACGTTCGGACTCCACGATGGGGAGGCCCGGGAGCGTCACTTCGGGGCTCGACAGCTTGCGGAACGCACGTTTGACGCGGCGGTCCTCTAGCGAGTGGAACGTGATGATCTCGAGACGTCCGCCGACGGCCAGCGCGTCGGGTCCTTCGGCGAGCAACTTGTCGAGCTCGCCGAGCTCGTCGTTGAGGTGGATGCGCAAGGCCTGGAAGGTCCGGGTCGCGGGGTGGATACGCAGCCCCAGCTTGCGTCGTTGTCGATGGCTCATCGCGTCGGAGACCACCTGGGCCAGGGTGCCGGTGGTCTTGGGCTTGGCCTCGAGGATCGCCCGCGCGATGCGAGGCGCGTCGGGCTCCTCTCCGTATTCCCGGAGGATCCGGATGAGACCAGGAGCATCGAGTTCCTCGAGAAGTTGAGCCGCCGTCATGGGACCGCTCTGATCCATGCGCATGTCGAGCGGCGCGTCGGTGCGAAACGAGAAGCCACGCTCGCCCTGGTCGAGCTGCATGGAGGACACGCCGATGTCGGCGAGGATCCCGTCTGCCTTCACGTCGAGTTCCTCCAGCGTGCTTCCGAGTGCGGAGAACGGTGCGTGCACGAACAGGATGGGCGTTTGTGCGGAGGTGAGCCGTGCTCGGGCCCGATCCAAGGCGGTCTGGTCGCGGTCGAAGGCGATCACACGCTCGGGTGCGAACTGCTCCAAGACCGCCTCAATATGGCCTCCGGCCCCGCACGTCGCGTCGACGTAGATGCCGCGTGGGGTCTGGCCGGCCTTGGGGAGCGTGCCCTCGAGCGCAGCGCAGACCTCGCGCGCGAGCACTGAGATGTGGCCTTCGCCCACCCAAACACCCCTGCCAGCCCGGCACGAACAGGTCAAAAAAACGACGGATCGGACCCCGCCCCGCTGGCGCTTGGCCGGTTGGGGCTGTTCAGGGCGGAGGCCGGACCGGGCGGGCGGGCTTGAACGAGGACGGGGGCCGCCCAAACCTACGGCGGAAGGCGTCCGAGAATGCGCTCGTGTTGTCGTAGCCGATCCGCTCGGCAACCTCGGCCACCGTGTATGCGCCGCCGCGCAAGAGATCGAG
This sequence comes from Nannocystales bacterium, assembly GCA_050633305.1. Lineage (GTDB taxonomy): Bacteria > Myxococcota_A > Polyangia > Nannocystales > Nannocystaceae > CAJXVA01. The sequence continues at coordinate 811,776 of JBOEGF010000010.1, forward strand.
GGCAGCGTCCAGCTTGCGGTCGCGCCAGTAGGCTGCAGGCGTGGAGCCCAGCTCCTTCCGAAACGCCCGGAGCAACGAGCGCTCGCTCGTGCCCGCGAGCTTGGCCAGCGTCTTGACCGGGAGCGCATGCGTCACGTGGGTGTGCACATACTCGATGACAGCAGCGACCGGTTTGCTGTGGGCGCGGAGAATGGAGGCTCGGTCCGACCCCTCGTCCCGGTCGCGGAAGAGAAAGTAGATCTCCTTGAGGAGTTCCGTCTCCAGGAACCGCGCGGCTTCGCTTCCGTGCGCCTCGAGGGCGTCTCGTTCGAAGCGGTACCGATGGGCGAGCTCGTGCACCCAGACGGTGCGCGGGAGGACCGAGCATTCGGCCACCCATGCTTCGAGTCGCTGGGCATCGACCCCGATCGCGCCGTGGGTGGTCAGCATGCGGGCCCGGGCGGCGGGGGAGAAGGTCAACGCCGCAACGGAGGCGACGGAGGCGGAGGCTCGCACGAGGATGCTCGCGCCTGGGGGGGCGATCACGAAACACGAGCGGTCGATCGTGTACAGCCGCTCGTCGACGCCGATCACGGCGATCGTCGACTCGGTCGGCATCAGCACCGTGAGTTGCGTGGCCTCCAGACGCACGGTGTCGGGCGCGACCGCACCGAGCACCCGCAGTTCCACCATCTCCTGCACAGGCCCCGAGCTTAGCGCCCGGGGTGGTGAGGGGAAATCACAGCCTGAACTCGGCAGTGACCAGGTTGAGATCTTCGGTGGCGACCAACTCGCGGTTGAAACCGGTCTCCCACACCACGTCGAGCCCGTCGTCGATCTTCGTGAACTTGTACTCGTGTGTAGAGTTTGGCGGGACCGCGATGGTCGCCGACCAGCGGCATCGCGTCCCTTGGCAGTCGCTGGGAGTCATGGGGACCGCGTCGTTGAGGTCCCACGAGCCGAGCGCGGGGCTGCTGCCCGTCACGAAGATGTTCTGTCCAAACCACGTGTCTGCGTCGACATCGAACTCGATCTCGACGTGGTCGTCGGGGTCGGGGGTGTCGGCCGGGACGAGCACGACGGAGCTTCGAGCCGCGAGCGACAGCCACAGCGTGTCTCCTTGGACTGTGTAGGAGCTGCCGCCTCCGAGCGCGTCGACGAGCGTGTCGCCGTCCTCGAACCATGCGCCCACGTTCAGCGGAACCGCGCCGTCGGTCGGAAGCCCTCCATTGTTGAAGCCGACGACGACCGGAGGTCCGCCGTCGGGGCCGACCCGGGCATAGCTCCAGACGTTGTTGTTCTGCGGGGCGCCTTGCCTCCACAGCTCGTGGTAGCTGCCGTCTTGGAGGGCCCGGTGGCTTCTGCGGATCGACAGCAGTCGGCGGACATGCTCGTAGACTCCACCCGGGTCGGGGAGGAATCCGCTGTGGGGCTGCGAGCGGCCGTCCTCGCTGAATGCCCACTCGGGCATGAACCGGCGGTTGTCGGGGTCGCCACCGCCGTACATGCCGACTTCGTTGCCGTAGTAGATCTGGGGAATCCCGGGCATGGTCAACAAGGCCGTCATCGCGAGGGCGTAGCGTTGTTGGGCCTCGGGTCCGGGGACGTGACCGGGGATCTCGGAGAGGAATCGGGGCACGTCGTGGTTGTCGAGCAGGTTGACCTGTCGCGAGACCCCCTCCGCGCCGAAGTACGCCAAGGTGTGCTGCATTCGGTCAGCGATTGCGTTGGTGGAGTGGCCCCACGCGAATGTCTCGATCAGACCGCGCCGCAGCGGGAAGTTGAACAGCCCGTCGAATCCGGCGTCGAGGTACGGGCCGAACCTGTCGTGGCTGTGTTCGTCGAGTAGTTCGCCCACCATGAACAAGTCGGGGCGCACGCTGTGCATGGCATCGAGCCACTCTGCGAAGACCTCGGGGCGAACGTGCTTGACGGTGTCCATCCTGATCGCGTCGACGTCGAACCGGTCGACCCACTGTTGGTGCAGGTCGATGAGGTACGCGCGAACCTCTGGGTTGGCGTGGATGAAGTCGGGGAGGCCGGCGAGTGAGCAGTCGATGTCCGGGTCTCCGGACTGGCACGTGGCATCGGTCGCAAACCATCCGGGGTGCTGTTCGACGATATGGGCGTCGTAGCCGGCGTGGTTGATGACCATGTCCAGCATCACTCGGAAACCACGTTCGTGGGCATCAAGCAGCAGCTCGTCGAAGTCTTCCGCGTCCCCGAACCGGGAGTCGAGGTCGAGCGTGTAGGGGTCGGTGAAGTCCGCCCAGTATCCGGGGAAGCCACAGTTGGCGCCCTGCCGCTGCTCGACGCCGCGATACAGGGGGGTGATCCACAAGGCATCTGCCCCGAGTGCCTGGATGTGGTCCAGCCGGCCGCGGAGCCCTTGAAGGTCGCCCCCTTGGTACGCGTGCGCATCGTTCGCGTTGTTGCAGTCCGCGTCACCGTGCGCGACGTCGATGCTCGGGTCGCCGTTCGCGAACCGGTCGAGCACCGCGAAATACAGGACCCGGCGAGACCACGCCCGGGTTTCGGGCGACACCCGAAGCTGTTGCGAGCGGATGTGTTCGGCGTGCTCGAGGTCGGCGAGCGTGTCGGTGTCGACGTCCGCGTCCGCGGCCTGTTCGGCTGTCGACGGTTCGCAGCCGGAGAGCAGCACGACCGCGGCTAGAGCAGAGTCTCGGAGTCCTCGAACGAGCGCTGACATGGTCGGAAGGACTACCGATGTGTCCGCGGTGCTCCCAGACTCGGCGCCGCCAACGATCCCTGCGAAACCGCCATTCTGAGCGGACGCGGGCGGGTGAACGACGCGCGCGTTGCGCTCCACCCCCGGTGGCATCGGGGGCCGGATGCCCAATTTGTTCCGAGAAACCGAAGACTTAGATCGTGGTGGGTTGACCCCGGCGCGCTCGATCAGTAGGTTCCGCCGTCAGTCGATGCGGACCGTGTCCAGGAATTACCGTCAGCTTCACGAATCCTCGGAGCTGCTGTGGGAAAAGCTCGGGATGCTCTCCGCGACGCAGCGGGCGAGCTTCAACGAACGCTTCACGATGTCGTGGATTTACCACGACTTCGCGCTCGAAGGCACGGTCCTCAGCATCGCTGAGATCAAGGCCGCCATCGATGCGGAGATTATCTCAGCGCCGAGCCTGATCCCTGCCTACAACCACATCATGGCGGTGCGCGATGGCATCGACTACGTGGTGGCGTCGCGTGGGCAGCCGCTCACGCTCAACCTGGACTGGCTCAAGAAGCTGCATCAGGTGCTGCTGCCGACGAACAAAAAGGATCAGGTTCAGTACCGCAAGGACAACCCGATCCACCGGATGTACTTCCACGACCTCGCGCAGGCCGACAAGATCAGCTACCGCATGCGGAAGCTGACCGACTGGTTCCGTACCGAGGAGTGCAAGCGTGCGCATCCGATCGAGCTCGCCGTCGAGGTGCATCGAGAAGTCATTCGCGTGTTCCCGTGGCCCGAGATCAGCGGCCGTGTCGCCCGCATCGCGATGAACCACATCCTGATCAACGAGGGCTATTGGCCCTCGACGATCCATGCCATCGACCGCCAGCGCTACTACGACGTGCTGCGCTTGGATCAGGATCAGTTGCTTGATTTGGTCCTGGAGAGCGTCCGACAGGGCATTGCCTCGTCAAGCAAGCTCTACCAGGGCATCGTTGATTCGATGCGTGTCTACTGAGACACGAACCTTCGACGCAGAGAGCTGACGCGAATCCCATGGTTTCCGTTCGAGAGCTGGCTCGAGGCCGCCTTCCGACCTCGCATGGGGAGTTCATGATCGTCTCGTTCGAGGGGCCCGATGGACCGCTCGACGATGTCGCTCTCGTTCGTGGTGACGTCGGCGTCAACGCGATCATTCCCGTCCGATTGCACAGCGAGTGTGTCACCGGGGATGCATTCGGATCGCGGCGCTGCGATTGCGGCGAACAGCTTCACGAAGCCATGGGTCGTCTCGCCGACGCGGAGCGCGGCGTCTTGCTGTACATGCGCCAGGAGGGACGCGGCATCGGCATCGCCCACAAGGTCCGCGCGTACGAGCTGCAAGACGGAGGCATGGACACGGTCGAGGCCAACTTGCACCTTGGCTTCGACGACGACATGCGCAGCTACGACGTCGCTGCAGCGATGCTGCAAGCCCTCGGCGCCCGGCGGGTCGAGCTGCACACCAACAACCCGCACAAGGTCGAAGGCCTCGAGGGCGCGGGCATCACCGTCGTGAAGCGGACCGCTCTCGAGATCGCTGCGCGCGAGGAGAATCGCTTCTACCTCGACACCAAGCGGACGCGGTCCGGTCACCTGATCGCCGCCGACGACACCTGAGCTGATCGGTCGCCCCGCTTTCCCTCGACGGTCCGTGACCGCCCCGGGTCGTGCGCTCGGAGCGGACTCGGAGAGAAAGGATCTGCGTCTGTCGCGCTGCGCGATCGTGATGCGGGAGACGAGGGGGCGGAGCTCGAAGCGGCCCGTTGGCTGGCATGGAAGCAGACGACATCCACCGTGGCAACTACGGCAGCGGCGACGTCGCCGGCACTGTGTTCGTTTTCGCGGCTCGCCCTGGCTCGACAACGATGGGCAATACGGCGGCTGATGCGGCGACGGAAGGACCCCGAACCGACGAGGGCTGCTGCGAGCTCTGGGATGCGCAGCAGCTCCCCTCGGAAGAACTGTGGTGCTCGAACCCGGAGCGACAGACGCCCCGTTGGCGCGGCGTTTTTGTCGTGCCCACGAGAAGCGGCGGAGTCGTGGGTTACTCCGCCGCGGGTCACTCCGGGTAGGTCCGGTTCTGCTGGTTGCGGCCACTGTCCACTCGAGGTGGGCGACCGTCAGGGGGTGCGTTTTTGCTCAGGAAAAGAGCCGGCGGCTCGTGAGGCGGATCGATGAGCGTCGATGATCCTGACGTTGGCGGGAATCCCACGGAATACCCAAAACGTCGTCGTACAAGGGCGAGTGCTGGCACTCGCAGTCGAAGAGGCGTGTGGGGGGGCGATGTCGTCTCCCTCACTCCGATGACTTCATCTCACCGGGTGCCTCGAACGTACGTCGCTAGGACGTTCCTCCTGGCCAAAACGCTGGCCCGTGCAGATGGTTGAGCTCGGTCGAAAATTCCTGCTGTTTCATAGGCATTGGTCTCCCTTGCCGGCTCCTGAAGTGACTCCCAGATCGTAGCACCGCGTCGCGGCGTGCCCAGTGATGCTCACGATTGATTTTCGTATCGGGACGTGGCACTGGCGTTTTCATGACGTCGCAGGGCCGCCCCGACCACGTGTGGGTTCAAGAAGTACCCGATCGGTTTGCGTTCCGGTACGAAGGTGGAAAGGCGTTCGTCGAGGGCGTCGCGCTCGAAGACATCGCCGCCTCGGTCGGCACGCCGACGTACGTCTACAGCGCGGCTCACATCGCGGACCGGTACCGGGCGCTCGAGGCATCGGTCTCGGGTCACCCCACAAAGATCTGCTACGCCGTGAAGTCGAACGGGTCGCTCGCGGTCCTTCGTCACCTTCAGCGGCTTGGCTCCGGTGCCGACATCGTGAGCGTCGGCGAGATGAAGCGGGCGATGGCCGCCGGCATTACGCCGGACAAGATCGTGTTCAGCGGCGTGGGCAAGACCGACGACGAACTCGACGCCGCGATCGAGGCGGGGCTTCGATCGATCAATGCCGAGAGCGCCGAAGAGGTGGCTCGTCTCGAAGCCCGGGCTCGGGCGACGGGCAAGACCGCGAACGTGACGTTGCGAGTCAATCCCGACGTCGACCCCAAGACGCATCCGTACTTGGCCACCGGGTTGCGCGAGGCCAAGTTCGGCATCTCGATGGAAGAGGCCGCAACGCTCGCCCGCCACGTTCACGGGACGCCGGGGCTGCATATGGAGGGCATTGGCTGCCACATCGGATCGCAAATCGCCGACGTCACGCCCTTCCTCGACAGCTTCGACCGCCTTCGCACCCTGGCCCATGGACTGCGTGAGGACGGCGTCTCCTTGGGGCACATCGATCTCGGCGGTGGCTTCGGCATCGCGTACAGCGAGTCCGAGGCCGAGCTGGACATCGCCGCGTGGGGCAAGGCGGTTGTCGATGCGAGTGCGGACCTGGGCGTCGAGCTGATGATCGAACCCGGGCGCTATCTCACCGGGCAGGCCGGCGTTTTGCTTACGCGCGTCGTCGGCAACAAGCGCTCACCGACCAAGGGCTTCGTCATCATCGACGCGGCGATGAACGATCTGCTTCGGCCCGCCCTGTACCAGGCCTATCACGCGATCGTCCCCGTGAATCAAACCGCTCCAGACGCGGAGGTCTCCAACGTCGATGTCGTGGGACCCGTCTGCGAGTCCGGAGACTTCCTGGGCCTCGAGCGCGCGATGCCGGCCTGCGACACTGGATCCTTGCTCGGGGTCTTGAGTGCGGGTGCCTACGGCATGTCGATGGCGAGCAACTACAACTCGCGCCCTCTTCCCGCGGAGGTCTGGGTCGACGGGGATCGATTTGCCGTGACCCGGCCGCGCCAAACCGTCGAAGAGCTGCTCAGCGTCGAGCAGGTTCCGGAGTGGGCATGAGCAAGGCACGTCGAATGACTCCCTACATCATCGCAGCAGTCGCCCTGGGTCTCGTCGGAGTCCTCATCCTCAAACGCGGGATGGCGTCCTCGTTCATCGAGTCCGAGCAGGCACACGCTCTCGTGACGGATGGCGCAGCTCTGATCGATGTGCGGTCCCCCGAGGAGTTCGCGTCCGGGCACATTGAAGGTGCGCGCAACATCCCGGTGGGCGAGATCGGAGCGCGGTCGTCGGAGGTTGGCGACAAAGAAGCGCCCGTCGTCGTGTATTGCCGCAGCGGAATGCGGAGTGCGCAGGCCAAGGCAACGCTGGACTCGGCCGGATTCACTCAGGTTCACAACCTGGGCGGCATGTCGCGCTGGTAGGCGGCGAGGTGTTGCAGGGCGTCGCGCCCCGAGTGGGCGCCCCGCGTGCTCGCTGGTTCTGAACCACGAACATGCCCGATGGATCGGGTTGCCAACACGGGACCGCCCGTCGAATCCGGGGGATGTGTCGCCTGCGAAGGCTGCGGTGCCCAGACGCCTGTCATGTTTTGCAGTCACCCCGCAGGCCACGGATGGCCCGACCTCGGCACCGACGCCAGCAGAGCGTCCTTCCACCCGCTCTACGCCGGTTGACGAGCCCTGGGGTTTAGCGACACCCTGGGGCGGCGATGAGCCGCGCTACCCTCGCCAGTTCGCGCCATGACCGATTGCTGGGACTCGCTCTGGCAACGACCGTTCTGTCGGGGTGCACCGCCGCGTGGGGGCTGATCGAAGCCGTCGTGCTGGACGAATCTGACGACGAGCAGCCGCCCGCGCCGAGGGAACTTCGTGACCTCGAGTTGCGTTGGGAGGGCTCCGACGGCGTGGGGCGGCCGATTGCGAAGGTGTCCTCCCCTGAAGCGAGCGAGCGAGAGGCCTCAGATCTGGATGGCGAGTGCACGTTCGAGATCGATGTCGACCCCGACGGCGAGCCTCCTTACCTCGAGGTGTCGTGCGAGGGCATAAGCGGCCTCTACGAGGTCTCCATCGAGGGGCTCGACGACGGACGCACCGAGCTGCAGCGGCGCAACGCCTTGTCCTTCTTTGGCATTAAGTACCGCGGCGAGGGGTTGGTGAAGGACGCCGGCAAGCTGCGGATCGCCGACTGTTTGAAACCTCAGCCGATGCTGAAGATCGATCGCACGCTGACGATTCGCGCGGGAGGGTTCGATGCCGCCACGGGGGTGCTCGATTCGGTGCCTGTCGGAAAACCGGTCGACCAGTGGCTCCGGGAAGCGAATGGGCCGCCGCGGAGCGCGGACTGGAACGCGGGGAACGGGAAGACGGCCCTGTTGACACACTGGGGACGGCGGGTCGTGCTCGGCGACGGCGAGACGCTCGACGACCTGGACTGGCTCATCAACACGACCCCCGTCGACACCGATCGCAAAAAGAAGTGTCGGGTGTCGGGACTGGGGAAGTTCTCACTGGTCGCCAAGGATGCCGCCGTCAAGATCCTGGATTTCCGGACCGGGGAGACCGTCGCCGAGGAGGTCCTCGAGAATAAGGGCGCCCTTCGCTGCTCCTCGATCCTCTCTCGCAACGTCGGAGATGACGTGATCCCGGAGCCGGTCAGCATGAAGGTGGTCGAGAAGTGGGCCAAGCGCCACCTCAAAGCCTCGAAGTGAGCGGACTGGGGGACGCCCTGCTAGGCCCTTCGATACGCAATCTCCGTCCGCGAGGCGGCGGGTCACGTGATCGGGTCCGCGCCGAGAGTTGTGCTCGTCGCCTACTGCGGGAGGATCTGCTTGAGCGCGAAGCCGGTCATGTCGGAGTACGTGTACGGGTACTGCAGCCCCGAAACTACCTCGTGGTTCTCGGGGGTGACCGGGTCGATCTTGAACGCCTGATCTCCGAGCGTGTCGACGAGCCAGACGAAGCCGTCAACATCGATGGAGGTGCCGGCGGCATGCTCGATGCCCGTGAGGGTGTCGGGGCCGAACCATTGGATGTCCAGAGGGTCGAGGTTGGGGTCGACGCGGACCATGCCTGGGTTGTCCCCGCCGCCGAACGAGGGGACGGCGGCGATCCAAAGCACGCCCTCGTCATCCGCCATGAGCCCGCGCAGGATGTTGGTCGCGTTGGCGTCCGCGGGCCCGGTCGAGAAGAACGCGTCGAGGTCTGCCTGATACGACGTGTACGTTTCCGTGGCGGTGTCGAACGCGTAGAGGCTGTTGCCGCTGCCGGCGGTCCAGATTCGCCCCGAAGCGTCGATGGTGATGCCGTACGCGTCTTCGCCTGCGGGTTGGGGAAACTCCGCCCAGCAGTCGGTGCCCTTGGCTTGGGCGCAGTCGTACTCAACGCGGTACAGCGATTGCCCCGAGCTGCGGTCCACGAAGTAGAGGTTGTTGTCGCTGTCGACCGCTCCGCCGTAGGGGCCATAGGTGTTGCAGTCGTATCCGGGGATCGCGGTCTCTTGGACCACGCTCCCATCGGCGCCGTCGAGCAGCCACACGGTCACGTCGTCATCCTCCGCGTTGCAGAACGCGACCCAGACGCGGGGATCCGCGTATTCGCAATTGCCAAGCGCTTCGGGAGCGGTCCACTGCACGGTACGAGGTCCGTCGCACCCGCTCCCTGAGTGCGGAATCTCGATGTGCCAGTCGATACACTCGTCTTCGGTCCACGACAGAGGGGTGGCGTCGACGGCCGTCTCGATGGATCCGCTGCCGTCGAGGTCGGGGCATTCGGCCGGGTTGGCGATGACCGTGGTCAACCCGCCACCTCGGTCTAGGACGGCGACGTTGCCGGCGAGGTTCACCGAGGTTCGGGACGGGCCCTGGCAGGTCGAGATGCTCACACCTTCGTAGTCGTCGATGTAGTAGCGACCGACTTCGGTGGCGGACTGGGTGTCGATCTTGCTGACGGTGCCCTGGGTGCTGTTCGCGATCCAGATGTACGAGAAGTCGACGACCGCGGTGCCCTCATCGACACAACCGGTCTCGCCCGCGGAGGTCTCACTCTCGCCGGCGCCCGTGCTGGTGGTGCCTGTGGTGGGGCCTGCCGAGGTGTCTCCCGACATCGAGTCCGTACCGCCTGGACCCCGGCTTGTTGGAGCTTCGGTGGTCACGGCGTTCGTTGTTACGTCGTCGGTGCCCGCCGTGGGATCGGAGCCGCTGGAGTCACCTCGAGACTCGGTGACGTTGATCCCGCCCGAGTTGTCCGCCTCGGCGCCCCCAGGGCCTCCGGCTTCACAGCCAACAAGCGCGGACGCGGTGAAACTCAGAGCGAGAGGGAGCAGCGTTCGAGTGTCCATGGCGCAACTGGGCGAGGGGTCTATCGGCCGCATGCGCGGAAACCGTAGCCCTGCCGAGGATCCGGACATCGGGTCGATGATGTGGACCGAGGTGGGTCGGTGCTTCGGCGGGCGTGTTGACTTTCGTGGGCGCGCTGCTAATCCGCCGAGAGCATGATTGAGGTTGCTGGCGGCACGATCGAACTTCGGGACGAAGGCACCCGCCGCACGTGGTCGGTCGAGCTGTCTCCGTTCGCCTTGGACCCGTACGTGGTCACTCGGGCTCGGTACGCGGAGGTGCTCGGGGACCGACCCGTCACTTCGTCACCGAGGACGCCCGTGACCGAGGTGTCCTGGTTCGACGCGCTGCGGTTCTGCAACCGTCTCTCCGAGCTCGAGGGGCGTGCGCCGGTGCTCGAACTCGGCAGCGACCCCGAGGGCAGCGACGCTCGGGTCCTGCCCGGCGAGGGGTATCGCCTGCCGACCGAAGCCGAGTGGGAGCACGCGTGCCGTGCAGGCTCGGATGATGTCCGGCCAGGCCCGCTCGATGACATCGCCTGGCACCGCGGCAATTCGGACGAACACATCCACGACGTGGGCACCCGGCAACCCAACGCATGGGGCCTCTACGACATGATCGGCAACGCCTGGGAGTGGTGCTGGGACATCTTCGACGCCGACGTCTATGGCGCCTACCGTGTCTTCCGCGGCGGTGGGTGGTTGGACAAACCCCGAGGTTGCCGCGCATCCTGCCGCCGCAAAAGCCACCCCACCTTCAAGATCGACGACCTTGGGTTCCGGGTGGCTCGCTCCGCCGGGCCCTGAATCCTCAGACTCGGGACCCCCCTAGCCCGGCGGGATGAAGTTCTCGCAGGCTTGCTCGATCACGGCGGTGGCCTGCGTGAAGCTGGGGCCATAGTCGGGCTCGCAGATCCCGGCGACGAAGCCGTTCTCTCCGAACAGGCCCGCGAAGTTGACCAGGTTGACGCCATCGTCTGTGCCGAAGCCGCCCGGTGGGCAGGGGCCGTCGACGTAGTTGGTCAACACGAGCGCGGCGGCGTTCTCCGCGATGCCGCCCTTGGCATCGAGGACGCTCTGGTACCAGCTCGCGGGGTCTCCAGTGGAGGTGACGATGTCGGGATCGCCCGGTCCGTCGGCTTCATCGGTGATGACGACGACAACGAGCAATGCGTTGTCCCGAATGAAGCCCTCGTTGCACGCGCCCTCGGCATTGAGGACCGGGCCGATCGCAGCTTCGACGGCATTCATGGGGCGTTCGCCCGCGTCCCCTACGGTTCCAACCCGAGCCGCACATTGGAACGAGGTGCTCAGGTCGTCTTCTTCGGTGATGTAGGAGAAGCCCTCCGCATAGGGGCCGCACATCGAGTTGCTCGAGTCTCCGCCTGCGGTGGTCGTGACCAGGGCTCCGAGGTCGCGGCAGCCAAGCGGGTTGCCAGCGTACGTGTCGGAGGTCGCGATGCCGACGTGGTAGCTGTCGACGTCGACGAGGGTGGCCTGGATCCCGTCGATGAACGCGGGGAAGTTGGCGACCAGGTTGGTCTGCGCCCCAAACATGCTGCCCGAGTTGTCGATGACAAACAGGAAGTCGACCGCGTTGCAGCCATCGTCGAACTCACCAAAGTCCGGGGTCACGCCGATATCGAAGGTGATCGGTGGCTCGGGTGGGTCTTCGCCGTCGTCTTCGACTTGGGGCTCAGTCGTGACCGAATCGCTGCCCGAGAACGATCCTGTCTCTGGGTTTGCCGTGGTCGAACTCGTGGACGATGAGGTTCCCGGGCTCGAGGTCGTGGGCTGGATGCCTGTGCTGTCTCCTGCGTTCGTGGTGCCGTTGTCGCACGCGAGGAGAAGGCCGGAGAAGACGAGAAGGGGAGTCCAAGGTCGCATAGCCGGAACCGAGTGGAGTTATAGTCTACTCGCGCGAAAACGCCATATACGGGTCCTCACCCGTGCTTGTGACAATCGGCAAAAACGCTCGAAGCTTTAGCGCAGCGGGAGCTCGGCGGAATCACGGCGCTCGACGACGAGCTCCGTTCCTGCCCAGGCGCCGGCGTCGAACAGCGAGGTCCGAGTGCGGCTGGCTTCGATCCGGACTGCATCGGCGTCGCGCGCGAACCCGAGGGTGCGGAGTTCGGTGAGGTCGAGCCGTGTCTGCCCACGGTCGGCGACCAGGCAGACGATGTCGTCGCCCAGCGGTTCTCCGGTGAGCATGGGCGTGAGTCGAAGACCAACCGCCGGCTCCGGATCATGGCCGTCTCGGTTGTCGCTTGGGCGCGCGTCCCACCGGACGACCAGCGCCCCACCGTTCGGGCCCGCGACCGATGCCACGTCCTCCGCGGTGTACGTCAGCTCGAGCGCAGCGGGCAGAGGGCTCTCGACCGTGAAGGCCGGAAGTTCGTCGGTGAGCCCGCCCGCAGCGATCACCGTGACCGTCTCGGGGTCGTCCATGTCCGGGAGGACGGGGGAATCTGCGAAGTAGGCGTACTCGACCCCCGACATGTACGGCAGCAAGTCGGGGACCAGCGTCAGCGGGACCTCGAGTCGCGCATTGCCGAGCTGGACCTCGAGTTCGCCGGCATCGACGAGGAGAAGTTCTCGGCTGAGCTCGGACGAGTCGACCGCGTCTGCGCTTTGGTCGGCGAGCTCGGATGGCCAAAGCGCACTTTCGGCGGCGCACTGGCCTGGGTTGAGGAGGTCCTCGAGAAGATCGGGCATGTCGGCGCGCGCGCGGACGAACTCTTCGTCGAGCCCGCGAACCATCGCGAACCGGGCTGTGAGTTCGAAGCCGTCGGGCTCGAGCTCCGAGCCGTCGTCGAACTTGCCGTCAGCCCTACCGTCGAATGCGGTCAGTCCGGGTTCGAGCTCGGGGGTGCTCAGGACCACGTGGACCCGCCCAAGACGCAGGTCTTCGGCGCCCTCGGCTGCATCGTTTCCGCCCTCTCCCGTGCCAGGCCCTGGGCCGGCGTCGGAACAAGCAGAGAGTCCCACGGCGAAGCCAAGGACGAGCAGGGCAGGGGCGCGCACTACTCACAAGGTACAAGACCGACGACAGCGTGTCACGGAACGCTCGGAGATCGGGCCAAGCCGTCGGGCTGCGGGAACGCCGCGAAGCGATGACCGTAAGGTCGGTGGCGGCGGCGGCGTATTTTCGGATCGGTGGCTGTGTTCCTCCCTCCCGCACCTTGGCTGCCGACGATCGTTTATGCGGTCGTCGTCGCGCTGGCGATCCGCAAAAGCCGCACGTTTGGACTCTTTGCCGGAATCATCCTCGGGCTTCCGACCTACGTGACCGTGGCGTTGGGCCCGCACCTCCCCGGTGGGGAGCTCCTCAGCGTCCTCCACCTCCTGGCGGCCGTGCACTTCGCCGCGCTCGTCGCCCGTCCGCAGATGCGTCCCGCCTGGTTTCGGGTCGGGGTCAGCATTCCGGGGCTCTGGCTTGTTGCCGCATCGTTGCTCGCCCTGCCGTGGGCGGTGGCCGCCTCACTTGGTTTCGAGCCGTGGGGGGGTTGGATCCCCTTCGCCATCGCCGGTCTCGGGGTGGTGCAATCGGTTTGGACCCGGGAGGAGACCGTCTCCCTTCGGCTCGATGTTCCCGCGGGTCCTGAACTCGCGCCCCACCGCCAAGGCCTCGGCGAGGGTGCGGGTCGTCCGCTTCGGATCGTTCAGATCACCGACCCTCACCTTGGGCCGTTCATGTCCGTCGAGCGCCTTCAGAAGATCTGCGAACGCGCCGTCGAGCGCGAGCCGGACCTCATCCTGCTGACGGGCGACCTGATGACGATGGAGTCCCACGACGTGGACATCGTGACGCGGGCGCTCGCCCCACTCGCGGCGATGCGCGGACGTGTGTTCGCCTGTCACGGCAACCACGACCACGAGGCACGCCAGGTCGTGGAGCGAGCCTATGCTGCGCATGGCATCAAGTTGCTGGTCGACGAGCAGAGCGTCGTCGAGACGCCCGCGGGTCCGGTTCAGGTCGTTGGCCTCGACTTCGTGTGGCGGGGACGGGCGACGCACATTCCGACGACCTTGGCCGAGCGACCCCGTCAGCGGGACGCGTTACGGGTGGTGCTGCTGCATGACCCCGGTGGTTTCGCGCACATTCCCGATGGCGAGGCTGACCTCGTGCTGTCGGGGCACACCCATGGCGGGCAACTGGGGCTGCTCAGTCTCGGGCTTCAGACAACGGTGCTTCGCGGGATCACCAAGCTGCCCGATCATGGTCCTTGGGCCAAGGGCAGCAACCGCCTCTACGTGCATCGAGCGCAGGGTCACTACGGCTACCCCATTCGCCTCGGGGTCCCTGCGGAGCAGAGCCTGATGCAGGTGTATCGTCGCGGCGCATGAGCTTCGAGACCCCGTCCAAGGACGCGTTGGAGGCTGCGCGGGACGGGTTGCTGCCCGATGTGTTCGCTGATGACCTCGACGTCCTGTTCGTTGGCATCAACCCCAGCCTCTATAGCGCGGCGGTTGGGCACCACTATGCGCGCCCCGGCAACCGATTCTGGCCCGCGCTTCATCGCGCCGGGATGACACCGCGGCTTCTCCATGCATCCGAAGACCACTTGCTCCCGACCTGCGGTGGCGGGCTGACCAACCTCGCGGCCCGACCGACAGCGAAGGCATCGGAGCTTTCCGCCGCCGAGCTACGAGAGGGTGCGGCGATCCTCGAGGAGGTCGTAGTTCGTCGTCGCCCTCGGGCTGTGGCGATCGTCGGAGTCACGGCGTACCGTCAGGCCTTCGCGAGGCCACGAGCCTCGATCGGACGGCAGGAGGCGTCTGTGGGTGGAGCGGCGCTGTGGGTTCTACCCAACCCTAGCGGACTCAATGCGCACTTCCAGCTGCCCGCGCTCGCCGAACTGTACGGCCAGATGCTGTTGGACGTGCGGGGGTAGGCCTCGCTCGGCGCGTGTCAGGTTCCGCCCCGATGACGTTCGCGTCGCCCTTGCTCGCGACGCGTGCCGCTGATCGCGACCGGCACCTCGGCGTGCTCGCAGCGTTCGCGACGACCGTGACGGAGAACTCGAAGCTGCGCGAGGAGCTGTACGCAGCCCCGTCTGCGGCACACGCCTACATGACTCTGCATGTAGAGGAATCCACCGACCTGGAGGACTTCCTCGAGCCGGCGATTGCGGAATTGGGTACAGAAGTCGGCCCAACTCGGTGATGTGGTCCACACCACGGCCCTTGTGCAACGCGGCTACGCGCCGCATGCTCCTTTGATGCTGACGAGCATCGCTGCGGGTCTTGGCGTCGCGGCCGCCCTTGCCCAACCGGCCGAAGTCGACGCCGCAGCTCCGGCTCCGGTGCAACGACCTGCGCCGGTCGTGAGTCCTGCTCCGGCCGCCACCACGAGCCCGGCCCCAACGACTTCGGCTGCCCCCGCGGTGTCCGACGCGGCCTGGGACGCGCTTGTCGGTCGCAACGTGGAGGTTCAGACCAACACCGGCCCACTCCGCGGCGAGTTGCTTCGAAGCGAAGGCGCCCAGGTCGTGATCGTTCGTGCCGACGGGTCCGTGGTCACAACGCCGAAGTCCGCTGCCTCGTCCGTCAAGGTCGTCCAGCCGCCGGCGCCTGCGCCCGCGCCCGAACAACAGATCGCAGCCCTCGACGCACCGTCGGATTCGCAACCTCCAGTCCAAGACGAGGACGAGGACGAGGGCGAGGATGAAGAACTCACCGAGGCTCAGAAGCGCCGCAAGGAGCGACGTGACAAACGGGAGCACGCCCTGCTGGGTGCGTTCTCCATGCACGGCGCGACCTATTCCCATTGGCGCGGCGACGGTGTGAACGGTGGACACGCGTCCTACGCCATGGACTGGGGCGTGGGCGTCAACTTCTCCAAGAACTTCGGCATCTACGCCATCGCCGGTGGGTTGTTCGGCGCCAAGATCCAGGAGCCGGACGACGAGATGGGCAACGAAACCTCGATCAAGGCCAACTACGGCCGGGTCGGAGGTCTCTTCGCGTTCGGTGGGCAGTGGTACTACACGACCGTGGGAGCAGGCGCAGGGTTCTCCCGGTTGCGGTTTGCGGACGGTACGTTGCAGCGCGACAAGGGGCTGGCGATCCCCAGCAAGATCATGGCTCGCATCCCGCTGCCGAAGAAACTCAAGAAGTACTACCTCGGTGTCGGGCTCACCTACGAGCTCGCTTTGATTCGTAACTTTGGCCGATCGATCAACGCGATCGGCGGACAGATCGTCGTCGGCCGGTGGTAACGCGTCGCCTCGCAATCGGGCTGCTCTTCGCCGCAGCCTGTGCTCCCACTGCCAACCCCGAACCGCCGGCCTCGCCACAGCCGGTGCCCGTCGTTCAGGCTGAGCCAGCGCCCGCCGCCGCTCCGGCAGCCGAGCCCGAGCCGTCCCCCGCTGCGGAGCCCGAACCCGAGCCGACCCCAGCGCCCGAGCCCGAGTTCGAGCCTCTGAAGCTCAACGCCGAGCAGCTCGCTCGAGCGCGCAAGGTTCAGCCTCTGGTGGTCCAGGCGTCCCAAGACTTTGGTGTGGATGCCAATCTCATCAACGGCGTGATCTGGAGCGAGAGCAAGTTCAACCCGAAGGCTCGCAATCGTTCCGGTGCCAAGGGGCTGATGCAGCTCATGCCCGTCACCGCACGGGGCATGGGCAAGAAGCTGGACCGGCGGGTTCGGGTGTACGATCCCGAGTTCAGCATCCAGGCTGGGACCAAGCTCCTGTCGATCATGCTCGAGAGGTTTGACGGGGACGTCGAGCTCGCACTGTTCGCGTTCGGTCGAGGCGGCGGTCGGGTGCGTGGATGGCAGGCCAACGGGGAAACCGAGATGCCCAAGGGCGTGCAGAGATTCATCGCGAAGGTGCGTCGCGGCCAGAAGACGTTCGAGATGCTGGGCTTTCCCCACGTCTGAGCGCCGATTTCAGCGACGCTTCGCCCCGCGATTTGCCACACTGTACAAATGGGTCGATCGACCGGTCGCGCTGACCTTCCGTTGCATGGGGGTCGGGTCCCGCAGTGGCTCGCCACGCGGATGTCGAAACTCGGGCGGCTGATCACCGAGGCGATCGTGATCGACCAGGGGCGAGATGCGTTCATCCGCAAGCTCGCCCATCCCTTCTGGTTTCAGTCGTTCGGTGCCGTGATGGGGATGGATTGGCACAGCTCGGGCATCACGACCAGCGTGATGGGTGCGCTCAAGCGCGGGCTCGACCCGGTCAAACACGAGTTGGGCATCTACGTGTGTGGGGGCCGTGGCAAGCAATCTCGGAAGACCCCCGGGGAGCTGCGCGCGGTGGGAGAGCGGGTCGGGCTCGACGGTGACGCGCTGGGTTCGGTGAGCCGGTTGGTCGCCAAGGTCGACAGTGCCGCGGTGCAGGATGGCTTCGCGTTGTACCTGCACAGCTTTGTGGTCGCCGCCGACGGTCAGTGGACCGTGGTGCAGCAAGGCATGAACGGCGCGCGTCGGCAGGCGCGTCGCTACCATTGGCTCTCCAGCGACCTCAAGAGCTTCGTCGACGATCCACACGTCGGGGTTGCAGGAGAGTCTCGGGGGACGATCGTCAACCTCTCCGACCGCCGTTCGGACGCGAACCGTGCCGCCGCGCTGAAGGAGGTCGCGCGGGGTCCTGACCACGCGCTCGCTTCGATTTTGGACGCTCGGCGGTCTCGCGCACCACGGCCCCAGCCGGTGCCTGGGCTTCTCCCCAACCTCCAGCTACCCGCGCATCACGATGTCCGCTCCAGTGACGTTGTCATGCGCCGGTTGCATGCCGCCCTGACCGCTGCGGCGGAGCGTGGCCCCCGGGACTTCGAGACGTTGCTGCTCACGCCAGGCGTCGGTGCTCGCACCGTGGAGTCGCTGGCCCTCGTCGCTGAGGTGATCCACGGCGCGCCGTGTCGATTCAGCGACCCCGCGCGCTTCTCATACGCGCACGGCGGGAAGGATGGAGACCCTTTCCCGGTGCCGCTTCGGGTCTACGATCAGACCATCGGGACCCTACGGCGGGCGGTGGACGCCGCTCGAATCGGGAACGCTGACCGACTCGCGGCCATGAAGCGGCTCGACGAGCACGCCCGGCGAATCGAGGCGGTCGCAAAAGGGGCGTCGTGGGATGAACTCGTGGCTCGGGAGCGTCACCGTTCGCATTTGTACGGAGGGCAGACGGTCAAGGGGCCCGCAAAGCCACCGACGGGTCAGCGGGTCCTCCCCGGTACGGAGTCGTCCTGAGCGGATCACTTGCGCCGTCGACGACGCACAAGACCCAGGCCAAACAACAAGACCCATGCCGGGTGCGGCGAGCCACCCACTGTGCATCCGCCCGACGAGCCCGTCTGACCGCCCGTGTCGGTGTCGGTGTCGGAGGTGCTCGTGCCTCCGGCGCTGGCGGAGGTGTCGCTCCCGGAGGCGTTGGAGTCGTTGGGCCCGCTGCCAGATCCAGAGGCCGAGGTTGAGCCCGGTGTGGATGTCCCATCGCTTCCTTGGCCCGAGCCGCCGCCCGTCGACCCCTGGGCCCCGGAGGTGGTGTCGCCCGAGCTCGGGTTGCCCGAGGTGTCGCCCGAGGTTGTGCTGTCGCCCGCGCCCGAGGAGCTGCCGGTACTGCCACCGCCGACGACCTCGGGCTCGACCGTCACTTCCACGGTGTCCTCGTTCCACTGGTTGTCATCGTCGACGACGAGCAGTCGGAACGTATACGTCGCGTCGTATTCAAACTCGGTCAGCGCGAGCGTGCCGTCCACGCCTGGGGTGAGCGTGACCGCAGGACCGTCGAGTTGCTCCCAGGTTGCGGTCCAACCATCGTCGTCGATGATCGTGGGTTCGAGTGTCGCGGTGTCGACGTCGCCCGGGATGGTGATCGAGCCTCCCGCATCCACGCCCACCCGGTCGTGCGCGAGCAGCCAGGTGTAGACGCCGTCGGCGTACTCCATCGGATCGTATTGCACCCAATTCGTCTCGAAGCCGCACATCTCGTCTTCTGTCCATGCTGCCGTTCCGAACCCCTGCGACACGTTCTCGAACCCCGGCGTCCATGCGTTGTGGGCCGTGTTCTGGAACATGGTGATCCGCGAGACGGGGAAGGGGGTCTCTGTTCGGTCAGCGCAGGTCTCGAAGTTGTCCTCGTACAGCTCGGGCTCATTCGCGCGGCTCACGTTGCGGGCGACGAAGCAAGGGTCGAATGCGCCGGGCGCGACGTTGCTGTCGACGTCGTTCTCCCCGTGAAAGGCCCACAGCGCGGTGTCTTCGAGGCGGCACCCGAAGTCGTTCTCGTTGATGACGCCCCCGGGCCCGGCCGTGGCGGCGGTCATGCGTCGTGCGTATTGGGCCAGGTATTGGTAGGTCGCACGCCCCCCCTGGCTGTTGCCAAGCAGATACAACCGGCGCGGGTCGACGGGGTAGTTGTCCAAGACGAACTGCACGAGCGCATCGAGTTCGTCGCGATCGTAGTCGTTGGCTGAGTTCGTCGGTTCTCGGTTCTGGGGCTGGATGACGATGAAGGGACGTTCCATGTCGTCCCACACGCCTTGCTGAATCTCGACCGCTGGTCCCCGCCGATAGACCCGGCAGATGCCGTCGACCGACGGCGCCGCCTCACAGTCTGCCACCGTGCAGGTGTCCGCGAGGTCGGGGCAGACCGAGATCGTGTCCATCGTACCGATCCCCCCGAGTGTCATCAGCATCGGGTAGAGCGTGTCGCCCTTGGCGTCGAAGTCGGCGGGAAGATACTCCCAGTAGCTCGCGGGCCACGGGGAATCCTCGGTGAGGGCGATGCCCCGCAACTCGCCGGGGGTGATGCCATCTTCGTACGGAATCTCCGCGTGGGCCGGCGTCGCGATCGCCAGTAGCGAGACGGCCATGACGCCGCCCCCAAACTTCCCCCAAGCCGATGGCGCTCGATGCATGCGGTGAGGATATCAAGTTCGGGTCTGAATCACGTCGCGCCCGGGCGGCCGAGTCCCACGCGCTTCGTTGTCGGTCGCAGCCGAATTCGCGGCGAGGGGGCGGCTCGGAGCCTCCGGGTCCCGCTCCTCGATCGATGGGCGAAGATGCCCGGCAGTGATCGTTCTCCCTCCCCGGTGCACTCCCATCCCGTGAACGACCGAGGACTCCTGCTCTCCCTTCTCGCCCTACCGGCCTGTGGCCCGTCGGTGGCAGACGTGGATGACCCGCGCAAGCCTGATGGTGGCGAGCCCGAAAACATCGAGAGCAGCTGCAAAGCGGCCTACGCGGCGAGCTACGCCTGCTATGACGACCTTGGGTATGGCTCCTCGGGGGGCGGGTATGGCGGGTACGGGTCGTCAGGTTCGTACGACCCAAGCGAGTACATCGACGAGATCTGCGAGAGTTTCGGTCAGTATGCAGACGCGTACGGGCCGGGTTGCGCTGGCGCATTCGAGGAGGTGTTCGCCTGTTTGGCTTCCCTTGACTGCAGTGTTCTTCTTGCTCGGCAGGAGAGCGAGGCCTCCGTTCCCGACCCGTGCCAGGCTGTGTTTCTCGACGCCAACGCGCGTTGCCCTGACGGGATCCCGTTGTGCGGAGAGCGGACCATCTCCTTCGCTGCGGCATGTGAGGTCTCCGCGTCCCTGTGCGCCGACGGACACAGCTACTCAGCGCGGTGCTCAGAGCCTGGTGCCACACAGAGCTGCGAGTGCGACCGCAACGGCGAGGTCGTGCAGACGGTCACGCTCCCCGGGGAGCTCGCCTGCGGAACGCCGGAGCTGTTTGACGAACTCAGCGACGCCTGCGGGTTCCCGCCGGGGGTCTTCTTGGCCCAGGACTCATCGCAACCCGAGACGACGTCATCGACAGAGTCTGCTCACGGTCCGGCCCCTCGAGGCCCCGACCTCGAACAATTGTCGGACGCGGACTATCATCGCGCTTAGACCGTGGCCTTCAATGCGTCCCGGTCGCCTCAGGCATCTGCAATGAGCCACCGACGCATCCCGATGCTTGTACTCGCCGGCCTGGTCTCAATCGGGTGTGGTGATGACGGGGGCGCCCTCGCCACGGTCTCGAGTGGTGCTCCGACGACGGCTGGGACGTCCTCCGGTGGAGATGCCGCGTCCACGATCACCTCGCCCACGGAGGCGGCATCCACGACGCCCTCGCCCACGGAGCCCACGTCGGCGACCGAGACAACCGGACCCAACACGAGTGGGTGCGGAACGCAGTGCGGGACCGACACTTCGGCCGAGCCTTGCGGCGATGGGGTTTGCGACCCGCGGAGGGAGACGGGGGAGACCTGTCCGGTCGACTGCACGTGTGGCGATGACGTTTGCGATGAGGCGGAAGACCGCGCCTCGTGTTCGTTGGACTGCGGCCCCACGGTCGAGAGCTTGGACTGGGTCTCGCAGGACTTCGTGCTCGATGACCCCGCCGCCGACCCGTACTGCGTCCCCCATGCTCATCGGGGCGAGCAAGACTGGTTCTCCCCCGTTCGCTACATCCGTCGGGACGCCGTGCCTCGTCAGCAGTTCGCCGCAGTCCGCGTCCGGGCAGTGCATGAGGAGGGAATGTGGACCGACCGTGTACTCAGCACATTCGATGCTCCGCCCTACTTCGAAATGCAGCGGCGCACCGGCGCGGCCGAAGGTGTGTCTTGGGGAGGCGATGTCTATGAGAATGTGCCGCCCTACGTCTCGATCGTCGGCACCGACGACGGCTCGGACACCACGGGATGGTTCAACAACGAAGGGCCGAATGCTTGCCAGTACGGTGACGCGTGGGTCTCGTACGACGTGGGCGGCGTCCCACAGAGCCCTGGGGACGGCACCGTGCAGTGGTCCGATGAAGCCCAGACTCCGATCCGGGGGGTCCGACCGCCCGCCGTCGACAACTGCCCGGTTGCGCGTGGAGTCTCGCGCACCCGGTGGACGCTGTATCCCGACTTCGAGTTTGCGTCGACGGCGGACTGCGAAGACGGGGCGCGCAAGCGCATCGACACAATCGTCTCCGATCACGGCCCGGGCAACCTGTCTCACCACGAGGTGTTCTATTTCACCGACGTGTATGGGTTCACGCGTTGGGAACGATGGAACTGCGGCCCCGAACGGCAACTCGCGCCGCCCGACCCCGACTACGCGGCGTTGCGGTGCGACTACGAAAACTCGCCCAGCATCATGCACATGTCGTACGCGGACCCCGAGGACCCATCCCTGTTGTGGCAGATTCAGAATGCAGAGGGTCTGTACTGCCAACTGCTCGATTGCCGGGACACCTCGTTCATCACCCCGGTCGACCCTCCCGGGTGGATGCCAGCGGCGTGGCGGCCAGGGGCCATGGTGTACTTCATGGGCAACATCCTTCTTGACCCGGATTTCGGGTGGAGCGATGCCGGCGTAGCACCCAGCAGCTTCTGGACTCATGAGGGAAGCATGAACTCGGTCGTTCAGACCGATGCAGACGACGGACATCACGCCGTACTATCCACCGACCTGTCTGGGCCCGGATGGTTCTCGCAGCTCGTCTCCCTGGATGCAGCGCGCGCTCGGTTGGGAAACAGTACCGATGGCCTCTTCGTGCACTTTGGTGCGCGGGTGCGGGCGAGCGCCGATGGCCAAGCAATCCAGCTCGCCGTGGTCCAGTGGGATCAAGAACTCACGGAGCCTCTCTCGGTCGACGTCGAGGGCGGCGTGGCCGGAGAGGCAGCTGCGCATGTCTCGGCCACCACCGCGTTTCAAGGCGACGCCCGTTGGATACAACTCCGTGTTCGGCTGGACGCGAACGTCCAGGGCGTGGAACTCGACGACCTGTTCGTGGTGATCTCGGATCAGGAGTGACCGACCGCGCTTCGCTGGAGCGTGGAGCTTCGGAGCCCACGAGCGCCGTCGCTGGGAGTCCTGTCGCTCCCAGGTGCCACGGAAACCCTGCGGCTTCACTCCGAGCCGCTCTCGCCGCAGACCACCGATCCCATCAGGGGAGCTGCACCGTCAGCGTCGTGTGGAGCACATCGTCCTCATCGACCTTGTTCTTCAGGGCCTGCAGCCTCGAGTACTGAGCGTCGGAGTCATAGAACATCTTCTGCACGCGCTTCGCCTTCATGTTGGTGTCGCTCGGTTTTCCGAACGTTCCCCAGAATACGCGTCGCTCCTGGTCCGGGCTGAAGTACGTGTCGACGACCTCTTGCATCCTCTGTTGGAAGTCGAGGGCGTCGTTCTCGTGGCCGCGCTCGTAGAACAGGTCGAAGACAAAGCAATACACGTAGTCACGCTGTGGAATCGAGGTGCTCGTGCGTCCCTTGGCCCGATACTCGCCCCCGCCAAACAACATCTGAAACACGAGCTTTACCCCCGAGGACCCGCTGACGACATCGTCGACCAACTCGACGAAGTGACGGACGAAGTCATCACTGAGCGGGCTCATGGTGCAGTTGATGCGCTTCTTGTACGGATACGAAAACTCGCGCCCGTCCCAGGTCGTCATCGGCCAGCGCCGGACGAACGAGTTCGAGATCTTGGAGAGCGGGAGCGGCCCCTCTTTTTCCCGCAGTCGCTCCCACCAGCTCATCCCGGACCGCGCGACGTTGACCACCTCGTCGAACTCCTTCATTCCCGGGGCTTGAGGACTGGTCCGATTCTTGTGAACGAGCTCGGCCAGCAGAACCGGGAAGGGACTGCGCCCTTTGGACTCCACGGTCATCATGAAGTCGATGTTGTCCGAAAGGGTGCCTGCGGCGACTTTCTGCGTCCACAGCTGCACCTGCACCATCAGCTTCTTGTAGAGGGACTTCTTGTACTTTCGGATCGCATCGTAGCGATACGACTTCTTGTGATCGGTATCCTTGATGAGCTCGAAGGTGTAGCGCGTCACGATGCCGAAGCTTCCCGCGTTGCCGCCCAACACCCCCCAGTAGAGCTCTTCGTCGGCCTTGCGCTTGGCGGTCGTCGCGGGCGTGTTCGGGTCGGGGCGCTGAACCGTGCGGACGGTCCCGTCTGCCAGTACGATCTCGAACGCCGCGACGTAGTCCAACGCGAGGCCGAAGCCCCGGACCAGGTGTCCGTAGCCTCCGGTCTGAGCGTGCCCACCGATTGCGACCTTTGGACACTCACCATGCGGGAAGGTGACCCCGTGCTCTGCGTTGGCCTTTGCCAGTGTGTTCAGGCGCGCCGCCGGTCCGAGCTCGAGGACCCCGCCGCGGTAAAGGACCTCATCGAAGCGGTCCATCGACAACACGATCGTATCGCGGCCGCCCGACGACTTGCCTGTGTACTGGTGGCCGCCGCTTCGGGCGACAACGCTCTTGCCCTTCTTCGTCGCGTGAGCCAGAGCAACCTGGATGTCCTTGATGCTCCGGGGATAGGCGACCATGAGCGGGCGCATCTTGGCCTTGGGGTACGAGGACGTCGCATATTGCCGTGCGTGCCTCGTGTAGCCCCAGCTCGACTGGGTGTAGATCTGTCCCTCGAATCCCGGAATGGGCCCGGACCGAGAGGTCAGGGAGAGTGGGGCCGGAAGGGCCGAGCGGGCCCTGTGAAGCGCCATGCGTTTCGACACCGATGTCGCCAGGGAACCGGCACGACGAGGCCGAGTC
Source organism: Nannocystales bacterium (assembly GCA_050633305.1). GTDB lineage: Bacteria > Myxococcota_A > Polyangia > Nannocystales > Nannocystaceae > CAJXVA01. The sequence continues at coordinate 836,104 of JBOEGF010000010.1, forward strand.
TCGTGGTGCACGACTTCGAGGTCGTCGTTGGTGTTCACGAACAGCCGAGAGGAGAGCTGGACTTCACCGTCGGGATGCGACGAAAGGTGCGCCACGAACCCCCGGGTCACGCGCCCCACGAAGTCTCCCCACCCACCACGGTCGGTCTCGACCTCACCGTCCCGATCCGTCTCCACAGCGGCGTCCGAGAACACACCGAAGCGTGCGCTCGCAATCGAGTCGATGACCTCCGCACCGCTGCGTTCCTCGGTGTAGATATGGCTGTTGAACTTCTTGGGCAACCGTTGGAGCGCCGCTTCGATGATGGCCCGAAGCTTCTGTTGTTTCTTGGCGCCGCCTGTCCCAACGGCGTCAATCGTCACGAGCGGCAGCCCGTAGCTTCCCATATAACTGTCGAGGACCAGGTCGACCCCCTTGGGAATTCCACCGGACGAAACAAAGAGAGCTTCGGCAACCTCGGAGAGCTCTTCCCCAGGGTAGGGGAACGTCGAGCGCATCATCCATAACGCTTTGGCCTTCTTGGCTTGGAACGTGACCTCGACGATGACGGCATCGGTCGTTCGTGCGCGTTCGAGGGCCGACGCTCCAGCTTTGGGCTTGAATGTCGTTTTTGTGCCATCGGATTTGACCGCGCGGATCGAAGTGATGTGTTGGGACCACGGGCCCAGCGTGCGGACGAGGCGGGATTCGTCCCGCAGTATGCTGGAGGCGATGCTCCTGCGGTTGCTGTCCGACAGGGGAAGCGCGAGCCCATTTTGAGATAGGATCTGCGCGAGTTCCTGGTTCGTGGCTGCGGCCTCGGCACGGACGAGGTTGCCGGTGACCTTGACGCCCGAGAGATCGGACATGTCGATCACGACCGCTCCTGTTCCGTCTTGAGTGTCCTGTTTGGCGACCTGGCGCCCGCTTCGATAAATTCGACGTCGACCCTGCGTCATTGCCATTGCGGTCTCAACGTCGGACTTGGACGCTGGGTACACGACATGGTGTGGCCCCTGGATGTCGAATGCGGGCATCCGAAAGTCATGTGCGGACTCTAATACTGTGCCCTCGAAGTTCCGTTTCTTCTTTGTTGCGGTTCCGGAACTCTTCGGAGAGGTCATGCGAAGGACGCTATCACGGGTGCATCACCGAACGACCTCCCACGCTGGTGTTCACCAGTGACTCGTCCGGCCGGCTCGCGTATCCGCGTTCGCGTGGCTTGGTCCTGGCTTCTCGGTACACCGTTCAGGCTTTGCGAGAGTTGCGAGTTGCGAGTTGCTCGTCGCTTGGGCGAGAGCCTCATCGGCATGTGTCTTTGCTGCGCTCGCTCCTTCTGGTCGCGACCTTCACGACCGTGGATGGATTCGACAGGGGGAGTGCTGCAGAACAATCCACCGCGGTCAAAGCGAAGTTGGAACCCTCGGCTGTGGTTCAGGCGTTGGCGGAGCTGGCCGTATCGTCGGGCGCTGCTCGACGTCGAGACGCCGACGAAGGGGCCGGCTCACCGGCAAAGGCTGCGCGGACGAGGTTGGACGTGGACGCGGCGGAGACGGGGGCGTACGTCTGTGGTGTGGATCAGATCGAGTTCGAGTACTGGAGTGACCCGCTGTGCATCTGGGCCTACGTCGCCCAGCCGAAACTGGATGCCGTGCTCGAGCGTTATGGCGATCGGCTCTCGCCGCGCTACCGAGTGGTCCCGGTGTTCGGATCCATTCCGCAGCGGTTCAGGACGGGCTCGTGGGCGGAGGCCGGTCCGGAGGGACGAGCGGAGGCGACCAGGCGCGTCGCGCATGAGCACGACCAGCACAACGTCGACGGCGCGTGCTGGCTCGAGGACTGCCCGTCGTCGTCGTGGTCCGCCGGATCGGCGCTGGCCTTGGTCCACAGGATGGCCGACGGGGGCACAACCTCGCGGACTCAGGCGGAGCGGTACCAGTGGCGGATGCGTGAGCGGTTCTTCGTCGAGAGACAGAACGTGGCTCGGCGCTCGGTACAACTCGAGATCGCGGAGGAGACTGGTATCCCCCGAGTGGAGCTCGAGCGGGGGCTCGACGACGGGACTGGGGTTTCGGCGTTGTGGGAAGACCACGCGCGCAGAGAGCAACTCGGGCTGCGTGGTTCGCCGACGTTTGTGTTCGACGGCGGTCGGGCGATTCTGTACGGAAACTTCTCCGAGGCGGTACTCAACGCCACCGTCGAGGAGCTGGTCAAAGGTCTGGTTGCGGGCGGTTCGGAATGCTGAGGTGGTGAGTTCGGTCCATCGCCGCCGCGTTTGACAACAACGAACCTGTGAGACCCAATGGTGGCGGATGCACGGCGCGTGGAGGCTTTCGGTGTTGCTGCTCGCGTTGGGATGCGCGGAGCCTGCTCCGCTCGCGGAGCGCATGCCGTCTCCCGCGGGAACCCGACTGCGCCGAGCGGAGTCGGAACCCGAGCCGTGGTCGGAGCCGTGGATGCTTCGCGAGGGGCAGCGGTTCATCGAAGACACTGCGTATCGTCGGGCTGCGCTCGAGTATTCGCTGGTCAATCCTGACAATCTCTACTCTCGGCAACGGCTCGCATCGTACGGACTCGGCGAGCGTCGCTGGGATCGGCTGCCCCAGTGGAACCCGCGAGCGAGCCCTGTGACGGGAGCGCTCGCCGCCCAGCTCGAGCGCGGAGAGGTCCCGGCAGCCCCAGCCGACCGCTTGTGGGACGGTATCCAGCCCTCGACGATGGAAGGCTGGGTGGAGCTGGGACGGAAGGTCTTCTTCGGGTACCCGATGCGCGCGGAGGTCTACATGGAGTGGGGCCTGACCCAGCCATCCATCGCCGAGGCTGTGGGCGTGGAGCGGAGCGCCGAGGGCGACGTTCCTGGACTCGTGGTGTTCGTCGACGTGGACCGTGAGGTTCGGGTCGGCATCACCTGCGCCATCTGTCACACGTCGGTCGAGCAGGGAGGCGTGGTCGAAGGAGCGGCGCGGCGTAGCTTTGACTACGGACGGCTGCGATTGGAGTACTTCGCCGACACGGGTGCTTGGGTCGAGCCGAGCCTTGCAGCACGGATGGCTGGCTGGGGCCCCGGTCGTGCCGACGTCACGGAGGATGACGACGAGGACCCGGTGACCATCCCCGACCTGTGGGGTCTTCGGCATCAACGCTGGCTGACGCAAGCGGGGACGATTCGTCACGATAGCCCGCTCGCCCTCGCGATCCGGCAAGAGACCCAGCTGACCGACTCGAATCACTCGATGGTCCGTCCGCCGCGAGCGCTGGCATGGGCGCTGGCAATGTACGTTTATTCGCTCGAGCCGGCGGAGCGCTCCGCGGTCGGCAGCCCCCGCGGGGAGGGGGTCTTTGATGAGCACTGTGGGTCGTGCCACTCGGGGCAGGGGTATGGCGGACGCATGATCGCCGCGGCCGCGATCGGCACCGACCCTTCGCTCGCGACGGGCCGTGGTCGCGGCACGGGAAAGTACCGCGTCCCCTCGCTCGTCCGTGTCGCCGAGGGGGCCCCCTACCTGCACGACGGGTCGGTTTCGTCGCTTCGCGAGCTGTTGTCGCCCATGAGGCTGCGACCGGACTACGCGGACGGACGCTTTGGGCCCGGGCCGATTCCCGGGCACACGGCGGGGACCGATCTCTCGGGCGAGGAGACGGAGTCTCTGCTCGAGTTCCTCCGCTCGATCTAACGGGCGAGGTCAGGTCTTGACGTTGGGTGGCAGGCTTGCCGGGACGTCCACGACGACGTTCTGCTCCAAGGTCTGGTCCGAGCCCGCGATTGAGACCACGGCCTTGACGGTGTACGTCTGGCTGCGACGATCCTTGACCTTGTTCCACTCAGGCGAGGTCACCCCATAGCTCACCGAGAGGTCTTGCCCGGGCTCGATCTTCTCGTCCCAGGGCGCGTAGCCGTCGGCGTCCGACCACACGCTCGGGGACTGGGTCTCGAGCATCCCCACGGATTCGCCGGAGGCAAGCCGGAGCTCCACCGACTTCACCGTGATCTGGGTCGGCGCGGCACCTTCGGGGGCGGTGACGGCGAGCTGAATCGAGCTCTGCTTGCAGCGGCGTTTCGCTCGCTTGCGCTTTGCGCCCGGCGCTTGGTCTCCCTTGAGCGTGCTCTTGCTCTTGCGCTTGGCGACCGGGGCGGCGGGCTTGGTGTTGGGTACCCCGCCACAGTCGTCCGCGAGCGTCGCCGCGGTCATGAGCACGATGACGTCAGCGGCTCCGGCTTCTGGCGCCGGGTCCTTCCCGGGCTCGGGTTCCGGCGTCACTTCCGGGACCGGTTGAGGCTCGGACTCGGGTTGTGCCGGCGAGACGGGGGGTTGCTCGTCCGCCGAGCTGGGTCCGGTCGGACTACAGCCCAACAAACCGACGACGATGACCGCGAGTCCCTTGCGCATCCGTCACGATACCAACCCGGGCAGCCCTGGTGCCCTCTTGACGCACCGCGACGTCTTCTGCGCCCCGGACGGGCGTCAGGCGGACGTTTTGCCCTTGGGCTTGGCGTTCCAGACCCGGCGGGCGAGGAGCAGGCCAATGAGGGCGACGGGGACCATGGCGACAGGCCACGCGAGCCAGTTGCCCGGGTCGGCGGCGGCTTCACCATCGGGAAGGATCTTGCCGTAGGTGAACGACATCACCGCGGTGCCCGCATACACGAAGCCGTCGATGATGCCGACGGCGACGCCGACGTTCTTGCGGCCGCCAAAGTCCATGCTGGCGGTGCCGCTGAGCATGCCGTGGACACCGATGATGCACATCGACATGAAGACGATCGTCCACGGCAGGGCGGGGGAGCCCACGAGGAAGACCATCACCGCAGCGCCGGCCAGCATGAAACCGTACAGGGTTGCGGCGACTGGACCACGTCGGGAGTTGAAGATGTGGTCGGAGATGGTGCCCGCGAAGACGCCCCCCATGATGCCCGCGCAGCACAGCAGCATGCCCCAGTTTTCGTACACGAAGCTGTCGGTCTGCCCGATGCCTTTCGCGTAGGCCCGGTACCACTGCATGATCGCCTGGCGGAGGAACCCGCTGCAGAACTCGATCGCGGCGATGGTCATCACCACGCTGTTGGTGAGCATCATCTTGAACACCGCGACCGCAGGGAGCCGGGGTCCGTCGTCACCGGAGGACGCATCCTCGGTATCGAAGTCCCCCAGGCCCGCATCGCCCGGGGTGTTCTTCACGGCAAAGAGCACGACGACAGCGATGATCGCGAGCAGAACGGAGGGCGTGAAGAATACCCACTCCAAGCTGAACGCATCGACGATCATGCCGCCGACATCGAACGCAAAGTAGATGCCCAGCGAGATCAGAATGCCAAAGATGGCTCCGAACACGCCGCGCTCTCGAACGTGGAACCACGGCGCGTTGATCTTGACGATCGATACAGCGCCGAAGCTCTGAAAGTACATGTTGATGCCGTAGAGCACCGAGAACGTCGTGACGAGGTTCTGCGTGTCTCCGCTGAGCGTGACCCAGCCCATCGCTGCGTTGGCGAGCAGCGAGCCCGAGGCCCCGATGAGGACGGCTTTCTTGCCCCCGATGCGGTCCGTGAGGGGGCCGTTGACGACGAATGAGGCGCCGTAGACCGCTGTGCCGACGCCGAAGATCGTGGCGAAATCGGCGTTGGTCATCAGGTCGCCGAACGCACCCTTGGCGACCGTCAGGTTGTAGCGCCCCATGTACAGGAACGCGTAGAGCATGCCGACCGGCAACCAGTTGCGGATCCTGCGGGCCCGAAACGCCGCCGTATGGCCGACCTCGATACGAGGCAGCCGGCTCACCGTCAGTGCGATGACGACGAGCAGGATCAGGATCGGAGCGAAGTCTTGGATCCACTGCGGCATGACGGTGACTCGGGTCTACTTCACGAGACCAGCCACGATGGCCGGCAACTCACTCACACTCTCGACGATGTGATCGATGGCTCCGCCTGCTTGGGTCTCGGTGACCCATTCGGGCGTATGGTCGTGTCGCCGAAGCACGATGGTGTCGGGCGCTTGCAGGATGCTACGGCCGCGCAGCGCGTGCGGGAGCGCCAGGTCCAGCGAGAAGACGTCGCCGATGATCACGTCGGGGCGCTCTGCGAGGATCGCAGCGCGATACTCTGGGCGGTCGAGATAGATCTGTCGGCCGCTCACCTTCATGGCGTTTTGGGTCTCGCCCAGGAACCACTTCTTCGCCGAGCCACGGACGCGCAACGCGTGCCCCTCGTCCTCGCCCGCGTCGATGCCTGCGGACTGGAACCAGCTGACGATCTTCTCTGCGCCCGAGTTCGAGATGATCACGACCTCCGCACCGGCATCCTCGATCGCCTTGAGCAGCGCGGCAGCTTCGGGGACGATGCACGGAGGGTGGGCGTCAGCGAAGCTGGCCGTCGCGGTTCGGAAGCACCACTCGCCGAATACGGCCAGCGTTTCGTGGCCGGCGTCGGTGACCGCTTTCGCGTAGCGCTTGGCGGTGTCGCTCTCGCCCTCGTGCAGGACGCGGGTGAGCGCGCTCGCCTCGATCAGCGGGTCCTCGTCGATGTATGCAGAGATGCGTCCATCGGGCGCCCACCCGTGCTTTTCGGGGGCCTCCTTCATGGCAGCGCGGAGGACTCCGAGCTCATCGTGTGCTTGCGCCTGGGGCACGCCCGCGAACTCGGCGAGCTTGTTGATCATCCAGTCGATCAGGAGAGAAGCTTCGGGACCCTGGTTGGTCCAGACGCCATCGAAGTCTGAGAGGATTTTGAGCCGTTTTGACATACCAAGCGCGGAAGGTGCGGAGGGTATCAGCGCGGGCGACGACGCGCCTGACGCGGTCTGCGGCGGAAGCGGTCCCCTTGCCCCACAGCCCACTGGGGCCCTCTGAAACCATCGCAGAGTCAGCTCACATGGTAGGTACGGCGCGTGTTTGATGCGCAGTCCTACGTTCGCCCCTTCGTTCTCGACGAAGCGGGTCTCACGCTACGCGTGCTCGATCAGCGCAAACTCCCGGCGGCGGAGGTTTGGACCGAACCAAGGGAGGTCGAGGCGGTGGCGGTGGCGATCGAGGACCTCGTCGTTCGAGGAGCGCCCGCGATCGCGTGTGTCGCGGCGCTCGGCCTGGCCGTGTGCGTGCAGGACTTTGACGACGACCCGGGGCAGTTCAGAATCCAGGTGGAGGCGGCGTGCGTCCGGCTCTGGAACACCCGTCCCACCGCGGTGAACCTGTTCGTCGCGCTGCGGGAGATCCGGGAGGCGATGGCGGGAGCGCCCGAGGATGCGGATGCGCCCACACTTCGGGCCCTGGTGCTTCAGACCGCCAAGGCGCATGCCGAAGGAGATTTGGCTTCGTGCCTGGCCATGGCTGGACACGGCGCCCCTCTGCTGCCGGACTCGGGAGCCGTGCTCACGCATTGCAACGCGGGCGCACTGGCGACCGCGGGCTACGGCACTGCGCTGGGCGTGCTGCGGCGCGGCCGGGAGATTGGGAAGCGCTACACGGTGCTCGCCGACGAGACCCGCCCAGTCCTTCAAGGTGCTCGGCTGACGGCCTGGGAGCTTCAGCATGACGGCGTCCCGGTGGAGGTCATCGCGGACAACATGGCTGGCGCCCTGATGGCATCGGGTGTGATCAAGGCGGCGGTGGTCGGTGCTGACCGGATCGCTCGCAATGGCGACGTCGCCAACAAAATCGGGACGTACACCGTGGCTGTGCTCTGCAAGCACCACGGGATTCCGTTCTACGTGGCTGCGCCGTGGACCACGATCGATCGCAGTTTGGCCAGCGGTGCGGACATCCCGATCGAGGAGCGCAATCCGAGGGAGGTCAGGGTCCACGGCAGCACCCAGCTCACTCCGGAGGGCGTTGGGGTTCGCAACCCCGCCTTCGACGTGACGCCGGCCTCGCTCGTCACCAAGATCATCACCGAGACGGGGAACTTCGATCCCGGCCAGATCGCCGACGCTTGAGTCGCTGCCGGGCGATACGCAGCGCGATTCGGCCGCCGTCGCGGAACGTTCGGAGGTGACTGTGTCCCGAGGCTCGGGCTCGTCGTGTGACCGGGACCTCGACGATCTTTCCTCCGGTGCGGAGGAGCTCCAGCAGCAGGTCGACCTCGACGTCATACCCGTGCGCATCGAGGGCGCAGCGCAGGAACCGCTCACGCCGCAGGGCTCGAAAGCCAGCCTGGGTGTCGGTGAGCGCGGTGCTGAACAGCCCGTTGATCATGCCGGTCAGCGCGCGGTTGCCCCACGCGTGCAGCGGGCGAATCGCGTCGTCCTCGAAGTGACCCAGAAAACGAGAGCCGACGACCATGTCGACGTGGTCCCCGAGGGAGTCGAGCACGGTCGGGATGTCGGCGGGATCGTCCTGTCCGTCAGCATCCATGAACACCAGGATCTCGCCGTGGGCCTCGCGCGCACCTCGGCGGACGGCGACACCCTTGCCTCGATTCTGAGACAGCTGAACGACCCGAGCTCCGGCCGCTGCCGCCACGATCGCCGTGTCATCCGACGAACCGTCATCGACGACGAGGACTTCATCGGCGTGCTCCAAGCAGCCGCGGATGACCGGTCCAATGTTGGGCGCCTCGTTCAGCGCGGCCAAGACGACGGTGACGTTCATCCGCCCGACAGCTTGCGGAACAGCCACTCGGCGCCGAAGCGGTAGTTGACCCGCTCCCAGAACCAGGCGGCGACGAGCGCGAGGAAGAAGAATGCGAACACGAGCACCAGCGAGGCGTTCGCACCGAGGCCATGCCAGAGGTCGATCCCCTCGATCCGGCTGAGCCGGCGGAACAGCGGCACGTGGAGCAGCAGGAGCGTGAGAGAGATACGCCCCAGTGTGACCATGGGGTTGCGGCTGCTCATCGAGCGCCGGTTCTCGTAGGCGCTGACGCCCGCGATCAGCACAAGCGCGCCGCCCAGCAGAAGACCGGCGATCGCGATGCTGGCCGGGAAGAACCCCAAGTGCAACTCGAAGGCGCGGTGCAGGTAGACGTTGGACTTGGGGAGGACGCCAGCGTTGAGGAGCGCATGGCCGCCCCCGCCCAGTGCCATGAACGACAGGCCGAGCGCTGCAACTCGTCCGGTCTTGTCTTGCAGGAGCCACCGGCCCGAGGCGAACCCTGCCAGGTAGAAGGTCAGCCACGGAAGGATGGGGAACTGGCTCTCGGCGAGCGCGAGCCGGAACACGCCACCGGGGCGGGATGTGTCGCGCATGAACGGATTGTTCACCGCCATCGGCGTGTCGAGCCAGACCCGCACGAGCACGGTCGTGACCAGCACGGCGCCGCAAACACCGAGGAGCGCCCGACTGGAGAGGCGTCGCCACAGCGGGGTGAGGGCCATCGCGAACCCCATCATGTGGAGGACGAACCAGCTCCCCCAGGAAAACCACCCCGGGTCGCTGGCGTCGATGACCGAGCCCAAGCCCTGCATGACCAGGTTCAGTGCGAGTCCAAACAGCATCAGGACGAGGCCGCGGCGCACGAGGGTCTTGTCGGTCCCGGGGCGGCCAGCGGCGACGAACATCGCGCTGCCACACCCCGCCAACGTCACGAACAACGGTGCAGCCATCCCGCCCAGCGCGTTGAACCCAACCAGCTGGGGGTAGTCCATCACGCTGCGGCCTGGTTCTGGCCCTTCCCAGACCCAGATGCCGACGTGCTGCTCGATCATGAGAAACACAGCAAGGCCTCGGAGCGCGTCGAGGGCGAGACGACGGCGCGGCTTGGGCGAAGCGTCGGTCATCGGTTCGCGGAGCGTACCTCGGCTGTGCTTGGTACAACCACATACGGTCATGATTTTTCATGTCGACATGGACGCGTTCTACGCGTCGGTCGAGGTCCGAGACGACCCATCTCTCCGGGGCAAACCCGTGCTTGTCGGAGGAGAAGGCAATCGCGGAGTCGTATGCGCTGCGAGCTACGAGGCTCGAGAGTTTGGCTGTCGCTCTGCACAACCGATGGCGGTCGCGGTCCGGCGCTGTCCGCATGCCGTGGTCTTGCCCCCCCGGTTCGAGGTCTACTCCGAAGCCTCAGCCCAGGTGTTCGACGTGTTCGACCGCTACTCCCCGGTGGTCGAGGGTCTGAGTATCGACGAGGCGTTTCTCGACATGACCGGGTCTCAGCGATTGCTTGGGACGCCTCGAATCGCCGCCGAGGCGCTGCGGGGCGAAGTGGTCGAGGCGACTGGCGGTCTGACCTGCACGGTGGGTATTTCGGCGGTGAAGTTCATCTCCAAGATCGCCTCGGCGATGAACAAACCCAACGGTCTGACGGAGGTGCCCGTGGGGGCCGAACTCGACTTCCTGGCGCCGCTTCCGATCAGCAAGCTGTGGGGCGTAGGGCCGAAGACCCAGGAGCGGCTGCATGAGCTGGGCGTGAAGGTTGTCGGGGACCTGAGGCGATTCGACCTCGAGATGTTCGTCCGACGCTTCGGCGAGCACGGAGCTCATCTGCACGCGCTGGCCCACGCCCGGGACCCGCGACGCGTGGAGTCCGGTCGAGAACGCAAGAGCATCAGTCACGAAGACACCTATCACCAGGACGTGATGGGACGTGAGGCGTTACGGGCCAAGTTGCTCTCTCAAGCGACTCGGGTCGCGGACCGGCTCGTTCGCAAGAACCTGGTCGGCGGCAAGGTTCAGCTAAAGATCCGAGATACGGACTTCAAGACACAGACGCGGCAGTGCACGTTGTCGGTGCCGACCAACCAGGCGAAGACGATCTACGCGGAGGCGTGCCGCTTGCTCGATGGACTCGACCTCGACCGTCGGCGCTTTCGGCTGACAGGGGTTGGCATCGGGGAGCTTCGAGGGGAGGGCACAGGGGCACCGCAGCAACTCGACCTCCTCTCGGCGGTGGCCGAGCCCGAGGAGGACAAGAACGCCCAGCTTCAGGCCGTGCTGACTGCCGTTCGTGGCCGTTTCGGACACGAGGCGCTCTTTCCCGCGGCGGCGGGCCGAGTGGAGCGGGCGGGTGCGACCGGCGCGACGAGCAAGACGCTCGATGAGGAGTGACGCCGCATGATCTCGGTCGCACTCGTCGGCTTGGCGTTGCTGGCCCGACCCGACGCCGAGATTCGCTGGGAGGCGCCTGCGTCGTGTCCAGACCGCGCAGAGGTGATACGGGATGCGGAAGAGTTGTCCGGCCTGGACTTGGATGACGCGAGTTCGCTGGGCGTCGACGGCGCGTTGTGGCAGCTGGATGATGGCCGCTGGACACTGCGGCTGCGGATCGAGACGTCGACGGGAGCACAAACCCGGGAGCTGAGCGCAGACAGCTGCCAAGAACTCGCCGGGGTCGCGGCAACTCTTCTCGCCGTTGCACTCGAGGAACCCGCCCCGCAGCCGACGCTCGAGGTCGAGGCTCGGGCGGACACGGAGCCAAGACCGGAGCCGGAGGTCGAGTCTGAGTCTGAGTCTGAGTCTGAGTCTGAGTCTGAGTCTGAGTCTGAGCCTGAGCCTGAGCCTGAGCCTGAGCCTGAGCCTGAGCCTGAGCCTGAGCCTGAGCCTGAGCCTGAGCCTGAGCCTGAGCCTGAGCCTGAGTCGGTCTGGGGCGCTGTGTTGGGGCCATCGATCTCACTGGGGCTGGGTGCGCTGCCCGGTCCCGCCGCGGTGCTCGGTCTCGCGGTCGGGGTGGAACGCGACTCGCTCCGGATGGAGGCGGAAGCCAACATGTGGCTTCCTCGCGAAGAACGACTCTCCGAGGGGTCTGGCGGGGGCACCGTGCGACTGTGGTCCGTGGCGGCACGCGGTTGTGGGGTGCCGCGCTCTGGGGCATTTCGGTTCCCGATCTGCGCGGGGCTTCAAGCCGGGCAGATGTCGGGAGTGGGGCAGGGGGTGTCGAGTCCGAGGCGAGCGGCGCTCCCGTGGCTTGCGGCTGAGGCGAGGGCTGGGTTGCGCCTGGATGTGCACGCCAACGTCGCGGTCCGGGCAGATGTTGGGGCGTTTGTGCCGTTGGTCCGCCCGGGGTTCACGCTCGAGAGGGTGGGGTCGGTCCATCGCGCGGCGGTCGTCGGCGGGTCGGCCGGTTTGGGGATGGAGCTCGTTTTCCCGTGAGCGACGAAAACAGGACACGGAATCGTGCTCAGTTCGCCAATGAGGGGGGCGTGGACGATCCCGACTCCCAGCCCAGCGAGCCGTTGGCCGACCTCGCGGGCGTATTTCGGGACCACCACGGGTTCGTTTGGCGCAGTTTGGTGCATCTCGGTCTGCCCACGGCCACCGTCGACGATGCCCTGCAGGACGTGTTCTTGGTCGTTCACCGCCGCATCGGTCACTTCGACGGGCGAACCTCGATTCGGAACTGGCTGTACGGAATCACGCGCCGGGTGGCCAGCGAGTACCGTCGCGGAACCCGGCGCGCGATTCGTCGACTCGAAGTTGTTCGCGATCCCGACACTCATGCGGACCCGGAGGGCCTCGCGAACCGAATCTCGGCGGCCGACGCGGTCGCGAAGGTGTTGGACACGCTCGATGAGGACAAACGAGAGGTTTTCGTGTTGGCCGAAGTCGAGGGGATGACGTCGGTTGAGATCGCCGAAGCGCTGCAAACGAACGTCAACACGATCTATGGGCGTCTACGTGCCGCTCGCCTGCATTTTGCTCGGGCCCTCAAGCGCGAGCAGGCGCGCGCGGGTCGCCAGGAGAGACAACGATGAACGAGAACGAACGCGCTGCACTCGCGGAGTACCGTGGCTCGCTGGGGAGGAAGCAGCCCGAACAGGACCGGGACTGGGCTCGTCTCGTGAGCAAGATCGAGGCCGGTGCGCAGCCGCTTTCGGTGGAGCTTGAGGCGCGCCCGCGACGTCGATGGCTTCCGTGGGGACTTGGCGCGGCGGTTGCGGTCCTGAGCGCCGTGTGGGCGTGGCCGGAGCCCGAGCCGGCCGACGCCGCTCATCGACCCGGCGGAGCCCAGGCGGCATATGGGGCCGGGGAACAGACGTCTTCGGCCTCGGTCCGCTCACAGTCCCTGCCTGTTCGTAGCGTGGACCCCGGACGACAACCTTCGACATCGGGCGCACCCTCGGTCGAGCCGGACCTCCCGCCGGCTCCCGTTCCGGCTCTCGCCCCCGAGGCGAGGCGGGGTATCGTGGACCGTCGCAGTCGAGCGCCGGCCTCCGGTCGCGAGGTCGAGCCCGCGGCGGAGGTTCCCAAGACCCACAATGTGGTCGCAGAGGCGAAGGCGCTGCGAGAGATTCGAGCCGCGTTGCGAGACCAGGACGGACGGCATGCGCTCGGGTTGCTCCGACGCTACCGCTCCCGGTTTCCAACCGGGGTGCTTCGGGATGAGGCGACGGTGCTGCACGCAGACGCGTTGTGCTTGGATGGGCAACGGGAGAGGGCTCGAACCATCGCGGCTCGCTTCGCTCGTTCGCATCCCCGCTCGCCGCTTGCCGGGAGAGCCCGGGGCCTATGCGAGGACTCGTGAGCCGAGCCTCGTTGTTCATGCTGGTCGTTCTCGGCGGTTGTACGTTGACCGCGTCGTTGGGCGGAGACGCCGAGCAAGGAACCAGCGGAACCGGCGGCTCTTCCAGCACGACGTCGAGTTCATCGGGGCAAGCCGTCTCGGGCGTAGAGACTGGCCCGGGTCCCGGGGTGAGTACCACCGGGGACCCCGGGGCCTCCTCGACGGGGGGGAGTACGAACTCGGCCAGCTCGAGCTCCACCGGGGCGGTGGAAAACACGAGCGGAGGGCAGCCCATGGTGTGCGAGGGACCCAGTGACGAGAGCTGTCTAGCCTGTCTTCGGGAGAGCTGTTGCAGCGTGTTGGAGCAGTGTCTGAGCACGCCGTTGTGTGCCTGCATCCTGGGTTGTCTCGAGTTCGCGCCCGACTTCGTGAGCTGCGTGGACCTCCCAGCCTGTGCCGGGGGTCCAACTGCCGATGTGCTCCAGCTGTGTGCTGTGGGCGACTGCGGGCCCGCCTGCGGCTTCTAAAAGAAACCTGGAAATCGCTTCACGGATCGGTGTGGCTGGCCCCCAATACCTCGTGTGACCGGTTGCGCACGAGCGCAGCGCGGAAGGGACAACATGAACAAACACCTACTGACTTCACTTGGTGCGATCTTGACCGCGGGCATGCTGACGCTCGCGGGTTGCGACGGTGGTTCGGACGCCGCCGACACGGACAGCGGCACCGGTACCGACACGGAGGCCTCGGGGACCGACGCATCTGCCTCCGCGTCCGACTCCGATTCCAACTCGGCGTCCGACTCCAACTCGGCGTCCGACTCCAACTCCGGGGTCGACAGCGACAGTGACGGAACATCTTCGACGACATCCGCTGGTACCAGCGGGGCCACGACCGGTGGTGCAGAGTCGGGGTCGAGTAGCGCCGGGACCACCGGCGGCGAGGACTCGGGATCCACAACGGGGGGCGAGGATGGCTCGACCGGAAGTGATGCAGGGTCAACCGGGGAAGAAGTCGACGCCTGCATGGGACTTGAGCTTCAGCAGTGCTTCATGACCGAGGGCTGCACCTGGGAGGCGGCGGGCCCTGGCACGGGGGAGTGTGTCACCGGTGGCGGCGCTGGTGAGGGCGGCGGGGTGTGTGAATTCATCCCCGTCGCGTTCTGCGAGAGCACACCTGGGTGCACGGTCGACGGAATGGATTGCGTCGAGGAGTAACGCGGGCTACTTGAAGACGTTCTCGCGATAGAACTTGAGTTCCGAGATCGACTCTCGGATATCGTCGAGGGCCCGATGGCTCTGCCCTTTGGGTGGGGCCTTCGTGTCCGGGTACCAGCGCCGCGTCAGCTCCTTGACCGTGCTGACGTCGATCATCCTGTAGTGCAGGAACGCGTCGAGCTTGGGCATGTAGCGCGAGATGAAGCGGCGGTCCTGCCAGATCGAGTTGCCACACAAGGGCGACGCGCCGGCTTTGCACAGCGGCTCCAAGAACGCGAGGGTCTGTGCCTCGGCCTGCGCGAGTGAGGTCGTTGATGCCTTCACTCCTGCGGTGAGACCCGACTCCCCGTGGTGGTTGGTGCACCACTCGTCCATCGCATCGAGCACCTCGTCGGGCTGGTGGACGATGATCTCGGGGCCTTCGGCGACCAGCTCAAGGTCCGCATCGGTGACCAGCGTTGCGATCTCCAAGATCCTGCAGGTCTCGGGATCCAGGCCCGACATCTCCAGATCGATCCACACGAGGGGCGCGGGCGTCGTCACGGCCGCAGGCTAACACGGCGTAGATCCTCCGCCGGGAGCGGAGGCCGCGGCGGCGAGCTGTGAGAACGGCGTCGAAACGGAGTCTGGACGCGCCCCATGTGCACGACCCGGAGACCCCGGAGTCGACCGGGCCACCTTCCGACTCGTCGTCCTCGCGATCGCTGAACCTTGGGTCAGCGCCATCGACGCGACCGACCGCGGAGCATCTGAGGACAGTCGTGCGTCCCAGTCCGGTACCCCGGCCGCTCGACGGACGGTAGGTGTCCATCTGGGCCCGCGAATCGGGAGTTCTCGATTTTTCTTGGCGGGTACCGACACGAACTGACGACTCCGGTGTTGTTAGGCTCGCGACTGGGTTCTTTTGGCCGTCGACGTCGACAACCTCTACCGCCGGTACGGACCGTTCGTGTTGCGGCGTTGTCGAAGGATGCTGCGCGATGAGCAGCAAGCGTATGAGGCGATGCAAGACGTTTTCTTACAAGTGCTGCGGCGCCGCGAAGCCATCGAGCCTCGAGGGCTGGGTGGGCTTCTGTTTCGGATCGCAACCAACGTCTGTCTCAACCGAATCCGGTCGACCACCCGAAAACCACAGTTCTCCGCGAGTGACATGCTTCATCGAGTCCCAGCAGCCGAACGTTACAGCAGCCAAGCCGAAGCGCGTGATCTGCTTCGGAGTGCGTTCGCCGATGAACCAGAGAGCTCCGCGACCATCGTAGCCTTGCATCTGCACGACGGGCTGACGCTCGAGCAGACTGCACGCTTTGTCGGCATGTCGGTGTCTGGTGTCCGCCACCGCCTTCGGGTCCTCAAAGCCAAGCTCCAGGAGCTCCGTGATGCCTGAGACCGTTCCCGACATCCTCGTAGAACTTCTCGCCCTGGGCGAACTCGACGACGCGGAAGCGAGTGCCGTGCGGGCGCAGCTCGAGGCCGAGGGCGACCCCCGACTCGACGAACTCGCAACGAGCGACGTGGAGGTGTTCGCGCGGTACCCCGCGGAGCAGGTCGTCGCCGAACTACGCGAGGCTGGGTTTCCGCCGCAACCGGTTGCCGAGGAGCTGCCCTCCAACGTCACGCCCTTGACTCGGGCGCAGGCGGCACCCCGGGCCCGAGTCCGACCGTGGGTCGCCGCAGCCGTCTCCGTGGCTGCTGCCGCTGTCTTGGTGTGGGCGCTGGCCTCGGGCGACGAGCTGCCGCCCGAGGAGCCGCCGAGGGTTGCGATGGTCGACCCTCCGACGACCTCCGGCGATCCGGCGGGGATCCGTACGAAGGGGGTTCCTCGCATCCTCGTTCATCGGCAGGGCGAGTCCGATCCGCTGGAAGCGGGTGCGGCAGTCCACGCCGGCGACATGCTTCAGCTGTCGTACTCGGGGGCGGGTGGCCGACACGGTGTGATCGTGTCGCTCGATGGGGCCGGTGTTGCGTCGCTGCACTTCCCGGCTCAAGCCGACGCATCGACAGAACTCTCGCGGGGGCTCGTACGACTCGAGTACGCGTACGAACTCGACGATGCACCCGTGTTCGAACGGTTCTTCCTGGTCACCGCTCCCACACCGCTCGACCCCGATGCAGTCCTGTCAGCCGCGCGTCGGTTGGGGCAGAGCGAGGCGCCTGGTGCTGGGGAGTTGGAGTTGGCGGAGAGTTGGTCGGCTGTTTCGCTCGCGGTCAAAAAGTCAGACTGATTTCCGGGGCGACGTCTTTCGTGCCCACCGAACAAGTCTCGTTTTTCTTCGTTCGATCGCCTTGACCCGGTGGGGTTCGTCCCCTACACCGATGCGGTCCGCCCCTGGCGACGACGCGAGAACTCGCCATGGAACGCTTCACGACCCAAAAACGCACAGCGGCCAAACCGGCTCTTGTGCGGATGGTTGCGCCCACGAAGGGCCGCAATATGGGCGCGTGTTGAGCGTTCCCGGGCGTTGTTGCTGACGTTGCACTTCGGTGTACAGGCGGCCTGCCCGGGCGCTGGGACATGCGAACTTCAACCCGCCCTGCAGGCGGCCGACGTCGTCGTGACGTCATCGTCGTGGGGTCGATTCCCACGGCTCTTGTCTCGGTCTGGTAGCTCAGTTGGTTAGAGCGGCGGATTCTTAACCCGCAGGTCGAGGGTTCGATTCCCTCCCGGATCACTGCGTGGGTCTGTAGCTGATTGGATAGCACTCGTCTGTTAAGCGAGCGCATGCGGGTTCGAATCCCGCCGGGCCCTTCACATCATCGCGCCTCGGGATCGCTCCGGCTCCGGCTCTGGCTATTTCGGGGGCCCGAACACTTCGCGAAGGACCTCTTGCACCCACGCTGCGTGCTTGTAGTCCACAGAGTCCGAACGCTCCCTCGGTGCGACCACGCGAACGACGACGTGGTCTTCGGGGTCGTGGGGCTCGGCGGGTCGCTCGACCAAATGGACTTCGGCCTCGCCCACACAGTCCTCTCCGCACTCGGGCACGTGAGAACCATCGGCATACGCCCGGACCACGTCGTCGACACTGATCTCGACCCGCTGCCCCAGCTCGACGGCGTACCCCGTGGAATCGAACTCTCCCAGCTGAACCATCAGAGCTGCGAGCCCGTTGAGCAGGTCTGTGGCGCGCTGGAGCACCTTGGGATCGCGAGGCAGGCCGTCGAGTTCGAGGTCAGGGCTTCCGAACCGACGCATCCCTCTGGTGCTCAGTCGCACGCCGTCGGGGTTCATCTTGTCGATGAACGGGACGACGGCGATCTGCTCGGCGATGTTGCCCAACGACGACTTGAGCCGACGCTTGGTGAAGGTGTCGGTGCCCACCGTCTCGCCGGTGTCCGGATCGTGGATGAGCGCATCGCGCTCAAGCGCGACGATGCGGGTGAGTGTTTGCAGGAGGCGGAGTCCTCGGACCGCGTACTGGTTGCGGTACTCGGCTCGCAGCAGGAGGGCTTGGGTGCGGCCCGGCAAGCTCGAACGCTGCTCGGCGGTCAACGCTCGCGTGAGGATGGGGTCCGCAAGCGACGCGGAACCGACGGCGCCCTTCGAACCACCGACCGGGAGCATGTCGATGTTGATGCCGAGCAGGTCGCGAGTCGCTCGAGGTGAGCCGTCGCCGGGGCCAGCGGCCACGGGTGCGGGCTCGGTGGCGATGAATTCCAACAGCAACGCAAGCTCGGGCTCGTCGGTGGCGGTGGCGAGCTTGGCCTTGACCAACGCCTGGAGCGCTTCGCGGGTGGGAGCCTGATGTTTGCCCGGGGGGAGCAGCAGCAAGTATGCCTGCGACGTCCGGTCGGCAAACACGATCAAGTGCGGGTCGCCGGACTCCGGAGGCTCCGTGCTGGGGGATTCGTCGCCCGAGGCCACAGCGGGTGCGGCGGTCTCTCCCGTTCGCTGTCCGGCGGTTTGAGTCTCGTCCTGAGCGGGCTGCTTGGCACAGGACGCGCTCAGGGCGGTGAGGAGCAGGAGCGAGCGTTTCATGCTTCGGCGTGTTCGGTGAGAAGGCGGGCCACGATGGCGGGGTCGACGTTGCCGCCCGAGAGGAGTACCCCGACGTGCGTCGGCGATCCGGGAAGGACCTCACGCATGGCAACCGCCAGCGCGGCGGCGCCCGAAGGCTCCAGCAGCATTTTGTGGCGGGTCAGTACGTGCACAAGTCCGCGTCCCATCTCGGAATCGTTGACGAGATGACTCCCGCGGACCACGTGTTTGGCGATCTCGAAGTTGAGCGCGCCCACTTGCACCGGCTTGAGTCCATCGCCCAGCGTAGGTGCGGGTTGCACGGAGACCCGCGTGCCCTCGGCCAGACTCTGCGCCATCGCGTCGCAACCCTTCGGCTCGGCCGTGTAGACACGGACGCCGGCCGCGGCACAGACCACGCATGCCCCGGCCAACAACCCGCCGCCGCCCACCGGGACAACCAGCGCATCCAGTCCTGCCCCATCGGTACGACTTCGAACCTCTTCGAGCAGTTCGAGGGTGGCGGTCCCTGCTCCGGCGACGATGTGCGGGTGGTCGAACGGCTCGATGATACTCGCGCCGCTGTCCTGCGCGATCGCGAGTGCTCGCTCTTTGCGCTCGCTCGACGTTGTGCCCGCGAAGACGATCGTCGCCCCCAGCGCACGGACCGAGGCGACCTTGACCTTCGGAGCGTCGGTGGGCATTGCGATGGTTGCCGGGACGCCGAACCGTTGGGCTGCGAGGGCCACGGCTTGGGCGTGGTTGCCCGAGCTGTAGGTCACCAAGCCGCGCTCGCGAACCGCGGGCGGCAGGCGCCCAACCGCGTGGAGTGCTCCGCGAGCCTTGAACGCCCCGATGTGCTGGAGGTTCTCGGCCTTGAGCCAAAGCGTCACCCCGCGCTCCGAAAGCGTGTCGTCGCGAACCACCGGGGTCCGGCGAACCTGCCCCTGCAGCCGATCTGCGGCCGCCTGTACGTCTTCGAGCTGGACCGGGAGCATCCGTGCAAGGCTACCCGGTTTTGCGGTAGCGTTCCCGCCGCTTGGCTTCGTCGCTCGATAGATGGCTGAAGACCGCCCGGGCATGGGCGCTGCTCGCAAGTCTCGTCGTGGTGGTCATCTACTGCCTCGAGATGTCCGCCTCGGGCCCGTGGGATCCGTGGGAGACGCACTACGGAGAGGTGGCTCGGAACATCCTCGTGCGCTCCGACCCTGTCGACCTTTGGTGGCAGGGAGGCAACGGGGGTCCGCACGCCACGGCCGAGAAGAGCTTCGCGTCCAAGCCGGCCCTGCCGTTTTGGTGCATGGCGCTGTCCATGAAGCTCATGGGGGTCGGCGTGGGTCGAAACCCCGCCGAAATGGTCCAGCCGTTCTGGCCCGAGTTCGCCATCCGTCTGCCGAGCATGATGACGGGCTTGGGGGCGACGTTCTTTCTCGGCATGGTCGCTTGGCGGCTCAAGAAGCCGCGCGCCGGGATTCTCGTGGGACTCGTTCTTGCGACGATGCCGCAATGGGCGATGGCCTCTCGTCAGGCGCTCACGGACATTTACTTCGTCGGCCCGGTTGTTGTCGCCGCAGGGTGCTGGGCGATGGCTTGGTTGCAACCCGACCGCGCGCTGAAGCGTCGAGGGGCGGGCGTCAAGTCGGTCCCGTGGGATCGGGCCTACCTTGCCTTTCTGGTCGCATTCATCGTCGCCGCGGTCGTGCCGCTGGCGGTCGTGCATCAGCATGCCTTTGATCCGCTGACCTGGAAGTACTTCGGCGGCGATGCCGGGTTTGCCAAGGGTCTCAAGGACATCCAGAAGCACATGTTCGGCTACTGGGCGATTGCCGTCGTGGTGCTGCTGCGGAGCCTTCGCTGGAAGCACCGGTCGCAGGCATGGATGGGGATCCTCTACCTTGCCGCGGGCCTGTCGCTCATCGGCAAGGGGTTGATCGGCCCTGGCATCGTCGGCGCGATCGTCCTCGCCCACATCGCCGTGTCGTGGCGCTGGGGGCTGTTGCGCCGCTGCGGATTGGTCATCGGCACGATGTTGTTCGTGCTGCCGGGATTCCCCTGGCATCACGCGATGGTGCTGTATCGCGGTGACCGCTGGGTCAGCGAGCTCATCATCCAAAACAACCTGCAACGCTTCTCGACGGGTGAGCAGAAGCAAGCCGTTGGCGGGTTCGCGTTCTATGTGGAGACGCTTGGGCTTGCGGCGCTGCCTTGGTCGATGCTCGTTCCCGCTGGGGTATGGCGCGCCGTCGAGGCGTTCAAGCGTGCCCCGGAGGACACAGAGGACCACGGCGGGAAGGCGCTGCACCGCTTCGCATTCCTATGGTTTGCCGTGGCGCTGCTGACGATCAGCTACAGCACCACGAAGTACTATCACTACCTCATCCCGGTGCTTCCGCCGCTTGCGCTGATGTTGGGCCTTTGGCTCGATGACCTGCTCGACCGAACGAAGCCTTCGTACGGTGTGACGGTGTGCGCGCTCGGGGGATTGGTCATCGGCGTCGCGGTTGTGCGGGATGCGATGCTCACACCCACCTGGCTCGCGCACCTGACCACCTACCTCTACACGGGCATGTGGACCAAGGGGGCTCCGGAGGTGGACCGCCTGGCGATCACGGTGCTTCCGTTTGCGGTCGGACTTCTCCTGTGGATGTTCGCCCGTACCCGCAGGGCCCGGCGTTTCACCGTTGGCGCCTGGTTGCTCTCGGGTTTGCTCACGACGGGGTGGTTGATCGCCGACTACATCCCGGCATCCTCCGAGAACTGGTCGCAGCGCACCGCCATGCGGATGTACTTCGACGAGCGCGGGCCCGAGGACCGACTCGTCAGCTGGTGGTTCTACTATCGGGGCGAGACGTTCTTCACCAAGGCCGACATCTGGATGATGAAGAACCCCGACCGGAGTCGCCTTGCCGATCTTGTCGCCGAGCGAGAGGGCAAGGATGCCGCGTTGTGGTTCATCACCATCGAGCCGCACGCCAAGCGCTTGGCCCCGCAGCTCCCCACGAAGTACCGCGACGATCTCGAGGAGAAGTACCGCAGCTTTCACTACGTGATGATGCGGTTGCCGCTCGACTAGGTGGCGCGCCGGGCTCCGAGAGCGGAGGCGGAGGTCACATCGGCGTGAGGATGGCCTGGGCCGGCATGGGACGAATGACCGATGTCGACTCTGGGCATCGAGTCCATCCATGGAGGGCGTGTTCTGTGTTCTCCAAATCCGGGAGGTGCTCTTGGGCGCCTCCATTCGTGTAGCGTTCACGTCGCTGCTCCTGTCTCCGAGCGCTTGTGATGACGACGGTGGTGGGTGCACGCCCGGCTACGAGACATGCGCATGTACGGCGGAGTCGGTTTGCCTCGAGGGACTGCAATGCCTCTCGAGCCGATGCGTGGACCCGAAGTCCATGCCCGAAGAGGACGACGGTGACGACACGGAAGCGGGGGGCGGCATGCCCGAAACCGACACTGGCCATGACAACGAGTCGGCCTGCGAGATGCTCCTGGATTCCCTCGAGTGCGCGCCTCCGGCCGGCGTGGCCCTGATCGACTGCGCGAGCTTCGGGTCCTCCCCGTGTGACCTCGCTGATTATTTCGAGTGCCTTGCCGACAACACGATGTGCAGCGGCGAGCAGCTCGACGCAAGCGGATGGACACAGTGCATGGATCTCGCGGTGTGCTCATGACCGGCGCAAGGCGTGGCCTACTCGGCATGGTGCTCTTGGTCGCCTGCGGCTCTGCTGGAGAAACGGGGGCAGAGACGCAAGGCTGCGAACAGGGACAATGTCTGGGCGAGCTGGTCTGCCTCTCGGACCTCTGCGTGGACCCGCAGTGGGAACCCGAAGCGTCGACCGGGGCATCGGGGCCCGAGCCCTCCGGCTCGTCGGGGCCAGCCACGTCGCAGAGCTCGACGTCCGGTCCAAGCGGAGGCACAGAGACAGGGGACGGCCAGACGGGCTCGGCGAGCTCTGGTGAGAGCGTGAGCTGTGGAGCGGTCGACGTCTTGGTGTTGATCGACAACTCGATTTCGATGGCTGCGAAGCAACAGCGGGTCGAGGCCGCGCTGGGTCCGTTCTTCGACGCGCTCGAGGTGGCGACGGGGGACAACGCGCACCACGTGATGATCATCGACAGTGATGCGTGGCCCTTCGCGGAATGCGAGCTGACGCTGTGCCCGGTGGTCGGCGGGTGTTGGCCGGTGTGGCCGGAGTACGTTTGCGGAGAAACGACACCGATGGTCTGCGAGGACGTCCTCGGGGCAGGGGTCACGCATCCCCGCGGCGTCGATGCGGCGAACACCGACTGCGCTCTTGGGGGGCAGCGTTTCACGCGTCTGTCCGAAGATGGAGCGCGCGACCGGGTGGCGTGCGCGGCTCGGGTGGGGACGTCCGGAGGAGCGGAACGCCCAATGGATGCGCTTGTCGCAGCCGTTGACCCGCGGACCGAGGCCGGCGTGTGCAACGAAGGGTTTGCTCGCTCGGAGCGTCCGCTGGCCATCGTCTTGGTCACGGACGAAGAAGATGACCCCGAGGATTCGATGGGGACGCCCGCGGTCTGGCACGAGAGGCTGACCGAGAGCCGGGTTGGGCCTGTCTTCGTGCTCGGCCTCGTAGGCGATCATATTCGGGCCGAGACCGCCTGCACGACCACCAGTACCGAGAGCCCGTCTGGAGCCGAGCCGAGTCCGCGGCTGTGGCAGTTCATCGAGCTCTTCGGTTCCGCCGGGGTCCTCGCGAGTGTCTGTGCCGAAGACTATGCCCCCGCGCTCGAAGCCTTCGCCCACACGGTCGGTGACAGCTGCGGCGGATGACCGCGCCACAAAAGAAGAGGCCGGCGGAGCGAACTCCGTCGGCCTCGAGTAGGCGGAACTGGACTTGAACCAGCGACCACCGCGATGTAAACACGGTGCTCTAACCAACTGAGCTACCCGCCTATGTGGGGCGTGGAGGCTAGCTGGAGGCGGGCGGTGGGTCAACCCGCAGGGGCCAGATTCACAACTCGCCAACGCAGCGCAGAACGGTGCGTTGGGCGTCCGGGAGGGCGCTCAGGTGCGACGACAGGCTGGCTCCGGCGAGGACCAGGTTCGGTCGCAGGTCCACCATGGGGGTGAGCACGAAGTCTCGCTCGAGCATGGACGGGTGCGGAAGGCGGCACCGCGGATCCTCGCTGAGAGCGGGCGTCTCCTCCCCGGGTGCGAAGAACAGCAGCAGGTCCAAGTCCAAGGTTCGAGCGTCCCAGCGAACGCGTCGTTCGCGTCCATGTGCGCGTTCGATGTCGTGAAGAACCTCGAGAAGCGTGAGTGAATCGAGTCCGGTCTGGACCCGGAGTGCGGCGTTCAAGAACGGTCGCTCCGAGGGGCCGACCGGGGTCGTTTCGTACACCTTCGAGCGAGGACCGACGTCGATGGCCGGGCGCGCCTGTAGTTGGGTCACCGCGCTGCGCAGGGTCGCGAGCCGGTCACCAAGGTTTCCGCCGAGGGCGACGAACGCTGTCGCCGAGGTCACGGAGATGCGCTCGGCCGCGGGGGGCCAGGGGAACGAAGCTCTGCGGAGCCGCTTCGCTCGCGTGCGCTAGGGCTGGAGAGCGGCGCGACAACGGTGAACGTGGCCTCGAGCTCCCCCACGCGCACGGTGGCGGTTGCCTCGACGTCCAAAGGCGGCGGCTGGGGGGCGAGGGCCTCGGGGACCTCAGCTTGGGGTTCGTCGGGGACGGCGGAGGTCGGAGACTCGGTCTCGGTCTCGGTCTCGGTCTCGGGCGGGACCGCGGGTGGAGGTTCGGGGAGGGGGATCCCCAGCGCGGCCTCCCCGGGGAGGCCAAAGTGCGCGACGCCTTCGAGGTTCGTTTTGGCCGTTGAGGTCCACGACCCGATGGACAGCTCGACCTCGACGCCCGTCCGGGGACCGCTCGGAGAGGTACACGGTGTCCTCTCTCCGGTGGTGAGCTGATACGCACGGGTTGTGGCGACGCTGTCGCGGCTGCGCACTGTGTCGTACGCACCCACGCCGATGAGCCCGGCACCGAGCGCGGTGAAGATGCCGCCCAATCGATAACCCGTCGTCGTGTCTCGAGTTGGGGTGCCGCTGGCGGTCACGGCTCGGGGAGAGAACGCGTCGGGCTTGATCAAGGCCGCCAAGCCCACCGCGAGAATCGCCGCGCCGGCGCCGTACTCCCAGTACAGCGCGCCATGCTTCACCGTGTTGTCGACCGCCTCCACCCGGTCGACGGGCGCGTGCAACACAGCACGACAGGTGCGGGCCTCGTCGAGCTGAATCTCGACCGTGCTCAGAGACTGCGACCACGCGAGGTTGAGTTCCCGGCTGACGACGCTCTTGGCCTCGCCGAGCCACTTGGGCTCGAGCTCCGGTCGGGGGGTGACGGTGATGGTGCTGCGGCTGTCGATCTGGGCGCAGCCGCTGCAGACGATCACGGCGGCGGCAAGGAGCGAGCGCCTCACAACGACACGGACATCCCAAGCTTCTCGCCGACGTACTTGCACACCGTTGCCATCAGCTCGTCGCCCGTTTTCGCGGCGACCCAAGTTTCGGTCGCGGCGTTGTAGTCGAAGTGCCAGGCGTTGCGGTTGGCGGCCATCCAAACCTGAGTCGCCGCGCTGTGTGCATTGATGACGAACTGAACCCGGTCTTCGAACTCGAGCGTCAACACGTCTCCGGCGAGGTCGACGTCGAGCGTGTCGTGGTCGAGGTTGACGAGGCCGTCCTCGATGCGCTCGAGGGCAGCAGTGGCGACCTTGACGAACTGGGCACGTTCCATCGGGGTCGGACCTTAGCCTACTGCGGGTCCTTCGGCGCTTCGGCGGCGTCGGCGGCTGGCTTGTCCAGGTCCTCGGGGATCTCGACGCCCATCGCTCTCGCTTCGTCGGGGGTTACTTCGATCACCTTGAACTCCTTACCGTCGGGTCCCGAGAACGAGCGCACGTTGCCCTTGGGGGCTTCCTGTGGCTGTGGCTGCGGCTCCTTCTTCGCGAAGAACGCTTGCCACGCGAGGACGCCGATGATGGGCAGGTAGATCCCGAGTCGGATCAAGATGCCCTTACGAGGCAGCTTCATGCCGCGGAGGTTGGCAGCCTGGCGCGGTGTGGGCAAGGTATGGAACGCGGTACGACCGACCCCTCGGTCCATGTGAGCGTGGTCCGGTCTGCTGGGAGGAGAAAAGGAGCGGGACGCGCAGCATCGCCCGCCGCCTCACGCACGGTGCGTGTACTGTTGGCGTGGTGTCCGCACGGTCTCTTGTGATGCTCGCGCTCCTGGCTGGATGCGCACTTCCTGCGGTGGATGCGGGGACCGACGGCGGTGGGGTGAACACGGCCGGGCCGGGTACCTCAACAGCGGCGACGTGGACATCCGCAGGGTCTACGGGGGCGGGGGACGCCGGCCGTGCAACGACGGGAGGAGGTGTTGCCACCTCCACTTCCAGCTCCACCTCGGGCGTCGAGGAATCGGGGAGCACGAGCGGACCCGCTGCGACGTCGACGGGCGGTGGGAATGGTGAGGGCGGCAGCACGGGGGAAACCACTCTCGCCGGCGGTGACTCGAGCAGCGGGAGCAGCACTGGAGATGGGCCCGTCGTCCCCCTCGTGACGGTCTTCGAGTCGTTTACGGAGGCGTCAGGCTTGGACATGCCCCACGACTGCGTCTACGAAGCGCAATACCCACCGGGTATTGGTGCTCGAGATTTCGACGGCGACGGGCACCAAGACCTGTTGCTGACCAGCTGGGAGAGCCCGAGCCGGCTATGGCTTGGCAATGGGGCCGGTGGCTTCGCCGAGTCGGCGGGCGGCCCGTTGCTCGTCGAACACACGAGCACGGGCGTTGCCGTCGGCGACTACGACAACGATGGGCAGGCCGATGTGTTCGTCGCGGGGACAAGCGCGGGGGTTCTTCTGCAAGGCGGTGGCGGTCTGGTCGACGTCACAGACGCTGCGGGTGTGACCTCGAGTATCGACGGGACGGTGGGCGCGTGGGGGGACTACGACTCCGATGGCGACCTCGATCTCTTCACGGGGGCCTGGAACGCCGAGACGTTGGTGGGCTCCCAGGAGTTGTTCCGAAACGAAGGCGATGGGACGTTCACGGACATGAGCGCGACTCTCGAGGTCGCGGCCGCCGGGAGGCCCGTGCTCGCGGCGAGTTTTCTCGACTACGACAACGACGGGGACCCGGACCTCTACGTCGTGGTCGACAAGTCGCATGGCAACGTGTTGTGGCGCAACGATGGCCCCGGTTGCGGGGGCTGGTGCTTCACCGACGTGGCCGAAGAAACTGGGTCTGCGCTCCAGATCAACGGCATGGGGTTGGCGGTCGCCGACTACGACAACGATGGCGACCTCGACCTGTACATGACGGATATTACCGCGGCGTATCTGCTGCAGAATCAGACCGTGCAGGGCGAACCGGTGTTCGTGGATGTCACCGGAGAGGCCGGGGTTCACATCCCTGGCGTCGGATGGGGCGCGTTCTTCTTCGACTACGACAACGACGGGCTGCAGGACCTCTACGTTGCTCAGGGGCAGTACGGGGGCGGGCCTTTCTCCGCGAACATCTTGTTCCACAACCTCGGAGACGGGTCGTTCGACGGTCTGGGGAGCGTGAGCGGTGCGGTGGACGTCGGGTTCTCGCAAGCGGTGGCGTACGGAGACTTCGACGAGGACGGGTTTTTGGATCTGGTGGTCGGAAACCGGCAGGACGCCTATGCGCTGTATCGCAACAAGGCCGACTTTGGGACCGACAACAACTGGGTCGAGGTCGAGCTCCTCGGTGCTGCGCCGATCACGTCCGATGCTGCGGGCACTCGCGCCTGGGTCTCGACCGAGGACGGTGTGACGCAACTTCAAGAGGTGAAGCTCGGTTCCAGCATGTCCTCGACGAACATGCTTCCGCTGCACTTCGGCCTGGGCGGCAACGACGGCGCCGAGCTTTCGGTGCGTTGGCCCAACGGTGAGACCGCAGCGTTCACCCTCCAGGACACGGACATCAACCAGCGCATCGTGGTGACCTACCCCGGCGCACTCGCACCCAAGTAGGGGGCCGCGCACAAAAAAGCGCGGAAGCTCGAGGCTTCCACGCTCGTCGGCTGGATTCCGCTGCCTGGAGGCGCCGGAATCCGAGACCGCTACTCGACTACGGAGCCGGGCATGCGCTCGTTGCCGGGATCATGCAGGCTGTGCCGTCGGTCGTGGTCGTGAACGCGCCGTCGTTGCAGCCCGCCGTGAAGGCCGTGTTGCCGTCGATGCTCGAGATTCCCATCGTCGCGCTTCCCAAACCAGGGGCGTTCGGGCCGAATACCGAGACTGCCTCGCCGGTCGTCGGGTAGAGGACCAGGTTCAAGTCGAACACGTTCGCCGTGTTCCACTGGTTGATTCCGTTCCAGAAGAACACGTCGCACTCGACGGCTCCTGCGGTGTCGGACTCTCGAGGGCACATTCCGGCGTCGAAGTGCTCGTAGTACACGACGCCGCCCTGGTCGGTGTCGAGATCGTCGTGGTAGGCGGCGATCGTTCCCGGCCGGTTGCCGTTCATCGGGCAGTCGTTGCTGAAGTCGCTCCCCGTGTTCTCGGCGCTGATGTAGCCGCAAGGGTTGACGAACCAATCGAGCTGATCGACGCCGTGGATGTTGAACGCAGCGGGGAGCGTGATCGGTGTGGGGTCGAAGCCACAGTTGCCCGAGGCCGCAGTTGCCAGGCCGGTCATGGAGATGTCGATGATGTCCGTGTCGGCGCAAGCGGCCGGGTCAGCACCGTCACTGAAGTTGGCGACATAGGCACCGCCGTCGCCGACGTCAGCGGTGCAGCAGTCTGCCGCGTCGAAGGCAGCACAGTCGGCGGCGCAGCCGAGCACGCCATAGCCCGCCAGGTCGTCGTTCTCCACCGCGCACGTGCTCGGGGCGTTCGTGCCGTCGCAGGTCTCAGTGAAGGTGACGATGTCGTTGCCGCAGGCCTCCGGGTTGCCTTCGGTCACCAGGTAGTTGACGCACCACTCGTTGAGCGTGCCTTCGTTGGCGAGTGTGTCGTTGTCGGTGATGTCGAGCTGCCACACACCGGCGGGGTCGGGGATACCGGTGAAGGCATCGAGCGAGCCCTCGGGAAGGACGGCACCGTCGACCGCAGGAGGTCCGCCGCAAGCGGGGACTGCGGCTGCGCCAGCGTCGTACTCACCGTTGATGTCCGCGTCGGCTCCACAGATACCGGACTGAAGTCGTGCGGAGGTGGTGGTGTCGTTGTGGGAGATCGTGATGTCGAGGTCTCCGACCGCAGCGTGAGCCGCGTCGACCGAGATGTTGACGTCGGCCACGAAGGCGCCTGCGGGCAGCGTGATCGTGTCGGTCGTCAGCGCCACGTCACCGGCTCCGATCGCGGAGCCTGGGGTGTTGCACATGCTGAACGCGGTGGTGCACATCGAGGTGTCGAACGCGGTGCAGTCCTTGGCGCAACCCAGGGTTCCGCCGTCGAAGTCGAGGTCCGCACAGGTCGTGTCGGCGAGATCGGTTCCGTCGCAAACCTCATCGCCCTCGACCGTGTCGTTGGCGCACAGCTGAGCAATGCAGCCGCTGGTGTCGAACTCGGTGCAGTCGTCAGCACAGGCGAGGTCGCCTCCGCCAACGAAGCCCTGGCTTTCGCAGGTCTCGTCGGCCAACGCGGAACCGTCGCAGACTTCTTTGTCTTCGATGGCGTCGTCGCCACACATCGCGCCGCCGCCCGAGGAGCTGCTGTCGCCCACGGTGTCGGTTTCGGCGACCGTGTCGGTACCGGTGTCCGTTCCAGTAGACGGGGTGTCCGTTTCACCGGACGTCGGGTCGGTGTCGCCCGTGGTCGTGGTCGTGGTGGTCGGCGTGGTGGTGGGGTCGGTAGTGGGCGTGGTGGTGGGGTCGCTGTCGCTGTCGCCCCCCGTGGTGCCCGAGTCGGTGTCCGAGTCGCTTCCGGAGCTCGAAACGTCGTCGTCACAAGCGGTGGCCACGAGACAGATCGAAAGGATCGCGGCGAGTCGTGACGTTGTGGTCGTATGGGTCTTGTAGAGTTTCATGAGGTCCAGTTGGGGACGGCAAGTCCGGCCGCGATGTTTGCCCGGACGGTCACAGAAACGCAACAGCTCCGCGTTTTCGGTGTTTCGTGGGCGATAGTGGGTTCGGCTGTTCCCCAAACTTCGATTTCTAACAGTGTCCGGTATCGAAGCGCGTTCCCGAGCTGAACTCCGTGGAAATGGCAGAATTCGGAGCATCGATCTGCCTCTGAGGGACACCTTTTATTTCCGTGAGAGGGCTCGCGGATCGGCAGGCCGTATGTCGGCACGCAGCGGTGCGTGTGGGTGGAACTGCGGGCTTATGGCACCGACTCGAAGAGCACGATGCGCAAGACCTCGGCCTGCACGAAGCCCCCCGAGGCGAGTTCCTCGGGGTAGTCCCCTCGGGAGAATCGACGGAGCACATATCGTGCATCGCACCGAAGCTCGCCGTCGTTGGTCAGCACCCCCGCGGGGACGGTCCACGTACCCGTGTCGTCGACACGCACGCCGCCTTGTCCCTTGTAGTCGTGCTCGACCTCGTCCGAGACGATGCAACGGCCGCCTCCCAGCTCCTCCTGCAGTTCGACCTGCATTTCGCCTCCCTCGTCAGCTGGCTCCCACGCGAGCTCGATCGGCTCCGACCGAGAGACCTCGAGCCCAGGTGCGGGGGCTGTCAGCTCGAAGCGAGGAGGCCGCTGCACGGACGCTGTGACCACCTCATCCTCGTTTGCGCGGTCGAGTTCGACGCTGATCTCCTCGCCATCCTCCCCGTCGAGGGTCAGCGTGTACTCGGTTCGGTCCTCCTGGTTCGTCTCCCGTGCGTCTTGACCGTTGATCAGGACACGGTCGCCGTCGCACTTGGCCCACGAGATCGGGAGGGTTGCCCGGTCGCCTGTGGCGAAATCGACGGCAACCCGAACCTCTTCGCCGTCGTCGGTGCGCAAGTCGACCGCCCGCAGGACCATCGATAGCTCGTCGTTCCCCGCGCGGCATCGATCCGGGGTGCACCCCGAGCTTGCCCAGACGGCGAGCGGAAACGCGAGCAGGGCCAAACGCATCGGGTCGTAGCGTAGCCCATTCCCGAGCACACATCGCCCCACCTGCTCGTGTTCATAAAAACTGCGAAGACGGCCGAAGGACGGTACGGTCGGGCTGGGGACCCCCGCCGGGTATGTCGAGCGAGTCGAGCAACGTGAACGATCGGATTTCGATCGGTCGAATTCCACTGAAGCAAGTGCGCGTGAGTCGGACCGAGCGGGAGAGCGAGCCTCGACCGAACCCGATGAACAACCTGGTCCCGTACCTGGACTTGTTCTGTCGGTTGGATGACGCCGAGCTGGCGCGCTTGGGCGGTGTCGAGGCCGACGTGGTCGTGTCTCTGCGCGCACAGGTCGATGCGATCAACGAGGGGCTGTCCGCGTACGCGGACCTGCTTCCGCGGCTCGCTGACGCCGAACTCGTCCGTTTGACCGGGGCAAGCGATCGCACGATTCGGTTCTGGCGCTTGTGTCAGCCTCGCCACGCGGCGGCTGCCAAGCCTGCCGCGCCTGCGGCCGCAAAGCCAACCGAGGCTCGCGGACCGGCAGCTGGAGCCGCGGGAGTGCCCGGGCCAAGTGGGCGCACTCCCACCGCCCCACATTCGGTGGTCGTCGAGGCGCCCGCGGAGAACACCGGACGTGCTCCGTCCGCGGCCGACATGACGGCAACGGGGCCGGCCAGCGGAGAAGGTGACGGAGCGGGGTACGTGACGCTCTCCGGCGCGCCGTTCCCTGGATTCGATGACGCGGCTGGCGACGACGACGGTGTTGGCCTCGAAGGCGTCTCGCTCGACGGTGAGCCCGACCCTCTCGGCCTCGGCGATCCCTAGAGCGCTCCCGAGTTCGTACCGAGTCCGCTACGTTCCCGGGGTGTGGCCGAAGGCGGTGATGTGCAGCCGCGGTCCGAGCCGAAACCCTCGGGTACAACACAGCGCGCTGATGCGTTGGTAGCGGTCGGTCAGCGCGCCGGGGTCGATGCACTCGGGCATCAGCAACACCCGCTGGGGGTCCGGCTTGCCGAGGGCTTCGAGCATGATGTCGATCTCCGCCACGTCCTGCGCCAGCGAAGCGTCGCTCTCGGCCCGGACCACGAACTTGAGCTGCCAGGGGAATCGCATCAGCGCGAGGATGGCCTCCGGTTGCCACCGGGTCCGTTCATGACGCTGGGCGAGGGAGGCGGGCGTCGTCGGCGTACTGTGGGCGAGCTTGGGGCTCAGCGACATCAGGTCGCAAGCCAGGTCGGGGCCGTCGAGGGTGCCCGCGGTCTCGATCGTGATGTGATGGCCCGCGGAGGAGAGCGCCGCCGTGAGTGCTCCGACATGCGGCGACAGCAGGGGCTCGCCACCGGTCACCACGACATGCCGTGGCCCCTGCGCGCACCAACGGACGAGCTCGTCCAGGGGGTGCGGGTCTCCCGTGGGCCGCCAGGAACTCTCGGGGGAGTCGCACCACACGCAGCGTAGATTGCATCCGGTCAGGCGTACGAAGCTGCTGGGGACGCCCGCGAGAATCCCCTCGCCCTGCACGGACACGAAGCGCTCCTGGATGCGCAGCGTGGGGGGGTTGGCGGTCACGGCTGCATGCTACATTCCGCGCGCCATGAAGAGGACCCGCATCGCGCATGCGTTGAACCTGCCTGCTCCCCAGTCCGACCTGCTCCTCAAGGGGTGGGTCCGTACCGTCCGCAACGGCAAGAATGTGTCGTTCATCAATTTGAACGACGGGTCCAACATGGGTGGCATTCAGATCGTGGTGCCCAGCGACATGGACGGCATCGAGGACGTCCGCAAGCTCACCACGGGCTCCGCAGTGGAGATTCTCGGCGAGCTCGTCGAGTCCCAGGGCAAGGGCCAATCGGTCGAGGTTCAGGCCACCAAGGTGACCACCGTGGGTCGGGCCGCCGAGGACTATCCCCTGCAGAAGAAGGGCGCGAGTTTCGAGTTCCTTCGCACCATCGCGCACCTGCGCAACCGCTCGAACACCTTTGGCGCAACCTTCCGGGTTCGCAGCACCCTGGCCCAGGCGACCCACGCGTTTTTCGCCAACCGCGGCTTCGTCTACCTGCACACGCCCATCGTCACCGCCTCCGACACCGAAGGCGCCGGCGAGATGTTCCGCGTCACGACGCTGGACATGAACAACCCCCCGCGTACCGACAAAGGGGACATCGATTGGGACAAGGACTTCTTCGGGAAGCCCGCGTACCTGACCGTCTCGGGCCAGCTCAACGCCGAGGCCTTCGCCATGGGGATGAGCGACGTCTACACGTTCGGCCCCACGTTCCGCGCCGAGAACTCCAACACCACCCGGCATGCGTCCGAGTTTTGGATGATCGAGCCGGAGGTGGCGTTCTGCGACCTTTCGGAGAACTGCGACCTGGCCGAAGACTTCGTCAAGCACCTGCTTCGCACCGTGCTCGACGAGCGGGGGACAGACCTCGAGTTCTTCAACCAGCGCATCGACAAGGGCTTGCTCGAGCGACTGCAGCACGTGGTCGACTCAGGCTTCGAGCGCATGACGTACGCCGAGGCGGTCAAGCGGTTGATCGACTCTGGCCAGAAGTTCGAGTACCCGGTCGAGTTCGGCGTCAACCTGCAGGCCGAGCACGAGCGCTACCTGACCGAGACGCTCGTCGGCCGCCCGACGTTCGTCACCGACTATCCCAAGAGCATCAAGGCGTTCTACATGCGCCGCAACGATGACGGGCAGACCGTCGGTGCTGTCGACTTGCTGGTCCCCGGCGTGGGCGAGCTCATCGGAGGCTCGGCTCGTGAAGAGCGACTCGATGTTCTCGAGGAGGCCATCCGCGAGTTGGGCCTCGAGCCCGAGGACTACGGCTGGTATCTCGACACGCGTCGTTATGGCACCGCACCGCACGCTGGGTTCGGGCTCGGCTTCGAGCGCATGGTCATGTACGCGACCGGGATGCAGAACATCCGCGACGTGATCCCGTTCCCGCGCACGCCGCGGAACTGCGAGTTCTAGATCAGGCGTCCGCCGTCTGAACGAAGGGGGCTGCCAGCGAACCGCGGGCGGCCCCCCTTCACGCCACCACGCCCACGGTCCCCAACCCCGCGCGGCCCGCCCGGACGAGGTTTCAGATTCTCACTACGCGGGCTTCCTGCTCAAGGCTGAGACGGTCGTTGCCCGCTCTTGTTCGAGCATGGCTTCCAGCGCCTCGGCGGCGTTGTCCGGCAGAACGTCCACCAGCAGTG
Source organism: Nannocystales bacterium (assembly GCA_050633305.1). Lineage (GTDB taxonomy): Bacteria > Myxococcota_A > Polyangia > Nannocystales > Nannocystaceae > CAJXVA01. Next base: position 869,882 of record JBOEGF010000010.1, read on the forward strand.
TGACGGTGGTCGTGTCGCCGTCCGCCTGCGCGGCCTGCCACGACGCGGCATGGGCTTCGAAGCCGAAAGGCGAGCGTGTGATGGTGTACGCGATCCGGCGGGTGTCATGGTCGACAGAGAAGATTCGCTCATGAATCTCTGCCCCGTCGGCCGTCCTGCAAACCCGCGAACCCGCTTGGGCCTGTGCACTGGTGAGGAACCCAAACAAGTGGTGAATCTGCTCGGGGTCTGCGAGTCGCTTCCAGACGGAGTCGAGGTCGTTGTCGATTGCGTATGTTTTGATGACCGTGGCCATGTCTACCTCGCGCTGGCGAACCACATCGCGGTGGCTTCCATGTTGTGCAGTTCGTCTCGGTACTCGACGTGTTGCTGGTACTCGGGGTCGCGCTTCACGGAGCCGAGGGACTCCGGACTGTCGAGCTGCCAGACGTTGATCGCCGCCGCATCGGGGGCGCGCGGGCTGAGCTTGTCGAGGACGCGGTACTCCGCGACCAAGCGCATGCCATGTCGCCGGGTGAGTTGGGCGAGCGAGGTCTCGTACTCGTGGTGGTCGTCGAACCCGTACCCTTCGTTCATGACCAGCAAGCCGACCAGGATGGTCGCGCCTGTCTCGATCGGGCCTGCGCTGAACTCCTCTTTGGTCATGTACATCGCCGCGTTGGGCATGTCGTGGATTCGGTCGCGAAGCGGGATATTCTCGGCGTAGCCGGGCGCGGACATCGTCCCCTTCATGGATTCCGGGGACTCGAGCGCCCAAACACCGATCGTTGAGGCGTGTTTTGGCCCCGCTCCGCCGAGGAACTTCGAGACGGTAAGCGCGCTCGCCCGAGCCATGCCGTGCGAGGAGGCGACGGGGGCGATCTTCTCCTCGTACGCATCTTGGTCCGAGGGGCCGTAGCCCTCGTGCATCGGTAGGAACGCGACGAGATGGGCCGTGGGGTCCTGGATCGCCCCGGATGTCGGTGGTGCCTGCGAGTCCTCTTGCGCTGTCGAGCGGCACGCGGTGGTCAGGGTGAGGGCCCCGAGCAACGCCACGAAAGCACGTCTCGAGGTTGAATGGGCGTCTGTGATGCTCACCCCCGAGAACTAGTGTCGGAGCGACTCGTTCGCCATCGTCATGATACGAACAATATTCATGCGAGAACGTGACGAATCTCGGGGCGGGAGCGTATGGCCATGACGGACGCAACCGGTGCGGTGCCGTCGGCTCGCATGGAGAACCTGTCGGAACTCAGAACGTACGTTGCGATCGTGGACACCGGGAGTCTCGCGGGGGCGGCACGACGCGTCGGCGTGAGCCCCAACGCGGTCAGTCGGCGTCTGACCTCGCTCGAGGCGCGGCTCGGTCGGCGTTTGATCCTCCGCACGACCCGCCGGATCTCCGTGACCGAGGAGGGCACGCGGCTCGCCGCTCAGCTGCGTCGCGCCTTGGAGACGATCGACCGGGCCGAAATGGAACTCGACGGTCTCGATGGATTGGCCGGCGTGGTCCGTCTCGGCGTTCACGCCGACATGGTCGGACCCGCGTTGTCCTCGGCGCTCGCTCGCCTCATGGACGAGGAAGCAGGGATCGAACTCGACGTGCAAGTGAGTCATTCGTTCGTCGACCCGGTGGCTGCTGGTCTGGACATCTCGGTGCATGTTGGTCAGCCGCCGATCAGCTCGCACAAGGCGGCTTCGCTCGGACGACTGGTTTGGGCGTTGGCCGCGGCTCCGTCGTACATCGAGCGCCGCGGCGCACCTCGCCTCCCGTCCCAGCTTGCCCAACACGACTGTCTTCGCTTGCGCCGCGACCGGCCCGAGACGAGCTGGGTCCTGCGGCGGGGGAGCCGTGAAGAGCGGTTTGCCGTCGGCGGTCGATTCGAGACAACGGACGGCCGAATGCTCGCCCAAGCGCTCTACGCAGGTCTTGGCATCGGCGTTCTGCTGTCGTCCGAACTCGACGCCGCCACGGCCCAAGGTCGCCTCGCTCCGGTCCTGAGGCAGTGGACCTGGTCGTCGACGCCAGTCTTCGCGCTCATGCCCCCGGGCCGGGAGGGGGTCCCTCGCGTCAGGGCCGTCCTGGAGGCGCTGCGAGAGACCACGAAGCGCCTGGCGTGAAACATGACCCCTGCGTGCTTTTGCCACGCAGATGCGACCGCGATGCCGCATCATCGTGGACGAGATGTCGGAGAGCCATGGCGCCAACCCCTACGCTCCCCCGGTCGATGACGCTGCGCCGCAGAGCCTCGTTGCAGGGGCCGTGGGGTATCGCGACCAAGGAACTCGGCTGTCGGTCGTCGGAGTGTTCCTCGCTCTCTTCGTACTCGCCAGCCTTGCGTCCATGTGGTCGTGCATGGCTGCCAACGAGTTCGTGCCGGCTGTGTTCTCGATCCTCGAGCCGCGCGAGCTCGGGCAACAAGGGATAGACGTCCTGCGCGTTGTCTCGGTTTGCGGGGTTCTGCTCTCCGCCATCGCGATCGGAGCGTTCTTGGTACGGGCCAATCACAACGCCCGCGCCCTGGGTGGGCCTGAACACGGGATGACCGTCAGCCCGGGATGGACGGTTGGGTGGTTCTTCATTCCTTTCGCCAACTGGGTCCGCCCGTACCAGGCGGTCAGGGAAATCTGGAATGTCAGCGAACCGGAGCGCAGCGGACCTGTGGCCCTGTGGTGGGGGCTTTGGCTTACCGTGTCGTTCGGTGGTCGAGTTGTGGCTCGGATCTCCAACACTGCCGAGACGTGGGAGGAGATCGCTCGAGCCAACTGGCTGAACTTCGTCCACAGCGGCGTCTCGATCGCGGCCGCGGTCGCGGTGTTCCTCGTGGTCCGTGGCCTTCACGAGAATCAACAGCGGCACGTTTCACGATTGCAACGCGCGGACTGAGCTGCAGCCTCGTCTTGGGTCGGTGTGCCCTGATCGCCGACCGCTGTCGGGTCAGCGTGTGGCAAGCGGGCGGGGTGCCGAGAGCAACCGGACCGCGACGCATCCGAGGCGTGGTGGTTGCAGCGATGAGGCATCTTTCCTCGACAAAATCTTGAGGCGCTCCCGGGCCGTCCCTTGAGTCCGGGAAAAATCAGCCGTTTACAAACGGGCGTCGCAGAACCTCGAATGTGAGGCAACGCGCGCATTTCTGAGCGCCTCCGACCTCGCGCCGAGAACCTTCGGCCCTTAAAAACGAATGATTCCAAAGCCATGGGCGGAGCTGTGGGGTTTGTTCCTGGTCCGGCCCAATCGCGGCGGCTAGCCTGAATTCGTGGATGAACTCCGCACATGCCCAAACCACTTGCGACTTCCGTCGGGTTGGTCCGTCGAAAAGAGCAGGCGGGCGATGAAGGTTTGCACCGGGTCGTCGTCAGACCTCAAGCAGGCCGGGTAGGCACGAGTCACCCACTCCCCACTTAGCCTCTAGCCTCTCACGAAAAGGAACTAGCCATGTATCTGCGAAGAAACAAGGTGCGCTGCGGCGAGACTCGCCGAACCTACCTCTCCATTGCCCACAACGTCTGGTGGTCCGGCGACGGCACGAAAAAAGCCCAGAGCCGCCCCATCGTGGTCGCAAGCTTCGGCGTCGAAGACAAAGTCGATGTCGACCTCGCCCGCGACCTGGTCCAAGCCGTTGAGAAATGCGCTCCCCGCTACCCCTCCCGACGTGGTGAAGGCAAGCAGGTCACGATGCGGATCGCCCAAGAGATCCGCAAGATCGAGCCGTTCCTGAAGATGCTCGCCAGTCGCAAGCTGAACTTGGCCGAGCATCTGCCTCCGCACCCAGAGCGAGCAATGGTGCTCGAGGCACTCGTCCGAGATCGCCTGGCAGAGCCGACCACGGGCGCCCGCGAAGAAGAGATCATCGCGGACCTCAAGACCCGCTTCGCGATGTAGCGCCCCTCGGCGGTCTGCAAGCCTGCCCAACGCCTACCCAACGCCTACCCAATGACAGAAGGCGTGACCCAGCATCTGCTGGTCACGCCTTTTGTCGTTGGTTCGCGCTGAAGTCGGAGCTGAAGTCCGGGCGAGGGAGCGTCTACCCCAACAGCTCGACGATGAGCGACTCGGGCAGAGGGAGGTCGGGCTTACGAGAGACGAACACGTGCGGCGCGGAGCCGGTGCTGATCAGCGTGCCGTACCCGAGCCGAGGTCCGAGCACTTCGGCGACACGGACCGCTTTCCCACCCATCTCGCGCTCGGCAGAGATCTCCACGAACTGAGGCTTGGACAGGGGCGTGCTCTCGATGAAGACCTCGCTGAGGAAGTCGACCTTCACCGCGACGTCGATGCGCCTGCCCTGGAGCTGTTCGGTGAGATCCCGGGGAACGCCCTCGGGCGCATCACCTTTGAGGGAGGAGACGATGAACGGACGAAGCTGGTCGGGCTCGGAGAGCTCGGCGTCGGGGGCGAGGGTGATTCCGAGGTCATCCTGGGCGACGCGGAGGCCGGCCTGGATCTCGACCGCTCGAGCGGCAGCTGCAGCCGTCTCTTCGGCGGACTCTCGTGCTCGGCGTTTGGCGTCTTCGGCAGCAAGCTCGGCAGCGGAGGGCTTGGGAGGCGCGGCAGGTGCCGCGGGGGAGCCTGGAGACTGCGCGTCTTGAGCCTGAGTTTGGCCCGGTTGTCCACCCTGGGCGTGTGCAGGTGCAGGTGCGCCGGCCGAGCCGTCTGCGCCCTCGGGTGGAACGCCACCCTCAGCAGCCGCAGCTTGTGCGGCCATCTCCTTGGCAAACAGGACTTGAAGCAGCTCCTGGTCGTCGCCGGTTGGCTCGAGCAGCTTGACGGCGACCTGAGGTCCGCCGGCGAACCCACCGTTGAGATCGGCGAGCGGGATACGAAGCTGCTCGCACAACTTCCCCAGGGGCCAGTCGCTGTCGGGCGTGCCCGCGGGGAACTTGTCGGCTCCGGCATCGTCGCCTGCCACGACCTGTCCCTGTGCGGCGACGATGAACCCCTCACGGCGATCGTCGGGAGTCGCACCGGGGTCGCCGTAGAACATGATGACCTGCCGAGGGAATGCGCGACTGGCCATCTGGACCAGGTCGGCGTTCTCGCGCCAGAACGCAGCGGGGTTTTCGTCGACGACCGAACCCGTGATGTTCATGAGGAACAGGGGCGCCTCGGGGTGTCGGGTGACGACCAACTGGGCGTCGAGGACGTTCCGCGCCTTGCCCACCAGCAGCTCGCCGAAGATCGACGCGAGCTGGGTGATCCGGAACATGTCCAGTGGGACGAGGAGACCTGCGTGGGGCGTGCTCATGTTCATGCCTTGGCGCCGCGGGGTCGCGGCGGGAAGAAACTGCCAGTCTGACGGGGGTTTGTCACCCTGCCCGATGGCGGGAGGTGACCTGGACGCTCCCGGCAAAGGAGGCGTCGCGCGTGAGGTGCATGGGCTTGATCTGGGAGTCGCTGGCGCCGGCCGCAGTCCGCTGTTGCCGCAGCTTGGCGTAGGTCCCGGTCTCGACCACCCACAGCTCCGGGGCCGCGAGCCGCTGAGAGCCCCGCTTGGAGCCGTACTCGATGTTGTGCCGGTCCAATGCGGCGTCGAACGCCTTGGGGAAGGCGTCCAGCGCATCGGGGGCCCCGGTGTTGCGGAGCTCGAGGTACGCCACGTAACGCGGAAATCCCTCGGGGGCCGGGGCGACCGTGAACCCCTCGACTTCGAGGCCCAGCTCGCGGCTGCTGTCCTCGATGGCGGCTGTGACCTGGGTTTCGGTGAGCTTCTCCCCAGTGAGTGAGCAGGTTCGGCCGGCGCGGTGGAGAAACTCGATGATCGGCGCCTTGCGCTCGAACCCGCTGACGCGGATGACGTCGCCGATGTTGTAGCGATACAGGCCCGAGCCGTTGGTCAGGATCAGGACGTAGGTCTTTCCGACCTCGACCTGGTGCGGAAGGAGTACGGTCGGGTTCGGCTTGTCGATCTCGTCCTCGGGAACGAACTCGTAGAAGTGCAAGCCGACACCACAAACGCCACCGCTTCCGCCGTCGCGCAGCGGGACACCCATGATGCCTTCGGAGGCCATCATCATGTAGTCGCGGCCCGCGACCCGATCTCCAAAGTGGGGGTCGAGCAGGTCGATGTACGGCTTGAGCATGGGCGAGCGCCAGCAGATCGCCAGCGAGAGGTCAGGCCACAGTCGGTGGGCCATGAGGCCGTCGCCGCCGGACTCGGCCGCGAGCGCTCGTAGGGCCTCGGCGCGGGCGGGGTTGCCCTTGTACGTCGCGGACACGAACTCGCGGACGACCTCGCTCACCTCGACATCGCCCGAGAGCGTGCCGTGTTCGATGTCGTGGAACAGAGGCTCCGCAAACTCCTGGATCTTCTTGAAGAGCAGCAGGATCGTGCTGGGGTTGAGCGTCATGATGACGCTGAAACTCTCTTCGAGCAGAATGCGGGCCAGCGTGTAGTAGCGGGCGTTGGAGTCTTTGATCTGCGCGACCGGCTTGGGAATGATCGGCGCTTTGCTCAGCTGCGTGGCCCGGGTGACGCCGGCCCAAAACGAACTCTCGGACCCGCATTCGATGCCGCCGGGCGTCTTTCCTGGGACGCCGGAGTCGGAGAAGTTCGTGATCATGCGGCCCTCCTTCGCGGCTGGGTGGTCGCCAAACACGGAGGACCAGTAGATCCCGAAGGCCCGAGATTTCGCCTGGATGAAGCGGGACGTGACGGGGATGTACTTGGGCTCGGAGGTGGAGCCCGAGGTCATGAAGAACCGCTTGACCCGGTCTTTGGTCAGGATGCCCTGCTCACCGTCCTGGACGATGCGGCGGATCGCGTCGGCAAACCCGTCGTACTTTTGGATCGGGACGGCGCGCTGGTACTCGGCGACCGAGCTGATCTTGTCGAACCCGTGCGCCCGGCCAAACTCGCAATCGCGGTTGGGCTCGAGTGTCTTCTTGAGTAGGACGGTCGACTGCGTTGCCTCGGGGTCGTCGAGGCCCTCGAGGAAGAGCTGCGCTTCTCGGGATGCGAACATGACAAAGGGGGCCCACGCTTGGCGCGGACCCCCGGACTCTACGACAAGCGGCGGGTGCTAGCAGCCGCACTCGGCGGTGTTGTTGGCGGCGTTGACACACGCCGCATCCCAGTTGCTCGAGCAGCAGAAAGGATAGTCGTTGCACACGGCGGTGACGCAGGGCGTACACCCGGGGACGAGGGCCTCGCCCTGGCTACACGCGTCGTGACTGCAGTCGTTCTCGAAGTTGGCCCCCTGTGCGATCCACTGGATGATCAGCTGCATGTCGGGGTGGTCTGTCGTGGCAAATGCGTTGACCGGGTGGGTATCCGGGTCGTCCGGAGCGTCGGTGAGCGGGAAGCTGACGAGCTTGGAGTTGAGGATGTCGTCGGTGCAGATGCGCACCGGGTCGTCGGGGTTGGGGCAGGTGGTGCCCGGGCCGACGAGCAGGTCGTAGACAGACTGAGGGTCGAGGGACCAGTCGGCGTTGAAGCCGGCGGTGACGGCCTCTGCTGGTCCGCCGCCGGTGTGGCAAGCCACGCAGCCGTGCTGCTCGAACAGCGGGTAGACATCTTCCACGAAGCTGATCGCGGCAGGCGGCTGTGCGCCTTGTTCGATCCACTCCAACATGATCTGGACCATCGGGGATTCGATCGACGTGAAGATGTCGACCGGGTGAACATCGGGCATCCCCGGGAGGTCGGTCAGCGGTCGCTGGACGAACAGGGACGCCTCGGGGTTGTCGGTGCAGATTCGGACGGGATTGTCGGTGTCGGGGCACTCGGTTCCGGGCCCTACGAGGAGCTCCCAGACCTCGCGTGGGGAAAGGCTCCAGTCGGCTTGGAACCCGTCTCGAACGGCGCCGGGAGGACCGCCCGCGGTGTGGCAGTCGACACAGCCGTAGGTCTGGAAGACCGGGTAGACGTCGATCGCGAAGTCGCGGGTGATGGGCTCGTCGTTGCGAACCATGTCGACCACGCCGATGTTTCCACTGGAGGAGAACGTCGTGTATTGCTCGTTGAAGCCCGAGGCCGAGACACTGAGCTGCCCCTGGCCGAATCCGGCGCTGCTACGCAGGCGGAACATGACGAACCGCCCCGTGTCGTTCGAGAAGTCGTCGTCGGTCCCGACATAGGTCCCGCTGTCCACGTCGGCATCGAGGAAGCAGACCTCGGTCGGCTCGGTGTCCTCGTCGAGAAGGTTGTCTTGGAAGTTGGACCACTCGCCCAGGCGAGCTCGTAGCGCTGCCTTGGTGACGGTCTCGATGCCCTTTCCATCGCTGTCGACGAGCTGTCCAAACAGTGTTGAGCGCTGGATGAAGTACGGGTTGACCGAGCCGTCCCCGATCGCCTCCTCGAGCGTGGGGAACAGCCCGCATTCGAAGGCGACTTGAGCCATCCATTCGTAGGGAACGACCGGGACATCCACGGTGTGCGGCTGATCGTTTGGAACCTGGGTGCTGATTCGGGAGGTCAGCGCAGCTGGAACGACGACCGATGCGTCCTGGTCGTACACGGGCTGCAGGTCGACAAGCGTTCCGGGGACGAGGCCCTCGAACTCGTAGATCCCATCGGCCATGGTCGGCTCGGCGGCCGGGGCGTCGAGGACGTTGGTGATCTGAACCGTGGCGTCGGCCAGTGGCGTCTGATCGATCGTGGAGTAGTCGTAGACGACCCCGCGGACGGTCACCGCTTCGAGGAGGCACTCACCGTCGGACTGGCAGACTCCGCTGGGGCATTGGTTGTCGTCGGTGCATGCGACACATTCGTTCTCGACACACGCACTCTGCGTGGTGTCGCAGAAGGAAAGGTCGCTGTCGGTGCACGCGACGCAGAGCCCGCCGTCGTCGTTGCAGACCGGGGTGTCAGAGTCGACATCGGCGCAATCGAGCCCGGTGCAGTCGACGCAGCTTCCGTTGGAGCAATACGGCGTGGAGTCGGGGCAGGATGTGTCGATGGCATCCACCGCCGAACACTCGTCGGACCCTTCCGTGGTGTCCGCAGACGTCTCATTCGTCGTCGGGCCGTCGGTGGTCGCCTCCGTGTCTCCCGTCGTCAGAGGCGACGTGGGATCCGTCGAAGAGCCACCGGCGGTGTCTGTATCGGTGTCGACTGCGGCTGGAGGATCGGGGTTGAAGCAAGCGGAAGCAACGAAGGCAAGTCCGCCAAGGGCTCCGAACGAGGTGCGGCGTCGAAGGTCCGATGACATTGATGACAGCGTACCGCAGAATCTGCCGGTGAATGGTCCCGGCGCGATTGCAGCGGCGGCCTAGATCGCACCAAGAACCGCGACCGACACCTGCCACCGGTCTGCATCGGGACGGGGTTGAATCCGGCCGACCGCCAGCGTGGAGCCTCCGCTGATGGTGCACGTCTTGAGATCGAGCGTGTCGCTGCTGCTCGACCACGCCCCGGTACACAGGTATCCGAGGGTCTCGAGGGCCTCCGCGGCGATTTCGCGGCTCTTCGCGACATCGAGTTCGGGCGCGACGAACCCAATGATCCCCTCCGCGCTGAGCTCGAGGGTGAGCGCGACCCCCTTCACACGCACCGGTGGGTAGAGGTAGCAGACTCGGACCTCACCGTGACGCGTTTGCCGGGGAATGGGCTCGACCTCGCACCACTTGGTTGCGAGCTCGGCGAGGACGTCCGGACTGGGCGCGGTGGTGAGGACGTCGGTCGTTCGCGTGAGGAGCTCCTCGACCCGAGCCCACCCTTGCTTGGGCGGTGCAGCTCTCGACCCCTCGTCCGCGCCCTCGGACGGGACTTCGCCTTCGCCTCCGCTGGGGTCGGACGGGCCGGACGCGTCGGGGTTCCAAGCGCGACGCACCCTGGCTTCTCGCTGCGCGGCACACCCGGCGAGGAGAACGGCTGCAAGAGTGCCGAGGCGAGGGAGGGCCGCCAGGTTCCAGCCGGTGCGGCTAGAGCATCTCACGACCACCGACCATCACCTGACGCAGGGGGGTGGAGGTCCCGGCGCTGAACAACGCATCCATGGCGTGCTCGGGCGGGACATGGGCGAAGAATGGATCCTCCAGGTCGATGACAACGGCATCGAAGGGGTCCCCGATCCGGAGGTCGCCGCCTGTGGATCCGAGTGCATGGGCGCCACCGAGGCTTGCCGCTTTTGCGAGCACGGGCCCGAGCGCACCGGATTCGTCGTTGAGCCGACAACGCGCGCCTCGGGCGAGGCGGTCGTGCATCTCGAGCAGTCGGGCTTCCTGGATGAGGTCGATGACCGCATTGCTGTCGCTGCCCAGGCACAGCGTGGTGCCGCCGGACAGCAGGCGCGCTGCGTCGAGGATGCCGTCTCCGAGATCGGCCTCGGTGGTTGGACACGCGCAGACGTTTTGCGTGGTCAGCCGATCGAAGTCGTCGTCTCGCAGGTGGGTTGCATGGACGGCGGTGAAGGAGCGAGCCCGCTCGAACGCTCCGCAGGATTCGAACACGCCAGCTGGCGTGGTGCCGTGCTCGGCGAGGCACTCCTCGTTCTCGCGCGGCTGCTCGCTGAGGTGCGTGTGCATGACGAGGTCGTGCTGCCGAGCGTACTCGACGAGCTCCTGGATCTGCGGTGCGCTTGCGGCTCGAATGCTGTGTGGGGTGATGCCCACGTCGACACCGGCGACGCGCAGTGCGTCGACCCGCTCCAGGTACTTGTCGACGCCGCCATCGCAAAACCGTCGCTGTTCGGCGAGCGGAGGGCGTCCAGCTCCCGCACGGTCGTAGAACACCTCGAGCAAGGTGAGTCGAATCCCGACGTCGCGGGCGGCCCGGACCACCGCCCACGAGAGCTCGTTCGGGTCGTCGTACGGCGTGCCGTCGGGTTGATGGTGTACATAGTGGAACTCGCCCACGCGGGTGATTCCGGACCGCAACATCTCGGCGAACGCGGCCTTGGTGATCGCGTAGAGCCCCTCGGGATCGAGAGCACCCGCGGCCTCATACATCGCGGTCCTCCACGACCAGAAGCTGTTCTCGCCGGGCATGCGGCGGTGGGTTTGGCCTCGAATGCGACGTTGGAACGCGTGCGAGTGCGCGTTGACAAAGCCTGGGAGCACCAGCGCGGCCCCGAAGCTGCGGCGTAGCGCAGCTTCGTCGTGCTCGCCGGCTTCGCCCACCCCGGTCACGAGGCCGTCGGCGCCCACGTCGATGCGGACGTCGCGACGGAGCGCTCCGCCCACGAACGCCCAGGGCACGTCGTAGGCAGTCGGCGTCAAGGAGTGGTCCCCGGGAAGTGGATCTGGTGCTTTTCGAAGTCGAGCACGAAGCGTGAGCGACCCAGGACACCCAGCCCGATCATGCCGTCGAGACGGAATCCGTCGGAGGACTGCGTCTGCTGGAAGTAGCCCCACGCCGATGCGAGGTCCTCGGTGGACATGGCATCGCCGAGCGTGAACGACTTGATGAGCGCCATGGGTGCTTCTCCGGCTTGGAGTGGCGGCGTGGGGACAGCTGCGTGCTTGTAGGCTTGCCCGTTGGCGGTCATGTCCGCCCCGCGCATGCCCGTGTTCACGAGGTAGACGCCCTCGGACTCGTTCATCGCACCCATCACGTAGATGTAGTGCGTCTCGTGCATCCAAAACGGCACGGTGGGTCCGGACAGCAGTGCCTTGCGCTCTGCCTTGCACTTTCGTGCGCCGGAGGCCAACTCGAGCGTGCCCTTGGGGACGTCGAGTGCAACGGCGAACTCGGTAAGCATGCCGACGCCGAGCACGGCGCTGACCCGGTCGGACTCGTCTCCCGCCATGTCGGCGATGGCTTCGTCGTTGAAGACGTTCGCCGGAACGTTCTTCAAGGTGAGGCCACCCACGGCAACCGATGGCAGCTGGCCATGTCCGACGGGCGGCATGCCTTGGGCGATCTGAGAGCTGGCGGAGATCTCCATGCCCAGTTCGTCGGCGAGCGATCGCGTGACGATGAGGTCAGCGGCGCCGGTATCGAAGATCGCGCCGACGGTTTTGTCACCGATCTTGATGTCGACCGTGGCGAGCGGCTTCTGCGTGGCCAGTGGTATCTCCAGCTTGCACGCGTTGCCTTCGATCGAGGCTTCGAGCGGCGTCCCGACGAAGGCCTTGTAGCGCCCCGCAAGCTCGGTGTTGCCACCGGCTGCGAGGTCGACCGCGAACTTGTCGTACTTGCGCTGACGCAGGTGTACCCAGCCGTACTCGCGCGCGAGGACCTCTCCACGAACGTTGGCTTTCTTCGCCTGCTTGAGGAACTTCTCGGCGCGAGCGTAGTTCCCCGACAGGACGGCCCGTCGTGCCGTGAGCAGCAGTGCTTCGGGCTCTTTGGCGTCGAGCGCCAGGGCCTTGGCGAGCGCACGGTCTACGTCTTCGAAGTGCGCGGCGACGTACGCCACGCGGGCGAAGTCCATCCAAGCCGAGAGCTCTTTCGGGTTGCCTTCTGCGTTGGCACGCGCGGCGGCCAACTGGGCGAGCACGGCGTCGGGCTCGGCCTTGGGTGGCGGCATCTCGGGCAACGCGAACTTGGTCGGGTCGATCGGATCGTGGCTGACCCGCTGCACCGCGAAATCGATGCGCTGGGTTCGGCCGCTGAACTTGTTGACGACCCGGATCATGTGGGGAACCTGGACGCCGTCGATTTCCCGGTAGTCCTCGTAGACAACCACTTGAGTGGTGCCCGTCGACTCGTCGCCGCTGGTCTCTTCCCGACGCAGCCCGGTCTCCCGATCGAACCACAGCTGTTTCTCGATCGTGGTGTCCTTGACGCGCCAGGCCAACCCGTCGAGCTGTCGGGCGTTGCCATCCGAGTCTTCTTTACGGCTGGCGATGAGCTCGGTTTCGACGCCGCGGGGGAGCACGTCGAGGTACCAATGAAGCACCGCTTCCTCGCGGTTGAGCTTCATCTCGTCATCGCTGTCGATGCGGAGCGTCTCGGGGGCGAGGAACGCCCATCCTGTCTTGCCGTCGAAGCCGCGCTCTTCGAGTGCATCGCCGATCACATTGCGTCGGTAGAGGCGACCATCGGCGGTGCTCTGGTAGAAGTACGAACCCGTCTCTTCCTCGGAGTTTGCACAGAATGGATCGTCGGGTTGCTCGCAGCCTTCGCCCGGGTACAGGACCATGCGCGCCTCGAGGGTGCGCGCCTGCAAGGACCGAAGTGCCTTCTCGCCGCCGAGCGCCTCGACGTGCCGCGACAACAGCTCCGCCGCGGTCGTGGGGGCCACGGGGGACGCGCCCGGTTCCTTGGGGAACTCCTCGGGGACTTTCAGGCACCCGGCGTTGGCAACGCCGAGCAGGAGGACGAGAGCAGCTGCACGCATGACGATCTCCGCTGGAGGCTGGCCTGAGCGCCTTCTGCCGTCAAGGAGCGGACCACGAGGCGTAACTGGGTGAAAGATTGGCCGTATTCCTCCGTTGAGAGGGCAGCGCGCAAATGCCGTTGTTACGCTTCCAGACCTTGGGTTCCCCGAAAAGAGCCATGATTCCGGCGGTGCTGGGCCTTCTGGCCTCGGCATGTGCCGGCATGGGGGGTCCGGTGGTGGAGCGTCACGAGCCGCTCTCGGCCGTTGCCCCGTACGAGCTGGCCGACCAGGTCGCGGCTCGGGCGGGAGAAGAGTGCGGGGAGACACTTCGCGAACAGCTGTTGTCGGGGCGAGCTGAGCCGGGCGACTGCAACGCGGTGGAGTCGAGTGCGGCCCGGATGACCATCCTTCACAACGGCGTGAAGTTCGGGGTCGTCGAGCACCGAGACGTGGAGCTCGACCGGGTCCGGCTGCGGCTGGGCGAGGCTGGGCTGTGCAAGGGATGGCCGCTCCCGATCGATGACGATGCAGGCGTCGTGCTTCACGGCCGGGATGCCGACCGTGCGGGTTGTTTGGTCCGGCCCTATCGCGGAGCGCTGGTGCTCACCGCGATCGCAGCTAATGGGGTGCGACACCAAGCAGCGATGCTGGACGTGGACAAGAACGGCGAGGTCGTCTTCGAGTTTGCGGCGGTCGACGCGTCCCTGCGAAGAGCGGTTGGCCAAGGGCTCGACGCCTACGCGTGGTTGGAGTTGGGCGAGACCGCGTGGGCCGGCACGATCAACCTCGAACGCATGCGAGGCTTTCTCGCCGACTGGCACTTCGTGTGGGTCGCTCGAGGGCGTGGCTCGGCGGCGCTGTTCGCAGAGCGACACGCTGAGCACGCGCACGGGCCCGACGCCCAAGAAATGGCACTCCAGGCGCGGCTCGACCGACAGCGAGAGGACTTCGACGCCGTGTCGGAGGGCACCTTGACCGCCTCAGCGTTCCTCGAGCGTCATGTGTGGTCGCCGTTCCGGCATGCGGTCGAAGAACTCAGCGTCACTGCGGAGTAGGCGGAGGCGTTCCACGGCCGCCGCGACCGGCTTGCTGGCGCCGCGCGTTGACCTTGGCTGGATCGAAGTCGCGGAGGATTCGGTTCTCGTCGGTCCAGATGCCCGGCATCATCGGAGGCGCGGGTCCGAGGGCGGAGTAGTCGACGGGCTCAGTGGGGGCTTCGGGGAAGTAGCCGACGTAGTCGATGTACGCACGACTCCCGTACATGCGAAAACGGAACATGAGCTTGTCGGGTCCGGACTCGTAGAAGGCCCACACAGGCTCGGCGCCCGACCGAATCCGCTCTTGGAGACCCATCACAAACGAGGTGGGGTTTTTGTACGTGGTCATCTCGTCCATTCGGCTTGCCGCTGCATGGGCGCCGTCGAAGAATTCGAGCAGGTTGTCTCCCTCGAAGATGGGACGTTCGTGGGGACGCCTTGGATCGGGGCGACCGAATGTGGCTCCGGGGGCCAGGGTGTATTGGAGTTCATCGACCGCGCCGCGCGAGAGCGAGGTGAGGAACGAGGCGACGATGCGCTTGCTCTGGAAGGGGAGTTGCCAAGCCGTGGCCTCGGCCCCAAGCCGTTCGCCGGCTGGAACGCTGAGCTTCCCGCCGGCGAGATCTCGTGCCCGATAGTGCTGGAGCAGAGTGCGCGATTGGCCGTCCTCCCCGGGGTCTACCGGAGCGCGGGAGGGAGCCACGGCTTCACGCGGCGCGGTCTCCGTCCCCGCGGCCTGTGGGGCGTCGCAGCCAGAAGCAAGCAAAGCGCCGCAGAGGGAGAGCCACAGGCGGGTCGAAAACGCAGCCATGCTTGAGACTTAGACTTCCTGGCGCCGTCGGGCAAGCCGCTCGACATCCCCGGGGTTGCGGGCTGTGGCCGATCTGGCACGATTCGGCCCCCATGTCGGAATCCAAGGACCGGTCTGACGCTTCCAAGGCGAAGACCTTCGACGAGGCTTGGGAATCTCTTCCTGAGCCGCCCAGTGGGTCCGGGGGTGGCACGAAGGCGTGGACCGAGGAGGTTCGCGGGGCTCGAAAGCACGACGGCGACGCGTCGGAGATCGAAGAACCAGCCCCAGAGCGGACCGACCGGACACGAGCGTGGACCGAAGACGTTCGTGGGGCTCGAAAGCAAGATGCGTCCCGGGGCGCGGCCTCGAAGCAGGATGAGATGGACCGCCTCATGCGTGCCGAGCCGGAGAGGACGGCTCCGCCGAGCGACGACGTCGAGCCGTCCGCGAGCACCTCGACCATGTCGTTCGATGCGCTCGACCTGCCCGAGCGTGCGAAGCCGGATGAGTCGTTGATGGACGCGCTGATGGGATCGGATGCATCCGGTTCGCGCGGGGAGACGCCGACTCCCGAGTCTGAGTCTGAGTCTGAGTCTGAGTCTGAGTGCGAATCTGAGTCTGAGTCGGACGCAGCGCCCGAGGACGAGTCCGAGTCCGAGGCACTCGAGGAGCAGGCAGCGTCTCGGGGAGACGACGCGGGGGGGGGGTCCGACGAGGCCGACGAGGCCGACGACAGTGAGCCGGAGGATGAGCTTCCGCCACCGATCGTGTTGCACCCGGACCGCGGATCGTCCGAGCCAGAGGTCCTGCCCACCGCGCCCCGCAAGAAGAAGAAGCACGCCAAGAAGAAGGGGAAGAAGCTGTTTCCGCTCCTGGTGGGAGGCACGGTCGCGGCAGGTTTGGCGCTGTGGCTCGGGCGGGAGCCCGATCCCAAGCCGGGATCCGGAGGGGACAACACGACCACCGACCTCGATGCCAAGTCTCTGGGGCCACCAACCCCGGACCTCCCGAGCGCGCCTCCGGAGACGACGCCCGACGTCGGCGTGCCGGAGGCAGTTCTCGCCCCCGAGCGGAAGCCACCTCCGGCTCCCGATCCCAACCGCGACCCTCGCGAGCCTCCGGAGGGGGCTTCGGCCGAGGCCGCAGCTGCATTCAAAAGACTGCCGGTCAGTCCCGCCGACCGGGCCCCCGTGGGAGGGGTTGGGAAGACGGGCATCCATGTGGACGATGTTTCGATGGGCAGTGTCTACGAGCGCAGCCGCTGCTCGGGCGGAGACGGGTCGTTCTCCGTCGCGCAAGGTGACCTGGTCAACGTGTGCCTCCGTGTTGTGCACCAGCGCCAAAAAGAGGAGCTGTCCGTCGTCTGGCAAAAGATCGGCGGCAACGCTCGACGCGGCAAGATCGTCGTCAAGCCGATGCACGCGTATCGGACGCGGGCGTACCTCAAGCTTCGCAGTGAGTACGTCGGGGACTGGGAGGTGAAGGTGTTCTCGCAAGACGGCGCCCAGCTCGCTCGTTACCCGTTCTCGATCGTCCCATAGGCGCGGTGGCCGGGGGTCGAGGGCCGACCGTGTCTTTTTCGGGAACGCATGGAGGGCGGCGGCAACGACCCCTGCAATGAGACCCTATCCATTCGTTCTTTCGCTTGCCTTCGGTGCCTCGTTCCTGTTCAGCAACACGGCGCAGGCGGAGTACTGCGGGAGCGTGTCCCTTCCGCTCGAAGGCGCCCAAGAGGTGATCATCGGAGAGTTTGCGACGGTGGCCACTCACCCACTCTTTCCCGATGCACTCATTCCGAGCGGAGACGTCGGGGTGTGCTGGCGCGACGAAACCCACGGATGGACGTTGGAGAGGGCGAACTGCGATACCACGACACCCAGCGCCGACCTGCTGTTCCTGCAGACCCACGCTGGTGACGACACGGTCACGACGTTGCTTGTGGACCAGACGTACGACGTCGGCGGGCTCGAGTGGATTGCGGGCGCGCCGAGTCGTCAAGGCACGCCGCATGCGATGTACTGCGGCTCGGACGAATTCGCGTTGGCGCCGTGGAACCCCGACTTCGCGTTTGGAGTGGAGGCGGTCCTCGGGACCGGGACCGATCGTTTCTTCGGCACCCCCGGCGACGACATCGCCTACAGCAACCAGCTCTTCACGACGGAGGTGCGGATCCCGGCTCCGTGGGGCCCGCTGACCACGGTTCAGACTGCCCCTGGAGACAACGCCTCCGACGTGTTGTGTGGAGGCTACGGCGCGGACGAGTTGTATGGTGATGCGGATGACAGCTTGTCGGCCGAGGAGGTTCTCGACGGAGGCTACGGCGACGACTTCTGTGACGGGGATCCCCTCAATTGGGGCTCGACCCCCGGCGGTTCCATCTTTGACGTCGCTCGGCACGTGAGCTCGGGCGACTACGGCTGCAACACGATCGAGCGAGCGACAACTCCCGCGATCTATCCCTCGACGTGGAGCATGGTCCACGAGTGCTGGGCGCTCGACAACCCCGTAGACTACTTCGGACTGTAGCTTCGAGCGGACACGGGGCGTCGGATACTCATCAAGCGTCACAACCGGAGGCGCGGCGTGGGTTGTCGCCGGCCGGATCTCGTTCTTCTAGAAAACGACGAGGGCTGCGCGTACGACGAGCGACAGCAAGACGAAGCTCGACGCCGCGAACAGCAGGAATCGGATCTCGATCTTGTTGACGAGCGATTGCAGCAAGCTGTGGACGACACGGAGGCCGACGTAGGCCCACGCCAGCCCCGTGTTGACTCCCTCTCCATGCCCCGCGACGGCCAACACGAGCGCGATCGCGTAGAAGAGCGTGGGCATCTCCATGAGGTGGTTGTAGTTGTCCGCCTTCCATCG
Source organism: Nannocystales bacterium (assembly GCA_050633305.1). Taxonomy (GTDB): domain Bacteria; phylum Myxococcota_A; class Polyangia; order Nannocystales; family Nannocystaceae; genus CAJXVA01. Next base: position 887,765 of record JBOEGF010000010.1, read on the forward strand.
CACTTCGGGCGGAAGCGATGCCATTTGCTCGCCCCGCGGGATCCGGGGATCCGACTTCATTTTGGCGCGATGCATCGCGGGCAGCCGGGTGGCGTACATCCACAGCCACATCACGAAGGTCCACGCGACCAGGGCGACGACCGGAGCGAGAATGGAGCTCATCGGGGGCAACGGTACGCTGGGGTCGGCGCCGGGTTCAATGCGCTCAGCTCCACCGGCCGGAAAGTCGCATGTGCGTCGCGGAGGCGTCGGCAACCTCGACCGTCGCGTTCCGAGCTCCGCACAGATCGAGGAGGGCTCGGAAGCCCGCCGTCAGGGCGATCCGTGTCGGCTCGCCCCACAGGTTCGGTGGGTGCTCCATGGACAGCTCGGCCGAACCTGGTCGGTTCTCGGAGACCTCCAGAGTGGTCCCGCGGTGGAGCGCCCCCCAACGTAGGGCTGCGGTGCGGAGCAGAAGATTGGGGGACGCCAGCTTCACGACCGCTCGGTACAGCGGGCTGTCGAACAAGCGGCGCTGTCGCAGGTAGCAGGAACGCTCGAACTCCTCGTGCGAGCCGAAGCACACGTCAAAGTGTGCGGTGAGCAAGGCGAGGGAGTGCGCTTCGGGGACCCACGCGCTCACCGGGTCCGGCTGCAGGACCATGCGTTTGAGCTGAGGCGGCAGCGTCTCGGCCGCGGTCCGTGGAATCGGTCTCATCTCGAGTGTCGACCGATACAGCGAGGCTTTCACGAGACACTCCGGGTGGCTCTCGAGTCCCTTCGGCAGCCGAGCGATGTAGGCCGCCGTGGCTGGGAAAAGCGCCTCCACCACAGCAGCATATCGCGGGGCGAGCACTCGGGGGTTCATGGCATCGCGTTCGGGTCGGGGTGGTGGTGGACCGATGTTCCGGCGCTCGCCCAGACGGGGGGCGATTGCGGGGCGGGAGCACGCGGGCTATGGGGACTGGGGGCGGTGGTGATGGGGCGAGTTCAGTGATGGAGAGGCCGCATGGGGGCATTGTCGTCGGTCAGATTCCGGGGATGAAGATGAAGGCGGGGACCGATCCCGCACATGCCGTCTCGCACACGGACCATGTGATCTTCGTGGTCGAGCGAGGGGCACGGCAGCTGGAGCTGGGTGGCCTCACGGTGCGTGCTAGCGCGGGGTCGATCCTACTCCTCCCCGCGGGCGTGCCGCATCGGCCGCTTGGCAGCAGCGATGTGGAGGCTTGGTGCGTCGCCTTCTGTGCGTCGTGTCTTCAGCTTGGCGAGGAGCAGCTGCTGATGAGCGCGTTTCGTCGGATCCGAGGCGGCGCTCTGCCGCTGGCGGTGCCGGACGAGGCTCGACGTCCTCATCCGGCTCGGCTGTGTCGAGAACTCTACGAGGAGAACGAACGCGGGGCGCCTGAATCCAGGGAGCTGGCGCGCAGTTTGCTGCTGCTGCTGCTCGGCGAGGTGCATCGCGCCATGCCGGGTCCGGAGTACGCGGCCCAGCAGGACTCCCTCGTCAGCGATGCGCTCGAGTTCATTCGCCGCGAGTGCTTGACGCCAATCTCCCTCAAGGATGTCGCGGCTGCGGTTCACAAGTCTGCGGCGCACCTCACCACGACGGTGAAGGCGGAGACGGGACACACCGTCGGGGAGTGGATCCGGGCGGGACGGCTCTCGGAGGCGTGCAATCGTCTCGCCCACACCGACGACTCGGTCGAAGAAGTCTCAGCCGCCGTGGGCTGGAAGGATGCGACACAGCTCATCCGTCAGTTCCGGCGGGCCTACGGGGTGACACCCGCGGCGTGGCGGCGGGACATCGCCGCCGCACACATCAAGCCCCCGGGCTCGGGGAGGCGGTGAACTACGAGGCGGACTTGCGGTTCGCCATCGCCACGTCGCGCATGACGGCGCTGCCGCATGCGGCCCCCTGCGCCACCGCTGCGGTCAGGCCCCCAAACTGGCTCCGCGCATCGCCGACGACGTACAGGTTGTCGATCGGCGTTTGGCCTTGTTCGCCGACGTCGAGCACGGTCCAACCTGCCGGGTTGCGGGTCGTTGGGATGCCGAGCTGGCTCGCGAACGGAGTCGCGGGCACCGAGAAGGTCTCGGCGATGAACGCCACGTCCCGCTCGATGACCCGGCCGTCGCTCAACGCAAGTGCGGTGAGCTGGCCGCGCTTGTTGGAGACCACCTTGGAGACGGGTGTGTCGACGAGCGTGGCCCCATTGGCCTCCAAACGACGGCGGGTGTCTTCGTCGAGGTCTCCGGGATTGATGAACGCGGTCACGTCCGAAGAGCACAGCTGTTGGACCATCGCGACGTAGTGCTCGATCACGGGTGCGGCAATCCCTCGGACGAAGGCGGCGACGCGCTCTCCACGATGTTCGAACCCGTCGCAGAAAGGGCACGGATAGGCCGAGCGCCCGTAGACATCCTGAATCCCAGGCAGGTTTAGGCGGGTGAGCTCGTCGCGATAGCCGGTCGCGAGGATGACCCGCTCGGCGCGCCAACCCAGTCCGTCGGCGTCGTGAAGCAGGAATCCTGGCGGGGTGGGGTCGACTGTCGCGACGCGGCCGACCCGGTATTCGACCGACCCATACTTCTCGAGCTGCTTCTTTGCGATGGCGAGAAGTTCGAGTGGATGCTCGCCGTCCCGGGTCAGGAGCCCGTGTGCGGCGGCGGTCACCGCGTTGCGGGGAGTCTCTGCGTTGATCACGACCGTGGTGATCGACGCTCGGGCCGCGACCAGTGCCGCGGCCATTCCGGCGGGGCCGCCTCCGATGATCGCAAGTTGGACGTCGCGTGTTCCGTTCATTGTTGTTCCTGTCTCGGGCTCACGTAGGCAAGCAGCCCGACTCCAAAAGAAGATAGGAACCAGCGCCAGGTGGGGCTAGAGCACCATTTTGGGAACAATCGGCTTTTTTTTCGGTTTCGCCTCCCCAGGGAAGACCCCGGGGGGAGGGGCAAGCGGTTGCGAACCTCGAGGTCAGCTGAGGAGTTCCATCAGCTCGTCCCGCGTGATCGCAGCCCCGCCTCCGCCTTCGCCCACCGCCGCCTCGGCCAGGGCCCGCTTCTTCTCCTGCAGCGCGAGAATGCGTTCCTCGACCGTTCCGCGCGCGACGACCCGGTGCACGAGGACCGGGTTCTCTTGGCCAATGCGGTGCGCTCGGTCGGCGGCCTGGTCCTCGACCGCGGGGTTCCACCACGGGTCCATCAGGAACACGTGGTCGGCGGCGGTCAGGTTGAGGCCCGTACCCCCGGCCTTGAGCGACAGCAGCATGACGCTGGGTCCGTCTTTGGCCTGGAAGGCGTCGACGACCGCGCCGCGGTCCTTGGTGGCACCGTCGAGGCGGTTGAAGCTGATGCCCGAGCTCTTGAGGTGCGGCTCGATGAGGTCGAGGAAGCTGGTCCACTGCGAGAAGACCAGGGCCTTGTGTCCCTCGGCGGTCGCCGTCTCGAGTTGGTCGAGCAGGATGCGAACCTTGGAGGACGCGTCCGCACTCGCGACGGCTTGCCCGGGGAGCATCGCGCGGTGGCAGGCGGCCTGACGCAGTCGGAGCAGCGCTTCGAGCATGGCCATCACGTTCGCGCCCTCGCCGAGGCGCTTCATGATGTCGCTCTGGGTTGCCGCCCGGATCGCATCGTAGGCGCTGCGCTCTTCGTCTTGGAGTTCGCAGTGCAGCACGACGTCGGTCCGGGGGGGAAGCTCGGTGGCAACGTCACGCTTGAGTCGGCGCAGCAAGAACGGCTTGACGCGGTTGCGGAGGGCTCCTGCTGCGTTGGGATCCCCGGCCTCGATCGGCTTGACGTAACGGTCGCCAAAATCCGAGCGACCCCCGAGGAGACCGCGGTTGAGGAAGTGAAGCTGCGACCAAAGGTCGTCGAGGCGGTTCTCGACAGGCGTACCCGTGAGGGCGATTCGGAAGTCGCCGGGGACCTCGAAGGCCGCTCGGGCGACCTTGCTGTCGGGGTTCTTGATCGCTTGCGCCTCGTCGAGGACGACGGTGTCCCACTCGACCGCCTGCAGTTTTTCGAGGTCCAGCCGCATCAACGCATAGGTGGTGAGCGTGACGTCGGCGTCGGGATCGAGGGCCCGTCCGGGACCGTGGTAGACGGCGCAGCGCAGCGAGGGGCGGAACTTGGCGACCTCGGAGGCCCAGTTGGGCAGAACGCTGGTGGGCGCGACGACCAGCGTGCGACCCCGAATCGCGCACAGCGTCTGCAGCGTTTTGCCCAGTCCCATGTCGTCGGCGAGCAGTGCTCCGAGGCCCGCCTTGCGTAGGAACCCGAGCCACGCCACGCCCTCGTGCTGATAGTCGCGCAAGGTCGCGGTGAGATCGCTGGGGAGCTCGGCCGGCGGCAAGCCCTCGAACTCCTCAAGCAGCGGTCGGAGGCCTTCGAACGTGGGCGGGGCGGGGCACTCCAACGCCTGGCACAAAGCCGCAACGTCCGGAGCGGACCAGGCTGGCAAGTCTTTGCCCTCGGCCGTGGCGTCTCGGGCGGAGAGCAGCGCGACGAGGCGGTGTCCGTGTTGTGCGAGCCAAGCGGTCGGAACGCGGCCAAACCCACCGCCGGCGAGGGGGGCAAACGCGTCGCCTTGCTCCCAAGCTCGGACGACGGCGGCGGCATCGGCGCGGCCACCCCCGTCGCCTGCGGCCTCGCTCGAACCTTCGGCCCCAAACCACAGGTCCATGTCGCCGTTGTCACCGACCTCGAGGTGAGCGTCGAGCTCTCCCGCGTCGAAGTAGGCCTCGTGGGCCTTGCCGTGTAGAGCGATGGTGTCGTCTTCGCGCAGGGCGGCCGTGACCGCGATCGCTTCGGCGGGCTGCAGCATCCGCTTGACCCCCAGCGTGAGGCCACGCGCGGTGAGCTGCTCCTTGAGGAGCTTCTCGAGCCGAGCGTTTCTCAGTGGGATGTCACCGTCCTTGAGCATCGTCAGTCGCTCGCCGTCGACCCGTGCGATCGCGGGCTCGCCGTAGAGGATGGTCGGCAGCACGGCCAGCTCGTCGCCCTCGCGCGAGGTGCCCAGCACCAGTCGAGGTTTGACCGTGGTGCTGCCGGGCAGCTCGATATCGGAGATGATGTGTAGTGTTCGGCGCAGCTTGGGAAGCCAGTCGCCCACCAGTGTGCCCAGATCGGTGTGGTGGAACACCTTGCCGCGCCGCATGGATTCGTACTCGCCGGGCGTGAGCCCGTGCTCGCCTACCGCCGCGACCACGTCGGTCCGCTGGGCTGCCCCGTTGTCGAAGATCTTGGTGAGTCCGCGGTCCTGCTCGAGGCGGAGGACGTAGCCCTCTCGCTCGTTGGTCACCCGCACGGCCAGGCCGCTGACCGGGGCGCCCACAGTGACGGCCTTGCCGTCCAGCGTGATGTGCTCGACCTTGCGGAGCGCATCGAGAACCTTGCGCATCAGCGGCTTGGGGATGAGTCCCCCGCCGAAGCTCCCGAGCTTCTTCTCGAACTTGAGGTCGCCGTCGGCAGCGACGAACTTCGGGCCCTTGGTTTTGCCCATCGCGACCTGGGCGATCGAGCCGTTGAGTTGGTGCTGCTCGTCACCGGCGATGATCATCCGGAACAACGCGAGCTTGCCGTCGTGGTTTTGCAGCCGGTACTCGAGATGCCCGCGGGCGGGGCCTTGGGCTTTGCTCTCGCCTTCCCCCGGCATGCGCTTGCCCTCCGCCCACGCTTGCTTCAACGCGATGGCACAGGCGGCCACGTGCGCGCACGCGTCCTCCCGACTGACGCACTCGCAGGTCCAGTCTTCGTCATCGGGAAACAACACGACCTGGGGCGACACCAGGCCACCCTTGGTCGCGACGCGCATCGCGATCTCGTCCCCGTCATCTTCTTCGCCGACGACTTGGCCGGACCGTGCCATCTGCACGCCGCGGGACCAGGTCCCCGGCGAGCAGGACTCGCGAATCGCGTTGAGGAGGTCGTCGATCGCCAAGGGGATGCGGCCCTAGTAGCGGGGAACCGAAGGGTCGAGTTCTTGCGACCAGGCGTCGATGCCCCCGACCACGTTGTAGACCTTGGTGAAGCCCTGCTCGAGGAAACGGATCGCAGCCTGGAAGCTGCGGTGGCCGTGGTGGCAGTGGAACACCAGTGGGGTGTCCTTGGGCAGGTCCATCATTTCCTGCACGTTGTCGCCGTCGAGCAACACCGCGCCCAACGTGGCGAGTGCGCGTTCTCGCGGCGTTCGGACATCGAAGAACTTCACACCGTCCTCTTTGATGAGCGCCGCAGCTTCCTTGACCCCGATCTGTTGAACCTGGGGAGGAGCATTGGGGTTGTCCATTCGGAACCCGACCTGGGGACCTTCGACATGGTCGATACGGAGGCCCTCCGAGCGCCGAGCCGTACCTGGGTCGACGAGGATCTTCAGGCCGCCTGCCTCGACGACGAGGTCGGACGAGCGGGGAAGGTCGAGCGCGAGGTCGTGCTGAAATGTGGGGGAGACCTCGAGGCGCAGCTGCTCGTCACCTTCGGCTTCGTCGAGCGCTTGTCCGAACACGGCGGCGGCCGCTTCGGTGATGTGAATGGTGGGCGGGGTGGGTGGCTTCGCGGCGTCGCCGAGCGCGGGGATCAGCTCGCCCTCTTCGTCCATCTGCCGGATGATGTCGCAGCCTCCGACGAACTCACCATTGATGTAGAGCTGGGGAATGGTCGGCCACTCGCTGAACTCCTTGATGCCCGAGCGGATCTCGGGGTCTGCGAGCACGTCGACCGTCGTGTAGTCGGGCACGTACTGGTCGAGGATGCCCACGACGGTGGACGAGAAGCCACACTGCGGCTGCGCCCGGTTGCCCTTCATGAACAGCACGACGCTGTCGGACTTGGTGAGGGATTCGATGCGCTGGAGGGTTGCGGATTCGGCCATGGGACGTCCCGCGGCGGATGGTACAGGCGGGCTCTTGCCGGGTCCACGGGGGCGCGTCCGGCCTCCGGCGCTGTTTCCGCATGGCCGCGACGCATCCTGTACGCTCCGGGCATGAAGAAGGTTCTGGTTGCGGGATTCGGCGTGCTGTCCCTCGTGCTGGTGGGGGTACTGGCGGCGGCGATGTTCAAGCCGGATGTCACACACGTCGAGCGCTCGCGTGTGGTGCGGGCGGAGGCGGCCGAGGTCATGCCGCACCTGACGGACATGGAGCTTTGGGTGAAGTGGAGCCCGTGGGCGGAGTTGGATCCGAACGTGAAGTGGACCTTCTCCGACCCGGCGTCGGGTGTGGGTGCTTGGTACGAGTGGAGCGGGAACGAGGAGGTTGGGCGCGGAAAGATGGAGGTCGTGTCGGTGGCGGACGACGCGGTCGGCTACGCGCTTGTGTTCATCGAGCCGTTCGAGTCCGAAGCCGCGGTGACACTGAGGCTCACGAAGGACGGTGAGGGAACGAAGGTGACCTGGGGCATGGACAGCCAGAACGGGTTCGCCACCAAGGTGTTCATGGTGTTTGCGGATTTCGACGCCATGTTGGGTGCGGATTTCGAACGCGGGTTGGAGAATCTGGCGAAGGTGACAGAGGGGTAGAGGCAGGCGTTGGCCCGACATGTGCTCTCGAGCTGCCGACCGCGGCTCGGTGGGTCGGGATGTGGTGCGGTATAGTTCGTACGTATTGGGGGAACCATCAGGGTTGAATGACGACGAGACGCGGGAGGTGGGTCGACCTCCCGAGCACGTCGACGAACCACGTATTGGAGCGCAGGTTCATCGCTTCGAATTGCTGGAGGAGATCGGTCGAGGCGGGATGGGCGTGGTGTATCGCGCACGAGACCCCGAGCTGGATCGGGTCGTCGCACTGAAGGTCGTGCGCGCCTCCGACGGGGATTCATCCGGATCGGATGGAGATGCAACGGCGCGGGCACGCATGTTGCGAGAAGCACAGGCGCTGGCAGCGGTCACTCATCCGAATGTGATCCCCGTCTACGACGTGCGGCGGACATCGGTCGGCCTGTGCATTGCGATGGAGTACGTGCAGGGGCCGACGCTGAGAGGCTGGAAAGACGAGTCGCGCTCGTGGACGGAAGTCGTCGCGTTGTTTCGGCAGGCGGGAGCGGGGCTGTTGGCGGCACACGAAGCTGGGCTTTGTCACCGTGACTTCAAGCCGAGCAACGTCCTCGTTGGGCGAACCGCCGCAGGGGCGCCGTGGGTTCGAGTGGTGGACTTTGGCTTGGCCCGACCCGCCGGGGCGTTCGTGTCGGAGGGCGGTGCGTTCGCAACCTCCGATGGTTCTGGGCAGCTGACCGAGGCGGGTTCAGTGGTGGGAACGCCGTCGTACATGTCTCCCGAGCAGCATCGCGGCGACGACGTGGGCCCGGCGTCCGACCAATACTCGTTCTGCGTTTCGCTGTATTGGGCTCTGCATGGCAAGTTGCCATTCAGTACCCGGGGCAGGTCACTCCGCCAAGTGCTGCGCTACAAGCAACAGTGCGACCTGCCCCGGTCATCGCCGAGTCGAGACGTCCCGAACTGGCTGCACCGACTGGTCCTACGCGGGCTGTCACCTGATCCCGACAGTCGCTTCCCGGGGATGCGGGAGTTGCTCGCCGGGCTAGAGTCGGGACACAAGCGGGGACGGCGACTCTCGTGGGTTGCTGCGACGCTTGTCGGCGTCGCGGGGACGGCTGGTCTTGCCGTGGCCGGAACGCCCTTGTCGCCGTGCGCTGTGGCCCTTGCAGAGCGCCCACCGTGGTCCGACGGACCGCGCGCGAAGGTCGAGGACGCGTTGGCAGCAGGTACGGCCACCGGGACGCGAGACTCGTGGCGAGAGACCTGGCAGGGGCTGGATGCCGGGTTGACGACCTACGCGGCACAGTGGACCGAGGCGCGCTCGGAGGTTTGCGAAACCACCGCGACTCGGGATGACGGGGCCACCCGGGAAGCGCTCGAGTGCTTGGCTCAAGGCCAACGGTCGGTCGAGGCGATCGTCGAGCTGTTCTCACAACCCGATGCGGCGCTGCTGAGTCGTGCTGACGCTCTGCTCGATGCGCTTCCGCGACCTGGCGCTTGTACCGGAGGGCCGACCCAGCGCTCGTCGTTGATCGCAATGCCGCAGGACCCGTGGCGTGCGGCGGAGGTCGCCGCCGTCGCTGGGGACTTGTCCCGCGTATCGATGATCATGTCGGCGGGTCGCTACGACGAGGCTGCAGACGAACTGCGGCCGGTCGAGGCCAGTGCCAGGGTGCTGGGCCATGCGCCTCTGCTGGCACAGGTTCTTCTGCGCAAGGGCCAGATCTCCCGACTCCGGGGGGAGTACAAGGACTCTGAGCTGGCGCTGGTGGAGTCTCATACCTTCGCGCGTGCCGGTGGCGATACCCTCACCGCAATCGATGCTGCGAGCGCGCTGTGCTACACGGTGGGCTACCGCCTGGGCCGTCATGAGGACGGCGAGCGCTGGTATCGCGAAGCCGATGCGTCGCTGATCCGCGCCGGAATGACCGAGTCGGTCGAGGCGGCATTGCACTGGGACAACTGGGGGAGCGTACTGACCGGGATGGCTCGGTTCGACGACGCGCTCGACGCTCACCAGCGCGCGCTTGCCATCCGGGAGCGGGTGGAGCCCGAGGGGGCTCCGGGCCTCGCGGTCTCGCTGGGGAACATCGCCGCTGTGTTGCTGGATCTCGGCCGCGCCGAAGAGGCCCGAGTGCACTACGAGCGTGCGCTGGAGATCCGTCGGGCGGCGCTGGGCCCCGAGCACCCCAAGGTCGTCTCGACGATGGGGCACTTGGGCGCAACCTACGACGATCTGGGCGAGACCACGCTCGCGCGACGCATGCTGGAGGACGCGATGGCGGTCCAGGAGCGGGTTCTGGGCCCCGAACACATCTCGATCGCGACCTCGGCGACGAACCTCTCTGCGGTTCTGCACCGGGAGCGGGAGTACGATCGCGCGTTGGTGCTGCAGGAGCGCGCCTTGGCGATCTGGGAGACCGCCTACGGCCCGGACCATGCACGGGTCGCCATCGGTCATAACAATGTCGCGAGCACCTTGCGGGAGCTGGGGCGTCGTTCCGAGGCCGTCACGCACTATGAGCGTGCGCTGGCCGTCGCCGAGATCTCGATGGGCAGCGCGCACCCCAACGTTGGTACGTTTCTGGACAACCTTGGGGACATGATGCGACTCGACGCTCGATACGTGGAAGCGCTCGCCTACTACGAGCGCGCACTCGAGGTTCGGACGACGGCGTTCGGGGAGAACCATCGAGCCGTGGCTGATGCGCTGGCCGACATCGCGTTGTGCCACAAGGGACTGGACGCCTTCGATGAGTCGCTCGCCTTCCAGGAGCGGGCGAACGCCATCTATCGAGACGCCCTCGGCGAGGAACATCCCAGCTACTTCTCGGCGCAGAACAATCTCGGCAACGCATTGGCTGCGGTCGGTCGCCTCTCCGAGGCCCGCGAGCTTCACGAAGCCACGCTCGCCAAACGAACAGACCGGTTTGGCGACGAGCACTTCGCGACCGCCGGGTCCCACGTCAATCTTGCCGATGTGTTGCTGGCGATGGACGAGCCCAGGCAGGCATTGCCCCATTTCGAGCGCGCCCACGAGATCTGGTCCGAAGAGTTGCCGGCGGACGACGAACGTGTCGTGGCCGCCAAGGAAGGCCGCGATACGTGTCGACGCCAGATTCGGTGACCCCGACCCCGCGCTTGCGGGGAACCCTCGGACCGCCGATCCTAAGGTCGTGTCGCGACCATCCGTGCTGACGTCCCGAGTGCTGACCGCCGCGACTTGGATCTCGGCATGCGTGGTGGCATCGGGTTGTCAGCCGGACCCCTCGGAGGGTGGCTCAGCACCCGAAGGCGAGGCCGTGACACCCCCTCCGCCGTCGTGCGCGCCAGCGGACTCCTCGGAGGGCGCCGTGCAAGCTCCCGTTCTTCGTCGGACGCTCGTGGGGAGTTGGGACGAGAACTGGCTGGCGTCTCCCTCGCTGGTGGACATCGACGGTGATGGAAACCTCGACATCGTGGCGCCTCGACACTCGGTGCTCTACGCGTACGACCATCGGGGGGAACTCCTGTGGCAGACCGCGTGGGCGAGCAGCGCCTCGAACAGCCCCGAGCACGGCTCGGTACGGATGTGGCCCTCCGCGGCCGTGGGAGACCTCGATGGCGACGGGACGACGGAGATCGCTGTCGCAGCGCACCCCGATGACGACGGGTTCAACGTCGCAGTCTACGACCACCTCGGTGAGTTGTTGCCGGGTTGGCCCCAAGCGTTTGGGGAGGTGGAGGTTCGGAGCATCACCGCCGCGGATGTCGATGGAGACGGCCGCCGGGAGATCGTCGTCAACAAGCAAGCAGACGGCCCCGCCACCAACGTCTTCGAGTTGGATGGGAGCACCGCTTCGGGGTGGCCGCAAGTGGGCGAGTGCACGGCGCCCGAGGGGGACTGCATCGACTACGGCGGCTTCAACCAGAACATCGGTGCTGGGGACCTCGATGGCGACGGGCTACTCGACGTGGTGTCGACCTACGATGCGATCGGGTTTGGCGTGTGGAACGGCGATGGCACCAACTTCCCTACGGACCCCTCGTTCGCCGACGCTTGGGTCACCGGGGTGGAGGCGTATCACGACCCTGCGTTGGCGCGGCAAGGGTGGGGCAGTGGCGACAGGTCCGAGTTCACCTACTCCCCGCCCGTCATCGCGGACATCGACGGCGACGGGGACCACGAGATCGTCCTGGGCGGAGACCACGAGAGCAGCGAGTCCACCGACAACCAGGGCGTGTCGCTGTGGGTCCTCAATCACGACATGACGCGGCCGACGGGGTGGGACCAACCCAAGGACACCGGAGCGCCGCTGCAATACGGGGACGTGGGAGCCAACATCGTCCCCACGTATCCTGCCCCTGCGGTCGGCGACCTCGATGCCGAGCCTGGCCTCGAAGTGGTCTTTCCTGCATACGACGGGGTGATGCACGCGTACCTCTCCACGGGCGAGCCGATGTGGACGTATCGGTTTGGCTCCGCGTCGCCTTTCGTGGGCGCCTCCGAGGCGCTGATTGTCGACCTCAACGCCGACGGGTCGCCGGAGATCCTATTTGCCACCTACGTCGGCGGAAGCTCCGACTCCCCCAGCGGCGAGGGCCACCTCATCGTCCTCGATGCTGGGGGGAACGAGCTGCACAAGGTCGCGCTCCCCGGCCGCGGTTCGATGGCTGCGCCTTCGGTGGCGGACCTGGATGGAGATGGCGCGCTCGAGTTGGTGGTGTCGCTCAAGGACGCCGTGGGGGGCGGCGAGGGCGGAGTGCAGATCTGGGACCTCCCCGGCGCACGCGACAACTGCGTGCTCTGGGGAACGGGACGAGGCAACAGCCTGCGGCAGGGCTATGTGCCCTCGTCGTAGGTGACCGCGGCGCGGCTCAGCCGCAGACCTCGACGAAGTCCGCGCAGCAGTCGCCTTTAGCGGTGCAGGCGTCGTCGCAGTAGCAATTCTCTGCGGCTCCTCCACATTCGCCGATGCAGCTGTCCGGCCCGGCCATACCGCCCCCGCCATCGCCGGAGTCCCCGGAGTCCCCAGCGGCGTCACAGACCGTCACGTTGGGGTTGTTCGAGCAGTCGAAGTCGTCGCAGTCGACGTAGCCGTCGAGGTCGTTATCCTCACCATCGTCGCAGCGCGCGTTGGTGTTTTCTTCCTCGAAGCACTCACCGTCGAAACACTCTCCCCCGCACGGGTTGTTGCATTCTCCGCAGTGCTGCTCACTGTAGAACACGTCGACGCACTCGTCGTCGCAGACCGCCTCGCCGAAGTTGCAGCCTTCGATGGTGTGTGACTCACTGGATACGGAGGTCAGCTCCAGCCACCCGGTGGGTTGGACGTCGGCGTACAGCAGCTGTCCAACCGTCATGAGTCCGGTCATCACCTCGGTGCGACGGCGACTGACGGTGACGCTGAGGCTGGACACGGTTTGCTGGTCGACCGCAGCAAGCAGCGCGTCCCGGGGGATGGTGACGCTGCCTGCCTCGTCGTCCGCAGGGCAACGCACCGTTCCGGACTGACCCTTGAGCCCCGTCACCGCAGCGGTGACGGTCGCCTCGTCATTGCCTGCTGCCCATTGCACGGGCAGGTCGGCGTTGCCGTAGGCCTCGCTGAGGGTGATGTTGTCGAGCTGGGTTTGGATCAGCGTTGTCGCGGAAAAGTCGGCGCTAAACGCCCCGAAGCCGGCCGCCACCGCACCGCTGGCCTCGACGGTGACATTGCCCCCGGGAGGGAACGGTGAGCCCGTATCCAGACCGTTCAGGGCATACGGAGGCAGGAGAGTGATCGGTGCGGTCGTTCCGGTGAAGGTCAGCGAGCCCGCGTCGAAGTCCTCTCGGTCTCGGCACGCGGCTTGCCCCGGCGCCGCGAAGTAGCAGACCTCGTCGTTGCCGCAGTTGGCGTCACAGATGTCCAAGCACGTCGATGCGCAGCCGTCGTCGAATCCGCAGTACTGGCCGTCCCCGCAACCGGTGGGACAGTCGGGGACCACGGAGACCTCGCAGCCGGCCACCGTCTCCGAGCATCCTTGACCGACCGCGGCAGCGTCGGGAATGAAGCTCGCGGAGACGGAGCCGGTTGCGGTGGCGGAGGTCGATTGGTGCTGCTCGGCAAGAACGATCGTGCCGAGCGCGTGGTCTTCCTCGGGAAGCGCGCCACTGTCGTCGCCTCCGTCTCCGCCGTCGTCGCCTCCGTCTCCGCCGTCGTCGCCACCCTCGGTATCGGTGTCGCTGCCATCGCTGGAGCCATCGCCGCCTGGCCCACCGCCCGGTCCGCCACCGGGCCCACCTTCATCCGTCTCCGCCGCATCGGTCTCGGATGAGTCTCCGTCTCCATCGGCCGTGCAGGCGGAGGAGAACGCGAAGGCGAGCAAGAGCAGGGACGATGAGAGGCATGGACGCGTAAGCACGACGTCTTGAGACAGCAAGGACCGGACCAACCGGGCCGCGGCGACTTCTCCCCGAGTTCGCGACCGTGGTTTTTGGGGGGGCGTCACAGATCGGGAAGCGGTGAGGGATCAGATCGGGAAATCCGGACCTCGGCTGACGGCTCCCTGCCAGCTTTCGCTGCTCTAGCGGCGAGCGTCGAGAGTCGGTTCCATGAGGGCGGCTTCACGCACAAGACTTCATGGGCGCAATCCCCCGCCGGCTCCTGGGAGTACAACGCGAAGCTGTGCGCCGATGAACACCGGCACCGGGAGATCTTGAGCGTAGAGACGGACCGTCTCTTCGAGGTCGCGGGTGTCGTAGCAGGTCGCGGGAGTCTCGTTGGGCCTCGCTGGGGTTTCCGAGTCCACACACACTTGCCCTGCAAATCCGATGGTGACGTCGAACCGGGGGCCGAGGGAAACGTTGCGACCGATGAACACATCGAGCCCGCCACCGAGTCGAACACTTCCGCGGGAGACGGTTTCCTTGTACTGCACACCGCCCACCTGGACTCGCGAGACCGTACGGGTGTAGCCCAGCCGCGTCGAGACGTACGGGTCGAGACGACCCTTGCGCTTGAAGAACAAGCTCAGCCCACCGCCGGCGCCGAAGAACGATGTGCGGGAGGAGTCGATCGTGCCAGGAGGGAGGAGGAGTTGGTCTTCGAGCGTCGACGTGTCGTCACTTCCCGAGCCACCGTCCACGCTGACATGCGGCATCAGGGTTCCGAACCGGAAGCCGAGTTCGAGCTGGCCGCCGAAGCCCCCGCGGTATGACTCGCACCAATCGTGGCCGCACAGCGTGGCGCCAACCGCCGGTGCGATGACGAACCCTCGGCGCACCAGATCCTCCGGATCCAACCTCGGAGGATCGTCGCGCCTTGGTCGAGGTTCGAACTCGGTTTCAGCCTCAGTTTCAGGCTCCGGTGGCAACGGCTCCAGGATGTGGGTGAACTCGTCGAGCTCCGCAGCCCTGTCGACGTCCGAGAGCGGTGGCGAAGGCTCCGTTGTGGGCGGAGCGGGTTGGGGCGGCGCGGGTTCTGGTTGGGGCGGAGGTTCGGCCTGCGTGGGCGGAGGTTTGGGCGCGGGAGCAGGCGCAGGCTCAGCCGTTTGCGGGCGCTGGACAGGCGTGGGGGCGCTCTTCGGCCGTTGAACGGGCGGGGGAGAACCGGTGAGGGCGCACAGCAGTGCGACGATGCCGAATCCTTCGGACATTGGCAGAGGTGTATCAGAAACCGAGACGCCCCCGGGGCGAGGTGTGCCGGGATGGGCACGTGCCGGGGGACGGCTCTGGAGCCGAGCGTGCGGAGCGTCGAGCCGCCGGGTCCCACAACGCTGAAACGGACCGCAGGACGACTTCGCGCACCTCGATCTGGCGAGCTAGACACCGTAGCAGCTCGAACTCGGGGTTTTCGAAATACGACAGCGCTGTCGCATTTGAGATGCGCCAGCGCGCGGCGGACCTTACGGCTCGGGGGCCGAGGTCCTGGTGCGAGCCGTCGCGTCAGATGCAGCTGGTGTTGTCGGCTGCGGCGATGGTGGAACAATCGCTGCCGCCCGCTGCACAGGAGCCGGTGGCGTTACAGGCGGTGCAGCTTGCCGAGGTGGCGTCCATGCAGTCAGGGTCGAGGACGCCGCATCCGCAGTGGCACGTCGCGTCGGCGAATGTCTCTTCGGGGCATGTCCAGCCCGCTGGTGCGTCACAACTCGTCGTGTCGTCCGGGGTGATCAGCCCGGGACACGCACCGCCGCCCTCCATGCACGAGCCGACGTCGTCGCAGCGATCGCAGGTCTCGAGCATGGTGTCCGCGCAGAAGTCGTCCGCGACTCCGCAGCCGCAGTCACAGATGACGTCGGTGTACGCGAGCGGAGTGCACGTCCATTCCTTGGGAACCTCGGGCGTCGCGTAGGTGCCGTCCGCGACGATGATGCAGCCTCCATCTTCGACCGGCGTGCTGGTGATACCCGAGAAGGAGACTTCAACCAGTTGGACGCCTTCGAACGTGACCGAGATTTCGCCCCCCTGGGGATCGTTTGCGACGTCGAGGCTTCCCTGGGACTGGAAGTACTGAACACCACCAAAAAAATCCTGCTCGACCGTTTCGGGGCCGACGTCTTCGATGAGCCGGACACAGTGGCGGCAGGAGGAGTACTGGCTGTTGGTCGCGTCGCCGAGGTCGTGCGTTCCATCCCCGGCCCCGAACCAGAACTCGAGGCGGAACTCGTCGAGGGTGTCGGATCCCACCCCGAAGTCATCGATCTCCAGGAAAAAGCGCGCGGTATCCGGAGAAGGGGAGGAGCCTTGGTCTCGGAGCAGCCCGGAGGGGGTCACGGTCACACACTCGACGCCCCCGGTGTCGGTGTCGGTGTCGGTGTCCGCACCTGAGTCGGTGTCGGTGGCTGTGTCGGTCGTTGTATTCGTGCCTGTGCTGACCGAGTCATCCGACTCGTTCGTCGTAGTCGTCGAGTTGTCACCAGACGAGGTTGACGTGTCGTTTGAGGTCGTGACGGGCAGGCCTGTCGTGCCCGTGTCACACATGCAGGCACCCTGGCTGCCGTCTTGTTGGCAGACTTGGTTACCTAAAGATCCGTCAGGACAGCCGCACGCGGCCACAGAGAGAGGTTCGCAGCCCTGCGCACCGGTCGAGCCTGCGGCTTCGCAGATCCCCGCATCGCTGCACATCTCGCCATCAGCGCACTGTTGGTCGCTCGAGCAGTCGTCGAAATCGAGACCCAGCGAGCATCCGGAAGCTCCCCAAATGGAAGCGGAGAGCGAGGCAACAATCACCAGCGTACGAGAGACCATTGTTGAACGGGACATCGCGGAGGAATCGACCCCAGAAGAGGGGAGGTTCGGAGCAGGAGTCTACACGAGCCGGCCAGGATGACCTAGCCTGGGCCCCCCTGTTCATGGATTCCAAGACGCTCTTTCGCGAACCCACCGTTCGTGCCGCGATCGCGTGCACTGTTTCGTTCGGACTTGCAGGCCCCGCGCAGGCAAGAGTCCGGACCGCGCCGGAGGAAGCTGCCGGCGCATCCGAGGCCGGCAACCCTGCGCAGGCCGAGTTGGCTGCCGCTGCCGAGGCGTTCGAGGCCCGTGACTTCCACGCCGCGGTCGCACACTTCGAAGCCGCCTACGCGATCAACGAAGATCCCGCGTGCCTGTTCAACATCGGCCGGGTGCATGAGGAGGCGGGCGAGCTCGAGGCCGCGCTAGCGCGCTACGAGGAGTTCATGGTCAAGCCGGGGGTCACGCTCGACAACCGCGCGATGGCCAACGATCGAATCCGAGTGCTGCGCGAGGTTCTCGACACCACGCGCGCTGCCGAGGAGGAGCCTGTTCCCCCGCCCGAGGCGGCTCCCGCTCCCCCACCGACGGACACGGGCAGCCAGCAACCAGCGAACACGGGTCGCGGGTTGATCATCGCAGGCGCGGTCGTGACAGGACTCGGGGGCGCGGGACTGATCGGCGGTGGTGTGTTTCAAGCGCTGTCTTCGAGCAGCAGCAACCGGGTCGACTCCGCGCCGACCGCCGAGCGTCGCGACGAACTGGAAGAGGCCGCCGTTCGGGAGGCGACGATCGGTGATGCGTTGTTGATCTCCGGCGCGGTCCTCGTGGCGGTCGGACTTCCGACGTTGATCGTGGGACTGGTGCGGCGCAAGAAGGCCCGGGCGGTGGCGTTCACGCCCACGGTTGGCGGATTCACCCTCCGGTTTTGAGTCGTGGGCGCCCCCCCAACCCCGACCCCCGCCAACCCCGACCCAGGGTTGTTGAGGGTCCGCCAACCCCCAACCCCCCGCCAACCCCCCAACCCCGACCCGCCAACCCCGACCCAGGGTTGTTGAGGGTCGAGGTGGAAGATCGATGCGCAGGTGGGTTGACGAACGGCCCAACGCGGCGATCACAGGGCTGCCAACCGCAGTGGAGTGCTGCAGGGCGGGGTATCTCGCGGGCTACGTCTGACGAAGAACCAGCACCCTCGGACGAGCGCTCGGCTCGCCTACTGCGCCTGAAGCAGAGCTGCCTCAGTTTTTCGCGACGTCGACTGCGACGCCGAAGCGCTGGACCATCAGGTAGGTCCCACGGGGGAAAACGGCATCCCGCTTCCCGCGTTCGAACAGCAAGCGCGCGTGCTCGTGAGCCTCGAGGAAAGCCTCGTTGCGTTGGAGTGCTTCGATGCGGGCCCACTTGTTCTTGCCAGCCACGGTCGGTCGAATGCCGCGCCGCGGAGCCCGGGTCGGGGGGGAACTATCTGTGGGCTGCCGGCGAACACGCC